>CAVUAO010000008.1:0-26893 GCA_963739515.1 uncultured Chloroflexia bacterium | reverse complement strand
CCCTCTGATTGTGCCACCCGGTCGCCTGCTCGTAGGCGTAAGCGACACGTAGGATAGTATCCTCGCTGAAGTGCTTGCCGATAATCTGCATGCCTACGGGCAAACCATCGACAAAGCCTGCCGGAACAGAGATGCCCGGCACCCCGGCGATATTTATGGGCAGGGTGCAAACGTCGCTAAGGTACATGGCGAGAGGGTCATTCGTCTTCTCCCCTATTTTAAAGGGGACGGTGGGGGAGGTGGGTGTGACCAGGGCGTCGTATTTCTCAAAGACAGCATCAAACTCACGCCGGATCAGTGTGCGTACCTTCTGGGCTTTCAAATAATAGGCATCATAATAGCCGGCGGAAAGGGCATAAGTGCCCAGCATGATGCGGCGCTTGACCTCCGGCCCGAAGCCGTTCTGCCGGGTCTTCCCATGCGCCTCCCACATGGTTCGCCCTTATAAGAGTAACCGTACTTGACGCCGTCATAGCGCGCCAGGTTGGCGGAAGCCTCGCTGGGGGCGATGATGTAATAGACCGCGAGGGCATAAGGGGTGTGGGGCAGCGACACCTCCTCCAGCTTTGCCCCCAGCTCCTCAAGCTTTTTGATGGCGGCTTTCATGAGCAGACGCCACCCCCGGCTGCATGCCCTCGACGTAATACTCCTTAGGGATGCCGAGTCTCATACCCTTTAAATCCGCCTTCAGGCTTTGCGTATAGTCCGGCACCGGCTCGGGGACAGAAGTCGAATCCCGCTTATCATGGCCCGAGATGGCGTTCATCACAATAGCGCAATCGGTGACGTCCTGGGTCAGCGGGCCGATCTGGTCGAGCGAGCTGGCGAAAGCGACCAGTCCGTAGCGGCTCACCCGGCCGTAAGTCGGCTTCAGACCGACGACGCTGCAAAAGCCCGCCGGCTGGCGGATGCTGCCGCCGGTATCCGACCCCAGGGCACCGGCCGCCTCGCCGGCCGCCACCGCCACCGCCGAACCGCCGCTCGAGCCGCCGGGCACGCGCGCCAGGTCCCAGGGGTTGTGGGTGGGGAAAAACGCCGAGTTCTCCGTCGACGAACCCATGGCGAACTCGTCCATATTGGTCTTGCCCACCATCACCGCCCCGGCGGCGTTGAGCTTCTCCATGACGGCGGCGTCGTAAGGAGGCACGAAATTCTCCAGCATCCTCGAGGAGCAGGTGGTCCGCACGCCTTTAGTGCAGATAACGTCCTTAATCGCCAGCGGGATACCGGTAAGAGTGCCGCCCTTACCCGCGGCGATAGCTTCGTCCGCCCGGCCCGCCCGTTCCAGGGCAAGCTCTTCGGTGACCGTCATAAAAGCCCTGACCTCCGGCTCCAAGCGGCGGATACGCTCCAGGTAGGCTTGCGTCAGCTCGACGGAGGATACCTTCTTCCCCATAAGCAACTGGTGCGCTTCGTGGATGGTCAACCGGGTCAAATCTGAAGTCAAATCAGCCTCCTCAATCGTTAACCTTGCCGACCGGCATAATATATATAAAGGTATCCTCGCGGACTATTTATTCGAGAACCGCCCTGACTCTAAAGTAATCGCCCTCCCGCCGCGGGGCGTTAGCCAGAATATCCTCCGGAGGGAGAGAGGGAGCCACGGCATCTTCCCGCATCACGCTCTGGAGCGTCACCGATTGAGCAGTAGGAAACACGCCCTCGGTATCCACCCCCTGTAAGATCTCGAAATTTTCCAGCAAGTTAGACAGCTGCTCGCTCAGGCGCGTGATTTCGTCCTCGGTTAAAGCCACCCGCGCCAGTCGGGCGATGTGCAGTACCTCTTCACGGCTTAACTTCATAATCCACCCTAAAAATACGTTTTTCCTTCCGGCTAAAGGAAAGATATGCGAACAATTATAGCATTTGCGTTCAGAGTCAGGCAATGTTTTACCCACTGAATAAAGTCGCATTCTTACCATAAAACGCGATATAATAATAATGTAATATTTCCAAAGAAAGGAGGTGATACATGATGGAAAGAGTCATGGTATTCATCGACGGGAGCAACCTCTATCATTCGTTGAAAAACCACTTCGGCCGGACCGACCTCGACCTCGGGAGGTTCTGCCGCAAACTGATAAACCGGCGGCAGCTCATCAGAATCTATTATTATAACGCCAGGGTAGGCCAGAAGCAGGAGCCCGAGCTTTATAAGCAGCAGCAGGCCTTCTTCGCCGGCATCAACGCCATCCCCTATACAGAACTGCGCCTGGGGCGCCTGGTCTATACCAATAACTGGCCCAACGTCCCTCCCTACGAAAAGGGCACCGACGTCCAGCTGGCGACCGATATGATAACCCACAGCTATAAAGGCAATTACGATGTCGCGATTCTGGTGGCAGGAGATAATGACTTCGCCGGAGCGGTCCAAGCCGTCAAAGACAACGGCAAGCACGTCGAGGTTGCCCTGTTCGGCAAGCAGGGCACTTCCCAGCAACTAAGGGCCGTGGCCGACCGGGTCATACCGATTAACGCCCGTTTGCTCAAGGACTGCTGGAAATAGCCAAGGGTAGCGGGTAAGATGCTGATGAAGGACAAGGGTAAAAAACCCCGGGAGATCAAGGGGCGCCCCGGCGCGCGCACGCTGAAAGAGGACGGCACCATCGTCAAAGACTGGGGCGGGAGACTGCCCTTTGCCCTCATCTACCCCAACTCCTACTACCTGGGAATGTCCAACCTGGGCGTTCACGCCATCTATAAGCTGCTGAACAATAACCTAAGGGTCGTCTGCGAGCGCGCCTTCCTCGATACGACGGAGAAAAATATTCCCCTTGCCCTGGAATCCGGGCGGCCGCTCTCCGATTTTGCCGTGCTCGCTTTCTCCATTTCCTACGAGCTGGACTATTTCAACGTGGTCAATATTCTTAAGGCGGCCGGAATCCCGCTCCTCGCGAACGAACGCGACGAAAGCCAGCCGCTGGTCATCGCCGGGGGGCCCTGCGTGACCGCCAACCCCATGCCGCTGGCGCCGTTTTTCGACGGCTTCGGCATCGGCGAGGCGGAAGCGATATTGCCCGACATGATTCCCGTGCTTTTCGGCGGCATGGGCGGGCCAAGAGACGCCCTGCTCAAAGCGCTGGCCGCGCTGCCCGGCGTCTACGTGCCGTCGCATCCCCCGGAAAAGACGGTCGCCCGCCAGTATGCCAAAAACCTCGACGATTTCCCGGTGACCTCGGTAGTGCTCACGCCGGACACGGAACTCGGCGAACTGTACCTTATCGAGGCGGAGCGGGGCTGCCCGAGGGGCTGCCGTTTCTGCCTGGTAAATACCGCTTTCGCCCCCATGCGCTGCCGCAACGCGGAAAAAATCATCAAGCAGGCGTGGGAAGGCCTGCACCACCGGAGGCGCATCGGGCTAGTGGGACCGGCCGTCACCGACCACCCGCAGATAAACGAGATACTCGACGGGCTGCTCAAGCTAAACGCCGAAATATCCATCAGCTCGCTAAGAATAGAGACACTCTCGGACGAAATCCTCAACGCCCTGGACAAAGGTAAAGCGCAGACCATCACCATCGCCCCCGAGGCCGGCTCCATGCGCCTGAGACAGGTAATCAATAAAGACATCTCCGAGGACAATATCCTCGAAACGGTCGACAGGATTGCCGGGCACCGGTTTTCCCAGCTCAAACTCTACTTTATCGTCGGCCTGCCGACCGAGACCGATGACGATGCCGAGGACATTGTCAGGCTGACGCTGGCGATAAAAGACCGCCTGGAAAGGCGGCGGAGCAACATGCGCATTATCCTTAACGTAGCGCCTTTCGTGCCTAAAGCCGGCACGCCCTTCCAGTGGCTGCCGATGGCATCACAGGAAACGCTGAACCGCCGCCTGGCGATATTGAGGAGCAGTCTGCCCCTGAAAGGCGTCAAGGTGAACGAGGAAAGCCCCGCGTGGAGTCAAATCCAGGGGGCGCTTTCGCGGGGGGATGAAAAGCTGGCTAAAGTCTTAACCGACATGGAGGAAATTTCCTTAGCCGGCTGGCGTAACGCCATCGAGACTCAAAAACTAGATATTGATTATTATGTAAATCAAAAGTGGGACACCGGGCAAAAACTGCCGTGGGGATTAATCGATTCCGGGATGAAAACAGAAAGACTTTGCGGGGAACTGGAGAAGGCGCTAACTTAATTTTACTGCTGCAGCAGCCCCGTCACGACGTCGTTGATTTCTTTGCCGTCGGCCTTACCCTTAAGCCCGGGCATCAACTGCTGCATGACCTTGCCCTTGTCCCCCATGCCCTTCGCGCCTAAAGCCGCGATGACCTCGCGTGCCGCCGCCATGATTTCGTCGCGGCTCATCTGCTTCGGCAAATAGCCCTGGAGGACCGCCATTTCCGCTTCTTCTTTGGCTACCAGGTCCGGCCGGTTACCCTTTTTAAAAGCGTCGATGCTCTCCTGGTGCCTTTTGACGTCTTTGGAAATGACGCCGAGGACATCGGCATTATCCAGGGCGGACTGCTTGGCGATTTCGGCGTTATTGACGGAGGCTATCAGCATGCGGAGCGTGTCGCGCCTGACCGTGTCGCCGCTCCTCATGGCCTGCTTGAGGTCATCGGACAACTTTTTCCTGAGGTCGGCTGCCTGCTCCATCAGATGACCCGTCTATCGGTTGATATTTCCGCGAATATAAAAGCTAGCGGGGGCTCGCCCGCCGGAATATCCGGCCCGTCCGGGCGGAACCGCGTTTCTTGGCCGCCTTCTTCCGCTTGCGTTTGACGCTGGGTTTCTCATAGTGTTCCCGGCGGCGCAACTCCGCCAATATGCCGTCCTGCTGTACCTTCCGGTTGAACCGCTTCAGCAAGCTATCAAAGTTTTCATCCTGGCCAGCGGTAACTTCAGCCAATGAGCATCACTCCCCTTCCAAATCGGTGTTCGCATGATATACGAAACACACGTTATCATTGTAGATGGCGGCGAGATAACTGTCAAGGGAAGCTCTGGGAGTTATAGTCGGCATTTGATTGCACAATTCAACCTCACCCCTGTCCCCTCTCCAGCCTGCAACATGATAACAAGCAGTTTTTCAACCGGCTGGAGAGGGGAGGGATAATGGAGAGGGGCTAGCGCCCCTCTCGGCGGGCTACTCCCTTAAGAAACCAGAGTATTAAGGGGGAGTGAGTACAAGACATCAACCATGGCCTAGACACTATTTACTAAATAGGTTGTTAGGTTCCCTTTATTCTCTTTATAATTTCCTCCGCCGCCACCACGCCGGAGGCCGATGCCTGCACCAGGCCGCGACTCACGCCCGTGCCATCGCCGACGGCGAACATATTTTTGACTTCCGTCTCGAGGCAGGCGCTGAGCTGGGGACGAAACGAATAGAACTTGACCTCGATGCCGTAGAGCAGAGTTTCATCGGAGGCGACACCCGGAATCAACTTATCCATCGCCATCAGCATTTCGATAAGACCGGTAAGGTGCCGGAAGGGTAAAGCAAAACTTAAATCGCCGGGGGTGGCGCTCCGGAGGGTCGGCTTTACCTTGCCCAGCTCGATGCGCTCGGGGGTGGAGCGCCGGCCCGCCATGAGGTCGCCGAAGCGCTGCACTAATACCCCTCCTCCCAACAGATTAGCCAGCTTGGCCAGATATTTACCGTAAGCAATAGGCTCGTGGAAAGGCCGGGTGAAATCCGTACTCACCAGCAAAGCGAAATTGGTGTTTTCGCTCTTCTGTCCGGCGTAGCTGTGGCCGTTGACCGTCACCACGGGGTCGGTACCGCCGGTCGATTCCGTAATGACTTCCCCGGCCGGGCACATGCAAAATGTCCGGATACGGTCGTTAAAGCTCGGCGACATATATTCCAGCTTGATTTCGTACAGGATGTCGGTAAATTCCTTCATGGTGGCAAAAGGCACTTCCACCCGCACGCCGACGTCGATGGGATTATTGCGTATGGTGAGATGCAGGCGTCCCGCCTCGCGATAAAGCCAGTCGGCGCCTTCTCTGCCCGGCGCCAGGACAAGATACCGGCAGAAAAATTTCTCGCCAGCCTCGGTTTCCACACCTTTCACCCTACCCTCATCCGCCAGCACCTTCGCCGCCATGACGTCGAGCTTCAACTCCAGCCGTGGATGCAGGTAGTCCTGCATCGCTTTAAGGACTTCATAGCAGTTTTCCGTCCCCATATGCCGCACCGGCATTGGTATCAAACGTAGTCCCGCCCGGCTGGCACGCTGCCCGATGGCTTTAACGGTGCCAGCGCCGGTGAAAAGTTTTTTGGATGCGCCGAATTTAAGATACAGATCATCGACGTATTTTATCAGGGCGCTGGTGCGCTTTTCGCCGAGATATTCGACAAGGTGCCCGCCGACATTCGAAGAAAGCACCAGTTTGCCGTCGCTGAAAGCCCCCGCCCCTCCCAGTCCGCACACCAGATTGCAGGGCTGGCATGCAACGCAGGCACCGCCCGTGTCCCGCACCGGGCAGCGGCGCTGGCTCAGGTCTTTGCCCTTCTCCAACAGGAGAACGCTCAGGCCGTCCTTCCGGGCCAGCTCCAGCGCCGCGAAGATGCCGGCCGGGCCGCCCCCGATAATAATGACATCGTATTTTTTGGACATATTCACATCCGACACATGAAAAAGCCGAGACAGACCGTGATGCCGCGAGTCCCTCAGCTTTAAAGCACCGTGTTCTAACCTGTGAAGCCGAAATTAATTATATCACAGCCCATCTGTCAGTCAAGAAACTAACTACTTTAGTGCTAAAACGTTATATAATATGGACAGAATGGTAGGAAAAGGTAATAGAAAGGGTTGACATTTGCCATTTGGCAAAATATAATAATGCCATGACTTATACTAATAGTGACCTGGGTAAAATACTCAAACAGCAGCGCATCACGGTCCCACTGACTTTACAAGAACTGGCGGCGGCATCAGGGGTATCTTCATCCCACCTGGGGCGTATCGAGAGAAGCGAACGCTTTCCGTCGGCGCGAATCCTGAGGAAAATCGCCAAGCCCCTCGGCTTTGACGAGGACGAGCTTTTCACCCTCGCCGGCTTTCTCTCTCCGCAGTCCGGCGTGGCGGAAGAAGGCGCCCGCTACAACAGCCGGCAGCTGGACCCGTATGTCGCCAGGGTGCTGGCAGAAGAGCCCCCCGAAGTGCAGCGCTCGGTTATCGGCATCCTCAGCCTGCTGAAGACCATCGCCAAGAGTATTTCCAAATAGAGACCCCGCTCATCACAGTCGTCTCCAGCCAGATAGACTATAGCAGTCCCATGCGAAAAAGAACCGCGGTCGAGACTTGCCATATCATAAAAAAAAGAGTACATTTATGGACAGGAACCGACCGTGCAGGATGGGTAAACCCAATGGAAACCAAAGAAGAAGAATGGTTGAGGTTCGTCGACACCCTCAGCCACGAGCTTAAAACACCCCTCACTTCGATTATCGCCGCGGCGGGCCTGCTGGCCGAGGAACTCGAGACCAGCGACCAGTCCCACCAGAAACTGATTCAGACCATCATCCATAACGCTAACACCCTGGAGACGAGGCTGGCCGAGCTGCTGGACATCGTCAAGACCGGCAGCGGCAAGCTCCAGCTCCAGGTCGAGCCGGTGGATATGAAGTCGCTCGTGCTGGGGACATGCCAGCAAATCAGTCCCATGCTCCGCGGCAAAAGACAGCAACTAAATACAGAGCTCCCCAGTTTCGTGCCCATCATCCACGGCGACGGGCAACGGCTGGAGCAGGTCATGCTTAACCTTTTGACCAACGCCGCCAAGTTCACGCCGGAGGGAGGCACCATCCTGGTAAAGATGCGCCAAGACAATGCCGACCTCATCATCGACGTGCAGGACAACGGTATCGGCATCGCCAGGGAAGAGCAGTCCCGGCTGTTCAAGCCGTACAGTCGACTGAACTCGGACCGACAGCACCATCCGGGCCTGGGTCTGGGCCTGGCGCTCGCCAAGCAGGTGGTAGAACTGCACGGCGGCAAAATATGGCTCGAGAGCGCACCGGGTAAAGGCAGCACGTTTTCGTTTTCCCTGCCGCGGCATCCGGCCCGAAAGCCGGCATAACCACAAAGGAGAAACATGAAGGTTCTGGTAATCGAGGACGACCCCGGCATCATCGAGGTCGTTTCTCTTTGTTTTCAACTACGCTGGAGCGGCACCAACGTGATATCCGCCGCCAACGGCCGGGACGGCATCGCGCTCGTGGAAACCGAAAACCCCGACGTGGTCATCCTCGATATCGGGTTGCCCGATATCGACGGCTACCAGGTACTGAAGGAGATACGCCGCTTCTCCGACGTCCCAGTGCTGATGCTGACCGTCCGCGGGGAAGATACCGACATCGCCAAAGGGCTGGAGCTCGGCGCTGACGACTACATCACCAAGCCATTCAGCCATATCGAATTGATTGCCCGCGTGCAGGCGGTCCTGCGCCGCGCCCAGGGACTGGCCGTCACCGCCGAAGAGCGCCCCTTCACCAGCGGCAAACTGTCCGTAGATTTCAGCCGGAACGAGGTCACGCTGGCCGGCCACCCGGTCAAGCTTACCTCCACCGAGAGGAAACTGCTCTACTACTTAATCAGGAACGAGGGACGCATCCTCTCCCACGAAAGCCTGCTCGCCAAGGTCTGGGGGGATACCTACGTCGACGCCCGCGACTTGCTGCGCGTGCATATCCAGCACCTCCGGCAGAAACTCGAAGACAATACGGAGTCGCCAAATATCATCGTCACCGAGCACGGCATCGGCTACAAATTTATCCGTCCCGCCGGCAAATAATCCGACCGGGTTAACCCGCCGGACGCACCTATTCACTCCTAAATTATCCTAATTATAAATACCTATTCTTTATCAGAAGTTTACGACTTTTTTATAAAAACTTAACTATCGTTAGATATATCTTTATGTCTCTATGCTAAATTGAAAAAGGGAGTATAATAAGAATAATTATCGAGACTAAAGATGGAAAAAGTTAAAGTATTTCTTTCCGACCCGCAGGTATTTTTCCGGGAGGGCATTCACTTCATTCTTTCCGGCGAGGAAGACTTCGAGGTCACCGGCGAAACGACCGGCAACGAAGAGGCTTTTACGCTCATCGAAGCCAACCCGCCGCATATTGCCATCCTGAGTTTCCAAGATAAAAAGTCCGCCGGCCCGGACATCACCCGCCGCATCAAGCGAAGCCAGTCCTCGGTGGCCATCATCCTGACGATAGACAAAAAGGAAGATGAGACCGTCTTCGAGGCGATAAAAAGCGGCGCCAGCACCTGCCTTTCCCGGGACTCCGATTCCGACCAGCTCCTCGACATTATCAGGATAGTTTCTCAGGGCAGCCTCCCCATCGTGGAAGAGCTGCTGACGCCGGGTATAGCAACCATGGCCCTGGCGGAATTTGAAAACCTGGACGCTTTGAACAAGCACATGGACAACCTGCTGGCGCATCTCACCCAGAAAGAGACCCAGGTCCTCAACGCTATCGCCGCCGGCGGCGCCATCGAGCAGGTGGCCGCCAAACTAGCGATAGATGAAGACGCCATCCGGCGCCACCTGAAGCAGGTATTGAACAAGCTGGTCGCCAACGACCAGGCGCAGACGGTGATTGAAGCGGCCCAGCGGAGCCTGCCGGCGATGATACGCACCCCTCTCAAAAAAGACGGCAAGCCCGTAGAATATGTCACCAAGGCAGAGTTCAACGAGTTCAAAGAACAATTGATGGAACGTTTAAAAACTCTGCTCGGCGGACTGAGCTGAAAAAACCGTGGCTGTTAGAGAATTTGAAGAACGCCTAACCCGGGAAGAAGCGCGGCCCACAACGATGCCAGTAAATACGACACCGCCGCAAAAGTCCGCGCCGGCAAACGAAAAACCCAAGTGGGAAAGGGTGCTTCCCTCGTACCGGGACTTACACCAGCCGAAACCGCCATCGTTGACGCCGCCGGAGGAAAAACCCCTTCTCCAACCCGAAAAAAAGAAGCTCGGGGACATCAGCCTGGTGGAGGCAATGCTGCTGCCCTACTACTGGTCCCTGTATCAACTGGAAAAGGAAAAGCCGGCCCCCGGAGTGGAAATACCAACCTCAAAATCCCCGAAAACGGCCGAGGCTAAAAGAGCCGTCGAGGCCGTGATGTTCCCGCTCTACCAGACTCTCAGCCAGGGAGAACCGAACGGGCTTTTACCCGCCGTCGATAAAACAGACGAGGACAGGAAGATGCAGTTATACCGAGATTTTACCGCCCCCCATACCCCCGGCTGCGCCCGCACGCGACACCCCTTGAAACCTTTCTGAGAATCCCGGCTTAAGTATAAACCGCCACCACCACGGCTTCCTTGGGACTGTGCTCATCGAAAAACAATACCGCCACCCGACGGCCCGTAACCATTTCCGCGGCCGGCAGGTTCCGGGCGACCGCCACGTCTTCCAAGTAGACTTTATAGCTGCTGGAGAGCCGCACGGTAGCCGTATAGTTACCGGAGTTAAAACTCCTCAATTCCCCTTTTTTAAACATCATAGCTGATATCCCTTCCCCGGTTTTTAGACCGACCCCAGCTGCAGGCGCTGGCGATATTCCCCCCGCCGCGGATAATACCCCAAGACGATGCCCAGCACCCTTTTCCTAGCCGCGTCCAATCCGGCCCGCGCGTCCGTCACCGCGATGACATCATAAAGCTGCTGGCCACAATTCACCGGTACCACGATTCCGCCGCCGGCCGCCTCTATCTCCGCGTCCCTCAGGCAGTCCTGCCCGCGCTGCTGGGCTTCGGCGACGGTGTTGATATCCCGGTCTTCGACGTGCAGCAAACGGTCGGAGAGTAGGTCGATTTCGCTCCAGGCGAAGTTATCCGACAGAATCATGCCGGTACCGTACCCCTCCACCTGCACCCGGTTCGCCGTCATCGCCGCCCGGCGGTAAGTCCCCTCGAATATCGCGTGCCCGCCTCCGTAGCTATAGACCGCGCTATCCGACGCTAAAGGATTAACGACATAAGCCTTATTACCTTCGAGGAATAATACGTCAGGGACGAAAGATAGCAGCTTGAGTATCGCCTCGCGTCCGCTGTCCCCCGGACTCACCGTGAAGTCCGGATAAAAGCCGGTGATGACCGCCGATGTCGATTTAACCTCTAGCTTCAAGCCCGCCCTGGCGAGGACGAAACCGATAATTCCCAGCACACTGGTATCGTCGGAGGTCTTGTTCCAGCGGAACTGATGCCTGGCTTTCCAGTTGCCCAATGCCGCCCACCCGTCTAAAGCCCGCAGCACCAGGCCGGCTTTGCCGCCGGCGCTGATGTGCTCATAAGATTCCAACTGAAAGCTGAGGCCGGTGCTCGACTCGCTACCGGCGGAAGTTACGCAGCCCGGGCGGAACTCCACCTGGCATCCGATATCCAGAACAGCCAGGCTGTCCTGCCCCGGCGCGGCGTATCTCCCGTCGTCGTTCCTCAGCTCCACGGCAAGATTCCCCGCAGATTCGCCTATCTCCTGCCGGGCGCTGACAACGTCCGCCGTAAGGTCGAGGGTCTGGACCGCCAGAGGCGCCCGCCAGACGCCGGCAGGACTGGCCAGCCAGCTATAATTGTTATCATGGGACATTGCCAGGCCGTACTCCGAGGACAGATTAAACGGCACCGGCTCACGCCACAGGCCGTCCGCGTAGCCCGTGCCGGGAACAGCATGCGTCCGGAAAGGGCGATTATAAGCCTCGCTGCCGGTAAATTTTTCGACAAAAAAGCCGCGGCAGACATCCGTTTTGTCCAGGAAAGGCTGGCGGTACTCGAAAGTCCCGGCCGAAGGCGCCGCGGCAATCTCCTGTAACGCCGACCAGTTCCCGGAGGGGACGGAATGGCCGTCTCCATAGACCAGGCTCCACAATTTAAAGTTACCGGGAGTATCTTTGCCGGTGACCAGGAGGTCCCAATCGCCGTCATAGATAACGGCGACACCCGAAAGGTTGCCGGTAGTCTTGTCCCAGGCGACTTTGGTCTGCCATTGACCGCCAACGTATTTCTTCACATAAAGAGTGCTCTGGTCGGCAAAAAATACCGCCAGGTCGCCGCCGGGCTTATAAGCCACCGCCAGACCGTAAATGGAGGTGGTCGGCGAATAATCGAGGAGCTCGGGGCTGCCCCAGTTGGCGCCGGAGTCGGTGCTTTTAATACGCCGCACTTCCCGGCTGGTGTTTATCCAGAAGATAGAAACCTCCGACCCGAGGGCCGCCGCCGCGACCACGACGGCATTGTACTGGCTGGTATAGGTCCACTGGCTGAAATCGCTCCCCGGACCGGGGGAAGCCACCCGCTGCCGATAAAGCTTCCGGGAATCGGCGGGCGGTGTTATCCTGGCCCTGACGAGAGAGCCGTCGAAGGGTACCGCCAGCGCGTGGAAGTAATCGGGCTCGGAGCCGGTATAAAGCCGGGACCAGTCCAGCCTGACGACACCCCCGACTTTATTCACGGCCTCGATTTTCAGGTAAGGCACCACCGCCGGCTGTTGCTGGGCGGCCAATAATGTTGAGGATAACTCTCGCATGATATACCTCCGCCGCGTTAATACGGGCCGTAGTCGTTCGACCGGTTAACGATAGGATGGTAGGGCTGATAGAGCGAGCTGACCCTGACCCGGTTTTTCCTGCCCAGTCGCTTAAGCTCCTGCCGGAAATCATTCAACTTCTGGTTGCCCCACTCGAGGTACTCTTTAGATGTCACCGTCCCGCCAACGTTAACCCGGTTAACGGCGTAGACCGCCCACTCCACGGCGGCATAGCCGCCGGCCCCGGCCGCGACGATATCTTCATATTTCACGGGGATAGTGGAACCGTTGGCGTCCAGAGTATGCAGCGTGCCGTAATAGATATAGCAATTGGAGCCGTCCGGTTCGCTGCCGCTGATAATAGTCAGGGTATCGCCCCAGATGGTGAACTGCTGGTAATCCGGCGGAAACGATAATAACGGGTATTCCACGGCCTCCACCATGATTCTCGCGGTGAGGGTTGAGATATCGACCTCCCGCGAATCGGCGGCGGTGGGTAGAATAGCCCGGGCGGGTAAAGGCACTTCTTCAGAAAACTCCCTTACCGCCCGGTTGATATGCCTGGTCAATTCGTCATCCGTCCAGCGATAGTTCTGACTATCCTGGTCACGCAAATCTTTCCTGACCAGTGTGATCATCTGTGATAAATTCATAAACTCACCCCCTTGGAAGGTATTCTTACCTGACCTAAACGGCCGGGCAACTTCATGTCCGCTCCCCCGCCAGAGGTCCCTATCAGGGCTTTCAGGGCGTCATCACCGGCGCCCGTGTCCCCGCCAAAGAGACTTTTCAGTCCGGGAATCATACCGGCATCAACGCCTATACCGGTCTCGCCTGAAGCCAGCCTGGCGACCAAAGCCGCGATATCTGTACCTGCCCCTGTCTCTGCCGATACTTTGGCGACAAGTGACATCAGCGTGCTTTGTTCAATGCCGTGGCCTGTCTCCGCAGCCAGAAACGCCGCCACTAAAGCTATGAGCGCGTCGGTGCCGCCGCCGGAATCATTTCTCGCCAGACCTCTGCCGGCAACACCCTCGCTGCCACCGCCGACATCGGCCCGGGCAAAGCTGGACAGAAATGAGAGCCTGGAATCAACACCAGAGCCGGTTTCCGCCGATGTCCTGGCGGTTGCCCCACCCGACGTATACTCGATATGAAGCTTCGCCCCATAGGTATGGTCAGAGTAGTCCCAGGCGGCCGAATTACGCTCAACGCCAGCACCTGAACCATTGTCTTTATGGAGAACCATGATTGCCTGGTTGTTCAAACCGTAGGCGTTGACAAGTTCCTGAAGCGGAACAACGAGAGAAGGACTGTTGTACCAGCCGTTGTCACCGGGGTCGCCATTCCAGGCAACGTAGGCGGTTGTAGGCGTTCTGCCATTATAGTCCGACCAGTTGGTCGGGGCGGCGGGGTTGTTGGCTTTTTCAAAGTAGAGGCGAGTCAGGGGGTTGCCATTAGAATATCTTTCATAGAGAGACAGGTAGGCGACAGCAATCGTGGAAGACGGCGGTATGGTGACACCCGTGAACCGATACCAAGCACACTTCCCGGCGTAAGCCCCTACCGTGATATCGGAACTGCTGTTATTAAACGCAGGCGAAGAGTCAGTATATCCGTCGTCGGCGCTTGCCCCGACCTGCACATTAATCGTGGTCATGCCACTGTCCTTCTCTTTACCCAGTATTTTTTACTTAGCTTAATGTTACGTTGACTTCTAATGTCCAGGTACCGCTGGTCTTCGTCCCCAGAGACTCCACCTTGCGGTTAAGGCATTTGCCGCTCGCCGATTGCTTGACCACCCACTCGTTCCAGGCGTAATTAGCCTCGCTATCGCCGAAGCTGGCTTTGAAGTTAACCTTCTGGCTGGTTGAGGTAGGATAGCCGGACTCCATACCTTTGTAGGTCTTATTAGTGCTAGCCTGAAGGTCCGTCTGGGAGGCGCTAGCCGCCGTATTGCTATCGCCGACACCTATCTGAGCGCTGGCATTATTGAAGTGATTGGCGGAATCGCCGACCACCAGGTCCCACATCTCGTCGATACCGCTGTTAAGCAGGAGGTTTCCCTCTGCCTTGATAACCTCATAGGGTTTAAAAAGTCGATGGAACTCCGCCTCGCTGCCCCGGTACGACTCGATGTCTTCCCGATACTTGCTGAGCCGGAACCGGCACAGCCACCGGGCTGATTCTTTCCTCTTCATTTTTCCCTCCTCGACGGGGCCCCGATATTATCGAGGCCCCTGAAATCATTCTTGTAAAGTTTAGTCCTGGACGCCGATAAGTGCCGCCGCCTTGATGGAGCTGAACAGCGCCAGGGAGACATACCACTTAACCCTGGTACGCGAAGCGTCTTTGCTCTCCAGCGAACCGATGGGCTCGGCCTGGAGATAGCCGGGGCTGGTGAGCCCGCACAGGGCGCCCTCCCCGAGCTGCAGCGCATATACCGTGGAACAGGCGCCGCCGGTGGTCGCTGTTTCCACACTCCCGCTAAGGACATGCGTATCGAGGATCCAGTCGTTGACGCCGATGGGCACACCGTCCCAGAGCTGCATGAAATTGCCCCACTTGTCCTGGTTGGTCTCAATCATGCCGCCGGCCGTCCTGACCAGCGAATTGATTTTGCGCCGCGAGCGCCGGCTCATCAGAAGCATATCGGGCTTGCCGCCCTTGACCGCGTCGATGAGCTCGTCCAGTTTGCCGAGGGTCAGCGTAGCGCCGGTGGCACCCATGGCAATCACCTGAGGCCCTGCCGTACCGGTATTGATGATTTTCCTGAGACCATCGAACTGCTTGGCGTTGACCGAGCTGTCGCCGTAAATAAAGGTGTCTTCGAACTTCTGCTGGAGCGCCTTGGCTTTCAGCTCGACGACAGCCGCTTCCAGGTCCTGAATATTGTTGCGCGTCGCCTTGAGGAAGTTGTCCACATCGGCATCGCCGCCCATGATTTTCAGGTTGGCGGTCACCTGGGTGAAGGTCGGCGTCGATTCCGTCCAGGTATCGCCCACATCGTAGAAATCGATGTTGGGCAGGGTATTTTCCCGGTTATAGGTCAGGCCGTTGCCCACGATTTCGATAAACGGGAGCTTCTGGAGCACCGGCGAGTCCTTGACGATGGTCTCCACCACCCCCTGCATCAGTAAATCATTGGAAAGTTTAGATGCTTCCGCTAAAGTTAAAGCCATTTCATTACCTCCTTTTTTGTCTCGATTATTCGTTATTCGTTTTTTATTTTATTTATTTTTGATTTTGAAGCTGATTTATCATATTTTATAGCTGTTATTCGTTTTTCATGTTATGTTAAATCAGCTTCATTTTTCCGGGTATTCGTTTTTCGAGTTATGTCATGTTACCGTTTACTTCAAGCCCTGCTGGATTTTCTCCCGTGACGAAAGTCCCGAAAGGTCTAACGCGGTCCGCTGCGGCGCTCCCGCCGGTATTCTCGTCCTAGCCGCGGCGGCTTCCATTTCCTGCCGGACTTTCTCCATAATGGCGTGGGCGTTCTTCACCGATTCGTTAATCGCCTCGATAGTATCGCCGGTGATGAGTTCCGCCGGCAGGCCAGGGTTAGCCGCCATGACCATCCCTTTATAGGCGACCACCGCCTGGGCTATGGTTTTATGCAATTCGTCCAGTGTCTGCTTGAGCCCGTCCAGTTCCTTTTTCAGGGCGGCGATCTCACTCTCTTTGGCCGCGACTGCCTGTTCGAGCTTGATGATGATGGCGTCCCGTGACTTAACCTCGTCGGTAAGATTTTCGCTCCCGCCCCGGGGATTTTGGCCGTCCCCTCCTGCGACTTTTTCATCCTTTTGCGGTTCGTTTTCCGTAACCATTTTCCCTCCTGATTACTCCTCAATGCCTTCCGCCCGGGATAGCAAAGCACTCTCTCTCGCCCCACCCCGCGCCGATTTCGCATTAAACTCTTTATTCATCCTGAGAATAGACTCTCGCTCTTCCAGCCATTTTTTGAACTCGAATTCGGGGTCGCGGACCCCTACCTCGTTCATCGCCGTCCGCCGCGAATGGATGCCCGTCTGCACCATGACCTGTTCACTGCTGACTTTTCTTTCCATGTCCCTGGGGAGCACCGGCCCCCAGATGACCCGCAAGCGTCCTTCCAGGGAAGGACCGAAGTCCTCGCCCTGATATTTTTCCAGAAGCTTTAAAATCATCTCGTTGCGCCTGTTGTAGGCGGCTGTGCGGATAATCCTCTTACGCCTGACCTTCTGGAGCAGCGGCTGGAGGTCGATTTCCATGGCGACTCCCGATAAGTCTCTCTCGGTGCCGCCGAAGGCCGACCGCGGCGATTCCGATAAATCGTGCAGGACGCGGTATATCAAATTGATATAATCGATATGCAAATTGACGCCGCCCCCCTGAAGGAGGTCGAGCAGGTAGGCCTTAGCGTCCTCCGGGATATTCCAGACCGCGCCCGGACGGATGGCGATATCCTCGGACTCTTCCACGTTCTCCAGCACGGCGATGGGATTACCGGAAAGCTCCAGTATGCGGGAAAGCTGGCTCATCGCCCGGTTGAGCTCCCGCTGCGACTCCATGATCTGGGGTAAATCAGAGACGCCCCAGAACTTCTTGGGTTCGCGTAGGTTGGGGAACACCACAAACGGGATAAAGCCGTAGGGATTGGGCTTGCTCTCCAATATTGCATTATCCAGGTACAGCTCGAAGTCACGGTCCGTCCACAGCTCGACTACCGTGGCCGTTTTGTTTTTAGGCTTCACACCGTAAACAAGCTCGACCTCATCAGCATCGATCCGGTATTTTGAGGCGATACGCCAGACCCGGGAAATATCGTCGCCGGAACTCCAGGCAAAGATGCCCTGAATATCCGGGGCGGTCACCCTGACCCTTTTTTCCGCCTCATCCCAGATGACTTTATAACAGGCATCGCCCAGCACCGCGCAGTCCGTCTCCGTTTCCAGGTCGAGTTGCTGGAGCTGGTGTTCCGTATATACTTTATAAATAGCGGCCTCAGCCCTGGCGGCGCTGGCTCTGGCGTCCCCGGTATCTTCAGAAGGCTCGATACCGAAATTCATATCAGCCATCAGATAAGACGTAATTTTTTCAATAAACACCCGCGCGTAATTAAAAATCAGTCGCCTTTCTCCCCGCCTCTCCCGGCCCTCCCACTGGCGGCCATTATAAAAATCCAAGAGCTCCTGATAGCCCCTGATTCTATCGATATCCATTCTCGCCAACTTTTCCACGACTGCTTCGCTCATTTTCCCGCTCCTAAAAAACAATTACTTCGTTTTTTCCTCTTTTAAAGCTCTTTGTATCGTCCGGTGGCTGACTCCGAACAGCAGCGACAGCTCGTTAACCTTCCAGCCACCGGCAAAAAGCCTTTTTATCTCTTTGTTACGCAGGTCTTTCAGCCAGCGCTGCCGTCCCCTCGGTTCGTCATAAAGGCATTGGGGGAAAGGGCAGGCCAGGCAGGACTCCGCATATTCACAGCCTTCATCCCGGTAGTGGCAAAACTCGGGGGGGAAATCCGGCTGGTCCTGCCGGCCTGTCGCCTCGCTCATTTCCGGGTCGTCTCCGCCAATCTCACGAGTCAATAAGTCCATAGCGCACCTCTAAAACACCAAACAGGCAAATATTAGTACATATGTTCTACATTGTCAATGAAAATTTGTCCGCTATTCTGGTACTTATTACTTGACAATAGAGCGTGAAAACACTAGAATTGTTTCGATAAAGCAATATTTACAATAATATGCCGGTTTGGGATAACTATCTTACGATAATCGAAGCCAGCCGCCGTCTCAGAGTCCACCCGGAGACAGTGAAAAGACTTTGCCGCCAGGGGGATTTACCGGCCAATAAAATCCACAATACCTGGCTTATTAACCGGGATACGCTTGATAACTTCGCCGGCACCTATAATCCCAGTCGCGGTGCCCGTAAAAGACTGATAGGATAAAAGGAGGAAAAGGTCGAGTTCCTAACCTTTCTCCGCATTAAACGTTAATATTAATGTAACATTTGCATTAAATAATAAATAGTGTTTTTCCACTGCACTTGAACTCTATATCAGGAGGCTTCGATGAAAAATTCCAGAATTCTTAAAATATTCAGTATTGCCGTTATCCTGTCGCTGCTGATGTTGGCCATCCCGGTCCTGCCGGCCCTGGCCGCGGAATCCATCGTGCTCAGTCCTTCATCGGCAAAAGTTGGCGATAGAGTGAATTACACGGGAAGCGGATACGTTGGCAGCGGCAGTATAGACTACTATCTCGATATTTATATATCGGACCAAATGGCCACCTTGAGCAATACTATCGATTTGCAGGTAACCCGCTATAAAAAGGTGGTGTTCGGCTCTTACATTGATCTCGATGGCACCTTTTCAGGATATTTTAATGCGCCCGCCACCCTTAACGAAGGTACGGTTGGTATCGCTTCTCCGCTTAATCTAACGGCGGGGCAGAGTTATTACGTATACGCGACCAGCAGATATTCCGACCCCACGACCCCCGGCAAAATTATCAGAGCGATAGCCAGTCTCACAGTGACGCCCGGCGCGATACTCGACCCCCTTTCCCCCCTCACCGGCCCGGCCGGTACCGACATTATGATTAGCGGCGCGAACTTCCCGGCCAGCACAACGCTGGTTTTCACGTTTGACGTAGTGACGATTACCCCGAAAGCAGGAGACACCAGCACGCGCTCAAGTGGCATTTTCCTCACCACCATAACCGTCCCTGCCACCGCGGCGACGGGTTCACGCACCATCACGGTGACTGCCGGCACAACGACCGTTTCGGCCACTTTCGGAGTGACGGCCAGCGCTACTCTGGACCCGGTTTCGCCCACCACGGGAGCAGCCGGTTCTGATGTTACCGTTAGCGGCGCGAACTTCCCGGCCAGCACCGCATTAGTTTTTAAATTTGATACGGCGGCGATAACTCCCAAGTCCGGCGATGCCTCGACACGCAGCAGCGGCGTCTTTATTAGCACGATTACCATTCCCGCAACCACCACGGCCGGAGCCCATACGATTACCGTCACTGCCGGCACGGGCACGGCAACGGCGACCTTTACAGTCACGGCTACTGCTGGACTCAGTCCCCTCTCCCCCACTACCGGTCCAGTCGGTACTGACGTTACCATCACCGGCGCCAATTTCCTGGTAAGTTATCCGATTATCTTTAAATTTGAGGGTACTACTCTGGCGCCGAAATCCGGGGACATTAACACCAGTACGACCGGCGGCTTTACCTCTATCATCACTATTCCGGCCGGCACCGCCGCAGGCAGTCATACCATTTCGGTTACGGTAGGCACCGTGACGCAGACGGCAACATTCACGGTGACCGGGTCGTCTACGCCCACCCCCACAACCCCTCCGTCAAACGCCGTCCTGAACATTATAACCAGCGGCGATACAATCGGTTCTCAGATTGCCATTACCGGCGCCGGTTTTACTCCTGGCGCCGATGTTACCTTTAAGTATGACGATATGGTGATGCTCACGGTCAAAGCAAATACCAGCGGGCAGGTTAGTCAAAATTTCAATGCGCCAGTAAGCAAACACGGTGAACATACGATAACCGTCAGCGATGGTACTCATTCTGGTACAACCAAATTCACCGTGGAATCGCAAGCCCCACCCGTGCCGCCGCAACTGTCACCCGCAACAGGGGCTAAAGTAAAATCGCCGATGAAATTCGATTGGCAAGAAGTTACCGATGCCAGCCTGCCGGTTACCTACAATTTCCAGATAGCTTCGGACAATACCTTTGCCGCCAGTTCGATATTGCTGGACAAAAAAGCGCTGGACAAATCAGACATAACCCTCGCCACCGCGGATGAGCTCAAACTAAAGGGCCAGTCCGATCCTTATTACTGGAGGGTGCAATCCGTCGATGGCGCTCAGAATGCCAGCGCCTGGACCAGCGCCGACCCGTTCTATGTCGGCAGCGGCGGAGGCAGCACTTCCTCCTTCCCCAAGTGGGTCTGGCCTCTAGTAGGTAGTGTCGGAGGGCTGTTACTATTCCTCATCGGCTTCTGGATCGGCCGCCGTACTGCCTTCTATTATTAACTAAATAACCTATGTTCAATGTCCCCTCTCTTTCTGATATCGAGCGAAGGAGAGGGGACTGTTTTATTTAACTCAATTCAACTTTACAATCGCCAGCCGTAAAGGTCAGGCTGACAAGGTGTCCAGCGATATGGTAATGTCTGCCAGATTCGGCAGATGGAATGCACTCAAACTCAGGTTAAAAAAGCGGCTGGGGATGGACGTGTAATCATTTCATTCCCCCTTGACTCCCCTGACAAGCTCGTCTATCATGCGTATACACTACTATTGCAAAGGAGTCACGCCCATGCCGTCATCGAAATACGAAAAATACGTCGTCAGGAAACCAGCCATTGTCACCAGTGATTACCGGGATGAAATTCCGACAACCGAGAAAATACCCATAAGCAGCCCGGTGGACACCGGCCCCCGCGTGATATTCTCGCCCGACCGCGTCCAAGAAGGCCACTCCATCGTCGAGTATGGTATTATCTCCGGTGACGTCATCATCGGCGAGGGCTATATCACCGAGCCGCACAAACACGACTACGAGGAGATTTTCCTCTTCCTGGGTACGGACCCGAAAGACACCACCGACCTCGGGGCAGAAGTAGACTTCTGGGTGGGTGAAGGCAAAGACCGGGAAAAAATCCTTTTCAACACCTCATCGAGCATCTATATCCCCCCGGGCACGGTACACTTCCCTCAAATATGGCGGAACGTTAAAAGACCCGTGATGACGATCGTCATCATGCCCACATCTCAGAAACGCATCATCAAGCCCGTCTCCGGAAAAAGCAGGGCTGCTAAAAAATAGCAGCGGATGTTGCCGCTCCCCTTACTCTTGTCTCGGGAGAGAGAAGATGGTTTAGTATCTTGTAACCAGAGTTTTTCACTCCCGCAGCGCGGAAATCCCTAAAGACTCGTCCGGGGGCGCCTCGGAGCGGTTTACCGTCACCAGCGGTTCTATCTTATCCGGCCAGCCCGGCCCGACGTACCCGAACATCCGCACCATCACCTGGTCCCGGATGCGGTCGAAATCTTTAGCCGGCACGGCAGCCGGGTCGGGAAAAGGCCATTTCATGCGCTTCTGGGCTTGTCCCGCGTTTACCCCGGAGCCGTGTATGTCCACCGCATGGACGATACAGTAAGCCAGCGTCGCCCCGGCGTCCTCGGGAGGTATCGGGCCATAGCCATGCCCATACCCGATAATCGATGCCGGGCGCACAAAAGTTGCCGGCATGGCCGTATCGGGTAGCGAGGCCTCCCCACCAACGTCGGGACGTACATGAACACAGCGACGCCAGTATCTTTAACCGGCCCCAGCTCCGCCGCCAGCGACATCATCATGGAGCTAGTGGCTGCCTTAACGGCGCAATAGTTGCTTGGGCCTGAAGGATAGCGGAAAGCGGTGGCGATATAGGTCACCACGCCGTGATGCCGCTCGACCATGCCCGGGACGAACGCCTGTATGCCCAAGAACGCGCCCCTCACGGCTACTTGATATTGTTTATCCAAAGCTTCCACCGATGTCTTTAAAATGTTACCCCCAAGGGACATGTCCATGGCGTTATTGACGAGGATATCCACTTTCCCGAACGTCTTAATGGCCTCTTTGGCCATGGCTTTCATACTGGCGGCATCGGAGACATCGGTCGGCACGTATAACGCGGTGCCGGGCCGATTCTCCTTGTCTATCAACGCCGCGGCAGCCCTTCCTGTCTGCTGGCTTCGGCTGGCGATGACTATCCTGGCGCCGAGCCACGCCAAGCTTCTCGCCGTGCCTAAGCCGATAGTTCCCGCCCCACCCGTCACCACCGCTACATCCCCTTTCAGCGCACTCTTAGCTAAGCCAGTCCTGTCCATCGCTAGCGGTGCTATATCCAGATGATTTGCCATGACATCTCCTTTATCCTGGGCGTCAGCATGAAATCGATCTAATGGAAGAAATGCAAGCGCTATCTAAAATGATTATGCCCGGGCTTTAGCTTTCTCCCGCCTGGCTTTCCTGGCGGCCGCGGCTTTAGCCTTCTTCGCCTCCGCAGCCGCTTTATAAGCCGCCATCTGGGCCGGGCTCGGACCCCCGTGGGTCCTCTCCACGATGGGTATCTTGATGCGCTTCTTTAAAGCGGCGATATAGATATCCTTCGACGGGCAGTCGGCCGCCATGCAGTTGCCCAGATGGATGACCTCCGCACCATGCTGCACCAGGCGTTTGGCCTGCTTCACTATCTTATCCGGCTTGCCGTGCCCGCAACCCCCGCAGGTGTCGAAACCCACTAGCTCTATCTGTTCGTACCCCTCGAACTTGCCTGTTTTATTCGCCATCGCCGGAAAGCAGTTCCAGCCCGCGCAACGCTCGCTGTTTTCGTGGCAGCGTATAATCCCTATCTTTACCATACTTCTCCTTTCTCCGAATTTATTGCCTACATATTAGCATAAAAAACAAGGGGGCACTAACGCCCCCTTTTCCCCACCTTTTCAGGAATAGATTTTCACTCCCGCTCTTCCCCTCTGGCGCTCCTGGGGTTGCAGGTGCGCCCCGCCTCATTCACCAGCGCCAGACTCATGAGAAAGTCGTCGTGGCCCTGAGCGGGGTCCACGTAAAAGTTCATCGTCTGGCTGGGACGATAAATGCTCGTGGCATTTTCTATTTCATTCCAGAACTCCCGATACTCTTCCGAACCATCAGCCCGATACATTTTAAGTCGGCCGGAGTTTACCGCCGCCAGAAGATTGAACCCGAGCATGCTCTTGCTCAACGAGGTGAACGTAAACGGCATTACCCGCGCGCCTAAAGCTTTTCTGAGGAATGAGGCGACCGGCTCGCCGACACCCGTCGCATCTACGACCACCCGCCGGCAATGCCAGACGTTTTTGAGAATGTCCACGAGCTGCGCGTAGAGCTCGGTGTGATTTTTCCCCGTCCAGCAGTAGTGCTCGACGATGCGGATATGAGGCTCTTTTACGACGCCATCGCCCGGCGGAAACTCGAGCTCGCCTACCGTCACCACGGTGGCATCCCGCCCGGGATTTACTGTCAGGGGGATATCAATTTCCGCCTCTCCGGCCAAGTCGATTCCGGCGACATAAATCTTGCCCGCCTCCGCTCTCCTCAAGCGGGAGTGCTCGCCCTGAAGCTGCTCCCGCTGCTGGACATTCAGAAAGCCGCCCCCGCCCTGTATCGGCAGCAGGCGGTACTGCGTCAGGAAAAGCGGGTGATTCTCCCCCAGCCTCTCCCTTTCCGCCTGCACGTAAGACGAGGTAATCCGGGTTGTACTTCGCCACCTCCTCCCAGTCGTAGCGGAAGTGACGCCTGACGCCGTCGCGCCGCTCGAGCTCGAGGTTGGTCTGCTTGACCTCTTCGAGCAAAGTGGTATCGTCCCAGGTAGTGCCGTACAAAACCGAGGTGCAGTTGGTCGTGGCGCCCATCGGCTTGAACTCCTTAGAGTATTTGTCCTTGCCGACGTCCTGGGATTCGTCGATTTCGAGGAGGAGGTGGGCGGTATTGCCGACCACGTTGGCGGAGTCGTCCGCCGAGAGGAAAATGGCGCGGGCATTGCCGAGCCGGACGATATAGCCGAGCTCCGATTCCCATATCCCGGCGAAGCCGGCGTCGTTGAGCCTATCCTTGAGCCGCATCATCGAGATGACCGTCTGCGGCTTAAAGGTCGGCGAGCATTTGACGAGGTTCCGGGGTTCCGCCATGAAGCAGGTCAGCAGCAGCAGCTCGATTTGCGCCGAGAGCTCGTTTTTGCCGCCCTGCCGGGCGATTTCCACGGAAAAGGTCAGGCCCTTTTTCCCGAAGACGCTATCGAGGATGGCTATCGCCACTTCCTGCTGGTACGGCCTGAGCCGATTGATGACCTGTTTTTCTGCCATGATTCGTTATTCGTTTTTTTTATTTTTCCGGTAGTCTTTTACGATTAACTTGTAGCTGTTATTCGTTTTTCGTTTTATGGTAAGTCAGCTTCATTTTCCGGGTTATTCGTTTTTCGATTTATGTTAAATTAGCCGGTAATCTTTTTGGTCGCCACCGCGGTGCCGATGTTCACGCCGAGCGGCACCAAAACGTCCTTGACGACATTGCCGATAGCATCCTTGAGCCCCTTATGCTGCGTCGCGGAAATCTGATAACGGGTGCGGACAAGTTTTTCCAGGGCGCCGGCGGCCTTTACCAGCAGCATGAGATTCCTCTCGTCCCCGCCGGAAATCGCCTTCTTTATCTCCAGGCGCAATAAAGCGATTTCTTCATCGATGCCTTCAATACCAACCGCAAAAGTGAAATCCAACCTCTCGGCTTCATCGAATACCCTGGAATAAAAACCTTGTTTGGCGGCGTTCCGGTTACATTTTTGCCCGCCCTTTTTTGGTCTTGTTTTCTCGGTCATCCGCTTTCACCCCCTGATTGAGAACTCTGGCGGCGGCCAGAATGATAGTGTGCGCCGCCAGGTCCCACCGCTCTTTCTTCAAGGCAACTTTCAACAGGTTCATAATCCGTACCCCCTTTTTCCATGGTGATATTAGCACATATGTTCGGCTATTGCTACGGGATTTTGTCACTTTACAAAATCTATCCCCCTTAATCCCCCTTTCCTTCGACAAGCTCAGGACAGGCTCTTTGCGAAAGGAAGAGGGAGGAGAGAGGAAGAGGGGTCGTGACCCCTCTTAGACGCCCCAAGTACAAACCCTTCGACAGGCTCAGGGTGAGCAGGGTCGGATTCTCACATTCGTCTCGATAGAATCGGGACTCCCTCAGAATGACAGGGGGAATAAAAGGCGGGTTTGATATTATCCCCTACCCGTTATACAATACGGTACAATGGCCGTAACCAGACAGCTTTACCAACTCCAGGAAATCGATATCCACATCGAGCAAGAAGAACAAGCCCTGGCCCTGAAAAACAGTCAACTGGGCAAAAGGGAGGCGCTGGACAACGCCCAAAACCAGCTTGCCGCCGCCCAGCAGCACCTCAAAGAACTGACGCAAAAGCGCCATGACGCCGAGTGGGCAGTGGATGACATCGGCAGCAAGATAGCCGAGGCGGAAAAGCAGCTCTACGGAGGCAAAATCACCAATCCCAAGGAGCTAGGCAACCTCCAGCACGAAATAAACACCCTGAAATCTCACAGCGACCACGCAGAAGACAAGGCGCTGGAAATAATCGACCAGTTTGAAATAGCGGAAAAGAACGTCACATCGCTCAGCCGGGAGCACCAGAAACTGGAAGAAGAATGGCATATCCAGCAAAAACAGCTCGCCGATGAAATAGAACAACTCAAGAACTCGCTCACCGAGCTCAACGAGCAACGCCACCGGCTGGTGGAACAAATCGACGCAGCCGCCGTCAACCTCTATGAAAAAATCCGGCCGCAAAAGAAACAGGCGGTAGCCAAGGTCGAGCAGGGCATCTGCCGCGCCTGCCGCATCTCGATATCGGCCAGCACGCTCCAGAAAGCCAGGAGCGGCCAGCCGGTGCAGTGCGGCAGCTGCGGGCGCATCCTGTTCATCTCCTGAAGGCAAATTTGAACTCCAGAAAAGTGATCATCAACGCGGACGGCGCTTCCCGGGGCAATCCCGGCCCGGCGGCCATCGGCGCCACCATCAAAGACGAATCAGGAAAAATACTGGCCAATATCTCCCGCAACATCGGCACCACGACCAACAACCAGGCAGAATACCAGGCCATTATCATCGCCCTGGAAAAAGCCATCAGCTCAGGAGCGAAACAGGTAACGGTAAAATCAGACTCGGTGCTGGTGGTGGAACAAATAAACGGTCGCTACAAGATAAAAAACACGGCCTTGCGCCCCCTTTACCAGAGGGTGGTACAGCTTACCGGGTCGCTGGAGAGCTTTGCCATCAGCTATATCCCGCGCGAGCAGAATGCCGAGGCGGACGCCCTGGCGAACAAAGCGCTAGACAGAGGCTAAGCTAACCCATTTTTTATGGTGGGTTTTTTACACTCACCCCCTTTAAATAATGTAATCTATCCCCCTTTAATCCCCCTTCCTTTGATAAAGGAAGGGGGAGGGGAAAAAGAGGGGCTGGCGCCCCTCAGGGTGAACCTTCACTTCATGGTGACCTCAGTGGAACCAGGATGAACCCCTCTTAGACGCCCTGTTTTTTACGGCGGAGAGATTTTGAGAGGGGGCGGAGCCCCCTCTCTTCTTGACTTCCCTCTCCAATCAATAATAACCGCGATTTGTTTGATACAACAGGCTGGAGAGGGGATAAAGAGGTGAGGCTAAAGACGATAAGCGGTTTAATGGCCAAATGCCGGTGGAACCATCGCAGGCCGTATTGACTATCCTTTATCTCTCCACTACACTAATAACGGGTCAAGTAAACCGGGTGACCG
>CAVUAO010000007.1:0-45178 GCA_963739515.1 uncultured Chloroflexia bacterium | reverse complement strand
GGCAACCCAGCAAGTGGGTCACTCTGAGAGCTTTGCGTGTTCTGAAAGCGGCCTATCCTGAGACAGGGTGAATTCCATCATCCAGAGACGGGAGGTCCGACATGGAATTAGTTAAACCATTTGCCCTGCGAACCGGTGACAAGATCGGGATAGTTGCCCCGTCGATGCACATCATCAATGAGGAAGCTGTCAAGAATGGTATTTCCACTTTACGGGAACTTGGGTTCAATGTTGAAGTCGGACCGACAGTATATTCAAAATATCGAAATACCACTGCTGTTCCTGGCGACAGAGTCCGGGAAATAATGGATTTTTTCACGGACTCTGAAACAAAAGCAATTATCTGTCTGATAGGCGGTGATACGGTAGTGCAACTATTAAAACTGCTCGATTATGAAACGATACAAAACAATCCTAAGATTTTCAGTGGCATGAGTGATATCGGTCACCTGAGCCTGGCACTGCTTGCCCGGGCTGGCCTGGTGACTATCTACGGGCCGGACCTGACCTTTGGTTTCGGCGCCGACCGGAATAATGCGGCAACCCGATATAATATCGACCTGTTCCTAAAATGCTGCACACGGCCGGAACCTCTAGGGAAAATGCCGGCTTTCACGCAGTGGGAATGCTGGCGACCGGGCAAAGCCAGGGGGCGTTTAGTAGGAGGTTATTTAGGAGCAGTGACAAGTTTGTATCGTACGAGTTTCTGGCCGAAACTCGGTAAAACAATCATGTTCTGGGAAGCTTTACTGACGCAACCGCAAGATATTGAACGGCAATTCACCATCGCAGAGGCCGAGGGGATGTTCGAAAAGGTAACCGGCATGGTCGTAGGAAAGCTGGTCGGCTGTGAAGAGAAAGATGATGAAAGGATGTTACCCGATATCAAAGAAATACTCCTTGAAATCACGAAAGAGTACGGGTTCCCGATTATTGGCAACGCAGATTTCGGCCATAGTGGTATCTTTATGCCGATGCCGGAAGGAATATTAACTGAAATAGACGCGGAACAGCTATCTATTGAACTGGTTGAGCCGGTAGTCCGGTAGCTCAATTAAATAATAGAAGAAAATTATGGCTAATAGTGGCCAAAAGAATCGACGCCCGTCTTGGGATGACTATTTCCTAGAGTTAGCCAATGCTGCCTCAAGTAGGGCGACTTGCGACCGTGGCAAGAATGGTTGTGTGATTGTACAAGATAAACAGGTGTTGGCGACAGGATATGTTGGATCTCCTGCTGGTCTACCTCATTGCGATGATGTAGGACATTTAATGAAGAAAGTGATTCAAGAAAACGGTGAGATAAGCGAACACTGTTTACGGACAGTGCATGCTGAACAGAACGCTCTCTGCCAAGCCGCCAAAAGAGGGATCTCCATTGAAGGTGCCACTGTCTATCAGAGAATGACTCCTTGCCGGACTTGTGCCATGCTGCTGATCAATTGTGGGATTAAAAAAGTAGTTTGTGAACGCAAATATCAACTTGCTGAAGAGAGTGAACAACTACTAGCGGAAGCCGGCATTGAGTTAGTATACAAATACGACGGTCGGCAAGAGTATTAGTCCAAATCCATTTTTGAGATTCACCAGTCAAATTGAGTGTATATCGCGATTTGCGGAAGCCTCTTTTCCCTCCGCAGTTTGTGAATCCCCCGTTTTCTTACCGTCACCTGTTGCGCTATTTAACCTTTTTATAGCTTCTTCCATATTGTTAAAGGTTACGGCGGTGTATGCCTGAGTAGTGTTTACATTTGAGTGGCCCAGGATCTCCTGCACAATACGGATATTTCCGGTGACATTTAGGAGATGAGTACCGAAGGCGCGCCTCAGGTCATGCGGGGCGATTTCGGGCATGCCGGCAAGTGCGCCATAACTTTTTACCATCAGGTAAACGCCCTTTTCCCCTAATTCTACGAGGGAGGCATCCCTGGGTCTACTGGCAGAAAACTGATCGACCAGTTTCTGAAGCTCATCTGTCATGGGCACCGTGCGCTCCTTGCCACCCTTACCTTTGAAGCGTAATTTGCTGCCTTCTACGTTACTCAATTTGAGGTTTACGACCTCGTCACGTCGCAACCCTGCATCGGTCATAAGTCGCAGAATAAGCTGGTCATGAGGCTTGGCTGAAGCAAATTCAAGCATATGTTGAATTATTTCCCAGGGGACATATTTGGCTGACGTCTCGGGGACCTTGACCTTGAACTTCAGTTCCTCACCGCGCCACTGGTGGTAGCCCGCAAGGGCGGCGCGGAAGATGCGCAAAGTCGATGGGTCGAAGGCATTCTTGCGCAGTAAACCCAGATATTCGCAGGTCGCAGCCAGGCTCGGGGGATTTTCGCCCAGGAATAGCTGGTACCTTAGCAAAGCGCCGCGGTAGCGGCAGGCGGTGTTCCGATTGATGGACCTCTGGAAAAGACCGAACTTCTCGCAGGCGGCCAAATCGCCTTTAGGCTCGCCCTTTTGCCGATCCGATTTGAGAGCTTTGGTGCGTGGTCGGGTACCCATAGGTATATTATCGGATGAAAGCGGAGGAATTCGCATGCCCCCAATGGAATTCGAATCCATGTTGCCGGCTTGAAAGGCCGATGTCCTAGGCCACTAGACGATGGGGGCGCAATGTCCAGTATATCAGAGAAATACCCTCTCGGCAACGATTGCTTTAGCTTGCCTGATATAGGCCCATAGTGTAAAATCATAGATAGTGGTAGTGTTGGCGCGAGGTGCTGTTCCATGCCTATTTACGAATATGAGTGCGGCAGTTGCCATCACCGTTTTGAGGTGAAGCAGGGCTTTAAAGACAAGCCCCAGGCCAAATGCCCGCAGTGTAAAGCGACCGCCCGGCGTGTCTTTCATCCCACGCCGATTATTTTTAAAGGCAGCGGTTTTTATATCACCGACCATCGTCCTTCGGAAAGTAGTTCCAGGCCATCGTCCGGTAAAGGGGAATCGGAGGTCAGCAAAACCTCAAAGTGAAAGCTCTGCTGCAGCGGGTGAATCGGGCCTCGGTCACCGTTAGCGGTGAGGAGGTGGGGCGGATAGGACCGGGGCTGGTGGTCTTTATCGGGGTGGATGCCGCGGATACGGAAAAAGATGCGCAGTATTTGATGGCGAAAGTCGTCAACCTGCGCATTTTTACTGATGCTCAGGACAAGTTTAACCTTTCGGCTCTGGATGTCCGCGGCGAGCTCCTCCTGGTGAGCCAGTTTACACTACTGGCGGATACCCGCAAAGGGCGCCGCCCCAGTTTTGACCGCGCCGCCCCGCCGGCCCAGGCGGAAAAGCTCTTCGATTATTGTGTCGGGCTGGCCCGGGAGAGCGGACTGAAAGTGGCTACCGGGCGTTTCCAGCAGCACATGCAGGTGGAAATCCATAACGACGGCCCGGTGACGGTTATGGTGGACAGCCGCGAAAAATTCGATAAACCTTAAGCCGGTCTGCTTAAGGATGAAGTTGTCAAAGAAATAGGGAGGGGCGTCATCGCCCCGGACGCCCCTTAAGTTTATATTCCGGCGGGACATGCAACAGGTTTTCCCGACATATTGTTCTCGTCACAACTCTTATGTTAATATACAGATGTAGCGGGAGGCGGCATGATGCCCAACAAAATATATCTCATTGATGTGACCAACCGGGACGGGGTGCAAACAGCCAAGCTCGGGCTGTCCAAGCTGGAAAAGACCCTGATAAACCTGTATCTGGATGAAATGGGCATCTTCCAGAGCGAGTTCGGCTTCCCCACGACGCGGCACGAGACCAATTACCTGCAGGCGAACCTCGAACTGGCCAGGATGAAAGTCTTCAAGCAAATACGCCTGGGGGGATGGATAAGGGCGGTCGTCGAGGACGTGGAGACAACCTTCGAAAGAGTGCCGAAAATAAAGCACTTGAACCTTTCCATATCGACATCCGACCAGATGATAAACCGCAAGTTCCAGGGCAAAAAGAGCAAGAGCAGCGTTATCAAGGACATGACCGCAGCCGTTAAAGCGGCGCGGGACCGCAAGGTAATATCCATCGGCGCTAACGCCGAGGACGCTTCACGGACGGACATCGAGTTCTTAATCGAGTTCGGGCTGGCCGCTAAAGAGCACGGGGCGGATAGGTTCCGCTACTGCGACACGCTGGGCTACGATAACCCCTTCACGATTTACGAGACGGCGAAAACGCTGGCGGAGAAGGTCAGGCTGCCCATCGAATTGCACTGCCACGGCGACCTGGGCATGGCCGTCGCCAACTCCATCGCCGGCGCCAAGGGGGTAATCGACGGCGGGCAGGACGCCTACATCAATACCACCATTAACGGCATCGGGGAGCGGGCCGGCAACGCCGACCTCATTGCGGTTATCCTGGCTTTAACGAAATCGAAAGGCTTCGCGGTAAAATACCCGCTGGGCGGCAATATCAAATTGAAGCTGGCCGCGAAGATAGCCAGATTTGCCAGCTACGCCTTCGATGTGCCGATACCGATTAACCAGCCGGGGGTCGGCTCCAATGCCTTCGCCCACGCCTCCGGCATCCACGCGGACGGCGTCCTCAAAGACCCCGGCAACTATGAGCTCTACGGCTACGAGGAAATCGGCCGGGGTGAGCCGATATCCGTGGAAACCGGGCGCGAGATTATCACCGGGCAATACAGCGGCATCTCCGGGTTCAGCCACGTCATGGGGAAAATCGATATTTCCTTCCGGAATAAAAGCCGGGCCGAAGCCAACGAGATACTGGAATTGGTAAGGTACGCCAACGTGGAAGCGCACAAACCGCTGGTCGAGGACGAGCTGGAGTTCATCGCCAGATACCCGCAGATAGCCAAAAAGCTCCTTACAATGGCGCCGCTGGAATAAAAATGACCGCGGAACCGGCACCCATAACGCTAAGACCCATCGGCACCGTACGGAGCGAGATAAAGGAGCCGACCCGGCAAAGGCGCCCGGACATCGTCTCCGAAATCATCATCGATAAAGCCCTGACCGAAGCCCTGGACGACCTCGACGAATTTTCCCATATCATTGTCCTCTGGTGGATACACAAATCGCGCCGCCCGGCGCCCCTGAAGGTACACCCTCGCGGCAACCCGGCAAATAAGCTCATGGGGGTGTTCGCCACCCGCTCGCCGGACCGTCCCAACCCCATCGGCAAGAGCACCGTCAGGCTGCTGGAGCGGCGGGGCAACGTGCTGAAAGTACAGGGGCTGGACGCCATCGATGGGACGCCGGTGCTGGATATCAAACCATATATCCCGGGCTACGACTCCGCCGGGGACGCCACGGCACCATCATGGACCATAAAAAAATAGGCGCGATATTAAGAAACGTCTACGCCAAACTCTTGGAAGAGTACGGCCCGCAGCACTGGTGGCCGGCCCGGGAACCGTTCGAAGTAATCGTCGGGGCGATACTAACGCAGTCGACCGCCTGGACGAACGTCGAGAAAGCCATCGCCAGCCTCAGGAAAGCCGATAAGCTTTCGGCCAAAGCGCTGCGGAAGCTGTCGGAAAAAGAGCTCGCGGCACTCATCCATCCCTGCGGCTATTATAACGTCAAGGCGCGCCGATTAAAGGCGTTTGTCGACTGGCTGGGCGAGAATTACCACGACGACCTGGACAGGCTTTTTAGCGGCGATGCGGCAGACCTGAGAAAAAATCTTTTAAATATCTACGGCATCGGCGAGGAGACCGCCGACTCCATCATGCTCTATGCCGGCAACCAGCCTGTGTTCGTCATCGATGCTTATACGCGCCGAATTATCGACCGCCTGGGGCTGGCTCCCTCGAATAAGAGTTATTCCGGCTATCAAGAGCTTTTTACGGGAAACCTTGAGGCGGACGCCGCGGTGTGCAACGAATACCATGCCCTGATGGTCAAACATGCGAAAGAAGTCTGCCGCAAAAGACCGGTTTGCCGGCGCTGCTGCCTGAACTCCGAAGGAATAGTTGGGCACGGGAAAAGGGGAAGGTCAATACCCCTGCGCCCGGTCTATTTCCTGGCTTTGATGGCCCAGATTTCCTTGAGTATCCGCCGTTTACTGTCCAGAGGCACCGGCAGGTTCTGCTCCAGCAGGTCGACGTGCTCCTCCGGAACGCCGGCCAGGTCGGCCAGCTCTTTACGTGTTAATAGAAAAGAAATGCGGAGACGCTTGACCTTGATACCGGTAGAGGAAACATCGATTAAAGCTGGCGTGGCTTTCATGGTTGACATTTGAGGTAAGCATACAGCGCTTAACAGGCGGGTACAATCGGGAGAATACCCCTTTCAACTGAGTGGCAGCACCCAAACAACTTGCAATAGCTTATGTGGTCTGGTAAAGTTTCAGCCAGAAATGCCTGTAGATTTATCGATACAGCTGGCACCCAAAAACAAGCGCGGCCTGCGCCTGGCCAACCCGGTCATGACGGCCTCCGGCACTTTCGGGTACGGCACGGAGTACAGTCAGCTTTTCGATATCCAAAAGCTGGGGGCCATCGTTTGCAAGGGCACGACGCTGGAGCCGCGGGAGGGTAACCCGCAGCCGCGCCTCGCGGAGACGGCCTCCGGGGTCATTAACGCCATCGGGCTGCAGAATATCGGCATCCAAGCCCTCATTAAAGAAAAGGCGCCCATCTGGGCGGGCTGGCGGGTGCCGGTAATCGTGAACATCGCCGGGGACACGGTCGAAGAATATGCCAGGCTGGCCAAAGCGCTGGACGGCATCAAAGGGGTCAGCGGGATAGAGGCGAATATCAGCTGCCCCAACGTAAAAGCCGGCGGCGCGGCCTTCGGCGCCGACCCGACCTGCGCCGCCGAGGTCACGGGGGCAGTAAGAAAGGCGACGTCTCTGCCGCTAATCGTCAAGCTCACCCCGAATACCGGCGATATTGCCGGGGTAGCCCGGGCCGTCGCGGATTCCGGGGCCGACGCAATATCCCTCATTAACAGCGTTAAAGCCATGGCGATAGACCTGAAGGCAAGGCGACCGTCCATCGGCAACATCACGGGCGGGCTTTCCGGTCCGGCGATAAAACCGATAGCGCTGGCCATGGTCTACGAGGCGGCGGGCGCCGTTAAAGTGCCGGTCATAGGGTGCGGGGGAATATCTAATGCCGGCGACGCGCTGGAGTTCATCATGGCGGGGGCCAGCGCCGTCCAGGTGGGGTCGGCGACTTTCAATAATCCACGCGCGGCTCTGGATGTCCTGGAAGGCATCGAAAGGTTCATGGCGAAAGAGGGAATAAAGAGCCTCCAGGAGATAATCGGGGCGGCGCGGATATAGGCCAAAGGGATGCCGCAGTTTTCCAGGATTATTCCGTAATTAGTATCAAATTTTATCGATGAAAAAAATCACGAAAACATGGCCCTCAAAGAGTATCGGAGCCATGAAAACCCTGGTCTTAATGAGTTTTTCCGTCTTGACATTTTTAAAGGTCACCGGCAGGCTGCTCGCCTCCAGATTTTCCGAAGCCCTGGTATAGGCCTTGATGACTCCGGGCTGGTCTTTCTCGATAACGTCGGCCAGAGGCGCCTCCATGTCTACCCATTCCTTGACCGATTTATAACCCAGCAAGGCGGCGAATTTTTTATTGCAGATTTTGTGGGTATCGTCCAGGTAGATATAGACGGCCTGGCCGGATGTGTCCAGGATGGGTTTCTGCTCCCTGGTGATGCCTTTTATCAGTGCTTCATGGTGATGTTCACTAGTCATGATATCTCCTCCCCTTTAATAACATTTCACGATAAAATTATAAATTATAATATATAGATTAAATATGATTTATGTCTCATCGCCGGGGGTATCGTTCCATATTCCTTTATCATTGAGACCACCTGCCGATTATGCTATGATAAAAAAGTTAAGTTAGTACCCGTTTCACGTCTGGGGAGGGGTCGCATAGTGGTCTAGTGCGGGCGCCTGCTAAGCGCTTTCCCTGGGAAACTGGGGACGAGGGTTCGAATCCCTCCCCCTCCGCCATCTGAGTATTTGTTATCCCCCCTGAAAGAAAATCCTCCTAGAGTTGAAAATATATGCCTCAATACCATATCTGGACCATCGGCTGCCAGATGAACAAAGCGGAGTCGGAACGCCTATCCGACCGTTTTGAAGAGCTGGGCTATCAGGCGGCGAAAAGCGTTAACGAGGCCGACCTCATCGTCCTCAACAGCTGCGTGGTGCGCCAGAGCGCCGAGGAAAGGGTCGTTAACAAGCTGCACGACCTGCGGCACCTGAAAAAAGAGAGACCTGATATCATGCTCGCGCTGACCGGCTGCCTGGTCGACACCGATACCGCGCGTCTCAAGAAAAGGTTCCCGCACATCGACCAGTTTTTTAAAGCGGGGGACCCGCCGCCCTGGCTGGAAAAGACGGGTGCCATGCCATTGCCCCAAAGCCCGGCGCCCAGCGTTTACGTCACCATCAGCCAGGGGTGCGATAACTTCTGCTCTTACTGCATCGTCCCTTACCGGCGGGGACGGGAGAGAAGCCGGCCTCCGGAAGAAATAGTCTGCGAAGTGAAGGAACTGGTGAGGCGGGGGGCTAAAGAGGTCATCCTGCTCGGGCAGAACGTCGATTCCTACGGGCGCGACCTCGAAGGAAAGCCGGACCTGGCCGACCTGCTCAAGGAGTTGAATAAGACATGAAGGGCTGGCGCGACTGCGCTTCCTCACCAATCACCCTAAGGACATGAGCCGGAGACTCATCGCCGCCATCGCCGGGCTGGAGAAGGTCTGCGAGCAGATAAACCTGCCGGCGCAGTCCGGCAGCGACGAAATCCTTAAAGCCATGAGGCGCGGCTACACCGTCGACCGGTACCGCCGTCTCGTAACGCGGATACGTAAAAAGCTGCCTCATATCGCTATCAGCACGGATATCATCGTGGGGTTCCCGGGGGAAAGCGAAAAACAGTTCCGGCAGACGCTGGACTTGCTCGCTGAGATAAAGTTTGCTACAGTGCATGTAGCGGCCTATTCACCCCGGCCGGGCACGCTCGCCGCCCGGGAGTTGGAGGACGAAGTGTCGCCCGACGAGAAAAAGGCGCGGCTGGGGGAGGTCGAGCGTCTCCAGGAGAGAATCCAGACGGAAAACAATGCCCGCCTGATGGGAGAGACGGTGGAAATACTGGTGGAGGGCAGGAAGCGGGGCAAATGGTACGGGCGCACCCGTACCGATAAGCTGGTATTTTTCAGCAGCCGCACGGACTGGCAGGGACAACTGGTAAACATCCAAATCGATAAGACGAGCCCGTGGTCGCTGCAGGGCAAAATCATATAAGATAACCACAATCAGGAGGAAAAATGAAAATTGCATTAAAATTCGGGTTGATAGCCGGACTGCTCATCGCGGTACTGGTGTTATTCGGCGGATGTCTGATGCCGGCCACCCCTACCACGCCGGGCGGCACAACACAGACTAGCTGGTTTTCACAGTACGGGATGATTATCATCCTGGTGGCGATTTTTGGCATTATATACTTTCTCATGATACGGCCGCAGCGCAAGCGCCAGAAAGACCAGCAAGAGATGATGCAGAATTTACAGAAAGGCGATAGGGTCATCACCGCCGGCGGCATCTACGGCACGATTGATAGCCTCAACGAGGACACCGCGGTGATTAAAGTGGAAGGGGGGACGACCCTGAGGGTCGCCCGGGGCAGCCTGGCGGTGCGCCGCGAAGAGCAACAACAGCAACAACAACGATACACTGGGAAGAAGTGAGGCCGTGAACGCCAGCCTGCTAACTGCAAAACAGCTCGACAAGGTCATTGACCTGGCCCTGGCGGAGGACATCAGCCGCGGGGACATTACCAGCGAAGCGCTGATACCGCCCGACCTCTCTGGCAAGGCGTCGCTGCTGGTGAAAGAAAAAGGGGTGCTGGCCGGCATCGAGTTAGCCGGTCGGGTCTTTCACCGCGTTGACCCCCTCCTTGAAGTAGAAATCCTGATAAAAGACGGGACGGCCATCAAACGGGGAGACATCGCCGGCGGCATCAGCGGCAGCGTGACCGGCATCCTTAAAGCGGAACGCACCGCCCTCAACTTTCTCCAGAGGCTGAGCGGCATCGCCTCACTGACCGCCCAATACGTCGCGGAGATAAACGGGACCGGCGCGCGCATTTACGATACCCGCAAGACGACGCCCGGCCTGCGGCAGCTGGAAAAATACGCGGTGAGGATGGGGGGCGGGCAAAACCACCGCCTGCACCTCGGCGATGCGGTGCTCATCAAGGATAACCACATCAACGCGCTCCGGGCTACGGGGATGACCATTAAAGATATCGCGGAAAAAGCCCGGCGGAACGCCCCGGCGGGCGTCACCATCGAGGTGGAGGTCACCAATACCCGGGAAGCTCAGGAAGCCCTGAAAGGCGGCGCCGACATCATCATGCTGGATAACATGAGTACCGACGAGATGAGCCGGGTGGTGAATATCGTGGCGGGGCGGGTAAAAATCGAAGCCTCCGGGGGAATTACCTTGGCGAACGTCCGGGAAATAGCTATGACGGGCGTCGATATCATCTCCGTCGGCGCGCTGACCCACTCTTACAAGGCTCTGGACATCAGCCTCGAACTTGCCGAGCCGACGCTACCTTTGATCTAGCTTTCAGCTCGTCAACCAGGACCATGATGCCCCAGACGGCCGTCACGGCCGCCGCCATGGCAACGCCCAGGGTCGCCATCTCGCGGAGCATGGTCGCCAATCCTCCCGAAGTTCCCAGCGCGGTAAAAAAGGGCGGGCGGAAGATAACTTCGCCATGCCAGATGTGGTCCACTACCAGGAGTACCGAGCCGCCCCACAGCATCTTGTTCAGCCAGCTTAATCTCCGGCTCCATTTTATCCCTGTATTTCCGGCCTTTTCACTGCCAGCTTCATGCTCTTTATGCTCGGCGACCTTTTGGATGACGGTGGTTACTACGGCTTCTCCCATAGGTACCAAAAAACACGCCATGTCAGTACTCCTTTTTAGTTAATATCTTTTCCTCCCCGCCGCCCCACATGCCCCATTATAATAATTCGAAAGTCAAAAAGTCAAACTGAGGCATATCCCTGATTGACAATCTACTCTCGATATGTAAAGATATATCGTTATTTTTTCAGGAGCGTTGCTTGACTCAGCCTTCTGCCTCTTTAACTAAAGAGTCAATCCCCCGCAAAATATGGGGTCTTCATCCCAACGTCTTTTTCCTCGGCCTGGTAAGCCTCTTTACCGATGTCTCCTCGGAGATGATTTTCACCCTTATCCCCCTCTTCGTAAAAAATGTCCTCCGCGGCACCGCGTTGCAGGTGGGCTTAATCGGCGGCATATCCGAAAGCTTTGATGCCGTTTTCCGTATCTTTTCCGGCCGCATCAGCGACCGTTTTCGCAAGCGCAAGGCGCTGGCGGTGCTCGGTTACGGTTTTTCCACGGTGGTCAAGCCCTTCATGCTGTTGGCCAATACCTGGGGCGGTGTCCTGGCTATCCGTTTCGGCGACCGCGCGGGAAAGGGGGTAAGAAGCTCCCCCCGCGACGCTTTAATCGCCGACTCCGTCAGCCTTGAGGTGCGGGGCAAGAGCTTTGGCATCCACCGCGCCATGGACACCGCGGGCGCTTTCCTCGGTCTGGCTATCGCCGCCGTTATTATTTACGCTCTGCAGGGCGGCGCTCTCGACCTTACTAACTACACTTATCGCTGGCTGGTCATTGTCGGCGTGGTTCCAGCTTTCTTGGCGGTCATCGTGTTAATCGCCTTCGTGCGGGAAAAGGGGCTGCCTTCCGACGCCGTCGCTAAAGCCGGCGTGGTGCAACCGGTGGTGAAACCGGCTTTCAGCGGTCAATTTAAACTGTTTTTATTCATTATGGGCGTTTTCACCCTCGGCAATTCCTCGGACTTTTTTATCGTCCTGCGCGCGCAGGACCTGGGCGTTAATGTCCTGGAGATAACCTTGATGCTCGTCCTTTTTAATCTTACCTATGCCCTGGTTTCGACTCCGGCGGGCATCCTTTCCGACAAAATCGGGCGGCGCCGGGTGATTGTCGTTGGTTGGACGGTCTATGCCCTGGTCTATCTCGGCTTTGCCGTTTCCGGGACCGTCTGGCACATGTGGGTCCTTTTCGCGGCTTATGGCATCTACTACGGCATCGTCGAAGGAGCGGCCAAGGCTTTCGTGGCTGACCTCGTTCCTGCCGAGAGGCGCGGCACGGCTTACGGCTATTTTCAGACCGCAGTGGGCCTGATGCTCCTGCCCGCCAGCGTTTTGGCCGGCTGGCTCTGGGATACGGTAAACCCCGCCGCCCCGTTCTACTTTGGCGCTGGACTGGCTTTTCTGGCGATGCTCGGGCTTCTCTTTCTGCTTAAAGAAGAGTAACCCCCCACTTTTTCCTCCCCCCGCTCGCCCTGAGCTTGCCGAATGGTCTCGTTTGACACTCCTTCGGGCGGATGGTAGATTAAAACGATGAATGTCGGCGTTGCCAGGGTCAGCCTGCGTATCCCGGAAAACATGTCGCTTAAAGGGAAACGGCAGGTCATTAAATCTATCATCGGTCGTGTCCGCAGCAAGTTCGATGTCGCCGTCGCCGAGGTGGACGATAACGATGTCTGGCAGCTGGCTGCCATCGGTATCTGCTGCATCAGCAACAACAAGCGCCACAGCAACGAAGTCCTCTCCAAGGTGGTCGGCTTTATCGAGAACGGCCACTTTGACGTTGAGTTTCTCGATTATTCCATAGAAATTATCGACGTTTAACCCTCTCCCTTCAAGAGTGAGAGACGATACCAAGCCAGAAAAAGGAAAATGCGCTATCATTCTCTCCCTTTCCTAAAGGGAGAGTTAGAGAGGGATTTAATCAAATTGGAAATCCAGGCTTTCCTCAACCATATCCGCTCGCTGCCGGGCTATCATGACCAGATCGCCCATATCGAGCATATCGCCCCCCGCCGCCCCTCGTACGGCAAGCTCGATGAGCCTCTGGCGCCCGCCCTCCAGGACTGCCTGGATGCTCACGGCTATGCGCATCTTTATAGCCACCAGGCACAGGCGGTGAACCACGTTCGCGCCGGCAAGAACGTCATTGTCGCCACCTTCAGCGCCAGCGGCAAGACCCTGGTCTATCAAATCGCCGTCATGCAGTCGATTCTCACCGACCCCTCCACCCGCGCTATTTTTCTCTTTCCCACCAAGGCCCTTGCCCAGGACCAGCTCCATAAACTCCACGAGCTTTTTTCGCCCGCCCTTTTGTCTCAGGAGTCTATCGCTACCTTTGACGGCGATACCCCGCGCCCGGAGCGGGCGGATGTCAGGCGGTACGGCCGCATCATCCTGACCAACCCGGACATGCTGCACGTGGGCATCATGCCCCAGCACCAGTCCTGGGCGACCCTCTTTAAACACCTGAAATACGTCGTCGTCGATGAAGCCCATATCTATCGCGGCGTTTTCGGCTCACATGTTGCCTGCGTTCTGAGGAGATTGCGGCGCTTGTGCCGGCTTTATGGTTCCGACCCCCAGTTTATTTTATGCTCGGCGACCGTCGCCAATCCCGGCGACCACGCTTTAGCCCTGACCGGCCTCCCCTGCGAGGTCGTGGCTAAGGACGGCTCCCCACGCGGCTGGAAGGACTTCGTTTTCTGGAACCCGCCCCTCCTCGATGAGAAGAAGACCGCCCGCCGCAGCGCCCACTGGGAGTCCACCAATATCTTTACCGAGCTTATTTTGCAGGGCACCCGCACCCTGACCTTTACCCGCACCCGCCGCCTGACCGAGCTTATTTATATCTATACTAAAGACCGCCTGCAGGAGGAGAGCTATGAGCTTTCCCGCCTGGTAATGCCTTACCGCGGCGGCTATATGCCGGAGGACCGCCGCAAGATTGAAAAAGAACTATTCGGGGGAAAATTGCTTGGTGTTGTTGCCACCAACGCTTTGGAGCTGGGCATCGATAGCGGCGGACTGGAAGCGACGATATTGGATGGTTACCCCGGGAGCATTTCTTCCACCTGGCAGCAGGCCGGCCGCAGCGGCAGGGGACAGGGTGAATCTTTAAGTTTTCTGGTCGCCTGGGACAATCCCCTCGACCAGTATTTTATGCGCCACCCTCCCGACTTTTTTCAGAAGGGCTTCGAGCATATTTTAATCAACCCCGGCAATCATTATATCCTGCAGGCCCACCTGCTCTGCGCCGCCTGGGAGCGCCCCCTGGATTCTGCCGATGGCGACCTTTTTGGCGACGCATACGTAAAAGAAAGGGATGCCCTCGTTGAGGAGTCGCAACTGCGCGAGCGCCGCAATAAGTGGTATCTGGCGCCGTCGGTCGCCTACCCGGCGCAGAAAATCAATATCAGGTCGTCCTCCGGGCAGGACTACGCCGTCGTCGACGTGTCCACCGGCTCGCTCATGGAAACGGTGGAGAGTTCCGTCGCCTTTTTCCAGGTGCACCCCGGCGCTATCTATCTCCACCAGGGCGATTCGTTTCTGATTACCAAGCTGGACTTGACCAACCGCGTCGCCTATGCCGACCCCACCCGCGCCAATTACTATACGGAAACTAAAGAAATCCACGACCTTCATGTGCTGAACGTGAGGTCGACCAAGCAGGTTGGTCCCGTTGACGTTAGCATCGGTGACGTCGAGGTCACCATCGACGTCGTCGGCTTTAAAAAATACAGGCAGTTCTCCGAGGAGGTCATCGGGGAGGAGGCTTTAGACCTCCCCACCATCCGTTTTAACACCGTGGCGCTGTGGTTCGGTATCCCGCCCCGCGCCGTCGCCCGCATCGCGGAAAAGGGGCGCGACTTTGCCGGCGGGCTCCATGCCACCGAGCACGCCGCCATCGGCATCCTGCCCCTCTTTGCCCTTTGCGATAGGAATGATATCGGCGGCGTTTCCACCCCTTTACACCCGGATACCGGCCGCGCCCAGGTCTTTATCTACGACGCCTATCCCGGCGGCATCGGCATCGCCGAGAAGGGCTACGACATGATCGAAGAGCTCTGGCAGGCTACTTTGCGCGTTATCGCCGAGTGCCCCTGCGATGACGGCTGCCCCTCCTGCGTCCAGTCCCCCAAGTGCGGTAACAACAACAAGCCTTTGGATAAGCTGGCCGCCAAGTGGATTCTGGAGGAGCTACAGAGCGGGTAGTTGTTTTGACTTTTATCTTGAAAACTAAATAACCCATGCCATATAATTAGGCTATCGTTATGGAGATAAAAAAGGAAATTGCAATATTACCCTGGCAGTCTTTGTTTGGTTTTTGGTCATGGCTATATACGCTATCAGCGTGATGCCTGGTAAATTTTAGGTTATGTTTCGCCATTAATCTTTTTATGTCTTTTCTCCGGTAGGTGCTTTTTATGGAATATTACTTACAAGTAAGCTGCTGAAGGAAGGATTATGCTTTCATCGGGGTAAGAATCGCCCTAATACTAGTATATTTGATTCTGGTTCCCAATTTGCCGTTAATTTTTCATATCAACCCCGCAAAGGTATAATAACTCGGAAGATAAGTAAAATATGAACTATTTTTCTCTTTTTTGATGGGCCACTTCCATGGTTTTACTTCTTGGCCTCCTAATAAATGACCGAATCATTATTGGTCAGTTTTGTGTTCTTGGTAGTGAGCATTATTTTGATTCCTCGAGCTGAGCAACTTTCAGATATTTTTCCAACGATATAAGCAATTATAAAGCCGGTTATGTTGACCTCAACTGCCTTTTAGCGAAAAGCTTATCATATTTCTTTCATTCTAATTTTTCCAGCCTATTCTTACTTATTATAAGTTTGAGAACATCAAAATTATATCATTCCTCGCTCCGGCCATATGTGGATGGGTGCCGTTATCAGTGTTTCTCAGGATTATTCATTGAAAAGTCCCCCACTACACTGCGAAGCAAGATAATAACCCTAGCTTGTAGATCTGATGATGTCATCTCCCCATAATGTTACAATTCCGTAATATTTTCTCTGCCCCATTTTATGCCCGCTATACATTTTTCTGCTAATATATTATCGTTATTCTCGTAATCATGACGCGGGAGGCGAAAATGTATAAAAAAGTGGTCGTGCCGCTGGATGGCTCGAAACTCGCGGAGTTGGCTTTGCCCCACCTCGAAGAAATTGCCCGGGGTTGCAGCATCCCGGATATCCTGCTGGTATCGGTCACCGAGGTCGTCAAAGGAAGAATCTCCCAAAGCCACGTCCAGGAGCCCTTCGTCCCGGAAAAACCCGTCGCCGTGGCCCCGCCGTTTTTCGCCACCAGCCAGTTCAACGTCATGTTCAACGCCTTTGCCGCCGGCCGCGTCCAGCAGACGCCCTGGGCGATGGGTAAGATGGCTAAGACCGCCGGCGACTACCTCTGCCGGATTGCCGAAGACCTCGAGGCCAAAGGGTTCAGGGTCAACGCCGATGTCCTCTTCGGTAGTCCCGCCGCGCAGATTGTCCGCTATGTCAACGAGAAGCAAGCCGACCTGATTGTCATGGCCAGCACGGGCAAGTCAAAAATGAGCCGCTGGGACATGAGCAATATCGCCGAAAAAGTCATCAAAGAGACGGCGGTGCCCGTCCTGCTCATTAAGCCCCCCGCCGATTTCAGGGAGACCAGGCCCAAACGCCAGGGTGTGGCGTTTTAGCTCGCTATCCTACTTCGTCCCGCTTATCCTTTAATTTTCCTTCTCCCTCCTCTTTGTAAAGGAGGGAGATACAGAGGGTGGATTTTGGCTCACTCTCTGCGCTCGTCTTAAACACGAGCTTTAACAGCTAGCTGCTGATTGCTAACCCCTGATATCTCCTTTATACTATTAACTGTAGACTATTAATCATAAACCGGAGGTTCACCCCATCAATATCTTCCAGAAGGTCCTCCAGCGTACCCGCGATTCCTGGTTCGGTAAGGCGATGTCCCTCTTCGACCGCGCTACTATCGGCAAAGAGGTCTGGGAAGAGCTGGAAGAGCTCCTCATCTCCGCCGATGTCGGCGTTGCCACCACGAACCAGCTTATCGATGTCGTCCGGCAGCATGCCGCCGCGGCCAAGCTGGATGGCTCTCAGGTGCGTGCCATCCTTAAAGACGAGATGGTAAAAATCCTGACCGTTCCGCCCCGTGCCCCGATTGCCAATATCAATCCCCCCAGGGTCTATCTGGTCGTGGGCGTTAACGGGAGCGGCAAGACCACCTCCATCGCCAAGCTCGCCTATCAATTAAAAAAGGAAGGTAAAAGCATTATCCTGGCGGCGGCGGATACCTTCCGGGCGGCGGCTATCGACCAGCTTAAAAAGCAGGGGGAGAGGGTCGGGGTGGACGTTATTGCCCACCAGCCCGGCGCCGACCCCGGGGCGGTCGTCTATGACACTTTGCAGGCGGCGAAGAGTCGTGGGACGGACGTCGTCATCATCGATACCGCCGGCCGACTTCACACCAAGTTCAACCTGATGGAAGAGCTTAAAAAGGTGAAGCGGGTCGCTGCCAAGCTGGACGCCTCTGCCCCCCATGAAGTGCTTTTGGTGCTGGACGCCACCACCGGCCAGAACGGTCTCACCCAGGCGCGCTATTTTACCGAGGCGGTCGGTGTGACCGGCATCTTTATCGCCAAGCTGGACGGTACCGCCAAGGGAGGCATCGTCCTGGCTATCTGCGATGAGCTTAAACTGCCCGTTCAGTTCATCGGCATTGGCGAGGGGCTGGAAGATATGGTACCCTTTGACGTGAAAGAGTTCGCCGAGGCTTTGTGCTCTTGATTTGGGAGGAATAGGATGAATCCACTCGCTGTGATTACTATCGGTATCGACCCGGTGGCGTTCACCATCGGCTCTTTCAGCGTGGGCTGGTACGGCATCATGGTCGCCCTGGCGGTCTTGAGCCTGGTCGTCTGGGCGCTGGTATCCGTGAAGCGGGGTTCCGGCCTTACTTACAACGAGGTCGTTAATGCCGCTATCGTCGGCATCCCCTCCGGCGTGATATTTTCTCGTTTGCTTCATGTTCTCGACATGTGGAACTATTACAGTCAAAACCCCTGGAAAATAATCGGCGGTTCCGGTCTTTCCATCTGGGGCGCGGTGCTGGGAGCGGCCCTGGGCATCTGGATTTACAGCCGCTTCAGCAAAGTTTCTTTCGGTCACCTGGCGGATGTCATCGCCCCCGGCATTATCCTGGCGCAGGCTATCGGTAGGGTAGGCTGCACCATTCTCGGCGACGATACCGGTCTGGCGACTTCACTCCCGTGGGGAGTCATTTACACCAGCCCCAACAGCCCGACGAATCAAGCTATAGGTTTGGCCGTTACCCACCCGGTTGTCACCTACGAGATTATCTTTAACCTGATTGTCTTCGGCATTTTATTGATGCTGCGGAAAAAGCTCAAGCCGGACGGTTCGCTCTTCCTCGTCTACCTGGGCTTATATTCCATCTGGCGTATCAGCTCCGATTTTCTCCGCGAAGGCACCGACTTTCTATTCGGCCTGCACCAGGCGCAGGTTATCGGCATCATCGTCTTAGTTATCTGCGTTGTTCTTCTTATCGTCAGAAAGACCCGGTGGGTGAAAGATGAGGAAGCGGCTGAAAAAAATCCGGGCAGTGCCGCCTGAAGCTAAGCGCTCTTCTTAAAGTCCAGTATATTGAGCCTCAGCTGCTTTTTCCCGCTCCAGGTGTCCACCTCCACGTTATAGACCATATCGATGCGCGGTCCGAGTTCCGCCAGGTGGTTGCCCAGTCGGAAAGCCACGCCGTCCCAGGTGGTGCCGCCCTGCCTCAGCTTCAGCCTCAGGTGCTCGCCGGCGTTGCCCATGGTCCGTTGTTCCACCACCTCCACCCCCCGACTTAAAAACATCGGCACCGGATTGCCGGGACCGAAGGGCGCCAGCAGCTGTGTCATCTGATAGGTTTCCCCGCCGAGCTCCGGCAGGGTGACTAGGGCATCGATATCCAGATGGGGGCGCAGCTCGATGCCGCTCAGTTTTTCCCTGGCCAGCGCGGCCAGCTCTCTCTCCAGCTCCGGCAGGTTTTTCGTGGGCATGGTAAAGCCCGCCGCCCGCGCGTGTCCCCCGTAGCGGGTGAAAAATCGACTGAATGTGTTGAGCGCACCGATGATATCGAATTCCGGGATGCTGCGGCAGCTGGCGTGGCAGACCGTATCCGCCGTGTGTATCACCACCGCGGGCCGGTAGAACTCCTCGGTGAGTCGCCCCGCTACCAGGCCGGCGATGCCCATCGGGTATTCTTTGTCCGCCGTGAGCAATAGCGGCGGCAGCCCCTGGGCGATGACCTGTTCCCTGGCCTGGACCAGGGTCATCGTCGTCAGCCGCTGCCGTTCCTCGTTTTTCCGGCAGAGCCACCCTGCCAGTTCCTGCGCTTCCTGGTCGGATTCTGTCATCAGCAGGTTATAACCGGTCAGGCCGTCGGCCAGTCGGCCGGCGGCGTTCAGACATGGGCCGATGACCCAGGAAATCCTGTCCTCGTTGAGGCCGCCCGACTCGAGCCGGCACTGGGTTATCAGTTCTCTGATGCCGGGCCGCGGGTTGGTGTTAATCTGTTTCAGTCCCTCTTTAATGAGGTACCGGTTCTCTCCGAGTGGGGGCGACACGTCGGCGATGGTGCCGATGGCCACCAGGTCCAAAATGGCATCCAGTTTGTCCTCAACCCCGAGGTTTCGGTATAAACCCTGGAGCAGTTTGAAAGCTACGCCGACTCCGGCCAGCTGTGAAAACGGGTAGGTCGAGCCCTTCAGCTTGGGGTCGATAACCGCGATGGCTTCCGGGATTTTTTCCAGGGGACTGTGGTGGTCGGTGATAATGATATCCAGCCCCGCTTTCATGGCGTTTTTTACTTCATTGACATCGGTTACGCCGCAGTCGACGGTAATGACCAGGCTGACGCCCTGCTCGTGGAGCTTCTTCAGAACGGTATCGGTCAGCCCGTGTCCCTCCGTCTGGCGGTGGGGGATATAGGGGACGGCTTTCCCCCCGATGAGCGCCAGGCCCTGGACGAGCGCGGCGGTGGCGGTGATGCCGTCGGCGTCGAAGTCCCCGTAGATGCCGATGGTCTCTCCCCGCAGCAGCGCCTGGTTCATCCTGACGATGGCGCGGTTCATGTCCGGGAGCCGCAGGGGGTCGAGCAGCAGGCTTTTGTCGTTGGCGAGAAAGGATTGGTAGTCCTGCGGCCGGGTAACGCCGCGATTTTGGAGGAGTTGTATCAATAGGGGTGAAAAGCCGGGACCGCCGACCCTTTGTTCGTCCGTTATCGGCGGCAACAGGTTCCAGCGGCAGTGGCTCAAGTTCCAGCCTCGTTAAATTTCCTTAAAATCAGTACCGAATTATGCCCGCCGAACCCGAAGGAGTTGGTCAGGGCAGTGTTGACTTTGCCCGGGCGGGCTTTGTTGGGCACGTAGTCCAGGTCGCAGGCCGGGTCGGGTGTCTCGTAGTTGATGGTCGGTGGTATTATGCCCTTTAAAATCGTCATGATGCAGATGGCCGGCTCGATTGCCCCGGCGCAGCCGATGAGGTGTCCCGTCATCGATTTCGTCGAGCTGACGGGTATTTTGTAAGCGTATTCGCCCATGGCGGTCTTAATGGCCCTGGTTTCCATGGCGTCGTTCAGCTGTGTCGACGTGCCGTGTGCGTTGATGTAGTCGATTTCCTCCGGCTTGATGCCGCCCCTTTTCATGGCCATCAGCATGGCTTTGGCGGCCCCTTCCCCGCTTTCCAGCGGCTGGGTCACGTGAAACGAGTCGGCGGTGGCGCCGTATCCAGCCATTTCTCCCAGGATGTTAGCGCCCCGCCCGAGGGCGTGTTCCCGGCTTTCCAGGATGAGGACGACCGCCCCCTCGGCGAGGATAAAGCCGTCGCGGTCTTTATCGAAGGGCCGTGAGGCTTTTTGCGGTGCGTCGTTCCGGGTGGAAAGCGCTTTCAGGGCGCTGAAGGCGGTTACTCCCAGGGGATTGATAATAGCCTCGGCCCCGCCGGCAATCATGACCTGGGCATTGCCGATTCTGATGTACTCCGCCGCCGCGCCTATCGCGTCCGAGCCGCTGGAGCAGGCGGAGGTCATGCACATGTTGGGCCCCTTGGCCCCCAGTGCTATCGATATCTGGGCCGCGGCGATATCCGCGATCATCATCGGCGCCAGGAACGGGCTGACCCGGTCCGGGCCTTTTTCCAGCAGCACCTTGGCTTGCTCGAAGAGCGTGGTCAGGCCGCCGATGCCGCTCCCGATGAAGACGCCGATGTCGTCCTCGTTGGTCTTGTCGATTGTCAGGTCGGCGTTCTTGACCGCCTGGTAGCCGGCGGCGACCGCCAGCTGGGCGAAGCGGTCCATGCGCCGGGCGTCTTTGCGGTTGATGTAGTTAACGGGGTCGAACCCCTTTACCTCGCCGGCGAACCTGACCTCCATCTTGGAAGCGTCGAACAGCGTGATATAATCGATGCCGGATTTCCCGGCGATAAGATTGTCCCAGGTGGTGGCCATGTCCAGCCCGAGCGGCGTTAGCGCCCCGATGCCCGTGACCACGACTCTATGGAGCTGACCGTTGATGGTAATATCCTCCTCGTCTGTGCGTAAATGGGAAAATGAATCGTGAGGTACGATTTATTTTAATCACACTTTACGCCCAATATCAAGTATTTGTACTTACGGTGCTCGTTCTGGTACTATACCTCACCCCTGCCCCTCTCCAGCCTGTTTCAACGTGCCGGCCGTCGTATTTCTGGCTGGCGAGGGGAGTTAAAAGAGAGGGGGTGAAGCCCCCTCTCAAAGGCTCTCCCCTCATAGAAAGCAGGGCGTTTAAGAGGGGCGTGAGCCCCTCTTCATTTATTCCCCCTCTCCAAACAAAATTTCCTGAGGTCACCTCTATGCGGCTGTTTGGAGAGGGGGTAAGGGGGTGAGGCTGGTATATTTTGACCCTGATAGAAAAGTAACGCTATAATTTTGAATTAGATGGCAGAAAATATAAAAAATCCTACTGTAGCCCTGGACAGCCTCGGGTGTAAGCTGAACCAGGCGGAGATACAGCTCCTGGCGGCGCAGCTGGCTCAGGCCGGCTATACGCTCGTCGACTCTCCGGAGAAGGCCGATATTTATATCCTGAATACCTGCACGGTGACGCACGTCGCTGACCGCAAGTCGCGGCATATGCTACGCCTCGCCCGCCGCCGTAATCCCTCCGCCCGCCTTATCGCCATCGGCTGCTATGCCCACCTCGCGCCGCAGGAGCTACAAAAGATTGAAGGCGTCGACCTTGTTCTCGGCAACGACCGCAAAATGAGTCTTTTATCGTTACTAGAAAGTGCTCGCCGTCTCCCTCGGCCGGCCGGCCTGAATCCGCCCCCTGAACACAACCCGCGGCGTAATCGCGCTTTCCTCAAGGTGCAGGACGGCTGTCGCAACTTCTGCGCCTATTGCATCGTGCCTTTTGTCCGCACCGGTGAAGTGAGCGTCCTGCCGGAGGAAATCATAGCTCAAATCAAGGAAAAAACTGCCGCCGGCTTTAGAGAGGTGGTTTTGACCGGCACGGAAATCGGCTCCTATAACTCCGATGGGGTAAATCTGGCCGGACTTATTGAACGCATTTTGAAGGACACGCCCGTGACCCGCTTGAGATTGTCCTCTCTTCAGCCCCACCACATTTCCCCCGACTTAATCAGCCTCTGGCGCGATCCGCGTCTCTGTCCCCATTTCCATCTATCTCTCCAGAGCGGCAGCGATGCTGTTTTAAAGAGAATGAAACGGCGTTATACCGCCGCCGACTATCTAAAAGCGGTGTCTCTTATTCGCGGTTCGGTTCCGGATGTTGCTATCACCACCGACGTTATCGTCGGCTTTCCCGGTGAGACCGATGCTGAATTTCAGGAGACTTTGAATTTCTGCCGGGATATAAAATTCGTCCGTATCCATGTCTTCCCCTTTTCCCCCCGCCCCGGCACCGCTGCCTCCACCATGCCATCACAGGTTTCCGCCGCCGTCAAAAAAGACCGCAGTAAACAAATGCTCGACCTGGCAAGAGAAAGCTCAAAGGGCTTTCGGCAGCAATTCCTGGGCAGGACGATGGAGGTGCTCTGGGAGCAGTCCTCCGGCGGCGTCTGGTCGGGCCTTACCGGCAACTATATTAAGGTCTACGTCAGGAGCGGTGAAAATTTAACCAATAAATTGTTGCCGGTTAAATTGTCGAGGATTTACCGTGATGGGATTTGGGGAGAACTCTAATGCCTTCCATACACACCCCCTTTATCCCCCTCTCGAACAGGCTTATTATGAGGACTCGAAACATAATTTGTTCAAGAGGGGGAAGAAAAGAAAGAGGGGCTTCGCCCCTCTTAAACGCCCTATAATCTTGAGGGAGTAGCCCGCGGAGAGGGGCGCTAGCCCCTCTCAATAATACCTCCCCTCTCCAGCTAAGATAAATACCCGATTTCAATAATGCGCCAGGCTGGAGAGGGGTAGGGGTGAGGTACCTGCTTGACGATGAGTTTAATATGTGTTTACGATATAATCGTTCTTAGGGCATCACCGGTCGGTTTTCCAGTATCCGGCGCAACGTCGGCGTTGGCATCAGGAAGTCGTCCTCGGTCACGTAGTATTCCCCGATGATTCTCATTCTTTCAAACAGGGTATAGAAATTAATTACCCAGCCGATTCCCCATATCCCCGGCACGAATATCCGGCTGTTGTCCGGGTTCCAGCACAGTTCCTTTATCCTCTCGATGGTTGGCATGCGGAAGTCATAGGGGATAAAGCCCACCTTGCCGTGCCAGTGCCTCTCCTCTTTGGGCTTTTCTAGTTCCTGGCACACTGCCGCCAGCGTAATTGTTAACGCGGCTGCTTCCATTATTCTGATAAGCCACTTGCCCATTTGCGTTCCGGTACTGCCTTAATCAAGAATATTATACAAAAGATGGTTCATGAAAAACAGTCTTTGAGAAGAAAAAATAAAAAATGTTATATATTTGTAATAAAAAAATATGCTATAATTGGATATATTTCATTGATGCGTCCCGATTAATCGGGACACGCTTCCCGGGGCTGGGGTCTGGCCCGCTTTTTCTTTTTCTTTTTTCGCTTTCCCGGGAGGAAGTGTTTAGGAACCAGGTTGAAGCGATGAAATTGCACGGAGGTTTCGAAAATGAGCTCGATGTTTAATCTGGAAGAGTTTGCCCGGACGGCTGATCGAATCAGGGAGAAAGCCAGAGCCGAAAACCGGCTGCTCGATAATCCCCCCGACGACGTCCTGAGGGCGCTGGTGGAAAAGGAGGAGGGGGTCGTCAAAACGCTTTATAATAACTTCGTGGCGGAAAGCGAGCCCACCTCCCGCTCGCAGATGTTCACCAAAAACAGCGTCGACGATGCCTTCGGCGAGGATGAGACGAAGCTCCTGGAAAACTGTGAAAAAGCCCTGGCCGGTGAAAAGCTGATATCTATCGACCGCACGGTGGGCAACCAGGATAGCAGCACGGTCGTCAGGCTCCTTTGCCCGGTCAAATTCGCCCATGTCGCCTATGGCGGCAAGAATCTCTTTATTCCCGTGCAGAAGCCGGTGAAAAAACCTGATTATCAGATTGTCTTTTTCGGCGATGCCGCCTGGCAGACCAATAAGTCCAGGCCCCTCCCCCAGAAAGACATCACCATCCGGCTGGCTTACCTGGATGACGGCCGCGCGGTGAAAATCGTACGCAACTCCAACTATATCGGCGAGTATAAAAAGGGTGTTTTCGCTTCGGAGGACTGGGTGGCTAAGACGCGGCGCGGTGGCATCTTCCTGCACGCCGGCTGCCGTGAGGACTATCTGCAGTCGGCCCACGGCGCCTATAAGCCGGTGCGCACGCTGCTCATCGCCCTGAGTGCCAATGGCAAGACGACCACCACCTGCAAAATCCTGGCGCGTAAGGGCATGGAGCGGTCGTGGCTGATTCAGGACGACGGCGGCACTTTAATGCCGGACGGCTCTTTCCACGGCTTTGAGGCCGGCGGCGTTTTCGTCAAGACGGAGGGCGTCAACCCCGCGGAGCAGGTCGAGATTTTCTACGGTCTGTTGAAGTCGGATACCGTCTGCGAGAACGTCTACGTTAACGGTGACGGGGATTTCGACTTTGAGAACTTTGAAAGGACGTCCAACGGCCGGGCCGTCGTTTTGCGCAAGGATTTCATGCATGCCAGCTCTCATATCGATGTCGAGGCTGTTGACAATATCGTACTCATTACTCGCGGGCCCACCATCCCGGCTATCTGTAAACTTAACCTGGACCAGGCGGCCGCGCTGATGGTGCTCGGGCAGGCCATGGAATCCTCCGCCGGCGACCCCACCCAGGCCGGCAAAATCAGGACCGAGTTTTTCTACGACCCGTTTGTCGCCGGGGACCGGGCCGCCCACGCCAACCGATTTTATGATATCCTGCAAAATCTCCCCCACGTGCAGTATTACCTTATCAATACCGGCTCGGTAGGGGAAGGCTATCACTTCCGGGATATTAATGTCGGCCACACCATGAGCATTCTGGACTCTCTCCTGCGGGGCGGACTGGAGGACTGGATGGAATCTCCCTCCGGTTTCCACGTGCCGGCTTCCATCAGGGCGGTGGACGATATCCTGGTCCACCCGGAAAAACTTTATTCCGTCGCCGAGTTCGAGCAAAAACAGCGGGAGCTTAATAAACTCCGCTACGAAGCCATCGAAAAGGTCGGCAGCGGCCTTAATCCCAGAGTGCGCCGGGTGTTCGGGAAGGTGAAATAGACCTTTTCCCGCTTAAATTTATCTACTTTATAACAAGCTTTAATAGGGAGTGCCAGAGAGGGGCGTGAGCCCCTCTCCTTATTTCCTCCCCCTCTCCTTGCCAAGGAGAGGGGGATATAGGGGGTGAGGTTTTACATAGGTGATAACCGCGTTTGACTTAACTATCCCCGATGTTATAGCCTCTTAAAGAGAAAATTCCGGTCCGTATCTTTACATAATATTTCAGGAGGTCTTTATGAAAGCTGCCGTCTGTTATGAGTTGAATAAACCCCTGGTGATAGAAGAAGTGGACCTGGCCGAGCCGGGCAAGGGCGAGGTAAAAATCCGCCTAGCGGCGACGGCTATCTGCCATAGCGATGTCCACGATTGGAAAGGCGAGATGCCCGGCGGGGTGCCTTTTGTGGGCGGTCACGAGTCGGCCGGCTATGTCGATAAAGTAGGGGCGGGGATGACGTATGTCAAATCCGGCGACCCCGTCGTCGTTTCGCTGCTGGCGTCCTGCGGCAAGTGCTATTACTGTGTTACCGGCCTGCCGCATCTCTGTTTACACCGGTTCGACCCGCCCAAAAACCCGCGGGTAAAAAATAAAAAAGGGCAGCGACTTGATTTGAAAGGCAATATCGGCGGCTTCGCCGAGTATGTGGTTGTTGATGAGTCCCAGGTGGTAAAACTCCCCAAAGAAATGCCTTTAGACCGCGCGGCTTTGCTCGCCTGCGGCGTCATTACCGGCTTCGGCGGCGTGGTCAACCGCGCCGGGGTCAGGCCTTTTCAGAGCGTCGTGGTCATGGGCGCCGGCGGCGTGGGCATTAACGCCATCCAGGGCGCCGCTTATGTGGGCGCTTATCCCATTATCGCCGTGGACGTGCTCGACGCCAAGTTGAAAATGGCGATGGATTTCGGGGCGACCCACATGGTCAATGCCAGGAACGAAAAGGCCGCCGAAGAAATCCGCAAGCTGACCTCGGGCAGGGGGGCGGAGTGGGTCTTCGTGACCGTCGGCAGCATCGCCGCCATCAAGCAGGGGATGTCCTTTACCGGTTTGCGGGGGACGACGGTGATGATCGGCCTGCCCAGCTTTAAAGACCAGCTATCTTTCTCCCCTCTCGAGATGATTCCCACGGAGAAGAACCTCATCGGCGGCTTTATGGGCGCCACCAATCTTAAAATTGATATCCCGAATCTAGTGATGCTTTATCAATCGGGCCGCCTCAAGCTGGACGAGCTTATCACCGGCCGTTTTCCCCTGGCCCGTATTAACGAGGCGATGGCGCTGACGGAAAAGGGCGAAGGGCTGCGCAACGTTATTATGTTTGCATAATTGGAAAGGAATTTTTCGATGAAAGCTGCAATCGTCTACGAAGTCGGCAAACCTTTGGTCGTTGAAGACGGGGTGACCGTTGACCCCCCGGGCAAAGGCGAGGTGAAAGTAAAAGTCGCGTTTACGGCCGTATGCCATAGCGACCTCCATTTTATCTCGGGGGAAATCCCGTCGCCATTGCCCGGCCTGGCCGGCCATGAGACCGCCGGTCACGTTGACGAGGTGGGCGAGGGGGTGACCAGGCTGAAGAAAGGCGATACCGTCGTCATCGGCACGGTGACCTCGGGCTGCGGCCACTGCTATTACTGCACTATCGGGGCGCCTCATTTCTGTGTGGAGCGGGGCGCTTTTATGAGGCCCAAGCATAAGAACCGGAAGGGACAGCCCCTGGCGCTGATGGCCGGTCCTGTCGGCGGCTTTGTCGAATATACCACCGTGCCTCAGGAGCTGGTCACGAAAGTCCCCCAAGACATGCCGCTCGACCGGGCTTGTCTGCTTGCCTGCGGCGTGACCTCCGGGTTCGGCGCGGTCGTTAACCGCGCCAAGGTCAAAGCCATGAGCAGCGTGGCGGTCATCGGGACGGGCGGCGTCGGCCTTAACTCGATACAGGGGGCGGCTTTTTCCGGAGCTTACCCCATCATCGCCGTAGATGTCCTGGATAGCAAGCTGGAAACTGCTCTGAAATTCGGCGCCACGCATACGGTCAACATTAGGAAGGTGAAAGACCCGGTTAAAGCCGTCGCGGACATGACTTCCGGCCGGGGCGCGGACTATGTTTTCGTGACCGTCGGCAGCGTTGATGCTATCCGGCAGGGCTTCCTGATGTCCGGCGTGATGGGCATGACCGTTATCGTGGGTCTCGCTCAGGGCGACCTGAGGGCTTTTATCCCGTTCGATTTTCTTTTTACGGAAAAAGTCCTCACGGCCTGCGGCGGCGGCTCGATACGCTCCAGCATCGATATTCCCTTCCTCGTGTCGCTGTATAAAGCCGGTAAGCTTAAATTGGACGAGCTTATTTCCGGGCACTATCCCCTGGTGCGCATTAACGAGGCGGTCGACTCCCTGAAAAAGGGAGAGGCGTTGCGCAACATCATTACGTTTGAGTAAGGATACCCGATGTTGAGCTGCTATCGCGTCCTCGACCTCACTAACGAGAAGGGTTTTCTCTGCGGCAAGGCTTTGGGCGATTTCGGCGCGGATGTTATTAAAATTGAAAAGCCGGGCGGCGAGCCCGACCGCTCTAAAGCCCCCTTTTTCCATGATATCCCCGACCCCGAGAAAAGCCTTTACTGGTTCGCCTTTAACGCCAATAAAAGGAGTATCACCCTCGATATTGAGACGGCTGACGGACGCGAGATATTTAAAAAGCTGGTCAGGACCGCCGACGTCGTTATCGAGTCGTTCGCCCCGGGCTATCTGGACAAAATCGGCCTGGGCTACGACGTTTTGAGTGAGGTCAATCCCGGCATCATCCTTACCTCTATCAGCGGCTTCGGCCAGAAGGGTCCCTACCGCGACTATAATGACCGCGACCTCGCCGTGTGGGCTTTATCCGGCTATATGTATATCACCGGTGAGCCGGACCGGCCTCCTTTAGCCCCCAGCTATCCCCACGCCCACCTTATCGGCGCCATGAACGGGGCTATCGGCACGATGGTTGCCCTCGCCCACCGCCGCTTTACCGGCCGGGGCCAGCGGGTGGACGCTTCCTCGCACCAGGGCCTCGTTTTCGCCATCTCCATCGAGACCAAGCTCCCTTGGGCTTTCCAGAAAATCAATGTCTCCCGCGAGGGTCGGGAACGCATGAGAATCATGGCCAAAGACGGCCAGATAAAAATCCCTTTGCTCTGGGAGTGTAAAGACGGCAGCGTCGCTTTCTTCTTTTGGGTCGGCCCCAATTTCGTCAAGCACAACGAGTCGCTGGTGGCGTGGATCAGGGCTGCCGGCGTCGACCCCGGTCTTTTAGGGCAGTGGGACTGGGCTAAGGACGGCTGGAACCGCTGGACGGTGGCAGAGGTCAAGGAAATCCGCCGCACGCTGGCGACTTTTTTCCTGAAACACACCAAGATGGAGCTCCACGACGGCTCGATAGAATACCGCATCCAGTTGACGCCGGTCCTGGCGCCCAAAGACCTGCTGGAGTTCCCCCTCTTCAAGGAGAGGCATTTCTGGCGGGAAATCGAGCACCCGGAGCTGGATACGAAAATTACCTATCCCGGCGGCTTTGTCAAGGTAGAGATAGGCGACTGCGGTGTGCGTTTCCGCGCCCCCCTTATCGGCGAGCATAACGAAGAAATCTACCGTGAAGTGCTTCACCTGTCTCAGGAAGACCTGGTAAATTTGAAACAGCGGAGAATCATCTAGCGATGGCCAAACGGCCCTTTGAAGGCTTAAAGGTCCTGGACTTTACCTGGGGTGGTGTAGGCCCTTTCCAGGCTAATTTCCTGGCTTATTACGGCGCCATGGTCGTCCGCATCGAAAGCGCCTCCCGACCCGATATCACCCGGCAGGGGGGCAATATGAACCCGCAGTTGATGGAACAATTCGCCGCTGAGCTTAAAACAGACCCCCGCAAGCGCCTTGAGTTCGGTCCCACCTTCGCCGTGACCCACCCCGTGAAAAAGTACGGCATTAGCTTGAACTTAAATAATCCCCAGGCGATAGAGATATTTAAAAAGCTGGCGAGATGGGCGGACGTCCTCGTGGAGAGCTTTACTACCGGCACGCTGGAAAAGTGGGGCTTGGGCTACGAGGAATTAAAGAAAATCAACCCCCGGCTTATCATGCACCGCACCGCCGGCTACGGCCACACCGGCTCGATGGCTGGTCAGCCGGGCTATGGCCAGACGGTCACCAGCCTCACGGGTTTTTACACCATCACCGGCTGGCCCGACCGCCCTCCGGTGCCCATTTCGTCTTTTTATACCGACCATCTTTCGCCCCTGTTCGGCGGGCTGGCGCTGCTTACCGCCATTGATTACCAGCAGCGCACCGGCCAGGGCCAGTGCATCGACCAGTCCCAGATTGAGACTGGTATTAACTATTTATCGCCCCTTATATTGGATTATTCGGCTAACGGCAGGGAGTTGAAGCTGCGGGGGAATAGCAGCCCTTGCGCCGCTCCCCACGGCGCCTACCGCTGCCGCGGCGAAGACAGGTGGGTGGCAATCACCGTCCAGACGGATAAAGAGTGGGAGGGCTTTTGCGAGGTGGTGGGCAGTCCTGATTGGACTAAAGACGCTCGGTTCGCCACTATCGGGGGGCGCATCGATAATAGCGATGAACTGGATAAATATGTCAACGCATGGACGTCTCAACACACCGCCGCGCAGGTTATGACGATGATGCAGCAAAAAGGCGTCGCGGCGGGCATTATCGCTACGGCGGAGGACTCGGAAAAAGACCCGCAGCTCGCCGTTTACGATTTCTTTCACGAGATTGAGCATCCCTATCTGGGCAAGCAGAAGTTCTTTCACCCGCCCGGCTTTACGCTTTCGGATACCGCCGCCGAGCTGCACCGCCCCGTCTTTTTGGGGGAGCACACCGAGTACATCTGCACGGAGGTCCTCGGCATTCCCGCCGCCGACTTTAAGAGGATGGCGAAGGAAGGCGTCTTTGATTAGACTGTCATTGCGAGCCATCCCGACCGCAGTCGGGAGGCGTGGCAATCTCATCTGGGATAGAGTTGAATGACTATTAAAGATAAATACGCCTTTGTGGGCGTGGGTCTGACCCGACTCGGTAAAGTCCCGGAGATGACCCCCGATGAGCTGGCCGCTCAGGCTATCAGGCTGGCGCTGGCGGACGCCGGCATGAAGGCGAACGAAGTCGACGGCTATATCTTTCAGCCGGGCATCGGCGGCGGGCTGAACGATACTCTACCCCTCCAGATGGCGGGCGTCCCCGCTTCGCTGGTCTGGCAGGTCGCCAGTCTCGGTTCCTACGCCAACATCATGGTCGCCATGGCTGTCGGCGCGATGGAGTCCGGCCTCTGCCATACCTGTATTCTTGTCCATGCCGCCAGCGCGGCCAGTCGGCGCGGCTCTGGTATGGGCGGTCCGCCGTCCAGCCCGAGTACCCCGGGAGCTTACGGTTGGTACGGCCCGGGCGCTACCGCCGCCTGCTTGGCGCAGCGGTACATGCACCTTTACGGACTCAAACGCGAGCAGCTCGGCGCGATAGCCCTCACCCTGCGGGAGTATGCCAATCACCGGCCCGAGGCCATCATGCACGATAGAAAAATCACGATGGACGACTATCTCAGCGCCCGCATGGTCGTTGAGCCGCTGTGTCTTTATGATTTCTGTCTGGTCAATGACGGTGCCGTCGCGCTGATAATCACCTCGGCGGAGCGTACTCGGGACTATAAAAAACGGCCGGTTTACGTTATGGGCTACGGCATCGACCACTCTCTCAGGGTTATGGGGCATTCTCTGGAGGCTATTCATCACTTCGATGGCTTTATGGCGGACAAAGCCAAAGAGCAGGCTTTCGGTATGGCCGGTATTGCCCTTAAAGACGTTGACGTGGCGGAATTCTATGACGCTTTCACCATTTTCCTCCTCTCGCAGCTGGAGTCCTACGGTATCTGTAAAAAGGGCGAGGCCGGCCCTTTCGTCGCGGCGGGGAATCTTAAGTTGGATGGCCAATTTCCTTCCAATACCTCGGGCACGGCTTTGTCCTGGGGCTACCTGATGGGCTTTACCCAGTTGACCGAGGGCATCCGGCAGATGCGCGGCGAGGGCGGCGCCTGCCAGGTGAAAGACGCCGAAATCTGTATGGTGACCGGACTCGGCGGTATGGTGGACAGCGGCAGTGCCGCTACCTGCTGTATCCTGAGGAGATAAAATATGCCGGAAACAAAAAAGGCTTTACCATTAATCACCGCCTCGAACAAGCCCTTTTGGGATGCCGCCCGGCGGCACGAGCTTTTGCTCTATAAATGCCCTGACTGTGGTATGTTCTACACTCAAATAGTTGATTGCTCCTGCGGTAGCTCCCTCGGTGACTGGGTCGAATCGAGTGGCCGTGGTAATGTCTTTACCTTCTGCATTTACCGTCAGGCGTTTCACCCCGCCTGGCAAAACGATATCCCTTATAATGTCGCTTACGTTAAACTGGCGGAAGGCCCTTTGCTGATGACGAACATCGTCGATTGCCCCAACGAGGACATCTATATCGGCATGCCGGGCGAGGTGGTCTTTGAAGATATAAATGAAGAAATATCCCTGCCCAAGTTCAGGCCGTCAGGATAAAATTATTTTTTATTGTCATTCCGGCGTAAGCTGGAATCCAGCCAACGTTACTGTCATTCTGAGCGTAGCGAAGAATCCGGGGGAGGGGTTTAAATGCTCGATAAAACAAACGCTCTAGGTAGTTTTGAACAGGCTTTTAAAAAAGGTATCGACATCGAGGTCGACCTCACCCCGCAGCGCTTTGTCGTCGCCGCTACGCGGGACAACATTATGAACTTCGCCGACGCCGTCGGGGACGCCAATCCTCTCTGGATTAACGAGACGTACGCCCGTAATACCCGATTCGGCGGCATTATCGCCCCACCCACCTTCCTGTATAACGTCCACCACGGCAGCACCCCGGCTTTAGGACCGCCCGGCGCTCCGCCCGCCATGAATTTAAGTCTCCTTTACGCCGGGGCCGAGCTCGAATTCTTCCATCCTATCTGCCTCGGCGATGAATTTTCGGCGGTCAAGGCTAAGAGTATCGGTATAGAACGTAAAGAGAGCCGGTCTCTGGGACCGATGCTCTTTGCCACCGGCGAGGCTTATTACTATAACCAGCGCCGCGAGCTTATCGGCCTTATCCGCACCACCATCTGCCGCTTTAAGCCGCCGGAAAAGCAGGCGGTGAAGTTCGATAGGGCGTCGAAGCCCGGCGTGGCCGCTAAATCGCCCGACCTCCTGGCCTTCGAGCGTCAGCGGCGCGGCGCCGCGCCGCGTTTCTGGGAGGACGTTAGCGTGGGCGAGGAAATGACGCCCACGCTGGAAAAAGGGCTTTTAACGATGATGGAAATTATCCGCTTCGGACTTTTCGTTTCGGGGATGCCGCGCCGCATTGAGCAAAAACGGGAATCGCTGGAAATCGGCTTTTCCCGCGAGGCGATGCAGAAGCGCGCCGGACTGGAAAATGCGTCCGATTACGGTCCCCAGCGGGTCTGCTGGCTGGGCCAGTTCTTGACCGACTGGATGGGGGACAACGGCACTTTGAAAAAGCTGTCCTGCCAGATACGGCATCCCAGCATTATGGGCGATATCAATACTGTTAAGGGAAAGGTAAAGGACAAGCGTATCGAGAATGGCGAACATCTGGTCGAATGCGATATCTGGGTGGAGAATCAGGCCGGTCTGGTCACCGCCCCCGGCTCGGCTATCGTCGCCCTTCCTTCAAGGCAGTAATCACAGAATCATTTATACGGTTCATTTTCTATACTCACCCCTGTCCCCCTCTCAAATAGGCGCATTTTTTGAATCCGAGCCATTTTTTGTTTGAGAGGGGGAAACTAGAAAAGAGGGGTTTTACTCCTCTTAAACGCCCTCTTAAATCAAACTAATTAGAGTATGGGGAAAAGGCGGTACGGGGATAGCTTATCCCTTTCGTAAAGGGAGATTGAGAGGGTTTTTTCTTCGCCCTCACCCCTCTTAAACGCCCCGTTGTCTCAAGGAAGTGCCTGAAAGAGACCCCTATTAGGCACTTGCTCGTTTTTGAGGGAGTAGCTCGCCGAGAGGGGCGCTAGCCCCTCTCAAAATCACTTCCCCTCTCCAAACAAAATATCTTCATCAGGCGTTATGTATCTGTTTGGAGATGGGTAAGGGGTGAGGTATCGCCCTTTCAAGAAATTTTGAAAAACCTATTTCCCCAGGAACTTAAGCGCGTTCTTCCCCGCTAGACGCCCGGAGTTCAGGGCAAATGCCGACGCCAGCCCCGACGAGCATTTTATCGGATAGCTGTCCCCGTACATGCCCCCCGCGTCGAACCCCGCCGCGTATAAGCCGGGGATGACGGTCTCTTTTTTACTCACCACCTCGGTCTTTTCGTTGATTTTTATGCCCCCCATCGTCCCTAGGAAGACTGTCCACGCTCTGATGGCGTAATATTTCGGCCCTTTTACCGGAAAGAGATATTTGGGGTCTTTGGCAAAAAGGTCGTCGTAACGCTTTTCGCAGCCTTCGTTATATTTTTCGATGGTCGACTTTAAAACATCCGGATTAACGCCCATTTTCCTGGCCAGCTCTTCCACGGAATCGGCGGCGAAAATCTCGGTGGTGCCTCTCTCCAGCGCCGTATTTAGTTCCCGGTAAATATCGGTCGGTTTGCTCCCCGGGAGAAAGTACATCATCGGGTTCTTATCGATGCCTCTCTCCAGCATGCGCTGTATTACCGCGTCGTTGAATACGCTGAAAGTGTAGCCTTCTTTGTATCTGGCGCTGGCGTTACCCACCAGGGAATCGTAAAAAGCGATCGACTCGTCGCAGAATCGTTCGCCTCTCGAATTCACCCACAGGTAAGGCTGGATGACGGCGACCTCGATTTGCCCAGCCATGGCGAACTCTGGCCCTATCGGCCCTACTCGGTAAAGCTCTAGCAGGCTTTTACCCTCGTCCGCCGCCCCGACTTCCCAGGCCATGCGGATGCCGTCTCCGGTTTTATCGACGTTGCCCACCGGCATTAAATTGACCCCAAGGTCGAAGCCGGTGTACTTTTTTATCCAATCTTTGTTGTTGGCGTAGCCGCCGCTGGCGATGATGACCGCCCTGGTGCTGACCTGCGCCTCTTCTCCGTCCACTTCCGCTACTATTCCTGTTATGCGCTCCCCCTGCTTGATGATTCTTTTAGCGGGCGTGGCCAGGCGGATATCGACCCCTTTTTCTTTGGCTTTGGTGACGAGCGTTTTGACCACCGCCTCTCCTTTTCCCTTGATAACGTGGTAAGTGCGCGGTGAGTCCGGCATATTTATCGTGGCATCGGTAAAGACGATACCCTCTTGCTGCAGCCAGGCGATCGTGCCTCCGGACTCGTTGATGATGGCCCGCACGAGCCGCGGGTTGGCTACCCAGTGGCTGTACTCCATGATGTTCTTGAAAGCCTCGTCCTTGCTGTAGGTAATGTATCTCTCCCGCTGCATGGCGCTTTCGACGGCGAAAGTGCCCTCGAAAAAGTTTGAAGTGCCCCCCGGCGAGCGTTCCTTTTCGAAAACGATAACTTTAGCGCCCCCCTCCGCCGCCGTCAGCGCCGCCGCCAGCCCCGCCGCCCCCGAACCCACGATAACTATCTCCGTTTGCGCCGGTATCGGATTCATCTTTGCCTCCAAACTGTTTACTAATAACTAATAACTAGTTACTAATTACTAGTAAGCGCTCCAGAACTTGATCGGCGTTATTTTCAGCCTTAAGTCGCATTGCAGGCAGCGCTTGGCTTCACCTTCCGCCGTCTTTTCGTCCATGTCTTTAACGACGCGGCAAAAACTTTTTATTCGCTTTGCCGCGGGGATTAATGAGTCCGGGCACCTCTCCAGTGATGCAAAACCTTCCCACAGCCCTATATTTTTCTTTAGCTCTATTATCGGCGCCAGCCTTTCGTCGATATCGCCGCTCCCGCCCAGATATTTGTCCAGCGCTATCGCCGCTTTCCGACCGGACGCGATGGCTTTGATGACCGAACTCGTCCCGTTCACAGCGTCGCCGGCGGCGAAGACCCCTTCTTTATTTGTCGTAAAAGTAAACGGGTCTACGACGACGCAATTGCCCGCTCCGGTCTCCAGCCCGAACCCCTCCGGTATCTCTGGCCTCTGTCCTATGGCGAAGATGACGGTATCGGCTTCGAGGACGTGCCCCGAATTTTCTTTAGTCTCTATCTGCGGATTTTTCTCTTCATCGAAGGTCAGTGAGCTTACTTCGAGGCAGGCCACGCCTTTAATCTTTCCGTTTTCGCTGATTATCCGCGTGAAAGTCCTCCCGGGGTAAATGCTTATCCCCTCCGCCTCCCCCTGCTCGATTTCCTCTTTCGCCGCGGGCATTGTTTCTCTGGTTTCGAGGCAGGCTATCTTTACCTGCGCGCCTAACCTTCTCGCCGCCCGCGCGCAGTCGCAGGCGACATTGCCTCCCCCCAGCACAGCGACGTTGTTGCCGATGCTCACTTTTTTCCCCAGATTTATCTCCCTGAGAAAATCCACTCCTATCAGCACGCCGGCATTGTCCGCGCCGGGAATCCTCAGCTTTTGCCCCCGGTGCGTCCCCACCGCCGCGATGACGCCGTCGTAGCCCTGTTCGAAAAGATGGTCTATCGACGCCGCCCGCGTGCCGGTTTTAATGACCACGCCCGTATCCTCGACGTATTTAATTTCTCTTTCGAGTACTTTCCTGGGCAGGCGGTATTCGGGAATGCCATAGCGCAGCATTCCTCCCGCCTCCGGCAGCCCCTCGAATACGGTCACTTCGTGCCCCTGCCTCGCCAGGTAATAGGCGGCCGTCAGGCCGGCGGGGCCGGCTCCCACTATCGCCGCCTTTTTCCCGGTCGATGGTTTTCTTCTCGTCCGTGCCTCGGTTTCGTCATGCGTCGCGGCAAAGCGTTTAAGCTCTCGGATAGAAATCGCCTGGTTAACTTCTCCGCGGCGGCACACGTCCTCGCAGGGGCGGTCGCAGACGTACCCCAGCACCTCGGGGAAGGGGACCTTCTCTCTGATGACCGCCGCGGCCGCGGCATAGTCCTTCTCGCCGATAAAACGCAGATATGACGGCACGTCTATTTCCGCCGGGCACGTGTTGCGGCACGGCAGTAAGGCGGTCTTCCTGTTTTTCCCCTTGGTCAGCTCGTCCTTATCCATGATGGCCCCGCTCGGGCAGGCCTCCGCGCAGGCGCCGCAGAAACGGCAGTCGGCTAACGCCAGCGTCAAATCGTCGACCGTCCCGATATATCTTTCACCGTCCTTCGTTTTTTCCATGAGCACCCCCACCCCCCTCAACTCTTTGCACGCCCTCACGCAGCGGGTGCACATGACGCATTTATTGGCGTCGATGGTGAACAGCGGGTTGCGGTTGTCCACGGCGAACAGCCTGGCCCGACCCTTAATTTTATATTCCTCGTCGCTGGTGTATTGCTTGAGCGATTGCAGTTCGCAGTTGAGGTATTTGATACAGGTGCTGCAGTCCGCCGGATGCCCTTCGAGGATTTTTTCCATGGCCTGCCGCCGCGCCGCCGCCACCTTTGCGGTCTTGGTCTTGACCTTCATGCCTTCGGTAATCGGGGTCGTGCAGGAAACAATGAGTTCGTCGTTGCCCTCCACCTCCACCACGCACAGTTTGCAGTCTCCCGTTGGGGTCAGGTCGGGGTGATGGCATAAAAAGGGGATGTAAATCCCGGCTTCGAGCGACGTTTCGAGGATGCTTTTCCCCGCTTCCGCTTCTATTTCCCTACCGTCGATATTTATCTTGGTTTTTGCCATTTTGCTAAAGCAGTCTGATTATTTCCGCGGCATCGTCCAGCTTTTCCAGTCGCCCCACCATCTCTATCACTTTCTCGACTTTTTCTCTTGATAGGGGTTTTAGCGAGCCGGCGGCGCACTCCCGGAATTTCTTGACGATGTCCTGAAAAGCCATCGGTCTCTCAACGCTGCCCAGGCAGTATTCCACTTCTTCCCGGTATTCTGCCCCGTCTTTCATCTTAATGATTACCCCGCCCGGCCCCACGCCGTGCCGGTTCATCTCCGGCACCAGCTTCCCGCTGACCTTTTGGGCGACTTTCAAAATCTCCGGTCTTTTAATGGCTTCGTCCGTAAAATCGTTCACGGTGACTTTGCCCCTGACCAGCGCCGTCGCCACTACCCAGGGCACGCTGAACTGCGCGTCGATAATCGTTCGCGGCTGGCGCTTGACCTCCGGCGGCTGCGATAAATCGTATACCGATTGCCCGCCGTAGGCGGTTATCTCTTTGATCTGCTCGACCTCAATACCGTGTTTTGATTTTAAAGCCAGTGCCGCGTCGATGCAGGCATGGGTGAGTCCGCAGCAGGGGTACGGCTTATCCCCGATTTCCACCCCCTCGAATCTCTTTCCCAGGTCTTTGGTTAGTATTTCCGGGTCGTAGTCCCCGCCCATGTAAGTGAGGTACAGCCCCGTCTTCCCTTCGAGCGGGTCTCTCTCTCCCGTGATGCCCCTCTCCGCCATCAGCGCCGCCGTGATGCCCGCCTTTGCCGCGAAGCCCGGTCCCATCCTTTTCGCCATCGCCCCGTCGGCCACTCCGCTGCCGGCGCCGCCGCTCTGGTGGTATGCCAGCCCCAGGGCGTTAGTCATGCCCTCTGGGCTGAGTCCCATTAGCCTCCCGGCTATCGCCGCTGCCCCCAGGTGACCGAACAGCGTGGTGGGGTGCCAGCCGCCCGAAAGAGCGCTTGCCCCCGGTTTGCTCGCCAGCCCGAGCCTGGCCATGAAGTCGCCGCCGAGCGCTATCGCCGTTATCATCTCTTTCCCACTGACTTTTCCCCTCCGCTCGGCGACCGCAAAAGCCGTGGATACCGTAATGCACCCGACGTGTACCAGCGCTGTCTGGTGCCCGTCGTCGTAATCGAGGGCGTGTATCATCGTGCCGTTGACCTGCGCCGCGTTGGGCGCCGGGCACTTTATCCCGTAGGCGATAATGGTGCTTTGCCTTTTACCTCCCCACTCCTTCACCACGTCCACCAGTTCTCTGACGCCCGCTTTCGTCGACCCCCCGAGGGCGGTCGCTAGGCTGTCCAGCACCTCTTTCCTGGCCGACTCCACCGCGGTAGAGGGCAGGTTTTCATATTTTGTATTGATAAAATGTTTTACGAATTCGGTTATTGCCGTCATTTGCTTTTAGCCCTCTTTAAAAACGGCGGTGGCCATTCTAATTTTGCCTCTGCTCCTATCTTGATACGGTGGTTGCATTTCTCGTCGCCTTCGGACATCGTCATCGTCCGACTTAATCCCGTGCCGTTTACTCTGGCTATCGGGAAATCAAGGTAGCAGTAGAAAGGCATGAACTCTTTGGCCTCTTGGGTGTCATAGAATTTTAAAGCAGCGCACTCGGTAAAATCATAACCTTGGTCGAATTCTATGCCGTCCCCGATGATGAATGTGTAAACATAGTCTCCGGCGTAACGTCGTTCCTGTGACCACTCCGCGCTTTTTCTGCTTCGCTCTATAAGTTGCTCCGGCGTCAGCCATTCCGATGGTGGAATCGCCGGTCTGGGCTTCCCAACCTGTGTCAGGACGGCATCATAGAGTATTTTGCCGGTCTCCTCCGCCGTTTTCCCGTGTTTTTTCATGGCTTTACAAAACGCCAGGTATCGGGCCGACCCCACGAGCGATTTGGTCAAATGGTTTTCGTCGCCGCCGATGTACGGTATCTGCGGAATTAATGCCTCGAATTCTTTGCGCGCTTCCCACAGTATCCCGCCGGCGAACTCTTCCCAATATGTCTTTATTATCACTGGCTTCCAGAGTTCGCATTCCTCGTCGAACTTTTTAAGAAGCTCCGGTTTTCTCTTTATATAATATTTCGTTTCGATTGGATTGCTCATTTTGCATCTTGCCCTACGTCACCCCTCCTCCTAAGGCTATCACCTCCCCGGTAATGTAATCGGATAAATCGGAAACGAGGAAGTAGGCTAAATCCGCCGCTTCCTCCGGTGTTCCCAGCCGGCCCCACGGTATGCGGCTGGCTAAAGGCCCCTGGTCTTTCTGGCGCGCTTCCTCCCAGGTGATGCCCTGGGCTTCCGCCATCTTCTGGAATGTCTCGTCCCTCAGGTTCGTCACGATCATGCCCGGGTTGATGCCGTTGACGTTAATTTTATACTGCGCCAGCTCCAGCGCCAGGCTCTTCGTCAGCCCGATGGTGCCCCACTTCGCGGCGGCGTAGGCCGCGCTGCCCGCCACCCCGTGCGTCCCTGCCAGTGAGCAGAAAATCACTATCTTGCCCCCTTTTCCCCCCTTGATGATCGCTTTGGCGGCCGCTTTGCAGATAAGAAACGCGCCCACCAGGTCGATATCGATAATCGACCTTATGTCTTTTTCTGCCAGGTCGACTACCGGCACGCCCACCGGACCGCGTATCGCCGCCGCGTGCACTAAAATATTTATTTTCCCGAATTTCTTCAGGATTTTATCAATAGTTGTGTCGATATCTTTGCTGATGTTGACGTCCAGAGTCACCGCCAGCCCTTTCCTGCCCAGCGCTTCTATCTCTTTAACGATATCATCCAGCCCTCCCCACCCTTCGTCCCCGGGAAACATGCTTTTGGGGGCGGCGAACTTGTCCGCCACGATGACGTCCGCCCCTTCTTTCGCCAGCCTCACGGCGATGGCGTGTCCCATGCCCCTTTTGCTGGCGGCCCCGGTAACTATCGCGGTTTTTCCCTTAAGGCTGCTCATAGTGTTCTATCTCCTTGTCATCATTTTAGTGCTCGTTATCTACAATTGGATATAGCTCCTACCTCTTCACCGCCCGGACAATATCCTGACAGATGTCATAGAAAAGAAACTGGTCTATGGAATATAGCAGTATCCTGGTACCCCTGGCTATAGTATCCTTGGCACCCTCGGGAGAAAAAGCCATGTCCATTATCGGAATACCGGTCTTTTCGGAAAGGCGCGCGACTTTAGTAGCGGCTTCCTTGATAAAAGGATGCTGCCGGTTTACCTTTTGCCCCGGTTTCGTCAGCGAGAAGGCGAGGTCTCCCATTCCTGTCCCGATAGCATCTACCCCCGGCTTCAACATGGCGAAGATTTCCTCCGCATTATCAAAGCTGTCCCTATCTTCGAGCAGGGGAATAATCATGGTATTCTGGTTCGCGTATTTTACATATTCATCATACCCGGCGCTTGAGAAATTTGCCGCGCGCACCGAAGGGCAGACCCCGCATTTGCCCTCAGGCGGATAGCGGAGGGCATTAATGATATTTTGCACATCCTGTGAAGTTACCACATGGGGGACTACTATCCCTTGGGCTCCGGCCTCCTGGGCGTGGCGAATAAGACCGGGGTCATTTTGAGTTACCCTGACAATGGTGGTTATGCCGGCGGCATCAGCCGTACGAATGCAGTTCTCCATTGTTTCGCGTTTTATTCGGGTGTGCTCCATATCAAGCATGTAGAAATCAAACCCGGTATAACCGAGAATCTCAATTATACTCGGATTGCCCGTGTTAATTTCCATGCCAAGGGGAATTTCGCCTCTTTTCAAGGCTTCCAGGATACGATTCTGTTTCGGTTTAAAATTCATCTACTTCCCCCATATTGCATTTTATCAACTCGAAAAAGCCTCAATCTCGGGTTATGACTGCGGCCAGAGTTCGTGAGCTACATCGTCCAGTCCCAGTTCTTTGAGCTTCTTATCGCTTGGCCTGGCCGTTTTGAGGTCCCAGTCCATCGCGGTCAGGTAATCGTTCACGAGTGTCTCATCGTCCACGGTGACCCCGGCCAGCGGTCCTATGGTATGCGGCGGCTTGCCGAGTATCCGGCCCGGGATGACGTTTTTCCTCATGTTTATCCCCTCCCGGATGTTGAAAGCCTGCCGCATGTTTTCGATTCTCTCGCCGGTCTTTTGCAGTTCGGCTTCGGTCAGGTCCCAGCCGGTCACGGCCCTGAGGAACTCCATGACCGCGTGACTGCCGGGCAGCGCTCCGTTGACGAATAAGCACTGTCCGGTGCACATGGTGATGTGTTGCCGGCACGTCCCGATTTTATGCGGTAGGCCCCTCCCCCGGAACGATCCCTTGTCGAAGGGGGGCATGCCTTCCTGGCTGAACCCCTCCGAGCCCTGGGTGTGCCGCCCCGGCGTGGCGTTGGCGATGTAGGTCGCCGGCCAGTGGAACGACCCTATCGGATTGTGTCCCGGCACCTCCTGCCCCTGGATGTGGATGGCGTATTTTTCCGCCCCCTTCCCGATTCTTTCCGCGGCGATTTTTACGCCGTCGGCGAGTATGTCGCCGAAGCCTTCTCTCAACACGGTTTTCAGGAGTATGGCTACCTGCGCCCGGTGGTTCCCCCACGTCATCTCGATGCCGCCGGTGTCTTTCTTGGTGATCAGCCCTTTTTCGTAGCATTCCATGGCGAAGGCCATCATCGCGCCCGCGGAGATGGTATCGATGCCGTATTTATTGCAGATATCGTTGGTCATGAACACCGCATCGAGGTCGTCGATGAGGCAGTTGGTCCCGAGCATGGCGATGGTCTCGTATTCGGGACGGAAAGTCCCTTCCGCCCATTTATATTCCCCCGTCCCGGCTTTCATCATCGCTTCGCAGCCTATCGGGCAATGCCAGCAGGCGATTTTCTTAAGCTTGCGTTCATCGACCCGTTCATGCCCGAGCGGTTTGGCATCGGGGAAGTCTTTTATCGCCGCCCCTCCCCAGTTCTTCACCGGCGTATCGCCGCTTTCCGCCGAGCGGACTGTCACGAAAGACGTGCCGTATTTCCTGATCCAGTCGACGTCCCCGCCCAGCTGCGATACGTATTTTGTCCTGAGTTCTTTGACCAGTTTTTCGTCGGCGACGGGCACCTTCATTTTGCCCTTGACGACTACCGCTTTGAGGCGCTTCGACCCCATGACCGCCCCCAGCCCCGACCGCCCCGCCGCGCTGCCTTTGTTGTGCATGATACAGGCTACCCGGGCGAGCTTTTCCCCCGCCGGCCCGATGCATGCCTCGGCGATATCTTGGCCGAGTTCGGCTTTTAAGGCGTCGTCGGTCTCGTAAGTGTCCTTGCCCCACAGGTGCCCGGCGTCCCTGAGTTCGGCTTTGCCGTTATCGATATATAAGTAGACCGGCTTTTTTGATGCCCCGGTGAAGATAATCCCGTCGTAGCCGGAGAATTTCAGATAAGCCGCGAATGTGCCCCCGCAGTTGGCGTCGCCCCACCCCCCGGTCAGCGGCGATTTCCCGAAGACGGTGAACCTGGTGCCGGATATCGCGTCGGTGCCGGTGAATGGCCCCGTCATGAATCCCAGAATGTTGTCCGGACCGAGCGGGTCGACCCCGGCTTTCTGCCGATTGAACACGATTCTGGCGCCTATGCCGTACCCGCCGATGAAATCACGGCATAGCCCTTCATCGAGCGCTTCGTCTTTAAGTTGGCCTTTGGATAAATCGACATTCAGGATTTTACCCATGTAGCCTCTGGCCATGCTTGCCTCCGTGTCGTGATTTGCCTTCGGTAAACAGGTTGCTGCCTCGTTTATTATACAATATTGATGTGATTAGATATAAGCAGGGCGTCTAAGAGGGGCGTTAGCCCCTCTTTTTAATTTTCCCCCCTTTCCTTTGAGGAGAGGGGGTTAGGGGGTGAGGTGCATGCCAGAAATATTGTCATCCTATGCCCCAATCGGGTATATTGTGACATGAATGCTCTTTCCCAATTTCATCGGGGAGGTAAACATGCTGCTTGAGAATAGGGTTGCTATCGTTACCGGGGGCGCCAAGGGCATCGGGCGGGGCATCTGTCTGAAGTTCGCGCAGGAGGGCTGCGACGTCGTCGTCAATGCCTTGCACCTCGAAGGTGCCCGGAAAGTCGCCGCGGAAGTCAAAGCCCTGGGGCGCCGCTCCCTGGCGATAAAGGCTGATGTCGCCAGCAGCGCCGATGTGAAAGCTATGGTGGCGCGTACGATTAAAGAGTTCGGCAAAATCGATATCCTGGTCAATAATGCGGGCGGGATTGCTTTGCCCAAAGATTCCAGCATTGAAGACACGACCGAAGAGGACTGGGACAGGATCGTCGCCGTCAATTTAAAAGGCCAGTTTTTGTGCTGCCGGGCGGTCGTGCCCTATATGAAGAAAAACGGGTACGGTAAAATTATTAATGTCTCCTCGATGGGCGCCATCCACCCGCCGGCGCCTATTGTCCATTACCATTCGGCTAAAGGGGGCGTCCTCGGTCTGACCACCAACCTCGCTTTTGAGCTGGCGACCTCCCATATCACGGTCAACGCCATTTTACCCGGCCCCATACGCACGGAGTTTTTCACCGAGATGTTGAAAAGCATGACGAAAGAAGAAGGAAAAGCCTTTTTTAGGATGCTGGACGGTAAAGTGCCGATGGGGAGGATGGGCACCCCGGACGAAGTGGCGGGCGTGGCTCTCTTCCTGGCTTCGGACCTTTCGTCCTACGTTACCGGCGAAGCTATCAATTGCGGCGGGGGACTGCCTTTGACGCCGCGCGATAGCTAAATATTAAAGTTGGAAATTGTCCCCCTGTCACTATTGCTATCCTGGATGTAAAGGCATATAATGGGCGCAATTAATTGCAGCAGCGTCAGTTATGAGCCTGCTGGAAGGAGTCTATTATGGCAGAAGTGACAATAAAACATAAGCCGGACTTGACTGCAGAAAAAGCGATGAACACATTCCAGAAAGGTTTCACGGGCAAATACCAGGTTTACAAGTGGACTCGTCCCGGCGGCTTAAGGGATTTCGTCGTTAAGAAGAACAACCTGGTAGGGGTTGCCGTTAAATTGAAGCAGGACAAGGAAAAGACCAGCTTCACCTTTGTTGATATCATCCCCTCGATGCTCATGACCTTGATGTTCGCTGGCTTGTGGTATGCGCTGTTCAGCCGTTCCAGCTACAAGGCCATGGTGAACGAGGTCAAGGTATTCATTGAAAATGAAGCTGAGTTCAAATAAATATTTTGGAGCGCCGGTAATTCTAAACCGCCAAATTAGTGCCATTTCATAAGAAAAGCCCCGCACTAAAACCACGATATAGGGCTTTTTAGCTTTAAATTCTACCGCGCCTGGAGGGATTCGAACCCACGACCCTCGGTTCCGAAGACCGATGCTCTGGTCCGCTGAGCTACAGGCGCACGGATTCAGCTTAATCTTACCCCAAGAAGCGTTTTTCGGCAACTCTCCCTTTTTCTGCTGAAGTGAGGAAAGTCGCTTACAGCCCGGTCTTCTCAGGTTAAAATGTCTTTGAAAAACGTTCATAAGGGAAGCTGCTGCGGCGGCCCTCACGCCCGGGCACGAATAATATAAAATTAGGAGGCCAACATGACGATTGTGACGATAGAGATGTGGGAAAGGTATACCACGGACCAGAAACGGCAGCTGGTCAAGGACATTACGGATGCCTTCGTGAAAATTGGCTCCGCCGCCGGGGAGGTCAACATTATTCTCCGGGAAAATCCTAAAAGTTGTTGGGCTCAGGGCGGCCAGTTATGCTCTGACTTTAGAATACCTGAAGGCGCCTAGA
>CAVUAO010000006.1:0-72881 GCA_963739515.1 uncultured Chloroflexia bacterium | reverse complement strand
TCAAGGCCGCTGTGAAGTAGGGGCAAGGCCCGCACCTTCTTGCGCGGGACACAATTGTAATGAAATTAGAATAAGCCCATAGCGCGTATAATCAAGCTGCGGCATGGCTTGCATGCCGCAGTTCATTTTTCTCGATTATCAATGCTCAAAACCTCTGCCCGCTGGCTGCACCGCTTTCTCCTTTCGGCACTGATCCTCGCCGGGCTGCTGTTCGCCGCTATCGTGCTCAGCCTGCGCTACTGGCTGCTGCCTAATATTGCCGAGTATCGCGACACCATCGCGGCCTCCATTACTCAGGCGGCAGGCCAGCGCGTGACCATCGGCACCATCGGCGCCAGTTGGGACGGTTTGCGGCCTCACTTCAGCTTGCGCCAGGTGCAGGTTTATGATCGGGCCGGTCTGCCCGCACTGTCCTTTGCGCATGTCGAAGGCACGCTGGCCTGGTTGAGCGTTGCCCTGGGCGAAGTGCGGCTCTACTCGCTGGAAATCGATCAACCCAATCTGGCTCTGCTCCGCACCGTCAAGGGCGAGGTGTACGTGGGCGGCGTGTGGGTCAATCAACCCGATACCGAAAGCGGTTTTGCCGACTGGGTGCTGCGCCAGCACCGCGTCATCGTGCGCGGTGCAACCCTGACCTGGCAGGACGAAATGCGTGATGCGCCGCTGCTGGAATTGCACAACGCCCACCTGCGCCTGGAAAACCGTGGTCATCGCCATCGTTTCGGGCTGCGCGCGGCGCCCCCGCAAACACTGGCTTTGCCGCTGGATATCCGCGGCGACCTGAAGGGCAGCTCGTTGCGGAATTTTTCCGACTGGTCCGGCACACTGTATGCCCGCCTTGATTACACCGATATCGCCGCCTGGCGCAACTGGCTCGATTTGCCGTTTCAACTGGAGCGCGGCAGCGGTGGGGTGAGGGTGTGGTTGGCCATCGAAAACAAACAGCTGCGCGGCGTCACCGCGGATGTGCGGCTCAACGATGTTCTTGCTCGCCTCAAGCCGGCATTGCCACAATTGAACATGCAATACGTCAGCGGTCGACTGAGCTGGCGCGATCTGAATCCGGGCTTGGAGTTTCAGGCAAGCAAATTCAGCTTTGGCATTCGTGACGGGCTGTCTTTCGGCCCGACCAGCGCGCGTTTCAAGACATTGCCGGCACGCGGGAAGAAGCCTGCCGCAGGTGAGCTCGAGGTGGATGGGCTGGCCTTTGCGCCGTTGCTGGATCTGGCCGGTTATCTGCCCCTGGAGGACGCAGTGCGTGAAAAACTGCGCCAGTTGCAGCCCAGGGGCGAGTTGCGCGAACTCGCGGCAAGCTGGAGCGGAAGCTGGGAAGCGCCCGAGCATTATGCCGTCAAGGGGAAATTCGCTGATCTTGCGGTACAACCTTATATGCTCTCGCCGGGCAACGCCTTGCCGGGATTTTCCGGCCTGAGCGGCAACCTCGATGCGAACGAGAAGGGCGGCGTGGTGGGCGTGAATGCGCACCGCATGAAGCTGGATTTGCCGGGTGTGTTCGACCATGCGCTGGAATTGGACACCCTGACCGCCCAAGTGGGGTGGAACAGCAAGACGGGGCAGCGCGAATTCAAGCTCACTAGTGCCGCATTTGCCAATAGTCATTTGGCCGGGACGGCTTTCGGGTCATACAGCCCTGTCGCCAACGGACCGGGCAAGATCGATCTCAACGGGCAGCTCAATCGCGCGGATGCGCGCTTCGTCAGTTTTTACATGCCGCTGGTGGTGGGGAAGGATACCCGGGACTGGCTGGAGAAATCCCTTAAAGCCGGGCAGTCCAGCGACGTGCGTTTGCGGCTGAAAGGGGATCTGGCGCATTTCCCCTTCGCCGACGGCAAGTCCGGATTATTCGAGGTGGCCGTCAAGGCGGGCGGCGGCGTGCTGGAATATGCGCCTGGATGGCCGGTAATCGAAGGTATCGGCGTGGACCTGCTGTTCCGCGGCCAGAGCATGGATATTTACGCGCGTGCCGGCCACACCTATGGCATGCAGTTGCAGAAGGTGCACGTGCAAATCGCCGATCTGATGCATATGAACGAACTGCTGACGGTCGATGGCGAAGCCCGCGGACCGACCGCGGATATGCTGAAGTTCGTTGCGCAAAGTCCGGTCAACGACATGATCGATGGCTTTACCGAAGGCATGCAGGCCACGGGCAACGGGCTGTTCAAGCTGAGTCTGAAAATTCCGCTGCGCCGCCTGGATGACATGACCGTGGCGGGCAGTTATGCGTTCCAGAATAACAATGTCCAGCTGGGAGAGGGCGCGCCGATGGTGGAGCAGGTCAATGGCGCCCTCCAGTTTACCGGCTCTTCCGTGGTGATCCCCCGCATAACGGCCCAGTTTCTGGGCGGTCCCGCCACGCTTGCCGCCGTGACGCAACAGGGCGTGGTGCAAGTCAACGCCAGCGGCAAGGCAACGGCGGCGGGCTTGAGCAAGGCCTTCACCCATCCCTTGTTGAGCCGTCTGCAGGGCAGCGCGAAATGGAATGGCCAGATCACCCTGCGCAAAAAGCTGGCCGATGCAGTGTTTACCAGTAATTTACAGGGCCTGGGCAGTGAATTGCCTCTGCCGTTCAACAAGAATGCCGCGGACAGCGTGATGTTGCGACTGGAACGCAAGGCGTCCAGCCTCGATCAGGACAGCATAGTCATCAGCTATGGCCGGATACTGGCAGCGCAATTGGAGCGGCGGCGCCAGGATGATGGGATGAAGGTCGAGCGCGGGGTGGTCAACCTCGGTGGCGGACCGCTGAAGCTGCCGCTAAGCGGGCTTTGGCTGAGCGGAACCTTGCCTTACCTCGACCTCGATCACTGGCGCAGCGTGTCGGGTCAGACCGGGGTGGCGGGCGCGGATTTTGCCGTCGATGGTGTCAGCCTTAAACTGGCCGCCGTGGATGTGCTCGGCAAGCGTTTCAATGATCTGCGACTGAACGCCGTGGCGCAGAATGGTTCATGGCAGGCGGCGCTGGAAAGCCGGGAAATGAGTGGCAACATAAACTGGAATCGCAGTGGTGCGGGACGGCTGATCGGGCGCTTCAAGTCGCTCACCGTGCCGCCCTCCGCTCCGCCCAAGCTGAGCGAAGCGGACGTTCCCGCCGCTCCTGCCGAAAACTCGGAGCTGCCGGCACTCGATATCACCGCCGAGAATTTTTCCGTGCGCACTATGCAACTCGGCCACCTCGAACTGCTTGCCGCGCCGAATGGGCGCGATTGGCGGATCGAGAAGCTGAAACTGAGCACGCCGGAAAGCGTACTTTCCATGGACGGGGTGTGGCAGGACTGGTTGCAGCAGCCCAGAAGCCGGGTCAACCTGCAACTGGAAAGCAGCGATGTCGGCAGGTTGCTGGCGCGCGTTGGCCACCCGGACAGCGTCAAGGGCGGCAACGCCAAGCTGAAAGGGCAGTTCTACTGGGCCGGCAGTCCCACGGAATTCAACTATGCCACCCTGTCCGGCCTCATGTCGCTGGAAGCGCACAAGGGTCAGTTCCTGAAAATCGAGCCCGGCATAGGCAAACTGCTCGGTGTGTTGAGCCTGCAATCCTTGCCGCGCCGCGTTACCCTTGATTTCCGCGATGTATTCAGCGATGGTTTCGCTTTTGACGATATTTCCGGCAGCGTGAAGGTCAACCAGGGTATCGTCAGCGGCAACGATTTCAAAATGGACGGCCCGGCGGCCAAGGTCACGATGAGCGGTGAAGCCGACCTGGCGCGGGAAACGCAGAACTTGCGGGTGCGCGTCGTGCCGCTGTTCGGGGATACCGTTTCCGGCGCCGCGACCCTGCTGGGCGGGCCGATGGTGGGCTTGACCACGCTGCTGGTGCAGAAGATGCTCAGGGACCCGATCGGACAAATCAGCGCCTATGAATACAGCATTAGCGGAACATGGGATAATCCGGTTGTGACAAAATTGAAGAAAAAGACTGAGGACAGCAAATCGTGGGACGGCAATTAGCACTGGTATTTTTATGCCTGCTGTCGAGCGGCCTGGCGCACGCGGAGCGCACGGCGCTGCCAGCTGAGTTGTGGGACAGCCCGCGCAGCGCTGCCCTGGTCATGGCACAGCCGGTATTGCAGCGCAGCGTGGCGCAATTGCTGGCTCACCCCGCTGCACGTTTGTTCATTCATCATGGCGGCTCCGACGAATCCATATCGCAGGCGGAAGAGTTGCGCGCCTGGCTGATTGCTCTGGCGGTGGACAGCAAGCGTATCGAATTGAACACCGATAACGATGCCCGGGGCTTGAATCTGGAGCTGGTCGGCATCACAGTTGAAAACAAGGGGAACCCATGACAAGCAAGGAAAAATCCAGTTTCGCGAAACCCAAGGCGCGTACCACCATGCTGAAGACCAAGCCGCAGCCCGGTACTTGCCGGGTGGCGGCGATCCAGATGGCGTCCGGTCCCAATGTGGCGGCCAATCTGGCCGAAGCCGAGCGCCTGATCGACATGGCGGTGGCGCAGGGCGCCAAGCTGGTGGCGTTGCCGGAGTTTTTCGCGATCATGGGCTTGAAGGAAACGCGACAAGGTCGCGGTGCGCGAAGCCGAAGGCAAAGGCCCGATCCAGAAATTCCTCGGCGCGCATGGCGAAGAAACACAAGATCTGGCTGGTCGGCGGCTCGGTGCCGCTGGAGGCCAGCGTGCCGAACAAGGTGCGCAACAGCTGCCTGGTGTATGACGACAAGGGCAAGCGGGTGGCGCGCTACGACAAGATTCACCTGTTCGGCCTCGATCTCGGCAACGAGCATTACCGCGAGGAAAAAACCATCGAAGCCGGGCGACCAGGTGGTCGTGCGTCGAAACGCCGTTCGGCCGCATCGGCCTGTCGATCTGCTACGACCTGCGTTTCCCCGAGCTGTATCGCGCGATGGGCGATGTCGACATCATCGTGGTGCCCGCCGCCTTCACCGAGACCACCGGCAAGGCGCATTGGGAAACCCTGGTGCGCGCCCGCGCCATCGAGAATCTGGCCTATGTGATCGCCCCGGCGCAGGGCGGCTATCACCTGTCCGGCCGCGAAACGCACGGCAACAGCATGATCGTCGATCCCTGGGGCGTGATTCTCGACCGCCTGCCGCGCGGTTCCGGCGTGGTGATCGCCAGCATCAACCCGGCCTACCAGGCCAGCCTGCGCAAGAGCCTGCCCGCGCTTGAAACACCGCTTCATCATGCTGAGATCTGGTCTGGAGGATCGAGAGTGATGACAGTAAGCGCTATCCCACCGCCATGTAATTACCACAGAAATCAATACATGCCATGAACACCCAGCCTCGATCGAACCCGGCACGCTGTTCGCCACTGCCGAAGCCACGCTGCTGACCCCTATCGGTCTCGATGCCGGCAAGCTGCAGCAGGTGTTCGGCCAGCATCATGACCCACCACGTCGACTATGCCGACCTGTATTTCCAGTACACCCGCGCCGAGGGCTGGAGCCTGGAAGAAGGCCAGGTCAAATCCGGCAGTTTCAATATCGACCAGGGCGTGGGCGTGCGCGCCGTGTCCGGCGAAAAGACCGCTTTTGCCTATTCCGACGACATCAGCCTGCCGGCGCTCGACCGCAGGCGGCCGAAACCACCCGCGCCATCGCCAGGCAGGGCGGGCAGGGCAGGTCGCATGCCGTGCAGGCGCGGCGGAAGGACGCACAGCTGTATCTGCCGCACGACCCGATTGCCAGCCTCGAGCGATGCGGAGAAAGTCGACGCTGCTGGAGACGCCTGGAGCGCATGCCCGCGCGCTGGATCCGCGCGTCACCCAGGTGATGGCATCGCCTGGCCGGCGAATACGAAGTGGTGCTGGTGGCGCGCAACGACGGCCTGATGGCGGCCGATGTGCGGCCTCTGGTGCGGCTGTCCCTGCAGGTGATCGTCGAGCAGGACGGCCGGCGCGAGCAGGGCAGCGCCGGCGGCGGCGGACGCTTCGATTACGCCTATTTCAGCGACGAGGTGCTGCGAGGACTACGCGCAAAGAGGCGGTGCATCAGGCGCTGATCAACCTGGATGCCCGCCCCGCGCCGGCGGGCACCATGACCGTGGTGCTGGGTTCCGGCTGGCCGGGCATCCTGCTGCACGAAGCCATCGGCCACGGCCTGGAAGGCGACTTCAACCGCAAGGGCAGTTCCGCCTTCAGCGGCCGCATCGGCCAGCGCGTCGCGGCCGAAGGCGTGACCGTGGTGGATGACGGCACCATCGCGCGGCGGCGCGGCTCGCTCAATGTCGACGACGAAGGCAATCCGACCCAGTGCACGGTGCTGATCGAAAACGGCATCCTCAAGGGCTACATGCAGGACACGCTGAACGCCCGCCTGATGGGCATGGCCGTCACCGGCAACGCGCGGCGCGAATCCTTCGCGCACATCCCCATGCCGCGCATGACCAACACCTACATGCTGAACGGCGACAAGGATCCGCAGGAAATCATCGCCTCGGTCAAGCATGGCCTGTATGCGGCCAATTTCGGCGGCGGCCAGGTCGATATCACCAGCGGCAAATTCGTGTTCTCCGCCGCGGAAGCCTACATGATCGAAGACGGCAAGATCACCTATCCGGTCAAGGGCGCGACCCTGATCGGCAACGGCCCGGATGTGCTGACGCGGGTGTCCATGATCGGCAACGACATGGCGCTCGATCCCGGCGTCGGCACCTGCGGCAAGGAAGGCCAGAGCGTGCCGGTGGGCGTGGGCCAGCCGACGCTGCGGATTGATGGCCTGACCGTCGGCGGCACGGCTTGAGAATGCTGCTCGCCGCGGTATTGCCGTGGCTTGCGGACGTCGCTGCCGCAGGGACGGCCGAACTCCCTTTCTCGCCCGATACGCCCTATTACTTCGAACATTTCGATCCCCAGCACAAGCCATGGCAACCCGGTCATGGCCTGAATATCGAGGAGGTGTTCAAGAACTATCAGTACTACGAAATCCGTTTCGTGAAAAACAGCCGGGAAATTCTGGTTACCCACTACGTCCAGGGCCGCAGTGAGGGGAGCGAAGGTTATCGCATCAAACCCGACGGAACACTGGAAAAACTGGCGCAGTAATCCTTGCTGTGCCCGGTGCTGGTTGGGCATGCACCAAATTCGGGCGTTTCAGGGCAACGAAAAATCCGCATGACACATACCTGAAACATGGCATCTGCTTTTCATCACCCTGATTTTTCGTGATATTCTTTTTGCTCGATTAGGTATCTGGCATTGGCATGGCTTGGAACGTAACTTGCAGAGGGATTCCCGTTGCTTGGATATTCCCGCATTTTGCTGCTACCATGGGCGCGTATGTGTCATACTTTTGTCATATGGCGGCATTAATCTTGAAACAAGACGGAATCAAATTTTTAAGGAGTAGATGTTATGGCTGAAGCGAAAACTGAAACCGCAGTGAAAGCAAAAAAAGTTAGCACCACGAGTAAACCGGCTGAGGCAGTGAAAGCCGCGACGAAAAAGGCTCCCGCCGCAAAAACCGAAACGGTGGTTGCACCAAAAGCCAAGGCCGCCACCACAGCGAAAAAGCCTGCTGCAGCCAAAGCCAAAAAAGATGTAACGCCGGAACAGCGCTACGTGATGATCTGCGAGGCAGCCTACTACATATCGGAGCGCCATGGCTTCTCGCCTGAAAACGCGGCTCAGGACTGGCTGGACGCTGAAGCGGAAATTAACAGACTGCTCAGCATGTAAACTGTTTCAGGCGGGGTTTTCTATGGGTGTTACTGTGAATCATCGCTGGCCGAACTGCCCTTGAGAAATTCGTCGGACTCGCCCATGGAAATTTCTTCCGCTTTCATGCCCTTGTGGCGAGGTGGTGGACGTCGTCGTGCTCGTTGACTAGGGTTTGATACGTTTGCGGGGCTGGACTTCGTCGCGCCGGCAGATTCTGGTGCGGCAAGGTTCTGGACTCCCGCAGGCAGGTCTTGCGGATACTCGGGTTTTCCCTCGAACTCGTAATCAGCCTGTTCCGGTCCCGGTTCCTCGCTGCCATCGGTCTTGAAACGCCAAAAAACGGCCGGGACCTGAAACCCCAGTTTCTCCCGCAAGTGGCGTTTGATCTGGACTTCCAGGGTGTTCGAGAAACGCAGCTTTTTCTGCGGCACCGCCTGAATCAATACCACCGGATTGCTCGCATAATCGATAGACCTTGAAATCCCGCACTTCCCGCGCCGCGAGGAAGTGAATGACTTCATTGTTGATGGTTTTCAGGGTGCGTTTGCCGATACCTGCGGGTTTGTCCCTGGATAGGAATGGAACATTGTTAAACCGGTTTTAACTGGTAAGTGAAACGCTGTGCGCTGCTTTTGGCGTGTCTTGGACCTGAACGTCTCAGCAAACGACTTCGTAACCGGCATCGTTGATCGCATTCTTGAATTGGTCCACGCCGCTCTTGGCGGGATCATAGTCGATCGTTACCTGGCCATTTTCCAAGGTAACTTCCACGCCTGTTACACCGGGAATCGGCTCCAGCACGTTTTTTACGCTCCGTACACAGCCCATGCAGGTCATGCCTTTGACGGTCAGTGTGATTTTTTCCATTTGCATTCTCCTTCGTTTGAAATTACCTTTGCGCTTTCCATCTTTTCAGCAGCAGCGAATTGCTGACCACCGACACCGAACTCATCGCCATCGCCGCGCCGGCGATCACCGGGTTCAGCATGCCCAGCGCCGCCAGCGGAATGCCCAGCACATTGTAGATGAAGGCGAAGAACAGATTCTGGCGGATCTTGGCCAGCGTGGCGCGCGACAGGCCGATGGCGTCGGCCACGCCGTTCAGGTCGTTGCGCATCAGCGTGATGTCGGCCGCCTCGATCGCCACGTCGGAGCCGCGCCGATGGCGAAGCTGACGTCGGCCGCAGCCAGCGCCGGCGCGTCGTTGATGCCGTCGCCGGCCATGCCGACGATCTTGCCCTGCGCTCTTGAGTTTGTCCACTTCCGCCGCCTTGTCGCCGCGGCAGCACTTCGGCGCGGAAATTGCGTGATGCCGGCCTGCGCGGCGATGGCCTGCGCCGTGGCGGCATTGTCGCCGGTCAGCATCACCACTTCGATGCCCATTGCCTGCAGCCGTGCCACCGCGCGCGGGCGAGCTGGCGCGCAGCGTGTCGGCGATGGCGAGATAGCCGAGCAGCGCCTGGCTGCTCGCGCAACGGCGACCACGGTCTTGCCTTGTCGACTGCAGGTGTCGCAGTAGCCGCTGCATCGGTGCCAGCCCATGTTCGATGCAGAAAAGCCGGGGAGCCGAGGCGACAGGCTGTTCCCGTCGATCTCGCCCTGCACGCCCTTGCCGGCGATGGACTGGAAATTCGTCATGGCGTCGGCAGTCAAGGCCATGCTCCTCGGCTGCGCGCCAGCACCGCTTGCGCCAGCGGATGCTGCGGAGCCCTGTTCCAGGCTGGCGGCCAGGCGCAGCAGCTCGCGATTCGGTCATGCCGCCGACGGGCAGCGATGTCGGTGACCGCCGGCTTGCCCTCGGTCAGGGTGCCGGTCTTGTCCACCACCAGCATGCGGATTTTCTCGGCATGTTCCAGCGCCGCCGCATTCCTGACCAGGATGCCGGCCTTGGCGCCGTGCCCGGTGCCGACCATGATCGCCGTCGGCGTCGCCAGGCCCAGCGCGCACGGGCAGGCGATCACCAGCACGGCGACGGCGTTGACCAGCGCCGCGGTGAAGCTCGCCGCCCAGCCACCACCACAGCGCAAAGGTGAGCGAGGCGATGGCAACGCACGACCGGCACGAAGATGCCGGAAATGACGTCGGCCAGGCGCTGGATCGGCGCTTTCGAGCCCTGCGCCTGCTCCACCAGGCGGATGATGCCGGCCAGCAGGGTATGCGCGCCGACGCCGGTGGCGCGGCAGCGCAGCATGCCGTCGCTGATTCTGCGTGGCGGCATACACCTTGTCGCCGCGTGCTCTTGGCGACCGGCAGGCTTTCGCCGGTCAGCATGGCTTCCACCACGCTGGAATCGCCCTCGATCACTTCGCCGTCGACCGGCACGCTCTCGCCGGCGCGGACGATGAATATATCGCCGAGTTTGATGCTGCCGACATCGCACTTCGACGATTTCGCCGTCGCGCTCCACGCGGCGGTGCTGCGGCTGCAGCCTGATCAGCTCCTCGATGGCCGCCGAGGTTCTGCGCCTTGGCGCGCGCTTCCAGCAGCTTGCCCAGCAGCACCAGCGTGATGACCGCGGCGCCGGCCTCGAAATAGACGTGCTGCTGCAAGGCCGAACAAGCGTGACCACGGCGCTGAGAAAGCCAGGCCATGCTGGTGCCGAGCGCCACCAGCACGTCCATGTTGGCGCCGCCGCCGCGCAGGGCGTGCCAGGCGCCGACGTAGAAGCGCCTGCCGACCCAGAACTGCACCGGCGTGGCGAGCAGCCATTGCAGCCAGCGCGGCAGCATGTCTTCGTGGTGGCCGCAGAACATCGAACGCCCATCTGCGCCACCAGCGGCAGCGTGAGCGCGGCGGCAATCCAGAAGACGCGCAGTTCCTTGCGGTAGACCGCCGCGCGCCGCTGCTCGTCTCTTCCTCGCGGCTGGTTCGCCGCTCGATTCGTGGGCGCCGTAGCCGGCCTTGTCGATCGCGGCGATCAGCAGCTCCGGGGTGGCCGTGCCGGGTGCGTAGCGAGATGCGCGCTGTTTCGGTGGCGAAATTGACCGTGGCGCGTCACGCCCTCGATCTTGTTCAGCACCTTTTCGATGCGCGTGGCGCAGGCGGCGCAGGTCATGCCTTCCAGCGCCAGCTCGAGCTGCTGCGGCGGGACGGAAAAGCCGGTTTTCTGGATGGCCTGGATCAGGCTGGCTGGCGTGGCTTGAGCCGGGTCGTATTCGATCTGGGCTTTTTCCGCTGGCCAGATTGATGTTCGCCTTGACCCCGGGCAGCTTGTTGAGGTTCTTCTCCAGGCGCGCCGAGCAGGCGGCGCAGGTCATGCCCGCGATGGGGAGTTCGATACGGCTTGCTGGAAGAGGGCATGGCTTTTGCTCTTCAGTTAAAAACAATTTTAACCGCAGAGGCTCACGAAGGAGCGAAGGAATTCAAAAACAGTAGGAAAAAGGCCATTCCCTACAGATTATCGGTTTAGCTTTCCCTTTGCGGACCTTTGCGTCCTTCGCGGTTAAACGGCTTTAATCCTCCCGCCGCATCTGCGGGAACAGGATGACGTCGCGGATCTCGGGCTGTCGGTCAGCAGCATGACCAGGCGGTCGATGCCGATGCCTTCGCCGGCGGTGGGCGGCAGGCCGTATTCCAGCGCGCGGATGTAGTCGGCGTCGTAGTGCATCGCTTCCGCGTCGCCGGCTTCCTTCTGCCGCACCTGCTCCATGAAGCGCTCCGCCTGGTCCTCGGGGTCGTTCAGCTCGGAGAAGCCGTTGGCCATTTCGCGCCCGACGATGAACAGCTCGAAGCGCTCGGTGATGCCGGGATTGGCTGTCGTTGCGGCGCGCCAGCGGCGAGACTTCGGCCGGGTAGTCGATGATGAAGGTCGGCTGGATCAGCAGGGCTTCGGTGGTTTCCTCGAACAGCGAGCAGTTGCAGGCCGCCCACGCCGTCGGTGGGGTGGTGCGTCGGCGTTCATGCGCTTGCAGCTGTGTCGATCAGGAAGGCGCGGTCGTGGAGCTGTTCGTCGCGTGAACTGCCCGGGATGGTACTTCTGGATCGCCTGGATGATGGTGAGGCGGTCGAAGGGCTTGGCCAGGTCGATGGTGTGGCCCTGGTATTGCACCACGGCGTGGCCGAGCACCGACGGTCGCCACGTCGCGGAACATCTCCTCGGTCAGGTCCATCAGGTAGCGGTAATCGCGGTAGGCCTCGTAGAACTCGATCATGGTGAATTCGGGGTTGTGGCGCGTGGAGAGCCCCTCGTTGCGGAAATTGCGGTTGATCTCGAACACCTTCTCGAAGCCGCCCACCACCAGGCGCTTGAGGTACAGCTCCGGCGCGATGCGCAGGAACAGTTCCATGTCCAGCGCGTTGTGGTGGGTGGTGAAGGGCTTGGCCGAGGCGCCGCCGGGGATGGGGTGCATCATCGGCGTTTCCACTTCGAGATAGCCGCGCTCGACCATGAAAGTGCGGATCGCCTGGATGATCTTGCGAGCGCACGCATGAAGGTCTTGCGCGTTTCCTCGTTGGTGATCAGGTCGAGGTAGCGCTGGCGGTATTTCTGTTCCTGGTCGGTCAGGCCGTGGAATTTTTCCGGCAGCGGGCGCAGCGACTTGGTCAGCAGGCGCAGTTCGGCACGCGCACCGTCAGTTCGCCGGTCTTGGTCTTGAACAGCGTGCCGCGTGGCGCCGACGATGTCGCCCATGTCCCAGTGCTTGAATGCCTCGTGCGCTTCCGCGCCGGCGCCGTCGTTGGTGATGTAGAGCTGGATGCGGCCGCTCATGTCCTGCACCGTGGCGAAGCTGGCCTTGCCCATGACGCGCTTGAGCATCATGCGGCCGGCGACGGCGACTTCGACGTTCTGGCCTTCCAGCGCTTCCTTGTCTTCGTCGCCGTGGGCGGCATGCAAGTCGCCCGCCATGTCGCGTGCGGTCGAAATCGTTGGGGAAGGCGATGCCCTGTCTCGCGCAGCTTCTTCAGCTTGTCGCGGCGTTCGGCGATGATCTGGTTTTCGTCCGGCAGTGTGGCGCTTGTCTGGTTTTCGTTGGTCATGGTCGTATGTGTCTTATGAAAAAAATTGTGCCACCTTCATGCCAAGTTTCGTGGCGGCCTGCGCCATGATCTTGTCGGAGGTGGCGATTGTCTGTGCCTCCACCGCACAGAGCGGCGGCAAGGTGCAGTGCATCCAGGGTACGCAGGGGAATCGGTCTGGCTGCTTCAAGCACGCCAAACGCCTGGGTGAACAGTATATCGGTGACGGAATGGACGCGAAAATATCCCTCCGTGACTTGGCGCATGAATTCCTGTCGCGCCATCGCCAGATAGGTGTCGGTAATCGCGCCGGTGCGCTGACGCCGCGCCATCGCGCAATGCCATTCCAGCGTGGTCAGGCTGCTGATTGTGGGGCGGTCGATGCTCGACAGGTAATTCTCTGCCTCGGCTGAAAACGCCTCGGTTACGTATAGCTTGAGAAGCGTGCTGGTGTCGATGTAACACTCAGTCACGGGCATCGCGGTCTTCCCGAATCAATACTTCACTGGGAATTTCCTGAAACGGCATCTGGTCACGCAACCACTTGAGCGAGGGAAGGCGGCGTGCCGGGGCAGCGGTTTCCATGGGAAGCACGCGGGCAATCGGCTTGCCGTGGCGGGTGACGATGATTTCGCCTTCCGTGGCCAGCAGTTCATCCAGATGGGAAAGTTCCTGACGGATTTCACGGATGTTGAGGTTTCTCATGAGATTTCTCCAATGTGCAACATTTCTGTAATTGTGACACATCGAGTGATTACAGGAAACCTTCCTGCTCGCCTTTTTCCCGTGAGCCCGCATCCAGCGGCGAGTTTGCTCAGAGTTTCTGGCAGAGGGGGTAGGGAGCAATAAACGGAGCGCATTGCACCGAATGACATGCCGCGCAATGCCCGTTGGTTATTCCATTGCTCTACGCGGGCTTGACCGCTCATGCATTAAACCCCCTGCTTCAAACTGGCCTCGATGAACCCGTCCAGGTCGCCGTCCAGCACCGCCTGGGTGTTGCCGACCTCGATAGTTGGTGCGCAGATCCTTGATGCGCGACTGGTCGAGCACGTAGGAGCGGATCTGGTGGCCCCAGCCGATGTCGGTCTTGGAGTCTTCCATCGCCTGCTTTTCGTCGTTGCGCTTGCGCAGTTCCAGCTCGTACAGGCGCGCTTTCAGCATCGCCATGGCCTCGGCGCGGTTGCGGTGCTGCGAGCGGTCGTTCTGGCACTGCACCACGATGTTGGTGGGCAGGTGGGTGATGCGGATCGCCGAATCGGTCTTGTTGATGTGCTGGCCGCCGGCGCCGGAGGCGCGGAAGGTGTCGATGCGCAGGTCGGCGGGGTTGATCTCGACCTCGATCGAGTCGTCCACCTCGGGGTAGACGAACACGCTGGAGAACGAGGTGTGGCGGCGGTTGCCGGAATCGAACGGGGACTTGCGCACCAGGCGGTGCACGCCGGTTTCGGTGCGCAGGTAGCCGTAGGCATAGTCGCCGCTGATCTTGAGCGTGGCGCTCTTGAGGCCGGCCACCTCGCCCTCGGATTCCTCCAGCACTTCCACCTTGAAGCCCTTGCGCTCGGCAGTAGCGCAGGTACATGCGCAGCAGCATGGAGGCCCAGTCCTGCGCCTCGGTGCCGCCGGAGCCGGACTGGATGTCGAGGAAGCAGTTGTTGGGGTCCATCGGGTTGGAGAACATGCGGCGGAATTCCATTTCCGCCACGGTCTTCTCCAGCTCGGCGGCATCCGCGGTCGACGCTCTCCAGGGTGTCGTCGTCGCCTTCTTCCTTGCGCCATCTCGAACAGTTCGCGCGCGTCGCGCAGGCGCTGGTCGAGCTTGGTCAGCGTGTCGACGACGCCTTCCAGAGTTCGCGGCGTTCCTTGCCCAGTTCCTGGGCGCGCTTGGCGTCGTTCCAGACTGCCGGGTCTTCCAGCAGCTGGACGACTTCGGTCAGGCGTTCCTGCTTGGCATCGTAGTCAAAGATACCTCCGCAGGTCGGTGGCTGCGTGCGTGCAAGGTCTGCGAGGCGGTTGGCGATGGCGTTGAGTTGTTCGGCTTCCATGGGCAAATCTTCAAGCTAAAAGCGCGGAATTATACCAGAAGAGGGCTCGCCATTTGCTGCGGCGACAGGTACTGAAACACGGCATAATGATGATGGGGTGAGGGGCCCCGCTTTCGCGGGATTCCGACTTTCTATGCGATGAATCGCATGAAAGATCGTATATGAGGGGTGAGGGGTGAATACCGTCGCGATTGAAAATTATCCTGTTGCCAGGGTGCACGGCGAGCAGCTCATGGAACTGCCGCAGGACCTGTACATCCCGCCCGATGCGCTGGAGGTGTTTCTCGAAACCTTCGAAGGCCCGCTTGATCTTCTGCTGTACCTGATCCGGCGCCAGAACCTCGATGTGCTGAACATCCCCATGGCGGAAGTGACGCGCCAGTACATGACCTACGTGGAGGCGATGCGCGCCCGGCAACTCGAACTGGCAGCGGAGTACCTGCTGATGGCGGCCTTGCTGATCGAGATCAAGTCGCGCATGCTGCTGCCGCGCCCGGTGCAGGCTGACGGATGAGGAGCATGATCCGCGCGCCGAACTGGTGCGGCGCCTGCTGGAATACGAGCGCATGAAGCTGGCGGGGCAGCAGCTTGACGCCTTGCCGCAGGCCGGGCGGGATTTCGCACTGGTGCAGGTGTGGCTGGAGCAGGCCAGCGAGAAGCGCTTGCCCGAGGTGAGTCAGGATGATCTGCGCGCGGCCTGGGCTGCGGTGGTTGCGCGCGCCAGAACCCATCGCCATCATCACGTGAGCCGCGAGGAACTCTCGGTGCGGGAGCACATGAGCCTGATTTTGCGCCGCCTGCAGGGACGGCAATTCGTCGAGTTTGCTGCCCTGTTCGCGGTGGAAAACGGCGTGGCGGAAGTGGTCGTGACCTTTCTTGCCATGCTCGAACTGGCGCGCGAGTCGCTGGTGGAAATCAGCCAGGCGGAAGTGTTCGCCCCGATCTATGTTAAGCTCGCCGAATCAGGCGCAGAAAGCTGAAAGCGATTACTCTGTGACCCTCTTGGCGAAATCAAATCCATCCTCGAGACGGCCTTGCTGGTGAGCCAGGAGCCGCTTACCCCGCATCAACTGGGCAAGCTGTTCGAAGAGGAATCTGGGGGCGGAAACACTGCGCAAGCTGCTGGAGGAATTGCGCCGCGATTGGTCCGGGCGCGGCGTCGAGTTGGTCAGCGTGGCGGGCGGCTGGCGTTTTCAGAGCAAGCCGGCATACCAGAAATACCTGGATCGGCTGAATCCCGAGAAACCGCCGCGTTATTCGCGTGCCGTCCTGGAGACCCTGGCGATCATCGCCTACCGCCAGCCGGTGACGCGCGGCGATATCGAGGAAATCCGCGGCGTGGCGGTTTCCACGCAGGTCATCAGAACGCTTGAAGAGCGTGGCTGGGTCGATGCCGTTGGCCATCGGGAGGTGCCGGGACGGCCTGCGTTGGCTACTACGCGCAAATTTCTCGACGACCTGAATCTGCGCTCCTTGAATGAATTGCCACCACTGGAAGAACTGGCCGCGCTGGACAGTCTTCCGGGCGGCACAGTCGGATTATTATCGCCGGCTGGCGGATAGGAATCTCTATCTTAAAGCTGATGGATATCGGGGCACTTTTTGCCGTTATGGGGCAATTCTTCGGTCGTATCGGCAACCTTATCAACGGGGATGTCATCGGTTATCCCACCACCCTTCCATGGGGAGTGGTGTACGCTAATCCCAACTCGTTCGCACCCCGACACGACATAGCCTACCAGCCTGCCGCCGCTTATGAGGCTTTAATAAACGTGCTTCTTTTCAGTCTCCTCTGGTGTCTACGCAACAGACTGAAGCCAGGTATATTATTCTTTATTTATATTCTTGGTTATTCCGTGAGCCAGATAATCGTGTTTATATGGCGGGATAATGAGGTCATCTTCCTTGGTCTGAAGCAGGCGCAGCTGACAGCCATCGCAGTTATAGTGGTCGCCGTAATCACTTTCCTGGTTCTTTTCCTTACGACAGCGTAGACTCACAACCAAGCTATGAAACGATGGTCCCGTTAAAGTATACGCGGAAATTATCTCAATAAGGAGAAATCAAAGTCACTTTAGTCCAGATTGTGTCGCTCGCGTAACATTAGCTTGATTTGTTCAATAAAATTTTGAAATGTCTATGCCGCGTTCCCTAGCATATTTTATCAACATAAACATGAAGCGGGTCCGTTTTTGCTTTTTCATTTCGTTCGCGGGCAATGCGGTCATTTTCAATCTGCTCAGTGATTTTCGCTCCCATATAACTGCTGAAACCCCGCTCTATAAGCATCTGCGCCGCCATTTTCTTACTGGTGCGTTCTATTTTAGCGACCCAACCGACACCGTCACATAAGTTTTTAGGAAACCAGTAATGCTTATAATACAACTCTTTATGATTTAAGAACGTAATATTGGTTTTTTTGGTGACAAATAAGCCCACTATCGAGCGTGTAAGCGAGCGTACGTTTGAAGCGTGTAACATTTTTTGCAAAATTGAGCCTGAGCTCTATCCTTAAACCGTCTTTATTGTAACGCTTTGCCGCCCATTATTATCGTACTTGTTGGCCATCATATCCTCTGCATCCCAGAACAGCCCGCCGGCAGGGCTTATCCGGGGGGAAAATGGGCTAATCCTTTTCGTCAGCAGTGTCGTCGTCCTCATAAGCGATGTCCTCGCACTAGTCTACCAGGTCATCGAGATTTTTCTGCCCGATAGACAAATGATTTGCTGAACGTACAAACAAAGCGGTATCAATTCAATTAAGTACATAATTTACACCTGCTGCTTTTCCACTTTTACCGGAGACATCATGACAAAATTTATCGAAGTCGTCATAATATCCTGATACAATTTTGCCATTGGCTTCGATTATTCGTAGTTCAACAATATCTCTGGAGTTGTGAAAGATATCTATAGCCTTTTTAATTTCGATTATCTCTGTAGTAGTAACCATTATCACGTTAGCCCTCCCTACCCGGCTCGGTTTATCGGCTTGCAGTCTGGCAACCGGCATTTTCGAGATAACGAGAAAACGCACTCACCGGAATTAAAAATTTATCACCGGCTTTAATGAACGGCGGCCCTTTTCCTTCTTTCAGCATTTTGTAAAGAGTCTTCGTAGAAATCGTTAATACTTTGGCACATTCCTTTACCGTAAGAACCTGTTTAGCTTCCATATGTTTACCCCCGAACTATTTTAAACTTTTGCTAACTCGAGTATTGACTTGCTTAATCGACTGTGATAGTATCTAATTAACTTAAATATACAACTTATAGCTTATATGTCAAGATATTTAATAATTATAAGTATAGGTATCAACAATCATAAGCATATAAGGGAGCTAAAATGGCTAAAGCTGCTTTTATTAAGGATTCCGGGATAGAGAGTATAGTTGCCAAGCATTACAGTAATAATAAAAAGGCAAAAGGTAAAGAAATATTACAGTTAGTCAATGATGACCCTGATATGAAAGGCCGGAAAATCTCTTTAAGTACTATCCAAACTTTATTAGCTAAATGGCATAAACAAGAAGCCGCGCATATTGCAGCTGGTATTTCGATAAATCCACTTGACCGCCCGTGGACTATTGGTTCAAGTATGAAATACAACATACCAGCTGAGATTGTTGCCTATACTACTTGATATAAAAAAAACCGAAAAAGAATATTACACTTTGACTATCAGAAAAGCACGCTGGATTGCTTATCTTTATCCAAGTGTAGAACAATTATTAGCCTCTAACCCAAGAGTTGAACAAGTATTAAAAAAAATATTACCTAAAACAGCCTTATCTCACAATTCGCTGATCTCAGCCTCAATAATGTCAAAATCTGAGCAGGAATCCAAAATTAAACACTCTACTACTTTATCGAGAGCTATTACTATTCTTGTTGCCACATTGTATGAAAAACAGGAGCAGATTAATGAAATAACAACCGGTGAAATGCCTCCACTAATTTCTGCACCCAATACTACAAGTTTGGACGATATTTATTTTAATAGATTTGATATTTCAGTTGAAACATGGGCTAACGAGTTGCGGAAGATTACTAGGGAACAAGCTGAATATACAAAAAGTAGAGACGAATACGCGTCTATTTCGGCGGAAGATATCAAACAAATGGCTGGCGATGACTTAACAATTGAAGATATCAATAAAAAGTTCGGCGTTGCCTTAACAATTGATCAATTTGGGTTAATAAAACAATGGCAATTACTCGGATTATCTTATCAGACAGATATGCGGCAACGTGAAGCAGGAGAGTTTTTTGCCAAGCACCCCGAAATGGTGGCAATAATTAAACTATTATCCCAGAAAATGGGTAAAAATCGATTAAGAAGAAGGAGGACGGTGAAATAAAATGAAGGGTAGCATAAAATGGCAATCTGATAATTCTTATCGCATCCGGGCAAGTATAGGCAAGGACCCCACCACCGGAAAATATATTTCCCACTTTGAAACCGTGAAAGGCAATAAAAAAGACGCTGAAAAGCGGCTCCGGGAGATGTTAACCGAAGTGGACAAAGGTACTTTTGTTGAACCTGGAAAAATAACGCTCGGCAATTATCTTTCTCAATGGCTCCGGGACTATGTAAAACCCAATTTATCGCCGCGTACGTATGAGGGATACGAATATATAATACGCTATCACCTTATGCCCATTATTGGTAATATTCCGCTTAGTGCTTTAAAACCGGAACACGTTCAGCACTATTACGCTGCAAAACTATCTACTACTAAAGCAAATGGCAAAGGGAAGCTATCCAATTTATCGGTAAGACATCATGCTATGTTGCTTCATAAGGCATTAAAAACGGCTTGCCAATTAGGATTACTTCAGCGTAATCCGGCCGATAATGTTGTAATACCTAAAGCAACGCAAACTGAAATGCAGATATGGGATGTTGAAGAAGTAAAACGCTTTTTAGATAGCTGCGATAAGTTCGCAATATTACCCGCTATTCTTTACGGCCTTGTATACCGGCGCCCGCCGCAGTGAATTATTGGCACTTCGCTGGAGCGATGTTGATTTACTGCTTTGTACCATGTCGATTAACCGCGGCCTTACATCAGATAAATAAGCAATATGTATTTACTCAGCCAAAGACAACTAAAAGCCGCCGGGTGATCGACTTATCCCCCGATTTGGTGCAGGTACTAAATGACCACCACAATAAACAGGCATTGGACAAAGCAATGGCAGATATCAAGATACAGGAATCTGATTTAATATTTAGCACCTACGATAATAAGCCGTGGCGCCCTAATACTATCAGCCGAGCATGGGTAGCAACAGCCAAGCGGGCGGGTGTCAAGGTAATACGTTTCCACGATGCAAGACATACTCACGCCTCTTTAATGTTGAAGCAAGGCATACATCCGAAGGTAGTCCAAGAGAGATTAGGACATTCTACAATAAGCACAACACTTGATATTTACAGCCATGTAGCTCCAGGGATACAAAAGGCAGCCGCACAACGCTTTGATGATATGCTAAAAGTCAGCTATAATGGCAATGTTACAAAATAACATGAGAAGTAAGTTAGATTTTAGCAAGATTTTAGCAAAAAAGGTATTTTGTAACTTTTAAAAACCATAATTTAGCCTCGATGGAGGGGTGTCCGAGTGGCTTATGGTGACGGTCTTGAAAACCGTTTCCCGATTATATCGGGACGTGGGTTCGAATCCCACCCCCTCCGCTGACCTTGAATAAGAGAGATAGCCATTTTATGCTTTCCAAAGAGGGGCCTTCGCGGTTTCACGTCCTGGATGCTTTCCTGGTATTCGTCCCCGTGTCCATTCTCCTTTACTACCTGAATGTCAATCGCGTGTTAACCTTTTTTATCACGGCCGCAGCTATCGTGGCTTTTTCCCACATTATCATCGAGTCCACCGATATCATCGTCCGGCGCGTTTCCACTACCATCGCCGCGCTGATTAACGCCACGTTCGGTAACGCCATCGAGTTTTTCATCGCCGTTTTTGCCCTGCGCCAGGGCCTTGTCGAATTGGTCAAAGCCTCGCTGGTCGGCTCGATTGTGCTCAACGTCCTGCTCCTCATCGGCCTCTCGATGTTTTTTGGAGGCCTGAAATACAAGGAACAAAAGTTCAACAAAGATTCGGCCGGCGTTTCTTCCACGATGCTCATTATCGTCGTCGTGGGGCTGGTGCTGCCGTCCGTGTACAACATGGTACAGAACAAACCGGCGGAGTCGATGAGCCTGGCGGTCTCGGTGGTACTGGGCATCGTTTATATCTTAAGCCTGTTCTACACGCTGGGGACGCATAAGCACCTTTTTCTGGTCGAGCGGGAAACACCCCCCTCCCCCTCTTTCCGTCCCTGGTCGCTCCGCACCGCCGTGATTTTTCTGATTGCCGCCATCGGGCTGGGCAGCTTTGAGTCCTATCTGCTGGTAAACAGCATTACCCCGGTCATCGCGGATATGGGGTTGACCGAGCGCTTTATCGGGCTGGTGTTTATCGCCATTTTGACCAATATCCCGGAGAACATCACCGCGATAAACTTTCGCCCGCCGCAATAATATGACCATGTCGCTGGAAATCGGCATGAGTTCGGCTTTGCAGATCGCCCTTTTCGTGGTGCCGGTGCTGGTCCTGCTGAGCACCGCCCTCACCGGCACGACACTGAGCCTGGTGTTCGGGCCTTTCTCGCTGATAGCGCTGGTAATGACGGCGATGATTGCCAATTACATCAGCGCCGACGGCGTCTGCCACTGGCTGGAAGGCGCCCAGCTGGTCGCCGTTTATGTGCTAATCGCTATCGCTTTTTACTATATTTAAAGAGGGGACAATATAGATAGCAACGGGGCGTCTAAGAGGGGCTTAATCCTTCTATATTAGGAGCGTCTAAGAGGGGCTTCGCCCCTCTTTTTTTACTCCCCCTTCCCTTTACAAATACCCAAGGGAAGGGGGAACAGGGGGATAGGTTCAAATAAAAATTTCTTTAATGCGGTAGTATCGACACCTTATTCAACCACACGAAGCCCATCGGATTCAGCTCATAGCCCTGCACGTAAGGCTTCACCAGCACGTAATTCTCCCCAAACCACAGCGGCAGGATGGCGGCATCGTCCACCAGCATTTGCTCCGCCTGCTGGTAAAGCCCCAAGCTTTTCGCAGTATCCGCCTCACTTCCCGCCTGCTCCAGTACGGCGTCCACCGCCGGATTGGAATATTCCGCAAAATTATTCTCGGCGCCGGTATGGAAAAGCACGTCCAGAAAGTCCTCGGGGTGGGGATAATCGGCAATCCACCCCATATCGAACATCTCGTCCTTCTCCTGCTTGAGATGGTAGAGATACCAGTCCGGCTCCAGCTGGCGCACCGTGATGTCGACGCCGAGGTTATCGCGCCACTGGGTAATGGCGGCTTCCAGCGCCAGCGATATCAAGCCCCCGTAGCCCGAGGTTGTGAACGTGATGGGCGGCAAATTAGACACGTCGCCGTATTTCGACTGCTTGATGAGCGCCTTAGCTTCATTAACATCGTAACCCAGGCCGACCAGGTCCTGGTTGTAGCCGGGAAGGCCCGGGGGCAGGATGCCGTCGGCGCGCTGCACCAGATTCCGGAACGTCAGCGAGATTATCTTGTCCTTATCGAGGGCCAGCGTGAAAGCCTTGCGCACGTTCACATCGTCGAAGGGAGGCTTGGTAGTATTAAAGCCGAACCAGCTAAAGCTTAACTCGGGCGTAACGTGGAGTTCCTTGGAGAAAGGCCCGGACGGGTCGGTGACCCTATCGATATAAAAAACCGATATTTCGGCGACATCGATCTGGCCGGTCTCGTATAAATCCATCGGCACGCCGCTCCATAACGAATACTCGACCCGCAGGAGCTTCGCCATCTCGCCGTAATACCTCTCGTTCCTCTCCAGGACGAGCAGGTTATTCGCCTGCCACTTGGTAAGCCGGAACGGCCCGGTGCCGTTAGGCTGCCGCCACCACTCCCCACCTTTGGCCACATTTTCTTTATCCACGACAAAAGTGGTGGGGTAGGTCAGCTTGTAAAGAAAATAAGATTTGGGAGCATTAATCGTCACCTCAAGAGTGCTATCGTTAACGACCTTCACGCCGCTGATTTCCTTGGCCCGGCCCGCCAGCATGTCTTTAGCCCCGACGATGTCACCCAGGTAAGTGCCCGCCACTCCCGAGCCGGTGGCCGGGTCGCAGGCGCGCTCCCACGAGTATTTAAAATCGTCGGCGGTAACTCGGCGACCGTTCTGAAACAGGACATCCTGGCGCAGATGAAAGGTATAAGTGCGGCGGTCCTGGCTGATATCCCAGCTTGCCGCGATATCCGCCACCGTTTCCAGTTTTTCGTCGAGCCGCACCAGGCCGCTGTAAATCTGCTCGATATACTGGCTGGAAGTAGCCTCCCCCACCACCGCCGGGTCGAGGGTGATGGGGTCGATATCGTACAGCTTGAGAACTCCGGACGCCGGAGGGATAGTAGTGTTAGTTGGCTGGCAGGCGGTCAGCGGCAGGGCGCTTGCCAAAACGATTAACAGCAATACAAACGTAATTTTTTTCATCGTCGCGCCTTGGAGAGCCCTCATATTTTTAATATAACACAAACCTGCGCGATACGCATAAAAGATATATTTTGAATACAAAGTCGGAAAAAATAATTGACACCTGTCCAGCAATGTACTATCATAATGACAGGTGTCCGAAATACGGCACACCGAAAAAATATAACCTTTGACCTCCTTTATCATATAGTGAGCCATGCATTCGACTCGGGGGATGCATGGCTCACGTCTTTTCATTTGAAATTAGCCGAATCTTCAACATATAATGATTGAAAGTAAAATAATCATAAGGAGAAGATCGATGGTTTCCAAGAAATATATGCAGTATTATCGAGGCAAGCCCGTCAGAGATTTCACCAAGCTTTATCCCGAGCTCACGGCCAAGTCTTTCCATATCTGGGGCCATGAGTGGAATTCCGGCTACCGCATGGACTGGTTCTGCGTCACCGAGCCCTTTTTAATGATTAACGAGCCCCATACCCACGATTTCGACCAGTTCCTGGCTTTCCAGAACGCCGATGCCACGAAAGTCAACGATTTCGACGCCGAGGTCTGGCTTTACGTCGGGCCCAAGGGCAAGCAGGAAAAATTCGTCATCACCGAAACCTGTTTCATCCACATCCCGTCCGGCATGGTGCACACGCCGCTGGAGTTCAAAATCATCCGCAAGCCCATCGTGTTCATGGACATCGCGCTGACGACGGAATATGTGCGCAAGCCGGAAGATAAGACCAAACCCGTTACGACGGAAAGACACGAACCCCCCAGGAAAAGATAAGCGGTACTGATTCGGCTTAAGGGCGCTCTAAAACAGGCCCAGTCGTTTCAGGCTGGCGTGGTCTTTCCCGCCGATGATAACGTGGTCGAGGACTTCAATGCCCACAATCTCTCCGGCCTCCACCAGCCGCTTGGTCAGCTTGATATCGTCCTCGGAAGCCTCGGTGTCCCCGGAAGGGTGGTTGTGGACGAAAATTACCGAGGCGGCGCTGGCGGATATCGCCTCTTTGTACACTTCCCGGGGATGGACGACGCTGCTATCGAGGCTGCCCACGGATATCTCGGCCACTTTTATCAACTGATTCCGGGTATCCAGCAATATCGCCAGGAAATACTCTTTTTTCTTGTCTTTCAGCCTGGCCTGCACCAGGTTGGCGATATCCTCGGGAGTTTTCAGCACGGTTTTGCCCGTCGTTTCGGAGTAACCTTCCACCCGGCTGGCCAGTTCCACGGCCGCTTTTATCTGGGAAGCCTTGGCGATGCCGATGCCGCGCACCTGGGACAGTTCCTCCAGGGAGGCGCCGGCAATGCCCTTCAAACCCCCGAACTGACTCAGCAGTCGCTGGGCGGTCACCATCACCGATTCCCCGGCAATGCCCCTCCCCAGGAGAAGCGCCAGGATTTCCTGGGCGGACAAAGCCTCTATCCCCAGCCTCTGCAGTCTCTCCCGCGGTCTATCGGCCACGGGCAAATCGTGAATGGTCATGGAAGAGTACTTGGCTTGAGAGGGCTTTTTCATGCGAGTCTAGTCTAACACCTGGCAGCCGGGGATGGCAAGATGGTAGTAAAAACTTCTTTTCCTAAGGAACCGCGGCGCCCTCTAGTGAAGCTTGCCATTGAACGTTCAACCCATCCATATCAAAGCCGTAAACCTTGTGCAAAGCCTCATCGTAACCGCTGCCCTGATGGAAGGCGTTGAGCAGCGCCAGCATCTTATCGCGCCCGAACTCATTAATGAGATAGCTCACCACTGCATCACTCTCGGCATAGCTGAGCAAGGACTGGTCCGTGTTGGCGGAAAACGGGCTGGCCAGGCTGCGTATCGAGATAAGCGTATTATTGTTAATCGCATTAGATAGAACCGATGTAAACTCGGGTTCCAGTTCGCCCTCGGAAACCATCGCCAGACCTTCATCGAGCCAGGTAGGCAGGAAGTTATAGGGATTAAAGGTCACCTGATTGACTACCAGGTGGGTCAGCTCGTGGGCGATAGCCCGGATACCCCAGGCAAGGCCGGTGGAATCCGGGGTAATGCCGATAGTGATGATACCGTACTGGGAAAAAGCCACGCCGCCCGTCCATTCCTGGGGGAAAATCATGGAGCCCTGCAAGTCGGCGGTGCTGGCGTAGATATAGAGACGCGCGGGGCCTTCCAGTTCGGCGCCAGTATTATCGGAAAGGCGGGACAACGCCGCCTGGGCGGCATTCATCAGCGCCCCGGCAAAAGCGTCGTCGCCATCATACCAGTAAAGCGTGATGTTGCCCCGGTTGAGGCTACGCCAGGTGTAGCGATTATCCTCGAAATAGACGGTGGCGGGGGCCGTCTCCAAATCTCCCCCGCCGGCGTCGGTCAACGTCCACCAGTATTCTATTTTCGAACCCGGCGGCATCCCGCCGGACATCCTCATGTCCCAGACCCACTGCCCGGTCACCCGGGTGGCCGGGTTGATGAGCAGGGGTACTTCACTGACAATCCGGGCATACGCCATGCGGTCGACCAGATAGTGCAGGCGAACGCCGGTAATATTGACATCGCTGGAGGCCGTGATATTGAAGGTGATGCTCGCCGGGAAATTCACCTGCACCGTGCTATCCAGTACCGCGAGTGTGCCGCTGGCCCTTACCCCGACGGGAATTATTAAGCCCAGCAGCATTATCACCAGACCTAGAAAAGCTAACTTTTTCATGCGCCCTCTTTACCTATTATAGAACGTAAATAAGCATTCATAAAGTCGTCGAGGTCACCGTCCAGTACGGCCTCGGTGCGGCCGGTCTCAAAGCCGGTGCGGTGGTCTTTGACCATTTTGTACGGATGGAGGACATAACTCCTGATTTGATTGCCCCACCCCGCCTCTATCCGCTTCCCTTTAAGCCGGGTTTTCTCTTCCTCCCTTTTTTCCAGTTGTTTTTCCAGGAGTCGCGCCCGGAGTATCTTGAAAGCGAAGTCCTTGTTCATATGCTGGGACCTCTCGCTCTGGCAGGACACCACGATGCCGGTCGGCAGGTGGGTCAGTCTGACGGCGCTGCTGGTCTTCTGCATGTGCTGGCCGCCCGGCCCGCTGGAGCGGAAAGTTTCCACCTTGACGTCTTCCGGGGCGATTACCAGGTCGACGTTTTCTTCGGCTTCCGGCAACACCTCGACCAGCGCGAACGAGGTATGCCGGGCGTGGTCGGCATCGAAGGGAGAGAGTCGCACCAGACGGTGGACGCCGTGCTCCGACTTCAGATATCCGAAGGCATAGTCGCCGGCCACCGTGATGACGACGCTCTTGATGCCCGCCTCGTCCCCCGGCGAAGTATCCAGCACCTCGGCTTTATAGCCGCGGCGCTCCGCCCAGCGCAGGTACATCCGCAGGAGCATTTCCGCCCAGTCCTGGGATTCCGTGCCCCCGGCGCCGGCGTGTATCGCCAGGATGGCGTTACGGGTGTCGTATTCGCCGCGGAAAGCCAGCTGGAACTCAAGCTCGTCGAGCTGCGAGGCAATGCCGTCAAGCTCTTTAGCGATATCTTTTTGCAGGACTTCATCTTCTCCGGAAATCGTGATTAGCTCGGCAATCTCGCACAGCTTATTTTCCAGCCCCCGCCACCGCTGGACCAGGCGGGACTTCTCCGCCTGCTGGCGCATCACGCCCTGGGCACGGGACTGGTCGAGCCAGAAATCCGGCTGGCCGGACTGTTTCTCCAGCTCGACGATTTCTTTTTCTTTAGCGGCGATGTCAAAGATGCTCCATGGTCTGAGAGACTCTGGCCTGTAACTTTGCTAACCTGTCACTTAATTCCTGCATCTGACTTCGCCCTTCCTTTAATGTATTTAACGACTGGACTGTTACCGCGTCTTTTTCCAATTTAAGAAAGCCGCCGGCGACCTGGTGGGCGAGGCGGGTCGGCTCCGGGATACGATAGCCCCGGCAGCACGCCAGCGTCCAGCGTATCGCCTCCGGTAAATTTATCTTGTGGCCGATGGACACGAAGACCGGTTTGACGTCCGTCCTGGTGCGCACGACGGCGCCGATAACCTCACCATTATCGAGGAGGTCGGTAAAGCTGCCGGAAGCAGCCTCCGGCTCAATATAGTTTCCCAGCAGGCGCGACTTGGCGCAGCCGATGGTGGGGATGTCGAGACAGAGACCCAGGTGGGAGGCAATACCGATGCGCCGCGGGTGGGCGAAACCCTGCCCGTCGACGATAACAAGGTCGGGGGTAATACGGAGCTTTTCACAGGCGGCCAGAATGAGCGGGGCTTCGCGGAAAGTTAACAGTCCGGGCACATAGGGAAACTCGAGGCGGTCGGTGACGGTGGCGATATCGGCAATCTCCCATCCGGGATAGCTCAGGACGACCGCCGCCCCGGTGCCCGTCTTCGCCCATTTGCTCACGGAGATATCGACGCCGGCAATAAAACGCGGGGCAGGACAACTCCCTCAGGTGAAACCCGGGGGGCAAGTTCGAGCTGGATCTCCCGCGCCCGGGCGGTGGTCACGTTCCATTCGTGCAAAGCCGACGGTATCCATACACTGATTATAGACGCAGTATCAGAGTATTGGCAATCTTCAAACAAGGATACCCTTTTATTGCGGGCCAAAGGGGTTCGCCGGGCTATGTTCCTGAAGGATACCTTCCATCCGGGCCCTGATCATGGGTTTGGCCATTTCCGCGTTAGGGAATATATAAAATTTGTTGTCTCTAATTGCGCTAAAAACCATGTCAGCAACCTGCGGCGGCGGCATCCCATGATCAAGCGCCTGGGTTAAGGCGTTAGCCAGAGCTTGGACGTTCGGGTCGGCCAAATTTATCTTTTCCACGGCGGGGTCATTCCGGAGCTCTTCGGGCCGGTTTCGCTCGGAATCCATCATTTTCGTCTTGATGGCTCCCGGGCACAGCACCGAAACGCCGATGTTTTTCTTCCCCGTCATCGCCAGTTCGAGGTAGAGTGACTCCGAGATTATTACTACACCGTGTTTACTTACGGCATAGGTGCTGCTGAAAGCGCCGGGCAGGAACCCGGCTATCGAAGCCGTATTCACAATATGACATTCGTTGTTCTGCTTCAGCATGACAGGCACGAAGAAATGAAGGCCATAAATCACTCCCCACAGGTTAACGCCCAGCGTCCACTCCCAGTCAGCCAGGGTGCTTCCCCAGACCGATGTACCAGCGCCGACGCCGGCATTATTGAACAGCAGGTGCACCGCCCCGAATGTATCTATCGTCTTTTTAGCCAGCGCTTTGACATCACCGGCTTTAGAGACATCAGTCTTGACGACCAGCGTAGTTGCCCCCGTCTTTTTGATTTCCTTTTCGGCCTTTTTCAACGTGTCTTCGTTTACACCGGCGAGGACGACCTTCATGCCCTCCTGCGCGCAGCGCTCCGCCAGCGCGAAGCCGATACCGCTGGCGGCGCCGGTAACGACCGCCACCTTTCCTTTAAAGTCTTTCATATTTTCTCCTCCTCATTCCTTATTATGTTAAGGGAATTATATGTAAAAAACAGGAAACTTGTCAAAACAAATAAATAAGAATTTCTTAACAATTTTGCTTTTCATTATTGACAGATATGAGGTTATAGTGCATAATAGGGGACGTAAACTTTTACGTCAATAGAAGGCAGGTATCAATGCTGAGAATCAGGCTACGCCGCATGGGGGCGAGGAAACAACCCAGCTACCGGCTGGTGGTCGCCGATAGCCGGTCGCCGCGGGACGGGGCGTTCGTGGAAATCATCGGCAACTACGACCCCAAGACGAACCCGGAAACGGTCGTCATTAAAGAGGAGCGGGCACTGCACTGGCTGAGACAGGGCGCACAACCGTCAGAAACCACTGCCAGACTACTAGGTAAGGCAGGTATTCTGGAAAAGTTCAAACCAGTCAAGGAGAAGCCATGAAAGACCTAGTAATTTACATCGCCAAGTCCATCGTCAACGACCCGGATGCAGTGAATGTGGAAGAGGAAACCAACGAGGAGGGCATCACGCTGAAGCTGCGTGTGGCCGATGATGACAAGGGAAGGATCATCGGCAAGCAGGGGCAGATTGCGCAGGCGATGCGCACCTTGCTGAGGGTAAAAGCCGCCAAAGCCCAGACCAGAGTCAGACTCGAAATCATGTAATTCTTAGGGGGGATACGGGGGAGGAGGTACCTGCGCTTCTCAATCGGGAGGAGCAGTAGATAAGCGACAATCTGTAAACAATCCATTAAAGAAAAAGCCCCGATAAAAATCGGGGCTTTAGTTTTGGGAAAAACATTTATTTCGTTAGAGTTTGCGGCGGCGCTTCATCTTGTCCGCCACGGTCAGCCGGGCCGTCGCGCGCCGCAGGGCGGCTTCCGCCGCCTGTCCCTCCTCGACACCTCCTGCCACCTTTTCTTTTAGCCTTTCCTCGGCGCGTTTCCGGGCGGCTTCGGCGCGGGCGACGTCGATTTCCTCCGCCCTTTCGGCGCTGTCCGCCAGGATAATCACGCGGTCGGGGCGCACCTCCAGAAAACCGCCGGAGATCGCCAGGGAATCCTCCTGCGCGCCCTTTCGTACTACCAGCTCGCCGGCCTGGAGGATAGTCATCAGGGGGGCGTGGTGGGGCAAAATACCCAATTGGCCTTCCACGCCGGGGGCGATAACGATATCGACTTCCTCGGAGTAAACGACGCGCTCGGCGGTAACGATATCCAGTTTAAGACTTGACATCAGCCTGAGCCCCCATTTTCTTGGCCGCCTCCGCCACTTCCTCGATGCCGCCGACCATATAGAAAGCCTGTTCGGGGAGGTCGTCGTACTTGCCTTCGAGGATTTCCTTAAAGCCGCGCACGGTATCTGCCACTTTCACATACTTGCCGGGTCGACCGGTAAAGACCTCCGTCACGAACATGGGCTGCGAGAGGAAGCGCTGGATGCGGCGCGCCCGGGACACGGACTGCTTGTCTTCCTCGGAAAGCTCTTCGATGCCCAGGATGGCGATAATATCCTGCAGGTCTCTATATCTTTGCAGCACCCGCTGCACCTCGCGGGCGACGCGGTAATGCTCCTCGCCGACGACGCTGGGGTCGAGGATGCGGGAGGTGGAGGTCAGGGGGTCGACGGCGGGGTACAAGCCCTGTTCGGCGATAGACCTCTCCAGCGCCACCACGGCGTCCAGGTGGCCAAACGTCGTTACCACGCCGGGGTCGGTATAGTCATCGGCGGGGACGTAGATCGCCTGGAAAGAGGTAATCGAGCCTTTCTTGGTGGAAGCGATACGCTCCTGAAGCTCGCCCATTTCGGTCGCTAGGGTCGGTTGGTAGCCCACCGCCGAAGGCATTCGACCCAGCAGCGCCGAGACCTCCATGCCGGCTAAAGTATAGCGGTAAATATTATCGATAAAGAGCAGGACGTCCTGCCCTTCGACATCACGGAAGTACTCCGCCATCGTCAGGCCGGTCAGTCCGACGCGCAGCCGGACGCCGGGCGGCTCGTTCATCTGGCCGAAGACCATCACGGTCTTATCGATGACGCCGGACTCCTTCATCTCGCGCCAGAGGTCGTTGCCTTCACGGGAGCGCTCCCCGATGCCGGTAAAGACTGAGAATCCGCCGTGCACCGTGGCGATGTTGCGGATAAGCTCCTGGATAATGACCGTCTTGCCCACGCCGGCGCCGCCGTAAGCCCCGATTTTACCGCCCTTGGTGAACGGCGTGATGAGGTCGATAACCTTTAAGCCCGTCTCCAGCATCTGGGTGCTGGCGGCCTGCTCCTCGAAAGAGGGAGGCGGACGATGGATGGGCCAGCGGTCGTCAGCCTTGACAGCGCCGAGGTTATCCAGCGGCGTCCCCATGACATCGAAGAGGCGTCCCAGCGTGGCATGGCCGACCGGCACCTTTAAAGCCGAGCCGGTATCGACGACCTCCGCCCCGCGTTCGAGACCGTCCGTTGGCGAGAGCGCCAGGCAGCGCACCCAGTTATTGCCGAGGTGGTCCTGGACTTCGAGGACGATTTTGCCATCGCCGCGTTTTATTTCGACGGCGTTAAAGAGGGCGGGTAGTTCGTCCGGGGGGAACTCCACGTCCACGACCGTGCCGATGACCTGAGCTACTTTTCCCTTAGCCATAGAGACCTCACTTCAGCTGTCATTGCGAGGAGCGTAAGCGACGTGGCAATCCCAATCATCTCACAGACCCCAAGTTAGAGATTGCCGCGCCTCCCGACTACGGTCGGGATGGCTCGCAACGACAATTAATTCTTTCCTTTTTAATTAGTATTTATTCCAGGGCCACCACCCCTCCGGTAATATCGAGGAGATCGCGGGTGATGGCTTCCTGCCGGGCTTTGTTATATAAGAGCGTTAAATCGCCGATAAGCTCATTGGCGCTGTCGGTGGCGTTGCGCATCGCCACCATGCGGGCCGACTGCTCGCTGGCGATGGACTCCAGGATATCATGGTAAATTTCCATCTCCACGAAGCGGGGCAAAAGCCCGCCCAGCACCGCCTCCGCCCCCGGCTCGTAAATGTAATCGACGTTTTCCGCGCGGGGTATCTTGGCCGGCGTCACGGGCAAAAGCTTTTTCATAGCCGGTCGCTGCACCATGGTAGAGACGAAATGGGCATAGGAGATATAGACCTCGTCGATGTTTCCGGCGGTATATTCCTCAATGAGGATACGGGAGATGGGGAGGATATCCAGGAAGCGGGGCTGGTCGCCCAGCTGGGTAAACTCGGCACATAATTTGCAGCTGGCGCGCGAGGCAAACTCCCGACCTTTGCGCCCCACGGCGACGACCTCCACGGGGACCTTCTGCTCCAGGATAAAGCGGGCCAGATTCCGGTTCAGGTTGGCATTGAGGCCGCCGCAGAGACCGCGGTCAGGGGTGATATGCACCACGGTGATTCTTGCCACCGGCCGCCGCTGTAAGAGCGGGTGCTGCAGGCCGATATCCGGTATGGCCGCCAGGTCGGCGATGACCTGCTCGATTTTCTGCGAGTAGGGCCGCCCGGCCAGGCCGCGCTCCTGCGCTTTTTTCATCTTGGAGGCGGCAATCATCTCCATGGCGCGCGTGATTTTGGCGATATTGCGGACGCCCCTGATGCGGCGGCGGACTTTACGGATATCAGGCATGGGTTATTTTTTCCCCTTTTTTATAGCGTCTAAAGTCTTTTTAGCGGCTGGATAGTGCTTAAAAATTACCTCTAGTTTGGCACACGGGTAGGTTATACAATACCCACAGTTTTTCAAGCCTTTTTCCATGCCGCACTTGCGTATCTCGCACACGGCGCAATGGCCTATTTGAACACCTCTGGAACTGCAGCCGGTACAGTTAACATCAGAGGCTTTCATAATGGGGATATTATACTGCTTAGCCCACTTTTCCGCCTGCGCCTGGCGCAATTTATCATCGTTTTTAATGGTAGCGATATAAGCGCCGCAGTCCGAGCAGACGACGCCACAATAGGCAATAACTTTTTCCATTTTTCCTCTCCCCCTTTGTCCCCCTCTCCCTCAAGGGAGAGGGTTGATACGAAAGAGGGACGGCGTCCCTCTTAAACGCCCTGCTATTTTATAAACCCCTGCTTGAACTCGGTAACGGCTTTTTTAAGGGTCTCTTCACCGTCTTTATTCAGGTCTTTGGTCGAGGCGATGTTCTTCGCCAAATCGGCGTAGCTCGACTCCATAAAACGATAAAAATCCGTTTCAAAAGCGGCGATTTTCTCCACCGGGATATCGTCCAGGTAGCCGTTGATGACGGCATAAAGAATCATGACCTGTCTCTCCAGGGAGACCGGGACGAACTGCGACTGCTTGAGGACTTCCTGGATACGCAGGCCGCGCTCCAGCTGCGACCGCGTGGCTTTATCGAGCTCGGCGGTGCCGAACTGGGCGAACGCCGCCACCTCGCGGTACTGCCCCATGTCCAGCTTTAGCCGGCCGGCCACTTTTTTCATCGCCGCGGTCTGGGCTTTGCTGCCGACGCGGGATACCGAGATGCCCACATTCAGCGCGGGCTTGATGCCGGCGTTAAAGAGGTCCGACTCCAGGTAAAGCTGGCCATCGGTAATCGAGATAACGTTGGTGGGGATATAGGCCGAGACATCACCCGCCTGCGTTTCGATGATGGGCAGGGCGGTCAGCGAGCCGCCGCCGTATTCCTTAGCGTACTTGGCCGCCCTCTCCAGGAGGCGGCTGTGCAGGTAAAAAACGTCGCCGGGGTAGGCCTCGCGGCCGGGCGGCCGGCGCAGTAATAACGAAAGCTGGCGGTAAGCCCAGGCGTGCTTGGAAAGGTCGTCATAGATTATCAAGACGTCTCTGCCCTGCTCCATGAACTCCTCGCCCATGGCGCAGCCGGCGTATGGCGCCAGGTACTGTAACGCCACGGAGTCCGAGGCGGAGGCTGACACCACGATGGTATGCTCCATGGCGCCGTAGTTCGCCAGGACGGACGCTACCCGCGCCACCTGGGATATCTTCTGGCCGATAGCGACATAGATACAGATTAAGTCGCCGCCCTTCTGGTTAACGATGGCGTCCAGGGCGATGGCGGTCTTGCCGGTAGAGCGGTCGCCGATGATCAGCTCGCGCTGGCCCCGCCCGATGGGGAACATGCTGTCCACCGCCTTGATGCCGGTCTGGACGGGCGTATCCACCTGGGCGCGCAGGACGACGTTAGGGGCGACCCTCTCGATGGGACGGGTCTTGTCCATTCTTATAGCGCCGCGGCCGTCCAGTGGTCGACCGAGGGGATCGACGACGCGACCGATAAGTCCTTCGCCCACGGGTACTTCGGCGATGCGTCCGGTGGACTTGACCTCGTCGCCTTCCTTAATTTTGGTATAGTCCCCCAGGATAACGGCGGAGACACTGTCCTCCTCGAGATTTAAAGCAATACCGATAACATCGTTGGGAAACTGTAATAGCTCGTTGTATTTGGCTGAAGCCAGGCCGTGAATCCTGGCTATGCCGTCGCCGACCTCGATGACCGTGCCGACATCCACCATGGTGACGGTCGTGCCGAACTGCTCAATCTGCTGCTTGATAATCGAAACGATATCTTCGCCCCGTGTTGCCATAGGAACTGCCTCCTTCTAACGCTGCCTCTCCCCTGTTTCCAGCTCTTTTTTCAAAGCCAGAAGCTTGCCGCGGGTGCTGCCATCCAATAGCTTGCCGCCCACCCTGGCAATAATCCCGCCGATGATAGCGGGGTCGACGGCGGACTCGAGCACCACCTTTTTCCCGACGATGGCGCCCAGGTTTTCCGCCAGTTTTTCTTTATCCCTTTTATCGAGAAGTATGGCGGTCACGACCTCCGCCGGCTGTATCCCGCGATATTCGTCTACCATGCGCCGGTATTCCGCGGCGATTTCGGCTACCGTCCTGACGCTGTCCCTGGCGATTAAAAGCGCGATCAGATTTATGACCAGGGGATTGATATCTCCCAGTTTAGACAGCAGCCCCGACTTTTCTTCGATTCTTATTTTCGGGCTTTCCAGCACGGCTAATAGCTCTTCATTACCGACGGCAGCCGCGATTTTCTCCAGGTCGGACTGCCAGCGTTCCAACTCATTTTTTTCCAGCGCTATCTCAAAGACCGCCCGGGCATAGCGCCGGGCATTAAACTTCTTGGGCATTATCTATTCCTGATTAACTAATCTTTTTTCTTCAAATGGGCGCTTTCTTCCAGCACCTTGTCGATCAGCTCGCGGTGCTCTTCTTTATCCAGAGATTTTTCGATGACCTTGCCGGCCGCCAGCACCGTTAAATCGGCGAACTCGCGGCGCACCTCGCCGATAGCCTCGTCGCGCTCCTGCTGAATTTCCACGCGGGCCCGTTTAATCAGGGTTTCGGCCTCCTGGCGGGCGTCCGCCTGCGCCTTCTGCTTGACCTCCTCGCCGGCTTTGACGGCGCGGGCAAGGCGCTCCTGTCCTTCGCGGCTCGCCTGCTCGAGCTGCTTCTTGATCTCTTCCTGAGTATTCGCCGATTGCTCCTTGATGGCCTGGGCCTGGTCCATGCTTTCCTTGATGCGCCGCGAACGCGCGTCGAGCATGCGCATCAGCGGTTTGTAAGCCACCAAGCGCAGGAGCAGCAATAGCACGATAAAAGTAATGACCTGCGTGATCAGCGTCGACCAATTAATTCCCAATTCGGAAATACCGCCCATATTTGCCCCCTGGACTGCTTTATCTCGATATTTTGCAGTGCTTACTTAACCGGCATAGTCAGGACGGCGTGTATCAATACCGCCGCGATGACCATGACGCCCAGTATCGCCGCGGCCACGATAGCCGCGATAAACGTAGGTAACCCTTCCTGATCCATATTCGCCCCTTTAATTTATTTCCCGCGTATTGCCTTTAGAACACGAACCCGAGCAATATCGCCACGACCAGGGCATAAATGGCGATGGCTTCCGCCATGGCGACGGCCAGCAGCATGTTGGTAAAGATGGGCCCCCTGGCCTCCGGGTTGCGCGCCAGTCCTACCATCGCCCCATAGCCCAGGATGCCGATGCCCAGGCCGGGCCCGAGCGCCCCCAGCCCCATCACCAGACCGATAGCCAGCATTTTCATCGATGCAGGATCCATACTTGTCCCTCCTTAAGAAACTGTAAAATATGTCAAACTATCCGTGCGACTCCGCTTCATGAGACGTTACCGACATCGTGGCGAAGACCAGCGTCAAAATACTGAACACTAGCGCCTGGACCAACCCGACGAGCAGCTCAAATCCGTATATCGCGAAGTTAATCCCCAGCAAGGGAATCAGGAAAGCGCCGATAATCACCAGTATCTCGCCGGCGGTCATGTTGCCGAAAAGACGGAAGGTAAAACTGATGAGACGGATGAACATGCTCAGGAACTCCAGCAGGCCGACGAAAATGCCGATGGCCCCGGAAAAAATATCCATGAAGTTCAATTTGCCTTTAAAGACGCGGCCGATACTGCGGAAAAACGGACCGAAGTTAAAGTACTGGCGGAGCCAGCCGCCGCCGAGCTCTCTTAGCCCGAAATAGGCCACGAAGATGAAGGAGACGATGGCTAATGCGAGCGGAGTATTCAGGTCCGTGTTGGCTCCCCTTAAAAGTTCGTGCCCGTTGAACTCTATTGAGCCGAAGCCGGGTATCAGCGCCAGCCAGGCGTTAAAAGCCACAAAGAGGAAAATGGTGCAAACGACCGGGAAAAACCTCCGGCCGCTTTTATCGCCGGCGACGCTCACGCAGAGGTCGTGAACCCATCCCAGAGCAAACTCGAAGACGGCCTGGACGGGGCCGGGGACGAGCTTCATGCGGCGGGTCACCAGCCAGCTCACCAGGACCAGGAAAATAACGGTAATCCAGCCCGCCAGCATCGTGTTGGTAATGGGGAAACCGAAAACTTTAAACAGCGCCGGCGCGGCGAGATGGATGACCGGCTTCTCGGAAACCAGCCACGCGGGTAAACTAAGACTGATACCAAAACGAGCGAGCAATCCGTGCCCTATCGGTCCGGCTAATAAACCCAGGATAAGCACGCCGAAGATGATAACCCCGATAACGATTAAAATCGGCGTCGCACAGCCGAGGCAGCCCCGCTTTTTCCCTGTCTCAGCCACTAGGGGTTCTCCTTTTTATTATCGGTGATAAGGGACTTAACCATCTGGTAAGCACCATAAAAAGCTAAAACCAATCCCACCAGCAAGCCGATAATCAGGTAAAGCGGTCTTTTGCCGCCGAGCCACCAGCCGGCCAGGGAGCCCCCGGCAATGCAGGTGGCGATATAAAAACCAATACCGGTTACCCTCAGGGCCGGTATCCATTTGTCCATACCGACCTCGCGGAGCCTAACTCTGGAATGATAGCAGAACCAGCTATCTCAGGTCAAATCTATCGGCATAAAGATATAGTACCCTGATGCCCGGCGCGGAAAGCTGTAGCTAAAACCGAGATTTTCTTGAGCTGAGAATAAATATTAAACGCGTTTGCCCTTGAAGGGCACCGTCCCGAAGTCCCCGGCTTTAATCTCGCCGGCGATATCGCTTCCGGTTACTTTGCCGGTGTAAGTAAGATGCATCGAGCCCATCGGGCTGGAGACATTCGCTTCGCAGGTAAACTGGTCGCCGTTCACCTTTCCGGTCAGGTCGGCGGTGCCCATCTGGCTTTCCGCCTTGCCGGTAAGGATATTGCCTTTGGTGATACAGGTCATTTTGGTTTCCATTTTCCCCATCGGGGTATCGAGTTCGATTTTATAAGTGCCGTCAATTGCCATGGTCATGCCTCCTGGTTGATGAAGATTATATGTCAGAGTTCAAAGCATATTAGCATCGAGATGGGGCATTGTCAAATAAAATGAGCCCCGATGTCAATCGGGGCTTCGCGACTAAACAATGACTTATTTTTTAAGACTTGCGTTTGTCAAAATCATCGAGGTCGAGGGTATTAATGAAATCGTAAAAGGCGGACATTTTTTTCTTCATCTCCTCGTCATTGATGCGGGGATGCTTGCCTTCGGCGACTTCTCCCTCTTCGAAGATGGGTTTGCCGGTCTCACCGTCCAGCAGGATGCCGGCTTTTTCCAGGACCGTTTCCTCCGCATAAATCGGCACGCCGGTCCGCACCGCCAGAGCGAGCGCATCGCTGGGCCGCGAATCCACCTCAACCTGCTTGCCGTCGAAATCCAGGATGACCCTGGCGAAAAAGGTATCGTTCTTGAGGTCGTTAACGATAATGGAATTGACCGTCGCCCCCAGCGTATCGATGACGGAGCTTAAAAGGTCGTGGGTCAAAGGACGGGGTACCTGTACCCCCTGCAGCTTCACGGCGATGGCATCGGCTTCCGCCGGGCCGATCCAGATGGGCAAATAGCGGTCGGACGCTTTCTCTTTCAGAATCACTACGCGCTGGTAGTTCATCAGACTGACACGGATGCTATCAATCGTCATTTCTATCATTGTCAAGCCTCCCTCACCCTTTAGTCAACCGCTTTGCCCCAACCTTCGTATCTAATTCTAAACCCATGTCAACAACCCTGTCAAATGTTTTTGTCTAATTAACCTCACCTTGCCCCCTCCTTAACTTGAGGCAAATAGCCGCCCCAAAAGCCGGGAGGTTTACAAATAAAGTCTGAGAATATGTTATAATAAATCATCACTTTGCCCGCAATAAACCGCGTCATAACGGAGGACAGAGCATGAAATCTAGGGTCAAGGCCGTCGTCTGGTTCAACGAAGTTACCAAGAAAGACATCCCGCTGGTGGGGGGTAAAGGCGCCAACCTGGGAGAGATGACCAACGCCGGGATACCCGTGCCGCCGGGATTTATCGTCACGGCCAATGCCTATTTCGACTTCGTGGAGAAAGCCGGCCTTCAGGAGAGAATAAAATCCCTCCTCGAACCCCTTGACGTGCATCAGAGCAAACAGCTCCAGGAAGTCGCCGAAAAAATCCAGACGCTTATCAAAAGCTCCAAAATGCCCCCCGAGACCGCTAAAGCCATCGAGGAAGCCTACTCTAAAATGGGTAAAGGCCTGGTGGCGGTACGCTCCTCGGCCACCGCCGAAGACCTGCCGGAAGCATCCTTCGCCGGGCAACAGGCCACTTTCCTTAACATCGAAGGGGGCAAGGACGTGGTGGTGGCGGTGCAGGGGTGCTGGGCGTCGCTCTTCGGGGCGCGCGCAATTTTTTACCGCAAGGAACAGGGGTTCGAGCACTTCAACGTGGGCATCGCCGTGCCGGTACAGCGTATGGTGCAGTCCGAGTCCTCCGGTGTTATGTTCACCATCGAACCATCCACCAACAACAGAGAGAGGATTACCATCGAGGCGGTGCTGGGACTCGGCGAGATGATTGTCTCCGGCGATGTCACCCCCGACCACTATGTCGTGGATAAAAAGACCGAAAAAATAATCGAAAAGCAAATCAAGAAACAGGAATGGAAACTGGTCAAGAAGGCCGGCGCCCACGGTAAAACCGATAATATCAAGGTCGACCTGACCAAAGAGGAGCAGGCGCGCCAAAAAATAACCGACGAAGACATCCTTTTCCTGGCGAAAATAGGCAAGACCCTGGAAAAGCATTACGATTTCCCCCAGGACGTGGAGTGGGCTAAAGAAGACCACAAAATCTATATCGTGCAGACCCGTCCCGTAACCACTACCAATAAAATCAGATTCACCACCCATGACATCGATGCCACGATACTTTTATCCGGGGCGCCGGCTAGTCCGGGGGTTGCCTCCGGGCCCGTAAAAATCGTGCCCGACCCCTCGCAGATTGATAAAGTCATGAACGGCGATATCCTCGTGGCGGAGATGACCACGCCGGACTTCGTCCCCGCGATGAAGCGGGCGGCGGCCATCGTCACCGACCGCGGCGGCCGGACGGCCCACGCCGCCATCGTCAGCCGCGAGCTGGGCATACCCTGTGTGGTGGGCACGGAAAAAGCCACCACCACCCTGAAAGACGGGCAGATAATTACGGTTGACGGGAGCAACGGCAAGGTCTACCAGGGCAGGATAGAGGTCAAGAGTGATGTCAAGATACGCGCCCGCGGCGAAGTCAAGACCAAGACCAAGCTGCTCGCCAACCTCGCCCAGCCGGAAATAGTCGACCGCATCGCTATGAGGGACGTCGACGGCATCGGCCTTTTGCGCGCCGAGTTCATGGTCGCCGAAATCGGCGAGCACCCGAGCGCCATGATTGAAGAAGGCCGCGGGCAGGAGTTCGTCGATAAGCTCGCCGTCGGCCTGATCAAGTTCGCCAAGGCTTTCCACCCCCGGCAGGTCGTCTACCGCACCAACGACTTTAAGAGTAACGAGTATAAGGCGCTCAAGGGCGGCGAAAAGTTCGAGCAGGACGAAGAGAACCCGATGATCGGCTACCGCGGCGCTTCGCGGTACATCACGGACATCGAGACCTTCAAGCTCGAGCTGGCCGCTATCAAGAAGGTGAGGGCGCTTTACGATAACCTCTGGGTCATGATACCCTTCGTGCGCACGGTGGCGGAAATGGAACGCACCGTGAAAATCATGGAGGGGGATGGGCTGAAGCGTTCCCCGAGCTTCAAGCTCTGGATGATGTGCGAGGTGCCTTCCAACGTTATCCTGCTCGAAAAATTCCTGGCCGTGGGCATCGACGGTATATCCATCGGTTCCAACGACCTCACGCAATTAACGTTAGGCATCGACCGGGATAGCGCCCGGCTGGCGGCCACGTTCGACGAACGCAACGAGGCCGTCATGATATCCATCGAAAAGGTGGTAAAGGGCTGTAAAGCCGCCGGGGTGACCTGCTCCATCTGCGGTCAGGCGCCGTCGGTCTACCCGGAGATTACCGAAAAGCTGGTGGAGTGGGGCATCACCTCGATATCCGTCAGCCCGGACATGATTGACCAGACGCGCGATATCATCGCCAGGGTGGAAGCCAAGCTAGGCATTAAATAACCTATTTAACGATTGCCTTTTTATGATTGGCGGTATAATCTACCGAGAAAATAAATAGATAGGACTCCGAAACGGGAGTATTTAAGAGGGGTGAAACCCCTCTTTTATTTTTCCTCCCCCTCCTTTGCCGAAGGAGGGGGATACAGGGGGAGGATTTCATCACTTGAACTTGCGGCTTCCAACTGCTCATAATAAGACAATGATTGAGCAGCTTCATATCCGCCAGCTTACCGAGGAGAAGGAAGAAAGCCTCTCTCCCCACGCCGTGAAAAGCAAAAATTCACGCGGCAGGCAGCGCCCAGAGGACCCCGACCCTATCCGCACCTGCTTCCAGCGCGACCGCGACCGCATCATTCACTGCATGTCTTTCCGTCGCTTAAAACATAAGACGCAGGTATTCATCGCGCCCCTCGGCGACCATTATGTCACCCGGCTCACCCATACGCTGGAGGTCTCCCAGATTGCCCGCACTATCGCCCGGGCGCTCAACCTCAACGAGGACCTCACCGAAGCCATCGCCCTGGGGCACGACCTGGGACATACCCCTTTCGGGCACTGGGGCGAAGATACCCTCGACGAGCTTTTTCGCGAGGGTTTCCGGCATAACGAGCAGAGCCTACGCATCGTCGACCTGCTGGAAAAGGACGGGCGGGGCCTCAACCTGACCTGGGAGGTGAGGGACGGCATCGTCAACCATTCCAAGAGCAGCTTGCCTATCCTCGGTAAGGACTGGGGAGAAGTGGGCACCGTCGAAGGCGAGGCCGTTAAGATCGCCGACATGGTGGCGTATATCAACCACGATATCGGCGACGCTATCCGGGCCGGGATTCTCACGGAAAACGATTTGCCCCGCGAGGCGCTGCAAACGCTGGGGGCTTCCCACTCGCAGCGCATCAACACCATGGTGACGGACATTATCCAAAGCTCGTGGGACGTGCGCGTCAGCCGGAAAAAACTGAAAAAGCCGGCGATAAAAATGAGCAACGAAGTGCTGGCCGCCGCCGGAACGTTACGCGATTTCCTTTTCGAGAAGGTCTATACGCCCAGCACCGGGCGGAAAGACGCCGCCAACGCCAGGAAAGTGATTCAGTTCTTATATCACTACTTTATTAAACACGAGGACCGGCTGCCGGCGGAATACCGCCTCCACGCTGACAGCACCGCGCGGGGAGCGGTCGACTATATCGCCGGCATGACCGACCAGTACGCCCTCAGGCTGGCGGCGGAGCTTAAACAGCGGCGTAAAGCCTGACAATCACCCGATAGCCGTCCATTGATTTTCCCGTTCTTTCGTCTTATAATCAGTCGTTACGTATATTATAAGGAAAGAAAGGGGGGCAAAAATGCTGAAAGACTTTAAGGCATTCATCACAAGGGGAAATGTCGTGGACCTGGCGGTGGGGATAATCATAGGCATAGCTTTCGGGGCCATCGTTACCTCCTTTGTCAACGATATTATCATGCCTCCCATCGGCCTGGGGTTGGGAAAAATCGATTTCGCCAACCTCATGGTAGTGCTGAAGGAAGGCGCGAAGACTGCCGGCCCTTATACTTCGCTGGAAGCGGCCAAAGCGGCCGGCGCGACGGTCATCGCTTATGGCGCCTTCATCAACACCATCATCAACTTCCTGATAGTGGCTGCGGTCGTGTTCTTCTTCGTCGTGCGTCCTTTAGCCCACCTGTACGCCCGGAGGAAGGCAGCGGAAGCCCCGCCCCCGGCGACGACTAAGGACTGCCCTTACTGCTATAGCCCCATCCCGATAAAGGCGACGCGCTGCCCTAACTGCACTTCGGAGTTAAAATGAACCGGACGTTTTAAAGGAATAAAGCTTATAATATAGATAGGGGCGTTTAAGAGGGGCGAAGCCCTTCTTCTTTAAAATCCCCTTCCCTTAATCCGAAGGGAAGGGGACAAAGGGGATAGGTCACCAGAAAGAATGATTACCATCATCGATTACAACGCCGGGAATATCAGGAGCGTGCTGCGGGCCTGCGCCGAGGTGGGGGCTGAAGCTTTCACCACTTGCGACCCCGAGGCGGTGGCCGGGGCGGAGAAAATCATCTTTCCGGGCGTGGGGGCGGCGCCCAGCGCCATGGCCTATCTGAAAAAGACCGGGCTGGACACCGCGCTGGTTAATGCCTTTAAAGCGGGCGTGCCGGTATTGGGTATCTGCCTGGGCACGCAAATCGTCCTGGACCGCTCCGAGGAAGGCGACCAGCCCTGCCTGGGGCTAGTGCCGGGCCAGACCGTCCGCTTCCGGTTGAAGGATAAAGCTTTAAAGATACCGCACATGGGCTGGAATGAAGTAAAGGTAATAAAGCCGCATCCCCTGCTGGAGGGCATTAAAGCGGGCGACGAGTTCTACTTCGTGCATTCCTATTATCCCCGGCCCGCCGACGCGAAGAATGTCTATGCCATAACGGATTACGGCGGCGACTTCTGCGTCGCGTTGGGATACCGGAACCTCTTCGCCGTGCAGTTCCACCCGGAAAAGAGCGGTCGATTGGGCCTGGAAATGCTGGCGCGCTTCGCCCGGTGGCACGGCGGTATTGACAGCTAACGCGGAAAGTGATATATAAAACACCATGCTCAGCAAAAGATTAGTCGCCTGCCTGGACGTGCGCAGCGGCAAGCTCGCCAAGAGCATTAAGTTTGCCGCTACCAAAGACATCGGCGACCCCGTGGCTAAAGCCCGCCAGTACTATGAAGACGGAGTGGACGAGCTCGTTTTTTACGATATCACCGCCTCGCGGGAAGACCGGGACATCATGATTGAGTTCGTCGAGGAGGTGGCCTCGCAGATTTTTATCCCGTTTTCCGTAGGGGGCGGTATACGTTCGGTGAACGACGCCAACAAGCTGAGGAACGCCGGGGCGGAGAAGGTCAACGTCAACACCGCGGCGGTAAAGCGGCCAAAACTGATAACGGAAATCGCCGATGCTATCGGGTCGCAGAGCGCGATACTCTCCATGGACGTGCGCCGGGTCGACCCGACCAACGAAATTCCTTCGGGTTACGAAATCGTCATTAACGGCGGGATAACGCCCACGGGCATCGACGCTTTAGGGTGGGCGAAAAAGGGGGAGGAGCTTGGGGCGGGCGAGCTGGTCGTCAACTCTATAGACGCCGACGGCACCAAGGACGGCTATGAGTTGACGCTGACGCGCCTGATTGCCGACGCTGTCGGCATACCGGTGATCGCTTCGGGCGGGGCGGGCCAGCCGGAGCACCTTTCGACGTGCTGACCGAAGGCCGCGCCGATGCCGCGCTGGTAGCGTCTATCGTCCATTACGGCGAGTACACCTGCCGGCAGCTTAAAGAGTATCTTAATGGGCGCGGCATCAAGATGAGGATGAATTATTAACTCAAATCTCCAAACTCAAAAGTCAAAATCGTGAAAAAAGTTGTATAATATATAACTGTCCCCGGATAATGCTATGAGCGCTATCGACGAAGTCAAACAGAAGCTGGATATCGCCGAGGTCATCGGCCAGTACACCACGCTGAAAAAAGCGGGGCGTAACCTGACCGCTTTATGCCCTTTCCACAGTGAAAAACACCCCTCGTTCTTCGTCTATCCGGAACAGCAGAGCTGGCACTGCTTCGGCGCGTGCAACACCGGCGGCGACGTTTTCGCCTTCGTCATGAAAAAGGAGGGGCTGGACTTCGGGGAGGCGCTCAGGATGCTGGCCAACCGGGCTGGTGTCGTTCTTCCCGTTCGGGCAGGGCTGGCGGAAAGAAAAGAGGAAAAAGAAGAGTTCTTTAATGCCAACGAAGCCGCCGCGGTGTACTATCACAACCTGCTGCTGAACTCCCCGGCGGCGGCCAAAGCTAAAAGCTATGTCGAAAAACGCGGGCTGACCCAAAAGACTATCGGTGATTTTCAGCTCGGCTATAGTCTGGACAGCTATGACGCTCTGAAGAATTACCTTAAAGAAAAGGGGCACATCGAAGAAATTTTGGTCGCTGGCGGTCTCCTTTATCAGGATGAACAGGGCCGGACGTCCGACCGCTTCCGCGGCAAGCTGATGATTCCCATCCGCGATATCAAGGGCCGGGTGACGGGGTTCGGGGCGAGAGTCCTCGACGACTCCGAGCCGAAATACAAAAATTCTCCCCAGTCCCCCACCTTCGATAAAAGCGGCACCCTGTACGGCATTGACCGCGCCGCCGCCGCGATAAGAAAACAGGACCGGGCCATCATCATGGAAGGCTACATGGACGTCATCATGGCGCACCAGTGCGGCGTCACCCATGCCGTCGCCTCGATGGGCACGGCGATTACCGAGACGCAGGTCAATATCCTCAAGAAGCTGAGCCGCAATCTCATACTGTCGCTGGACGCCGACGCCGCCGGCGAGGAAGCCATGCTGCGAACGGTCGGCTACGAAAATCTCCTTAACGCCGAGATTCGGGTGATTATCCTTCCCGCCGGCAAAGACCCCGATGAAGTCATCCGGGAAGACCTTAACCGCTGGCAGGAACTGGTCGATAAATCCGTGCCGTTAATCGATTTCCTTTTCGAAAAAACCACGGCCAAGCTCGACCTGAATACGGCGCGGGACAAGTCCGGCGCCGTCGATAGGCTCCTGCCGGTCGTCGCCGCCATCAACGACCCTATCCGGCAGGCGCATTATCTGCAAAAGTTGGCGGCGCTGGTGAAAGTGGACATGAACACGGTCAAAGCCTCGCTGAGTCGGCTGAAGCCCGCCCCGGCAAGGCGCTCCGCCCGCCGAGAAGAGCCGGCTGTTCCGGTTAAAACCCGGCGCACGCTGTCGTCCGCCTCGCGTGAAGAGTATGTTTTAGCGCTGCTGCTCCAGTACAACGAGCTTAAGCTTGAAGTGGCCGAGCTTTCCCCGGAGTATTTTGCCAGCACGGAGAACCGCGAGATATATAATCTCTGGCGGGAGGTCAGCGACGTGGTATTATTAAAAGAGAGGCTCGACCCGGCTATTCGGGAACACCTCGAAGGTATCATCAACAAAAACCTGCCGGAAGCCAGGAACAACATTGAGTCCCGGTGCTCGGATTGCATCTCCGAGATGAAAAAGCAATACTACCGCAATTTTGAAGCCAGGCGGGCCGAGATACTCGCCATGGATGTGGCGTCCGGCGGCGCCGGCGCCGATATCGCCAGGCTCGAGGAAGAAGGCATGGAACCGAGCGCCCAATTGCGTGAGATTGACGCCCGCAAGAGCCAGAAGCGTAATCCCGCCTACAAGGAAAGGTAAGGAGAACGAGTATGGATAAGGAAAAGCACGACCTGGATTCCCTGCAGGGCAGCGGGAACTTTGACGAAACACCCCATAACGAAATACTCGATACCGATGAAAAAGCCACGGATATTTTCGGGCCGCCTCCCGAAACCGATGAGGAGCTGGAAAACGAAGAGGTCCCCGAAGGAGTCGAATTCTGGGCCAAAGAGAAGCACTTCGACGAAAAAGGCGAACCGGTGCTCGATGTGGACGTGGAATTACCCGTGGAAGAACTGGCGGAACAGGACATCACCGACGACCCGGTGCGCATCTACCTGCATGAAATCGGGCGGGTGCACCTCTTGACCGCCGATGACGAGAAGAACCTGGCCCGGCAGATGGAAGAAGGCAAGTATATCGCCAAAATCAAGCAGGACTACGCTCAGAAAAACGGCCGGCCGCCTTCCGGCACTGATATTATCCTGGCGATACTTCACAATCTCGCCCATTACCCCCAGCTTATTGCCCTTTTCCGGGAGCAAATCGGCCTGCCCAGGACCAACTATCTCATGGAGGGCGTCTATAACGAAAAACTGCAGGAAAGCATCAATAGCTCCATCGACCTCGAAATTATCCATAACATCGCCACCACGGCGAACAAATCGATCACCGATATCGAAGAAATGATGATAAAGCTCTCGCTGGGGAGCCGGCTGTTGCCCGGCGCCGTCCGCGATGTCATCAGCGAAAAAATACCGCTGAACGATATCGAGAAACTGACCGGCGAGAAAAAGTTTCTTAATGCCATGCAGGCCAGCGAAAGGGTCTACGCCATCCATTTCGCCGATATCGTGCGGGAGGGTAAAAAGGCGGAGAGGCACCTCATCGAAGCCAACCTGCGCCTGGTGGTCAGCGTCGCCAAGAAGCACATCGGGCGCGGCATGTCCCTGCTCGACCTTATCCAGGAGGGCAACATCGGGCTGATGAGGGCGGTAGAAAAGTTCGATTACCGCAAAGGGTATAAATTCAGCACCTACGCCACCTGGTGGATCAGGCAGGCGCTTACCCGTGCCATCGCCGACCAGGCGCGCACTATACGTATCCCGGTACACATGGTGGAGACTATCAACCGGCTCCTTAGGATCAGCCGGAGGCTGGCGCAGGAGTACGGGCGGGAACCCACCTCCCGTGAAATCGCCAAGGAAATGGAAGTCTCGTCCGATAAGGTACGGGAGATCGTCAAAGTATCCCAGCTGCCCATTTCCCTGGAATCGCCCATCGGGGAAGAGGAAGACAGCCCGCTGGGCAACTCCATCGAGGACAGGAACGCCCTGCCGCCGGTGGATATCGCGTCCAAGCAGCTGTTAAAGGAACAGATAGAGGATGTGCTGGGGACGCTTACCCCGCGCGAGCAGCGCGTGTTGCAGTTGCGTTTCGGACTGGAAGACGGGAGGAGCCGGACGCTGGAAGAAGTCGGCGTGGAGTTTAACGTGACGCGGGAGCGCATCCGTCAGATTGAAGCCAAGGCTTTAAGGAAGCTGCGCCACCCCAGCCGGAGCCGGAAGTTGAAAGATTACCTGGAGTAGATTATCCTGTTAACGGATAAGCGGCAATGAAAAAGGGCTTGAGACTGGTCATCGTAGGCATCGTATTTGCCGGACTCCTGGCCGGCATTTCCGGCTGCGCCATCAGCCAGGATAACGCCCGGTTCACCTTCCGCGTAACCGGGCCGCCGGGGGCAGAGTTTACGGGCTCTTGCACTTATACCGTGAAAAACCTTATCGGGAGCGATACCAAGGAGTCCGAGGTCGAAGGCACCTTCACCTCAACCAAGACCATCTACGAATACAATATCCCCGCCACGGAAATTTCCGGTAAAATCACCAACAAAACGCCGGATAAACCGATTACCGTGGTCCTGCTGAAAGACGGCCTGGAGGTCAGACGCATCGATGAGCTAACTGAAGGCGAGATTAATCTCGCCTGGTATCCGCCCATCACCATCGATACCAAATCTATGGAAGCCCAGGGCTATAAATACGAAAATGTTGAACCGCCCGGCAATATCCTGGAAACGGCTTACTTTACCGACGCCGAAACAAATAAAATAGCCGGACTCATCGATAAGATTGGCTCGGCGATCAAACAGCAATTCGAAGACCAGTACCAGCAACTGATGACCGCCCTCGTTGACCCCCAGTACGCCGTCAGGAGCGACCCCTTCTGGACGAAGACGGAACCCTATCAACAGCTCCTCGATCTTTACCGAGACAAGGGAGACCTGATATTGCCGCTCATCTTCCAGCACCTCGATAGCGGTGATGCGCTGGCTAATTACGCCGCCGGGAGCCTGCTCGCGGACATGGCTGTGGCAAAACACGCCGATGTCCTGGCAAAGCTGAGGAACGAAGACTTGCATGGGCGCTATACCGAGGACGGCCTGTACATCCTGCCCTATAGCGCTAACACGATGCGGCTGGCGAAAGAGCTGCTGGCGATACTTTAGTTAAAACGTAGTAAAGATAGTCTAAAAATATAGATTCAGCGGATATTTCGGTGGACGAACAATCAAACGAACTACAATTTGAATTTCACGCCGGCGGTGATGAACTTCAACCGGAAGAACTTTTCCAGTCGCTTCCTGACATTGATTCCTTTGCCAGAGCCATAAAATCTTCATTCGGGGTTGAATTCGACCTTGCCTCCCTGCTGGAACTTAACACGGACTTCTCTCAAGTTTCCAGCCAATATTTGCTGCTTAATATCAAGGAATACAATAGTAACAAACCGGATAATCTGCTTTTTCTCACGGAAGATAAAATTTTTATCTATTCCCAGTACGCGCCGTCGCCCGTGATGGTCAAAGAGTTTGAGGATATTTTAGAAAAGCCCTTCGGCAAGAGCACGATTATCGCCTTTCTGGTGATTAACCAAATCCTGGATAAACATATCCAGCAGCTGGAGACTCTCGGCAAAGGAATCAGGAAACTGGAAGAAGATTTCAACCATGAAGAGTATCGTGCCCTGACTCGTGAGTTCGAGCGTTTTAGCGATAGGCTCGAAGAATTCCACGACCTGGTTATCGGTCTCCAGGAACGGCGTTATAAGCAGGTGGAAACGCAATATATCGTCTTCGACTACCGTGTTCTCATCGCCGAGAGCCAGAGTTTGCAGGCCCGGTGCCGAAGGCGGCTAGCCAACCTGAAAGACCTCCGCCAGGACCATGAAATGAAATCCACCGAAGAGCTTAACACGAAAATTATAAACCTCAATAATGTCCTGAAAAAGCTGACCTCGATAACGGTGATTCTCATGCTGCCCACCCTGATCGCCAGCCACTTCGGGATGAACTTTATTCATATGCCGGAACTACAGATATGGTGGGTATATCCGCTGGTTATCGGCGCTCAATTCGCCATCATGGGTGTATTCTTTTTCATCTTCAAAAAAATTGGCTGGCTCTAAAACCGCTTTAATTTCCGACTATCGTTTACCCATACCCTAGGCATCCCGCCGCCATTCCCCTCTTGACAAAATAGACTATTTAGTCTATAAATAAACCGTACAATCTATTTATGGAGGTTGCTATGTCACCTAAAGTGCCTCAAGCCTACCTGGAAGCCAGGCGTAAAGAGATTCTGGAAGCCGCCTATCAATGTTTTATGGAAAAAGGCTTTCACAATACCACCATGCAGGATATTTACGATGCTACTAAATTAAGTCCCGGGGCTGTCTATAATTATTTCCCTAGCAAAGACGACATCGTTATCGAGGTTGTAAAGGAATACCATGAATGGACATTGTCGACGATAGCACCGCTTATTTCCGAAAATCCGAATGAATCATTAATTAACTTTATCCGGTTCTGGCTTTCTACCATTAAGCAGAATGATATCAATCATAGTTTCAGCGTGCAACTAGATTTTTATTCAGAGGCCAGCCGTAATAACGCCATTCGTGAAGCTATGCTCAAGTGGCAAGATGCTACTCATATCAGGCTCATCGAGTTTATCAAACATAGCCAACAAGCGGGAACGTTCAACGCCAGTCTTGACCCTCTGGCAGTTGCCCGTGCCGTAATGGGCATGATATTTGCGAATGCAATCCATAAAATGTTGAACCCCGAAATCGATATAGATGCTTATGAGGAGGTTTGTGAAGCAATGATAAAAGGCATCTTCTCCAGCCCACCAAAAAGGCCACGAAAAACAGGCCAGCTTTTATCAAAACTTCACACATCCGAAAAAGAATACGTGAAAAAACATTCCGGTTTATGAAAAAATTCTTTGTCCTTTGGTCCAGCCAGGCGGCTTCCCTGTTCGGTAGCGCCGTCGTCGATTTTGCGCTGGCATGGTACCTGACCCGGGCCACCGGTTCCGCCATAGTCCTCTCCACCGCCTTGATGGCGGCGTTATTACCGAGGATTGTCCTGGGGCCTTTCGTCGGACCACTTATCGACCGGTGGAGCCGCAAAAAGATCATGATTTTCGCCGACCTTTCCACCGCCCTATTCACCGTGGTGCTGGTCGTCCTGTTCTATACCAGCACCGTTCAGATATGGCACATTTATGCCATTATGGTGGGCCGGGCCATCGGCGGGGTATTCCAGAACCCGGCCCTGGGAGCTTCCATCCCCATGCTCGTGCCGGAAAAACAGCTGACGCGTGCCAATGGGCTTTTCCAGATGCTGCAGTATGCTATAAGAATAGTCGCGCCGGTCGCCGGCGCTTTTCTCATGGATACGCTGCCCATGCAGGGCGTGCTTTCCGTGGATATCATCACGGCCATCATCGCGATTGCCTGCCTAATTCCGCTGGCGATACCGCCGCCGCCGCGTACCACCCTGGCAGCCAAGGCCAATTACTTTGGCGATATAAGGCAGGGCTTCCGTTATATCTGGTCAAGACCGGGACTGGTCATGCTGATTGGTATGATGGCTTTGCTAGTCTTCTTCGCGACGCCGGCGGCCAATCTCTTTCCGGTACTGGTGAATAAGCATCTGGCGGGGGACGTCATCAAATTGGGCTGGGTGGTTTCCGCCCAGGGAATTGGCGGGATTGCCGGGGGTTTATTGCTGGGGTTATGGGGAGGATTAAAAAAACGCATATGGACGGCTTTGCTGGGTTTTTCGATCATGATACCATGCAGCGTAGCGATAGGGTTCACATCCCCCGGTATTTTCTATACCACCACCATTCCCGCCCTGCTTTTTTTGGGCGTGGGCAATGCTTTGGTCAATGCGCCGCTAACCGCCATCATGAATTCGGTCATCGCTAGAGACATGCAGGGCCGGGTATTCGCGTTATACGGTTCTATCGTGACGCTGATGATGCCGCTCGCGCTGGTGATTGCCGGCCCGGTAGCCGATACGTTAGATATACGTTCACTCTATTGGATCGCCGCTGGGGCATGGCTGGTTATCCTTTTCCTGGCCATGTTGAGTAAGCCGCTGATGAACCTGGAAAATGAAAAAGCGGCAGAGAAGCCGTCGGGTGAAGTAAGTCCTTCTCGCAACGGGTGACAAATATCTATTGCTGACTGTCGGTTATCGTTTTATAATTGCATCATATGTCGGCAATGCCGGTATTGCGAGGCAATCAAAACGAATACCCGGATTTTGTAGCTGACTTACCATAAATCGAAAAACGAATACACGGAAAATTGAAGCTGATTTACCATAATCTAAAAACGAATACCAGCTACGAAATTACGGAATTTAGCTACAAAACAGAAAAGATAAAATCTAAAAAACGAATAACGAATGCCCTCGGCGAATCCGTATAGCTGAAGAGGGTCGCTACCCCTTGAACATCCCCATCATGTTCTTGGGCAGCTTGCCGCTGGCACCCATCTTGATGAGCTTTTGCATCTGGGTGAACTGGTTGAGGAGCTGATTGACATCATGAGTGCCGGTGCCGGAACCGCGGGCGATACGCTTGCGTCGGCTGCCCCCGATAATACTCGGGTTCCGCCTTTCCTGGGGGGTCATGGAGAGGATGATCGATTCCACCTTCTTGAGCTGGGCTTCCTGGGCGCCGTCGGGCAATTTGCTCGCCAGCCGGGAAAACCCCGGCAGCATCTCGGCGATCTGGGCAATCGGCCCCATTTTCCGGATGGTTTTAAGCTGGTCTAAAAAGTCCTCCAGGTTGAACCCGGACTTCTGAATTTTCTTTTGCAGCTCCAGGGCTTTCTTTTCGTCGATGGTCTTTTCCGCTTTTTCGATAAAGGTGAGGACATCGCCCATGCCCAGAATGCGCGAGGCGAGCCTATCGGGATAGAACGGCTCGAAAGCATCGAGCTTTTCACCGACGCCCATGAACTTGATGGGCACCCCGCTCACCCAGCGGATCGAGAGGGCGGCGCCGCCGCGGGCGTCACCATCCATCTTGGTCATGATGAGGCCGGTCAGGCTGACCTTGGCGTGAAACTCCTCGGCGACGCGGACGGCGTCCTGGCCGGTCATGGCATCCACCACCAGCAGCACTTCGTCCGGTTTTACCACCTTTTTTATCCGCTCGAGTTCAGCCATCAGTTCCTCATCGATGTGAAGTCGGCCGGCGGTATCGACGATGATATGAGTGGCGGCGATTCGCTTGGCCTCGACTAGACCGCGGGTGCAGATGTCCCAGGCAGTCGCTTTAGGGTCTTCGCTATACACCGGGACATCGAGCTGTTTTCCCAGAGTGACCAGCTGCTCGATCGCAGCGGGACGGCGATTGTCCGCCGCCACCAGCAGGGGTTTCTGGCCGCCATGTTTTAAAAGCAAAGCCAGCTTGGCGGCGGTGGTGGTCTTGCCGCTGCCCTGCAGGCCGACCATCATGATGACGGCGGGCGGCTGGGAAACAGATACCATCTTGCTCGAAGCGCCCTCGCCGAGGGTCTTGATGAGTTCCTCGTTAACGATTTTAATCATCTGCTGCCCGGGCGAGAGGCTCTCCATGACTTCCTTGCCGATGGCGCGCTCCCGGACACGCGTGGTAAAGTCCTTGACTACCTTAAAATTAACGTCCGCCTCCAACAAAGCCAGCCGCACCTGGCGCAGGGCTTCATCAATGTCTTTTTCTGTGAGCTTGCCGCGGCTGCCCAGCAGGCGAAATACGGCACCCAGCTTTTCCGAGAGGACTTCAAACATACGCTTTAATTATAAGGGGAAAAGGAGAGTGGGGCAAATTTGCTCATCACTGGAAAAATGCTACAATATCCATAGTCGCTTTTTGAAAGAACCAATCATGCCTGAATCCAGATACAACAAATACGTAATCACGAAACTAAAGACGCCGGATACGCCGAGTTTCTCTCCGGAAGCTGCGACGCGGTATGCCACCTTTGCCAAACGTATCCTCTGGATAGATAAGGACATTGTACCGGGGGCTTTCCAGATGAATTGCTCCTGGTATTTGAAAACGTTAGATAAAGGGCCGCCCCCGCATGAGCATGATGAGGATGAAATCCTCGGCTTCTTCGGTAACGATGCCGGTAACCCCTACGACCTTCACGGGGAGGTAGAGTTCTGGCTGGGGGATGAAAAACAAACCATTACCAAAAGCGCCATGGTCTTTATCCCGTCGGGTATGAAGCACTCCCCTCTTCTTTTAAAGCGCGTGGATAAGCCTATTTTCCACTTCTCGGTCGTCACCGGAGGCCAATGGATTATGAAAGACGTAAAGGAGAATGAAGTGTCCAAATCCAAGTATAGCAAGTATGTCGTCACCGAGCTTAAGGAGCCGGAGGAAAGAAAGAAAATCGCGCCGGTTTATAACAAATATGCCCAACGCATTCTCTGGATGGACGAGGACGTCGTCCCCGGGGCTTTCAACATGAACGCCTCCTGGTATCTCAAAGCCGCCATGACCATCGATGACAAGCCGCACACGCATGACCACGATGAAATCATCGGTTTCTTCAGCAACGATGCTAAAAAGCCTTACGACCTCGGCGGCGAGATAGAGATATGGCTGGAAGATGAAAAACAGATTATCACGAAGTCGTGCATGATATTCGTCCCGGCGGGCATGAAACACTGCCCGCTGATTCTCCGGCGCGTCGATAGGCCGATATTTCACTTTACGGTCGTCCGGGCGGGACGGTATATCAAGAACGAAAACATCAAATAAAAAATTGACATTTTACGTTCGTGATATTCATAATTAATAAACCCAGAAAATTTTCATTTCTATTCAGTAAACAATAAAGGAGAGCATCTTGGCAAAAAATACGGCAGCAACGAAGAAAGTCCAAATCGAGGTGCTTAACCCCAGGGGCGTCATCGAAGCTAAAAAGACTTATGCCCCCAACCCTCGCGTGAAAGACCTTAACGGGAAGAGGGTGGGACTTTACTGGAACAACAAACCCGGCATGGACAACTTCTATACCGTTTTCGCCGAGATGTTAAAAAAGAGATTCCCTAAAGCCACCACGACCCTGCTGCGGGGGGCATTTTTAATCAGGGAGGAGGATGCCCAGGCCTGGCTGCCCCAAATCGACACCTTCGTCTACGGAGTCGGCGACTGAGGGTCGTGCACATTTGTCGGCGTGGCCGGCACGGTAAAACTGGAGAAAATGGGGAAACCCGGGGTATTCATCAACTGCACTACCTTCGACGACGACGCGAAATCGGCATCAATGGACAACGGCATGCCGGGGCTGCGCCGCGTGAAGATAAGCTCGGCGGACTTTTACAAACTGAGAGGAAAAGTGGAGACCATCAGGCCGCTGGTAGAAGACGTCTTCGACGACATCATCGCGGCCCTGACCAGGCCCCTGACCGCGGACGAGAAAAGACTGCCGCAGGAGAAGGGCGATGAAGACGGACCGGCGCAGATAACCATCAGCGGCGACTCCTATCCTGAGGCGACCGAGGCGTTCAACCAGACTTACCTCGACAAAAAATGGGGCGACGGGCTGCCCCTGGTGCCCCCGACCCCGGAACGTGTCAAATGGATGCTCTCGGGGACGAAACGCGCCCCCGAAGAAATTCTCGGCAACCTTAATCCCAAGCAGGGCGTCGCCACGATAGAAAAGATAGCTATTAACGCGGTTATGGCGGGGGCCAGGCCGGAATACCTGCCCGTCATCATCGGCGTCATGGAAGCCCTGGCGGACGAAAAGTACGACGACCTGCATCTAATGGCGTCAGCCGGCTCGTTCAATTTGCTCATCATCGTGAGCGGGCCCATCGGTAAAGAAATCGGGATGGAGGGCGGCATAGGGTTTCCTGGGTCACGGCTGGCGCGCCAATAATACCATCGGCCGGGCGATACGGCTGGCCACACTGAACATCGGGCGGACCTGGCCCGCAGTAAATGATATGGGACTGATAGGCCGCATACCGGGCCATACCTTTTTCACTTTCCCCGAAAATACCGACCTCAGCCCGTGGCAGCCTTACCACGCCAGCCGGGGATTCGCTGCGACTGACAGCTGCGTGACGGTGGCCTCGGTTCACGGGACCGGCCCGCTGCAGCACTTCTACGGCGGGATGATCGGCACCTGGACGGCCGAAGAAATTCTTAACCGGATAGTCGAGGATGTCCAGAGGAGACAGCGGCGCAGCTATCCCGGGTGGGGGTCGAAGGGAGTGGGGGCGATACCAGGCTCGGGGGGACCTGGCTTATCCGAGGGGACGAACTACTACTATATCGTTCTCTTCCCGGAGCTGGCGGCCGAATACAATAGAATGGGTTTTAACCAGAAGGGACTGCAGGACGAGGTGTATAAACGCACATCCGTGCCTTATGACGAACTCAACGAAATAGAGAAAAAGGGCATCAAGGCCGGCATAGAAATAGGCCTTGATCCCGGCCGAACGCAAAACAGTTTTCGAGGCGGAACTGAAGTCGGGGGGGATGGTGCCGGTGCTGATATCGCCGGAGGACCTGCATTTCTTCGTCGCCGGCGGGGCGCCGGGCTGCGCGTTCTCCTGGGACTACTACCGGGTACCACCTTATAACTACACGGCGCTGATAACGCGGAAAATAACCGGGGCTACCCTGACCAAGGCCGGACGCTGATAAGAAAGGATCTAATAACTATTTATGCCTGATTGGGATGCCGTGATCATCGGCGGGGGGCCGGCGGGACTGACGGCCGGGCTGTACCTGTGCCGGGGCAACTGGCGTACGCTCCTGCTGGAGAAGGCAAGCGTCGGCGGGTACATCATGAACGTGGAAACCATCGAGAATTATCCCGGTTTCCCGGAGGGGGTGGTCGGCTCGGTACTCGCCATGGAAATGAAGAACCAGGCGACCAAATACGGACTGAAGATAGAGCGCGGCGAGGTCGTGGCGGTGCAGGGCTCGTCGAACAACAAAATAATAGCTTGCAAGGAAGGTAACAGCTATACGACTAAGGCGGTAATCATTGCCGGGGGATCTGTCCCGAAAAAGCTGGGCGTGCCCGGCGAGGAAAAGTTCCGCGGCAACGGCGTAATAAACTGTGGCTTCTGCGATGGCGGCCAGTTCGTCGACCAGGTGCTGGCGGTATGCGGCGGGGGCGATGCCGGCATCACCGAGGCGCTTTACATGACCAACCTGGCGTCTAAAGTCATCGTCATCGAGGCCATGCCGGCGCTTACCGCTACCGCCATTCTCCAGGACAGGGCCAGGGAAAATCCCAAGATAGAAATCCGCTGTGGCGTTAAGGTCATAGCGATAACCGGCGGCGAACAGGTAGAGGGCATTGAAATCACGACCGCAAGCGGCGGAGAAGAGACCCTGAAAGTGAACGGTGTCCTGGTGCACGTGGGGCTCGACCCGAATACCGACTATCTGGCGGGTTCGGTGCCGCTGGACGGGCAAAGGCAGGTCAAAGTAAACCAGGGCATGGAGACCGAGGTGGCCGGCATCTTTGCCGCGGGGGATATCCGCAGCGGCTCGCCCCGGCAGGTAAGCACGGCGGTGGGAGATGGGGCCATCGCCGGGATGGCGGCGCAGAGGTTCCTGCAGAAACTTAAATAAATTATTTCCCTCCAGGTAAAAATTCGAGTTCAATCAGGCCTATGGACGAAGATATCTATTTCCATAAAACGGTGGACTTCCACGCCGGGAAAATCAACCTACGGTTCCGGACGTCTCAAGCCCTATTCAGCAGCCATAATGTCGACATTGGCACCAGGTTTCTCCTGCGCAGCATTATTGAGTCGGATTATAAGCCGGGACGCATTCTCGACATGGGTTGCGGCTACGGGCCTCTGGGACTGACCTTAAAAAAGCTCTACCCGGACAGTCACGTGGAAATGGTCGACCGGGACGCCCTGGCCATCGCGTACTCACGGCAGAATGCGGAATTAAACGGACTGGCAGGCGTAGAAATATGCGGCAGCCTGGGTTATGACGACGTCCAGCGGACCGACTTCGACCTGATAACTTGCAAATATACCGGGAAAGGCCGGGGAGGCGGTAATCGCCTATTTACTGCGGGAGGCGCGTTATTATTTAACGCCCGGTGGGACGGCGGCCATCGTGGTGGTAGCCGCGTTAGAATCCATGGCGGAGAAAATAATACAGGACACTCCCGGATGTGAAGTTATACTAAGGAGAAGTCGGCCGGGGCACGCGATTTTTCACTATAGATTCAGCGGGGAACCCGGCCCACCAAAGCCCGACCAGAGCGCACTGGAAAGAGGCATATATAATCGGGAAAATGTAAAAATGTAGCCTTCAGAACCTGGAATATTCCATGCAGTCCGCCTACGGAATACCGGAATTCGATAGCCTCAGCTATGATAGCGAAATGCTGATAACGGCATTAAATAAGCTACGGGGTAAAAATATTAGACGCGTTGCTGTTTTTAATCCGGGGCAAGGTCATGGGGCAATAGCTTTGTGGAAACTCGCCGGACCGGAAAATATCTTCCTCATTGACCGGGACCTGCTGGCCCTCAGATATTCCAGGCTCAATCTCGTCTTGAACGGGTGCCCTCCCGAAAAAATACACGTTTTGCATCAGATGGGCGTCAGTTTGAAAGGCGAAGACGGCGTTGACCTGTGCACCGGCACGCTTAGAGACGAAGGTAAAGAAGCTTCCTTCCTGATGCTCAAGCAGGCTACGGAGATACTCTCCCGCCGAGGAAGGATAATAATATCAGCCGGCTCGACGGCGATTACGCGGCTGGTCAACTATGCGGAGTCGCAGGGGCAACTACGCATCGGAACGCGAGAGCGGCGGCGGGGCTACAGCCTGCTGACGCTGGAGAAAGTGCTATAATCAGGGCGAAGAATTTTTTATGGAGGTAAAATGCAAATCCTGATATTATCGGGGAGTCGGAACCGCAAAGGGCAGACCGCCCGGGCCATTAAAGCCATCCAGAAAGGAATCGCCGAGGCTAAGGGCAAGAGCGAAGTAATTTTTCTGACGGAGATGAACCTCGAGCGCTGCCGGCAGTGCGAGGCGGACGGGTGGGGGCTATGCCGGAAAGAAGGTCGCTGCATTATCGAAGATGACTTTGCCTCTATCGAAGCAAAGGTTAAAGCCGCGGATGTGGTCGTCTTTGCTAATCCGGTCTACTTCGGCGACCTCGCCGAGAGCCTGAAGACGTTTCTCGAGCGGTTCCGCCGCACGCGATTCATGAGGCCGGGGACACCGCCCCCGGGGGGATTCCCGATGGCGGGAGGCACACCGGCTATCGGCATTTGCTATGCCGGAGGCAGCGGCAACGGCACGGTCTCCTGCGCCTTCTTCCTCGAACGCATTTTACAGATGTGCGGCTTCGATATCGTGGACATGATACCGGTACGGCGGCAAAATCTCGATATCAAGCTGCCGATGCTGGAGCTTACCGGCAAGTGGCTGGCCAGCAAACCGACCTCCGGGCCCTTCATGCCTCCGCGACGTTAATGAAATAAAAGGGTGAGGCGGACGGACATCTGTGCTAAAATGAAATCGAAATGATTCCCGTCAAATTGAAGCTGCGCAACTTCATGTGCTACCGCGATAACGTCCCGCCGCTGGACTTTACCGGCATCCACGTAGCCTGCATCTCCGGCGACAACGGCAACGGCAAATCAGCCATCATCGATGCCATGACCTGGGCGCTGTGGGGCAAAGCCCGCGCTAAAAGCGTCGACGACCTCATCTATACCACGCAGTCCGAGATGGAGGTCGAGTTCGATTTCACCATCGGGGGGCAGCTTTACCGTATCATCCGCAAACGCACGCGCCCCAAGAAACGGAGTGGGGCGGGGCAATCGTCATTGGAGCTACAGGCCGGCACGTCCCACGGTTTCCGGTCGGTCACGGGCAACACCATCGACCAGACGCAGCAAAAGATAATCGAAATCCTGCACATGGACTACGATACCTTCATCAACAGCGCTTACCTGCGCCAGGGACACGCCGACGAATTCACCCGGCAGGACCCGGCCAAACGCAAAGAGGTGCTGGGCAATATCCTCGGGCTTTCGCTATACGACGAACTCGAAGAGAAGGCCAAGGAACTCACCAAAAAGCATGAAACGGACACCGCCCAGCTGGAAAGCAGCATCGGAGAAATCAACGGGGAACTCGCCCAGAAACCTACCTTCGAAATCGAGCTGGAACAAGCACAAAATACGCTCGCCGGAATCGAGACAATTGTACAGAAAAAAGAAGCGGCGTTGAACAGCCTGCGTCAGAAAAGAGAAGCGCTGGAGCATCAGAAAACACAACTGGAAGAGCTAGAGACGCGCATCGACGCCGGCAACCGCGACCTCCAGCGCCGGGAAGAACAGGTCGAACAGCACCTGGCCAGAACGAAAGAATACGAAGAAATAATCTGCCGTCAGGTGGAGATTGAAGCCGGCTATATACTATACAGCGAGGTAAAAAAGACCAACGACGAGCTCGACCGCAAGTTCCGGCAGACGGTCGCCCTGGAAAGGCAAAAGAACCAGCTGGAGACCAGGATAGAGAAAGCCAGGAACGAACTGACCACGGAACATACCGTCCTCCGGCGGGAAATCGGCAACCTGGAAGCGAGCGCCCAGAAACTCCCCGAGCTAAAATCTCAACTCAACCAGGCGCAGGCACAGATTCGACAACTGGCGGAGGCGGAAGCGGGACTACGGGCGAAAGAGCAGGCGGTCCAGGAAGCACAAAGACACGTCAGCCTTCTGGAAGTCGAAAAGACGCGACTGGAAAAAGAACTCGGGGAGGTGGCGGAAAAGCTCGAACTCATCGCGACACACATTGCATCGCACACGGAGGCGAAGTGCCCGCTCTGCGACCAGGAACTAACGCGGGAAGGGCTATTGCTTATCGAGTCCAAATACACGAATGAAAAACTGGAAAAAACGAATTTATTGAAAACAAATCAAGAAAGCCTGACGCAAAAAAGGATAGAATTCGAAGCAATGCAAAAAGAAAAAAGGAGACTCGAATCAGGGCTGAACCAGGAAAAAACGAAAGCCCAGAGCCAGGCGGGCATTATCATTAAGGAAATAAATGAAATCGAAGAAGACGCGAAAAAGCTGGCCGACCTCAAGGAAAACCTGGACCAAATCGAGCAAAGGCTGGCGAAAAGGGATTTTGCCGCTAATGAGCAGACAATCCTGGCAGCGCTAGAGACCGAGATGGCTAACCTCGGGTATGACGCCGGAAAGCACGAGGAGGCGCGACAGCAGTTAACCAAGCTGGCGTCCTATGAACGCGAAAAGAACCGACTCGACGAAGCAGTGAGGCTCATCGAACCAGAAAGAGAAGCGCTGACCAAAGCCCGGGAAGAGGTCGAAGGCAAGCGCCAGGACCTGGAGCTCGACAACCGGAAAAAAGAGTCGTTTACCACCGAACTGGTCGACCTGCCGCAGGCGCGGCAGGAGCTGGCCGGAGCGGAGGTCGAATACAAAAGCCTCGTCAGCCAGCGCGCGCAGGCGCAGGAGGCACTGGGAAACGTCCGCGCCAGGCTCGAAAGACTTTCCGAACTGGAGACCAAGAAGCAAGAAAAAGAGGACCAGCTGACCCAGCTGTCCCGCGAAGGGAGCGTCTACCGGGAGCTGACCAAAGCCTTCGGGAAGACGGGCATACAGGCCCTCATCATCGATACGGCGCTGCCGGAAATCGAGGCCGAAGCCAACACCCTGCTCTCGCGGATGACGGACAACCGGATGCATGTGAAATTCGAGACGCAAAAGCCGACCAAGAAAGGAACCGTCCAGGAGACGCTGGAAATCGCCATCGCCGACGAGCTGGGGACGAGAAACTACGAAATGTACAGCGGCGGAGAAGCCTTCCGCATCAACTTCGCGATACGCATCGCGCTATCACGACTGCTCGCCAGGCGGGCCGGGGCACCGCTGCCGACCCTGATTATCGACGAGGGGTTCGGGACGCAGGACGCTACCGGCATGGAGAAAGTGAAAGAGGCGATAATCTCCATCCAGGACGACTTCGAGAAGATACTGGTCATCACGCACATGGACGAGCTGAAGGACGCCTTCCCTACCCGCATCGACGTGATGAAGACGCCGGAAGGGTCGATGATAAGCGTGAACTAGCCCGATTCGTTTATTCGTTTTTTAATATTTTTAAACTTCGTAGCTGAATTTCTATTTTTGAAGCCATATTCGTTTTTCCATTATGTCAAATTAGCTTCACTTTTTCAGGGATTCGTTTTTAGAGTTATGTAAATTTCAGCTTCAGCATCAGAGTATTCGTTTTTATAGTTATGTCAAGCTGGGTAAACCCCTGACCCGGCTGATAGATACAGGTTACATCAAGGAGATTAAAGAAACAACGGGATTTTGTCATTAAAATGGGAATAATTAGAGACGGATTCTCACGGTCGTCCTTCCTAAAGAAGGACTCCCTCAGAATGACAAATTATTTCGGGGCGTTTAAGAGGGGCGTCCTTCGACAGGCTCAGGATGAGCGCATTTTTATAGGGGCGTTTAAGAGGGGCGTCCTTCGACAGGCTCAGGATGAGCGCATTTTTATAGGGGCGTTTAAGAGGGGCAAGAGATTTGATTAAAAACCCTCTCCTGTCTCCCTTTACGAAAGGGAGAAAGATTGAGCTAGGCGTTTTACTGGAATTATCAGCGGGCTGTTTAAGAAGGGCGAACTTCGACAAGCTCAGGGTGAGCGGGTAAAACGGATTCTTCGCTGCGCTCAGAATGACGGAAGGGGATAAGGGGGTGGGGTCAAATATTGACAGCCTCAATAAAGGAAACTAGAATAAAGCCACCTGAACGGTGGTAAGGAGGAGAATATGAGACGCGTAGTTACCGGGCACAGAAACGGGAAATCGGTCATCCTTGAAGATAAGGAAATATCTCCTCAGGGGAGATTCGGCTCAGGAGGAGCCGCAATCTGGAAAACAGAAGGAATACCGACCATACCTTTAGAGGAAGAAAAATACACACAACAACTCCCCATGGAGTTTGCCAAGCCCGGCGTAACAGATATCAGGGTATTTGTAACTCCGCCGGACAAAGAATACCTCCAGAAAGCTAAAGAAAACGGCGTGGACTTAGTCGGAGAATGGCGGAAGACGTTTGGAGATGATTTCAGAATGCATACCACGGACACCATCGACTACGGTATCGTCGTTTCGGGGGAAATGTGGATGGAGGTCGATGACGGGGTGGAGGTACATCTTAAAGCGGGCGACTGCGTGATACAGAACGGCACACGGCACGGCTGGCATAATAAAAGCTCAAAAAACTGCACGATGGTATTTATCATGACCGGGGCGAAACGGGAAAAATAAAAAAAAGATAAGTCTGGAATTGCGTGAGGGCAGGCGGGGAAAAGGGGAGTTTGAGGAGGAAGATAATGGCTAAACCAAGAGTGCCGGAGACAGATTCCGGGATAACCGGTGAATTCAATGTTCAGTCATATGATTTAATGCAGAGAACCCTTAGAGATAAAGGCTGGATTGAAACCAACCTGCTAATCCAAGAGGAGATTAGCTCCGGAATAGCTCTGGAGATTGGACCCGGACCTGGCTATCTGGGGCTGGAGTGGCTGAAGAAAACAGAGGGGACTCGTCTTAAAGGTCTGGAAATAAGTGAGGATATGATAGCCATCGCTAAGAAAAATGCGGCGGAGTATGGCTTATCGGACAGGGTTGAATATTCCCAAGGGGATGCACAGAGAATGCACTTTGAAGACCAATATTTCGATGCCGTATTCACCAATGGCTCACTGCACGAATGGGCAAACCCGGAGGGTATCCTGAACGAAATAGCCAGGGTTCTTAAGCCCGGCGGCAGATACTTTGTCAGTGATATGAGACGGGACATGAATATTCTGGCAAAACGGTTCCTTTGGTTAGTGGTCAAGCCAAAGAACATGCGTTCCGGTCTTATTACCTCGATTAATGCTTCTTATACGCTTCCGGAAATTGAAATTATGTTGCCAAAGACGAGGCTCCAAGGCTGGCAGATCAAGAAGAGTTTCCTGGGAATAGTCATCACGGGGCGAAAGCCAGAATGACAACAACGAAGACGGGTTCTTCACTCCGCTCGGAATGACAGGCTTCTACGGGGCATTTAAGAAGGGCGAGAGGTAAAATTCTCCCTCTTATCCCTCCTTACGAAGGAGGGACATCAATACCCGGAAAAGAGATAAGGAAAGAAAGGCGATTAAGGGGGCGAAAGCCCCCAGGAGCGATGTGGTAAAAACGGGAAGCCTTTATGCTTAATATATATACGGGATAATACGCCAAGTGTTTTTAGAGTAGTCTTTGTATTGCTCGCCGAAGTGGTGGTACAAAGCCTTCTCTTCCACCTTGATCCGCTGTATTATACCGATTGCAGGAAGCGCTATACATAGCAGCAGAGAAATCCAGTTGGCAAGAGCAATACCGTTGCCCAGGGCTAAGATGAGGATTCCCAGATATGACGGATGCCGAATATAGCGGTAGGGGCCGGCCTTGATTAGTTGGTGGTCTTGATGAATCTGGACTGTTGCCGTAAAGAACTTACCCAGGACAGAAATAACATATCGCCGGAACACAACGCCGGAAATCATGATAAATACACCGACCCAAGTCAGCCAATCGCCTAGTGTAAGCAGTCTGCCGAAACCGAATATTACGGGGAACCATGCGCCGTCGAAAGCCATAGCACTAAGTATCCAAACCAGTCTACGTGTTCCCCTATCGGCCGAGTTGTCCATTCCGCGCGTAGTGCGAATGGTCATCATGATTTCCGATATCACGTAATAAGACTGGACAGCTATAATAGCCACGATGGCCGCAATCGTACTCGCACTCATATATGACAATACCTCGGCATGTTCATACGGGTGTATCTACTTTCATTCAACATACCCCACCCTGCTCTCTCCTTTTAACACCCTCTTTAAATACTGGCCGGTCAATGACTCTTTGTTCGCGGTGATTTCCTCAGGGGTGCCGGTGGCGACCACATAGCCACCGAGGTCGCCGGCGCCGGGGCCTAAATCAATAACATGGTCGGCGTTCTTAACGACGTCCAGCTGGTGCTCAATGACCACCACCGTATTCCCCGCATCCGCCAATTTCTGCAAGACGCGCAACAACGCCGCGATGTCCTCGAAAGAGAGGCCGGTGGTGGGCTCGTCTAAAATATACAGGGTGCTGCCGGTGGAGCGGCGGGAAAGCTCGGTAGCCAGCTTGACTCTTTGAGCCTCGCCGCCGGACAAAGTGGGAGCCGGCTGCCCCAGGTGGATATAGCCCAGGCCGACATCGTTCAAAGTGTCCAGCTTATTTTTGATACGCGGAAAGTGCTCGAAATACTCCAGACCCTGAGCGACGGTCATGTCCAGCACCTCGGCGATATTCTTGCCCTTGAACTTAATCTCCAATGCCTCCCGGTTATAGCGCGCGCCCTTGCAGACCTCGCAGGGGACGGTGACATCCGGCAGGAACTGCATCTCAATTTCGATATAGCCCTCGCCGCGGCAGGCCTCACAGCGGCCGCCCTTGACGTTGAAGGAAAAACGACCGGGGCCGTAGCCGCGCAGGCGCGCCTCCGGGACGGTGGCAAAAAGGTCGCGGACGGCGGTAAACATCCCGGTATAGGTGGCAGGATTGGAGCGGGGAGTGCGCCCGATGGGCGACTGGTCGATATTGATAACCTTATCGATATTTTCGACGCCGATAATCCTATCACAGGCGCCGGCCCGCTCCTTAGCGCGATAAAATATCTGCGCCAGCCGGCGGTAGAGAATCTCGTCAACGAGGGTACTCTTGCCGCTGCCGGAAACGCCGGTAATGCAGACGAATTTGCCCAGCGGGATAGAGACATCGATGTTTTTCAGGTTGTTCTGGCGGGCGCCCTTAATCACCAACGCCTTGCCGTTGCCGGAGCGGCGGGAAACGGGGAGGGGTATCTGCTTGGCGCCGCTTAAATACTGACCGGTCAGCGACTCCGGACACTTCATAATATCGTCGAGGGTGCCGGAAGCCACAATATAGCCGCCGCGCTCGCCGGCGCCGGGGCCCATATCGATAATATGGTCGGCGGCGCGCATCATCGCCTCATCGTGCTCGACGATTAAGACCGTATTCCCCAAATCGCGCAGTCGCTGCACGGTCCGGATAAGACGGTAATCGTCGGCGGGGTGCAGGCCGACCGTAGGCTCGTCACAGACATAGAGCACGCCCATCAGGCCACTGCCAATCTGGGTGGCGAGGCGGATGCGCTGCGACTCCCCGCCGGAAAGGGTCATCGAGGCGCGCGCGGTGGAAAGATAGTCCAGCCCGACATCCTTGAGAAAACCGAGGCGGGTCTTAATTTCCTTAAGTATCTGGTGGGCGATGAGCGTCTCGCGTTCGGTCAGGACTTTCTTACTGATTTCGTCCACCCAATCTAAAGCCTGCGTGACCGGCATATCGCTAACATCCATAATGTTTTTACCGCCGATGGTCACCGCCAGCGACTCCGGCTTGAGGCGCTTACCCTGACAGGTCAGGCAGGGCTTCAACACCATGTAACGCTCGATGTTCTGGCGGGAACCCTCGGACTCGGTGTCTTTATAAAGTCGCTCCAGGTTGGGGACGATGCCCTCATAGCCGTCAGAAACGCGGACGGTACGCCCAAAACGATTACGGTAGGTGCGATTATCGCCCTCGCCGTAAAGCAGCAGATGCACCTCTTCTTCACTTAAGTCTTTCACGGGGGTATGCAGGGAAAAGCCGCCGCGCCGGGACAGCGGTTCCAGTCGCCACAGGTACCAGTTGTGGGACTGCCACGGCCGGATAGCCCCCTCCATCACAGAAAGCTCCCGGTTAAGAACGAGGTCGGGGTCGATTTCCTGCCGGAAGCCCAGGCCGGTACATTCCGGGCAGGCGCCATAAGGGGTATTAAAGCTGAAGGTGCGGGGGGCGATTTCTCCCAGGCTGATGCCGCAGTTAACGCAGGCGAACTGCTCCGAAAAAAGGAGCTCCTCACCACCAGCGACGGACACCAGCACCACGCCGGAGGCCACTTTCAGGGCGGTCTCCACGGAATCGGCGATGCGGCTGGTATTACCGTCTCGCCCTTCCTTCGAAGGACCGCCGCCGACGACCAGCCTATCGACGACGACGGCGATAGTGTGTTTTTTATATTTAACCAGCGGCGGGATATCTTCCGACAGTTCATGGATATCACCATCGACGCGAACGCGGGCAAAGCCCTGCTTGCGGAGGTCGTCAAAGACCGACTGGTACTCGCCCTTGCGGTCACGCACGATGGGCGCCAGAATCATGATACGGCTGCCCGAAGGCAGGTTCTGGACGGCATCGACAATCTGCTGGACCGTCTGCATGGTGATTTCCCGACCGCACTGCGGGCAGTGAGGATGACCGACACGGGCGAAGAGCAGACGGAGATAATCATAGATTTCCGTCACGGTGCCGACGGTGGAACGGGGGTTCTTACTCGGCCCCTTCTGGTCGATAGAAACGGCGGGACTCAGCCCTTCAATATAATCGACGTCCGGCTTCTCCATCCGCCCCAGGAACTGGCGGGCGTAGGCGGAGAGGGACTCGACATAGCGGCGCTGGCCCTCGGCATAGATGGTATCGAAAGCCAGGGTGCTCTTGCCGGAGCCGGAAACGCCGGTAATGACGACCAGCTTATCACGGGGGATAACGACATCGATGTTCTTAAGATTGTGCTCGCGGGCGCCTTTGACGATGATGGAATCGGACGGCATGGTGAAAATACCTCTATATTTATTATAACACTTCCGTAATTTTATCACTCCCATAATTGAAACACAAGTTCTAATAATTAGATATTTGACAAATTTATTCCGGCTCACTAGTATAATGTCACCAATAACGTTTTGGACGGCCGCACGTTATTATTATTAAGACCGAATTTACGGAACCTGGTATGAGGACACTGCTTTTAATAATTTTTCTGCTTCCCGTGTTGTTAGTAACTAGCTGTGACTTAGTTAAAAACGAGACCCCACAGACATCTCCAACAACGGGAACCAATGCTTCTCCGACGGTCACTGTCCTACCGGGAAGAGTAATACCATTTGAACATTTCAAAATAGATGACTATTACTGGAGAACCGAAAGTACAGCATATATATGGGTAATAAACAGTTTACAGGATCATAATCGCCCGCAGGGGATCGATTGGAAACCTTCTGCTAACCAGTCTGAACCTCCTCCTGAAATTCTTGATTTTGATTTTTCTAGCTATTTCTTAATACTTGTATTTAATGGTAACAAAGGCGGCTTTGGCACGGCCATGAAGATAGGAGAGATACGGCAGGATAAAGGAACAATCTACATATCGGCGCACCTTGATGACCCCGGGACTGCCACGTCTGTTCCTATTATTTCATCACAATATAATGTCTTAAAAATAAGTAAAGATAACTTAACTAAAAAAGGTGAAATTATATTCGTACTTATTGACGAGTCCGGAAAAGAAAGGGCCACTACAACTTATAAGATTACCAATTAAGTTAGTGGTTTTTTATTGGAGGGGTGTTTAAGAGGGGTGAATGGGGAAATAATTCTCCCTCTTATCCCTCCTTACAAAGGAGGGAAGCTGATATCCCAGGAGAGTAGCCTGCGAAGAGGGGCGAAGCCCCTCTTTTCTTTTTCCTCCCCTTCCCCTGGCAGGGGAAGCCCTTCTACGCTGAAGCTTCACAGGGTAAAGGGATTAAGGGGATAGGATTTATTTGTGATAAATATCATAACTATTTCCGTCCATAATCGTTCTATATTATAGAAAGAGGACGCAAGGGGGAACCATGAAACGGATAAGGCTTTTTGAATTGATAGGCCTCGTAGTTATCCTCTCACTCACGGCAATTGCCTGTATATCTTCCGTCGGCGCCGATAACGCCGGCAAACTGGAAGGCATGACGTGGGTGCTGAAGTCTTACGGAGACCCTAACGACTTAAACACGGCCGTGGCAGACCGAGAAACGACGCTGACATTCGATAAAGACACGAAAAGAGTCGGCGGGAACGGCGGAGTAAACAGCTACGGCGGCGACTATAAAATCGACGGAGACAAGCTAACGATAAACGAAATCATTCATACGGAGATGGCCAGCACTAACGAAGCCCTGAATACCCAAGAAACTCAATTTTTCAAGATACTGCAATCGGCGCAGAGCTTTAAAATTACCGGGGAAGAGCTAACGATCACCGGCACCGAAGGCGGGCTGGTGTTTACGCACAAATAGACGCCAGGAGCGGAAAAACGAACCGGCGGGGCGTTTAAGAGGGGCGAAGCCCCTCTTTTCTTTTCCTCCCCTTCCCCTGGCAGGGGAAGCCCTTCTACGCTGAAGCTTCCGCCTTCGCGCAAGGCTTCGGTGGACAGGTCACAGGGTAAAGGGATTAAGGGGATAGGGTGGCTGGATTCCCGCTTTCGCGGGAATAACGGGATAAAAGTACCTTTACGAAGATAACATGACCCTATAAGCCATTTTGAATATAAAAACGCGGCTAAACGCTTTAAATGCGTTGTATACGTTATGTACAACTGGTATACTACTAGTGACTATGAGCGCAGATGACCCAGTAAAGAGACCACGGGTGGTGGTCACCGGGATGGGGGCGATAAGCCCGGTGGGCAACAATATCGAAGATATGTGGGCGTCCCTGGTGGCGGGGAAATCAGGGGTCGACTACATCACCCATTTCGACACGAAGGACTTCGAAACCAAGATTGCCGCCGAAGTAAAGAACTTCGACGCGACCATCTACGCCAGCCCGAAACAGATCCAGCGCATGGACCGCTTCACCCAGTTCGCCGTCGGCGCCAGCCTGCAGGCAGTCCAGATGGCCAAGCTGACCATCAACCCGGATAACGCCGCCGACTGCGGGGTCATCATCGGCAACAGCGTCTGCGGGCTGCTTTCCGTTTCCGAACAATACAAGGTCCTGGCCGAGAAAGGCCCGAGCCGGGTAAGCCCGATTCTAGCGCCGACCATGACCGGAGACGCCGCCTCCGTGCAGGTCTCCCTCATCCTGGGCGCTAAAGGGATAAACTACGCGACCTCCTCGGCCTGCTCCAGCGGCAGCGACGCCATCGGCCAGGCCTCAAACATCATCCGCCTCGGCGACGCCAAGATGATGATCGCCGGCGGCACGGAAGCCCCGATCATGCCGATAGTGATAGCCGCCTTCAGCAATATACGGGCGCTATCCGCCAAGAACGAAAACCCCAAAGAAGCCTGCCGCCCCTTCGACGCGAAAAGGAACGGCTTCGTCATGGCGGAGGGGTCGGGGGTCCTCGTACTGGAGGAACTCAACTACGCCCTCGAACGGGGCGCCCCCATCATCGCCGAGCTGGCCGGATACGGCGCCACCAGCGACGCCTTTCACCTCATCCAGCCGGCGCCGGACGGTGCCAGGGCCGCCAGCGCGGTGAGGCTCGCCCTGAAAAAAGCCGGCATCGGCACCGAGGAAATCGATTATATCAACGCCCACGGGACGGCGACGCTCCTCAACGACCGCATGGAAACCAACGTCATCAAGAACGTCTTCGGCGAGCGGGCGTATAAAATACCGATATCGGCGAGCAAGTCGATGATAGGACACCTGCTGGGGGCGGCGGGGAGCATCGAAGCGGTCATCACCATGTTGACCATGCAGCGGGGCATCATCACGCCGACGATAAACCTCACCAACCCCGACCCCGAATGCGACCTCGATTACGTGCCGAACCACGCCCGGAAAGCCGAGGTAAAAACGGCCATCTCCAACTCGTTCGGGTTCGGCGGGCACAACTCGGTGCTCATTTTTAAGAAGTACCAAGCATAATCGTGAGACAGAAAGAATACTATTCCAGTCAGCCCTCTCCCGATGAACTGCGCCTGCGGCACCTCACCGTGGACGAAGCGCTGCCCAAACTCGACCTGTTCCTGCACGATACCTATTTAACTGGGCTGTCGCGGGTGAGAATCATCCACGGTAAGGGAACCGGGATGCTGCGGGAGACGGTGCGGAGAGTACTGGCGAAGCACCCCCTGGTGAAATCTTTCCAGGCGGGGGATAAATGGGAGGGGGGAGAAGGGGTAACGATAGTCGAGTTCTCCGAAAAATAGTCGATGATTGAATAGAGTCCGGATTTTCCGCTATAATTACTAAGTCCCGTGTGGTGGGTGTAGCCCAGAGGACTAAGGCGTCAGGTTGTGGCCCTGAAGAACGAGGGTTCAAATCCCTCCACCCACCCCACCCAGCCGCCGCGCCACCCACCCTACCGCCCCACCAGGGATTTGCTCCTTTGACGAGGAGTCAAACCCTCCACCCACCCCACCCAGCCGCCGCGCCACCCACCCTACCGCCCCACCAGGGATTTGCTCCTTTGACGAGGAGTCAAACCCTCCACCCACCCCACCCAGCCACTCTACTGCCCACCCAACCACCCCACCAGGGATTTGTCCCTCTTGACGGAGTGATCAAATCCCTCCACGAACACCAACGCAATCACTCTACAACTCACCCAACCGCCCCACCAGGGATTTGTTCCGCCTGCGGCGTAATCAAACCCCCCACCCACCCCAATATTTTTTGTCCCATCATCAAAGACCACGGCGGTGCGTCTTACCGACCAGTCGTATCTCATCCAACTCCCCCCCATCGACCCGACTAATCCTTACGGTTGGGACATCCATTGGATTACCCTAAAGGACTAGTTTGCGTCGGGAAAAAACTAGCCAAAAGGATAAAGTTGAGGGGAGAAGTTAGGATAATTGGGTTTTGCTCATCTTGATGGAAGGCGTATCTTTGGATATAGTTTTAACCAGTGGGCAACATCATAACGTACCAATATTATGATGACGGGGGAGCGGATTGATAAAATCCAAAATGATTAGCCGGCACATGAACTACCCGATAACGTGGCCGGACCGTTTTCTGCCGCTGGACCAGAAGGTAGTCCTGATACTGGTAGCGGCCTACCGCGGTTTCGCGCTGGCTTTTGCCCTGGCGCTGATATTCCTGAACAGCCAGGGTGAGCTCCGCTTATGGTCAAACGGGCTCATCGTACTTACGGTCAGCATCTATACCGTGCTCAGAGTCATCCGGCCGCTGACCAAGCGTAATAGCGCGGCTACCTACTTCGGGTTTAGCCTCGACCTTACCCTGGCTCTGGGGTTGCCCATCTTTACCGGAGGTCTCTACAGTCCCTTCCTGCTTTATGCACTATCGCCAATCCTGACTTCAGCCGTACTCTTCCGCCGCCGGACCACCATGCTCCTGGCCTGCCTGCCGGCGCTCTCGGCTGGGGCTGGATATGCCATCGCAGTGACGACCGCTAATGTAGCGGTCAAAAATCCTCTGGTTTTCACCCTGGGTTTCCTGGCCATTTATGCGGCGAGCTCGTTCCTGCTGTCCTGGCTCTTATACGTGGTCAAGAACGTCTACGAAGAAACCAAGGTGCGCGCCGTTCGCGATGAAAGGAAACGGCTTTCCAGAGACATCCACGACGGCATGGCCCAGACGGTCGGGATAATATCATGGAAACTAGACCTGCTGCAGCAAAAATTAACCGCCACCCGCATGTCCAAGATACTGGCGGAGGTGGAAGAAATCGGGCGGCTGGTAACGTATTTAAAAGGAGAGGCGAAAGACGTAATCAACGAGCTGCGTCTCCAGGTACCGAACGACGGCGGGTTTGGCTCCAGCCTGTCACAGTATGCCGCCGATTTTACCGAGAAATACGGCACCAAGTGCGAAGTGAGCGTGGCCGGCGAAGAAGCGGAATTGCCGGAGACCGTCGTTACCGAGCTTTTATGCGTGGTCAGGGAAGCCCTCAGCAATATCAGGAAACACGGCTTCGCCAGCAAGGTGGAAATCTCACTGAGATTCAGGGGCGGGCTGATCGAGCTGAGGGTAAGAGACGACGGGTGCGGCTTCGACCAGGAAAAGGAGTCGACGGGGTACGGGCTGGCAGTCATGAGTGAAAGAGTAAAATCCGTGGGCGGGGAGATATTTGTCATCAGCAAGCCGGGGTGGGGGACCGAAATCTGCGTTTACCTGTTCACCGATGCTGAAGGACGGAAAAGAGGCATCCCCAGCCCTTATGAGAGGTTAGAAGTATGATTAAGATACTGGTAGTTGATGACCACCCGGTATTCCGACGGGGACTGGTGATGGTCCTGGGGGGTTACCCCGAACTGCAAGTGGTGGGGGAAGCCGTCGACGGCGTGGAGGCAGTGGAAAAGGCCACCGAACTCCAGCCCTCCGTCGTCATCATGGACATCCAGATGCCGCGCAGCAACGGCGTCGAAGCGACGGCCGCCCTGCAGAAGGTCGCGCCCGAAGCCAAGGTCCTCATCCTGACCGTCTCGGAGAGGAACGGCGACCTTTTCGAGGCGATGCGGGCCGGAGCCAGAGGCTACCTATTAAAGTATGCCGGCATCGACGAGCTGGTGGCGGCGGTCAAAGTGGTAGCCATGGGCGACGTGATTATGTCACAGTCCGTAGCGGGCAAGCTGATCGATTATCTGCGTCCGGTCGGTGAACAGGGGGACGCCAACGAAACGGAAGCGCTCAGCATGCGCGAACTGGAAGTGCTGAGACTGGTCGCCGCCGGCGCCAGCAACGGAGAGATTGCCGACCGGCTGTCCATCTGCGAAGCTACGGTGAAAGCCCACCTGCGCAACATCATGGACAAACTGCAGGTGAAGAACCGCGCCCAGGCGGTAGCCAGGGCCATCAGCAACGGCGTGCTGAAAAACTAGGTGG
>CAVUAO010000005.1:0-132893 GCA_963739515.1 uncultured Chloroflexia bacterium | reverse complement strand
CCTTTCAGGGGCAGACTGCTCCTCAATATAGCCAGGCGGCGGTTCAGCGTTTCCTGTGATGCCATCGGCAGCCACTGGAAGGGCGTGCCGGCTTTAGGCACGAAAGGCGCTACGTTAAGGATAATGCGCATGTTGCTCCGCCGCCTTTCCAGGCGGTCTTTTATCGCCAGCGTCAGCCTGACAATGTCCTCGGCATCGTCATCGGTCTCGGTCGGCAGGCCGACGATAAAGTAAAGTTTGAGCTGGGAAAACCGGTGCCCGGCAATCCTGTCGACCGTTTCGAGGATATTGTCCTCGGAGATGTCTTTATTGATTACCTGTCTCAGGCGCATGGAGCCGGCCTCGGGGGCGATGGTGATGGTCTGCGCTTTACCTTTGTCCAGGGCGTTGAGGATTTCGTCCGAGAGTGTCTCTATTCTTAGCGAGCTGATGGATATTTCGGCGTTTAGCTTGAGCAGCCCGTCGAGTATCTCGTTTATCTGCGGGTGGTCGGTGACGGCCGGTCCCACTAGCCCGATGCGCCTCCGGTGATACAGGCCTTCCCACGCCTGCTTGATGATTTTTTCCGCGTTGCGGCAGCGCATGGGGCGAAAGCGGTATTTACCAGGCAGAAACGGCAGCCCCTCGGGCAGCCCCGCTCCGCCTCGATAAGGTACAGTTCGCCGAGTTCCGTGTCCGGCGTGAGCACTACCGAGGTCACCGGGAAATCGTCGAGGTTTTTGGCATACTGGCGGGCGACCGTCTTTTCCGGGGGATGCGACGGCACGTAGACGCCGGGCAGCGCGGCCAGCCCTTTGAGCAGGGCGTCTCTTGGCCCGCCCATGCCGCCGAAAAGCACGGGAATCATGTCGGGCAATATCGCCTCCGCCTCGCCGATGCAGAAGCCGTCGAAAAACGGCGCCAGCGGCATGGGGTTGGCGGTCACGCAGGGTCCCCCGGCGATGACCAGGGGCTGGCTTTCGTCGCGTTCATCGCGAGGAGGGGTATGCCGGCCGCCTTAAGAATCTGACCACGTTGAAATAGTCCAGCTCGTAGGAAATGGAGAAAGCGAGCACGGCAAAATCGGAGAGCGGGCGCCCGGACTCCAGGGCAAGGGGAATATTTTTCTCCGTGTATCGAGGAAGACGCGCTCGCAGACGATCCTTAGGTTATTGTTCAGCAGCCTATAGATGGCGTGAACACCCAGGTTGGACATTCCCAGGTAGTAGGAGTTGGGGTAAATGAGGGCAAAGGGCAGTCTCCCGCCCCAGTCTTTGACGATGGTGCCTCCTCTTCCAGCGAACGCGCGCCGGGGCGCCCCTTGATCTCCCGGGGTTTTTTACCCTTGTCCTTCATCAGCATCTTACCCGCTACCCTTGGCTATTTCCAGCAGTCCTTGAGCAAACGGGCGTTAATCGGTATGACCCGGTCGGCCACGGCCCTTAGTTGCTGGGAAGTGCCCTGCTTGCCGAACAGGGCAACCTCGACGTGCTTGCCGTTGTCTTTGACGGCTTGGACCGCTCCGGCGAAGTCATTATCTCCTGCCACCAGAATCGCGACATCGTAATTGCCTTTATAGCTGTGGGTTATCATATCGGTCGCCAGCTGGACGTCGGTGCCCTTTTCGTAGGGAGGGACGTTGGGCCAGTTATTGGTATAGACCAGGCGCCCCAGGCGCAGTTCTGTATAGGGGATGGCGTTGATGCCGGCGAAGAAGGCCTGCTGCTGCTTATAAAGCTCGGGCTCCTGCTTCTGGCCTACCCTGGCGTTATAATAATAGATTCTGATGAGCTGCCGCCGGTTTATCAGTTTGCGGCAGAACCTCCCGAGGTCGAGGTCGGTCCGGCCGAAGTGGTTTTTCAACGAATGATAGAGGTTGCTCCCGTCGATGAATACCATGACTCTTTCCATCATGTATCACCTCCTTTCTTTGGAAATATTACATTATTATTATATCGCGTTTTATGGTAAGAATGCGACTTTATTCAGTGGGTAAAACATTGCCTGACTCTGAACGCAAATGCTATAATTGTTCGCATATCTTTCCTTTAGCCGGAAGGAAAAACGTATTTTTAGGGTGGATTATGAAGTTAAGCCGTGAAGAGGTACTGCACATCGCCCGACTGGCGCGGGTGGCTTTAACCGAGGACGAAATCACGCGCCTGAGCGAGCAGCTGTCTAACTTGCTGGAAAATTTCGAGATCTTACAGGGGGTGGATACCGAGGGCGTGTTTCCTACTGCTCAATCGGTGACGCTCCAGAGCGTGATGCGGGAAGATGCCGTGGCTCCCTCTCTCCCTCCGGAGGATATTCTGGCTAACGCCCCGCGGCGGGAGGGCGATTACTTTAGAGTCAGGGCGGTTCTCGAATAAATAGTCCGCGAGGATACCTTTATATATATTATGCCGGTCGGCAAGGTTAACGATTGAGGAGGCTGATTTGACTTCAGATTTGACCCGGTTGACCATCCACGAAGCGCACCAGTTGCTTATGGGGAAGAAGGTATCCTCCGTCGAGCTGACGCAAGCCTACCTGGAGCGTATCCGCCGCTTGGAGCCGGAGGTCAGGGCTTTTATGACGGTCACCGAAGAGCTTGCCCTGGAACGGGCGGGCCGGGCGGACGAAGCTATCGCCGCGGGTAAGGGCGGCACTCTTACCGGTATCCCGCTGGCGATTAAGGACGTTATCTGCACTAAAGGCGTGCGGACCACGTGCTCCTCGCGGATGCTGGAAAATTTCGTGCCTCCTTACGACGCCGCCGTCATGGAGAAGCTCAACGCCGCCGGGGCGGTGATGGTGGGCAAAACCAATATGGACGAGTTCGCCATGGGTTCGTCGACGGAGAACTCGGCGTTTTTCCCCACCCACAACCCCTGGGACCTGGCGCGCGTGCCCGGCGGCTCGAGCGGCGGGTCGGCGGTGGCGGTCGCGGCCGGAGAGGCGGCCGGTGCCCTGGGGTCGGATACCGGCGGCAGCATTCGCCAGCCGGCGGGCTTTTGCAGCGTCGTCGGTCTGAAGCCGACCTACGGCCGGGTGAGCCGGTACGGACTGGTCGCTTTCGCCAGCTCGCTCGACCAGATCGGGCCGCTGGCGCGCGACGTCACCGACTGCGCTATTATGATGAACGCCATCTCGGGCTATGACCAGCGGGATTCGACGTCTGTCCCCGAGCCGGTGCCGGACTATACGCAAAACCTGAAGGCGGATTTACGGGGTATGCGACTTGGTATCCCTAAAGAGTATTACGTCGAGGGCATGCAGCCGGGGGTGGCGTCCGCTCTGAAAGCCGCCATTAAAAAGCTTGAGGAGCTGGGGGCAAAGCTGGACGAGGTGTCGCTGCCCCACACCCCTTATTCCCTGGCGGTCTACTACATCATCGCCCCCAGCGAAGCTTCCGCCAACCTGGCGCGTTATGACGGCGTCAAATACGGTTACTCTTATAAAGGCGATACCATGTGGGAGTCGATGGAAAAAACGCGGGAGAACGGCTTCGGGCCGGAGGTCAAGCGCCGCATCATGCTGGGTACTTATGCCCTTTCCGCCGGCTATTATGACGCCTGGTATTTGAAAGCCCAGAAGGTACGCACGCTGATAAGGCATGAGTTTGATTTTATCTTTGAAAAATACGACGCCCTGGTCACCCCCACCTCCCCCACCGTCCCCTTTAAAATAGGGGAAAAGACGAATGACCCGCTCGCCATGTACCTTAGTGACGTTTGCACCCTCCCGATAAATATCGCCGGGGTGCCGGGCATCTCTATCCCGGCCGGCTTCGTCGACGGACTTCCCGTGGGCATGCAGATTATCGGCAAACATTTCAGCGAGGAGACTTTGTTACGCGTCGCCTACGCCTATGAGCAGGCGACGGAGTGGCACAATCAGAGGGCTATTTTAAGGGGTGTTTAAGAGGGCCGCTAGCCCCTCTTTTCCCCCTCCCCCCTTCCGTAACCCGGCAGGGTCTTGAATCTCCCTTCCTAAAATGCTATCCTGTTTATATCTATTTTTATTTGGGGGTCAAGGTGAGGAGGTAAGTATATGCTTAAAGATATTCTGAAAATCCTGGAAAGCGATGCCCGCATTACGCCCCGGCAAATCGCCACCATGACCGGCGGGCCGGTTGCTGATATTACCCGGACGATCGATAAAGCGGAAAAAGACCGGATTATCCTTAAATATAAGACCGTTATCAACTGGGACCGGCTCGAAGAGGACGGCCAGGTCTGGGCGCTTATCGAAGTCAGGGTAAAACCGGAGCCGAAAGTCGGGTTTGACTCCATTGCCGGGCGTATCGCCCAGTACGAGCAGGTTCGTTCCCTGTTTCTCGCTTCCGGCACCTACGATTTGCTCCTGGTCGTCGTGGGCAAGACCGAGCACAAGGTGGCGGACTTCGTTTCGCAGAACCTCGCCCACCTTGAAGGCGTGCAGGGGACGGTGACGCATTTCGTGCTCAAACGCTATAAGGACGACGGTGAAATTCTGGAGGGCGGGGAAGGGGTCGTGCGGCAGTCGGTAGTACTATAGGAGAAAGCATGTCGGGTCAAAGCAAACGGAACCTGGAAAAGCATAAGATGATTTCCGAGAGGGCTAACCGGCTCTCGCCGTCCGGCATACGCAAGTTCTTTGATTTGCTGTTGAATATGGAGGGCGGCATTTCTCTGGGCGTGGGCGAGCCGGACTATGCCACGCCCTGGCATATCAGCGAGGCGGCCGTCAAGGGCCTGGAGCGCGGTTATACGATGTATACCTCCAACTCCGGCATCGCCGAGCTGCGCGAGTTAACTGCCCAGCATCTCCAAGACAGGTACCGCGTTGAGTATGACCCTGGCGATGAAATTCTGATGACCGTGGGCGTTAGCGAGGCGCTGGACCTGGCGATGCGCGCTATCCTTAATCCCGGCGACGAGGTCATCATGACCGACCCGCATTACGTGGCTTACGATTCCTGCGTGATACTGGCGGAGGGAATCCCCGTCATGGTGCCCACCTATGCAGACAACAACTTTGCCGTCGAGGCGAAGGATATCGTCGCCAAAATCACCAAAAAGACCCGGGCCATTCTCATCGGCTTTCCGTCCAACCCCACCGGCGCCGTCATGCCGCGGGAAAAGCTGCTGGAGCTGGCGGAGGTAGCGCGGCGGCATGACCTTATCGTTATTTCGGACGAGATTTATTCCCGCCTTACTTACGATACGGAACATACCTGCTTCGCCAGCCTGCCGGGCGTTAAAGACCACACGATACTTTTGAACGGCTTTTCCAAGGCTTATGCCATGACCGGCTGGCGCATCGGTTTCGCGGCGGCGCCTAAAGAAATCATCGCCGCGATGACCAAGATTCACCAGTACACCATCATGAGTGCGCCCACGCCCGCGCAGGTGGCCGCCATCGAAGCGTTAAAGACCGGCGAGCCGGACGTGGTGGAAATGGTGGAGAGCTATAACCGGCGGCGCAAGGTCATGGTGAAAGGTCTGAACGATATTGGCCTCCTCTGCTTTGAACCGAAGGGTGCTTTCTATGCCTTCCCGTCCATCGCCTGCACCGGCATGAGCAGCGAAGAGTTCTCCGAAAGGCTGCTCAAGGAAGAAAAGGTGGCGGTGGTGCCGGGTTCCGTTTTTGGGAAGTGCGGTGAGGGCTACGTGCGCTGCTGCTACGCCACGTCGCTGGCGAAGATAGAAGAGGCTTTGACACGCATGGGCCGGTTCGTGAAAAAATATAAGCAGTAGCGCCGACTATCCCCTCTCCACCACGAAATCAAATGTCGCCTTCTGACCGTCCGGCGTGTCCTTAACGTCCATCACCGTGCGTTTTTCAAAGAGGGGGTCGGTAGCATTTTTCTTTTCGCCCGGGAAAAATAGCTGGACCGTCAGCACCGGCGCAGTTTCCTTGGCCCGCACCTTGGCGTGAATGTGCGGGGCGCGCATCATATAATCCATAGGCCTGACTGTTTCCAGGTGATAGCGGCCGTTTTTGTCCGCGTGCTGGTGCCCCCGCAGGTTGAAGCCCTGGTTATCATAAGTGCCTTCGCCGTCGGCTTGCCAGAAATCCAGCCACGCCTGCGCTATCGGCCGACCGTTTCTATCAAGCACCTTCCCTTCCACCACCAGCTTTATGCCCGGCGTGCCTTTTTCCGCGATAGACGTGCGCTCCGGCGAGCCCGGAGTGTAATAAGGCCCTTCGTCGACCGGCGGGGTCAATGGCAGCTTGCGTTCCGATTGGGTTTTTGACGGCATACGTGCCTCCTGTAAAGTCTATTACATTATATATAATATAAACTTTGCCGTCGGAGATGTATGTAAGAAATGTCACAGAGTCGGGGGCTCTTTAAACTCGGGCGCTCCGGGCATCCTGCCGCCTGAGCAGCGCGATTGCCGCCATGGAAGCCGCCGCGACGGCCGCCCCCATGATGAACGCCCCGTTATAGCTGTCCGTCCGGTCGAAGATTTTTCCCGCCAGCCACGGCCCCAGCGCCCCTCCCACCCCCGTCGCGAAAATGGTCATGCCCATCAGCGTCGCCATCGACCGCGTCCCGAAGTACCTCCCGATGACCAGCGGTATCTGGGTCACCTCGCCGCCGTAGGGTATGCTGAAGAGCACCGCGAAGAGGTAAAAAGACCAGACCGAACGTGTGAAAATGAGCAGGACGAAAGCCAGTGCCAGGAAAAGACACATCAATACTAGGCTGCGGTATAAGCCGAACTTTTCCGCGATGACGCCCGTGGAGAGACGGCTGGCGATGCTCGCCACCCCGATAATGCTGACAAACGTAGCGGCTACGAGAGGGTCGATACCCACGTCGGTGGCGTAGTTGACCAGGTGCACCATGACGATTTGCGTGCCGAAAAAGAACAGCAGGAACGCGGCCATCGTCAGGTACAGGCGGGCGTCCCTGACCGCCTGGCCGAGCGGCACCCCGACGGGCGCTGCCGTGTCTTTAGCCAGTGCCGGGTCGGGCTCTTTGGGCGGGCGCAGCAGTAAAGCCCCGATTACCATTAGCGACCCCGCGGCGATGCCGATGATGAAGAAGACCGAAGACAATTCCATCTGGCTGACGAGTCGCTCGGCGGATGGCACTATCAGGAAGGTCCCCAGGCCCGACCCCGAAGCCGCGATGCCGAGGGCCAGCCCGGGATTTCTGGTAAACCACTTGGTCACCAGCGCCGTGCCGATGCCGAAGATGCCGCTCATGCCGATGGCTTCGATGACGGCATAGGTGAGGAAGAACTGCCATAAAGAGCCCGCCCGACTGGACAGCAGGTAGCCGGCCGCCATCATCAGGCCGCAGCCGACCATTATTTTTCTCCCGCCGTACCTGTCGGCCAGCCAGCCCGTGCCGATGGCCGCCGCGCCGCGGATAATCATTGACGCCGAGTATATCAGAGATACGGTTGCTCGGTCCCAGTGGAATTGCGCGGCGAGGGGCTTGAAAAAGACGCTGTAGCTGTAGATAAGCCCGTAGGTGATAAAAATCATCAGGGCGCAGGCCGCCAGGATGACCCAGCCGTAGGCTGGGGTACGACGACCGGCGATGTCCCCGGAAGGGGGTGACTCTTTCCGCATGAAGAGGCTCCTGTGGTGAAAAGGGGGCGGAGATGAATTTAGTACGGGACTAAATTATCCCAGCCCCACCTTATTTTTGACCTCGGCGAGCATCTTTTCGGCGAGGGGACGGGCTTTCGCCGCCCCTTCCCTTAAGATGGCATCGATGTGGCCGGGCTCGGCGGTCAGGGCTTGATATCGTTCTTGCAGAGGCCGCAGCCCTTCGATGACTATTTCTGCTAAAGTCTTCTTGAGGTCGCCGTAGCCTTTACCGGCGAATTTCCCCTCGATTTCTTTTTTGCTCTCACCGGTGAAGGCATGGTAGATGGTCAGCAGGTTGTTGATGCCCGGGCGGCTTTCGTCGAATCGTATTTCTTTTAGCGAATCGGTAGTCGCCCGCATGATCTTGGAGCGGATGACGTCCGGCGGGTCCAGCAGGCCGATGGCATGGCCCGGGGCGGTCTCGCTCTTGCTCATCTTTTTGGTGGGGTCGTCCAGCCCCATGATGCGCGCGCCAACGTCCGGAATAACCGGTTCCGGGATGACGAAAGTCTCGCCATAGATATTGTTAAAGCGCTGCGCCAGGTCACGGGTCAACTCTACGTGCTGCTTCTGGTCTTCACCTACCGGCACCTCGTCTGTCCGATAAAGAAGAATGTCGGCCGCCATCAACGCCGGGTAATCGAAAAGCCCCACACTTACCTGTTCCTTAAGAACAGCGGATTTTTCCTTGAATTGAGTCATGCGGTACATCCACCCCATGGGGATATAGCAGTTGAGGATCCAGGCCAGTTCGCTGTGGGCCGGAACGTGTGATTGCAAAAAAATAATCGATTTTTCAGCGTCGAGGCCGGCGGCCAGGTATATACCGGTGAGTTCTCGCGTCCTGGCTTTTAGCAACATAGGGTCCTGGGGAATGGTAATCGCATGTAAATCCACAATGCAGAAGACATTATCTGTCTCGTATTGTTTTTTAACCCAGTTACGTAAAGCCCCTAGGTAGGCGCCGACGTGGAGATTGCCCGTGGGCTGGATGCCGGAAAAGACGCGTTTCTTCATCGGTAACCTTTCTCTGACTACATTTTGTCCGGGGCGTTCATGCCCATGAGGTTTAACGTTCTCCCCAGGACGAGCTTGGCGGCTTTCACCAGCTTGAGCCGCGCCCCGGTCATGGCTTTATCGTCGGTGACCACCCGGCAGTTTTTATAAAAAGCGTGGAAGGCGGTCGCCAGGTCCTGCGCGTAGTAGGTGAGGTGGTGGGGCTCCAGCGTCTGCGCGATGGTCTCCACTATCTCCGGCAGGAGCAGCATCTTGCGTAGCAGCGTCAGTTCCGCCGGGTCGGTCAGCAGGGAGACGTCCCCGCCGCCGTCCTTTACCCCCCGGTCTTCCGCCAGGCGCAGGATGCTGGCGATGCGCGCGTGGGCGTACTGGACATAGTAGACGGGGTTGTCCGCCGACTGCTTTTTCGCCAGCTCGAGGTCGAAGTCCATCTGGCTGTCCGCCGTGCGGGAGAGGAAGAAAAAGCGGCACGCGTCCACGCCCACCTCGTCGATGAGCTCTCTTAGAGTGACGATGTCCCCGCTGCGCTTGGAGATTTTCACCACCTCGTTGCCCCGCCGTAGGGTGACCATCTGCGATATGATTATCGTCAGGCGCTCCGGGTCGATGCCGAGCGCTTCGATCGCCGCTTTCATGCGGGAGACGTGCCCCGCGTGGTCTGCTCCCCATATGTTGATGACGCGGTCGAACTTACGCTCGATGAACTTGTTATAATGGTAGGCGATATCCGTGGCGAAATAGGTCGGATATCCGTCGCTGCGCACGATTACGTTATCCTTGTCCTCCCCGAGGGCGGTGGAAACGAACCAGGTAGCGCCTTCCTTTTGGACCAGATCACCCTTTTTCCCCAGGAGATCCATGACTCTCGGATAAGCTCCTTTAAAAAGACTGGTTTCACTGAACCATACATCAAAATGAACTCTCAGCTTCTCGAGGTCGGCTCTGATTTCCTTCAGCATCATTTCCAGACCTCGTTCGCCCATATATTTTTCCTTTTGTTCTTCTGGCAACTTCTTAAACTTTTCAGGTCTGGCAATTTCGGCAGATGCTGTTGCGATGTATTCACCGTGATAGCCATCGGCGGGTATCTCAACGTCTTTCCCGATTGATTTTTGGTAACTGGCGTACAGTGAGTGGCGGAATAAATCCATCTGCGTGCCGGCATCATTAATATAATATTCTTTCGCGACGCTATATCCGGCTGATGCCAGGACGTTGGCCAGGCTGCTGCCCAGGACGGCGCCTCGCCCGTGTCCCACGTGCAGTGGACCGGTGGGATTAACGCTCACGAATTCTATTTGAATCTTTTTGCCTTGTCCCAGCTCGATGTTGCCGTAAGTCTGGCCGCTTGCCAGTATGGCGTCCACCTGCCCGGCCAGCCAGTTGTTATTGAGGGTGAAGTTGATGAAGCCCGGCGGCGCCACGGTGACGCTTTCAATCTCCGCCGAAGGCTGTATATACCCGGCGATTTCTTTGGCGATGTTCAGCGGGTTGGTGCCCGCCGCCCGCGCCAGCTTTAAGGAGATGCTGCAGGCATAGTCGCCGTGCTCCGGCTTCTGCGGCCGCTCGATGACGATTTCCGGTAGGGAGATAGCCGGGAGTTTGCCCTCCTGCTGCGATTTAGCAATCGCCTGCGCTAATAGTCCAGTAATAGTCTGCTTGAGCATTGGAATCAATATTTCCAGTCTGTAGAAAAAGTTACGTACAAATTATAGCATAACCCATGTGTCATTGCGAGACCATTCCGGCACGGCCGGAAGGCGAAGCAATCTCTCACTCGCTCAAGGTTGAACCGCCCCTTTTCCCCCCCCTAAAACAATCCATCCCCCTGACCCCCTTCCTTTATGAAAGGAAGGGGGAAGAAAAAATGAGAGGGGCTGGCGCCACTTCAAAATCTGTTTATAAGAGTCATATATTTATCTATTGCCCGAATCTGAAACCTAAGCTATAATTTATTATATGGGAATAGACAGAAAAACTAAAAGGCGATTAATAAAAACAATAATACCACTCATATCTTTGTCAATTGTTGCAAGCGTATTCTTACACGGGTTTGACATACGAGAAATCCCGAAATTTGAAATATGCTTTTCCGCAGACTCCGTTGATATTGGCTTAGCAGAATCAAACATGCCGATTCGTAACATCATTATTGAATATGATGGCGTACCCGGGGCGATGGTTGTTTACGACCGAATCATGATTATTGCCTTTCTCGATAGGGATATTTACTTAAGAAATAAAAATACAACTGCAATCTGGGGAGAGCCAAATAACGACGGGGTGATTATTGGTTATACTCCCACTATAGTCACTTCTGGACCATATGTTGCTATGCCCTATGAAGTATTGGTGAATAGAGGGCATACGCCTGATTCGGAAGGTAGAGTAGTTGTGATAGATTATCGTGATTTCACCCCGTTTTATCGGAAGTCAAGTGTAATCCTTACTTAACGGGAATTTCGAACTCCTCCACTCGTAAAAATATATTTTTGAATATGTTTGAAAAATGTTATACCCCGTACGGAAAATTTGTTGACAAACTTTTTACCCTGTGCTATCCTTATACTTGCATATGACGAAGGCGAAAACATAACCTAAAAACCTGGTGGTAGTTAGCCAGACGAGGTCTGGCGGCCCAACCGCCAGACCTTTTCTTTTGCCTTCCGCACCTTAACAACTAAATATGGTTGATGGGTCTAAAACAAAATACATCTGCAATCAAATATATCTAATATCAAACCTGAAGCAGGTCAAGCGTAAAGAGCATACGGTGGATGCCTTGGCATCAAGGGCCGAAGAAGGGCGCGGCATGACTGCGAAAAGCCCCGGTTAGCTGTCTAGCAAGCCTACCCAGGGATACCCGAATGGGGCAACCCAGCCCGGTAAAATCGGGCTACCCCCGGCCGAACACATAAGCCGGGTGGAGGTAAGCGGGGGAAGTGAAACATCTCAGTACCCCGAGGAAAAGAAAAAGTCATTTATTCCCCAAGTAGTGGCGAACGAACGGGGAACAGCCTAAACCCGTTAAACCTAACGGCATCAGGGCCTATGTTTAACGGGTGTCGTAAGGCAGGTAGGACCAAACCTGAAATAGGTCGAGGAGTTATCAACCCAACCCTAGTTGAAGGTCCCTGGAAAGGGCCACCACAGACGGTGATAGTCCGGTAAACGAAAGGGGCAAGCTCCTTACCTGTCCTTGAGTACCACGGGACACGAGAAACCTTGTGGGAATCCGCCCAGACCACTGGGCAAGGCTAAATACCCTTGATGACCGATAGTGAACTAGTACCGTGAGGGAAAGGTGAAAAGAACCCCGGGAGGGGAGTGAAATAGTACCTGAAACCGTATGCTTACAAGCAGTCAGAGCCCCGATGCAAATCGGGGTGATGGCGTGCCTATTGAAGAATGAGCCGGTGAGTTGATCTATGTGGCTGGTTAAGTCACTTTAGTGACGGAGCCAAAGCGAAAGCAAGTCTGAATAGGGCGTCTATAGTCGCATGGATCAGACCCGAAGCCGGGTGAGCTACCCATGGCCAGGGTGAAGCCCCGATAAACTCGGGGTGGAGGCCCGAACCCTTTAACGTTGCAAAGTTATGGGAGGAGCTGTGGGTAGGGGTGATATGCCAACCGAACCCGGTGATAGCTGGTTCTCCCCGAAATGTATTGAGGTACAGCCTCAGGGATTAGTTAGTGGAGGTAGGGCACTGGATGGACTAGGGGGAGAGTATCTTACCAACTCCAACCAAACCACGAATTCCATTAACCCATACCCTGGGAGTGAGACGGCGGGGGATAAGCTTCGTCGTCAAAAGGGAAACAGCCCAGACCATCAGCTAAGGTCCCCAAGAGCAGGCTAAGTGGGAAAGGAAGTAAAATCGCACAGACAGCCAGGAGGTTGGCTTAGAAGCAGCCACCCTTTAAAGAATGCGTAATAGCTCACTGGTTTAGTGGTTCTGCGCCGACAATCCAACGGGGCTCAAGTCTGCCACCGAAGCTATGGCTCCTCCGATTTATCGGAGGGGGTAGGGGAGCGTTCCCCAAGCTGTGAAGCCCTTCCGTGAGGAAGAGTGGAGCTAAGGGAAGTGAGACTGCCGGCATGAGTAGCGCAAGCCTGATGAGAAATCAGGCCACCGAAAACCTGAGGTTTCCTACGCAAGGTTAATCCGCGTAGGGTTAGTCGGGCCTAAGCTGAGGCCGGAAGGCGTAAGCGATGGACAACGGGTTATTATTCCCGTACCGTTCCTGTGGAGGCAGAGGAGGGACGCGGCAAGGCAAGCCAGGCATACCCATTGGACATGGTGTGTCCTCTATCCCAGGCGATGCCGGGGCAGGCAAATCCACCCCGGATACTTTAGCTGAAGATAGAGGGAAGTTGAGGAGTAATCCGAGACGATCTGGCCCACCCTATACCGCCAAGAAAAGCTTCGCTGCCTTTGAATCAGGAGCGCCCGTACCACAAACCGACTCTGGTAGGTAGGGATAAATGTCCCGAGGTGATCGAGAGAACCCTCGTTAAGGAACTCGGCAACTTTACCCCGTAACTTCGGGAAAAGGGGTGCCCTTCCTCTGGAAGGGCGGCACAAAATTGGCCCAAGTGACTGTTTAACAAAAACACAGCTCTCTGCAAAAGCGTAAGCTGAAGTATAGGGGGTGATACCTGCCCAGTGCTGGAAGGTTAAGGAGAGGTGTCATCCTTCTTCGGAAGGAGAAGCACTGAACTGAAGCCCCAGTGAACGGCGGCCGTAACTATAACGGTCCTAAGGTAGCGAAATTCCTTGTCGGGTAAGTTCCGACCCGCACGAACGGTTTAACAACTTGGGCGCTGTCTCAACGAGGGACTCGGTGAAATTGAAATGGCCGTGCAGATGCGGCCTACCCGCGGATGGACAAAAAGACCCCGTGGAGCTTTACTATAACTTGGCACTGAGTCTGAGTTTATCTTGTGTAGGATAGGTGGGAGGCTTTGAAGCCCTTCCCCCAGGAAGGGTGGAGCCAACGTTGAAATACCACCCTGGATGAATTTAGCCTCTAACCCTGGCTCAAGCCAGGGGACCGTGCCTGGCGGGTAGTTTGACTGGGGCGGTCGCCTCCTAAATTGTAACGGAGGCGCCCAAAGGTCCCCTCAGGGTGGATGGAAATCACCCATAGAGTGCATTGGCATAAGGGGGCTTGACTGCGAGACATACAAGTCGAGCAGGGACGAAAGTCGGGCAAAGTGATCCTACGGTTCCGAGTGGAAGGGCCGTGGCTTAACGGATAAAAGCTACCCCGGGGATAACAGGCTTATCTTGCCCAAGAGTTCACATCGACGGCAAGGTTTGGCACCTCGATGTCGGCTCATCGCATCCTGGGGCTGGAGCATGTCCCAAGGGTCCGGCTGTTCGCCGGTTAAAGCGGTACGCGAGCTGGGTTCAGACCGTCGTGAGACAGGTCGGTCTCTATCCTCCGTGGGCGTTCGGAGATTTGAGGGGAGCTCTCTCTAGTACGAGAGGACCGAGAGGGACGGACCTCTGGTGTGCCAGCTGTCCTGCCAAGGGCACCGCTGGGTAGCTAAGTCCGGCAGGGATAAGCGCTGAAAGCATCTAAGTGCGAAGCCCCCCCCAAGATAAGATCTCCCATCCTCCCGATTTATGGAGGGAGTAAGACCGCTAGTAGACTACTAGTTTGATAGGCGGCACGTGTAAGTACAGCAATGTATTGAGCTTAGCCGTACTAATGGTCGAGGGCTTGACTTGCTTCAGGATTGGTATTAGATAGGAAAAAATTAAAGAGGCGCGTAAAAAGCGCCTCTTTTTGTTTATGGGCATTTATTAATCGTAGTTAAATCTTCTTAATAAAATTATACTCTCGGAAGGTTTTTTCTAAACGGCCAACTAAGTAAAGTGCTGAAAACCTTAAGTCTAGGGTAATAATATTCTCGTTTGTAAAAATGTCGAGTTTTTTATCATCCATTACTTCTCTGAAAGATGACAAATCCTCGAAAGAAATGATTAGAAAAGTGTTGGAAGGGTAATCAATATGTTCTTTCTTTCTTGCGGCATCAAGAATCATTTCTAGTTCAATCTTAACCCTGTCTTCTACTGAGTTAGCCTCGAATGGTATTGAAACTTGAATTTTGGTTTTTTTAATACGTGTCTTGATGACTGGAGAATGTAAGGGAACGAAACCCTTCTCTAAAAGTTGGCACCTTCGCCAATAGTCGTTTTCGCCTTCGTGAGCTTGGGTTATCTCGATATAAGTTTTAGAAGCAGGCTTGGTTCTGAAATCAGTAACCACCGCATCGTAATTTTGATTACCAATAACTGGCTGTAAAAGAACTTGTTCGGTATCTCCATATTTGTGTTTCCCAAATATCGCAAGAACGTTAATTTCTTCAACAAGCTGCTTTATAAGCCCTTTTTGCATTCTGAAAGCTTTTTCCCCTTCTTGGGTAGAGCAAATTAGTTCTACTCTTTGTATTAACCAATCCCAGAGTTCAGATGGAGTTCGTTGTTTCGTAATGTCGTCTTTGCTAATGAACTCGTTGACCATAACTGGTGATATTATACCAAGATACATGGTTCAAGTCATTTACCATTTCATTATTACAACCCTTCCTCCTCCCCTCGGTTCTTCTCTTTCCCACCCACCCGCTTGCCCGCCGAAGCCTCGGCGCAGGCGGGCCCTCGTCTCTTTTTCTGCTTATCCCGTAGTTCTAACCCCCACCCCCCAAAGGGAGTTCTTAAGAGGGGCGCTAGCCCCTCTTTCTATATTTCCCCCTCTCCGCCCGCGGAGAGGGGGATTAAGGGGGTGAGGTAAGTAAAATTATGTTATTATTTAAATAGAGGGTAATGAAATGAAAAAATCATTCGCAATATCGCTGACTCTGTTGATATTAGCCGGCAGCCTCTGGTTTGTCTCCTGCCGGTCCAGCGCCCCTGAAACCGCACTTATACAGGGCGCCGTCACCATCGGCCCCATCTTCCCTGTAGAAATCCCCGGAGACACTCGCCCCGTCCCCCCGGAGGTCTTCTCCTCCCGTAAAATTATGATTTATGATGCGTCCGGCAAAAACCTAGTTAAAGAAATCGCCATTACCCAGATCGGCCAGACCGCCAGCGGCTACTATACCGCCCTGGTTGCCCCCGGCGCCTATACCATCGATATCAACCACGCTGGCATCGACCGCGCTGATAACCTCCCTAAAAAAATAACCGTCTCCGCGGGGGAGACGGTTACCATTAATGTTAATATCGATACCGGAATACGTTAGCCCTTATACCTTGACCAGGACGCGGCCGGGCTTTTTCGGGTGGATGTCATGAGCGTGCGGCTGGGTTGTCACTAAGTTATATTCTATCTCCCCAACCTCGCAGACCGGGCAATAGAAAAACTTGGAATTCGTCGACTTCTCCCTTACATGAACGATGCTCTGGCAGCTCGGGCACTTAAAACTTATCCACCTTTTTTTCATCTTCAGATTCCCTTCTTCGAGACTCAGCCCTAATCTAACATATCCAAGATATCCCGATAACTATCTCAAAAGTCCTGCATTTCCCCTTACTTTAGTCACAATTTCCTCTCAACTTGACTTTTTTGGCGCCCCTGTTAAAATAGAATATAGATAAACATTGCGTTTGCGAAAGGGGTACCCCGATTGTTTCAACCAGCCAGATGGAAAGCCTATTTACAAAATTTACAGGAAAATGACGCCGTTGATGATGGTGACGACCGGACTAAAAGCGCCTATCAAATCTACCACTCTCAGATTTTCTGGTTCCTCCGGAAGGTTGATATCATCCACAATAAGACCGCCGGAGAGCACCTGGAAAGGGCGGGTGCCCTGCTGGACGATTGCTCCACCAGGGTCGAAGCCCTGGAAGAAACGCTCGCCAACACCCCCAAGCCCAGCGAGGTTCTGGACTGGCGTTACCTCTGGTAATTTAAGGGCGTAAGGGGGTGAATCCCCCTTATATTTTCACGGTTCTTTAATGTCCCCCGGTATCAGCGAGTGCATTACCGCGTCATGCGTCTTATCGCGTATGATTAGCCTGTTCCTCAGGACGCCCTCGCGTTTGGCCCCCGCCTTTTCCGCCACCCTCAGGCTGCGCTGGTTGTCGGTAGCCACCAGGATTTCAATCCTCAATAGTTTTAGCGTTGCAAAACCCCACTTCGCCAGCAGTAAAGTGGCTGCCGGTGCCACCCCCTGTCCCGTCCGGCTCGTCCTTACCCAGTAGCCCAGGTTGGCGCTGCGGGTTATTTTCTCGATTCGGTTCAAGCCGCATCCGCCCAGCAGTGTCCCGTCTTTCGCGTCGAAGATAGCGAACTCGTAAGAGATGCCCCTTTTCCACTCTCCGGGGCGCCTCTTCAGGTAATCGCGGGTCTCCTTAATCGCATATCCCCCGTGCGCAAACGGCAGCCACGGCGACATTTCCGCCACCGATTCCTTTATCGCCTGGTACGTTAGCTCGATGTCGCTCATGCGGTAAGGTCTTAATGTTATCTTTCCATCGGTCATTTCCAGGCGCTTCCGGTCTAAATTTTTATCGTTCATAATGTCTCACATGTTAGCTTGCCTGCGTTCGTCCTGTCAATAATTTGAATTCCCTCCCGATTTAATGTTAAATTTAACCAATGCGGGCAAGCGAGTTGTTGCCGGACTTTAAACCAGGAGGTAGCTATCCCCGATTTTTTCGAGGGTAGCTTTTTTAGTGCCTATGGCCGATAAGATTAAGTTGATAATTGACGGTAATAACGTTGAAGTCGAACGGGGCGTCACCATCCTTCACGCCGCTCAGCGCGCCGGTGTCTATATCCCCACCCTCTGCTACCACCCCGACCTTCAGCCCTTCGGCGGCTGCCGACTCTGCATCGTGGAAATCGAGAATATGCGCGGCCTGCCCACCGCCTGCACCACCCCCGCCGCCGCAGGCATGAAAGTGACCACCAATTCTGCCCAGTTGCAGGAGCTCCGGCGGGCTTTTTTGCAGCTTATCCTGAGTGAGCACCCCAACGCCTGCCTTACCTGCCAGCGGCGGGAGCGCTGCGGGCCTAACGATATCTGCCTGCGTAACGTCGCCGTCACCGAGCGCTGCGTCAATTGCCCTAAAAACGGGCAGTGCGAGCTGCAGCGGCTGACGGACTACCTTGGCATCGAAGAAATCTCCGTGCCGTACAAGTATAAGCACCTGCCCGTCGATTTTGCCCGCGAGCCCCTTCTCCGCCGCGACTATAATCTCTGTATTCTCTGCGGGCGCTGCGTGCAGATGTGCGGCGATGTCCGTGGCATCGGGGTCTATAGCTTCATCAATCGCGGCTTCGATACTGTGGTCGGCACGGCTTTCGATAAGCCCCTCCAGGACTCGGGCTGCCGTTTCTGCGGCGCCTGCGTCCAGGTCTGTCCCACCGGTGCTTTGACGGATTCCGAGGCCGCCTACCATCCGGAGTGTGACTGGGAGTCGGTGGCGGTTCCCTGTAAACATGCCTGCCCCGCCCATATCGATGTGCCCCTTTATGTTTATCTGGTGGGGCAGGGGAAATACCAGGAGTCGCTGGCTATCGTCAGGGAAAAAGTCCCCTTCCCCGGAGTGCTGGGTCGGGTCTGTATCCATCCCTGCGAGGAGGCCTGCCGGCGCGGCGCCCTTAACGACCCCATTTCGATAAAGTCTTTAAAGCGTTTCGTGGCCGACCGCGACTACGGGTTCTGGAAGCACTATTCCCGCCGGCTCCCGCCGACCGGTAAGAAAGTGGCTATCGTTGGCTCGGGTCCGGCTGGACTGACGGCGGGCTATTACTTGGCTAAGGCCGGACATACCGTGACCGTCTTCGAGCAGCTTCCCGTGGCCGGCGGCATGATGCGCGTCGGCATCCCGGACTATCGTTTGCCGCCTTCGGTTCTCGAGGGCGAAATCGACGTCATCAGAGAAGCCGGTGTTGACATAAAGCTTAATACTAAGATTGATTCCATCGATAGCCTTTTCGACCAGGGCTATAACGCGGTGTTTTTGGCGCCCGGGGCGCATCGCGGCCAGGCCCTCGGCGTCGAAGGCGATAAGCTCCCCGGTGTTTACGACGGCGCTTCGTTCTTGAGGGACGTTAATCTGGGTCAAAAAGTTGATGTGGGCAAAAAAGTCGCGGTCATCGGTGGCGGCAACGTCGCTATCGATAGCGCCCGTGTCGCCCTGCGTCTGGGTGCCGCCGAGGTGCATATTATCTACCGGCGCACCCGCGCCGAGATGCCCGCCAGCCCCGAGGAGGTGGAAGCGGCGCTGGAGGAGAAGATAAATATCGATTATCTTACGGGGCACGTAAAAGTTAGCCAAAAGGGTAATCGTTTGGTGTTGACCTGCCAGCGTATGGAGCTGGGTGAGCCGGATGCCAGCGGGCGCCGCCGGCCCGTGCCGGTAAAGGGCTCCGAGTATGATGTCGAATACGATGTTATTATCGGCGCCATCGGGCAGACGCCGGAAATACCCGCCGGCTTTAAGGTCAGGACCGGCCGGGGCAACACCATTCAGGCGGATATGACGACGATGGCGACCAATCGGCAAGGGGTCTGGGCGGGTGGCGATGCCGTCACCGGGCCGGACTCCGTTATCCGGGCGATTGCCGCCGGGCGGACCGCCGCTAGCTCTATCGATAAATATCTCGGCGGCAGCGGCGATATCGATGAGCAGCTCACCGTCGAGCGCGGGATAGGCGTCTGCGCCGGCATCACCGCCGGAGATTTTAAAGACCAGCCCCGCGTTAAGATGCCGGTCTTGCCGCCGGAGCAGGTGGCGGGTAACTTTACCGAGGTTGACCTGGGACTTCTTAACGACGGCGCCGTCGCCGAGGGCAAACGTTGCTTCCAGTGCGGTTTCCGCTCGCAAATAACCCCGGCGCCCCGCCCGCCGGTGTTAGAGAAAAAGGCTATCGTCGCGCTGGAGAAGACGGAATCGACCGTATAATCAGGCCGTTTTCGGGGAATGGAATGCTGTAAATCTGGTACAGGGACGCTACTGATATGACCGACCGTTCCGGTGCGGCTGTCAACAAAAACATCATCCTCATTATTTCCACGGTCACCGCTTTTATCCTCCCTTTCCTCGTTGCTTCCGTCAATGTCGCCCTGCCGACCATGGGGCACGACTTCGGTATGGAAGCGGTGGTGATGAGCTGGGTGAGCACGTCTTATTTCCTGGCCATCGCCGTTTTTCAGGTTCCCTTCGGCCGGCTCTCCGATATCTTCGGGCGGCGGCGGCTTTTCCTCCTGGGGCTGTTGGTATCCACCTTCGGCTCGTTCCTCGGGGGATTCGCTAATTCCGTGACGATGCTGATTATCAGTCGGGTCCTCCAGGGGGCAGGCGCTGGATTTTCGATGAACAACAGCGTGGCGATTCTTACCTCGGTCTTCCCGGCGGAGGAGCGCGGTAAAGCCCTGGGTATCAGCCAGTCCGGGACCTATCTGGGGCTTTCGTTGGGGCCGCTTATCGGCGGCGTTATGACCGAGCATTTCGGCTGGAAGAGCATCTTCCTGCTCAGCGGTTGTTTGGGTCTCGTCCTGGTAATCCTTGTTTTTCGCGGTTTGCAAGCGGAGTGGCGTGAGGCCCGCGGTGAACGGTTCGATGTTACCGGCACGGTCGCTTACGTCATCGCTATAGCTTTGTTCATGTACGGCTTTTCCAGCCTGCCGGGTTCCCTCGCCCTTATCCTCTTTATCGTGGGTGTCCTGGGCATGGGGTTCTTTGTCTGGTGGGAGGGCAGGGTAACCAGTCCCGTCCTCGACCTCAGTCTTTTCCGCCGCAACCGCGTTTTTGTCCTTTCCAACATAGCGGCGCTGATTACCTATATCTCCACTTTCGCCGTCAACTTCCTTTTAAGCCTTTACCTGCAGTATATCAAGGGGTTTTCGGCGGAGAAGGCCGGGCTGGTATTAATTGCCTCTTCGGTGCTGATGACGGTATTTACGCTTCTCTCCGGGTTCATCTCGCAGAAACTCCAGCCGAGGCTGGTGGCGACCCTGGGTATGGCTTTTAACAGCGCGGCGCTGGCGATGCTGATTTACCTGGGCAACGGTACCCCGATATGGTATATCGTCCTGGCTTTGGCGGTCTACGGCACCGGGATAGGACTGTTCGTCTCCCCCAATACCAACACCATCATGGGGTCGGTAACGAGCCGGGTGCTGGGGGTGGCTTCCGGTGCGTTGGGGACGATGCGGACAGCCGGCATGATGCTGAGCATGGGTGTGGTGATGATATTGTTCTCGCTGTACATCGGCCGCGCGGAAATTACTCCTGGTTATTATCCGCAGTTCCTGACGAGCGTTAGGGTGGGGTTCACCATCTTTACCGTTCTCTGTATCGGCGGTCTTATCGCCCAACTCGTCGCCAGGAGCGCCCGTAAAAAAGCCGTCTGAGGGAAAATTATTCCTTTCACCCGTCCTTTTTTTGCCGGATACATGTTAAAATAGCGCAGGTACTCCAATCCTTCAGGAGCGCATCATGGAAGGTCTGGGGGTCGGCCGCGACCTGCTCATCGTGCTGGCGACCGCCATCGTCGGCGGTATGCTGGCGCGCTGGCTCAGGCTCCCCGTTATCCTGGGCTATCTGGCGGGCGGCATTGCCGTAGGGCCTCACGGACTGGCGTTTGTTCACGAGAGTGCGAGTATCTCCTCCCTGGCGCAAATCGGCGTCGTGCTGCTGCTCTTCGCCATCGGCCTGGAATTTTCCCTGAAAGAGCTCCTGAAGCTGGGCCGGGTTGCCGTCGTCGGCGGTATCGCCCAGATAGTCCTCACGTCCCTGGCTGGGTTCGGACTCGGCCATGTGGTAGGACTGGGTCTTACCGGTTCGATCTTTTTCGGTTTCATCATTGCCATGAGCAGCACCATGGTGGTTTTGAAGCTCCTCATGGACCGTGGCGAGCTGGATACCACGCATGGTCGTATCCTGCTGGGCATATTGCTGGTGCAGGACCTGAGCGTGGTACCGGTCATGGTCGCCATACAGGCTGTCGGCGGGACCGAGGGACTGGGGACTGCCCTGGGTCTTGCCTTCGCCAAGGCGGTCGGCATGCTCGCCGTGATGCTGGTTGTCGGCTACTGGGGCATGCCTTGGTTGATGAAGAGGGTGGCGGGTCAGCGTACCCGCGAGCTTTTCCTGCTGACGGTGGTGGTGGTGTGCCTGGCGGCGGCTTTCGGCACTTATTACGTGGGTCTTTCGGCGGCTTTCGGCGCTTTTGCCGCCGGCCTTTTGATTAGCCAGTCCGGTTATGCCCGTCAGGCTTTTGCCGATATTCTCCCCCTGCGGGATACTTTCGGGGCGCTTTTTTTCGTCTCGCTGGGCATGCTGGCCGACCTGCAGTTTATCCGCGAAAATTTAGCCGCCATCGGCATCGTCGTCCTGGCTATCATAGCGGTGAAATTCCTGATTGTTACGGCGATTACTCGGTTTTTCGGCTACGGCCATAAGACGGTTTTGATGGTGGGGACGGGGTTGGTGCAGATCGGCGAGTTCAGCTTTATCCTGGCGCTGATGGGCAGGAATGAAGGCCTTTTTTCGGAGCGTTTGTATAATCTGACCATCGCCGCGGCCATTATTACCATGCTGCTGACGCCTTTTATCATGAGCTTTAATTCTTTTCTCTATCGCTGGCTCAGCCAGCAGAGCTGGTTCGCGCGGCAGCTTACCAGTCGCGTCGACCCCGGTTTGATGGTGGAGAAACTGGAGCTGTCGCGGCATGCCGTTATCTGCGGTTACGGCGATGTCGGCCGGCGTATCGCCGAGGTGTTGGAAAAACAGAAGTTCACTTATCTGGTTATCGACCTCGACCCTACCGTGGTTTCGGGTTTGCGGAATCGGGGCATTCCGGTCATTTATGGCGACGCTTCGAATCCGGAAATACTCGCCCACGCCGGTCTGGAAAAGGCCCGTGTCCTGCTCTGTACCATACCCGACTACGTGGCTGCCGAGCTGACAGCCCGGAATGCTCTGAAAATCAATCCGAAGCTGGATATCGTGGCACGGGTCCACCGCGATAGCGATGTCGAACTGCTTAAGGGCATCGGCGTGACTGAGATCGTCCTGCCTTTCTTCGAAGGCAGCTTGGAGATGATACGGCACACCCTGCACCGCTTCGGCATGGGCAGCACGGATATCCAGTATATCTTAAATAACCTGAGGCAGAGCCAGACCGAGAAGAAAGAGTAAGGTTTTTAACCCCTCTCCCTTTCCCCGCCCCGTGTCATTCTGAGCGTAGCGAAGAATCCGTTGTCTTTTTCTACCTCACCCCCTCGGTCCCCTTCAGGGAGAACCCCTCAGGGTGAACCCCTCTCCTCTTGCCCTGAGCTTGTCGCAGGGTCTAAGGAGAGGGGGAAGCAAAAACGAGAGGGGCTAGCGCCCCTCTCTGCAGGCTACTCCCTTTTCCATACCGCTCACCCTGAGCTTGCCGAAGGGGAGATAAGAGAGGGATTTTAAAAAGGGGAAGAAAAAGAAAGGTAGGTAAAGACATTTTTTAAATGCTTATAAATACATAACTTTTATCTAATATCTGTTTTTACCAATTTAAGAAGTGAGCGTAATTCTTTAGTGCAAATTAGTCGGGCAATAGTGCCTGCCTTGCCTAAATTGAATATCATTATCTCACGTCCTGAATAGCCACGTTTGCTAGCTGTATTAAATATAGGCCTGATTGCATAAATAAGAGCTCTCTCAACATCAGAAACTCTCTCATAGGAAATTCGTTTCCCTTCTGGAAGTCCGACTACCCCAAAGTGAACAACCATGCGTCCATCAACTCTATTGAGCCAATCACGTTTGTGTTGTTTAAGGCGTTTACCAAAGCTTTGCCAGTATGTTTCGCCTATATATAATAGTTTAGCGGTTCTGCCCTTCATTTCAAATATTGCATAGATACCAAAACCGCTAGCACTCGGTTTAGTATGAGCCGTATCTATAGGATACGGCCCCTTCCAATCTATTTTGAACCATTCCATTTGAAAAACAGTATAGACCAGAGCTTCCGAAATTGTCAATCATGTATTTTCAGGGTTTTATTCGTGTTTTGAGAGATAGGGATTTTCTTAATTGGTTTTTTCTTGGTATTAGTCCAAAACAAAACAACTACGTTAATTACGATAAAAAGCCAAATAATTGTCCAATATCCAATCCCAAAATATCTAAAACAATAATACCCACCATATACGCAGATTGCAGTACTAAAAATATCAAAAATTATGTAAACATATGGTGGGAACGTATTGCGCCAAACCGCTCTCCTGAATCTCGTCAACACACTAAAAATGTCGTATATAAAAAGGACTACCAATGGGGTTGCCACAATAATAATGAGAATCCAGAACCAAGAGTTTTGGTTGCCAAAATTGATAATACCTTTCCTATAATAAAGTATAAGGAATCCAACAACAGCAACACCAATTGTCTTGATAAAATCCATAATCATGGTAAGCGTATTATAAGGGGGCTTGCAACCAAATGCAAACAGTACCATTTTCAGTATTTTTCCCATATTTCCTTTCCCCCTCAATATGACATCTTTCTCTTCCTTATTTCCCCTCACCCCTTTATACTTATATCGTCATCAAGCACCTTAAAAACTTAATAGGGCGGGCAACTTACCATAAATCGAAAAACGAATCCCCGGATTTTATAGCTGGATTTTACATAAATCTAAAAACGAATAAATAGTATTTTATAGCTGAGTTTTACATAATCTAAAAACGAATACTAGCTACAAAATCAACCGGATCAGCTACAAAATCCCCAATAAAAAAATAAAAAAACGAATAACGAATATTTTTCCCCTTAATTTCCTTTTCCCCGCCCTTTCCGCTAAAATATTCTTGCCATGAAAGATGATGTCACCCCCGTCCGCCGCCAGTACCTCCGCATCAAAAAGCAGTACCCCCACGCCATCGTCCTCTTCCGCCTCGGTGACTTCTATGAGACCTTCGACGAAGACGCCCGGATTGCCTCCCGAGAGCTGGAAATCGTCCTGACCTCCCGCGAGATGGGCAAGGGCAACAAGATACCCCTGGCGGGCATCCCGTACCACGCCCTGGACGGCTATCTGGCGAAGCTCATCAATCGCGGCTATAAAGTGGCTATCTGCGAGCAGCTGACCAAGCCCGGCGAGACCAAAGGCATGCTGGAGCGCGATGTCGTCCGCCTGGTGACGCCGGGCACCGTCGTCGAGCCGAACCTCTTGAACAGCAAGAGCAACAACTATCTGGCGAGCGTGGCGGTGGGAGAAGGCGAGGTGGGCATCGCCTTTGTCGATATCACCACCAGCGAGTTCGCCGTCACGCAGTTGCCCTTGGATAGGGCGATTACGGAGTTACAGCGACTTCGTCCGTCCGAGGTCATCGCCGCACAAGATATCGCTTTGGCTAGCCTGGGCATCGAGGAAAACATTACCCGCCTCGACCCCTATCGGTTCGACCTCGAAATAGCCCGCCAGGCTCTGCTCGACCACTTCGGCGTGGCGACGCTGGAAGGCTATGGCTGCGACCGCCTCCCACTGGCGATAAGGGCGGCCGGGGCTATTGTCCACTACATCGGCGAGACGCAAAAGACGGTACTGGCGCAACTGACTCATCTAACGACCTATACTACTGATAATTTCATGGCGCTGGACGAGCAGACCCGGCGGAACCTGGAAATCTTTCAGGGCGCCCGGTCGGCATCGGCAGAAGGTTCGCTGCTTTCCGTCATTGATGCCACGAAAACTCCTATGGGCGGCCGGCTTTTAAGGAAATGGCTGGGCCAGCCTTTGTTGGATGTGGCGGCGCTGGACCAAAGATTGGACGCTATCGACTGGTTTGCCGAAAGGGCGCTCGTCCGCCGCCAGGTAATCGGCATTTTGAAAGATATTGCCGACCTCGAGCGATTGATTAACCGCGTGCGGAGTGAAATTGCCATACCGCGGGAGCTGGTGACACTGCGCGGCAGCCTGGAAGCCAGTCCCGAAACTTAAAGAGGTGCTCGAGACCGGCGGCGATACCGGCGCTATCGCTTGGCTTAAAGATGAACTCAAGCCCTGCGGTGAAGTCGTTGACTTGATCTCTCAGGCGCTTGTGGCTGATCCTTCTTCATCCCTGGGAGAGGGTGGGGTGATCAAGCCCGGCTTTTCCGCGGAGTTGGATAACCTCCGCGAGTCCTCCGGCAATGCCCGGAAATACCTGGCTGACCTCGAGCGTAAAGAGCGCGAGCGCACCGGCATTAAAAACCTGAAGGTCGGCTTTAACAATGTCTTCGGCTATTACATCGAGGTGTCCAACGCCAATTTGAAACAGGTGCCGCCGGACTTTATCCGCAAGCAGACCCTGGTTAACGGCGAGCGCTTTTTCACCCCGGAGCTCAAGGAGTACGAGTCACTGATTCTGAACGCCCGCGACCGCATCGAAGCCATGGAAATCGACCTTTTCCGGCGGGTGTGCCGCCAGGTGGCCGCGGAAAGCGAGAGAGTCCTGGCGCTGGCTGGCGTCCTGGCCCACCTGGACGTCTTTTCGAGCCTGGCCGAAGTGGCGGTACATCACCATTATACCCGCCCGCAGCTTAATGAGGGCAATGTCATCGATATCCGGCTGGGCCGCCATCCTGTAGTCGAGAGAAGCCTCGCCGCCGGCAGCTTTGTCCCCAACGATATTTATCTCTCCAACGATGACGCCCAGCTTATCGTCCTCACCGGCCCCAATATGTCGGGGAAATCCACCTACCTAAGGCAGGTCGCCCTTATCGTTTTGCTGGCGCAAATCGGCAGCTATGTCCCGGCGGAATCGGCAAAAATAGGCATCGTCGACCGCATTTTTACGCGCATCGGAGCCCGCGACGACCTCGCCGCCGGGCAATCGACCTTTATGGTGGAGATGGTCGAAACCGCCAATATTTTAAATAACGCCACCCCGCGCTCTCTCCTCATCCTCGACGAAATTGGCAGGGGCACGAGCACCTATGACGGACTCTCCATTGCCCGCGCCGTGGCCGAGTATATCCATAACTACCAGGGCCTGGGCGCGCGGACGGTCTTCGCCACGCACTACCACGAGATGGTAGCGCTGGCGGGCTACCTGCCGCGCGTGAAAAACTTTAACGTGGCTGTCATCGAGGAGGCGGGTAAGGTGATTTTCCTCCACAAAATCGTGCCGGGCGGTGTGGACAAGAGCTATGGCATTCATGTAGCGCAACTGGCAGGTCTGCCAAGGTCAGTGCTGCATCGTGCCCGTGAGGTCCTCGATGAGCTGGAGACCAACGGGCGCCAGGGAAAGCCAGCGAAACGACCAAGGGAGCCAGCGCAGCAGATACCTCTGTTCGGGAAAAAATCGGCGCTGGAAGAAGAGCTAAAGAAGCTTGACCTCGACGGCCTGACACCTCTGGAAGCCCTGAATAAATTGTATGAACTTAAGAAGAAATTGACGGACGGGTAGTATTAAAGACCTATTTGCATTATCTTGTTGTTTGTATTACGCTATATAACAATATAACGGGAGGAAATCATGAAAGATTTTGCGGGTAAAGTCGTATTTATCACCGGGGGCGCTTCCGGCGCCGGATTAGGCCAGGCCAAGGTATTTTCGGAGGCAGGGTGCAAGATCTGCATCGCCGATATCCGCCAGGACCACCTCGACGAGGCCAAAGCGTATTTCAAAGATAAAAAGATTAAAGTCCATGCTATCAAGCTGGATATTACCGACCGCAAAGCCTATGCTGCTGCGGCCGACGAAGTGGAAAGAGTGTTCGGGGGCCCGCCCCAAATGCTATTCAATACCGCGGGCGTCAACACCTTCGGGCCGGCGGAAGCCTCGACGTTTGAAGACTACGACTGGGTGATGGGGGTTTGCCTTGGCGGGGTCATTAATGGCATGGTCACATTCGTGCCGCGCATGATTAAAGCCGGCAAGGGCGGCTATATCGCTACCACCTCATCGATGGGCGGCTTCATGGGCGGCGCCACCACCACCCCTTATTCCGCCGCCAAGGCCGCCGTCAATAACCTCATGGAGAGCTATTACATGGCGCTCAGGCCCTACGGCATCGGCGTCTCCGTCCTTTGCCCGGCCAATATCCGGTCGAATATTGCGGAAGCGGTATATACCCGTCCCAAAAATTTAGAAAACACCGGCTACAACGTCACGGAAAAGACCATCGATTTACTGCGTTCCATCCATGCACAAGGTATGGACCCCGTCGAGCTGGCCGGCTGGCTTAAGAGGGGGATTGAGAACGAGCAGCTGTACATTATCCCCTATCCCAATGCCGAACAGATGTTGAGGGACAATTTTGAACGCGTCATCAACTGGTCCAGTCCCGAAGGCATAAAGCGGCAGGAAGAGCTGATGAGAAAAAGGTTTGAAGAAATGGCCAGGCGCCAGCCTTCGAGTCCCTATCGCACTAGCGAGGATGTGGGTTTTGCGCAGGCCAGGAAAGATTTAACATGGGTCAAACCATCCCGCATGCCCGGCGCGCCTCCCCCGAAGAAAGAAAAATAATAACCATAATAAACCGATTCGGAAATAGAATGGAGGGATCATGAAGGATTTTGCCGGAAAAGTAGCCTTTATCACCGGAGGCGCTTCTGGCGCCGGATTCGGCCAGGCCAAGGTGTTCTCGGAGGCAGGCTGCAAAATTGTGATTGCGGATATCCGTCAGGACCACCTGGACGAAGTGAAGGCGTATTTCAAAGACAAAAAGGTCAAAGTCCATACTATCAAACTGGATATTACCGACCGCAAGGCATATGTCGCTGCGGCTGACGAGGTGGAAAAGGTGTTCGGGAGTCCGCCGCAGCTTTTGTTCAATACGGCCGGCGTCAACGCCTTCGGCCCGGCGGAAGCCTCGACATACGAAGACTACGACTGGGTGATGGGCGTTTGCCTTGGTGGGGTCATCAATGGCATGGTGACCTTCGTCCCGAGGATGATAAAAGCCGGCAAGGGCGGCCATATCGCCACGACGGCCTCGATGGGCGGTTTGATGGGGACATCGGGTTGTGCCCCGTACTCAGCCGCCAAGGCTGCGGTTATTAATTTGATGGAGAGCTACTGGCAGGCGCTCAAGCCTTACGGCATCGGCGTATCGTGCCTGTGCCCCGGTGGTATCAAGACGAATATCGGTGAATCATCGTATACTAGGCCGAAACAATTGGCCAATACCGGGTATAATACTAATGAAGAAACCATCGCATTCATGCGTCATCATTATTCGTTTGGCATCGACCCCGTCGAACTGGCCAAGATATTTAAGAAGGCGATTGAAGATGACGTGCTCTACGTTTTGCCAATGCCGGACCCCGAGCCGATGATGCGGAACATCATGGAGAGGATGGTCAATTTTACCACTCCCGAAGGGATGAAGCGGCAAGAAGAAGCCAACAAGAAACGCATGGAAGAGATGAGGAAACACCCCAATCCTATGATGGAAGGCGCCGCCGAGGCCGGATGGGGGAGAGCCAGGAAGGACTTAACCTGGGTTAAAAACACGGGGCCGATGAGTCAAAGCAAGAAGTAAACCCTGAACAATCGAACGGAGGAACATCATGACGGTCCAATTGCTTGATAACGTAATGAGTCCAGAAGGTGGAGTCCAGAGGGGGCCGGCAGAATTTCCGCCCGGTATGGGCGGGCCTCCCGGCAGGCCTCCGGGCGGACCGCCGCCGGGCATTAATAGAGGTACTCCGCCGGCGGCACCATCGCTGCCTTCACCATCTTTTGCCAAGCGGCTGGATACATTGCAGAACAAAACTGTGTATCTGGTGGATATCGGTTTCGGGGGCGGTTATAAATTCATGTTGCAACTGCAGAAGTGGTTTAATGAAAATATGCCGACCGTCACCACGATGGTGAAGAGGAAACCGGGCAATGTGTTCATGGACGATAAGAATGACCTCTGGGTGGAAATTAAAGCCAAGGGCGATGCCGTTATCCTTGGAGTCGCTGGCTGACCGGGCTGTGTTTCAGCGGTCGCTGGAGGTAGTACAAATCTTGAACAGAACTATGTTATCCCGGTGGCTCCTATCTCAAGTTACACGATGGAAGGCGTGGTAAAGGATAACCCGAGAGCGGCTTTTTTACCTTTCATCTATACGCCGCAGCCGGTCATCAGCCTGTCCCCTGAAGCCCTGGATAAATTCATCGTGGGCAACGACCCGAAAACGGGTAAGCCCGTCATCGAGGAAATAATCGATGTCCTGACCAAGCCGGTAAAAGTAACTAAACCTAAGGCTGAGTCACCCACCGTGGTCAAGGCTGTCCCCCCGCCGCTGTTCCTGAAGCCGGATACCGAAGACAATATCCAGCGCCTGTTTTACGAAAACGGCTGGACGGACGGACTGCCGATCATTCTGCCTACCGAAGAGAGGGTGAAGCGGATGCTCGCCGGGACACGCGCCGCTCCGGATGAAATCGCCGTCGAGTCCTTCCAGTTCGAGACCAGGGAGATGATAAAGTACACCGTCCGGAACATCGCCGTTATCGCGGTCATGGCGGGAGCCAGGCCGGAATACTTCCCCGTGATACTGGCGATAGCGTCCAGCCGACAGCCGGCGTTTATGGGGTCGACCACGGCCTTTGGAGCGATGCTTCTGGTGAACGGTCCCATTCGCAACGAAATCGGCATGAACTCCGGCATCGGCGCGTTCAGTCCGGTAAATCAGGCCAATGCGGTCATCGGCAGGGCCTGGACATTATTGACCATTTGCCAGGGATATGCCAAGCCCGATAAGTCGTACTGGAGCTCGCAGGGGAATAATCTCAACTACAATAATAATTGCGTCGCCGAGAACGAGGAGCGGAGCGTCTGGGAGCCTTTCCATGTGACGAAAGGCTATAAAGCCGACGAGAGTATTGTCAGCATGTTCCGGGGGTGGGCTTTTCTAAGCACCTCGGGGGCGGCTGCCCACCGGTCGCTGGGAGAGGAACTGAATATCCAACTGGCGGTCATGCCCCCGCTCAATTCATCGGCGACGATCGTCATGGACCCGCTGGTGGCGAGGAACCTGAAAGAGAACGAGGGCTTTGCAACCAAGCAGGACTTCGCCCGATGGATGTCCAAGAACATCAAGATGCCGGCGGGGCAGTACTGGAAGATGGACTACATCGACATGCTGGTGGCCTCCGAGGCCTACAAGGGAGTGGAGCCTTACGCTTCCTGGAAAAAGCTCCCGGACGACGCATTGATAGCTCCCTACACTAATCCAGATAATATCAATATCGTGGTCGTGGGCGGGGAGAAGAGCCCCCTGTGGAAAACCGCGGGTTATATGTACACGGGCAGTGCCTCGGTTGATAAGTGGCGGGCGAATAAGCCCGGTAAATAACGCGATAAATAGATTGTCAAAGTGCTCACGAGAGCCCCGAGAATAACCGGGGCTCTCCTTTTTTCGGGATATTATTCGTTTTTCAAAATTTTTTTTCGCCGTTTCGTAGCTAAATTTAGGAATTTCGTAGCTAGCATTCGTTTTTAGAATATGTAAAGTTAGCTTCATTTTTCCGGGTATTCGTTTTTCGTTATATGTTAAGTCCAGCTTCAAAACCGGGGTATTCGTTTTTCGATTTATGGTAAGTCCTTCGACAAGCTCAGGATGAACGGACTTTTTCCGACGACGCTTTATCTTACGTCGCAGGGTCCCGATAAGCAATACAATCATGTCACCGTCCGCGGGGGAAAGTGATATACTATCACGAGAGAAAAAATACCAAAGGAGATATTGATGAAAATTCTGGGCGTATCGTTCAGTCCGCGGGCCAAAGGCAACACCGTCGCCATGCTTACTCGCGCGCTGGAGGCGGCGCGGCAAGAGGGGGCGGAAGTCGAGCTTTACAGCATCGCCGGGAAGAACATCCAGCCCTGCGACGGCTGCTGGGGCTGCATGAAGACGGGCAAATGCCACATCGAGGACGACGCGCCGGAGCTCTTCGAGAAGATAATGGGGGCGGACGGCTTAATCCTGGGGACGCCGGTATATTTCTGGGGCATGACCGCCCAGGCGAAAGCGGTCATCGACCGCTCGATTGCCTTCCACGGCACGGAGCATAACTACAACAATAAAGTCTGCGGGGCGGTGACCTCCTGCGGCAGCCTGGGGATGGGGAACGTTTTAAAAGACCTGACCTACTTCATCGTGCAGCGGCGGATGCTGCCCGCCAACCAGGTCTCGGCGTACGTCGGCAGTCCCGAGGAGCTGGCGAAGATGCCCAAGTGCCTCAAAGCCCTGGACGACCTGGGGAAGCAGATGGTGGCGCTGGTGAAAATGAATTTTAAGTATCCGGCGGAGTTTGTGGGAGGACCGGGAAGTTTTGGGACGCATACGAAGTGAGGGGGGAAGATACAAGAAACAAGATACAAAAACCAAGTAAAAAAATACCAAATAATTAAGGAGGGAATGTTATGGGATTCCTTAAGTTCCTGTTGTCTATTGGTTTAGTCATTGTTGGCGGTCTCCTCATGCTTGGTTCATTCTTTGGTGGCATCCAATCCGGAATTGCCACTTCATTATTTGGTGGACATGCTAATTCAGCTTCCTTTTGGGTGGTTGGTATCGTCGGCTTTGTGGTTTTTCTTGGCGGCATTTATTTACTTCGTAAAAAATAAGATACCTGCTATTAATAAGCCCTAACCCCCCAAGCCTCACTGGTATATTCTTTACACAAATTATACTCCCGCCTATCAAGTCCTATCCATATGTCCCTTTCCGAGCGAAGGGGAAAAAAGTGTGGGGGCGCGCGAAGCGCGCTCACCCCTCACTCTTGTCTCTCCCACAAGGGGAGAGAAGTTAACGGTCTGGATTCCAGCTTTCGCTGAAATGACATTAAGTAAGCGGGGTGTTTAAGAGGGGCGGAGGAGGTTTAATTCTCCCTTGGTCCCTCCTTACGAAGGAGGGAAAGATCAAACGAGGCATTTGACATTATTTTTATCCGTTTATATTCGGGGTGTTTAAGAGGGGCGTTAGCCCCTCTTTTTTTATACCCCCTTCCCTTAATCCGAAGGGAAGGGGGCAGGGGGATAGGTTACTAATAACGGATTCTTCGCTGCCCTTCGACAAGCTCAGGGCGAGCGCTCAGAATGACAGGAAAAAAGGGGGGAGGGGATAAAAGGGGGATAGGTTACCAGAGCAAAAACGTTTGTCTCTTTTCCTGTTTTGGAGTACACTAAATTATCTCTCTTTAAACGGAGGTTCTTACTTATGAAAGCTATTGTCATCTATGATTCAAAGTTCGGCAACACGGAGCAAATCGCCAAAGCCATTGGCGGGGCATTAGGGGCGGAGGCTAAAGTGGTCAAGGTAGGGGAGGTCAAGGTCGGGGATTTAGCCCCTTACTACTTTATACTCATCGGTTCGCCCACCCAGGGAGGACGGCAAACCGTCGCAATTAAAGCTTTCCTCGATAACCTCCCGGCGGAAGCACTAAAAGAAAAACGCCTGGCCGCTTTCGATACCAGGCTCAAGAACGTCTTCACCAAGGTGTTCGGTTACGCGGCACCGCGCATCGAGGCGGCCGTTAAAGCCAAAGGCGGCAACAGCACCACACAGCCCCAGGGATTTTTCGTCAAAAGCACCAAGGGCCCGCTGGTGGAAGGGGAAATGGAAAGGGCCGCCGCGTGGGCGAAATCCGTCGTGGCGGGAGTCCCGACCAGCCAGATGCCCGGAGAATACCAGTTTAAGAAAAAAGAATAAGTCGCTATCCTTGACGCAAGATATAGCCTTACCTTATCCTTAAGGAAAATTAATCGTTAATAAGGAGGCTTCTCATGGCTGTTAAAGTACCCCGGGGCTGGTACGATATCTCCGTCCCGCTCAAGCAGGGCATGGTCTATTTCCCCACCGACCCCGTCCCGCCTAAAATTTACCGCTTCAGTGACCGCGCCCTCGGCTCCAAGGTAACCATGTCCATGCTGGAGATTATTTCGCACACCGGCACGCACATCGACTCGCCCCTGCACTTTATCGAGGGCGGCTCGACCATCAGCGACATGCCGCTGGACGCGACCATCGGGCAGGCGCGCGTCATCGCCATAAAAGACAGGGAAAGCATTAAAGCCGCCGAGATTAAAAAATACCACATCAAAAAGGGTGAGCGCGTGCTCTTCAAGACCCGCAACTCGCCGGCGGGCTACGAGGCCGAAAAGTTCAACGACGACTACTGCTACCTGGACGAAAGCGCGGCCGATTACCTCGTGGAAGTCGGCGTCCGGCTGGTCGGCATCGACTTTATCACCATCGGCTCCTACAAACGGCCGGAAAACATCGGCAAGACGCACACGGCGCTGCTCGGCGCCGGCATTTACGTGCTGGAGGACTGCGCCCTGAACGGCGTGCCGCCCGGCGAGTACGAGCTGTTGTGCCTGCCGCTGCTAATGTGGAACGGCGACGCCGGTCCCTGCCGCGCCATCTTGCGGCCGCTCAAAAAGTAGAGCCAGCTAAATAGCTGAATCAATCATGGGGAGGGGCATTTCGCCCCTCTCCGTTTTTATTAACAAATACTTAACATTTTCTCCTTAAGATAGAGATAGGCATACCAAGATACATGGCAACATCCCACCAAAGTAAGGGGTAAAGCCGTTGCGCCCCGGAGACCGGGCGATGTTACAATCTAGTGAGAGACCGAGGTAACTCCGAGCTACCCTTAAGCGTTATATATAGTGAGAGTAAATACTGTGACTTTTTCGTAGTGTTTCAAATGGCACATGTGACACGCCTGTATCATGCTACCGATAAAATTACAGATGTTGGCTTTCTAGAAAGAAGATATTTTAAATGACAAGCACCGATAATATACAGGGCAAGACCATCAAGGTCGACGGACGCGACGTCCATTATTACACCGCCGGAAAGGGAGAGCCGCTGGTGGTCATCCACGGGGGAGGCGGGGACGCCCGCAGCTGGTGGAAAAATATCTCCGAACTCTCGGAGAAATATACCGTATACGCCCCGGACCTGCCGGGCTACGGGGGCAGCCAGCCGCTGGCCGGCGACTACTATGTCCACGAGCTTTCCACGTTCCTCGGCAGCTTCGCCAGCAACCTGGGGCTGGAGAAATTCAACCTCGTGGGACATTCATTGGGAGGCGGCATCGCCCTCGACTATACCTTAAAATCGCCGCAGAAAATCAAGAAGCTGGTGCTGGTGAGCAGTCTGTGCCTGGGGAGGGAAATCGCTTTCTGGGTCAGGCTGTTCTCGATCCCGGCTTTAGTGCGGTCGGTGGGGGTGATGACCATAGCGCTGCTGAAAAGCGTTAAGTGGCTGGTCGAGCACCTGAACCCCGCCGAGTTCATCATGCCGCTGTCAACCGGCAGCATGACGGTGGGCGGCAACATCACCACGTTCACACAGCAATCCCTGGTTCTCAAGGACCGGCTCGCCGAGGTAGCGGTGCCGACGCTGCTGGTGTGGGGGGCTAAAGACCCCATCGTGCCGGTGCGGCAGGCCTACCAGGCGGCGGAGGTCATTCCCGACTGCCAGGTGAAGGTCTTCGAAAACGTCGGCCACAACGTCCACCGGGACGAACTCAAGCAATTCTCCAGCACCGTCTCCGGATTCCTGGGTTAATCGCCCTTATAGGCCGACTGGAACTCCCGGTACTCTTTCACAATATCCGCGTGCCGGACGAGCGCTTCGCCGATACCATACTGCTTGCTGAGCCGCAGCGGCACGCAGCAGCAGGAGCAGCAACTGCATATCGCAAAAAAGTCGCCGCGGCACTTGATGATAGTGAAAATCAGCCCGCGCCGCTGGTTCTCGCGCAGGATTTCCCCGGCTTGTTCACGGGTTATTTCCCGCGCATCTTTCCCCATCGCTTCCTGAACGACATGGCGCGTGGGGCCGAGCAATATCTCCGCGTCAATGGGATGGTCGCACTTTTTAAAGGTCCGGCGGCAATCGCACTTGGCCAGAGCCACCCCCTCGGCGGCAGCGACCAGGTCGGCCGCTTCGGCCGGCGTCAGCAAATAAGCCCGGTGAAGGCTGCGCCCGTAAGTGTTAGCCAGCCACCTGGCCAGCCGACCCAGCAGGGGGAGCCGGGTGAAGCGGGCAAAGAACATATAGAACCGCAAGACAATCCGGCGGTTGCCGCTATAGAACCTAAGAGTATGATGCATTTTTCCTCACCGACGCTAGAGACGCGGCTTGCAGATAATTTCTTTGACCTTGAGACCGAAAAAGCGGTGAGTACATTCCGGCTGGAGGACCAAAGCGGTATCCGCGCCGCGGCCCGTGCCGCCGATGGCAATGACCTCTTCGTCGGTGCGGACTAGACCGGCATCGGCGGCCATGGCGGCGATTTCACAGGCGACCTTCATGCCCTGCCCGAACATCCGGAGGGTCATGGCGACGACATCGCCGATAGCCGAAGAAGGGGCAGGCGGCCCGCCGGGCGGCACTCAGGGCGCGGTGGATGCCGCCGAAGGCGTGGGCGGCGGTCAGGATAATGCCGCCTTTATCTTCCACGATTTTCCGGTTTTCTTCAGTGAACTCCTGGGTATTGGCGTCACGGAAACCGGCCACATGGGTGACCACGATTACTTTATAGCCTTTAAAGACATCGACGGCTTTAACGGCGGTGCCGCCGACCGTTGAAGCAAGAATGACGGTCTTGATGCCGAGCTCTTTCGCCCGCGCTTTAGCCAGCGCCAGGGTCTTTGCGGTATTTTCCGCGCCGCCCGGCTTGTCAAAATAGGTTGTTTTCAGTTCCATAAGACTCCTTGTTAAGATGTTTTATTGTTTTACCACGTAATTCCTCAGTGTGCCGATGCCCTCGATCTTGACCTCGACGATATCGCCCGGCTGCATGGGGCCGATGCCGCCGGGCGTGCCGGTAGCGATAACGTCGCCGGGGAGCAGGGTCATGACGTGAGAGATAAAGCTTACCAGCACAGCGACGGGGAAAATGAGCTGGCTGGTGCGGGTCTGCTGCTTGATTTCGCCGTTGAGGACGGTCTCCAAAGCAAGGTCGGAGGGGTCGAGCTCGGTCTCGATGCAGGGGCCGAGGGGGCAGAAAGTATCGAAGCCCTTGGCGCGCGTCCACTGCCTATCCTTAGCCTGGAGGTCGCGGGCGGTGACGTCGTTGACGCAGGTATAGCCCAGGATATAGTCGAAGGCTTCCTCTTGAGAGACGCGGCAGGCGACCGACTTGATGACCACGCCCAGCTCGCCCTCGTAATCGACCCTCTTCGATGACTCCGGATAAACGATATTGTCTTCCGTGCCGATGACCGAGGTCGAAGGCTTGATAAAGATGAGGGGCTCATCGGGGAGGGGGCTTTTCATTTCCTCGCCGTGGCTGCGGTAGTTCACCCCGAGGGCGACGATTTTAGAGGGCAAACAGGGCGGCAGCAGCCTCATTTCGGTGGGGCGGTAATAGTTATTGGTAAATTGTATTTCCTCGTACGGCTCGCCAACGATACCCTGTATCATATCGCCGTCCTGGACACCGTATTCGATTCTGCCGCCAATAGCAAACCTGAGTATTTTCACAGTCTGAGTTTAGCATTCGCCCGCGGCGGTTTCAAGCCGGGCTGATTAACATATTATTGCCTGCCGAAGCTGAATATGATATATTTGAGGAATGCTAATAAAATTGGAGTTTTTGTCGTCGGGCGGGGTAACGACGCCACAGGGATTTCTGGCCGGCGCGACCAATGCCGGCATCAAATATGAAGACAAGCACCGGCTCGACCTCGGCATATTGTTATCCAAAGTGCCCTGTAACGCGGCGGCGGTGTTCACGACTAATAAAGTGAAAGCGGCGTCGGTACTGCTCAACCAGCAACGACTGAAAAAGGGCATGGCCAGGGCCGTGGTGATGAACAGCGGCTGCGCCAACGCCTGTACCGGGGAACAGGGCATGGCGGACGCTATCGAGATGGCGGCGCTGGCCGCGCGCCACACCGGCGTCAAGCCGGAGGAAGTCCTGGCGGCCAGCACGGGCGTCATCGGCACAACACTGCCGATGGAACGTATCCGGCGGGCGATACCCAGGATAGTACTCTCGGCGGAAGGCGGCCACGACCTCGCCCGGGCGATTATGACCACGGACACCGTGCCCAAAGAGATAGCGGTAAAAGCGGGAGGTTTTACCATCGGGGGGATGTTAAAGGGTTCGGGCATGATACATCCCGACCTGGCGACCCTGCTCTGTTTCCTGACCACCGATGCACCCGTCGATACCGCGTTCCTGCGCCAGGCGCTGCGTAAAGCAGCGGATATCTCTTTCAACATGCTGTCTATCGACGGAGACGGCAGCACCAACGATACGGTGCTCATCATGGCGAACGGTCTGGCCGGCGGTAACACTATCGCTAAAGACAGCGACCGGGCGGAGGTCTTTCAGCAGGCGCTGAATAAGGTCTGTATCTATCTGGCGCGGGAGTGCGCCCGCGACGGCGAAGGGGCAACGAAGCTGATAGAAGTTAAAGTTAGCGGCGCGGCCAGTCTTAAGGACGCCCGGCTGGCGGCGCGGACGATTGTCAGCTCCTTGCTGGTGAAATCAGCGGTGCATGGCAGCGACCCCAACTGGGGCAGAGTGCTGGCGGCGGCAGGGCGCTCCGGCGCGGCGGTCAGGCCGGAAAAGATGGAACTATATCTCGGCGAGACGCGCGTGGTGCAAGGCGGAGAACCAGTCTCTTTCGAGAAAAAGGATGTGGTGAAACACCTCAACGGCAAAGAGGTACTTATAGCGCTGAACCTTCACCTGGGGCGCGGCGGGGCTACGGCCTGGGGCTGCGACCTTTCCGAGGAATACGTCAAAATAAACGCCGAATATACGACGTAATGGCGGGTGGAATATGAAAGACATCATCGTGATTAAAATCGGGGGCTCTACGTTCGGCAGGGGCGATACGACACTAACCGACATCGTCGCCCTGCAGAAGAAGGGTCTGGCATTGATTGTAGTGCACGGGGGCGGTTCTGCCGTGACCGACTGGCTGAAAAAGCTCGGGATAGAGACGAAATTCGTACGCGGGGAGCGCGTCACCGATTTGCCCACCCTAGAGGTGGCGACGGCGGTGCTGGCCGGCCTCGTGAATAAAGAAATCACGGCGGCGATTAACGTGCGGGGCGGCAAAGCCGCCGGCATCAGCGGCGTCGACGGCGCGCTTATTGAAAGCCGGGTGAAAGACAAAGACCTGGGCTACGTGGGGTCGGTGGAAAAAGTCAATCCGGCCCTCCTGGAAGCATTGCTCAAAGCCGGGTTTATTCCCGTTATTTCTCCGATAAGCCTGTTCTCTCTGGACCGGACGGATGACGCCCCGGCGCTGATTAACATTAACGGCGACCCCATTGCCGGCGATATCGCCGCAGCGCTGGGCGCCAAGAGGCTCGTTTTCCTTACCGACGTCCCCGGCGTTAACGACAAGTCGGGCAAGCTAATATCGCTGCTCTCGGCGCGCCGGGCCGAGGCCATGCTCGCCTCGGGGGAAATATCCGGGGGGATGATTCCCAAAATAAACGCCTGCCTGAGGGCTTTAAAAGCCGGTTCCGTCGCCCGTATAATAGACGGGAAAAAGCCTCACGCGCTGCTTCAGGAAATAGAGGGCGGTGAAGGCGGCACCACGGTATACAAATGAAATGAGGCAACGATAAAAAGAAGGTAGAAAAATGGTTGAGTGGCCGGAGCTAGACAAGAAATACTATATGCAGACCATCGTGCGCGACCCGGTGACGATAGTCAAGGGGAAGGGCGCCAGGGTCTGGGACGATAAAGGCAAAAAGTATCTGGACTTCGTCGGGGGGCTGGCGGTAAATTGCCTGGGACATTGCCACCCGGCGGTGGTGAAAGCGGTCAAAGAGCAGGCAAGCACCCTGATGCAGACCTCGCTCTGGTACTATTCCATGCCCATGCTGAAACTGGCGGAGCTGCTGGTGAAAAACAGCTGTTTTAATCGCGTGTTCATCTGCAATAGCGGCCTGGAAGCCAACGAGGGCGCGGTCAAGCTGGCGCGCCGCTACGGCGCTTTAAAGCTGCACGGGGCTTACGAAGTCATCACGACTTTCAACTCTTTCCACGGGCGCTCCCTGGCCATGACGGCCGCCACCGGACAGCCCAAGATACAGGAACCGTTCAAACCTTTGCCCATCGGGTTCAGCAACGTGGAGAACAACAATATCGATGCCATAAAGTCGGCCACGACGGACAAAACCTGCGCCGTCATGCTGGAGCCCATCCAGGCGGAGGGCGGCGTCAATATCCCCGATGACGATTACCTGAAAAAGGTCAGAGCCTGGTGCGACAGTAAAGGCATCCTGCTGATACTGGACGAGGTGCAGACGGGTGTGGGGCGCTGCGGAACGTTATTTTGCTACCTGCAGTACGGCATCGAGCCGGACGTCATGACGCTGGCCAAGGGGCTGGGGGGCGGCATGCCGATAGGGGCTTTCCTGGCCAAGGAAAAATGCGCGGTCCTGACCCTGGGCGAGCACAATGCCACCTTCGGGGGCAACCCGGTCACCAGCGCGGCAGCCTACGCCACCCTGAAATACGTCATCGAAAACGATATCCCGGGCAACGCCAGAAAAGTCGGGCAGTATCTGATGGAAAAACTGGGAGAGCTAAAGAAAAAATATTCGTTCATTACCGAGGTGCGGGGTCGCGGGCTGCTGATAGCCGTCGAGTTCGATAAAGACATCAGTAAAGAAGTGGTGGCGTCCTGCATCGAGAACAGCCTGCTCGTCAACCGACTGAAACCGAACGCCATCCGCCTGATTCCCCCGCTCATTATCAGCCATAAAGAGGCGGACGAGGCTATCGGCATCCTGGACAAGGTGCTATCTGGAATTGTCAAAGGATAATTGTTAATATTAAAGAGACGGTCATGTTAAAGAAAATCGGCAAGCTGAGTATCGGGGTAATGCTTATCGGACTTGCCCTGTTCGGCGTCCTCTGGCTGACCCTCCTTAATCCAGAAGTCGGCATGGCTAAAGAAATCGGCACTCAGGAACCCGCGCTGCCCGACTATGACCGCTCCACCATTCCCCAGCATATCATCACTGAGGCGGAAATTACGGCACGCGAATTGGCCGGCAGCAACGAGAAAAAGCTCAAAAGTGTGACCGATGAGCTGCTGGAATCGTACGCCCAGGCTAAAAACGTGGACGTCGTCATTTTCTTTAACTCGGGGGGGTGGGGATGGAACACACTCGAGAATACGCCCGGCTGGACCAGCATCCTCGGCGGCATAACATCGGAGCTGGATGCCCGGGGGTATAAGTCCTTCGTGTTAAATTACCAGCGCACCAGCAACAGTCTGCGGGGCTCGTTTAACGAGTTTTTTGAGGCCGCCGCCAAATACCCGCGCAAAGCCAAGGACCTATCGCAGCGCGTGGAGTTCCTCATCGACCATCTGCCTAATCTGAAAATTATCATTGCCGGCGAGAGCCTGGGCACCGTCATCTCGGACAAGACCATGGCGATTCTCAAGGACAAGAGCAATGTTTACAGCATCCAGACGGGCACGCCTTTCTGGTACCAGCCAAAAAAATTAGACCGGACACTGCTGATGAACACCAACGGCCGGGGCATAGATACCTTCAGCTACGGCAACCTGCCGGCCATGGTCTGGGCGACCTTTAAAGGCTGGCTGGGACTGTCATCGCCGGAAGATATCCCCGGAGATATCCTGAGCTGGCTGAAAGCCCCGGGCCATGACTACTCCTGGGAATACCCCGGGATTTCTTCGTCCATCGTCCAGTTCCTGGATACAAATTTCAAGATAAATACATAAAAGGTCTAATGATGGAGGCACGTCGTGTCGGATAAAGTCGTCCTGGCTTACAGCGGCGGACTGGATACCTCGGCAGCCATCAAGTGGCTGCACGATAAATATAATGTCGACGTTATCGCCGTGACCATCGACGTCGGCAACGAGAAGGACTTTGCCGCGGTCAAGCAGAAAGCACTCAAGGTGGGCGCCGTGAAAGCGCTGGTCATCGACGGCAAGGACCTGTTCGTGAAATATTTTATTTTTCCGGCCCTGCAGGCCAACGCCCTTTACGAGGGGCAGTACCCCCTGGCGACCGCCCTTTCCCGCCCGCTCATGGCTAAGCTCCTGGTGGACACGGCGTTAGCCGAAGGGGCGGTGGCGATAGCCCACGGGTGCACCGGCAAGGGCAACGACCAGGTGCGGTTCGAGGTGGGCATTAACGCCCTGGCCCCCCAGATGAAAATCATCGCCCCCGCCCGGGAGTGGGGCATGACCCGGGAGGAGACGATAGTTTACGCTAAAAAACACGACATACCGGTCCCGGTTACCGTTGCCAGTCCTTACTCTATCGATGAGAACCTGTGGGGCAGAGCTATCGAGTGCGGCGCGCTGGAAGACCCCTGGACCGAACCCCCCGCCGATGCCTATGAGCTGACCAAGTCCGCCACCCAGGCCCCGGATAAAGCGCAATACCTGGAAATAAGCTTCGATAAGGGCATCCCGATGGCGCTCGATGGGAAAGAGATGGCCGGGATAGACCTGATTAAAAAGCTCACCGAAATCGCCGGCAAACACGGCATCGGCCGCATCGACCACATCGAAAACAGATTGGTCGGGATAAAGACGCGGGAGATTTACGAGGCGCCGGCGGCGGTCGTCCTGATCCAGGCCCACCAGGCGCTGGAAGCCATGACCATGTCCAAAGACCAGCTGCGTTTTAAACAAAAGGTAGCGGTAGAGTACGCCGACCTTATTTACAATGGGCTGTGGTTCAGTCAGCTCAACCGCGACCTCTCGGCGTATATTTTAAGCTCGCAGCGCTACGTGACCGGCACGATAAAGATGAAGCTGTTCAAGGGGCAGGCAACGGTGGTGGGACGCAAATCGCCATGGTCGCTCTATAACCTCAGCCTGGCCACCTACGACAAGGGCGATACGTTCAACCAGAAAGCCGCCGAGGGGTTTATCCACCTGTGGGGACTGCCGCTCAAAACGCAGGCGCAGGTACAGTTGCTGGGGGACAAGGAAGGGCCGCTGAGCATCATGGGGAAAAAGGAGGAGGAGGAAAAATAATATGAGCAACATCCGCGGGCGCTTCAGTAAGCCCGCCAATAAAGTGGCGGGGCAATATACTGCCTCCCTCCCCTTCGACCGCCGTCTCTACCGGCAGGATATCGCCGGGAGCATCGCCCACGCCAAGATGCTCGCGAAACAGGGCATCGTTTCCGCCGAAGAGGCGCGCCAGATTACCGCCGGACTGAAATCCATCCTTAAAGAAATCGAGCAGGGCAAATTCGATTTTAAAATCGAGACCGAGGATATCCACATGGCGATAGAATCCCGCCTGGTGGAAGTGGTGGGGGAGGCGGGGCGCAAACTGCACACCGCCCGCTCCCGCAACGACCAGGTGGCGCTGGACCTGAGACTTTTTACGAAGGAAGCTATCGCCGACACGATAAGCGGATTAAAGGAATTTCAACGAGCTTTACTCGAAGTAGCTTCAGCCAATATAAAGGTCATTATGCCCGGCTATACCCACTTACAGGTAGCCCAGCCGGTGCTCCTGGCCCATCACCTGCTGGCTTACTTCGAGATGGTGGAGCGCGATATCGCGCGTTTTAACGATTGCCTGAAGCGCGCGGACGTCCTGCCGCTGGGCAGCGGCGCGCTGGCGGGCGTGACTTACGATATCGACCGCGAGTTCTTGGCGAAAGAACTGGGGTTTAGCCGGATAAGCGAAAACAGCCTGGACGCCGTCGCCGACCGCGATTTCGTGGTAGAATATATAGCAGACGCCGCCATCGGTATGATGCACATCTCACGCCTGGCTGAGGAAATCGTCTTGTGGTCCTCGGCGGAGTTTGCCTTTATCGAGCTCGACGATGCTTATGCCACCGGCAGCAGCATCATGCCCCAGAAAAAGAACCCGGACGTCGCCGAGCTGGCCCGCGGCAAAACGGGGAGGGTGTACGGTCACCTGATAGCCCTGCTCACCATGTTAAAAGGGCTGCCCCTCGCTTATAACCGGGACATGCAGGAGGACAAAGAAGCCCTCTTCGATACCGTGGATACGCTGCTCGCGACGCTGGCGGTATTTGCCGGCATGGTACGGACACTGAAAGTAAAGCCGCAAAGCATGTTAAAGGCGGCGGAGCGGAGGTATATTTTAGCGACAGATTTGGCCGATTACCTCGTGAAAAAAGGCGAGGCCTTCCGCACCGCCCATGAAATCGTCGGCAAGCTGGTGTCTTATGCCGTCGGCAAGGGCAAGACCTTCGCCGAGCTTGACATAAAAGAATACAAAAAATTCTCGCCGCGCTTCGGCGCGGACGTGCGCAAAATAACCCTGGAATCATCCATCGCCGCCAGAAACGTGAGCGGCGGCACGGCGCCGGCGCAGGTAAAGCGGGCGCTGGCCAGGGCCAAGCGACTGGTCGAAAAGAAGTAACCGGTTTCCCCGGTAATAATTGATTGGGGTGATGCTATGAATGCACCTATCGTCATCGAGAACCTGACCAAGTATTATAATAAGTTCCTCGCCCTCGATAAGCTCAACCTTATCGTGCCGGAAAATGAGAATATCGGCCTGCTGGGGCCCAACGGCGCCGGTAAAAGTACGACCCTGAAAATTCTCTGCGGCCTCATCCGTCCATCCTCCGGCCAAGCGTTCATCGACGGGATTAACGTCGTCGAGAAGCCGGAGCAGGCGCTCTCGCACATCGGGGCCATCATCGAAACGCCGGAATTTTACACCTACCTCACACCGGTCGAGACCCTCAGCTACCTGGGGCGGCTCCGCGGCATGAAGGGGCAGGATTTAAAAAAGCGCATCGATGAAGTGATAAGCCTCGTCAAGCTGGAGAGATGGGCAAAAATCAAGATAGAAAAGTTTTCGCGGGGCATGAAGCAGCGCCTCGGCCTGGCGCAGGCCCTGCTCCACGACCCGCCGATACTGATACTCGACGAGCCGGCGCTGGGGCTCGACCCGCGCGGAGTGGTGGAGTTCCGGGAAATCATCGAGACGATGGGGCGGGAGAAGACGGTGTTTTTCGCCTCGCACCAGCTGGTCGAGGTCGCCCAGATATGTAAAAAGGTGGCCATCATAAACAACGGCAAGCTGCTCGCTTACGATAACATCGCCGAGCTGGAGAAGAAATACCAAACACTCGAGCAGGCTTACCTGCAGTTGACAGGAGGTTCCAGTGATTGAGTTTGATAAGCTAAGAATAGTGATGATGTATGAATTCATGAAGCACATCAGACGGCGGAGGCTTTATGTCATCATGGGTATCGCCCTGACCGCCGAAGCGCTGGCCCTTATCCTGGTGCCGACGCTGCTCACCGGCGGCTACCCTAATAACATCATGTTCATGGCGGTGATACTGACGATAGGCGCGAGCCTGGCGGCCCTCGGCTCCGTCTTTTTCGCCGGGGACGCTATCGCCGGGGAGTTCGAAAGCAAGACGGGCTTCATCCTGTTCACCAATCCCATCAAGAGAGTCACGCTATGGACGGGGAAATACCTGGCGGGGCTGCTGGCGGTGGGGCTATTAATTATCTTTACTTACGTGGTTATCGCCGTCTCGCTGGCGATAATTTACCACCAGGTGCCCGTCCAGATATTCGGTTCGTTAGGATTGTGCCTGCTCTACGCCGCGGCGGTACTTTCGCTGACCTTTTTGTTCAGCGCTATCTCCAAGGGCTCGATGGGCGCCACGGTGATGACCCTGCTCTTTATCTGGATAATATCCGGCATCGTGGTATTCATCCTGACTCTTACCCATAATCCGTACTGGTTCATGATATCCGCCGGCGGCGACAGTATTAACCTCCCTTACGGGAAGCTGCTGGACCTGATACAAAGCCAAGGCCTGGGAGGAGGCGAGGGGCCCTTCGGAGGCAATGTGGGTGGTTTCGGGACGTTAACTATCCCCATGGCGGTGTGGGGCATGCTCATCTATCTCATCGGGGGATTCGTGGGGAGTATTTTGATAAGTCGGCGCAGGCAGCTATCCTGACGCCTGAAATGATAGCGTGATTCAAGCGAGCCATAAGGGGAAACAGGACAGGACGTTGGGTAAAGACGGTGGTAGGGGAGAGATCAGACCCTGGCAGCTTTATTCTGCGTGCGCAGGCACCGGGTGCACAGGTTAAGGTGCCTGGCTTTGCCATCGATGTATATCGTGGCCGGGTGGATATTGGGCGTCCAGCGGCGGTTGGTATGGCGCTTGGAGTGGCTGACATTATGACCGAATTGCGGCGTTTTTCCGCATAAATCGCACTTCAATTGAGTCTGTCTCCTTAAAATTTAAAGCTGGGGTATTGCAAATTACTTAAATACATAGTATCATAGTGCCGCGAGATTAGCAAGAAGCCATCTCTTACAGATGGCAATCCGGCATGTTAATCTAGGAAGGGTGGTGTCAAATGACTAAAGTGACTGTGGTGGCCGGGCAGGAGCTCAGGGACATGTTTTCCGCCGCGACGTCCTGGCTGGAAAAGAGCTCCGCAGATATCGATGCGCTCAACGTTTTCCCGGTACCGGACGGCGATACCGGCACCAATATGATGCTGACCATGCGTTCTACCATGGAGGAGGCCTACCGCGCCCCCGACCACAGCGCCGCGGGGGTCGCCCATGCCATGGCCAAGGGGGCGCTGATGGGGGCGAGGGGGAACAGCGGGGTGATTCTCTCCCAGATATGGCGAGGACTGGCCCAGGGACTACAGGACAAGGAATCGTTTAATGCCTGCGAATTCGCCGAGGCCATGGAGAAATCGGCGCAGACTGCCTATAAAGGGGTGAGCAATCCGGTGGAGGGCACGATGCTCACCGTCATTAAAGATGCCGCCGCAGCGGCGCGGGCCGAGGTAGACGCGGGACACGACGATATCGTCCAGGTACTGGAAGCAGTGGTGGACGCCTCGGCGGAATCGGTCGCCAATACGCCGCGCCTACTCAAAGTCCTTAAAGACGCCGGGGTCGTCGACGCCGGCGGGCAGGGCATCTATACGCTCCTGGAAGGTGCGTTACGCTATCTAAAGGGGGAGACGGAACAGATGCGATTGCGCAAACCTCAGATAATCGTCAGCGAGCTTCCCTACACCGCCCCGGCGCCGATAGTCTCGGGAGTCGATGAGGTTCCTTACGGCTATTGCACCGAGTTCCTCCTCAAGGGAGAAGACCTCGAACCGGAAGAAATCCGCAAGCGACTCGAAAGGAAGGGCGAGTCCCTGATTGTCGTGGGGGACGATTCCGCCGTCCGCATCCATATCCACACCCTTACCCCCGGCAATATCATATCTTTAGCCTCCAAGCTGGGCACGCTGCACCAGGTAAGCATCCGCAACATGGACGAGCAGCACCAGGACTTCCTGGAGATGCAGAAAGAAAAAATGCCCGTTACCGATACCGCCGTTATCGCCGTAGCCGCCGGCGACGGCCTGAACGACGTCTTCGGCAGCCTGGGGGCGGCGGCCGTGGTACCCGGGGGCCAGACGATGAACCCCAGCACCAAAGACATACTACAGGTCGTCGAAGCCACCCCTTCGGAAAACGTCATTATCCTCCCCAATAATAAGAACATCATCGCCACCGCCAACCAGGTCCAATCCCTCACCCAGAAGAAAATCAAAGTCGTCCCCACCCGCACCATCCCGCAGGGCGTCGTGGCGCTGCTGGCCTTCGACTACGAGGCGGACTTCAAAGCTAACGCCGAAATCATGGAGAAAGCCCTTTCATCGGTAAAAACCATCGAAGTTACGCGTTCCGTACGCGCCACCAGAATCAACGGCCTGAGAATCAGGCGGAAGCAGCCCATCGGCCTGCTCGACGGCGAGCTCATCGCGGTGGGTGATACCAACCTCGAGGTCGTCAACCAGCTACTATCGAGGCTGGACATGGACGAGTCCGAGGTGGTCACCATCTACTACGGGGCAGAAACCGAGGCGGACGAAGCCGAGGAAATCAGCGCCAGCGTGACCAAACAGTATCCGAAACTACAAGTGGAAGTCATCCGTGGCGGCCAGCCGCATTACAGCTATATCATCTCCGTCGAATAGAAAGGTGGAGCGCGGGAATGACCGTAAAGATAGTTACGGATACCCTTTCCGATATCACCGGCGACCTCGGCGACGAACTGGGGCTTACCATCGTGCCGCTGTATGTACGTTTCGGCAAGCAGTTGTTTCGTGACCGGGTGGAAATTACCTCCGAAGAATTTTACCGCCGGCTGGTCAACGAGGCCACCTTGCCTTCCACGACGCAGCCCACGCCCAATGATTTCGCCGAAGTCTATCAAAAGCTAGCCCAGGAAACCGACGAGATACTGGTTATCGTGGTGTCCAGCAAGCTCAGCGGCACCTTCCAATCGGCGACGCAGGCCAAGGACTACGTGAAGGGCAAATGCCGGATAGATATAGTCGATTCTCAAACTGTGGCGATGGCAGAGGGGCTGATCGTCATTTCTGCCGCCAAAGCGGCCAAAGCCGGCGCCAAGCTGGCGGAACTGGCCCAGATGGCCCGCCAGGCCGTACCGCGGTCGCACTTAATCGCCTATTTCGATACGCTGAAATACCTCGCCAAGGGCGGGCGCATCGGCAAGGCGCAGGGGCTACTGGGGTCGGTCCTGTCCGTGAAGCCCATTCTCACGGTCAAGGACGGGGAGATGGCCCCGCTGACGAGGGTGCGGTCCCTCAGCGCCGGCCTGGACTGTCTTTATAATATTACGGCCGGGTTTAAAAACATCGAAGGCCTGGCCGTGGAACACGCCACCACGCCGGTCGACGCCGATAACCTAGTCGAGCGGCTTGGCGCGATCTACCCCAAAGAGAAAATCTATCGTTCGGTAATCAGTCCGGTCATCGGCACTTATGCCGGGCCCAACGCCCTCGCGCTGACCATTCTCGAGGCGGAAAAAAAGTAAATGCCAGCAAGGGCGCCGCGGACATTCTTTCGGACATATTTTCTGCTTTAAGGGATTAACTATGCCAGTAAAAATCGTGACCGATAGCGTCTCGGACATTTCCCCGGCGGTAGCCGCCGCGCTGGGAATCACGGTCGTCCCCCTGAACGTCGTCGTCGACGGCGTGACCTACCGTGACGGCGTCGACCTGACGACCGACGAATTTTACCGGAAACTGAAGCACGAAGCGATACAGCCGACGACATCATCGCCGGCGCCGTACATTTTTTCCGAGGTCTACGACCGGCTGGCCGGGGAAGGGGACGGGATCCTGGTCATCACCATCGGCCGCAAGCTGAGCGCCACGGCCAACTCGGCCTTAAGAGCGGTGGACGCCATGAAGAAGAAATGCCGGGTGTCCGTGGTCTGCTCGGAGCTCGCGATGATGGCGGAGGGCCTGCTGGTCATCGCCGCCGCCAAGGCGGCCAGGGACGGGGCGAAACTCGATGAACTCGTCGAAATGACCAGCCGGAACATCCCGCGGGTCGGGATACGCATCGCTTTCGATACGCTGGAATACCTGAAAAGGGGCGGGCGCATCGGCAAGGCCCAGGCGATGCTGGGTTCGATGCTGGGCATCAATCCTATCCTCGGCATCAAAGACGGCGAGGTCTTTCCCTTCGGGCGGGAGCGCTCGCGGGCCAAAGCCATCGACCACCTGTGCCAGTTTGTGGGGGGCTATAAGAAAATCGAAGAAATGGCGGTAGAGGACGCCACTACCCCCGATGAAATCGGCGCTTTCGTGAAGCGTCTGGGAGATAAATATCCCGGAGAGCGTATCTACCTATCAAAGGTAAGCCCGGTAATCGGGACCAACGTGGGGCCGCGCGTTATCGGCGTGGCGGTGCTCGGAGACAGGTAACCGGAAGATTTTATATTGAAGGAAAGGCCGGATTCCCGCGAATGCCAGTAAAAATCGTCACCGACAGTGTCGCTGATATACCGCCCCAGATAATCTGGGAGCTGGGCATTTCCGTCATCCCGGTGCTCGTCCGTTTCGGCGAGGAGACTTTCCGCGACGGCATCGACATCACCAACGACCAGTTCTACGCACGCCTGGTCTCCAGCAAAATCATGCCGACCACATCGGTGCCTTCGCTGGACATGTTCGCCAGGACTTATGCCAAGCTCGCCGAGGAAACCGATGAAATCCTGGTGATTATGCTCAGCTCGAAGCTCAGCGGGCTTTATAACGCCGCCCTGCAAAGCGTCGCCCTCGTGGAAGGCAAGTGCCATATCGAGGTAATCGATTCCGGACAGGCCGTCATGGCGCAGGGTTTCGTCGTGATTAAAGCGGCGCGGGCGGCCAAAGAAGGCGCCAGCCTGGAAGAGATAAAGGAAATCGTCCGTCAGAACCTGCCGCGCGTGGAGATGCGCGCCGCCTTCGATACGCTGGAGTTTTTACAGCGGGGCGGGCGCATCGGCAGAGCTCAGGCTTTCCTGGGGTCGATGTTGAGAGTGAACCCCATTATCACTTTGAAAAACGGCGTCGTCGAGCCGGCGGGCAGGGCGAGGTCGCGTTCCAAGGCAATCGACCTGCTCTACGAGTTCGCGGCGGGCTACTCCCACATTGAAGAGCTGGCGGTGGAAGGGGCAGCATGCCCGGACGACGTCGACCGCATGGTGGAGCGTCTGGGTTTTATCTTCCCCAAGGACCGCATCCTGCGCTCCCGCACCACGCCGGTCATCGGTACGCATACCGGGCCGGGGCTTTTGCTGGTGGCCGTGCTGGGCGATAAATAAGGTACTATTTGTTTTCTCGCTGAGTTATACCTCACCCCTGACCCCTCTCCTTCAGAAAAGGAAGGGTGAAGAAAAAAAGAGGGGCGATAGCCCCTTTTAAACGCCCCTAAGAATTGTCGAATGCTCGTTTGGCTGTTGTATCTTAGCGATTGGATATTGTTATAATATGGCCAGATGGATACCGCCTCCCTGCGTAAAATCCTGTCCCTCGAAGCCAAGAGGAATTATAACGATGCCGCGGTTTTCGGCGGGATGGACGAGTTCCTGCGGCGCTGGTCGGTAACGGCGGGCGAAGCATTGCCCTCCCCGGCACTCGCCAAACGCTTCCGCCAGTTTTTTAATGCCCGCTACGGCCCGATGAGTCCGGAGCGGCGCCGGGCCTGGGCGCAGGATGTCCTGGGCTTCCTCGACGAAATAGAGAATAAGGACAAAGTCGTCGTACCATCTAAGGGCAATACCACCCCTCCCCGCGAGAAAAAAGCCTTACCGCGGGTAAAAACGGCATCTCCGAAAGTAAAAAAAGCTACCGCTGCGGCGGCTAGCCCGGCTCTGGACGCGCCGATTACCGTCGTTAAAGGTATCAGCACCGGGCTTTCGTCGAGCTTCGGAAAAATGGGGGTCAAGACCGTGCGCGATCTGCTCTACTTTTTCCCCCACCGGCACCTCGACTACTCCCAGCTCAAGTTCATCTCGCAGCTTACCGAGGGCGAGGAGCAGACCATCGTGGCTAACGTGTGGCAGGCGCGGGAGACGCGGCCGGGAGGGCGCCGCAGCACCGAGGCCATCGTCGGCGACGAGACGGGGAATATCCGCGTGGTCTGGTTCAACCAGCCCTACCTGGCGAAAAAACTCACCACCAACGCCCGCATCATGCTGAGCGGTCGCGTGAGTCTCTTCAAAGGCCGCCACGTCTTTCTCTCGCCGGAGTGGGAGCTTGAGGAAGGCCCCGACTTCGTCGGGGTCCATACCGCCCGTTTGGTGCCCGTTTATCCTTTAACGCACGGTCTGCGGCCGCGGCAGGTCCGCCGCTTAATGAAGGACTTTATCGACCGGTGGGCGGGGCAGGTGCCGGACTTTCTGCCGGAGGAACTGCGCCGTCGACTAAATTTACTAGAGCTGCCGGCGGCCATCGCCCAAGCCCACTATCCTGACGATTTGGCAACCAAGGATAAAGCCCGCACCCGGCTGGCTTTCGACGAGCTTTTCCTGCTGCAGCTGGGGGTGATGAGCCGGAAACGCGACTGGCAGCAAAGCCGTCCCGGCTGTCCCATCGACACCAAAACGCCGGTGCTGGAGAAATTTCTAAAGTCGCTCCCCTTCACCCTGACCGCCGCGCAGGACAAAGTCCTTAAAGAAATCATGGCGGATTTGCAGAAAAATCAGCCGATGAGTCGGCTTCTGCAGGGGGAGGTCGGCAGCGGCAAGACGGTAGTCGCCACGGCGGCTTTATTGGCGGCCGCCGCAAGCGGCTTCCAGGGGGCTTTCATGGCACCCACGGAAATCCTCGCCGAGCAGCATTTCGCCACTGTAGGCCAACTGCTAGCACGCCTAGGGACGGAAGATGGGGAGGGGTATATCAAAAGCTACACGGGCATCCTGCCGCGCCCCCTGAAAGTGGCGCTGCTCATCGGGGATATCAAGCAGGCGGGTAAAAAACAGATTCAAAAACAGGTGCGCGAAGGCGATATCGATATCGCTATCGGCACCCACGCCCTCGTGCAGAAAGGGGTCGCGTTCCATAAGCTGGGACTAGCCGTCGTGGACGAACAACACCGGTTCGGCGTGGAGCAGCGCTCGGCGCTCAGGGAGAAGGGGTTCAGTCCCCACATGCTGGTGATGACCGCCACCCCGATTCCCCGCACGCTGGCGCTGACGCTCTACGGCGACCTCGACCTTTCCGTGATTAATGAGCTGCCGCCGGGTCGGCAGGTGGTCAAAACGAAGTGGCTGAAGCCGGGTCAGCGCGATGCGGCGTATGCCTTTTTACGAAAGCAGGTCAACTCAGGGCGCCAGGCTTTTATTTTGTGCCCCCTCATCGAAGAATCGGACGCGATCGCCGCACAGGCGGCAGTGGTCGAGCACGAGCGCCTTTCCCAGGACGTCTTCCCCGACCTGCGCCTAGGGCTTTTACACGGGAGGCTGTCCTCGGCGGAGAAAGACGAGGTCATGGAAAACTTCCGCGCCGGCAAGCTCGATATTCTGGTCTCCACACCGGTCATCGAAGTGGGCATCGATATCCCCAATGCCACGGTCATGCTGATAGAGAGCGCCGACCGCTTCGGGCTTTCGCAGCTGCATCAGTTCCGCGGACGGGTGGGGCGGGGCAAAGAGCAGAGCTACTGCATGCTCCTGGCGGAAAATCCGACCGACGTGGCCCGGGAACGACTTGACATAATCGAGAATGAGCAGGACGGATTTAAGCTGGCCGAAGCCGACCTGAAAATGAGGGGCCCGGGCGAGTTCTTCGGCACCCGCCAGAGCGGGCTCCCCGACCTCCGCATGGCTAAAATATCGGACGTCGCTCTACTGGAGCTGGCGCGCAACGAAGCCATCAAGCTTTTTAAGACGAACCCGACCTTAGCCAAAGAGGAAGACCGGCGGCTGGCCGGAGAGATGGCGCGGGTCTGGGCCGGAGCCGGCGAGTGGAGTTGACTTGCATTTACAAAATTATTATGATAACTTAATATGAATTTTATGATTACTTACACTTTTCCAATCTTTATCTAACTTGAATCTTACTTGAGGGTGCTATGCTGTTGACGAGCCCATGGTTAAATACCGAACTCTTGACGGGAGTTGAATGAAGCCGAAGTACGCTAAAATAATCGTCAATCCCGTAGCCGGGGCCGGCCGTACCCGAAGGGAATGGCCGCGGATAATGAATTTATTTAAAGAGCACGGCCTGCGCTTTGAACACGATATCACCGAAGCCCCCGGGCACGCGATAGAGCTGGCCAGGGCCGCCGCCAATAACGGCTACGACCTGATTGTATCCGTCGGCGGGGACGGTACCGTCAACGAAGTGGTCAACGGCCTTTACGCCTCCGGCAACATCGCGGGCACGGCGCTGGGCATCATCAGCACGGGGACCGGCAGCGACTATATCCGTACCGTCGGCATCCCCCGGCGTTACGAGGACGCCTGCCGGTGTTTCATACAGCCGAAAAAACGCACGGTCGACCTCGGCATCGTGGAGTACACGAGCAACGGCCAGACAGCGGAGCGGCTCTTCGTCAATTTCGCCGGTTTCGGCTTTGACGCCGAGATAGTCCGGCGCACCACGCGGCAGTTTAAAGCTCTGGGCGGCCTGCTGTCCTATCTCCTCGGGGTGCTCACCACGCTGGTGGCTTACCGCAACAAGTCTATTTCCCTGAAAGTGGATGGCGAAACGTTGGAAAAGCGGGTCTGCGCGGTGATTATGAATAACGGCCAGTACGGGGGAGGAGGCATGCATACCGCGCCGGGTGCCGACCTCACCGACGGGTGGCTGGATGTGTTGATTATCGGCGACATGAGCAAGCCCGACCTGCTATGGTCGCTGCCGCGCATCTATAAAGGCACCCACCTGACCCATCCCAAGGTCACGATGAAAAAAGCGAAAGAAATCGAGGTTACGTCCCGGGACGGCAGGATGCAGCTGCAGGCCGACGGCGAGCTTCTGGGCGAGGTGCCGGCGCGGTTTAGAGTCCTGCCGGCGGCGTTGAATATTATCGTTTAGCTTGGGGGAATTTTGACACAAGAGCAACCGGATAATCCGTCATGATAAAGTTATTTTCGCCATCTGGCAGAAACAAAATGAAGGTACTCCTCGGGGTACTGGTATTTTTTGTCATTCTGGACGGCCTGCTGACGGAGTTTCTTCTCAAGCAGGGAGATGTGCGCGAGTTTAACCCGCTGCTGCAGCCCCTGGTGGGGGACATCGGCTTCATGATACTGAAAGTGGTCGGCGCCGGGCTGTGCGCAGTTATTCTCTGGGACATCTACCGGCGTTATCCGAGGGTGGCGTCAATCGCCACCTGGATTGCCGTGACCGGTTACGGTATCATCGTGGTCTGGAACACCAGCCTGTTCCTTATAGGGTGAGGTCGGCGATGGGCGGGTCAGCCGGCCGCCGCCACAGCGGAACCTCTTGCGGCAGGGTCGCGACGAATTCTATTTCCCGCGGCAGTTTGTAGTCGGCCATGCGCCCCTGGCAATACTGCCTTATTTCCTGTTCGGTCGCGGTGGCGCCCTTTTTTAGTTTTACCAGGGCTTTGACTGTTTCCCCCCGCACTAAATCCGTGGCCCCCATGACTTTGACCCCGGCAACCTTGGGATGGGCGGCCAGCACTTCTTCAATATCGGCGGGGAAGATATTCTGGCCTTTAAGGATGAGCATCCTTCTTTTGCGGCCGGTGATATAGAGAAAGCCAGCGGCGTCCATTTTACCGAGGTCGCCGGTATGCAACCAGCCGCGGCTCATGATGCGGGCGGTGGCTTCGGGACGGTTATAGAAGCCGGTCATCACCGGACCCCGGGTAACGATTTCCCCCTCCTCGCCGGGGGGCAGGGTCCGGTCGTTTTCGTCGAAGATTTTTATCTCCCAACAGGGCAGTGGTTGGCCGGAAGCCCCGACAGGACCCGAACCATCGAGGGGCATCATGGTAATGTGGCAGACGGTCTCCGTCTGCCCGTAGACATCCCTGATACTGGCGCCAAAATATTGACGGAAGTGATTGATGACGTCTGGCTCAAGCGGCGCCCCGCCGCTGACCCAGAGTCGCAGCGAGCTTAAGTCGTACTTGATGCCCTCGCGACGGGCGACATTTATCATCAGCGAGTAGATATAGGGGACGCCGCAGTAAATGGTGCCCTTTTCACGCTGTATCGCCTCCATGAAGCTATCGACCGACCGCCCGGTCCCCGGCACCACGGCCACGGTATTGCCCCGATATATCGAAGCCAGCAAGACGGCGGTCAGGCCGAACTGGTGGTACATGGGTAAAGCGAAGAGCATCATCACATCTTTTTCCGTCTGTGCCATGACCGCGGCGGAATTGACCACCTCGGTGCAGATGCTCCGGTGGGAAAGGGTAACGCCGTGGGGCTTTTGCGTGGGACCGCTGGTATATGCCAGGATAGCGATATCTTCCGGGTCGATGGGCACATTGACTTTTTTTGACGGGTTTTCCGCCAGGATATCTTCGTAGCGAATAAAACGCCCGTCACGGGCCGTATTAACGGTGATAATATGCTCGAGAGAGTCGAAACGGTCTAAGCTGGGCAGCAGGGATTCCAGGCATGGGTCTTCGATGACCAGCACCCTGGGACGGCAGTCGTTAAAGATACTGGACAGCTCGTCAGCAACATAACGGGCGTCCAGCGGGACGGCGATGCCACCGGCTTTGATTATCCCGAAGAAGACATTGACGAACTCCGGGTTGCTGGCTTGTATCGTCGCCACGCGGTCGCGTTTTTTTACGCCCAGTTTTACCAGGGCGTGAGCCACGCGGTTGGAGTCCGCTTCTAGCTCGGCGAAAGTGACGCGGCGGTCGCCCATCGCTATCGCTGTTTTTCCGGCATAGCGCCTGGCGGTGCCCGCCAGCATGGCTTTTAGATTTTTTGGTGCTGACACTCTGACCTGCTTGAAAAAACGCCTCAGCGATGATTTATTGACGGAACAATTTTAGTATATCAGACCTGAGACGGGATTGAAAAGAGCGTGTCCTGGCCCAACGCCCTGTTTTCATAAATGGGTTTTTCGTGTATAATTCTCAAGAACGATGGATTTATCCATGGAATAAAATTTGGAAACAAGCCTATTTTTAATTGTCCCGATCATTGCCATCGCCCTGGTCTTTGATTTTACTAACGGCATGCATGATGCCGCCAATTCCATCTCCACTGTCGTCTCCACCCGTGTTTTATCGCAACGCCAGGCGGTAGTCTGGGCGGCTTTTTTTAACTTCATCGCCTTTCTAATTTTCGGCACGGGCGTGGCGAAGACTATCGGCCAGGGGATGATAGATATCGAAATCGTGACCGCCACGGTCATCCTGGCGGGTCTCATCGGCGCGATTGCCTGGAATTTGATTACCTGGTATTTCGGTCTGCCGAGCAGTTCCTCCCATGCGTTAATCGGCGGCTACGCGGGGGCGGCTATTGCCAAGGGCGGATTCAGCGTGATTATCGCCTCCGGCTGGACGAAAACGATGATATTTATCGTCGTGGCGCCGTTAATCGGCCTGGTGATGGGTTTTTTATTAAGAGTTATGGTGACCTGGATTGTCCATAAAAAGAGCCCGGCGGGCATCGACAAGTGGTCGCGGATCTTACAGCTATTTTCCGCAGCGGCTTTCAGTCTGGGCCACGGCAGCAACGATGCGCAAAAGACGATGGGCATCATCGCCAGCCTGCTCTTCGCCGGGGGACTGATGAAGGAATTTCACGTACCTCTCTGGGTCGTGCTCAGCGCCCACGCGGCCATCGCTATCGGCACCCTTACCGGCGGCTGGCGTATCGTCAAAACGATGGGCCAGAAAATTACCAAGTTGAGGCCTATCGATGGTTTCTGCGCCGAGACGGCCGCCGCCTCGAGTATCTTTTTATCCACTTTCCTGAGCATCCCCGTGAGCACCACCCATGTTATTACGGGGGCGATATCCGGGGTGGGCGCGGTGCAGAGGGTTTCGGCGGTACGCTGGGGGGTAACGATTCGTATTGTCTGGGCCTGGGTTTTTACCATCCCGGTATCCGGGCTTATTTCGTTTATTATCTACTCGCTTATCAAATTGATTTCTTAACTTTCCGTCTTATTGGCTGAGCAGGGATTTAATTTCTCCGGCGCTTAATCGCCGCGTTTCTCCCTCTTTAAGGTCGCCCAGGCTCAGGTTGCCCAGGCGCACGCGCTTTAATGCCAGGACGGGGTGGGAGAGTCTTTCGAACATGCGGCGCACCTGTCTTTTTCTGCCTTCGTGGATGGTGATACTGTAATTGAAGGGCGGCGTGGAGACTTCTTTGAGCCGCGCCGGGTGGGTCATGCCGTCTTCCAGCCGGATGCCGCGTTCCAGCTTCGTTTTTTCCTCCGATGTGAGCCTGTCCTTTATCGCCACGAGGTATTCCTTCTCGTACTCGAATTTAGGGTGGGTCAGGCGGTAGGTAAGGTCGCCGTCGTTGGTGAGCAGGAGCAGGCCGGTGGTGTCGATGTCCAGCCGGCCCACCGGGTAAAGCCGGAACTTTTTATATTGCCCGGGCAGGATATCCAGGACGGTGCGGCGGCCTTTTTCGTCGCTCACGGTGGAGACGATGCCGGCGGGCTTATTCAGCATCAGGCAGATTACCTCATCGGGCTTGAAGTCGACCGTTTTTCCGTTGAAGGCAACGCGGTCGCTTTCGGTATTGACCGTCTGAGTGAATGATTCGGCGGTCCGGCCGTTGACCTTGACCTTGCCCTGCTTGATGGCTTCCGCCATGCGGCGCCGCGAACCGAGGCCGGCTTCGGTGAGGGCTTTGACCAGAGGTTTGATAGGCATCTATTCCTGTTCCTCGTATGGGTTAAGCGCGGGGAAATCCAGCTTCGCACGGGAGCCTTATCTGGCAGAGGGCGCACATCGGGTGAGTGCCAGGTTTGCTTTCGCCGTACAATTCGCGATTTATTCCCGGGAGGACATCGTGGGTGTAAGCCATGCACTTTTTCCCGTCGAAGGCCTTAATGTTGACGGCCCCAGAAGGGCAATGCTTAGCGCAGAGCCGGCAAGAGTCGTCTCGGTAGCCCCGGCAGTGGGCGCGGTAGTTATCGTAAATCCGCGGCGTGGCCGTAATTGCCAGGTCGGTGATGATACTGCCGATTTGGGTCGGCAGTCCGGCCTCGGTGATGAGACTGGTATTCAGGCCGAAGGTGCCGAGGCCGGCGGCATAGGCGGCGTGCTTTTCCGACCAGTCGGCATAGGGGAGCCCCTCGGGCGAGATTTTTATGGACATGGGGCGGGTGCAGGCGGGGGCTACCGCGCGGCGCCCGGCCGCTTCCAGCAGGGATACCGCGTAATTAAGCGTCTCGTACATGAGCCCGAAAGAGGTCCCATAGGCCCGGCCCCAGCGCGGGGATGCCATGCGAGCGTTGTTCGGGTTGCTAAGGCGGGTTTCCCGCGAAGGCGTAAACGCGACAGCTATCACGCTGACGGCTTGAAGCCGCTTATCAAGGGCTTTTTTCTGCTGTCTTTCGAGGTAGGTTGCCATGGCTTCTTCCGGCGTGAGGTGATACTCACCAATTATGTCTTTCCTTTTATACTCACTAAAGAGAGGGTCGCGGCCATCGGCAAAGCCGATAATCGGTTCGGCGATAACCGGCTCATTATTGAAGTTGGGTAGTCGATTGGCCGGACTGGCGATGGCATATTCCTTGAGCGCTTTCTCCAGGAACCGCGCCGGGTCTGCAGCCAGTTTTTGCCTGTCTCCGGCTGTCAGTATCATCGCGGCCCTGCCTCCCGGGTGACCTGGCAGAGCTGCGATTTGCAGGGAAGGAAACCGGAAATCGGGTCGAGGGTGCGGTCATCGACCAGTGTATTGGCATTAGCCTCGCCGGGCCAGTGGTGGGGTAAAGAAACGACGCCCTCCAGTATGGCGTCGGTAACGTTGGCTTTCATTTTAATGCTGCCGCGGGGCGAGCTGACGGTGACCGCGTCGCCCGTCTTGATTTTCCGGGGGGCGGCGTCGGCGGGGTTAATGTCCACCAGCGGTTCCGGCATGAGCTTACGCAGGCTGGGGATGTTGCGGAACTGCGAGTGGGTGTAGGCCATGACCCGCGCGCCCGAGGTCATGACCAGCGGATATTTTGCCAGCAAGTCGGGCCGACTCAGCGGACTTTCCGGCGGCTCGCGGTACACGGGCAGGGCGTCAAGGCCGTGCTCCGCCAGTGTGGCGCAGGCGATTTCCACCTTGCCGGAGGGGGTCTGGAAACCCGTTTGCTCGTAATGTTTTTCCGGCCGGGGGCGCGTGGGAAGTTTAACACCACGGGGGTTTTGTTTGAGCTCGGCGAAGGTTATATTCATCGGCTCAAGGACATGATCGGCGCATTTAGCGAAATCGCCCTCCCAGAACAAATCGCCGAAGCCGAGACGCTGCGCCAGCGAGGAATAGATGTCCCATTCGGTGCGGCTTTCGCCCACGGGCTCAATAGCCGGCTCAATCAGCCTGGCGTAGCCGCCGTAATCGGTTAAAAGGATGGGGCGCTCCATCCAGGAAGCGATGGGCAGGACGATATCGGCCAACTGCGTACCGGGAGTATGAAAATATTCGCTCACGGCGATGAAATCGAGCTTTTTCAGGGCGGCGGCGAACCGCGGCGAGTTGCCAAAGAACTGTAAATCTAACCCCGAGGAAAACAGGGCCTTGAGGGGATAAGGTTCGCCGCTTTCCAGCTGGTCGGCGATGGCGTTCGACTGCATTTCGTGGTAACGTTTGGTCCAGATGGGGAAGCGTTTTGAGCCGATGCCCGGCGGCATATCGGCCACTCTTTCGTGCAGGGTGATATCATTGGGGTGGACGGTGACATAGTCGCCGAGCCGGTTCCCGCCCGTGATGCCGATGTTGCCGGTGATAGCGGCCAGCAGGACGACCGCCCGGTGGTTCTGGACGCCGTTGGCGTGGTGGGTGGTGCTGTTACTGCTGAGGTGGAGCTTGGCCGGCTTGCTGGCGGCGTAGAGCCTGGCGGCGTCCCGGATTAAAGCCGCGGGCACCCGCGTGATCTTCTCGACCTTATCAAGAGTGTATTCACCGGCGAGCTTTTTCAGTCCATCGAACCCTACCGTCCATTTTTCGACGAATTCCTTGTCATACAGGTCTTCACTGATGATGACGTTCATCATGCCCAGCGCCAGAGCGCCATCGGTGCCGGGACGCAGCTGCAGGTGGTAATCGGCCTTGGCGGCGATAGCCGTGCGCCGCGGGTCGACGACGATAAGCTTAACGCCTTTATCTTGAGCTTCCAGGTTGGCTTGCCAGACGTTGGGCGAAGATATTACCGCGGCGCCCCAGATGAGCTTGCACTTTGTTTCCGGCTCCAGGCTGCCGCTCGAGCCCGCCATATAGGAATACTCCGGACCGTAGGTCAAATTAGAGGCAATCCAGGTGCCGGAGAAGCAGTTGCTGCTTTCGGTGCAGTAGTTGGGGGAGCCGAAGGCATGCGCCAGTCGGTGGAAATAGGGGCGGGGCTCCTTGGTATAGGCAATCCAGAAGACGACCGATGCCGCGCCGTATTTGTCTTTGACGTTTTGCAGGTTCGCGGCGACGGTGTCCAGCGCCTCGTCCCAGGAGATACGCTGCCACTGGCCACCGCCTCTCGCCCCGAGGCGTTTGACCGGGTATTGCAGGCGGTCGGGGTGATAGATAAATTCCAGCTGGGCTTTCCAGCGCGGGCAATGGGCCGACCTGGGGTCGGCAATATCTATCTTGACCGCTTTGCCGTCGCGGACGTGGATTTTAGTAGGGCAGGCGTTGGTGCACATGTAGCAGAGGCCGTCTTTGATTTCTACTGATTTTGCCATTTTTTATCGCTCACCTGTTTTCTCTTTATTATATCAGGCTCGAAGGACTTAATGAAATTTTTTCCGGCTATGGTATAATTTAAGAAATAAAACGCAGGAGATTAACGACTGGAAGGCATTGAAATAGCCCGCCGCGCCGTGGAAATCGCCAGCGATAAGCAGGCCGGCAATATCGTTTTGCTGGACGTCCGCGGCCTGTGCAGCTTCGCGGACTTTTTCGTCATCTGCTCCGGCGACAGCCAGCGGCAGATTCACACCATTCTGGAAGATATCGAGAAAAGCCTGAAAAAAGAAGGCGTCCTGCCGCACCACCTGGAGGGAGCGCCGGACACGGGCTGGCTCCTGCTCGATTACGGGGACGTTATCGTGCACATCTTCAGCGCCGAGGAACGGGACTACTATAAGCTCGACGAACTCTGGGACCAAGCCAAAACAGTCGTGAGTATTCAGTAAAGCCGCTTCTACGCGAAAATCTCGCTTTTCTTAAAAAACAGCGTTATCTCTTTTTCCGCATTTTCCGGAGAATCCGAAGCGTGGGTGGCGTTGCGCATCAGGTCGAGTCCGTAATCCTTGCGTATCGTGCCCGGGGCGGCTTTAGCCGGGTCGGTGGCGCCCATGAGCTTTCTGATGCTTTCCACGGCACCCTCCCCCTCAAAGACGGCGGCCACGATGGGGGTGGAAATGATATAGGCTATAACATCATTAAAAAATGGTTTGCCTTTATGCACGGCGTAATGCCGCTCGGCCAGGGCTTTGTCCATTTGCAGCATCCGGAGCGCCCTCAGCTTTAGCCCTTCTCCTTGAATCCTCCCGATAATGACCCCGGCCAGCTCCCTATCCATGGCGTCCGGCTTGATGAGTACCAGTGACCTTTCCATAAACGACTCCTTATGAATTTCCGAATAGTCTCTGTAAATCCACGACACCGACCTTTTCGAGACTATCGACAATAAGGTCGGCGGCTTTTAGTTTTTCCTCCGGGTGGCTGTTGGTGACCGCAAGGCATTCCATGCCGGCTTGCTTAGCGGCGGCCACCCCGGCGATGGCGTCCTCGATGACGACGCAATTAACGGGTTCCACCTGGAGTTTCGCGGCGGCCAGCAGGAAGATCTGCGGGCTCGGCTTGCCCTCTCTGGCCTCCATGCCGTGGACGACGGCCTGGAAATCGTTCTCAATGCCCAGCGCCCGGACGATGATGGCGATGTTCTCCGGTACCGCCGATGAGGCGATCGCCTGCTTGATGCCATGAGCGCGGAGCGACTTTATCAGGGCGACCGCCCCGGGCATCGGCACGACATGGTCCGCCACGCGGCGGCGGTAGTCCTGCTGCTTTGCCTCGGTGATGGCTTCGAGGTCTTTCTGGGGCAGCTTTTCGCCCAGGGCGAACTTAATGATGGTGTCGTGCCTCTGCCCGAAAAGTCGCATAAAGTCCTTCCGGCTGAAGTCCACCCCTCTTTTCCCCAGCACGTCCTGCCAAGCCTGGTAATGATATTCGGCGGTATCGGCGATGACCCCGTCCAGGTCCCAGAGCACCGCGACCAGTTTTTCTTCAGACATGGCGGCGGGTCTCCCTGACCCGGTCGGGCTTGCCCGCCTCGCTGGCCGCGATGAACTGCTTGGCGGTGCTCTCGGCGACAATGGTGCCGTCCTTCAGGCAGACTTGCCCTGCCGTCTCGATGAGCTTTTTACGCTGCCGGGTAATGCGGGCGGTAATGACGAGGGGCACATCGACTTTTATCGGCTGCCTGATGCGGATGGTGATGCTGGCGGTCAGGCAGGTGTTGCCGGTGGTATAGGCGATATTGCTCATGGCTTCGTCGAGGAGGGTGCCCAGGATACCGCCGTGCAGTAGCCCCGGCCAGCCCTGTAGGTCCTTACCGGGCGTGAACTCCGTGCGAATGGTATCGCCGTCCCGGGTGAATTTAAGTTTCAATCCGATGGGGTTATTGCAGCCGCACCCGAAGCAAAACCCTTCATCGAGGTTGGTGTTGAGCGTCACTTTCGGCAGGGCTACCATGTATTTTCTCCGTTCCGAGTTGGATTTTAGAAATGGGTCCATCCCGCTTGGCCGGCAGCAATGGGATTGCCTTGAGCATCGAATAGGCTTATTTTGCCCGGTTCGCCCGCCGTAATCGTCCCAATGACGGTCACCGGACAGCCTATTTCCGTCCTGAGCCGTTCGATATTGGCGGCGCTGCCGGTGAAAAGCAGCTCATAGTCCTCCCCTCCCGCCAGCGCCAGCTCCACCGCCTTTTCCCCGAAGTTCACCTGAACCGTTTCATGAATCGGCAGCCGGTTAATGTCCACCCGGGCGCTGACCCCGCTGGCTTCGCAGATACGACGGAGGTCGGCGAGGAGCCCATCGCTGATATCGATAGCGGTGGTGATATCATGCTTGACCAGGAGACGTCCTTCGCCGATGCGGGGCAGGGGATGCAGGAAAGCAGTCCGCAGGAATTGCGCCGCTTCGGGCTTAAACTTGAGTTTCTTCATCAGCATTTCCCGTCCGGCGCCAGCGCTGCCCGGAAACCCGGTGACCGCGATAACGTCGCCGGGCCGGGCGGTATCACGACGTAAAATTTTGTTTTCCGGGCTGTTCCCCAATACGGTAATGGTAATTGATATTTCCGGGGCGCGGCTGATATTACCGCCGACTAACGCCGTCTCGTATCGCCGGGCGGCTTTGATGATGCCATCATAAATTTCCGTGACACCTTCAACCGGCGTATCCTGCGGCAGCGCCAAGGCTACTAAAGCGTATCTGGGCACGCCGCCCATGGCGGCAATATCGCTGAGATTGATGGCGAGGGATTTCCAGCCCAGCTCCCGCCAGGTCGTGCTCTTCAGCGAGAAATGGACATCCTGTATCATAGTATCGACGGTGGCCAGCTGGATGGAGGCATCGCCGCGCCAGGCGGCCGCATCGTCGCCGATACCGATAATCGGCTGCTCCGGCCCGAGCCGGTCGACCCCGGCGTCCTTAATCATTTCCGCCAGGAGATTAATCAGCCCGAACTCACCGATTTCCGCGACTTTCATGATAAAAAGTATAGCATATCCGGGGCGTAACTGACTTTTCCGGGAAAAAATTCCGCATTTTCCCTCTTTCCTGACTATTAATTTAGCCTGCCTTTATCATATAATAGAAAACAATATGGCTGTGACAACGACCTCCAGAAGCCGGAAATACCTCGCCATTGGCATACTGGCGGCGACGATTATCATCAGTATCGTCGGCTCTATTTTCCTTGTCCAGCACTGGGAATACATCACACGGCTGGAGGAGGAAGGCTACCTGGGACTTTTCCTGATATCGCTTTTCGCCGGCTCCCCCATCCCTATCCCCACCCCCAGCATGATTTTGACCTTTACGATGGGCAGCATTTTGAATCCGGCGCTGGTCGCCCTGGTCTCCGGTTTCGGCAATAGCATCGGGCAGGTACTGGTATACTGGACCGGCCGCGGCGGCTTTGCCTTTTACCGAAACCTCGGTATTTCCTTGAAGATTGATGAAAATAACCCTTCCTGGATTGGCAAGATTTTACGCAAATTCAGGATGCCCCGGATGAGGGAGCTGGCCCGCCGGCGCGTGTTATGGGCGGTCTTTATCCTGGGTATGTATCCCAATCCGTTACTCATGCCGCTGATTATGGGCATGGGGGCGGCGCGCTATAGTTTCTGGAAGTTCTACATTGTCTGCTGGGCGGGTAAAACCGTCGAAGCCTTCGCTTTAAGCTACCTGGGCTATTTCGGTCTGCGTTCGATACTGCATTACTTCGGCATTGAACTGCCCTGAAAGCGTTAGGGGAAAAATCGATACTTTCCCTCTCGGCTAAAACCTGCTATATTGTGGCTAAATGCGTTACGCAATTCTGGCGGACATCCATGCCAATCTTGAGGCTTTAAAGGCGGTGCTGGAGGATATCCAGGGGAAGGGCGGGGCGGATGAGCTATGGTGCCTGGGGGACGTCGTCGGCTACGGGCCGGAACCTCATGAATGCATCGAGCTTTTAAGGAAACACGATCCGGTTGGCGTGGCCGGCAACCACGACTTGGGCGCCATCGGCAAGCTCGAGCTCTCCTATTTTAATGCGGCGGCGGCGGCCGCCTGCCGGTGGACCGCCGGGCAGTTAAGCCCAGCGGACGTGAAGTACCTGGAAAGCCTGCCGCAGACCCTGACGAAAGGCGATTTTTTCCTGGTACACGGCAGTCCCGCCGAGCCGGTCCTGGAATATATCACCTCCACCGGAATCGCCGCCAAGAACTTCCTTTTCTTTGCCTCCCGTTTCTGCCTGGTCGGCCATACGCACGAGCCGCTGGCGTTCAAACAGGCTGAGGCCGGCTGCACCTCGATTACACTTTATCCTAACATCGGGCTGGTGCTCGGCGTCCACCGCATGATTGTCAACCCGGGCGGCGTGGGACAGCCGAGGGACGGCGACCCGCGCGCCAGCTACGCCATCTACGAGAGCGAGGGCAGCATTTTCCGGCTTTACCGCGTGCCTTATGACATCGATGCCACCCAGGGGAAAATGGTGCGGGCGGGCCTGCCGATGTCGCTGGTCTCGCGGCTGCAGGAAGGCCGATAAGATTTGAAAAACCTACCCCTCTTAAACGCCCTGTTGTTTAAAACGGCGACTTTTGACGGGGGTCTGGATACGCTGTGCTATAATATAACAAATGCCGGACAAAATGAATCTGGCCGGAGACATCAGGGCGCGGCTGCCGGAAGACTTAATCGACTTCATCAAGCGGGCCGGAGAGATAGCCGAGCGCGAGCAGCTCCGCCTTTACCTGGTGGGCGGGGCGATACGCGACCTGCTCCTGGAGCGCCATAACCTCGACCTCGATTTAGTGGTCGAGGGGGACGCCATCAAGCTGGCGCGGGAGCTAGCCGCGAGTCAGCCGGCGCTGCTGACCGTCCACCCTCGTTTCGGCACCGCCAAACTGCACTGGCCCGGCCGCAGCGCCGACCTCGCCACCGCGCGCGCCGAGAGCTACGCCGAGCCCGGAGCGCTGCCCACGGTGCGTCCCGGCACGATTAAGGACGACCTCGCCCGGCGCGACTTCACCATCAATGCCATGGCTGTCGAGCTTAACCCCCGCCGCTTCGGCGACCTCATCGACCCGCACGGGGGGCGCCGGGACATCGACGACCGGCTGGTCAGAGTGCTGCACGATAAAAGTTTTAGCGACGACGCCACCCGCATCTGGCGCGCCATCCGTTACGAGCAGCGCCTGGACTTTCACCTGGAAACAGCCACGCTGGAACTATTGAAAAAGGGCCTTGCCTGGCTGGACACTATCAGCGGGGACCGCATCCGCCGCGAGCTGGAGCTGGTGCTCGAGGAAGAGCTGCCGGAGAAAGCCTTGCTCCGCGCCGCGAAGCTCGGTGTACTGGAGAAGGTGCATCCCGCGCTCAGGGGTGACGACTGGCTGGTGGAGACCTTTATCCGGGCCCGCGAGCGCTGCCTGCCCGATACTTTGCCCGACCCCCGGCTTTACCTGGCGCTGTTGTGTTACCGACTGGCGTCCGGGGATGCCGCAAAGTTGATTTCCTGCCTGCACCTGCCTAAAGCCGCGGCGCAGGTGGTGGAGGAGACCCTGGCCGTCAAAGAGAAGGCGGCCCAAATTGGCATGCCGGGACTGGCGCCAAGTGAAATTTATGAGCTTATCCACAGCTACGGCACAGCGGCGCTTACCGCGAACTCGATAGCCATCGGTTCCGAGACGGCCGCCGAGCACATCGAGCTTTATCTGAACGTCCTGAGGCATGTGAAGCCGGCGCTGGGCGGCGAAGACCTGAAAAAGCTGGGCGTCCCGGAAGGGCCGCGGATTAAAGAAATCCTGCAAAAGCTCCGCGAAGCCCGACTGGATGGGAAGATAGACAGCCGGAAGGAAGAGGTGGAGGCGGTGAGAGGGTGGCTATTGAATAGCTAATGTGATTTAACTGTTTTTGATTTTTTGACCCTTTTTGCTTTTTGTACTGTATCCATTAGATGATTAGCCCACACTAACATCTCTAGCGCCGCTTCAGGTAAGTCTATTTTTTTATGTTCATGTGCACGTGGATTTCTGATACCTGTCATACAACCACCAAAAATATGCATATAACCAACTTGTTCATCTTTCTGAGAAATGGTTTTTAAGTCATTTAATTTCAGAACAGGATTCTTTTCACTAAAAGCTTGATTCATCAGGTCTTGGCCATCTGTTGTTAGTTGTGATTTATCTTTAACAGTATTATTTACGCACTTATATGCTTCTTCAACGGCACGTGCATAATGACCATCTACGAATAATTTTCTCGTCGCATCTACGAGAGCTTGGGATTTAACAAAAATATCATAGAGTTCTACTAAATCTTCAGGTCTAGGATGATATGGCTGCCCTAAGCCAAGTCTAATTATTTCCTTCTGCAAAATACTAGCGATATGTGCTATCGCTTTAATATCTGCCATCTTTTATTACTCAATTATTATGCTTCGGATATAAATGTTCTCTCATACTGGCAAATATTTTATCAATTTGCTCTGGCTTTGCTTCAGGAGAAATATGAATTTGTAAATCAATATGGATTGAGGGATACTTTAGTTTCTCCTCTTCGTCAACAATTTCTTCAGGTTTACCATTTTGCTCTTTTATTTTTGCTTTCTCTGATACTTGTATTGGTTTAGCCTTAGTAGTTCTGGTCTTAATACCAGGCTTCCAAGATGAAGGGTCTTTTTTGTATTCAATAAAAGCGTTGATTGCTGCACGAGTACGCATCTCATATGTTTTCAATGTTGCTGGTGATATTTTCCCCGCCGCCAAATTACGATGTCTTAAAAAAACTGCTTCTATATCTATTTTCGATAAATCATTCGCTTCTTTTTCATCAAGAATTTTTAAAACTATGTTGCAGGCAAGTTTGTAGCTAGATACAGTTTTTGTTTTCATTAATCCTTTATCCGCTACAAACTCAAGAAAAGCAATCAGTTTATCTAGACTAAGTTCCGTGTTAACTTCCACTATAATGCACCTCCATACGGTCTTTTAACGAGGTTACACCTAGATTAGTATATTGTCAAGAAGTACAAAACTGTGTAGTCCTTTATTCCATCTTCTTAAACCTGCTGGCCGGTGAACTGCAAATGGGGCATTTATCCGGCGGCGAGCCCGTCACCGTATTGCCGCAGGTCTGGCAGACGTAATAGGTCTTGTCCTCGGGTTTTTTGCCCTCTTTAACGTCTTTCAGGGCCGCTTCGAAATAGCCGAAGTGGATTTTCTCCACTTTATTCGCATAGTCGAAAGTGCGCTCGGCGCGGTCGTTCCTCTCCTCCCGGGCTATTTCGATAAAAGCGGGGTACATGCCGGTAAATTCATGGTGCTCCCCGATACTGGCGGCCATCACATTGTCCTTCGTCGTCCCGATGGCGTCCATGGCGTTCAAATGGTTCCGGGCATGTACCGTTTCCGCCTCAGCCACCGCCCGGAAGAGCCGGGCCAGCTGAGGATAACCTTCTTTCTCCGCCTTCTCCGCGTAAAACATATAGCGGCGGTTGGCCTGGCTCTCCCCGCTAAAAGCTTCCAGTATATTATTTTCGGTCTTATACGGCATATTACAACCTCCCAGCGATTTTTTGATGATATTAAGGACGGTAGGTAATGCGGGCCGGCTTGCGCGCCGGTATCCGCGCGTATTTATATTGGGGATAGCCTACCATAAGAGCGCCATAAGGAGCAAAGCCTTCCGGGAGGCCGACCGCTTCTATCATCGGAGGGTAAGACCCCGCCGACATATAAAAGAAGCCTGCCCAACAGCAGCCCAGACCCGCGCTCTTGGCCGCAAGGTCAAAATATGCGAGAGCAATGGCGCAATCCGTGGCGGCAATCGGGTTATTCTTTTCCGCGAAGGCAACGACTATCGCCGGAGCGCCCTGGAGGAACATGTCCTTGCCCATGTCAAGCATCTGCACGATGCCGGCGAACATGGCCGCCATCTGGGGATTGCTTTTCATCATGAAGCGCAGCCAGTCCGCGCCGATGACGCGTAACTTGTCGACGTAAGCGCGGTCGTTAATCACCAGCCAGCGCACATCCTGCATGTTATGCCCGGTGGGGGCATAGCGGGCGACATCAATAATACGGTCGATTTCTTCCTTCGGCACCGCCTTGTCCTTAAAGTTGCGGACAGACCGCCGGCTCTTGACAAGCTGGGCACATTGTGCAAAAGATATCTCCAGCTTTTTATTTACCGGGGGGGTCTGTTCCGCCGGCATTTCTTTATGCGCTAAACTGCCGGTGGGGCAAACGGCGACGCAATGGCCGCAGCGCATGCAGAAATCATCCGTCCCCGGCAGCTGCCGCGGGTAGCTGCCTTCTTTAAAGATAATCAAGCTGCATTGTGTGGCGCAGATGCCACATTTAGTGCAGGTCTCCTTGTCTATGGTGATTAAGGTCATGAAGCTATCTCCCTTCTTAATACCTTGAAAAACTCGTCCCGGGCGTACCTCTCCAGCCAGGGATAATGGCCGCACTTCTCAAGTAATATGAATTTAAAGTCTTTAGCCATACAGGAGAGGGACTCCTTGGCCACATCGGCGGGACGAGGGTCAAAGTCGCCATGGATAGTGACCACCGGGCATTTTATGGGTTTTACACCTACGCCCATCGGCAACTTGAACAGTTCCCGAAAAATCGAAGCGTTCATATTAACCTGATATTCCAGCACTTCATCTTTAGCCGGAATCTGGCGGTAGGATTCACCCTTAGCAATCAACCGGAAAAGCCGCCCCATAGAGGCGCTTTTGTCCTCCGCCACCCCATCCCAGACGAACTCCTCCAGAGATACAAACTCAACTCTTTCTTTTTCAGAAAGCCGTTCAAGCCAAATCGGCGTAAGGTCGGGGCGCTTTTTGTTATCTAGCGGCGGCGTTCCAATCAATATCAATTTCTTAACGAGGACGGGATAACGAGCCGCAGTCATGTAGCTTAATGTCGCGCCCCATGAATGTCCAACTAATACAACCGGGAGTTTATCGTTCTTTTTTAAGACATCAGCCAGCTCTTCAATTTGTCCATCGATGGAATTTTTAGTCTGCAAGGGTTCGAGAACACCGATATCTTTAGCCAGTTCCCTGGCGACCGGCGCCATATCGCCGGGCGCGCCGGGCCCGCCGTGGATAACGGCCACAGTATAAGGCCTTTTGCCGTAGCACCTAACATTTTTCAAGAGTCACCGCCAGGAAGGCTTTCATCCGCCGGTCTTTACAGCGCTGGTAAAAAACCTCGGCCTGAGATTTTTCCCGGAACACGGAGAATAAAGCCGGACCGGAACCGGCGAGGTAAACATCGCACACGCCGACCTTGATGAGGTCGATATTAAAATTGAGTAGCTTATCATAGACGTGGAAGGCGATGTCTTTAAAAGCGTTGAACAGCTGCGTAACATCCGGCATTTTGCCTTCCTTGATGACGGCCGCCAGGCGGTCGGTGGCTGAGCCATCGGTGAAATGAGAGGCATTGATGTTAGCATACATCCTGGCCGTCTTGAGCGGGCTGACCTTAAAATCCGGGACGATGACCAGTATCCACAGTTCTTGAAGAGGGGGGAGGGGCGAGATTATTTCGCCGCGGCCTGCCGCCAGGGCGGTGCCGCCGTTTAAAAAGAACGGCACGTCCGAACCCAGTCGCACCGCCAGCTCCTTGAGTTTCTCATGAGAAAGATGAAGGCCCCAGAAATCGTTAAGTCCCTTCAATAAAGCGGCGGCGTCGGAGCTATCGCCGCCGAGGCCGGAGAGCAGGGGAATGCGTTTTTCCAGCGATACCGCCGCCCCATGTTTACCCCCGCCGGCTTTCTGTAAAAGCTTGACCGCCTTGTTTAAAAGGCTGTTTTTCTCCGACCACCCCGGCATATCGCACTGGAAGGACACGTGCTTGTCTGATTCGATATGCAGGGTGTCACAAAGGTCGATGGTCTGGAGCACGCTGCGGATTTCATGGAAACCGTCCTTGCGCCGCCGCAGTACTTCCAGCGTCAGGTTTATCTTAGCCGGGGCTTTAATCGTAATCATTTACTTCACCACCTGATTATAGATACGCCACAGGCTGGCCCATTCTTCGAGGGTAAAGGTCTCCGCCCGCCGCCGCGGGTCGAGGCCGGCTTTGCCCAGCATGGATACTACCTCTTCTTTAGAGAGTCCCAGGCGGTGCGAGAGGGAGTTGGCGACCTGCTTACGGGCGGCGGCGAAACCGGCGCGCACCAGCTGGAAAAATCCCGCGACGTCATCAACGGCTACGGGCGGCCGGCGGTAGACCTCGATCTTCACGACTGCGGAGTCCACCTCCGGCGCCGGGAAAAATGAGGTCGCGGGCACGTAAGTAACGATACCCGGTTTGCCGTAAAACTGCACGCTGAGGCTGAGCAGGCTGTGCTGGCCGGCCTCCGCGACTATCGCCTCGGCGACTTCTTTCTGCACCATGATCACCATTATTTTCGGCTTGACCGGGCCTTCCAGGAAATGGCGGAGGACCGGGGAAGTAATGTAATATGGCAAATTGGCCACCACTTTATACGATTTTAGAGCCGGGGGGAAATGGGGGGCGCGGCCCTGCAATAACGTAGCAGGGTCGGTGCCGAGGACGTCCTCGTTGAGGATAACGACGTTATCATAGGGCAGCGTCTGCTGGAGAATATCGGCCAATCGATTGTCCAGCTCGATGGCGATGACCCAGCCGGCGCGCCTGGCCAGCGCCGCGGTGAGAATACCCAACCCCGGCCCCACTTCGATGACGGTATCGTCGGGACTAAGCGCGGCGGCGCTAACGATAGCCTCCAGCACATCGCCGTCGACGAGGAAATTCTGTCCCAGCCTCTTTTTCGCCCGGAGGTCGAACCGGCGCAACATGGCTTTCGTCTGACCTAACAGCGAGGGACCGGATTGGCTCTTGTCCATAAAATTCAGAGGCCGTGCACCTGCCCTCGACTCGGCCTGACGGCTTGCCCGGGCCAGCCGGCTCCAGCCAGGCTTACCTGCGGCACCCAGATATAACTATTTACCGCTGCTTCCTTTCGGACCTGACGGGGTTCATAGCACTCTGCCGCGCAGGACCCGGCCTTCAACGCTACTTAACACAGGCAGTCCCACCAGACCAAAGCCTCAGACAGGAATTCGACCCTGCTATAGCGGATTGCAGGTACAGGGCACCGCTGGCTCCCCGTCTAGCACGACCTCAATAAAAAGAGTAAAGCGTGGGGGGTACTTTGTCAAGGCAGAGGCATCGTCTGCAGTAACCCTTTGGGTTATGAAAACAAAATGCGAATAACGAAAAAGAATCGTATAAAATTTTCGCAAAACGCTATTATTTTTAAGTCCTGGTAAAAAAGTACCGGGTTTTGGAGGAAAAGTTAAGATAAGTGAAGATAATAGACTTGACATAGAACATCGAGGTAACTATTATTTACGCGGTATGTATCAATTGTTATAGTTGATATTCCCGTCCTTTAAATCCTGTGCTTTTCCAGTACAGTGAGGTTGGGACATGAAAGTCCTAATCATGGACGACGACCAGCAGGTCGTTAACAATATTTCTTTCTGCCTGGCGGTGCGGTACCCGGAAGTCGTGACGGCAGCATCATCAAGGTGGCAAGAAACGGTGGAGTTAATTGAGACTGAGCTGCCCGACCTTATCATTATCTCCTCATCTCTGCCCGATATTAATGCCCCCGAGCTCATCGGCCGGATACGGCAGTCCTGCGATGTCCCGCTGCTGGTCCTCATCGAGGGGGAAAACGACATCGACCGGGCGATGGTATTGGAGGCGGGGGCGGACGACTATATCCCCTGGCCTTTCAGTCCCATCGAACTGGTCGCCAGGGTGACCGCGCTGTTCCGCCGCTTTCATGGGAACAGCTTCAAACACGACCACACCTTTTCCGCCGGCGATTTGACCATTAATTTCAACACGCGCGATGTTTCGCTTTGCGGCCGGTCGGTGAGGCTGACGCCGCATGAGTACGGGCTGCTTTCGGAGCTGGCCCAGAATGAAGGACATGTGCTGCCCCTCAGCCTCCTGCTGGAAAAGGTCTGGGGCTCGGAATATACCGAGGAGCATGCTTTCATCAAGAAATATATCTACCGGCTGCGCGGCAAGCTCGAGCACGACCCGGAAAATCCGCGGATGCTCCTCAGCGAAAGAGGGATAGGCTACCGGTTCGTCAGGCCCGTTTTATAAACTCGATTCAATCCTCAAAATGGCGGCGTTTTTAGTAGCGCCGCTTTTTTATTTTATTCCCCGTTTGTTTCATCGCGGCGGTGCCGTGTTTCTCGTCAAATTGGCACCGATTGGCGACCGAAATGGCACCAATTTCCACCGTCACGGGCACCTTGGGCACCTTGATTTCCACTCTGCTGTGATACAGTGAAAGCCTCCGGGAAGTATTTGCCCATGAAAAAAGCCGTGGTTCTCATCGTGGAGAAGGACCGGGCGGTGTCGGCCGGCATCGTGGCCGCGCTGCGGGAGTCCGGTTACGAGGTGGTCGAGGCGGAGAACGGCGCCGCCGGTTTAAGGGACATCTACGAGCTGCATCCCGATGTGGTCATCGCCAGCACCGACCTCCCGCCCGTGAACGGAGAAGACGCCTGCCTACGCCTACGCCAGGCGAGCTATCTGCCGCTGATTGCCATCGGCAGCCGCGAAGAAGTGGTGGAGATGCTCGAGCTCGGAGCTGACGCCTGTATCATCAGCCCTCCGAGCGGTCGGGAGGTGGTGGCCCGGGTGCATGCGCTGCTGGAACGGGAGAAAAAAGACGATTGGCCGGGCGGCGCCGGCGGGACGGACATCGAAAAATACCTCAACGAGGGAGAGGATACGGAAGGCCTCAGCCCCATTGAGTTTCGCCTCAGCTCGTGCCTGCTTTCGCACCGGGGCAGGCTGGTCGGTTACCCGGAGCTGATGACCGGGGTGTGGGGCGGTAAAGAGGTGAGCCGGGATACGCTCCATTTCTACATACGCCGCCTGCGCCGCAAGCTGGCCGGCTTTAAGATATTCGGGTCGAGGGGCATCGGCTACGGCTTTGAAACAGATAGTCCGGCGAGTCAATAAAAAGGAGGTGGTGTTATAGAGGACAAGGATTTTGATTTCGCAATCAGCGGCGCCGGGGAAAGACCCGGTGGCGAACGGGAAAGACCGCTAAAAAATAAAAAGGAGAAACAAAAGTGAAAAAACTCTTAATCCTGGGAGCAGTTATGGCCCTGCTGGCGGTGCTGGTAGTGCCGATGGCAGCGTTTGCCGATACGACAGAGGTAACTGGTGGCTATTCTGCAGCTACCATCGTGGTTTCAGATCTAGCGAACTTTGGTTTCGGTACGTTCACTTATGGCCAAAATGTACAGGGGCCTAAGACGGGCAGCGTAACAGTAACAAATTACAGTCAAAGTCCGACCAGTTGGACGGTGACCGCTAAAAATACTGACGCGAGCACAGGTTATATGCGAGTAGGCGGCGCCGGCGGCTCTCCTTGGTTAACCACCAGATTGATGATCGCCCTAGATAGTAATGTATGGCAGTGGGCTGATAATGGAGATAGCTGGACTTCCGGGCCTGCCACTGGGAATTTCGATTTTTGGGCTCGGCAGGATGTTACTAACAGCGACGCACCAGGTATTTATAGCATTATCATTACCTTTACTGCTATCCTTAACTTCTAATCGTGATAGTCAGGGGGGAGCCCAAGACTCCCCCCTAAACCCCTGAGGGGTACCATATTGTTATGGTAACTTCATGATATAACGGTATAATGTAGGGATAGAGATGATAAAATCGTTCAGGCGATGCCTCGCGGCTTTAATGCTGGGTGCGGTGGTGCTTGCCTTACTATTAACCCTGCCAGCCTCCGCCAATCCAGGGCTGTCGGTAAGCGGAGCTTTGATGATGGCGGACGTTTCTCCCGGGCAGACGCTAACCTGGCCCATAACAGTAAGCTTTGCCGCTGACGACCCGGCCGCCGACATGGTGGTTCAAGTAATGGGTATAAATCAGTCACTTAGTGGTGTGAATGACGCTCTTGCAGGTTCCGAGGATACCTACTCTTATTCTGCTCGTTCATTCATCACCATTAATAAAAGCTCATTTCACCTGGAGCCAGGTGTTCCACAGAACTTGACCGCCACTATTCAGATTCCTTCAGATATCGGCGCCGGAGGCAGGTATGCCATCATCAATGTAGCGACCCAGCCAGCGGCTGGCAGCACAGGGGTAAGTTTCGTTGCCGCTGTAAATGTACCCATAGTACTTACTATCAAGGGCAGCCAGCTCGTCCACACCGGCAAAATTACCAGCCTGAGCACGGGCAACATTACCAGCGGGCAGCCGGTGCAGATACTTACCGATTTTCAGAATACCGGCAATCACCACTTCAAGGTCAAGGGGGAGGTCGCCGTCAGCAATTCCCAGGGGCAAATCATGGGTACCGTCGCCGTCCCGCTCACGGCCTCCTCAGTGCTGCCTGGGATGACCCGGCGGCTCCAGGCCGCCTTCATACCGCAAGGCGAGTTGGCGGCGGGGAAATATGCCATCAGCGCTAAAGTCATGCTGGAGGACGGCACCGTCCTCGACACAGTGACCGGCAGCTTCGAGGTAAAGCAGGCCTACGTGCCGCCGACCGGCACCGTAGCGGCGTTATCGCCAACCGCCCCGGCGGCATCATTACCCGCCTCAATTGCCGCGGCAGCGTCAACGCCGGCCGCAACCGCAACGACGGGGTCGGGGGGAGGGATGAACTCGACGGTCATCATCGGCATAGCGGCGGGGGTCATCATCGTCGTTTTACTGGCCCTTTTATTCCGGCGGAGGGGCGGCTAATGATAAAGCGGCTGGTTTCCTGCGTATTGTTGCTGGCCTGTATCTTACTGCCGGCTGGGCCGGCTATGGCGGGAAACACCGCTACTAAAGTTACCGGCACGGTGCCCCTGATAATTTATAACGTCCAGGTTTCCGGTATCACCAGCTGCAAGGCTACGGTCTCCTGGCAAACGAACGGCAGCGCCAGTTCCCAGGTATTCTACGATAAATTTTTCCATACGAATATCACCGACTACCCCCATCACAGCAACCTGGACAACACACTGGTGGTAACGCATACAGTTTTACTGACCGGGCTTTCTCCGGCGACCCTCTATCACTTCAGGGTAAAATCGGTAGACGTAATCGATGGCGATGTTTTTACGGCGGTTTCTCCGGATTCCACCTTTACCACCCCGGGAATAGCGCCCTGCGTGATGACGATATGGGCCTTGCCCGTGGGGACGAATTGCGCGGTTTTATGGGGCTGCCTGAACAGCCGGGGCAGCGCCTCAGCGGTGGAGGTCTATTTCCAGTATGGAAAGACGGCCGCTTATGGTTCGGTAACGTCCCACCAGACGGTCACCTGCGACCTTCGTGTCTTTTGTGCTCTGGTAAACAATTTAATCCCTGATACCACTTACCATTTCCAGGCGGTGGCCGTGGGTAGCGGCACATCGTACGGTGACGATAAGGTATTCCGGACTCTGCCGCAACCCGTCATCACGGTAGTCACACCTAATGGCGGGGAGAAATGGGCACCGGGGAGCCGTCAGACCATCAAATGGACATATGCGAACGTTTGTGGGGATGTGAAAATCGAGCTCCTGAAAGGCAACGCGGTTAATCGAGTGATTTGCAGCGCCACATCGAAAGGGTCCAATGGCACGGGCTCCTACAGCTGGACGATACCTTCAAGCCAGACTATAGGTGACTACAAGATAAGGGTGACCAGCGTTTGCGAGACGTCCTGTACCGATACCAGTAACAACGTCTTCAGCATTACTAATCATTAGACCGACACCTGACTGGCGATTCCATACATCAAACTTTCCATCTTTATCGTTCCATAAAATTGTCTTTTGCGGTCTTGACCCCTTATAATGAACCAGGTGAAAGTTATCGCCATCGTCGGCATGGTGGGTTCGGGGAAGTCGGAGGCGGCGCGGCTTTTTAGGGATAAAGGCTTTACCGTCGTCAGGTTCGGTGAAATCACCGACGAAGCCCTTAAAAAGCAGGGCTTGCCTTTGACCGAAGCGAATGAGAAGCCGGTGAGGGAGGGAATCCGGCAGGAGCATGGCATGGCGGCGTATGCCAGGCTCAGCGTGCCGCGCATCGATGCCACCCTGAAGACCGCCAATGTGGTAGTGGACGGGCTTTATTCCTGGGAGGAATACCTTTACCTCAAGGACTACTATGGCGACAGGTTCGCCGTCGTGGCGGTGTACGCCTCACCGCAGGACAGGTACGCCCGCCTGGGCAACCGCCAGGTGAGGCCGCTAACGCCTAAAGAAGCCGCCGGCCGCGACCGCGCCGAAATCGAAAACCTGAATAAGGGCGGCCCTATCTGTATGGCGGATTTCACGATTATCAACGATGCTTCAATTGGCAACATGAAGAAACTGATAGACAGGATTGTGGCGAGGTTAAAATGACTTTACCCCCACGCCCCGAGCTCGACGAGTATTTTTTGAAGATTGTCTCGGTGGTGGCCGAGCGCTCGACCTGCCGCCGCCATCACATCGGGGCTATCGCCGTGAGGGACAAACATATCCTGACCACCGGCTATAGCGGGGCACCGGCGGGGGCTAAAGACTGTCTTGAGCTCGGCTGTCTCCGCGACGAACTAGGCATACCGTCCGGCACCAGACAGGAGATCTGCCGCGCCATCCACGCCGAGCAGAACGTGATTATCCAGGCGGGACTGCATGGCGTTAGCCTGGCGGGGAGCACTGTTTACTGCACGCATACGCCCTGCGTGCTCTGCGCCAAGATGCTGGTCAATGCCAGGATTGCACGCTTCGTTACCTTCGGGAAATACAGCGACGATGAATTTATCAAACTTTTCGAGGAAGCTGGAATCAGGGTTGATATTAAGGATAGGCCTGCATCGGTAATAACCTACCTCGGCTAGCTCTTTCGCTTTGTCGCCTCATGAACCGCCGAGACTATTTCTTTTGAGGTCAGTCCGTATTTTGTCAGCAGTTCCGCCGGTTTACCGGACTGCCCGAAGACGTCTTTAACCGCGATAAACTCCATCGGCACCGGATAGTTTTTAGCGGTCACCCGCGCCACAATGCTGCCCAGTCCGCCGTGCTCCTGGTGCTCCTCGGCGGTAACGATGGCGCCGGTCTCGCGGGCGGCTTTAACGATAGCGCCTTCATCGATGGGCTTGAGCGTGGACATGTTCAGCACCCGACAGTTGACGCCTTCCTTTTCCAGTTGACCGGCGGCTTCCAGCGCCGGCGCTACCATCACGCCGATAGCTATTATCGTTGCGTCCGTGCCCGACCTCATTTCAACCGCTTTGCCGATTTGAAACTTGTAGTTATTGTCATAAATAACTGGCAGTTTGGGTCGGCACAGCCTGACGTAGCAGGGGCCTTTATGGGCGGCCACGGCCCTGATGGACTGGGCGGTTTCCACGCCGTCCGCCGGGACGATAACGGTAAAGCCGGGCAGGGAGCAGATGAGGGCCAGGTCTTCCAGCGCCTGGTGGGAAGCGCCGTCCTCGCCTACGGTCAGGCCGGCGTGCGTCACCACGATTTTTACGTTGAGCCTGGCCTGCGCCACCGATACCCGAATCTGGTCGAAGCAGCGACCCGGCGCGAAGACCGCAAAAGTGCTGGCAAACGGTATCTTCCCCGAGGCCGCCAACCCGCAGGCAATCCCGATCATGTTCTGCTCGGCGATGCCGACCTCGAAAAAGCGCCCGGGGAACTCTTTCTCGAAATACTGGGTCATCGTCGACGGCTTGAGGTCGGCGTCCAGCACGACGATATCCGGGTTTTCCCTCCCCAGTTCCACCAACGTTCTGCCGTAGACTTCCCTCGGGGCGATTTCTTCAGCCACGTTACGCCAGCTCCTTCAGGGCTTTTTCCAGCTGCTCGGCATTGGGGGCCTTGCCATGGAAATCGACGTTATTTTCCATAAAGCTGACCCCTTTGCCCTTGATGGTGTGGGCGATGATGACGGCGGGCCTGCCGGTAACCTGCCGGGCTTTGCCAAAAGCGTCGAGAAGCTGGTCGAAATCATGCCCGTCCACCTCAAAGACCTGCCACCCGAACGCGTCCCACTTTCTGTTCAGGGGGTCGAGGTTCATGATATCTTTGTTAAAGCCGCTCAACTGGATGCCGTTATTGTCCACGATGGCGGTAATATTATCCAGCTTAAAATTAGCGGCGGACATGGCGGCCTCCCAGGTCTGGCCTTCATCGCACTCGCCGTCGCTCAGCAAAGCATAGACGCGCCACGACTGCTTATCGAGGCGACTCGCCAGGGCGCAGCCGATGGCGAACGACAGCCCCTGGCCCAGGCTCCCCGAAGACATTTCCACGCCGTGCGTGACGGTGCGGTCGGCGTGACCCTGCAGATGGCTGTTGAGCTGCCGCAGGGTAGCCAGCTCGGCTTTAGGGAAATACCCGAGCTCCGCCAGGGCGGCATAGAGGACGGGGGCGGCATGCCCCTTGCTCAGGACGAACCGGTCGCGGTCCTTCCAGTCGGGGTCGAGGGGCCGGAACCGGAGTATCCTCCAGTAAAGCGCAGTAATTATTTCCACGGCGGAAAGAGAGCCGCCGAGATGTCCGCTGCCGGCTTTGGCGATCATGGTGACGATATCGCGGCGCAGCGTCTTGGCGACCGCTTTCAGGTCTTCATTATCGCTGGTGCCGTCGGGTTGTTTCATTCCTGGGTTTTCCTGGCGAGTTCGCGCACTTTACGCACGATTTGTTGTTTTTCCACGAAATTGGTCGTATAGATACCGCTGTAGAATAACGGGTCGTCCATGGTGATGCGGTGAAATAAGAGATTAGTCTCGATGCCCTCAATTTTCATTTCATTGAGGGCCCTCTTCATACGTAAAATGGCTTCTTCTCTGGTCTTGCCCCAGGCCATGAGCTTGAGGAGCAGCGGGTCGTAGTAAAACGGGACGGTATAACCTTCGTATATTCCCTCGTCAATCCTCAGCCCCAGGCCGTGGGGCAGGTGTAAACCGGTGATTTTGCCCGGGGAGGGCAGGAAGTTGCGGGAAACGTCCTCGGCGGTAATGCGGCATTGTATCGCCCAGCCATTGCGATGGATATCATCCTGAGTATAGGCCAGCTGCTCACCGGCGGCGATCCTAATCTGTTCTTTGACGATATCCACATCGGTGACGAGCTCGGTGACACAATGCTCTACCTGCAGTCGGGTGTTCACCTCGTTGAAATAAAACTCCTGCGTCTCCGGAACATAAAAGAATTCGACGGTCATGGCGTTGACATACTTCATGGCCAGGGCAATATCCAGGGCGGCCGCACCCATTTTCATTCTCAGATGCGGCGATAATATCGAGCAGGGAGCTTCCTCGATTAACTTCTGAAACCGACGCTGAATGGAACAATCGCGCTCACCAAGGTGAATGACATTTCCGTATTTATCGGCCAGGACCTGAAACTCAACGTGTTTGACGCTCGGGAGATACTTTTCCACGTAGAAAGAAGAGATACCAAAGAGCTTACGGCCTCTTTCTTCCACGGAGCGGACGGCTTTTCCCAGTTCTTCCGGGTTGTGGGCAATCGTCATGCCGATGCCGCCGCCGCCACCCGAAGGCTTAACGATGACCGGATAGCCGATGTTTTCAGCCACCTCCTGGACCTGCCGGAACCCTTCGGTGGTCGAGTCCAGCAAAATATGGTCGTGTCCCGGGACAACAGGGATATTAAGGAGATTCATCAGGTTGCGGGCGGCGTGCTTGGGTTTTACCTGGTACATGGACTGGCTGGGCGGGCCGATGAAAGTGAGCCCATTTTGCTCACACATCTGCACGAACTCGGGATTCTCCGCCAGAAAGCCATAGCCCGGGTGCAGAGCTTCGGCGTTGCTTTTCCGGGCCACCGCCAGAATCTTCTCGGCGTTGAGGTAACTCTGTGCCGCTTCCGCCGGGCCGATGTCATAGGCCTCGTCGGCGAGCTTGACGTGGAGAGAATCGGCATCGATATCCGAATAGACGGCGACCGTACGTATCCCCATCTCGTAGCAGGTACGGATTATTCTGACGGCGATTTCGCCGCGGTTGGCGATCAGGATTTTCTTAAACAAGATTTTTCTCCATCCCGTTCGTTAATGAATTATATCACGTCGCATCCGGTTGTCCCAGCGAATATCGAATCAAATGTGAAACTCACTCATTAAATTGATTTTTAGCGTGATTTATGGTTAAATTGTAAGGTTGAAAGGGGAAAAATGGAAGACTTGAAATTGACAGCGACGAAGAGAGAAGTGCTCGGTAAGCGGAACCGGTTTTTACGCCGCCAGGGTGTGACCCCGGCGCATCTCTTCGGCCATAGCCTGGAATCGTTAGCCTTACAGTGCGATACCGCCGAACTTAAGAAAATCGTTTCGCATTCCGGCACAACGCGCCTCGTCAGCCTGAAAATCGCCGGAGATAAAGAACCAAAAAGCGTCTTCGTCCGGGAAATCCAGCGTGACGCCCTGGGCAAAACCCTGCTCCACGTCGATTTCTATCAGGTGAGAAAAGGCGAAAAGATGACGATGGACGTGCCTATCGTCCTGGTAGGGGAAGCCCCGGCGATGAAGGGTAAAGGGCGTATGCTCTCCCACGGCATTACGATGCTGAGCATCGAGTGTTTGCCGGAAAAAGTGCCGCCGCAGATAGAAGTTGACATAAGCGGGCTGCTCGACCTCGAACAGGCCATCCATGTCAAAGACATCGTCCTCGACCCGGATATTATTGTCCACGTCGACCCGGAACAGCTGGTGGCCAAGGTCACCGAAATCATCATTAAGGTCGAGGAAGAGAAGCCGGTAGTAGCGGAAGAGGTTATTGCCGAGGGTGAAGCAGTCGCCGAGGGCGCCGCCGAGAAACCGACGGGTGAAGCGGCCGCCGGCAAAGCCGAAAAGACCGAAAAGCCGGAAAAGAAAGAAAAGTAGCGACTTTAGCCACGGCATGTGGTCCGATAATGATAATTGATTTCCACACCCATGCGCTGCCGCCGCAGGTAAAAAACAACCGCAGCCGCTATGTGGAAAGAGACGCCGCTTTCTCCGAGATATACGCACCGGGTAAAAACGCCATTGCCACCGCCGACGACCTCATCGCCAGCATGGACCGCGAGGGCGTCGCTGTCTCCGTCGTGGTCAACTACGGCTGGAGCACCCACGAGCTCTGCGTGGAAACCAACGACTATATCCTGGAATCCATCGCCCGCTACCCGAAAAGACTCATCGGGTTCTGCGCCATATCCGCCTACCATGACGACCAATCCCTCGCCGAGATAGAACGCTGCGTCCGCGGGGGCGTAAAGGGGGTGGGCGAGCTGCGCCCGGACCTGCAACCGGCCGAAACGATGACGCCAAAAATGCTGGAGCCTTTTTCACAACTACTGATTAAACATCATTTGATTTTGCTGACCCATGCCTCCGAACCCGTCGGTCATCTTTACCGCGGCAAGGGGTTAGCCACGCCGGAAAAGCTGTATTCCTTTATCCTCAATCTTAAAGGTCTGCCGGTAGTCTGCGCGCATTGGGGGGGCGGCCTGCCGTTTTACACCCTGATGCCCGAGGTGCGCCAGGCGCTGGAAAACGTCTATTTCGATACCGCCATCTCCCCTTTCCTTTATCGTCCCGAAATCTACCGCTACGTGAGCGATTTAGTGGGGGCGGACCGGATTCTCTTCGGGACGGACTACCCGGTAATGGCACCCTCCCGCCTGCTCAAGGAAATCGATGCGGCAGGGCTATCCGCCGAAGACCGCGAACTGATACTGTCCGGCAACGCACGCCGACTGCTCGGCATATAGAAAGAAAAATGGAAAATATCCGATCGTTTATCGCCATCGAGCTTCCCCCGGAAGCAAAGTCCGTTCTCGCGCGCGTGCAGGACAAATTGAAATCGGGAAACGGCGCTTCAGTAAAGTGGGTCGACCCCGCCATCATGCACCTGACACTCAAGTTCCTCGGCAACATTAACAGTGAACTAATCGCCAAGATTACCGCGGCGATGGAACAGGCATGCCGCGGGGTACACCCGTTTGCTATAGAGCTCAAAGGGCTCGGCGTTTTTCCCAATGAGAGGCGGGTGCGGGTGGTCTGGGTAGGGCTGACCGGGGAGGTTGAAATGCTCGCCCAACTCCAAAAAAATTTTGATATCGCCCTGGCGCCCCTGGGTTTTCCGGCGGAGGCGCGTCCCTTCACGCCCCACCTGACCCTGGCCAGGGTCCGTGAAGAAGCCGGACCGGAAGAAAGGCAATCCCTGGGGCAGCTCGTCGCCGCCACCGCCCTGGAAGCGGGCGGCCGTGTGAAAGTACAGGCCGTCAACCTGATGAGGAGTCAGCTCACCAGGGAAGGGCCGATATACACCAGAATTAGCTCGGTGGCATTAAAATAAAGCCGCATTTTTTATATTTTCACTCATCCCCGAATCCTTTCTTGCTGTAAGACGCAATTCATCAGGCGTTTCGTAGAGGGTAATTTTTACTAAATGTTTATGCGCGGGCAGCATAATTTACGTCTTGTTTAGCTTCCGCCTTTTACAATAAGAACAGATAGCCAAGAAAGGCCGGGAGGGGCTCTAATGACGGAACCGAAAGAAAGCATACTGCTGGTTGATGACGAGGAAGCCATCAGGCAAATTTTAAATAAAGGCCTGGCCATGCGCGGTTACACCTGCGATGAAGCCGAGAACGGCGACCAGGCGCTGGAAAAGCTGGAAACGAACCATTCCGACCTGGTTATCATGGACATCAACATGCCGGGCAGGCCGGGCAACGACGTCCTGCCGGACATCATCAACCGTTTCCCGGAGACGGCGGTCATCATGGCCAGCGGCGTGAGCAATCCCATGATTATGATACAGTGCATCAAGGATGGCGCCCAGGATTTCATTAACAAGCCTTTCCGTTTCGAGCAGGTCTTACAGAGCGTTAACGGGACCCTGGACAAGCGGAAGATTGAGCTGGAAATCCAGCATTATTTGCGGGACATGGGCCGGAAAGCCGCCGAGCGGTCGGTAGAGCCGCGGAAACTGTTTCTCAGCGCCATCGAGAACCTGGTCAGCACGCTGGAATCTCTCGATGTCTATATTAAAGGTCATTCGCAGGCGGTCGCCGAGCTGGCTTTAGCCTCCGGCCGGCAGCTCAACCTTTCCCCGGAAGAAACGGAGGACCTGCGCTGGGCGGCGCTGCTCCACGACGTGGGCAGGATCGCGGTCGACCCGGATATTCTCAACAAGCCCCGCGAGCTGACCCCCGGCGAGTACCGCCATATCATGACTCATGCCGTTATCGGTCCGCGACTGGTCAAGCCGTTCGTTAACGATAGCGTCGTGCAGATAATCTCCCATCACCATGACCGTTACGACGGCGGGGGCCTCGGCCAGACGGTGCGCGGCAAGGACATACCGCTGGGCGCCAGGATTATCTCCGTGGCGGACGCTTACCAGGCCATGATTTCCGACCGTCCTTACCGCCGGGCCCTTACGCGGATGGAAGCCATCGACGAATTAACGTGGTATAGCGGTACCCAGTTCGACCCCATTATCGCCAATATCATCATCAATATCGTCCAGAACCGAAAACAGGTAACACGACCGGCTGCACGATAGTTTTCCGCATAAACCCATCACATTTTCCTCAAGAAAAACCGCCCGCCGGAAATTAAACTGTAAGGACACTTGTCAACCGCCGGCGTTTCAGGTTATACTAATACAGTTTATTTTATTATGGTTGGGAGGAGGACCCCCATGGAACAGACAAGTTTCCCCAAGTGTCAAAAATGCAATTCTGGAGACCTGGTGCCCCTATCGGATTTTGGCAGCCAGGGGGCATCTATCCAGTATAAAGCCTGGGTTTGCACCAATCCTGATTGCGGCTTTAACCTGAAAATCAGGAACGGTGATGTCTACAGGGACGAACCTATCATGAGCGGCACGCTCCATAACTCCCGGCCCCGCCAGTAAACGGACGCAAAAATACCCGACTAGGGATGGCGAACGTGCTTCCTCCGGTATCCGGTCTCAAGAAGGCAGCGCTTGACCTGCTTTTCCCGCGGTGGTGCATTGGCTGCGGGAAAGAAGGCGATTATATCTGCCGCGCCTGCCGCCGGGAACTGCCGGTCATTATCCCTCCGATTTGCCCTAAATGCGGGCGTCCCCAATCTCAGGGATTAGTCTGCCGCGCGTGTACCGATGCTCCGGGTGTAATCGATGGTATACGTTCGCCGTTCCTTTTCAACGGCGTGATACGCCAGGCCGTCCACGAACTCAAGTACCGGAACCTGAGAGCGCTGGTACCGTCGCTGGCGGGCTTGTTATATGATTACCTGAGAAAAAACCCGGTCCCGGGAGATGTCCTGGTGCCGGTGCCGCTGCACCCGAAACGCCAGCGGGAGCGCGGCTATAACCAGTCGGCTTTGCTGGCGCGTGAGTTGGGCCGACTGAGCGGTCTGAGCGTGGAGGAAGGCTGCCTCGTCCGCCGGAGCTACGCGCTGCCGCAGGCGAGGTCAGCAGGCGTAAGCCAGCGTCAAAAGAACGTCGCCGGGGCTTTCGCCTGTGTCGATGAGCGGTTGCGGGGCAGGGGGGTGATTTTAATGGACGACGTGTCTACCTCCGGGGCGACTCTCAACGCCAGCGCCGGAGTCCTGAAGTCCGGCGGGGCGGCAGCGGTGTGGGGACTGACCGTAGCACTGGAACTATAGAAGGAGCGTGGCAAGATGGAACTGCAAATAGCGGGGACGAATACGGAACTAACACCGACCGCGCAGAAGTACGTCGAACGCAAGCTGAACAAGCTCGGCAAGCACCTGCCGGATATTATCGATATTAAAGCGGAAATTTCCGAAGAAAAAACAAAATCGCCGCAGCAGCGCTACCTGGTGAGGGTAACGGTCAACAGCGGCATCGCCGAGTCGGTCTTTCACGGGGAGGAGAGGGGCGAAGACCTGTTTAAAGCCGTCGACCGGGTGGTGAGCGTGATGACCCGGCAGCTGGAGCGTCATAAGGGCAAGCTCTATGACAAGGGCCGGGGCAGTCGGCTGGCCAGGGGCAAGTACAATAGCGCCGAACGGCCGGCAATGGAGAGAAAGGTCGTCAAGACCAAGCATTTCGTCATCGAGCCGATGTCCCGGGAAGAGGCCATCGCGCAGATGGAGAGGCTCGGCCACGATTTCTTTCTTTACGTCGATGTCAATAATCAGGAAGTCCGGCTGTTATACCGGCGCAACGATGGTGATTATGGTCTCATCGAGCCGGAATTCAAATAAGCGATGCTACGTGGTCTTTGACACCGCCGCCGGCTGGATAGGGGTATTGGGCTCGGAGGCCGGCCTGCTTCGTGCCACTCTGCCTCAGAGTTCGGAAGAGAGAGCATACAGTCTGCTCGGGGATAGCTTGAAGGAAGCGGTACCGGAGTCGCGGCGTTTTACGGACTTAATCGGACGCTACCGGGCTTACTTTTCCGGGCACCGGGCGGACTTTCCCGACAGGCTGGACCTCGAGGGAGCCACGACTTTTCAACGTAGAGTATGGGACGCCGCCCGCGCTATTCCCTACGGGCAAACGCGGAGCTATGCCTGGGTGGCGGGGCAGGTGGGGAGGCCTGGAGCGACGCGGGCAGCGGGGCAGGCATTGGCCAGGAATCCGCTCCCGGTGATTATTCCGTGTCACCGCGTGATAGAGGCAGACGGCGGGTTGGGGGGCTTCAGCGGGGGGCTTAAAATGAAGAGGCGGCTACGGAAACTGGAGTCAAATCCCGCGGTAAATGACCTAGATACCGAGAGATAATCTCGCCCTGGAAAGCCTTCGTTTGGCCTCAGAGGTGCCCGTCAATTTCAGGTTCAGGAAGTCCGTTTCGTATTCTCTAATCAGTCCCTCGCCGGCGAAGCTAAAGTATCTGTTTTCTCCGATGATTATGTGGTCGAGAACTTTAATCTGCAGGATGTCGCCGACGAAAACGAGGTCGCGGGTCAGCTGTTTATCAGCCTGACTAGGAGTGGGGTCGCCGGAGGGGTGGTTGTGGACAAAGACCAGGGAACGGGTGTTATGGGCGATGGCACTTTCGATGACCTCGCGCGGGTTGACCGTGATTTTATCCGCCGTTCCTTCGAAAACATCGATGACCTCCATAATCTGGTTCCGGGCGTTGAGAAACATGATTTTAAAGACCTCTTTATCGAGGTCTCTCATGGAATAGTAGAAATAATCGAAAATATCCTGAGGAGAATCGTAGATCGACTGTTGACTGATTTTCTCCTGGAGGACTTTGATGGGCAGTTTGTGGAGCATCTCAATGCAGAACACACAGGCAGGGGTAACGCCGATTTGCGTTAATTCCATCGGGGAGGCTTTGAAAAAATTACTGAGTGTTTTGAACCTACCGATGCATATCATCGCCATTTGTTTGGCCTTGCGAGCCGGCATGACCATGCTCAATAAAAGCTCGATAATTTGGCTGTCTTTAAAATCTTGAAAGCCTTCTCTGATAAATTTTTCCTGCAGCCTGGTGATATTTTTACGCCACCGGGTTTCCAGGCGGGTTGTCACGGCCATCCTCCGCTTCTTTTCGCCCGGTGAGGTCATGAATAAATACGAAGAGTTGCCCTTTATCGATGTTATAATAACTGGTGTTGATTTCGATATCGATTATCCGTGCCATCCCTGCAGCGGTGCCGGGTCTTGAAACGGTCGAAGCCGCGCGATATTACTTTTTTTATGTGTTCAGCAACCTCTTCGGGATGTTCCAGAGCCTCGACATCTCTGATGGACATCTTAAGCAGCTCGGCGCGCGTGTAACCTATCATCCGGCAATATGAATCATTAACTTCAAGGAAATTCCCATTCATATCTGTCGTCCAGAAACCGTCGATAGCCGTGCCGATGATGGCCCGTTCTTTTTCCTCCTCCTTTTTAAGCCCGGTGATATCGGTCAGGACGGAGATGGCACATTTCTGACCCTCCATCGTATAATATTCGATGGAGTATTTCAGAGTACGCGTTTCGCCTGACTTGGTGCGGAGATTTATTTCTTCATCTTGAATTCGGCCCTGTCTTTTCATTTTTTCGGCAAGTTTTTCACGCATGGCGGCATCCCAGAGCTTTAACTCGATGGAAGTATGGCCGATGACTTCGTCACGGGTGTAACCGAAAACGCGGAGAAACCTTTCATTGACATCGATGAACATGCCGTCTTTTGCCCTGGTGACAATGAAAATATCCGCACTGGCACGGGCTGCTTTATAAAATTTTTCCTCGGCCTCCTGTAACTCTTCCCTCAGATTCTGAATTTCCGAGTGATATTGTTCTTCACTCTGGTGATACGCCGGGTGACGCTGCCGGGTATGCGTGGTTTCCGAGAAGAGTAAAATTTCCATGGTGTTTATCGATAGCATATTTGTGGGTATTCATAATATCGATGAAATCACTAGCCGTGCATTTGTCGAGGGGATAAGCGCATAGCGTCATTGTTTTGGCGTTGCCGATGGTATTATTTACGATATTTTCATACTCATTGAGCTCCAGGCAGTCTCCGTTTTCCAGCCAGGGCATACAACCGCCGACTCTCATGCCGTCATAACCTTGCTCAATGGCTTGATTATATTTTTTGAATAAGCTACGCAAAGCCTTTTTCTTGTGGAAAATACCGTCTTGAAGATAGATATCGTTATGAGAAATAAATTCCAGTTGACCTGTTTCCAGATAGTCGGCAAAGTCCGGCATTTTCGGGTTGATACCGGCTTCGCCTGATGTTTTTACGGGGGTATCTGAAGTAATCCAGAGGCAGAATTCGTTATTTAACAGGCCGGCTTGGAAATATGGCACCAGAATATCTTCCAGGTCATTTGGGGTGCCGTAGAAGACACATACGTGGGAGCCCCACGCTAACTGCCTTAAAAAATCAATGCCATTTTTTTTATCTTGAACTACCATGGGACACCGCCTTTCCGGCGTGCCAATGGTTAGTTAATATATCGCAACATATTGTGATTCGTTAGCATGCCTTTGTCAAGTGTATGAAGCGTAATAATACAATCATTCAAAATCAGCGATGAAAGACATACGCCGCAAAGATAGCTAATAGTCGGATGGTTTTTTGACCTGATAGAGACGTCGCCGGGACTCCGCGGTGCCCCGTAACATGAGGTTAAGAAAGTCCGTTTCATACTCTTCGATGAACCCTTCGCCGGCAAAGCTGAAATACCGGTTATCGCCGATGATGATATGGTCCAACACGCGGAGACGCATGATTTTCCCGGCGTAGACCAGCTCCCGGGTCAGCGATTTGTCGTTCACGCTCGGCTCGGGATTGCCGGAAGGGTGGTTATGGACGAAAATCAGGGCGGTACTATTGCTTTTAATAGCGCCTTCGATGACCTCGCGCGGAGAGACGGAGCTATCGTTAACCGTGCCTTCAGAAAGGTCGACGGTATCGATAATCTGGTTCTGGCTGTTCAAGTAAATTACCTTGAAGACCTCTTTCTTGAGGCCGCGCATGGCGTGATAAAGATAGTCGAAGACTTCCTGCGAGGACCGGTAAAAAGGCTTTTCCAGGATTCTGGCTTTGAGGAACTCCCGGGCGACCTCCTGCACCAGTTTAATGCCGAAGGCGCTGTGCGCCCCGATGCCGGCTATCTGCTGCAGCTCTTCGGCGGGGGCTTCGAGGACACCCCGCAGCGTCTGGAACTTTTTTATCGCCTCTTTAGCCGGTACTTTGCAGTCCCGGCGCGGCGTGCCCAGGCTCAGCAGCAGCTCGACGATTTCATAATCGTGGAAGCCGGCCAGTCCGGATTTAAGGAACTTGTCGCGCAGCCTCTTGCGGTGGCCCTGATGAATATCTTCCGGAGTATTTTTAGGCTTTGCCATAACGGTACCTGTATTACGGTCATCATATTCTAGCACCACACGGTAAAGGTTTCCAGATGTTACTTGTGTTATAATATTTTATTAAAGAGCCTAACGATAATAGCAAGGAGATAAATATGGCCGACAAAGTAACTCCCAAGCACGATATTTTCAGTAAACCACTACCGGAGCTTCTAGATGATATTGAGGCGGCGGCGGCGGACGCCAGGTCGGCGGCCGACGAGGCGAGAACCGCCGGCGAAAGGGCCGCGCAGGATGTCATGAAGAGGCTGAGGAAGGTGTTCCTGAAAATGTCCCGGGACATCGCCGAGGAACTGGGAGAGAACAAGAAATAAAAAACTAACCGATGGCTTCCACTTTGATGCCATCTTCGCCGATGAGCTCGCTCAACTGCTGCTTGAGCTCATCGGAGTAGCCGGTATAGATATTGGACAGCTTGAGCGGGATAGCATCGCCGCCGTTAAGGATATGGAGGTGCACCTCGTCGCGGCCGGGATAGTTCTTCAGGATGGCGATGGTTTGATTAAGACGGGAGATGTCTCTCGCCGCATCGGCGGTCTGCTTGATGTTTATAATGATTCGATGCCTTTCAGGGGGTGGGGCGGCGGCTTTTTCCGGCGGCGCCTCTAACGGCTTATTTTCAATATGGCGTGGGGCGGCCGCTTCTTCCTCTTCACCGGGCGGCTCGTAATATTTTACGACATCACAGATAACGCTCACCTCATCGTCCCTGGCGCGCACTCGGCCCTGGATGATAAGCTCGTTGCCTTCCTTCCAGAGCTCTTCCGTCTGGCTGTAGACCTGCGGCCAGGCAATAACTTCAATCTTGCCGCTGACGTCTTCGATGGTCACAATAGCGAACGACTCATTTTTCCTGGTAAAAGAATACCGCGCCGCGATAACGCGCCCGGCCGTGACGATAACGTGCTTATCCAACTCAGCGTCGATGTTGCCACAGAAGACGGCGTTGGCTTGCTTGGAGCTGAAGACCGGACTGAACGGCTTTTCCGAGAAGCTGACGCCGGTCAGCTCTTTTTCCCAGAACGCCTTTTCACGGTCGGTGGTGCCTGCCGGCTCGAGGTCGAGTTGCGGCAAAGGTAAAGGCGTCGCCTCTCCCCAGAGGTCGAACATGGTGGACTGCCCGGTCTCGCGCAGGTGCTGCTCGCGTTGTGCCAGGGACAGAATGCGGCCGATGCTGTTGAGCAGCGTGCCGCGTTTTTCCAGGGAATCCAGCGCCCCCACTTTAATCAGGCTCTCCATCACCCGGCGGTTGACCGCCTGAAGATTGCTGCGGCGGCACAGGTCTTCAATGGACTTGAATACGCCAGCCTTATTCCGTTCGTCGATGATAGGCTCGATTGCCCCGGTGCCGACGTTTTTTATCGCCGCCAGGCCGAAGCGTATGGCGGACTTGCCGCTGCCATTGTCTTCCAGGGAGAATTCCACCTGGCTGCGGTTGATATCCGGCGGCAGGATTTCGATGCCTAGTCGGCGGCACTCGGCGACGGCGCTGGCGGTCCTTTCCAGTTCGCCGGCGTGGATGGTCAGGAAAGCAGTGATATATTCCGCCGGGTAGTTAGCCTTAAGATAGGCGGTCTGGTAGGCAATCAGGGCGTAGCAGGAGGCGTGCGCTTTATTAAACGCATAGCCGGCAAACGGCTCGATGAGGGCGAAGACCTCCTCCGCGAGCTCGGAGGTATAGCTAAGCTTTTTGGCGCCGTTGATGAAGTTGCGCTTTTCTTTCTTCATCGTCTCGGCGATTTTCTTACCCATGGCTTTGCGGAAAATGTCCGCCTGCCCCAGGGTGTAGCCGGCGAACTCCCTCACGATGAACAGCACCTGCTCCTGGTAAACGATCACGCCGTAGGTCTCCTTGAGGATATTTTCCAGGGCGGGGTGGGGATACCGTATCGGTTTGCGCCCGTGCTTGGAATCGATGAAGGTGGGAATATGCTCCATCGGGCCGGGGCGGTATAAAGCGACCATCGCGGAGATATCGCTGAAGACCGTCGGCTTCAGGTCCTTGATATAGCGGCGCATACCGGCGCCTTCAAGCTGGAAAACGCCGGCGGTCTCCCCCGCGGCCAGAAGGTCGAAGGTCTTTTTATCATCCGTGGGGATTTTATAAAGGTCGATATCAACGCCGCGGTGCTGCCGGATAATCTCCCTCGCCCGTCCCAGGATGGTGAGGTTGGCCAGCCCGAGGAAGTCCATCTTGAGAAGGCCGATATGGGCGATGTCATTCATGGAAAACTGGGTCATCACCGCTTCTTCGCCGTTGACCTTAGCGCCCCGCTGCAGCGGCACGTAGTTGGTCAGGGACTCTTTAGAGATAACGACGCCCGCGGCATGGGTGCTGGCGTGGCGGGAGATGCCTTCCACCCGCCGCGCGCTATTGACTAGGTTACGCACGATTTCGTCATCCTGGTAGATGGTCTTGAGCTCTTTGTTTTCGTCCAGGGCTTTGGCGAGGGTCATGCCAACGAAGTTCGGGATAAGCCGGGCGACGCGGTCGACGTCTCCGTAGGACATGCCCAGCGCCCGCCCCACGTCCCTGATGGCCGCCCGGGCGCCGAGCGTGCCGAAGGTGATAATCTGGGCGACGTGGTCCTGGCCGTATTTTTGAGAGACATAGTTGATGACCTCGTCACGGCGGTCGTCCTGGAAGTCCATATCGATATCCGGCATCTCCTTGCGCTCGATATTGAGGAAGCGTTCGAAGACCAGCCCGTGTTCCAGGGGGTCGAGGGGGGTAATGCCGAGGCAGTGCAGGACGATGCTGGAAGCGGCGCTGCCCCTGACGCCGAAGAGGATATTTTGCTTCTTGGTGAAGGAGATGATGTCCCAGACGACCAGGACATAGTTGGCGAACTGCGTCTTCTCGATGACGTCCAACTCGTACTTGAGGCGTTTTTCGATTTCGGGGGTGGGGTTGGGATAATATTTAGGCAGGCCCTGGCGGCAGAGGTCGGCGAGGAACCGGTCGGCGGTCTTGCCCTCCGGCAGTTCGATTTCCGGCAGGTGCAGCCGCCCGAACTCCAGGTCCAGGTTGCACTTTGCGGCAATGCGCCCGGTATTTTCCAGCGCCTCAGGGATGTCTTTAAACAGCTCCTGCATTTCCGCCGGGCTCTTGAGATAAAAGAAATCGCCGGGCATTTTAAGTCGTTTCTCATCGTGAATGGTGGTATTGGTACCGATACACAGCAAAAGGTCGTGGGCGGAGGCGTCTTCCCGGTTGATATAGTGGGTATCGTTGGTGGCTACCAGAGGGATGCCGAGCTCGGGCCCCATCTGCATGAGGTAGTTATTGACGGCTTCCATTTCCGGGATGGGATGCCGCATGATTTCCAGATAGAAATCACCGAATATTTCCTGGTACCAGAGGGCCGCTTTCCGGGCATCGTCGTAACGCCGACTCAAGATGAGCTGGGACACTTCCCCGGAGAGGCAGGCGCTGAGGGCGACCAGACCCTCATGGTACTGCTCCAGCAGCTCTTTGTCGACTCTCGGTTTATAATAGAACCCCTCCAGGTGGGCTTTGGTGGTAAGCTGAATGAGGTTCTGATAGCCGACCTTGTCTTTAGCCAGAAGGATGAGATGGTAGTTATTTTTATCGGCGGCCCCGCGGCCGAGTCGACTCCCCGGCGCGATATATATTTCCACGCCGATGATGGGCTTGATACCAGCTTCCCGGGCGGCCTGGTAAAACTCGATTACCCCGTACATCACGCCGTGGTCGGTGATGGCCAGGCTGTCCATGCCCAGTTCCCTGGCTTTTTGTACCAGCTTGGATATTGAGCACATACCATCCAGCAGGCTGTATTCGGTGTGGACATGGAGGTGGGTAAACATCATTCTCCCGGCGAAAAATCTGGTTAATTATAACACAGGGAAGGCAGGGCAAGGAAAGTCTTTTTTCCGTTTTTATCGCCGAAAGTGTAAAATCAAAAGAGCGATGAAAATAATAGAAAATATCACCCAATGGTTGTTCATCCTGTGTTTGCCGGTATTATTATTAACGGCCAGCGTGAGCGCGGCGGCGAATTGTCCCCGGCTCTATAAATACGGCTTTGAAAAATATGACGTCGGCGCGACCACGGGGCTGGCGCCGGCGGAGCTGGACAAAGCCGCCCGGGGGCTCATAAATTACTTTAACTCCGACGAAGAATATATCAATATCATCGTTGAGAAAGACGGCCAGCCTTTTACGCTTTTCAACGAGCGCGAGGTCGCCCACCTTAAAGACGTCAAGGACCTGTTCCGGCTGGTATACAAAATATTGCTGAGCACGGGGGTTTACGTCCTGTTTTTCCTCGGGGTTTGCCTGTTCTGGTGGCGGGATAAAAGGCGGCTGGGCCAGCGACTGTTTTTCGGGGGCGGCCTGACGCTGCTAATGATGCTGGCGCTGGGACTGGTAATAGCGTTAGACTTCGATAATTTCTTTCTCCAGTTCCATTTGCTCAGCTTCGCCAACGACTTCTGGATGCTCGATCCCACCAGGGACTATCTCATCATGCTGTTTCCGCAGGGGTTCTGGTTCGACGCGGCGCTGTTCTGCGCCATCGCCACGGCCGTCGGGGCAATTGTCCTCGGAGTGGTGGGGTGGTGGCTATTAAGAAAAAGCCGGAACCCCTTAACATAACTTTAAAAATATGCCAAAGCTTCTTAATCCATTGCTGTGTTAGGTTTGTAAACAATAGAAACCACGACCAGCGCCACCCCAAGAATCAAAATGCCCAGGCTGAACCACTGGAGCGGCAGGAGGGCATCCTTAACCATGTTGGGAAGCCAGGTGTCCAGTGAAGACGGCAGGTCAGGTATATATTTCACAAAATCGAAATACCTGGCGAAAAGGACACCAGCAAAATCCGCGATTCCGTAAATAAGAAAAACTATTCCCAGGGCAAGGGAGCTGTCTCTGACATTCCGGTTTATCAAAATGATGCACCCGATCAGCAGCACCATCAAGGCAATTAAAGCGTAGAAACCGATATGGAAATAGCCAATGCTCCGTCTGGCCGTTTCCAGCTGTTCCATCACGTCCGAAGGTATTTGGTCCTTATCAATAACCTGTGCCTCAGGCAAATCCTTCGTGATATCGTCATAATAACTATTGAAATAGGGTTGAATCTGATTCAAAATGAGGGTGGAAACGCCCGGCACCAGATACGCCCTCTGCAGTACAGCGATGACTTCATCCCAATGCTGGTCGAGGTAAATCCTGAGCTGGTTTCCCGATAACCCCACCATTTCCGAAGGCAAATATTGCGGCGGAATCACGCTGATAAGCTCCTGATAATGCTCTTCAATATAGGGCCGGAGCAGGTCTTCCGGAATCAGATTTATCTTCTGGGCGAGGAACTTCTGGAGGGTCTGCCAGAGGCTCTGGTTGACATCGGATTTTAAAGTACCCAGGGGAATGTCGATTTCAAATTGGTCACTTTTACCCAGGAAAAAGTCGTAAGTCGCGTGCACGGCATTGCGGAACTGGTCCCTTATCCAGGGTTCCTGGTCAGCAATGACATTTAGGGCGGCGTCTTTGATAAATTCCGCGTCCTCGGGCATATCTTTACTGAATTGTTCATCGAAAAAACTTCTCGCCACGGCGGCCAAATCAAGCTTGTCCCCCTGAGTTATGACGAAATTGGGGTTAAGCAAGGTGCTGTTGATGACAAAAGCCATGCCGAAAACCGCCAGCGATACCAGAAGCAGTAAACTCAAAATGCCGGTTCCCAGGCTTTTGAGAAACTTCATTGGTCACAGCCTCCATTTACGATAAAAACACACGAGGGCGGCAATGAGTTTGAGCGCCGAGTGCCAGGCCGGATCCTGTAACCAGCCACATATTTGGATAATATCGTATCATATGCGAGTGAAATTGGCATGACGTTGGTATTATAAGTGAGGTTGACGCCATTAGGGGTATTTAGTAGAATTACTAGAGTTATGGGCGGTTAGCTCAGCTGGTTAGAGCGCCGCGTTGACATCGCGGAGGTCAGTGGTTCAAGTCCGCTACCGCCCACCATACCGTACAATAGGCAGAACTCCCAGTCCTTCTTCCTCCTGTTCGTCCGGATATGAGCTACGTTATTTGACACGCCCCGTTTGAAAGCCTTATAAATATAGATATTTACATCGATATATCGCGGGGGTTCTCATGAAATTCACAATTGACATAGATAACGGCGGGACCTTTACTGACGGCTTCTTTACCGGCGACAGCCAAATCGTCTGGGTCAAGGTGGACACGACCCCTCATGACCTGACCGTATGTTTCCTCAAATGTATCGAAGAAGGTGCCGCGAAACTCGGGCTCACCATCTCGCAACTACTCCATCAAACGGAAGTGATAAGGTTTTCCACGACTCATGCCACCAACACTCTGCTCCAGAGGTCAGGACCACGGCTGGGATTGATTGTGACCAGAGGGTTTGAAGAAAGTCTTTACTCATCAGCCGCCAGGAGCCCGGTGCTCGATTTCATCGTTCCCACCGGTATGGTTGTCGGCATCGACGAGTCGGCGGGCAAGGATTCGGTGGATAAAGAGCAAGTGAGGCTAGCGATACGCCGCCTTCTTGGGCACGGGGCGAGGATTATCGTGGTCAGCCTTTATCACACTCATCTCGACCCGACCAACGAACTGATTGTTAGGGAGATAGCCGATGACGATTACCCGAAGCACTACCTGGGTGCCGTACCGCTGCTGCTCTCCAGTGAAATCAGCGCCGCTACCGATGATGCTTCTCGAACCAATATAGCCCTGCTCAACGCCTATTTCCATCCAGATATGGTTCGCTTCCTTTACAAGGCTGAAGATGAAGTTAGAAAACTGGGCTACCGCAAACCGCTCCTGGTGATGCATGCCGATGGCGGCGTGGCCCGGGTGGCTAAGACAACGGCTATCATGACCCATAACTCCGGACCTTCAGCCGGTGTGCTCGGCACCGCTTACATGAGTCGATTGTACCACCTGCCGTACGTCGCCAGTATGGATATTGGCGGAACCAGCGCCGATATCAGCCTGGTTATTAATGGCCGGCATGGCTATAAACGCGAGGCCATGCTGGAGGGAATACCACTGAAATTACCGGTTATCGAGGTTTACCCGACAGCGGCGGGCGGCGGCTCGATAGCCAGACTTAAAAATAAACGACAGATAAAGGTGGGTCCTGATAGCGCCGGGGCGATGCCGGGCCCGGCCTGCTATGGCTTGGGCGGCACGGAGGCTACCTCCACCGACGCCTGTGTTGTCCTGGGGTATATCGACCCGGACTACTTCCTTGGTGGTAAGCGGAAGCTGGATGCGGGCCTTGCCAGGGAGGTTATCAACCGGAATCTGGCAAAACCGCTGGGCACCTCCGCGGAGGCATGCGGTTTACTAATCACGGAAGCCATGGAGGATATTTGCGCTGAGGATATAGGTAACCTGACCAAGGATGGGGGCTATAACCCGGCCGATTTTGTCCTCTTTTCTTTCGGAGGGGCGGGGGGCATCTACTGCTGTGGGATTGCCGACAAAGTAGGCATACCCAAGATATATTGCTTCAGCTTCAGCTCGGTTTTCAGTGCCTTTGGTTCCTCGTGCGCTGATGTCCTGCATGCCTACGAATCTCCCGCCAGGCTGTCTCTCAGTCGTCAAGGGAGCCAATCACAAATACAGGGTTTCAATAAGGTGATGAAAGGGCTGATGGACTCGGTGTTGATGGATATGAGAGGGGAGGGGTTCCCGCCAGAAAAGGTATCTTTTTCACTTGAGTTGGAAGCTGCCTCAAATGGTACCGCCTCGGTGCTGGAATCTCCGGTGACTCTGCTTGAAGGGCCGCGGGACGTCAACAGGATTCTCGATGCTTTTGCCGGACAGAATAGTGCCGGTCGCGTCGACGAGCTGACAATCAATCTTCTCCGGCTGCGGGCAACCAGCCCCACCGCCCATCCGAAACTGGCCACGCATCAATTCGCCGGGGAGAGCCCGGAGAAAGCCTTGAAGGGATACCGGGACGTCTACTGGAAGGACGGCTTCACTCGTACGGCCATCTACCAGCAACCGGAGCTGGCATGCGGCAACGTTATTAAAGGGCCGGCTATCATCGAGAGCGACGACACGACGATATTGATACCCCGGGGTAAAAAGTACACCGTAGATAATCTACTGAACGGCGTCATCGAGTCGGCCTGAGAAGGAGGAACCGATGGGTACCAAGAGGCAGATAACCGAATATTTGGACATCGACCTGGAAAAAGAACTCTGGTGCTGTAACCGCTGCGGATATGAGCTCATCTCCGCCAGGGAAAATTACAAGAAAGGGTGCCGGGTCTATATCAGGAAAGACCTGGATACGATATACAACTCGCCCGTGAAGGGGCCTTTCAGTTTTGCCCCGGATTCCACCTGGGCCATGCTGGTGGAGTTCTACTGTCCCGGCTGCGGTATCATGGTGGAAAACGAAATGCTGCCGCCGGGCCACCCGGTCACTTACGACATCGAATTGGATATCGACGAACTGAAAGAAAAATACCTGGCATCTCCGACAGGCAAGCCTATGCGAGACAAACAATAAGGCAGGTGTATAAATGAAGGTCTCTCTTGATGTTGATATCGGCGGAACGTTTACCGACCTTTTCCTGAGCTATGACGGCAAAACCGTCTTTACCAAAACGCCGACCACCGGCTATAACCTTTCGGTCGGCTTCATGCGGGCGGTGAAAGATGCCGCGGCCATGCTCGGCATTTCCGTCAAGGAGCTGCTGGGCAGTACCGAGGTGGTCCGCTATTCCACCACCATCGCCATGAACACGCTATTGCAAAGGACGGGCCCCAGGCTGGCTCTGATTACCACGGAAGGCTTTGAAGACATCGTGCCCATCGGCAAGGGCGCCTCATGGTCGGACCAGCTGACCTTCCGGGAGATCAGGAACCTGGCCCGTATCGTCAAGCCCGAGCCCCTCATCTCCCGCGAAATGACGGTGGGCGTCAAGGAAAGGGTCAACTCCCGGGGGGAGATAATCAGGCCCCTGGACGAGGAAGATTTTCTGGAAAAGCTGCAGCACCTGGTGGACCGGGGCGCCCGGGGGTTCGTCGTCAGCCTCCTTTTCTCGTATGCCAATCCTGCCCATGAAAGGCGCCTCGCCGAAATTATCCGCAAAGAGTACCCGGACTTTTACCTGGGAGCCATGCCGGTGGTGCTTTCTTCGGAGGTGACGCCGAAACAGAACGAATATACGCGTACCGTGACCACGATATTAAACGCCTATCTGCATTACTCCATGTGGGAGCAGATATCCGGCACGGGGGACGAACTCCGCAACTCCGGCTACGAAAAGACCATCATGATGGTGCATAACAGCGGCGGCATGGCCGAGGTCTTCCGCACGGCGGCTATCCAGACTTTTAACGGAGGACCGGTGGCCGGGCTCATCGGCGGGGCCAATGTCGGCAAGATACTGGGGTACGACAACATTGTGGTGAGCGACATGGGCGGCACCAGTTTCGACCTGGGCCTGATTGTGGCCGGCAGCAGCCGGTTCTACCAGTACCACCCCCTCATTGACCGCTGGTGGGTGGATATGACCGTCCTGGAGACAAGGTCAATCGGGGCCGGCGGCGGCTCTATCGCCTGGCTCAACCCCGTCATGGGCAATCGATTGGAAGTCGGGCCCCAGGGAGCCGGTTCCATGCCGGGACCGGCCTCTTATAACCTGGGCGGCACCGAGCCCACCGTTACCGACGCCGATATCGTGCTGGGCTATATCAACCCCGATTATTATCACGGCGGGCGTATGAAGCTGGATAAAAGCAGGGCGGCATCGGCCATCAAGGAAAAGATTGCCAGCCCTCTGGGCATGGAGGTGGAAGAAGCGGCGCTGCTGATTAAAAAAATCGTCGACGCCAACATGGGTGATACCATCGCCAAGGAGACCTTCCTCCGGGGTTTCAAGCCGGGTGATTTTATTCTTTTTGCCTACGGCGGGGCCGGGCCGACCCACTGCTGCTCGTACGGTCAGTACGCCGGGATAAATAAAATCGTCGTCTTTCCGTTCTCGCCGGTATTTTGCGCTTTTGGCTCCAGCACCATGGATATCCTGCATCTTTACGAGCAATCGCTCCGCCTGCCTTTGCTGGCCCCGGGGACGATGAAACCTTTCGAGGACTATGACATCTTCAATAAAACGGTAAAAAGCCTGCAGGAAAGAGCCATTAAGGATATTACCAACGAGGGTTTCTCCCTCGATGCGATCAGGTTCGGCCTGGAGATTGAAGCCAAATATGGTGGCCAGCTCAACATCCTCCGTTTCATGTCGCCGTTATTGCAAATCGGAAACGCCGATGATGTCAGGGCGATATATCAATCTTTCGAAGATGAATACTGCCGCGTTTATAACCGCATCTCGGCTTACCCTCAGGGGGGCGTGGATATGCTTAACCTTATATTGCGCGCCACGGTGGACCACCCCAAACCGAAGCTACCCACCTATCCGAAAACCAGAGAGACCCCTGCCCCCGAAGCATTGAAAGGTCAACGGGAAGCTTACTGGACTGAATACGGGGAGTTCCGCCCGACTCCTGTTTATGACGCCAGGGCGCTGAAGCACGGCAATTTAATCGGCGGCCCCGCCGTTATCGAAGCCGAGGACACTACTATCGTGCTGCCGCCGATATTCAGGCTTTCGGTAGACAAATACCAGAATTTCATACTGGAAAAGATTTAGATAAAGGAGAAGGATATGAGACCGGACCCAGAAAAGCTCCTGCAATGGATAAAACCCAGTCCGTCGACAGATAAAGAAGTGGAATGTCTGAAATTGCTGCAACCCGGCGATTACGAAATATATACTGAGAAGCTCAACAGCTTCCTGCTCGAGTCCAAGGAGGTCTTTATCAAGCTGGGCGTGAGCAGCATGCTCCGCTCCGGGGACGTGGTTACAGGCATTTATACCCCGAAAGGCGACATGGTAGCCGCCTGGTGCGGCACGTATCTCCACGCCGTCGTTGGGCAATTACCGATAAAGTATGTGGCCGAGACGTGGCTGAAAGACCCGACGGTGGGATGCAAGGACGGCGATATCTTTTACTGTTCCGATCCGCTCTATGGCGGCATCCATAACTGCGACCAGATTGTCGTCATGCCCGTCTTCAACGACGGCGAGCTGATCGCCTGGACAAACGCGGCCGTCCACCAGCCGGAGACGGGCGCCTGCGAGCCCGGCGGTATGCCGCTCACCGCCAAGACCCGCCATGATGAGGGCATGTTACTTTCGCCAATTAAGATAGGTGAAAACTTCAGGCTGCGCGAAGACCTGGTGGAGATGTGCGTTAATCTTATCTCACGGGCGCCGCGAATGCAGGCGATTGATATGAGGGCCAGGGTGAGCGCCGCCGACCGCCTGCGGCAAAGGCTTGTCTCGCTTGCCCGGGAGAAGGGCAACGATTTCGTCCGGGGCCTTTTCCGCCGCATTATCGTCGAAGCGGAGGAAGGCGCCCGCCGCCGCATCCGGCTGTGGAACGACGGCACCTATCGCGCCGTCACCTTTATGGATATCGTCGGCGAAAAGCACCGGCTGGTGCGCAACTTCCTCACCCTGACCAAAAAAGGGGATGAGCTCACCTGGGACTTTACCGGCACTTCTCCGGAAACCGATAGCCCCCAGCATTGTATGCCTCACGCCCTGGCGGCTAATGTGGCCATCCACCTCATGTCCTATACTTTCAACGACCTGCCGGTCTCGGCCGGCATCTTCGCGTCCATGAAGTGGATTGTGCCTGAAGGATGCATGTTCAATCCCAACTTCGAGGCGGCCCAGAGCAACAGCGCCCCTTCATGCCACGGTGCGATGACCCTGGGTACCATTTGCATGAGCAAGCTCATGTTTGATAGCCCGCAGCGGGAGCTGGTGGCCGCGGCGACCGGCAATACGGGCGTCGGCGTGCTTATCTCCGGCGTCAACCAGTGGGGCGTCCCCGTCTCCGACTTTCTGGCCTTCGGCCTCAACACCGAGGGGCACGGCGCCAGGTCGGACATAGACGGTGTCGATGCCTTTGGATTCTCACATTGCCCATCAGGCCGGGCGCCGGACATCGAGGACATGGAAAACGAGTTCCAGTTCTTAAGCCTGGCGGCCAAGCTCAGTCGCGATAGCGGCGGATTCGGCATGCACCGCGGCGGCTCGGGAACCGAGACGATTTATGCCGTTAACTACGTCGACTATGCCCTCTATAACAGTCATGTCAAAGGTAGTAAAATACGCAACTGTATCGGTCTGTTCGGCGGCTATCCGCCGCCGACATTGCCGGGCATCGAGGTCAAGCATACCAATATCTGGGAAAAGATGAGAAGGGGCGATAAAGATATCCCCACGGGAGCCGTGCAGCTGATTACCGAGAAGGCGATCAAGGGCGACTACGAAATCGGCAGCATATTTAAAAAAGTTCACATCATGGAAAATGGCGACCTGTGGGTGGTCTTCAGCGGCGGCGGCGGCGGTTACGGCGATGCGCTGGACAGGGACCCCGGCATGGTCATGGACGATATGAGGAAGGAAATCATTTCTCACTGGACGGCGGAAAACATCTATCACGTCGCTTATGACCGCGAGACCCTCGAGGTGGACGAGGAGAAAACAAGACAGCTCCGTCAGCAGGAGAAGGCGGACAGGATATCCCGCAGTATGACCTGGGACGAGTTCGAGAAAGAATGGTCGCAGCTTCGTCCCCCGGAAGAGATACTGGAATACTACGGGTCGTGGCCGGATGGGAAGAAAACGAGAGAAATAATCAGGATGTGACCGCTCCCGGAGATATCTCCAAAATGATTACCTCTAAAAGACTGGTCAGAGGAGCATTTGAGGCGGCTGAATTGCCGCGGCTACCTTTTATCCCCTGGGTATTCACCCACGCCGCCAGACTGGAACAAGTGCCAGTACGAAGGATGTATGATAACCCGACTCAATACGTAAAATGCCTCCAGAATGCCCAGAAGCTATACGGTTATGACGGCATCGCCGGCGGCTTTGATGCTTCGCTGGAAATAGAGATATGCGGTCGCTCCGTGAACTGGGGGGGCGATTATGAAGCGCCGACGGTCAGCCCGAATCCCGGGTTCGACCTGGGGCGGCTCAAGGACATCAACGTGGAAAGCGCCGCTAAAACAGGCAGGTTCGCTACCGTTATCGAGTCCTTACGGCGCATTAATAAAGTTGCGGGCCCGAACCTGGCCATGGCCGCCGTAGTTACCGGTCCGCTGACTTTAGCGGCTGGATTGACGGGCAGAGACCTTCTCAAGGAGCTAGCCGAAAGGCCGGAAGAAGCCATGGGGGCTATTCAGTCGGCGGTTGGTTTTCTGCTAAAGGTAGTCCAGATTTACTGTCAGCTGGAACTGGATATTATCGCCGTTGCGGAAAGACTGCTCCCGGTTTTTCCACTGGCCCAGCTGTCCTGGCTGCGCTCGACCTTCCTGCCAGTTGTCAGCATGGTGAGGTTCTACAACGCTTTCTCCGTTTTGTTGCCTGGCGAATCGTCTCCGGATAACATTGCTAATCTTTTAAACCTCGGTTTTGACGGAATAGTTTCCACGGGAATCGATACTGATACCTGGAACAAATTAAGGGCAGGACGATCCTGTATCTTAGGGAAAGCCGTTCCTGCCCGCCTTCTCAACTCAGATATGAAAGAATTGCCAAGATATTTAGACACAGACCCATCAAAAAAAATCGAGCCAGGTGTCTTTCTGACCACGGACTGGGAAGTGCCGCCGGAGACGCCGCCTGATAATATCCATTTGCTCATGAACATGATATCCGGACAATCGCGTCCTTAATGTGAAGGTGAATGAACATGGAAGTGAACCCGCCGGCGGAGTGGTTTTCTATTTTAGGATAGGAGGTATATATGGCGACACTGGAAGAACTTCAAAAAAGAATCCAGCGACTTGAAGACATCAAACAGATTGAAAAGCTCCAAAGAATCTACGGCTATTATTGCGACTACGGGGAGTGGGAAAAGGTGGTCGACCTCTTCAGCGATAAGGCCGAGTCCGTCGAGGAATGCGACTACGGCGTTTATAAGGGCAAGGAAGGCGTAAGGCGGTACTACATCGACCTGATTAAAGGCGGTAAGGACGCCAAGCCGAGGGTCGGCTATATGTCCATCGGTATGCAGATCCAGGGCGTCGTTACCGTCGACCCCGATGGGAGGAACGCTAAGGGGCGCTGGTACGGCTTTTTTGTGGAAGCCCGGCCTACGTTATCCCTCCACGAGGGCGAACTCAGGCAGCTCTGGGCACATGGCATCTATGAAAACGAATACGTTAAGGAAGATGGCAGGTGGCAGATGAAGAAGCTCCACTTCTTTCTGAACTTCCGCACCCCTTATGAAGACGGCTGGCTCAAGACCCCGGTGGTCGGCCATAGCGGACCGAGCGCGGAGGTGCCGCCGGACGCCCCGCCCACCACCTGGCGACCCTACCCGTTCGGCTATCACTTCCCCGTCCACTTCAAGCACCCCATTACCGGTAAGTAGAGGTTATCATCATGAATCTGGCGGGACTGGAAAAACAGGTGACCCGACTGGAAGACATCCAGGCTATAGAGCATCTCCAGCGTATATATGGCTATTACTTCGATACTTCCATGTACCAGGAGGTCATCGACCTGTTTTCCGAGAACACGGAGTCGGTGGAGATTACCGACCACGGCGTGTTTCGGGGGAAAGAGGGCGTTATCCGGATGTACGCCGGCATGGTTGGTATGAAGCGTCCGGGCTGGATGTTCTTCGAGGTCATGCAATCGCAAGGCGTCGTTGAAATTTCTCCCGACGGAAGGACCGCCAAAGGCCGTTGGTACACCCCGGCTTTCGAGTGCCGGCCCTTCGGCGGGACGAAAAAACAGACCTGGGAATTCGGCGTCTACAATAACGAGTATATCAAGGAAAACGGCAGGTGGTATTTCCAAAAGCTACACTGGAACCTTATCTACTGGACCTCATATGAAAGCGGGTTCCTTAAAGTCCCCAAGCTCTCCGACACGCCCTTTCCCCAAGCCGATGCCCCGGCCACCTCTTATCACCCCTATCCCTCCGGCTATCATGTCCCCTATCCTTTTAAACACCCGGTCACGGGTAAATAAAATAAGGTGGTTAACCATGAATATTGAAGAACTGGAAAAGCAGGTACAACTCCAGGAAGACATCCAGGAAATTGAGCACCTGCAAAAGAAATACGGCTATTATTTCGATAATAATATGTGGGCGGAAATCGTCGATATTTTTTCCGATAATGCCGAGTCCGTGGAAATCGCCGACCACGGTGTTTTCTTCGGCAAGAAGGGCATCCGCCGGATCTACTGGGACATGTTCGCCGGAGGCGGCAAACCGAGGCAATCGCCCGCGTGGATGCAGTTTATCGTGATGCAAATCGGCGGCGTCGTAGACGTCTCTCCTGACGGGAATTCGGCGCAGGGCCGTTGGCAGACCTGGCTCTTTGAAGCCAAGTCCTACGGGGCATTCCCTCGCGCGGAATTCTTGCACGGCTATTATGAAAATAAGTACGTCAAGGAAAACAGCAAGTGGCTATTCAGTAAGCTTCACTGGAACAATACCTTTTGCTCGCCGGTCGAGGATGGTTGGCTTAATCTGCCGTTAATGGGCTGGATGGGTTTGCCCGACGCTGACGCGCCGCCTTCTGCTTTTCATCCCTACCCGTATTTTACAGGGAACGTCCCTTATCACTTTAAACACCCTGTCACCGGAAAGTAGATTGCTAAATAACGCCAGCTCAAGTTGTATTGCGAGTCCAATTGGAATGCAAGCGTAATAACAAGCTGGCTTTTTATACCGTTCCTCTTAGCCTCGGGTCAAGCGCGTCACGTAGGCCGTCCCCTACCATGCTGAAAGCGAACACCACCAGCATGATGGCCAGCCCCGGGACGAACGAAAGCAGCGGGTTGGTAATCAGGTATCTAAAGCCGTCATTAACCATGGCGCCCCAGGAGGGCTCTGGGGGCGTAATGCCGATGCCCAGGTAACTTAATCCGGCTTCAGCCAGAATGGCCGAGCCTATTTGCATGGTTATCAATACAATCAGGGGAGGGAATGCGTTTGGTAAAATGTGGCGAAACATCAGGCGCCAGTTATTGCTGCCCATGGACCTGCCGGCCATGATATAGTCATTCTCCCTGATAGTCAGAACTTGCCCGCACATTAAACGGGCATAGACAGGTATCATCGCTACGCCCAGGGCTATCATGACGTTTTTCAACCCGCTGCCTAACAGCCCGGCGATAAGCAACGCCAGTAAAATCATCGGAAAGGACATCAGAGCATCCACGATTCTCATGATAACTATATTTATCCAGCCTCCGAAGAAACCGGCCAGCATTCCGGCGATAATGCCGACGACGGCGGCAATGCCCACCGCGACCACGCCGACCATCAATGAGTTGCCGGCACCGTGAATCAGGCGGCTTAAGGTATCTCTGCCAAAATTATCCGTGCCGAGCCAGTGCTGCCATGATGGATTTTGCAGTCTTTCCGCCGGGTGTATTTCGACGGGGTCATAAGGAGCCAATAAAGGCCCGAAAATAGCGGTAAAAATGAATAAAAGTACGATTACCATGCCGAATACTACCAGGCCGCGGCCCAGGAATACTCTTAAGAACCTTTTTGTTTCATTGACGTGGAATGGTGTTCCGGCTAACGCTTCCGGTGTTATTGCCTGTTGCGCCATATTTTTCATCCGACCAAGTAAAAATATTTCCTAGTTATATCTAATCCTGGGATCCAGCCATCCGTATGACAAATCTATCAGGAGATTGGAAAACACCACAATTGCCGTCATTACCAGGGTAATGCCTTGTACGTAGGGATAATCGTGCTGGAAGAGGGAATCCACCGCCAGCCTGCCCATGCCCGGTATATTAAACACCTGCTCGATTAAAACGGAGCCGCCGAAGATACTGGCAATACCCATGCCTGCCAGAGTGATAATGGGGATAAAGCTGTTCTTCAGCGCGTGCCTTATGAGGACGGTGCGCTCCTTTAGCCCTTTGGCCCAGGCGGTGCGGATATAATCCTGCCGCAGTACTTCCAGCATGCTGGAGCGTGCCTGCCGGGCGTTGCCGGCAATGGCGAAAATGGACAGGCAAAAGACCGGCATCATCAATTTCTTAGTGCTCAGCCAGAAATCAACGAAAGGCGAAGTGTAGCCGCTGGTGGGCAGCCAGTTCAGCTTGACGGCAAATGCCCACATCAGCATAATGCCCAGCCAGAAAATAGGCACGGTAATACCCAGGTTGGCCAGCGTCGTGACCACGGTATCCAGCCATGTCCCGCGCCTTATGGCGCTGATGATACCCGCTGGAATACCTAAAATTAGAGCGATGGCAAAGGCTAACGCACCTAGATAAGCGGTTATGGGAATACGCTTCGCCAGGTCTTTGGATACGGGTTCTTCGGTCAAAATAGAATTCCCCAGGTCTCCCTTGAATACACCTCCCAGCCAGTCGAAATACTGTACTACCAGGCTCCGGTCCAGTCCGGCATCATGCCTTATCTTATCGAGTTCTTCCTGGGACATGTTCTGCAGCTGGTTGGGATTGAACAACATGTAAATCGGGTCACCTGGCAGCAGGCGCATGCCGATAAAAACCATGATAGTGACTATCAGGATAACGACTATCGCTTGTATAAATCTGCGTATTATGTAGCTTCCCATTCTGTTCTCCGGTTATTGCCTTACGCCAATTATATCATGATGTAAATAAATAATTATGCCGCCGCCGGGAACGTTATTTTCTGATTTAAGGTCTCAGCTGTGTATCGGGTGGTAAAGGCCGTATGGATGGCCCGGAGGCAAGTGTGATATCGAAGAACATTAAAGGCTTGGTAATCCTTTTAAAATTCAGCGGGCCGTGCATGGTACCCTTAGGAATATAGACACAAGCGGGATAGGTAATTGAGTTCAATTCGTCTTCTATTATGAATTCTATCTCTGCGTCGAAGTCGGTAATATTGTCCGCGATACCGCCCAGGAAAAATATCACCTGGTCGAAGTCGTGCTTATGAGAATCCCCGACCATGAGAAAAGGTTTGGTCAAGTAAGAGTAGCCTAGAGAAAAATTAGCGCCGTTCAGGTCTTCCTTCCCGAAGGCGCCTATCTGGGGAGGTCCGATTTTATTATAAATGGAATGGCCCGGTTTGAGTTCAACGATGTATTTTCCATGCTTGGTGTTATCAAAACCGGGCATTGATAAGCTCTTCCCAGAAATTATGCAACTTGCATTGGTCCTTAATTCTGTTACCGGGTACTGAGGGCGGACCGTTAATTATGCTTCCGGGAGCCCGTTAACCGGGCTCCCGGCTTATGCTGAACTATTCTTTGTTGTTGGTGCTATTAGCGGTCTAACCAGGTTTTTTCCGGACTCCAGACGGTAAAGTCAACGTATTTGGTCATCAAGTCGCTGTCTTTAACTTCCGGTCTCAAGATGTAGCCCATGGAAACGCCTACAGTAGCTACGAAGAAGGCATTGTCGTAAATCCATTGGCTGATTTCGTTGCTCATCGCCTGGAACTTGGCATCGTCGGTTTCTACCATCGCCGCGTTGCATTTGGCCACAATATCATCCGGGATTTTGACGCTGACGTCAAAGACGCCAACGGGCGGGAAGTAGGTCCGAATGAAGTTCGGGAGGTTGGTGCCCATGGCATAACCGGTGCTGATCATGCCTTGCCAGCCGGTGAAGAGGTAGTTCCATAACTTGGCGTTATCGACCATTTCCAGTTGAAGAGTGATGCCGACGGCTGCCAGGTATTGCTGGAACATCACGGCGAAATCCTGGCCGGATACTTCGGAAACCATTTTTAGGGTCAGGCCTTTCTCATAGCCAGCATCTTTCAATAACTGTTTGGCTTTCGCAACACTGTATTCACGGGTGCCTAGGTTAGGATCGAAGGCCGGGTTGCCCGTGAAAGGAATCTGGTTATTGGGTTTCATGCCGCCGTAACCGAGAGAGTCCGCGACTTCCTGTTTATTAATGGCATATTCGATGGCCATGCGGACTTTCGGGTCGTTGGTGGCGGCGCCTTCGTTCTTGGTGTCGAACATGATGAAGTTGGAACTACCCGTCTGGGTAATGATGATAAAGCCCTTCTTACCCAAATCCTGGAGGATTTTACCTGTTTTCAACGTAAGGATGTCACCTTCGTTGGCTTCCATCTTGGCCTGTTGCGTGAGTTCTTCTTTAGCGGTGTAAAACTCGATTGCATCCAGGTAGGGTTTACCCGCCTGCCAGTAGTTATCGTTTTTCACGAATTTCAGGGATACGTCTTTTTCAAAACTGGCGAATTTGAAAGGACCGGTGCCGACGGGATGCTCTTTGACATAATCCAGGCCTTTTTCTTTAAGCTGGGTATCGGAAGTGAAGAACATGCTCCAGGCGGCTAAGTTGTTCCAGAAATCCCTCATATACGTTTTGAGGTACAGGCGGAAGGAATAGTCACCGGTTTTTTCGATGCGGTCCCAATTTACGGTAGCGCTGTCTTTATCGGTGAAGAGCTGGTTAACATGGGTGACCACGCTCTCGGCGGTGAAGTTGGTCCCGTCATGGAATTTGACATCCTTTCGCAGGTTGAAGTCGATGTAGGAATTGTTGGGACCCCATTTCCAGTCTGTGGCCAGCCAGGGGCTGGGCACACCAGCGGCGTCCAATTTCACCAGAGCTTCGAAAACGATCCAGCAGGTCCATAATTTCTGGGGGTTGGTGGTATCGCCAGGCCAGCCCGGGGTAGAAGCCGGAGAGTACTGATAGATAAACCGGAGTGTGCCGCCCTTTTTAATAGCGGCAGTCGCCGTGGGAGTTGTGCTTGGTTTAGTCGTCGTCGTGCTTTTACCACAGGCACTAAGGACAAGGATAAAGATTAACAGGAATGCCACGGGTATGAAAGCCTTCTTCATGATTGCTCCTTTCATTAATGGTTTCTATAATTGTTCCCTAAGTATAGACTTATTTTCAAAATAGGTAAATTCGGATTGTTGCTTTCCTAAAGGTCGTTTATCTATAAATACACCTCCTCCGCAGTTCCATGCTCTTATAATTTTAACCATCAGGCACTATATTTTTTTCGTGCCTTATTGAACTTAAAACGCGTTAGTGATATTTCAAAATTAGAAATGTAAGTTTCAATTAATATACATAATTAATCTTAAGGTTGTCAAGTATCAACGGAACTCTTTAATAAATCGGCGGGAGAAGAAGCTCTTCACCGGTTGGATTTTTACCAACATAAGTACAGGAAACACTCTTTACAAACTAAAACTTCAGTGATAGACTGTAAGGAATTTCAAAATTTGAACTTTGCTTTTATTTTTTTACAGGTTGTGCGTTGAAATTACTGAAAAAATCTATCGGCGTGCTGAATTTGTTCCTCACTAATGACGGCGAGCTTTCCCTGGAGGACATCGCCCGGCTTTCCGGCTTGCATAAATCTACGGCCCGGAGAATTGTTTTTTCATTAATTGAATGCGGCTTTTTAAGGCAGCCGAGAAAAAGAGGAAAATACTCCCTCGGTATGAAGTTCCTGGATTACGCCCAGACGGTTAAAAAAACCAACCCCATCATGGATATCGCCGCCCCCCATTTGACGGAAATGGGGCAGATGATTGATGAAACAGTGTCCCTCGCCGTCTGGGACGGGCGGACTGCCATCATCTGCCAATCCATTCATCCCAGTCATCCGCTGCGGGTAACTTCTTACGAAGGCACTCTGGCCGGCCTGCATTACAATAGCCTGGGCAAGGCCATTTTGGCGGAATTATCTGAAGAAGAATTGAACAGGCTCTTGACCAATGATTTGACCCGTTACACTCATAATACGATTACCGATATCAATGACCTGAAAAAACAACTCATAATGATCCGCCAGGAGGGAGTGGCGATTGACGATGAAGAAGGTTTTCTCGGCATCCGGGGAATTGCCGCTACTTTAAGAAACAATGAAGGTAACGTCGTCGGTTCCATCACGATTCTCGGCCCTTCTATCCGCCTTACCCGAGAAAAGCTGCGGGAATGTGTCCCCATCGTCAAAGAGACTGCCCTTAGAATATCCCGAGCGCTGGGATATAGCGGGAGATAGAAAAACAGGTACGAAAAACAGCTAATACGCGGTGATGGCATTATTATTCCGTATAAATTTTTTAATATAGCCATGGACTCTCATTGAAGTGAAAAGCAAAATAAGTGAAAAATCGGCTTTTACACATTTAGTGCATATCGGGGTAGTGGTCAGGGATATGAACCAGACTATCCAACGTTTGACCGCCCTGGGCATCGGTCCTTTTAAACCCAGGATTTTACCTCCGGATGCCCGGGAAAAATATCGCGGCAAACCCTTCATTCCCAGCCAGAGGGTGGCGATTCAAATTACCCAAATCGGCAACATGGAACTTGAATTAATTCAACCCATCGACGGAGAATCGCCCCACCAGGAATTTCTCGATAAAAAAGGCGAGGGCATCCAGCACCTCGGATTCATCGTCGATAATCTCGAAGCAGAGGTCAAGCGCCTGACCGCTGCGGGTTCCAGCATATTGCTGACCTCCCAGTTCAAGGGGGGCGGCGGCGTAGCTTATCTGGACCTCGATGCGGCAGGCTTGATCGTCGAACTGGTACAAGCCCAGGCCGCAAGATAACTCCGGCGAGCATTAGTTACCATCAAACGTTTCGTCTGTCTTGTCATTTTCTCGCGACTAAATTATAATCGACTCAAGTCCATTAATGTTCCACATCGCTTAAGGAGGGTCGTTTTATGCCAACCTCGCTCGCCGCGCAGCTATATGAGAAGGAGCAGCAAGCGCTCAAGAAAGCAATCGAGAGAAAAACAGGCAAAACCACGGAACAACTCTTCCATGAAAGGGAGAAGCGGGTCAGGGACGTCATCGCGTTAAAAGTGCCGGACAGGGTTCCCCTGGCGATTAACGTAAATATCAGCCTTTATACCGGCATCCGCAACTCCGCCGCCTACTATGACCCCATCGGCTGGAAAAGGGCGATGCGCAAAATAACCGTGGACTTGGAACCTGATATGTGCAACGCCGGACTGCCGACTTCCGGGGATGCCCTCACCGCTCTCGACGTAAAGAACCGGCTGTGGCCCGGCGGCCCGCTCCCTCCCGATTACGAATACCAGTTTGTCGAGGGCGAGTATATGAAGGAAGACGAATACGACCTTTTCCTCTCCGACCCGTCCGATTTCATGATACGCTGTTTCCTGCCGCGGATGTACGGGTCTCTGGCACCGCTGGCCAAGCTCCCGCCTCTCGGGGTCTTATTACAGGGTTTCGAGGGCCTTACCCCCATGTTCGCGTCCCCGGAATTTATCAAGCTCGCCAGGGCTTTAGAGAAGGCTGGGAAAGCGACGAAGAAATTCCGGAGGACCATCGGGGACGCCTACGAAGAGCTGGCTTCGCTCGGCTTTCCGCCGTTCGCGCACGTCGGCACCCGCGGCATCGGAGGCGCGCCTTTCGATACCGTCTCCAGCTTCTTGCGGGGCATGAAGGGCTCGATGATCGATATGTACCGGAGGCCGGAAAAGCTGCTGCAGGTCTGTGACATGATACTGGACAGGCGTATCGCCGAGGCCACGCCGGTTGAAGCTAAAAAGAAAAGCAGCCCCAAGAGAATCGGCATGCCGTTATGGAGAGGGGACAAGTCCTTCATGTCCGATAAGCAATTCGAGAAGTTTTACTGGCCGGGGCTGAAGAAGGCGATTCAGGCTAATATCGACCTCGGGTATGTGCCGATTCCCTTCTTTGAAGCGGAATTCGGCGACCGCCTGGAACATCTGCTGGAGTTGCCGAAAGGCAAGGTGGTCGCCTCCATCGAATACGTGGACGCCGTGAGGGCCAAAAAAATACTCGGCGGTCACACCTGCATCCTGGTGCGGAACCCCCAGTCGTCCAAGCTGCAGTCGTTCCGGGAAGTAGAGAAATTTACCAAAGAACTGATTGACAAGTGCGGCCAAGGCGGAGGACTGCTCCTCTACCTGAGACTCCCGGATAAAGGCACCACCAGAGAATATCAGGCCATGATGGACTCCGTCAGGGAATATAGTCGGTATTGAATTAGATGTAGTATCACAAAGTCCAATTAATCGCCAAAAGTAGTATTACCTAATATGGCGGCCAACTACGACTTTAGGGTGATTGAAGAGCATTACCACGGGCGTAAAATATAATTGTAAGTATATTTTTTGCGAAAGGAGTTATCGATATAAGGGAAAAATCGGGAGGTGATGATGATGCGAGTTATCTGTGGAGCTATCATGGTTGTCGGCAGCGTCATGGGGATGCTGCTCAGTTTCTTCAGCAATATCACGACGAATTCGGACGTGGCTATCTTAAACGGGCTGCACCTATCCTTGGGCATGGGGGTATTTTTTATCTTAACGTGCCTGGGCGGCATTTATATCGTGGCTAACAGCAATTAAAGCCGGAATTCGGCATCAATCAAACGGGGCTCTACCGCCTATTTCTTATTCGTTCTGCTTGCCGTCGGCGTCAATAAATATCATTTTATCCCGCAGCTCTTGAGCGACGAGCTTTTTCAGGGAAGTTTCCGTTAATTTCGCGGCGTACTGGCATTGAATAAACAGGAACGGCCGGCGGACCTTTAAAATCCGGAACGGGGCATGGATGAATTTGGCCGGTATCCAGATCATGGTCGATTCGGTAACGAGGTGGCTTTCCATTTCCGGCCCCATGCACATTTCCATGTCCGCGCCGAGGTCTTTGGGATTTTTGGGGTCGGTGCCCAGCGCCACCAGCAGCTCGGGGTCGTTATGGATATGAGGGCCGTGCCCGCCGACTTTAGTGGCTTCTTCGCCCATCCACATCACGGAGAAATATTTGCTGCCTTCGAAGATGTCGGCGTCGGTAAAGGCGACCATCGACGGCATGCGCCCGAAGCCTTTTTTACGTTGCGCTTCGGGTAGCTCATTAAGAAAGTATTTGCTGTATTTCATTTCCGCAATAATGTATCACCTCCGGTGTAAAACTTTGGCAAATACCGCCTGGCGAAGTAGAGTGATTATCCCTTAACAATCGCCTTGGCGGGGCACCACCACTCAAAGGAAAAGCAGACATCACAGGACGTGCATTTCTTCGGGTCGATTCTGGTGGTATAAAGTATCAGACCGTCGCTCTCGGTAACTTTTTCATCCACCACGATAGCCTTTTCGGGACACTGGGTCACGCACAGGCCGCACTTAAGGCATTTTTTGGTATTTATCTTATAAGCCACATTGTCCTCCAATAATTATAAACTTAAGAAAATCGGTTAAGCCGGGGCCTCGTACTTGTCATCCGGCCACATCGACCAGTCCATTCTGGCTCTGTCTACTTTAGGCAGGATCTGGCGGTAGCTCTTTTCGGTATGCACCGGACCTTGATTGAACTCCATGAATATCCATGGTCGTCGGCAGCTGATGGGTTTCCATGGCGAGTGGATAAAATTCGGCGGTATCCAGATGCAGCACGTCCGGGTAATCGTATGCTCCTCCAGCTCCGGCCCCAGGTACATGCGCACCTCGGCGCCGAGGTCCATCGGGTTCTCGGGGTCGGTGCCGATGTGGAAGAGCAGTTCGGCGTCTTTATGAATATGCGGCGGGTGGCCGGCGTACTTAAATTCCCACTCCTTCTGCATGCCGAAGCCGGGCAGTATCCAGTGTATCAGGTAGAAGTTGCTGCCTTTGGCCAGGTTATTGTCCATGTAGGCCATCACCGGGCGGCGTTCTTTGGGGAACATTTTAGGATCGTATTCTAAGATATACTTGTCATATTTTTTCTTGGCGGCCATCATGTCCTCCTTTACAATACTTGCCAAAATGTTATCGTACCGGGAGGATAGCTGTCAAATAAGGATGATTGACAGTTATTAATTTAGAGTTTACAGTAATGCTGATGCGACGAAAGTGCCAAAGGAGGCTTTATGAAAGCGGCTATCTGTTATGAAATCGGGAAACCGCTGGTGATAGAAGAGGTAACTCTCGACCCGCCGGGGAGGGGAGAAGTGAAAATACGGCTGGCGGCGACGGCCATTTGCCACAGCGATATCCACGCCATAAAAGGAGAGCACGGCAACATCCAGTTGCCGGCTATCGCTGGTCATGAGATTTGCGGCTACGTGGAGGAAACCGGCGAAGGCGTGACGTACGTCAAACCCGGCGACAAAGTTATCGGCAGTATCATACCGGAGGGCTGCGGGCAGTGTTACTACTGCAAAATCGGCCTTTCCAGCCAGTGCACGACCAACCGGCTTTACCTGTACGGCAAAGGGAAATATGTGAATAAAAAAGGCCAGCGACTGACCCAGTACGCCGGCGCCGTGGCCGGCTTCGCCGAGTACGCCACCATCCCGGAGGTCAACCTGGTAAAAGTGCCGGAGGATTTGCCCGTGGACCGGGCCTGCCTGCTTGCCTGCGGCGTTATATCCGGGTTCGGAGCGGTGTTGTATCGCGCCAGGGTCCAGGTCAACAGCAGCATCGCGGTCGTCGGGTGTGGCGGCGTGGGGCTTAATGCCATCCAGGGGGCGGTCTACGCGGGGGCGTACCCGGTTATTGCCGTGGATGTGCGCGACAATAAGCTGGAAAACGCCAAAATCTTCGGCGCGACGCATACGGTCAATGCCAGGATGGAAAAAGACCCCGTTAAGAAAGTGCAGGAACTCACGTACGGTCGCGGGGCGGACACGGTCATCGTGGCGGTGGCGGGCATAGAAATATTACGGCAGGGGTTCATGATGTCCGCCCGGGACGGCACCACGTGCATTATCGGGCACGGATGGGGGGAACAGATGTCCGCCTTCACGCCGCTGGACTTCATGGGGGGTAAAAAGCTCACCGGCAGTGCTATGGGGGCGGTGCGGCTACGGCTTGACGTTGCGCGACTTATCGAACTGTATAGAGCCGGACGTCTCAAACTGGATGAGCTGGTTTCCGGGCATTATCGTTTCGACCAGATAAACGAGGGGCTGGCGTCGTCGGAAAAGGGCGACGTCATCCGCAACGTGATTATGTTTTAATAATTGTATTTAGTCTGAGATGGCGAGGGTGCCGTTAGCCCACACCTCGTTAACCCTATTGTTCTTCACACGGAAAACGAACAGGGCATCATATGCCACGACTTTGCCAATGGGAACGGGAAATCCCGGTTTCTCGCCGGTGATTCTACTTCTGGAATTATAAGAGATCGCGAACAGGTTGCCATCGCCGGCTAAGTACTTCCACTCTTGCTTGATATCAGAGCAAGCCTGCCGTGTACCCATAATATCCTGCTTATGGGCTTCGTGTCCTTTCATTTCACCTAATGCGCTCATATGATAAATCACGTTGGGGTCTTCCAATTTGGATAACGCTGTAAAATCGCCTTTTTGAAATGCTTCATCCTCGGCTTTGATGAATTTCTCCGCAAAATCTTTGATGTTCATAGGAAAGCCTCCTTTAAGATTATTGTATTAACCCCGTGGTCGTGCCGTACATCCAGCCTTCGCTGACCTTGCCGCCCTTGAGGCGGAAAAGCCAGAGCTCGTTAGCGACTACCTCCTGGCCTTTACCCGGCGGCAGTCCCGGGAACACGCCGGTGAAACGCTCGCGGCCGCTGTATAAAAACCCGACGAGGTTGCCTTCGCCCGTCAAAAACTTGATATCTATTTTAATATCGGAAAACGCCTTGTGGGCGGCGACGATAAACTGCTTATGGGCATCCCGTCCCTTGACGTCCTGCAGCGGCGGTGTCAAATGATAGAGGACATCGGTATTTTCGACCGCGTCCAGGGCGTCGACGTTACCCTTCAGCCAAGCCTCGTTTTCGGCCTTGATGAATTTCTCCGCGAAATCTTTGGTATTCATGTGAGTATCTCCTTTTTATTAGTTTTATTATTCTAGGTAATGATGTAGTTATTGTCAAATAATTTGCCAATAGCTTCGAAAAACGTGTAAAATATAGGTAGAGAAATGCGAAATTTTCCCTGGGAAATTACCCCGGAGCCATAGTGCTCCGGTCAGGAGGACTATCTTGAACAAGGTTGTGGAAATAACGTTAACGTCCGATGCCCCCGGCGCCACCATGTTTATGCTCGGCAACGAGGCCATCGCCAGGGGCGCGATAGAAGCGGGGGTGCAGGTCGTGGCGGCTTACCCCGGCACACCGTCGAGCGAAATCACCGAGACGCTGGTGAACAATTCGAAAAATACCGGCATGTACGCCGAATGGTCGGTCAATGAAAAGGTGGCCATGGAAGTGGCGATGGCGGCGTCCATCAGCGGCCTCAGGGCGCTGGCCATCATGAAACACGTCGGGGTGAATGTCGCCCACGACCCCTTAATGTCCGCCAGCTACATGGGCGCCCGCGGCGGCCTGGTGCTGATTTCCGCCGACGACCCCGGCCAGTGGAGCTCGCAGAACGAGCAGGACAACCGCTATATCGCCCGGCAGGCTTATATACCGATGCTCGAGCCCGCCACCGCTCAAGAAGCCAAGGACATGATGGTGGATGCCTACCGCCTTTCCGAAGAGTTCGGGCAGATGTTTATGCTGCGGTCGGTCACGCGGATAGGCCACGCACGGAGCGACGTCGTGCTGGGAGGGATAGAGGGGAAAAAACGGCAGGGCAAGTTCGTAAAAGACTTTCAAAAGCTGGTCTGCCTGCCCGCCAACTTCCGCATCAACCGCCGACTGGTCATCCAGAGAATGGTAAAAATCAAGGCTGTGGTGGACAGCCTGCCGTATAACCAGATGACGCTGAAAAAGGGCGCTAGGCTGGGCGTCATCGCCTGCGGCATCTCTTACGGCTACGCCCTGGAAGCTATACGCTGGATGGGGCTCGAAGATAAGATATCGGTATTAAAGATAGGCACGCCGTACCCGCTGCCGGAAAAGTTGACCCGGCAGTTTTTAAGGTCCGTGCCGGAGGCGGTAGTGGTGGAAGAGCTGGAGCCTTTCGTGGAGGAAGGCGTCAAAGTCATCGCCCAGGACGCCGATATCCCGGTCAAGATCCACGGCAAGGACGTCCTGGCGCTGGCGGGCGAGCTATCGACGCGGCAGGTCGCCGAGGCTTTAAGTAAACTGATGGGGGTCAAGCCGCCCATCGATTTTGCGGAGATTGACAAACTAAGAGAAGAAACGGCGGCGTTGCTGCCCTTAAGACCGCCGACGATGTGCGCCGGGTGCCCGCATCGGGCTTCCGCCTACGCTATCAATATCGCTATGCAGCGCTATCAGAGGGAGACCGGCGTCGAGCCGGTAAAGACCGGCGATATCGGCTGCTATGCCCTTTCCGCCAACCCGCCGCTCAACGCGGACGACGTCGCCATCTGCATGGGGGGCGCTTTCGGCCTCGCTAATGGATTTGCCCATATTCTCGACGCGCCGGTGGTGGCGCACCTCGGTGATAGCACCTTTTTCCATTCCGGTATCCCGCCGATGATTAACGCCGTCTATAATAAAGCCAACGTCACGATGGTGGTGATGGACAACTCCACCACGGGCATGACCGGGTTTCAACCGCACCCCGGCGCCAGCGGCGACGTCGCTTCGGATATCAAGATAGAAGATATCGCCCGCGCCAGCGGCGTGAAAATGGTCGAGGTCGTTGACGCGTTCGACCTCCCGAAACTTATCGACGTCGTGGGGAAAGCCATCAGGTATAAAGGGGCTTCGGTCATCGTGGCCCGGAGGCTCTGCAGCATCCTCGACCAGCGAGAAAAACGCAAAGCCGGTGAAAAGACCGTGCCTTACGTGGTGGATACGGCCAAGTGTGCGGCGGGCAGTCCGCCGGCCTGCCAGACCACCTGTCCTTTGCACATCGATATTCGCGGCTATATCAAATACATCAAGGAAGGCAAATTCGATGAAGCGCTGGCGCTGATTAAGCAGACCCTGCCTTTCCCCGGCATTATCGGCCGGATTTGCACGCGGCCCTGCGAGGGAAAATGCGTCAGGAGGGAGGTCGAGGAGGCGATTGCCATCAACGCCCTCAAGCGCGCGGCGACCGAATACGGCAAATATACGGAAGATTACAGTATCGCGTCGGAGAAGAAAGAGAAAGTGGCGATTATCGGCGGGGGACCGGCCGGCATGATGGCCGCTTACGACCTGCGTAAAGCCGGCTATCAAGTCACCATTTTTGAAGCGCTTTCCAAAGCTGGGCGGGATGATGGCGGTGGGGATTCCGGAGTTCCGCCTGCCGCGCGACATTCTCGATAAAGAGACGGATATTATAAAAAGACTGGGCGTGGAGATTAAACTGAACACGAGGGTCGGCAAAGACGTTAAGCTAGCCGATTTGAAGAAGGAATACGACGCTGTTTTTATCGCGGTTGGCGCTCATAAAGGCAGGACCCTCGGGATAGAAGATGAACGTGCCAATGGCGTCATCGACGGCACGGAATTTCTCCATAAAGTCAACACCGGCGAAAAAATTAAAGCCGAAGACAGGGTCGTGGTGGTGGGCGGCGGCAACGTGGCCATCGACTGCGCCCGCACCTGCGTCCGGCTGGGCTTTAAGGACGTCAATATCGTCTACCGGCGCTCGCGCGCGGAGATGCCGGCCATCGCCGAAGAGGTCGCCGAAGCCGAGCACGAAGGCATCAAACTAACTCTGCTCTCCGGCCCCAATAAGGTCGTGGTCAAGGGCGGGAAAGTCGCCGGACTGGAGTGTCTCAAGATGCAGCTCGGCGAGCCGGATGCCAGCGGGCGGAGAAGGCCAGTGCCGGTAAAAGGCTCGGAGTTCGTTATCGAAACCGGACTGCTCATTACCGCTGCCGGCGAAGAGCCCGACCTCGCTTTTATGGTCGGGGACATGGCGGGGGCCATCGATAAGGGCTATATCCAAGCCGACCCGGTTACGCTCGCCACGCCCGTCAAAGGGGTGTTCGCCGGCGGGGACGCCGTCACCGGGGCAGCCACGGTCATCCAGGCCATGGCGGCCGGCCGGAAAGCCGCCAAGTCCATCGATAAATATTTCAGGGGCGAACCTCTCGAAGTCGGACGCGAAGGCGAAGGCGTTTTCGAGACTAAGCTAATTGTAGAAACCTGGGGCATTAACAAGGAGTCGCGGACGCCCATGCCGGTGCTGCCGGTCGCGCAAAGAAAAAGCAACTTTAAAGAGGTTGAGACGGGGCTGGGTCGGGAAGCGGCCGTAAAAGAGGCGCGACGCTGCCTTTCCTGCGACTGCCGTATCTGTATCAATCTGCTCGGTTGCCCCGCCCTCATCACCGATAAAGGCAAGGTTGCGGTTGACATAACAGGATGCCCGGGCTGCGGGGTCTGCGCCCAGGTTTGCCCGTTCGAAGCGATTAAGGCAGGAGTATAAAATGGCGACGAAGCAAGAAATCAATATCATCATCTGCGGGGTAGGCGGGCAGGGGGTCGTCCTGGTCTCCGAGCTGCTGGGCAGCGCGGCGGTGAGGGGAAAAGTGGCGGTCAAGGGCTCGGAGGTGCTGGGGATGGCGCAGCGGGGAGGCTCGGTTTTCAGCAACCTGCGGCTGGGCGGGGACGCCATCGCCCCGATGACGCCGGAAGGCAAGTGCGACGTCCTCATCGCCGTCGAGCCGTCGGAAGCTTTAAGGAATATCAACTACCTGGCGAAAAACAGCGTGGTCGTCCTTAATACGACGACCGTTATGCCGTATACCGTTCTACCTGGGCCAGAGCGGTTATCCCACCAAAGACGAAATTATGAATAAACTCCGCCAGGTCACCGACCGCATTATAACGCTGGATGCCAGCGGGCTGGCTAAAGAAGCCGGGAGCTTACAGGCGGCTAACGTCGTCATGCTGGGCGCGCTTTTCGGCACGGGGCTCATGCCGGTCAAAGAAGAGACCGCCAAGGAAGCGATACTGGCGCGCTTCAAGGGAAAGGTCGGCGAGACGAACATTAAAGCCTTCGACCTGGGCTATGACTATGTGAAGAAGGCGCTTAAAAAGTAATTAGTAGCTAGTAATTAGTGTATTTCTATCTATCCGGTCCTTTATATTTCTGGTAATAAAAGTCCTGCGGCTTGCTCCTGACCACTTGAGCAGTTTCCCTTTTCATCTTACTGGCGTCCGGGATGTTGACACCCTGTTTTACAAGGCTCTTTTGCAGGGCTTTATAGTCGACTTTTCTTGGCTCTATCCCCGCCTTCACCGCCATTGCCGCCGCGGTGCCGGCCGCCTGGCCGTAGGCGAGGCAGTGCGGGATGATGTTGAAAGTCTCGTTAATGACGTCGCTGGAAGAGAAAGCGCGGCAGGCCACCAGCAGTCCGTCCACGGTCTGGGGCACGAGGCAGCGGTAGGGGATGCAGAGGGCGGGGTGCTTTAGCGAAATTTCACCGTAGTCGTTATTGGCCAGTACGGCGACGGTATCTTCGAAGACCTCGTCGGACTCCAGGTCGTTTTCCGTCAGGGTATATTCGCCGATGATACGCCGGCCGCCCTGCGTGCCGAGCTGCGGGGCGGTGAACATGATAAAGCTATTTGCGAAGCCGGGCACATGCTTCTTCATAAAATCGAAAGTTATTAGCGCCCTTTTTCGCGCTTTGATGTCGACGCGGGTCAACTGCTCGACGTCCATGGCGTCGGTCCGTGCCGGCTGCGGCTGCATGCAGTGGTACCAGACGGTATTCGGCATGTTTTTCAGGACGCTTTTAAAGAAACCGGGATAGCCGCCCAGCTTCGCCAGTTCCTGCATCAACTCCTGGAACTTTTCCGGTTGCGACGCCTTGAAGGCGTCGTACTTTTTCAGGTCGACGTTGGTCACCCACCAGACTAAGGCCAGCCAGGCGGTGCGGCGCTTGTTATCCAGCTCGTTATCGAAGGCGGCCCCCGCCGACTACGAAAATATCGCCGTCCCCGGTGGAGTCGATAATCACCTTGCCGAGGATAGCCTGCGTGCCGGACTTACTTTCGAAAATAACGCCCTTGACGGTGTTGCCCTCGGTAATGGCGCGGGTGCCCCAGGAATGCAGGAGAAGCTCGGCGCCGGACTCGAGCACCATGTCGTTAAACTCATCCTTGAGTATCTCGGGGTCGACGACGGCGCTGTAAAGCACCCTCGGGCGGCCGTCGGCGCCTTTACGCAGGTAGAACCAGCCCAGGTTGGCATCCTGATAGAAATCAATCACTTTTTTGTCGGCGGTGCCCCGGTCCTTTTTCGCCGGGTAGGAAGTCCCGCCCCTTTTATCGAGCCTGTCGAGCATTTCCTGAGTAATGCCGTAGATATGCTGCCTGCCGGTGATATCTGACAGATTGGGAATAATATTGACCAGTCCGCCGGTAGCCATGCCCCCTAGGTGGCCGTAGCGCTCGATGAGGACGGTCTTGGCCCCGTTGCGGGCGGCGGCGATGGCTGAGGCGACGCCGCCCGGACCGCCCCCCACCACGACCACGTCCACCTCTCGCCAGACCTTGATTTTACGGGCGGGGTCGGTAATAGTGCGTATTTTTGGCATTTTAAACCTTCAAAAAAGGATATATTACACTTGACACAGCAAGAAAAGGGGGATGTACAATTGCTTAATAAGCAGTTTACCACAATTAGGGGTAGTTGAGGTAAATATCCATACATTAAGGGAAGTCATCTTATAATGGCTATTGAACTAGAGGCTTTTGGAGATGAAAGCGGTATCGAAAGCAACGCTCATTATTGTGTACTACTTGGTTATATTGGTACACCTGCCGAATGGGAATCGTTCAACATAGCGTGGGACGCCGTATTGAGTAAGGACGGAATTCAAGAATTTCATGCAATCGAATTCTTTCCACCTAAGAGACGTCTATCACATGAAAATCCATACAAAGACTGGTCAAAAGAACATCGTTTTGAATATTTAACAGATCTCTTATCGGTTATCGCCAATCATCGAATTATTCCTGTTGGTTGGGCTGTGGATGTCAATGCGTTCCATGCATTAAAAGAAGCTGAGAGGCGTTATCTGACGAGTGCTTATCTTGAAACTAGCTTCCACGGCAAGAGTCTTAACAAACACGGGGGCAACCCTTTCAAATTGTCATTTCAACGCAAATTAACTACTTCAGGCGCTAAGTCACGGCCCTATATGGTTGTCTTTGGGCGGTTTTTTCATGATGTATTGTTGGTGTCGCCACCTGATTCTTTAATCCATGTTTTATTAGATAATAATCAGTTAGAACCGATAGCAACTGAAACGTTCTATCGAGTCTGGAAACGTAGACATCCTGGAGGAAAGTGGTTCGATAGCATCACCTTTGCAGATTCAACAACTAGACCGCAACTACAAGCGGCAGACCTATTGGCTTATGTGTGGCATCGCCACATAACCCAAGAGACTGACTCAGACGAAGTGCGTTATGCTATGCAAAGTCTAACGATAAAGAAACGGTATCTTCGTGTGGCAAATGCCAAGTATTTTGAACGCGAACTTAAGAAACTCTATCAAGACTTACAATCCGAAACTCTGCCATGGCTATCACAACCTGAAAACGAAATTGAGACACATCATACATCGGAGGATGTCAAGTCGTAATGTACTTGCGGATTATCCCTTTTCTGTTCTTTTCCCTTTGACACAGATTTCTAACTATATCGAACATATTATTGTCAAACAAAGGGGGTAGTTTTTACCCTACCCTCTGTTTGGTTTTTGTATCTTGTATCTTGGTTATTCTCCGTTTAATGCGGCGGCGTAAAAGAAGGTCCGACCAGCGCCGGCCCGGTGTACTTATAGTCGGCCTTTTTCTTAAGGTCCGGCAGCGGTACGCCCTGCTTGGCGAGCTGCTTTTGCAGGGCTTTGATGTCCACGTCCTTAACGCCCACGCCGGCCCTGAGTGCTAAAGCTGAGGCGGTGCCGGCGGCCTCGCCGAAAGCGATGCAGTGCGGGATGAGGTTGAAGTAGTCCTGGACATGCATGTCCGAGGAGAAGGCGCGGCAGGCCACCAGGAAGTTGTCCACGTTCTTGGGCAGCAGGCAGCGGTACGGGATGTACATATTGGGATGGTCCAGGGATTCCTGCCCGCGGTCGAGGTCCGGGAAGATGGCGATAGTATCCGCGAACGGCTGGTTATCGGCCAGGTCTTTCTTGGTCAACTGATATTCGCCGACCATGCGGCGGGACGAGCGCGTACCGAGCTGCGGGCCGGTCAGGACAAGGAAGCTCTTGTCAAAACCCGGTACGTTCTTTCGGTAGAAGTCCAGGGTCTTTACCGCCACCTTGCGGCCGGTGGACTCGACGCGGGTGAGATCTTCCACGTCCACCTGGCTCTTATTGGGATAGCGGTTATGGAACCAGACGACCGCCTCCTGGTTGGGGAGATTGCTGGGCATAAAGCCCCCCTGCGCGCCGGCTTCGAAGGCTTGGCGGGATAGCTCCATAAATTCTTTAGGGTTTTTCTGGCGGAACTCCATCGCCTTCTTGAAATCGACGCCGTCAACCCAGAAGACGAGCGCCAGGTTGGCGATGCGGAAGTTCGGGGGGATTTTGTCCTCGAACTCGATGCCGGCGTACGGGAAGAGGTCGCCATCGCCGGTGGCATCGATAATGACTTTGCCCAGTATCGCCTGGCGGCCGGACTTGCTCTCGATGATGACGCCCTTGCAGTGGTTGCCCTCCATGATGGGCTCGGTGCCCCAGGCATGGCAGTAGACCTTGACGCCGGCTTCTTCTACCATCTCGTTAAGGATAAACTTGGAAATTTCGGCATCGATGATGGCGGCATAGACCACGCGGTCGAGCCGCGTCATGAAGAAGCTGCGCTGGAAATAATACCGGACGAGCTCCTTATCCATGGAACCCCAGTGCTCTTTCTTAGGGTAATCGACGGCGTCGCGGGCGATAAGCCGGTCGATCCACTCCTGGGTGATGCCCGCAATCTGCTGCTTGCCGGTGTAGTCGGTCAATTGCGGGATGATAGTGACCAGCCCGCCGGTGCCCATGCCGCCGAGGTAGCCGTAGCGCTCGATGAGGACGGTATCCGCGCCGTTGCGGGCCGCCGAGACCGCGGCGCCGATGCCGCCCGGCCCGCCCCCCACCACGACGACGTCCGCCTGGCGGATGACCTTGGTGTCCCTGGCTTTTTCTCTGATATAATTTCCGTTTCTTGCCATTACTCTGCCTCCTGCGGAATCAGCTATAAACCTGATATGAAGTGTTCATAAAAAGCATATAAGAAACAGAGGGTGAAGTCAACTGGCATTGAAAAATCTTAAACGCCCCGTTTAGTGCCAGTCCTTAGATGCCGGCACTTTTTCCATGGCGGTAAAGGCCTTCGACTTCATTGATGACCACGTTGCAGGTGCCCTCGCGGCGGGTGAGATTTCCCTTAATTATCAGGAACGGCGACCTGAAGGTATGTTCATTCTGCTCGTAGGTCGGGCCGAAGACCATACAGGGAATGTGCCCGAACTCATCTTCCAGGGTGATAAAGACCACCTTGCCCTGTGGCCGCTGGCGGCGGATGACCAGTCCGGCGGCCTTCACCGCGGCGCCGTCCCTCAGCTTATCGATGTCTTGGCTGGTGCAAAATCCCCGATTAAATCGGGGGCGGAGACGCGCCATGATGTGACCGCCGGGGAAAAGGCTGAGGACGCTGTATTCCTCCTTCATGCTTTCCCATGCCGAGGGAGCGGCCAGCTCTACCATGTCCTGCGAGACGGGGAGGGCCAGGGGCAGCTGGGAGTTGATGGGGCGGTAGCGGAGGCCGATTTCCCATTTCACCTTGCGGCGGTTCGAGGCAAGGCTATCGAAGGCGCCGGCCGAGGCCAGGTTTAAAGCCACTTCCTCCAGGACGCCGGTGCGCTCTAAAAACTCCCCGATGGTCTTAAAGACCCCGCCTTTTTCCCTCCCCTCCTCGATAGCTTTGGCGGCGGCTTCGCCGAGGCCGGTGACGTTCAGGAAGCCCAGACGGAGGGCCCCGCCCGGGCTGTCATTCTGAGCGTAGCGAAGAATCCCGGCAGGGGGATGTTTCTTATCACCCTCACCCTGCCCTCTCCCTCGGAGGGAGAGGGACGAATTATTCTCGAAGGGGCTGACGCCCCTTCGAGCTTCCCCGATTTCTATCACACATTTGGCGCTGCTATTATTTATATCCGGGTTCAGCACCGTGATGCCGTGCCGCCGGGCGTCCTCCTTCAGCGTTTCGAGGTTATAGAAACCCATGGGCTGCTGGTTGAAGATGCCCACGAAGAACTCCAGCGGGTAGTAATACTTCAGCCAGGACGCCTGGTAGGCGGTCACCCCGAAGGCAAAAGCATGCGACTCCGGGAACATGTACTGGCCGTTGAACTTTTTAAAGACTTTTTCCGCGGCGGCCACATCGGGATGGCGCTCCTTCGCCCCGGCGAGGAACTTTTGATGGTACTGCTCGATGAGCTCATCGTTGTGCTTGCGCCCGAAGGCGCGACGGAGGCGGTCGGCCTCGCTGGGGGCAAAACCGGCCACGTCGATGGCCAGCTGGTTGACCTGGTCCTGGAAGAGCACCACGCCCAGCGTGCGCTCTAAAGCACGCTTTTCCAGGGGATGGTCGTAAGTGACCGGCCGGCGTTTGGTGCGCCGCGCCAGGTACTCCTGCACGCCGTGGTTCACACCCACGCCGGGCCGGACCGCGCCCACCTCGTGGGCCATGTCCAGCAGGTTTCTTGGTCTTAGTCTGGTGATGGTCTGCATCTGGGCGGCGGACTCTACCTGGAAGATGCCGATGGTATCGCCCTGGCAGAGCATATCGTAGACTTTGGCATCCTCGAAGTCGATGCGGGACATATCGATTCTCTCGCCGGTGCGGGCTTTAATCAGCTCGATAGCTTCCTGGAGCTGTGAAAGGGCGCCGAGCGCCAGGAAGTCTATCTTCACGAAGCCGGCGTCGTCGATGCTGTCCTTGTCCCACTGGCAGACGTAGCGCCCCTCGATAGCCCCCCGCTGCACCGGCACGATATCGATGAGGGGCGCCGAGGAAAGAATCATGCCGCCGGGGTGCTGCCCCATGTACTTGGGGAAGCCGTCCAGCTCGGCGGACAGCCGTATCAGGTCGCGCCAGACCGGGGCATCCACCTTATCTTTAAAGTTGGGCATCCTTTCCATTTTCGCGCGGAGCCTTTTCGCACTGCCCCAGTCCGACTGCTTGGAAAGCTGGTCGATTTCCGCTTCCGGCAGGCCTAAAGCTTTCCCCAGGTCCCTGACCGCCCCTTTAATCATGTAAGTATTGATGGTGCCGGTCAGGGCGGCGTGCTGCCAGCCCCACTTTTCGTGGGTGCGCAGGATGAGGTCTTCCCGGATGCTGCGGGGGAAATCGAGGTCGATATCCGGCACGTTGGTCATGACATCGTCGGGGAGGAAACGCTCCAGCGAGAGGTTGTATTTAAGGGGGTCGATGTGCGAGAGCCCGATGAGATAGCCCACCAGCAAAGCTACGGAAGAGCCGCGACCCCTCCCCGGCGGGTTTTCCTCCAGCGTTAAAGACGGGTCGCTGAGCCCCTGGGCGATCATGACGTCCCGCCCCAGCTTGATGACCTCGTGGTACATGAGCAGGAAGCCGGCGAGTTTGTATTTTTTTATCAGGCGGAACTCCTCATCGAGTCGCGCCTGCACCGGCGGAGTGATGACGCCGTAGCGCCGCACCGCCGCCTCGTGGCAGAGCTTTTCCAGGTAGGTCTGGGGCGTCTCGCCGGCCGGGGTGGGGTAATCGGGGAAGACATAGCTTAAGTCTTTCGTCAGGTCGAACGTGCAGCGCTCCGCGATTTTAATCGTGTGGGCTAAAGCCTCGGGGCAATCTTTAAAAAGGGCTTGAAGCTCATCTATAGGCCTTAAATAATACTCGGAGTTGGGGCGCCTTTCGCGGTGGGTCTCCTCCAGGCTTTGGCAGTTCTTCACCGCCACCAGGCAGTCCTGCAGCTGATGCCTTTCGCGTTTATGGTAGTGGACGTTCCCGGTGGCGACGATTTTGGCGCCGGTCTCTTTAGCCAGCTTCAGCAGGGCGATGTTGCGCGCCGTATCGCCGAAAGCCAGGTTCTGCTGGAGCTCGATATAGTAGTTGTCTAAACCGAACCAGTCGAGGTATTGTTTGACCAGGCTTTTAGCCTCGGGCAGGTGCGACTTGGATACTAATTGCGATAGTTCTCCCCGGGGGCAGCCGGAGAGGGCGATAAGTCCTTTAGCGTGTTCCGGCAGGAGTTTGGGGGAAAGGGCGGGGTCGTTACGCTCGCCGGAGTTGTGGGCGGCGGTAATCAGGCGGCAGAGGTTTTTATAGCCTTCCCCGTCTTTAGCCAGCAGGGTCAGGTGAAAGCCGTTTTCCAGCGTCAGTTCCGCGCCGGCGATGCCGTGCATTTCCAGGGATTTGGCCAGCTGGGCAAAGCACATGGCGCCGCAGAGGTTATCGTGGTCGGTGATAGCCAGGGCGCGGTAGCCGAGCTCTTTGGTGCGCACCATCAGCTCTTCCAGCGACGCAGCACCGTCGTGGAAGGAATAGTAGCTGTGGCAGTGAAGCTCGGCGTAGGACATGGCGGTAGTATCCTAATACTCCTGCTGGTACCATGCCCCCGTAACGAGGTCTTTATAGAGCACCAGGCGCTGGCCGGAGGCGAGCAGGACGTTATAGTAGAGTCGCGATACCGGTTCGGCGCGCCACCATTCGTCGTCGAGTCGCCATTTATCCTCGATGGTCGCGATCCTTCCTTGGAAGGACCGCTTTATCCTGACGGCCACCGGCAGACCGGCGGTGTCTTCGTCCACCTTTAGTGCTTCCGGCGTGTTCAGCGGCTTGTAGGCGTCAGCGCGTAGCGTCTTTCCGGTATCCGCGACCACGGCTCCACCTCCTTCACTTTATAGACCTGGGGATTGCCCAGCCTCGACTCCAGTTGCTTGATATCTTCCGCGAGGTGTTCCTTGGCTCTCATATCTGAAAAAAGGCTTCTCTGCCGACCCCGCGGGTAGCCCAGGCCGGTAATGCTCAGGCCCACCTGCTCGACGGGGCCGGGCTGGGGATAGTCCTCCAGGACGCGCTTGACGCGCGACAGGGCGTTTTTCAGGTCCATGGCCGGCTCCTTAAAGCGGATGACGCGCTCCCAGTGCTCGGCGTTCCAGGTCTGTGTCCACAGGGACAGGCTGCGGATGCCTAGTCCTTTAATGACGATGCCCTCGAAGACCCGCCGGAGGAGGGTCTCCACCGTGAATAGTATGGCCTCCAGGGAGACGGTCACCGAAGGCAGCGTGGCGGCTTCCTCCCGGCTTGCTTCCATCATCCGGGGGTAAAGGGGGGTCGCGTCGATGCCCCCGGCGAGCTCCCAGATTTTTTTGCCCTCCGGGCCGAACTGCGACTGTACCGGGCCGGGCGGCAGGGCGGTCACCTGCCCGAGCGTTTTAAGTCCGAAGTCGCGCAGGCGTTCCAGGCTCTTCAGCGACACCGGCAGGACATCGCAGGGGAGGTCTTGGAGGAGGGGGGCGATATCCCCGGTCAATACCTGGTGCCCGCCGGGAGGACAGCGGCGGGCGGCCAGATACGCCAGGAACTTGTTCCCGGCTATGCCCATCCGGGGCGTGAATAGTCCGGGTACGGCTTCCCGCACGGCGGCGATGATGGCGCCGTCGTCCGGGTAGATAAGCTGCAGGCCGTCGATGCCAATATAGGCGCAGCCGAGGTCGGCTTCTTCGACGAGGGGGCTGACGGTTTCCAGCGCGTCCAGTATCCCGCTGAATGCCAGTCGGTAATAAGGCATGTCCGCCGGGAGCAGCGCGGCCTGGCCGTGGCGGGCCAGCGCCTGCTGAAGAGACATATCGGTCTGCAGGCCGTCGAGCTCGGGGGCCCAGTCCAGCACCAGCTTTTGTGAAGACGCCGCATCTTTAGACTGCACGACCAGCGCCGCCTTACCGGCGAGGTCGGGATTTTTCCGGACTTCACACCTCCAGGGGAAATGCGGCAGCAGGACGTAAAGGATTCTCATAATTTCACCCGATGCAACTATTATAGTAGAACATTTGTTCTTTTGTCAAGAGTCAAGGCTATTTGACAGCCGAAAGCCTCTCAGGGTATTGTTATGGCGACAAAAATAACAGAAAAGGGGATTCAGTTTGCTGTGAATAAAAAAAGGGTGTTTACCGATAGGGAACTCGACGAAATGGGAACACGGACATTAGACCTGGTACAGGCAGCTATCGATGCCGGGGACAAGGAGAAGGCTAAAGACCTGGCCAAAAGGATGTACCGGGAGTTTAATCACCTCCACGATGGCTATATGGTCTGGGTTACCGGTTTATTGACCTACATCTATAAAAATTATGGCATCGACGCCGTGGAAAAGGCGGAAAGGGAAGCGCATACCATTGAAGCTAAGGTTGTTTTCAAACCATCGGAGGAGACGGACTTCCGTTCCCGCGTGGAACACATGGTCGGCGGTATGCGGGGACACCTGCAGCCCATCACCGTCCGGGAGGATGATGAAAAGGTATGTATTACCATGAAGCCGTGCGGCTCGGGTGAAAGGATAATCCAGAAAGGTGGATATCAAGCCGGCCTGGCCAGAGTCAAGGAAGCCCACCGCATCACGTGGGGCATGAAAGACTTCCCCATCTATTGCGTGCACTGCCCGGTCATGGAGATGCTGGATATTGAAAGGACCGGCAATTTCGAATCAGTCCGTTTTGTGTCTGACCCGGTAGGCGGGGAGTCCTGCCAATTTGTCTATTATAAAAACCCCGGAGACATACCGGAAAAATTCTATCAACGGATTGGTAAGAAAAAACCTGTCGCGTCACATAAATAGACGGGAAATACTAATAAAAACATGAAGCGGTATCTCTGCATCCACGGGCACTTCTACCAGCCGCCCCGCGAAAACCCCTGGCTGGGGCGCGTCGAGCGGCAGGACTCCGCCTATCCTTACCACGACTGGAACGAGAGGGTTACCGCCGAATGCTATCTACCCAACGCCTCTTCGCATATCCTGGACGGCGACGGATACATCAGCGATATCGTCAATAACTATGCCCGGATGAGCTTCGACTTCGGCCCCACGCTGCTGGCCTGGCTGGAAGCCAATAGCCCGGACGTTTACCGGGCGATTATCGAAGCCGATAAAGAGAGCCAGCAGTGTTACTCGGGGCACGGCGGGGCGCTGGCCGGGGTCTATAACCACGTTATCCTGCCCCTCGCCAACCACCATGACCGGTACAGCCAGGTGGCCTGGGGAATAAGGGACTTCGAGCACCGCTTCGGGCGGCGACCGGAGGGAATGTGGCTGCCCGAAACGGCGGTAGACTTGGAGACCCTGGACATCATGGCGGGACTGGGCATAAAATTCACCATCCTGGCCCCGCATCAGGCTAAGCAGGTCCGCCGGATAGGCGCATCGGTCTGGCAGGACGTCGGCGGCGGCGGTATCGATACCACCCGGGCTTATCTGGTCAACCTGCCGTCGGGCAGGACTTTTAGTGTCTTCTTTTACGATGGTTCCATCGCCGGCGCCGTATCTTTTGCGGATGTACTTAAAAGCGGCGATGTTTTTGCCAAACGACTGACCGACGCCTTTTCCGATGAAAAGGACCAACCGCAACTGGTGCACATCGCCACCGACGGTGAGAACTACGGGCACCACCATCGTTACGGGGACATGGCGCTGGCTTACGCCATGCGCTATATCGAGGCCAATAACCTGGCAAAACTCACCAACTATGGGGAATTCCTGGAGAAATATCCCCCCACCCACGAGGTGCAAATCATCGAAAAAACATCCTGGAGCTGCGGGCACGGCGTCGACCGCTGGTGGAGCGATTGCGGCGATAGGACCGGCGCCGGCAGCCACCCCGGCTGGAACCAGCAGTGGCGGACGCCGCTGCGCAACGCCTTCGACATGCTACGCGACACACTGGCCCCGCGTTATGAGGCAAAAGCCCGTCGGTTCTTCAAAGACCCCTGGGCGGCCCGCGACGGCTATGTCGATGTCATCCTCGACCGGTCTCCGGAGAGCCTTAAAAGTTTCTTGAGCCGGTATGCGAGCCGCGAGCTTAATGAAGATGAAAAGGCCACCGCGCTCAAGCTGCTCGAGTTGCAGCGTCATGCTATGCTGATGTATACGAGCGACGGCTGGTTTTTCGATGAGCTTTCCCGTCCCGAGCCGGTCCAGGTCATGCAGTACGCCGGGCGCGTCGTAGAACTGGCGCAGGAGCTATTCGGGGGATCGTTAGAGGACGGCTTTTTAAAAATACTGGAGCAGGCTAAGAGCAATATCCCTGAGCTCAACGATGGCAAACGTATTTACGAACAACTGGTCCGGCCGGCGATGCTCAGGGCAAAAGCGGCCACCGACTATGATGAGCAGCGTAAAACTCTGGACGCGATGGTAGAGTCGGCTATCGCCGGGGTCGAGCCATTCCTGACGCTTTATCAGCAGCTATATCCGCCGGCACGCTTTTCCGCTGAGCTGGGTGGGGATATCCCTGAAGCGTATCGTTCGATAACTGAGCTTATAATAGATATGGAATTACGCCGCGCGGTGAAAAGTGCCCCCATAGATGCGGTACAAATGCAGAAGCTGCTGGATACCGCCGCGAAATGGCACATTAAAACGAATGTCGCGGGCATCGGCTATGAAATGAAGCTAAATCTTGAACAGATGGCCGAGCGGCTGGCCAGAGACCCGTCATATGTTAACCTGAAAAAGCTTCTGGAAGCGGTTAAACTAGCACGCAGCCTGCCTTTCGAGGTGGATTTACGGAAGGCGCAGAAAATACTTTGGGATATGATGAGCGGTGTCTATCCTCAATTCAAGCAGAACAAAGAATGGGCGGATGCATTTGTTTCTCTTGGGAAACAGTTAAATATCCGCATGGCGTAGGTTTCTTCTCACCCCCTTTATCCCCCTCTCAAACAGTGTCATTATTAGTGTCGTAATATTCTTGTTTGAGAGGGGGAAAAAGAAAGAGGGGTTTCACCCCTCTTAAACGACCCTCTCTTTAAAGGGAGTGCGTGAGCGAGAGGGGGCGCCAGCCCCCTCTAAGTCTTTATCCCCCTCTCCAAACAACGTATAAAACTACTATGGTAAATCTCTGGTTTGGAGAGGGGGCAGGGGGTGAGGTTAGCCTCTGATATCAGGGTTACGGCGGGAGATGTTTCAGAAAAATTACCCCCAGCGGTGGTATCGTTAAGTTGAGGGAATAGGGGCGGCCGTGCTTACCTGTAGTTGATGCCGTCAACGGGTTGGGATTACCCTGACCGCTGCCGCCGTATTTCGTCGCGTCGCTATTCAATATTTCCTTCCAGGTGCCCGCCAGCGGTACGCCGACGTCATAATTAAAGTTCGTCTCGGGCGTAAAGTTCAAAACCGCCAC
>CAVUAO010000004.1:0-19091 GCA_963739515.1 uncultured Chloroflexia bacterium | reverse complement strand
ATTGTGCATGCGCGCTTCCTTGTCCAGCGGCCAGGAAGCATTACACAGCCAGCTGCGGCCGGTCAGGCAATATTTACACTTGCCGCAACTAGCCAGTAGCGATATCACCACGCGGTCGCCCGGCTCGAAACCAGTGACCCCTTTGCCCAATACTTCAACGTAGCCGGCGGACTCGTGCCCGCCGACCAGCGGCGGCTTGAAGGGAAGGTCGCCCTTGAACATGTGGATATCGCTATGGCAGACGGCCGTAGCGGCTATTTTCACCCTGAGCTCACCCGCTTTGGGCGGGTCGATATCCACCTCTTCCACGACCAGCGGCTTACCAAGCTCATAACAGACGGCAGCTTTCACATTTCCCTCCTTGGTGAGACTTAACGTCCCCAGTCTATTTCTTACCCAAAATAAAGTCAAATTGGGAGGATAATCCATTGACAAAACAACAGTGCAAATTTATGATAGGTCTGGAATAATCTCACCAAAAGGAGAGCAGGAATGGCTAAAATGAGGATATTAAATATCGTGGCAACGGAGTGCGCCAAAAATGAGGCGAAGTTCAATAAGTGGTACAACGAGGTACATATCCCCCTCCTGTTCAAGTACACGGGCCTTAAAAAGGTGACGCGCTACCAGCTTATGAGGGAAGGACAGGGGCAGGCAAAGTACCTGGCGATTTACGAATACGATGATAAAGACGCGATCGATGCCTTTCCTAAAAGTCCTGAGTTCAAAGCCGCCATCGATGAAATGAACGTGACCTGGAAAGATAACATGTTCGATATAAAATGGGCGGCTAACTACGAGCCGATCAAGACGTGGGAAAGATAACCTCAAAATAAATCCTGATCTAAATTGCCGGGGGGAAAAGGTGCTCGGGAAAATACTAGGGACAGGCTGGCTGGAATCGGCGGTGACATTTAAAAAATGCACCGCGCTGAAGGTGTCCTTTATTCTGCTGGCCCTCTTAGACCTGCTCCTGACGGTGCTGGCGATGTACCTGGGGCTGTGGGAAATGAACCCCCTAGTGAGACTTCTGATTCACGTGCCGGCGCTGCTGGTGCTAATCAAGTTCGTGATTCCGGCGGCGGCGGCGTGGGTATTGCCGGGGCGGCTGCTCTGGCCGTCCATCGCGGCGCTAGGTGTGGTCGTTATCTGGAACGTCAAAGAGCTTATCTTTTGGTAGCCGGCTACCTGGCCGCGCCGCGCGTCAGGGCCTGTTCTTTCCGGTGCAGGCCGCCCATCGTTTCGAGGTAAAGCCTGGCGGCGCTGACCCGCAGGTGCTTGGAGTTATAATCGGGGTCCGCCTTCAGCTTGCTATACATCGAGTTCAGATGGTGCTCGACGGTCTTGATATCGATAAAAAGCGCCTCGGCGATGGACAAGTTAGTATATCCCTGTGCCAGCAGGCTAAGGATTTCCAACTCGCGGGTGGTCAGCTGGTTGAGGAAAGGGCACTCCGCTTTGCCGGCGAACATGTAGGTAGCGAGGGGCGGGTCGAGAATGACCTGGCCCTGGCTGACGGCCAAAATCGTCCGGCACAGCTGGTCGACGGTATCCAGCGATTGCTTTAAAAAGAGCGCCATGCCGCTCTCGCCGCAGAGGGCCAGCCGGCGCAGCATTTCAATATCGTGGGAAACGTAAAATACCATCAATATCACGATGCCCATCCGGGGATAGGTGTTCCTGATTTGCTCCAGCTCTTCGATAATGTTGACGTCCAGCTTTTTAACGCTTAACAGCAGGACATTGGGGCGTAGCTCGGAGACCGCCTGCATCAAGGCCCCGGTTTCGCCATTTTCGGAAACGCGCAGGACCTGAATATTAGAACGGCCCGGCAGGACCTGGCGGTAGACCTCGCGGTAGATTTCCTGCTCTTCGACCACAAGGACGCTGACGGTTTCTGACTTTATCGGATTCATATGCTTACCTTTCCCGGACCAGTTTTGGCGCCTCACTCATCCTCACTTATCTTCACTTATCCTCACTGCGGCAACCATTTAAGATTGTAGACTACATATATAAAGAGAGTAATAAAGATTTATAAATATAACGTTAAATAATCATTAAATTTCATTATGTTTTGCCAGCCGGCGAACAGCGCGCCCGTAGCTATTTTGGATTTTGCCATGGTTTACCCCTATGTATAATGGAGACTTCCCCCCAATTTTTCCAAGGGGAGATGTTACTTTCGTACCAAGTGAAACATTCATAAGTCACTATAGAAACAACCCACGTGATGTGGGGATAATGTAGTCGTAAGGGCAAAGCAGGAGGGCTAAATTTAACCGGATGGAGTGGACCGTGAGGGTCATGGGTGAATACCCCGATGAAATAAGGGTTGTCTTGATTGCGACCGTGACACCCGTACGAGTAGTGTGGGAGTGTGCCAATCATAGCCTTCTTTTTAGCCATTAATACCAGAGAATCGATAAGACCAGATGAGCTATAAACAGCCGCCAATTCAAGAGGATAAAAAGCTGGCGCAGGTGCAGGAGAAACTGCTACGCGCCGAAAGGCTGGCTGCCGTCGGCGAACTGGCCTCGGGGGTGGGGCATGAGCTCCGCAATCCCCTCAACGTGATCAGGAACTGCGCCTACCTTCTGAAAATGTCCCTTTCGGAGAAAGACGACGCCGAGGACATCAATACCCTCGCCGTCCTGGACAAACAAATCGACATCGCCAATAAAATCGTCACCGACCTGCTGGACTTCACCCGCATCACGCCGCCATCGGAGGTCAGGGTAGACATTAAAAACATCATCAACGAAAGCCTTACCTGGATAACCGTGCCGCCGCAGGTCACGATTAAGTCTAATTTGAACGGGCATTCCCGGCCGGTCCGGACCGACCCCGAGCAAATCAGTCGCGTTTTCACCAATATCATCTCTAATGCCATCCAGGCCATGGGCGCCAAGGGCGGAAAGCTAACGATTGAAACGGGGGAAGACGCCGATTTCCTCTGGGTAAAATTCCGTGACAGCGGCTGCGGCATACCGGCCGAGAACCTAGAAAAGATATTCGAGCCCCTCTTCACCACCAAGCCCAAGGGCATCGGCCTGGGGCTGGCTATTTCCAAAAGGCTCGCCGAGCAGAACGGCGGCAAAATCGAGGTGGAGAGCCGGGCCGGCCGGGGAGCGACTTTCACGGTAAAGCTGCCGCTGGAGAAAAGGAGAAAGACCCTCAATGAGTAACGAACCGAAAATCCTCGTCGTCGATGATAATGAAGATTTGCTCGAAACATTTGCCATGATTTTAAAGCGGCATGGTTTCTTCGTGGAAACCGCCGAAAACGGTTCGCTGGCCGTGGATAAATATAAAAAACACCGTTTCGATGTGGCTTTAATGGATATCGTCATGCCCGAGATGAACGGGGTGGAAGCCTTCCGCCTGATGAAAGAAATGCACCCGGACACGACCATTATCTTAATGACGGGCTATTCCGATGCCGCGCTACTGGAGCTCGCCCGCGCCCAGGGCGCCCGCCACATCGTCCACAAGCCGATAAAGATTGAAAAGCTCATCGACCTTATTACGGAGGTAGCCAGCGAGCCCATTCTCGTCATCGATGACGAGGGCGATGTCTCCGACCCCCTGACCTCCGCGCCGGGACAGCCGGAAAATGAAACATTAATCGCAGCAAAAGCGCGTGATTTAAGGTAAAAACCGATGAAAAATAACCAAAGCATACTGGTAGTCGACGACGACCTCGATTTCCTGGAAATCATCCGGCGTATCCTGGGGAAAAGGGGGTACATGGTCGATATCGCGCCTTCGGCTGACGAAGCGATGGCGTTATTCAAAAAACGTTTTTATCACGTCACCATCCTGGATATCGCCCTGCCGGATGCCGACGGCACCGAACTGCTCCCCAGAATCCTGGAAATACATCCGGACATCACCGCCATCATGCTCACGGGCCACTCCACGATGCAGAACGCCATCAAATCGCTGAACCGCGGCGCCTTCGCCTACCTGGAAAAACCGCTGGACACCGCCAACCTGCTATCGGTCATCGAGCGCGGCCTGGAGAAACAGGCCCTGGTCATCGAAAACCGGCAGCTCATGGAAGAGCTGGAAAAACACAACCGCATCACCAATACCCTGTTGAACGTATCCCAGGTAGTGTCCGAATCGCTCGACCTGCAACAAATCCTGGATTCGGCGCTGGAGCGGGTCGCCCAGTTTACCGGGCTGGAAGCCAGCTTCGTCTATATTAAAGAGGACGAACGGTTATCGCTCAAGGCATATCACGGGCTATCCCGGAGAAACGTCGAAGCCATGCCGAAAGAAATTAACCATGATGGCGGCACTATCCGTCAGATATTCGAGCAGGGCCAGTTCGATATTATCGAGGACCTGCGGAAATACACCGGGACTGACCTCGCCTTCCTGAGCAGCGGCGGCTACCTCTCTTTCGCCGGGGTGCCCCTGAATATTTTAGGCAAGAGCATCGGCGTGCTGGGGGTCACCACCAGTTTCGCCCAGTATTTCAGCGTGAACAACATCGAGCTGCTCACCGGCATCGCCCGCGAAATTGCCATCGCGGTGCGCAACGCCCAGCTTTACGAAGAAGCGTCCAGCGCCAAAGCGCTCCGGGAACTCGATATGATGCGCACGGAGTTCCTCGCCAACGTGTCCCACGAGCTGCGGACGCCCCTTTCCGTCATCAAGGGCTCGGCCAACAGCCTGCTGCAGCCGGACGTGATTTTCGACGAACAAACGCGGCGCGATTTCCTGACGTCGATAGACCGTGACGCCGATACGCTTTCGCGCCTAGTGGACGATTTGCTGATGATGTCGCGGCTGGAAGCCAAAGCCCTCGAGGTCAGGAAAAAACCACAACAGCTGGCGAAAGTCATCGATACGAACAAAGACAGGCTGAATACCCTGACGGCCAAACATCACCTCGATATTCGCATTCCGGATGATTTGCCGCCGGTCTACATCGATGACAGCCGCATCGGCGAGGTGCTGACCAACCTGGTGGAGAACGCCGTCAAGTTCTCCGACGACGACACGTCGATTGTCATCGAGGCACAATACGACAGCAAAGACGTTATCGTCAGCGTTACCGATGAAGGCATCGGCATTCCGGCCGAACTGCATGAGAAAGTATTCGAGCGGTTCTTCCAGGGGGAAGGCCGCAAGGCCGGACGGAGGAAAGGGACCGGGTTGGGGCTGGCCATCTGCCGGGGCATCATCGAGGCGCACGGCGGGAAAATCTGGGTGGAAAGCGAGCCAGGCAGGGGCGCTAAATTCAGCTTCACGCTGCCGGTGGACTAAAGGGGGGACAAAGCCATGGACAAAAAACGTATCCTGATTGTTGACGACGACCCGGCGATTCTCAGGCTGCTGAGCACCAACCTCAAGGCGCGCGGCTACGAGGTCGTCACCGCTACCAACGGCGAGGAGTCCCTGGAAGCCGTCCAGAACGAATTCGTCGACCTCATTATCCTCGACCTGATGATGCCCAAAATCGACGGGGTGGAAGTCTGCCGCCGCATCCGGGAATGGTCGAGCGTACCTATTATTATACTCAGCGCCCGCGGCGATGAGAAAGACAAGGTCAAATGCCTGGAACTGGGCGCGGACGATTACCTGACCAAACCGTTCGGCATCGCCGAGCTGATGGCCAGGATCAAGACGGCCTTCCGCCATCGCGGCGACCCCGCGGTCGCCCCGGCCCAGTCGAATTTCGTCTGCGATAACCTGGAGATTAATTTCGCCAAGAGGCGCGTCACCATGGCCGGCCGGGAGGTAACGCTGACCCCTACCGAGTACGCCATGCTGCAGCACCTGGCGGTTAACTCGGATAAAGTCCTGACCCACAGCATGCTTTTACAGAGCGTCTGGGGCAACGAATACTCTTCGGAGAAGGAATACCTGCGTGTCTTTGTGGGACGTCTGCGCCGCAAGCTGGAACCGGACCCCAAGAACCCCAGGTATATCCAGACCATCCCCGGCGTGGGCTATCACCTGGCGACGGTCAAATAACGCCGGCGTTTTTCGCGAAAACGGAGGGGAGCCTTAAAGGCTCCCCTTTTTTTATTTGTTTCTCTCCCGCAATTTGGAGTAAAATCAGTTAAATAATTTCCTCAATCAAAATAAAAAGGAGATTCGGATGACCGCTAAAGAAATGGAAGCCCGATTGAAAGCCCTGGAAAAAAAGGTCGGCATTCTGGACGATATCAACGAGGTGAAGCGGCTGCAGCGCGTCTATAGCTATTACGTCATGCACATGATGCGCGATGAAATTTACGATTGCTTTGCCGACCATCCCGAGGTGCGGCTGCACTGGCTGGAAGGGACCTGGCTGGGCAAGGAAGGCGTGAAAAAATACTTCGGGGTGGGGTCGGACAGGCCGGAACCGCCGCCCGGCTTTTTACACCAGGTCATGCCCATCGCCGGGGTGGTGGATGTCACGCCGGACGGCCAGCGGGCCAAAGGGCGGTGGTATTCCTTCGGCGGGGTGGCCATTCCCCGGGCGGACGAACCGGGAAAATTCAACTGCTCGATTGTCGGCGGGCTTTACGAAGTCGAATATATCAAGCAAAACGGCGTCTGGAAGTTCCTGAAAATAGACTGGATTATCCCGCTGAATATCAGGATACCGGGCGACCAGTGGATACCGGTGGAGAATTTCGTCAACGCCATTAAGAACTTCAAGGGACCTATTCCCGATATCGCCCCCGAGGAGTTCGACCCCCGCTTCGTGTCCGGCTATATCTTCCCCTTCCATTATGACCACCCGGTCAGCGGCAAAGCGACCTCGGAGAAGGCCAAGAACGCCAAACTCATCGCCGCGGCCAAAGCGAAAGCCAAGGCGGCGCCGAAATCGAAAGCTAAACCGAAGTCGAAGAAGAAATAGAGAGGACGGACAATATGGCGACCCCCACTAAATACGGAAAATGCATCCACACCAAAGACCTCATCAAGAAAATACCGTATTACGGCGGCAAGTCCATCGTGGCGCACGACGGGGAGCTCGACGCGGACTGCTCGATAGGCTATCACTGCATCGCCAAGCCCATGTCCTTCGATTTCCCCCACGCCCATAAATTTCCGGAGATGCTCTGCTTTATCGGCGGGAACCCGGAAGATATTACCGATTTCGGGGCGAAGATAGAATTCACCCTGGGCGGCGAAAAACACCTTATCACCGAGCCGGCGGTGGTCTCCATACCGGGCGGGGTGAAGCACTGCCCTATCGTTTTCAAAAAAGTCGAAAAGCCCCTGGTTTTTCTAGAGATATCGCTGACCCGCATCTGGAAGTCGGGCGGCCGGCGAAGGAAGCCACCGGCAGATACCGCTCGGAAGTCGTCCAAGCCGACCCAAAAGAAAAAATAAAGGAGAAGTGAATTGGCCAAGTCCAAGTACAGCAAATACATCGTCTACGAACCGCCCAAACCGAAGCCGGGGGATAAACCCTTCCCGCAGCCCAAGCGTCTGGTGGAAGCGCGGGCCAAAGGCAACTACTTCGACGGCACGTGGCTGTTCGCCCTGGACAACCGAATCGCCGAGGGGGCTTTTTATACCAACTGCGTCTGGCTCTGGAAAAAGCACGGCGTCGAGCCCCTCGATATCGAGATTGCCCATACGCATAACTTCGACGAGACGCTGGGGTTCGTCGGCACGGTGCCGGATAAACCGAACGAGCTCGGCGGCGAGCTGGATTTATGGCTCGAAGACGAGAAATTCACCATCACTAAAAGCTGCCTGATTTACGTCCCGCGGGGCATGAAGCACCTGCCGCTGACCCTGAAAAGAATCGATTACCCCATTTTCTTCTGGACGGCCGGCAACGGCACCGACTATACGAGGTCGTCGGGCGACGAAGAGTTCGTCTAACTATAAACTTTGAAGGAGCGAGCCATGGCAGACAAAACAAAATACGGCAAGCACATCTTGAGGAACGCCTTTAAAAAACACCACCAGATGGAAGGCCTTTCCGCCAGCGGTGACGAGATGGACGCCGACTGCATTTTGACGCACCACGTTTTCTATAAGCCGGAATACGTCCTCAAGGAATCGCATTATCATGACGATTTCATGCAGATACTCTGTTTCCTGGGGACGAACCCGAAAGACGTCCGGGATTTCGGCGGGGCGGAAATCGAGCTTTGCCTGGGCAAGGAAGAGGAAAGGCATATCATCGATTCCCCGGCCATCGTCCCCCTCCCCAAAGGACTGCCGCACGGGCCGCTTTACTTTAAGAAATTGCCTAAGCCCGTTATCTTCCTGGAGATAATGCTGACGCGAAAATATCACAGTAACCTGCCGCCGCCACCCGGGGCGGCAATTCCGGGCGCGAAAGCGAAGCCGGCGGCTAAAGCTAAGGCAAAACCGGCGGCTAAAGCCAGGACAGCGTCTAAAGCTAAAGCAAAAGCCAAGAAATAACCGGGTGACTGTTCACTTAATATAAATTACTCACCCCCTGCCTCCTCTCGGTGGGATTACTCCCCGGTATACGCGATTCTCACGTCGTCCTTCCAAAGGAAGGACTCCTCGGAATGACAGGGCGTTTAAGAGTGGTCACGACCCCTCTTTTTATTTTCCCCTCTCCGGCGAAAAGAACTACGGGTTTCCACGATGTAACTGGCTGGAGAGGGGATTAAGGGGTGAGGATTCAATTAACCATCTGTTAAAACAGTAGCCTTGAGTCTCTATTTTATGTAAACTTCTCGCGTCGAGTTTACGTTCTTTCCGCTTGTCTCCCGCCCTCTTTAAATTCATTAATAAAGTATTTATCTTATCTCCCGCCCCGTTTATGTTCCGTTTATCGCACGCATGTTAGTCTAGGGTGTCAGCGAAATGACGGGAGGAACTAACATGTCGGTAAAGACCAAAGTACTGGCCATCAGCCGCGACCCAGTACTGGTAAATTTCCTACGACAGGAACTGAGCAATGGCGACTATGATTTCGTCAACACCCCGCAGACCGGAGTACAGCTTAAAAACATCCTGGATACCGAGCGGCCGGGGGTTGTCATCCTAGATATCGTGATGCCCTCGCTTGACGGCGTCGGCACGTGTTTGCAGCTCCGGCAGTGGACGCAGACGCCCGTGATGATGCTCAGCACCTGGGACAGCGATAGCGGCACGGTCAGAGGGCTTAACCTCAGCTCCGATAACTATCTTACCGAGCCCTTCGGCGGCGCTGCCCTGAAAAAGCGGATTAAAGATACGCTCAAACGCAACGACTTCACCGACGTTCTCCCGAGTGTCGGCACCAAATAAAGCTGAAGAAACCATGTGGCGATAAAAGAACCGATTGCTCTGGAAAGGGATAAAAGATGATTATACTGTGGGTAAGAAAACGTAAAGCCGAGGAGCAAAAAGAGGTTTTCCAGAAACATGATGAAATCATGAAGAAATTCCGCCTCGCCCACCGCGAGGTGAAAATCGTTAACGCGAAAGACATCATTACCACGGACGGTAATCTGCTGGCACCGGTCGATTCCATAGAACTGGACAAGCATAAACAAAACTAATCGGGCACTGCCAGGCAAAATAAAGCTCTCCCTCTCCCAGGGGGAGCTTTTCTATTAACTGATTTACCCTGGACACAGCTTCGGCCCGCTTGCCACGATACGCCTACTGATGATAAAATATTGATATTCCGGGCCGTTAGCTCAACTGGTAGAGCAGATGACTCTTAATCATCAGGTTGGAGGTTCGAGCCCTCCACGGCTCACCACTTTGTTTGGCAGTACACGACAAAGAAATAAATAGCCTTCTTAACCCGGCAGAGCCGGCATCAGGAGCGTTCTTTGGTACATACAAAAATCCCGGACCGCATCGGCAGACTTAACGAACTCGCCAATTCACTCTGGTGGAGCTGGCACCCGGTCGGAAGGTCGGTCTTCAGAACGCTGGACTACACGCTGTGGCGGCAAAGCGGGCACAATCCGGTCCAGCAGCTCTACGAGACCACCCAGGAAAAACTGGAATTCGCCGCTGCAGACCCGTCTTTCCTCTCTTTATACGATGCCGCCATCGCCGCGTTCGACGAGGAAAAAAACGACGGCAATTCCTGGTATAAGACCACCCACCCCGGCGCTTTCACGGGGCCTATCGCTTATTTTTCCATGGAGTTCGCCATCCACAATTCGCTGCCTATCTATGCCGGCGGCCTGGGCGTGCTCGCCGGCGATATCTGCAAAGAAGCCAGCGACCTGGGAATACCGCTGGTGGCGGTGGGCTTCATGTATCCCCAGGGATATTTCCAGCAGCGCATCTCGGCGGACGGGTGGCAGGAAGAAGAATACCATCAGCTGGATTTCAGTAAAGCGCCGGTACGCCCGATTCTCTCCCCTACCGGCCAGAAATGCCTGGCCGAAGTAAAGCTTAAAAACCGCATGCTGCACATCGGGGCCTGGCTGGTGAACCTGGGCCGGGTCAGCCTGTACCTCCTCGACACCGGCCTGGAGGAAAACGACCCCCGCGACTGCCTGCTGTCCAATCGACTTTACACCGCCGACCGCGAACAGCGCCTGCAGCAGGAAATTTTACTCGGCATCGGCGGGGTGCGCGTACTGCGGACACTGGGCATTCAGCCTTCCGTCTGGCACGCCAATGAAGGCCATACCGGTTTTATGATGCTGGAACGCGTCCGGGATGCGGTCATCAAGGGCAAGACCTTCAGCGAAGCCCTCGAGAGCGTGCGGAAGACCTCGGTATTCACCACCCACACCCCCGTCCCCGCCGGCCACGATATTTTCACCACCGACCTCGTCTCCCAGTACTTCGACGGTTACTGGCCATCGCTGGGCATCAGCCGTGATGATTTTCTTGACCTGGGACGGAGGAGCCACACCACCGACGGCAACTTTAACATGACCGTTCTCGCGCTGAAGACATCCGGATACCGCAATGCGGTCAGCCAGCTGCATGCCAGGGTCGCCCGCCGCATGTGGTGCGGGCTCTGGGACTGCCCCGAGGACGATGTGCCCATCACGCACATCACTAACGGGGTGCACGTGCCGACCTGGGTCGCTTTGGAACACCGGGCGCTCTATGAAAAATACCTCGGCAAGGATTGGCTGGATAAGCACGATGACGTCCAACTCTGGAAGCATATTGAAGAAATCCCGGACGACGAGCTCTGGAGAATTCACGTATTATTGAAGAGGAAACTGTTCCACGTTATCCTGGAACGGGCGCAGTTACGCTGGGCCAGGGGCGAAGCCTCACCACAGCAAATCCTCGCCATGGGCTCTCTACTCGACGACAGTGCGTTAACGATAGGTTTCGTCCGCCGCTTCACGGAGTACAAGCGCCCGGCCCTGCTGTTCCGTGACATCGAACGATTGAAAAAGATCATCAACGACCCCGCAAAGCCCGTCCAGATAATCTTCGCCGGAAAGTCACACCCCTCGGACACCGCCTCCAAAATACTGCTGCAACGCGTCCATACCATGGCCCGAGACCGCGTCTTCCAGGGACGCATCGCCTTCCTCGAGGACTACGATATACGCCTTGCCAGGTACCTGGTGCAAGGCGTGGATGTCTGGCTCAACACGCCGCGCCGCCTGCAGGAGGCCTCCGGCACCAGCGGTATGAAAGCCGCTTTAAACGGCGTGCTTCACCTGAGTGTGCCGGACGGCTGGTGGCACGAGGCCTACAATGGTGACAACGGCTGGTGTATCGGCGACGATACCGTCAGTACCAGCGCGGAGCAGGAAGATAAGTCCGATGCCGAGGCTCTTTACAGCCTGCTGGAGAACCAGGTCGTGCCTCTATATTACGACCGCGATTGGAACGGTGTGCCGCAGGCCTGGATCGCCAGGGTAAAAAAGGCCATCAGCTCCATCGCACCGGTATTTTCGGCGCGGCGGGCGCTGAAAGAATACTGCGAGAAAATGTACCTGCCGGCCGCCAAGCCGTGATAAATTGCCGGGCAAGCGAAAAATCCTTGAAAATGCCTCGCCTTTGTTATATTTGTTATATCGGTAAGCAGCTCAGACAGGGTATAATCAATACAAAAGGCAGTTGGCGGGGAAATAATCCATGGAACTAAAAGAAGGCCGGTACCGCGTCATCATCGAGGGCATCAGCCCGGAGGTTGACGGCGGGCGTTTCCCGGCCAAAGCTACCCTCGGCGATACCGTCGAGGTCGAGGCCGATATCTACGCCGACGGGCATGACACGCTGGCCGCCCGTTTACTTTACCGGCGTGAAAGCGAGTCCGGCTGGACGGAGACGCCGATGCGGCACCTCGGCAACGACCGCTGGCAAGGGTCTTTTTTAGCCCAGGAAACGGGCGATTATGTATTCACCATCACGGCATGGGTCGAACGTCCTGAAGCCAAGCGGCCGCGCCAGTATGCCGTCACTTATCCCCGGGAACTGGTGGTCGCCGTCGCCCGCGAAAGGGCCGGGTGCGGCGCCTGGTACGAAATGTTCCCCCGCTCTACTTCACCCATCGCCGGGCGGCACGGTACTTTTAAAGATTGCGAAGCTCGCCTGCCCCATATCGCGGAAATGGGCTTCGATGTCCTTTATTTTCCCCCCATCCACCCGGTCGGCCGCACCAACCGCAAGGGCAAAAACAATGCCGTCGCGGCCGGACCTGACGACCCCGGCACGCCCTGGGCCATCGGCTCGGAAGAGGGCGGTCATAAAGCCTTCAATCCCCAACTCGGTACGCTGGCGGACTTCAAGCGCCTGCTGGCCAAAGCCGAAGAATACCAAATGGAAATAGCCCTGGATATCGCCTTCCAGTGCTCGCCGGACCATCCGTACGTTAAAGAACACCCCGAGTGGTTCATCCGGCGGCCGGACGGCACCATACAGTACGCGGAAAACCCCCCGAAAAAATACCAGGACATTTACCCTCTCAATTTTGAGACGGAGCGCTGGCAGGAACTGTGGGAGGAGCTTAAAAGTATTGTCCTTTACTGGGCTAAACAGGGCGTCCGCATCTTCCGCGTGGACAACCCGCATACCAAGCCGTTCCAGTTCTGGGAGTGGCTCATCGCCGAAGTGAAAAAACAGTACCCGGATACCATTTTCCTGGCGGAGGCGTTTACCCGCCCCAAGGTCATGTACCACCTCGCCAAGGTCGGCTTCAACCAGTCGTATACCTACTTTACCTGGCGCAACCACAAAAAAGATATCGCCGAGTATTTCACCGAGCTCACGCAGACACCCGTCAAAGACTTTTTTGTGCCCAACGCCTGGCCCAACACGCCGGACATCCTGCACGAGTACCTGCAGACGGGCGGCCGGGGGGCTTTCATGGCGCGGCTCGTCCTGGCGGCGACACTAAGCGCCAACTACGGCGTTTACGGGCCCGCTTTCGAGCTCATGGAAAATAAACCGCGGGAGCCGGGCAGCGAGGAATACCTGAACTCGGAAAAATATGAAATCAAGCATTGGGATATCGACCGGCCGGACAGCCTCAAGGACCTGATAGGCCGCGTTAATCGTATCCGCCGCGAAAACCCCGCCCTCCAGCGTAACCGGAACATGTGGTTTAACGCTACTAACAATGAACAATTGATATGCTATAGCAAACATACCGCCGACCTGGCCAATATCATCCTGGTGGTGGTTAACCTCGACCCCCATAATACCCAGTCGGGCAGCGTCAACATACCCCTGCAAGCCTGGGGGTTCGACAACGAAAAGCCGTACCAGGTCGAGGACCTCCTGACCCAAAAACGCTATGCCTGGCGCGGCGAGTGGAATTTCGTCGAGCTTAACCCCGATGTTTGCCCCGCGCACATCTTCCACCCCATCGGCCTCACGCCCCGGCCCGTTAAAGAGGAGAGCCTGGAAACCGACGATGAAAAAGGGCAATAGTCCTTTATGGTATAAAGACGCTATCATCTATGAACTGCAACTGCGCTCGTTTTTTGACAGCGACGCCGATGGCGTCGGCGATTTCCCGGGTCTGATAGAAAAGCTGGACTACCTGGAAGACCTCGGCGTGAACGCGGTGTGGCTGCTGCCTTTCTATCCTTCACCTTTAAAAGATGACGGCTACGATATTGCCAACTATTTGGACGTCCTGCCGGCCTACGGCACCATGGCCGACTTCAAGGGCTTTATCGAGGCGGCGCACCGTCGCGGCATACGCGTCATCACGGAGCTGGTGATCAACCACACCTCCGACCAGCACCCCTGGTTCCAGCGGGCGCGCCGCGCGCCCCGGGGAAGCCGCTACCGCGATTTTTACGTATGGAGCGATACTCCCGAAAAATATCGAGACGCCCGCATCATTTTTACCGATACCGAAACCTCCAACTGGACCTGGGACCCCGTGGCGAAACAATATTACTGGCATCGTTTTTATGCCCACCAGCCGGACCTCAATTTCGATAACCCGGAGGTCAGGCAGGCCATCGTAAAAGTAATGGATTACTGGCTGAAAACGGGCGTGGACGGACTCCGCATCGACGCCGTCCCCTATCTTTACGAACGCGAGGGTACCAGCTGCGAGAACCTGCCGGAGACCCACGCCTTTATCAAAGAGCTGCGCCGCCACGTCAACGATAATTTCCCGGACCGCATGCTGCTGGCGGAAGCCAACCAGTGGCCGGAGGACGCCGTCGCCTACTTCGGCGCCGGCGATGAATTTCACATGGCTTTTAACTTTCCCTTGATGCCGCGGCTCTTCCTGGCCCTCCGCAAGGAGGACCGTTTCCCCATCGTCGATATTTTCCGGCAGACACCACTCATTCCCCGCGAATGCCAGTGGGCTTTGTTCCTGCGCAACCACGACGAGCTAACCCTGGAGATGGTCACCGACGAAGAGCGCGACTCAATGTACCGCGCCTACGCCGCCGACCCCACCGCCCGCCTCAACCTCGGCATCCGCCGCCGCCTGGCGCCCCTGCTCGGCAACGACCGCCGGAAAATAGAGCTGATGAACGGCCTGCTTTTCTCGCTGCCGGGAACGCCGGTCGTTTACTACGGCGACGAGATAGGCATGGGCGATAACTACCGCCTCAACGACCGCGACGGCGTGCGCACCCCCATGCAGTGGAGTCCGCAGCGTAACGCCGGCTTTTCTCGAGCCGGTCCCGGGCAGCTTTACCTGCCGCTGGTTACCGACCCCGCGTATCAATATAAAGTCGTCAACGTGAAAGAGCAGGCCGCCAATCTCGACTCTCTGCTCCAGTGGCTCAAGCGTGTAATCGCCCTGCGAAAACGATACAAGACATTCGGACGCGGCGGCATGGAATTCCTCGAGCCGGAAAATTATAAAGTGCTGGCCTACCTGCGGCAGGATAAGGGCGAGACCATCCTGGTAATCGCCAATCTATCCCATCTGGCGCAGCAAACGAGCCTCGACATGGCGAGGTTCGTCGGATTTCGCCCCGTCGACCTGTTCGGTCGGGTGAAGTTCGCCCCTATCACCGAAAGGAAATATTCATTCACCCTGAGCCCTTATGCTTTCTACTGGTTTTCGCTCGAACCGGAAGAGAAAGAATCCTTAAGCTCGAAGGCTGCTACCGCGCCCAAGGTCAAAGAAGTACCGGTGCTCAAAGAGACCGCGGAAAATCTTTTCGGCCGGAAAGAGAACCGGCATATCCTGGCAGCGGTGCTGCTGGACTATATCAAAGGAAGGCGCTGGTTCCGCGGTAAAGCGCGCGACGCCCGGGCGGCGGAAATCCAGGATATGGTGCCCATGCGCGTTAACAGCGCGACAGCTTACGTCACATTTTTAGAGGTCAAATATTCGGAAGGCGAGGCGGAGACTTACGTCGTTCCCCTGATAACCCGCCCGGTCGAGAAGGAAGCCGGGATTGCCGAAAAATATCCGGAGTCGGTCATCGCCCATCTGAAGACTCCAGGAAAAAACGGTCAGAGCGTCCTCTGCGATGCCACGGTCGATGCGGGCTTCAACCGCTTTTTGCTAAACGCCATACAACGACGGCGTACCTTTAAAAGCGAAATCGGCGAGATTACCGCCGCGCCTACCCGCTTCCGGAGTCGCGTTACCGTTGCGGCGGGCGCCCGCCTGGAATCCTCCCCGCTCAAGGTCGAGCAGACCAACACGTCGATTGTCTACGGCAACCAGCTGATTTTTAAGCTTTATCGTAAACTGGAGGACGGCATCAATCCGGACGTCGAATTAAGCACCTTTCTCACGGAAAACACCGATTTCTCCCATATCCCCCGGGTCGTCGGTTCCATGGAATACCGGCATGGTAAAAATAATCCGGCCAGTCTGGGCTTGCTCCAGAGTTTTGTACCGAATGAAGGCGATGCCTGGCAATATACTCTAAATTCTCTCGCGAGTTATTTTAAAGCGGCAGCCTTGCAAGCCGCACATCCCACCGAGGCTGACATAGGCGCTTACCTGGCATCGGCCCGGCTTCTCGGGCAGCGCACTGCGGAACTGCATACCGCCCTCACTTCAGATAAAACTAATAGCGACTTTGCCGCCGTACCCTATAGCCTGACGTACCAGATAGCTTTATATCATTCGCTGCGCGGGTCGGCAGTACAGACCCTAGAACTGTTGCGGGAACACCTCCCCAGCCTGCCGGAACAGAGCCAAAAAGACGCGCGGGCGGTGCTCGACCTGGAAGAAGTCATCATCGACCGCTATGACCTGCTACGCCGCGAGAAAATAACGGCTTCGCGCATCCGCGGTCACGGCGATTATCACCTGGGACAGGTGCTCTTTACCGGCAAAGACTTCGTGATTATCGATTTCGAGGGCGAGCCGGCCCGCTCGCTAACCCAGCGGCGCATCAAGCATTCGCCCCTCCGGGACGTGGCCGGCATGATACGCTCTTTCGACTACGCCACGTATACCGCCCTTTCCCGACAGATTTCGCGGAGAAATAAACCGGAAAGTGCTTTTCCTCTTCTCAACCGATGGGCGCGGTACTGGTATGCCTGGGCCAGCGCCGCGTTTTTGAACGAGTATCTGGAAAAAATCCGGCCAACCTGCCTGCTGCCGGAAAATCCCGACCATTTGAAAATACTCCTGGATGCTTTCCTGCTGGAAAAAGCTGTTTACGAGGTGGGCTACGAGCTTAATAATAGGCCCGACTGGCTTAACGTGCCCCTCCAGGGTATACTGCAACTGCTCAAGGCAGAAGGTTAAAGAAAAAATCGTGACCCCGCGAAAGCGCGACAAAAAGCTATCATCAGGACAGGCCAAGCCTACCGCTGAGGTGAGGCACGATGTCTCCCTGCTTTCCGATGTTGACCTCTACCTTTTTAACGAAGGCAACCATCATCAGCTTTATGAAAAGCTGGGAGCCCATCCCCTTAAAGTCGATGGTATCGCCGGGACGTATTTCGCGGTGTGGGCGCCTAATGCCCGCGATGTCTATGTCACAGGCGATTTCAATGGCTGGAATAATTCGAGTCATCCTCTGCAGTCCAGAGGGCAGTCCGGTATCCAGGAAGGCTTTATTGAAGGCATTGATATCGGCAGCGTCTACAAATACTTTATTGTCTCGCAGTATCACGGCTATACCGTGGAGAAAGCCGACCCCTTCGCTTTTTTTAGCGAAGTGCCGCCGAAAACCGCCTCAATCGTCCGCGAACTCGACTACACCTGGGGCGACGAGACATGGATGAAAGAGCGTCATAAATATAATTCCCTCGGCGCCCCGATGTCCATTTATGAAGTCCATCTCGGCTCCTGGCGGCGCGTCCCCGAGCAAGGCAACCGCTCGCTGACTTACCGGGAAATTGCCCCCCGGCTGGCCGAATATGTAAATCAGATGGGCTTTACCCACGTCGAGTTCCTGCCGGTCATGGAGCACCCCTTTTACGGCTCCTGGGGCTATCAGACGACCGGCTACTTCGCCCCTACCAGTCGCTACGGCGCGCCGCAGGACTTTATGTACCTGATAGATTACCTGCACCAGCACAACATCGGCGTTATCCTGGACTGGGTGCCGTCCCATTTTCCTAACGACCAGCACGCCCTTGGTTTCTTTGACGGCACACACCTCTACGAACACGAGGACCCGGTACAGGGCATCCACCCCGAGTGGAACAGCTATCTCTTCAACTATGGACGCAACGAGGTGCGGAGCTTTTTAAAGAGCAGCGCTCTTTTCTGGCTGGATAAATACCACGCGGACGGACTGCGGGTGGACGCGGTGGCTTCGATGCTCTATTTAGACTACGGCCGTCAGAACGGCGGCTGGATACCTAATAAGTTCGGCGGGCGCGAGAACCTTGACGCCATCGACTTTTTGAAGCAGTTCAACGAGACCGTCTACGGTGAAAAGCCCGATGTCCAGACCATCGCCGAGGAATCGACCGCCTGGCCGATGGTGTCGCGTCCCACCTACAGCGGCGGGCTCGGCTTCGGTCTGAAGTGGGACATGGGCTGGATGCACGATACCCTTGTGTATATTACCCGCGACCCCATTTACCGCCGCTATCACCAGAACGAACTCACCTTCCGCATGATCTACGCCTTTACCGAGAACTATACCCTCCCCCTCTCCCATGACGAGGTCGTCTACGGGAAAGCCTCGCTGCTTTCCAAGATGCCGGGGGATGATTGGCAAAAATTCGCCAACCTGCGCCTGCTCTACGGCTATATGTTCGCCCAGCCGGGAAAAAAGCTTATCTTCATGGGCGGGGAGTTCGGCCAGCGGCGGGAATGGTCCCACGAAGAAAGCCTGGAATGGCATCTGCTGCAGTACCCCCCACATGCCGGCCTCCAGCAGTGGGTGGCCGACCTTAATTCGCTCTATCGGGACCAGCCGGCCCTCCACCAGCTCGACTTCGACCCCGCCGGTTTTGAGTGGATTGACACCGCCGATTTTCCGCACAGCATTATCAGCTTTATCCGTAAAGGGAATTTTCCGGATGACATGCTCGTGGCGGTTTTGAACTTTACGCCCGAGACGAACTTTAATTATGACGTCGGCGTACCGCTGGCGGGCACCTGGAAGGAAATATTGAATAGCGACGCGACGAAATACGGCGGCAGCGGTCAGGGTAATCCCAACCCGTTGACGGCATCAACTACAGGTAAGCACGGCCGCCCCTATTCCCTCAACTTAACGATACCACCGCTGGGGGTAATTTTTCTGAAACATCTCCCGCCGTAACCCTGATATCAGAGGCTAACCTCACCCCCTGCCCCCTCTCCAAACCAG
>CAVUAO010000003.1:0-1110825 GCA_963739515.1 uncultured Chloroflexia bacterium | reverse complement strand
TGGTTCCCATCTGGTGTCGTGGCTCGCCTGGGGCTGCTCTTCATGGTGGTGCTCGTGGCCGGCGTGGCCGTGCTGCAGGGCTACCTCGACGGCCGCGTCGGTTGGGGCACGCGCGTAGGCCCGGTGGCTCTGGGCGGCCTCACACGGCGGCAAGCGGTGAGCAGGCTGCAGGAGCGCCTCGCGCAGAGCAGCCTGCTCAGCGCTCAGTTCCAGACGCCGCGCGGCGTGCGCGCCATGGCACTCGACCAGCTCGGGCTGAGCATCGACGTGCCGGCTACCGTCGAGGCCGCCGAGAGAGCCGGGCGCACGGCGACGGTGGCCGGCGTTTCGCTCTGGGTCGTGCCCGGCGGACGGGTAGCTCCGGTCGTGCGCGCCGAGACCGCCAAGTTCGAGCGTGGGCTGGAGGCGCTGCGCGCGGCTGTGGACGTGCCTGCTCGCGACGCTCGTCTCGCCTTGCGCGGCCGGCGCGTGCTGGTCGAGCCCAGCCGCACAGGCAGTGGCATCGACGCCGTCGCTCTCGAGCGCGGCGTCCTGGCCAGCGTGGCCGACTGGCGGCCGTACATTGGGCCCGTGCCCGTGTCGCCGGGGCGCCGCAGATCGACACGGCTACCGCTCAGCAGCGCGCCACGCAAGCGCGCGTGTACTTCGAGCGGCCGCTCACGCTACGCTATCGCGGCCGCTCGATCGTGCTCGCGCCAGAGCGCATGGCCTCCATGCTCACCGTGAACCTGGGCGACGACGCCGGCGAGGCCCCGCTGACCTTCGACAACACTACTGCGCGGCGCGTACTCCACAGGCTCTTCGCCTTCGTCGAAGAGCCTGCTCGCGACGCGGCGGTGAAGATCAACGGCGGAGCGGTCACGGTGAGGCGCAGCCGCAGCGGCATCGAGCTCGACATGCCGCGTCTGCTCGGCGATTTGACGCCGCCGCCGCCGGCAACGGGCTGCGCGACGTTTTCGTCGCCCTGCGCGTCGTGCAGCCCGCACTGACGACCGCTGACGTGCAGGAGATGGGGCTGAGCGCCCTCGGTCGCAGTTCTCGACCTACTTCGACCCGTCCAACACGGCGCGTGCCGGCAACATAGCTCAGGCCGCCAAGATCGTCGATGGCACCATCGTCCAGCCTGGCGAGGTGTTCTCTCTCAACGCCGCGCTCGGTCCGCGCACCGTCAATCGAGGCTTCGACTACGCACCCGTCATCGCCGCCGACGGGGTGCTGCGCCTGGGCGTGGGAGGAGGCATCTGCCAGTATGCGACCACGCTCTTCAACGCGGTCTTCTTCGCCGGGCTACCCGTTGTCGAGCGCCATGCCCACAGCCTGTACATCGACCACTATCCCATCGGGCGTGACGCCACCGTCGCCTGGGGCGGTCCCGATCTCAAGTTCAGGAACGACACCGACAAGCCGTTGATGATCCGCGGCTGGACCGACAACGGCGTGCTTACGGTAGTGATAGTAGGTAAGACCGGCAGGACCGTCAGCTACACGACCTCGCCCTTTTATGACATCCGCCGCCGCGTACGAGCAAGGATCGTCCTCGCGTGATCTACGACAGCAGTCTGTCCGCAGGCATCGTCAAGTGGGAGCCCGGCTGGGCGGGGAGGAGCGTCGAAGGTCGTGCGCACCGTCAGGCAGAACGGCGCCATGCTGTTCAGTGACACCTTCGTGTCGGTCTACCAGCCGGCGGACTGGATCAAGCGGGTCGGCACGCGATAGGCGGCGCGACGCTCAGACGGAAGCGGTAGGCGTCTGCGTGGGGGAGAGGCGACCTCAGCCGGCGTTGGCGATGATCTGCCTGCAGACGAGCTTGAGGGTCTCGAACACGCCGACGCCGGACACGGCGCAGGCCTCCACCACGGGCGAGCCGGTGTGGTTGAGCAAGGCGTTGAGATCCGGCACCGCGAAGATGTCGCTCAAGTCGCGCTTGTTCATCTGCATCACGAAGGCGAGCTTCCCGGCGTCGCTGTGCTCCGTCACGTTGTCCCACAGGTTGAGGTAGCTCTCGACGTTGTCGTCCAGACGTGTGATCTGCGAATCGGCGACGAAGACGATGCCGTCGACGCCCTGCAGCACGAGCTTGCGGCTGGCGTTGTAGTAGGCTCTGGCCGGGCACCGTGTAGAGATGCAAGTGGGTCTGCATGCCCTTGACGGTGCCCAGCTCCAGAGACAGGAAGTCGAAGTAGAGAGTACGCTCCTCCTCCGTGGGGACGGAGACCAGCTTGCCGCGCGCACGGGGGTTGATCTTGCGGTGGATGTACTGGATGTTGGTGGTCTTGCCGGAGAGACCGCAGCCGTAGTAGACGATCTTGTAGTTGATCTCATGCGCGTCGACGTCGATCACAGGCATCGGTGACCTCCTCCAGGCTGAGCAGTGTGTCGGGCCCGGAGTGATATATCAGGCCTCAGCTAAGTCCTGCGGTCGTGAGCAGGAAGGCTCCCTCCCGGCGGCGAACCCTCGTGCGCAGGCTTGCCCTCAATGGCAACTTGAAGGTTCGCGCGGGCTTCGTTAGTCTACAGCTTCGGCCCCTGAGCGACGGAGGGAGAGCACGATGGACGACATCGTTGACCTCGTCTCACGATCTGACGAGGAGCTGAAGGCGCTGATCGGCGAGCTCGAAGCCGAGGAGCGCGAGGTCTCCCGTCAGCGGCGTATCCTCCAGGGCAAACTCGACATCTTGCGCGCCGAGCTCGTCATGCGCCTTCAGCGGGGGCACAAGGAGGGCGAAGCCATCATCTCCGGCAACGATGTGCAGCGTCTGTCTCGCATCCTCGCGGGGCTCGGCCCCCTCGCCGGGGGCGAGCACGGCGACGTGGCGGACGCGGACACGGGGCGCTCTGAGGAAGACGCCGGAGCCTGACATGTTCTGTCCTAGCTGTGGCTTCAGGAACTCGGAGGGCGCTGGATTCTGCGCTCGCTGCGGCTCGACGCTTGCTGGCCGACTCGCCCGACGCGCAGACCACGATCAGCTACCTGCCCGGCAGTGAAGAGGGCGAAGAGCCGTCGCCGGAACGCGTGACCCCCGAAGTGCCGACGCTCGTCATCCGCAGCGGCGGGAGCCGCTCGGGCGAGACGTACCCGCTGTCGGCCGCGCGCACAAGCATCGGCCGCCACCCGGCGGCGGACATCTTCCTCGACGATGTCACCGTGTCGCGCAACCACGCCGTCATCGAGCGTAGCGCCGGCGAGTTCGTGATCATTGACGAAGGCAGTCTCAACGGCACCTACGTCAATCGCGTCGCGCATAGAGCGGCACACGCTGGTCGACGGCGACGAGCTGCAGATCGGCAAGTACAAGCTCACCTTCATCGTTCCGTGAACGAGAACACGGAACTGCTCTTCGACATCGGCGACGAGAAGCTGCTGACCATCGGCACGGTAGTCGAGCGGCTGCGCAACGAGTTCCCGGACGTCACGCGTGAGCAAGCTGCGCTACTTCGAGGAGCAGCACCTGATCGCGCCGCGTCGCACCAAGGCCGGCTATCGCCTCTTCTCTCAAGAGGACTTCCGGCGTCTCGTGCGTGTGTTGACCCTGCAGCGCGACGAGTACCTGCCGCTGAAGGTCATCCGTCGCGAGCTGGAGCGCAGCCCGGCGGCACGGCGCCGGTGGCGCGGCAGGGGCTGCGCAAGGCCGACCTGGTGCGCCACGGGCGACAGAACGCAATTCATGGGCGAGGAGGTCCTGCGGATGACCGGCGCCGACGTCCGCTGCTCGACGAGCTCGAGGAGTACGAGCTGGTGAGGGCGCACCAGGTGAGCGGCGTCAAGCGCTACAGCGAGGCCGACGCCGGCATCGTGGGGGCCGCGGCGCAGCTGCCACGTCGGGACTGCGGCCCAAGAACCTGCGCGTCCTCAAGAGCGCCGCCGATCGTGAGGTGGGCTTGATGGAGCAGGTCTGCTTCCGGCTCTGCGTTCGCCGACGCGCTGAGCGGCGTCGGAGGCCGCTCGACCGGCTCGAGGAGATCGTCCAGGCGACCACGACCAGCTGCGTCAACTGCTGCTCACCAAGGGACATGCGTCGCCTGACGGGCTGAGACGACCGGCGCTGCGACTAGGGAGGAAGGAGGACACCAGGCATGGCACCAGAGCAGCGAGACGATCGACCTGGCGGGCAAGATCCGGGCATCCCCGACTTCCCCAAGAAGGGTATCGTCTTCCGGGACATCATGCCGCTGCTTCGGACGCGCGTGGCTCTGCGCCAGACCGTCGACCGCATGGCCGAGTATGGCGACCGGCAGGCATGTCGACCTGGTGTTCGGCGCCGAAGTCGCGCGGCTTCATCCTCGGCGCCGCCCTGGCTTACGCGCTCGGCGCCGGTTTCGTCTGCGCCCGCAAGCCGGGCAAGCTGCCCTGGAAGACCGTGGCCGCCGAGTACGAGCTCGAGTACGGTACTGACAAGCTCGAGGTGCACGAAGACGCCATCGCGCCCGGCATGAACGTGCTCGTCCACGACGACCTGCTCGCCACCGGCGGCACGGCGGACGCCAAGTGCGAGCTGGTCGAGCGCCTGGGCGGCACAGTCGTGGGCGTCGCCTTCCTCGTCGAGCTTGTCCGACCTCAAAGGTCGCGACAAGCTCAAGCCGCTACGACGTCATCAGCCTCGTTCGCTACTGACACCGCAGGCGTACACCTGTTCGCTAGCGGCACCGCCCTGACAAATCCGTGCCCGGGTTGTGGCGGACCATGCCCGAGCACCACGCGCAGACAGCTCCATAGCGGACGGACGTTTCCCATAGCGATGGCTCCTGTGACCGCTCGATGAGCATTACGGTGCATGGACGTGAGCGCTTCGGTCGGCGGGACACGTGACACACCTCGGCGGCGAGCACCGCCCTAGGTGCCGCGGTGGGGGGTCAAGAGACACGAGGGGGTGGTGGTCACATGGGACGGCTGCGTGATGACGGATGACGGTGTTTTGTCTAGCTTTACATAACGGGCATTATCGCGTGTTGTTTCATGAGGCGCGAGTGTGGCGCGAAGAGATCGCTTACCAGCGCCGGCCGAGGTACGTCAGTCGGTCGGAAGCTTCTCCATACAGGCGCAGAGGAAGTCGGCGACAGGCGGCCGGAGATCAAGGGCGGGCAAGTCGGTCGATGCGACGAGGTCGGCCTGAAGCACGGCGCGATCATATGTAGGCAGCGGCCTTGTGCGCAGGACGACGAATCCGGAGCTATCGTGGCCGCGAGCACGACGTGCAGACGTGCTTGGGATAGGCGGTCTGGTCTGGTGAGATGGACTCGACGAGAGCGATAGGCCGGCCGGCTGGATCTCAAGGCGGGCTCTTCACGCAGCTCGCGCCGGGCACAATCGGCAAGCGTCTCCCCCATGCCAAGCCGCCGCCGGGCAGCAGCCAGTACGTGTCGGCGCCACGTGCCTGTTGAACGAGAAGCAGGCGGTCGCGGGCGACCAGCAGGACGCCCACGCGGATTGTCGGACACTTTCCCGCAGATGGACACATCAGGCGTCGTCCTGTGCTTGCCACTCTCAGAGCTGCGACCGCTTGAACCGAAGCCACGTGTGCCGCGGTCACTCTGGGCGAGCTCCTGACCTGGATGACGGACGTGTCGCGCAGGCTCACGACCAGGAGCTGCGCTATGCGATCGCCGGTGCGTACCTCAAAGGCTCTCTCGTGGTCTGTATTCAATAGTATGATGCGCAACTCGCCCCTGTACCCGGAGTCGATGAGCCCGGGAGCGTTGACGAGCGCGATACCGTGCTCGGCGGCCAGGCCGGAGCGGGGCAGCGTAAGGGCCGCGGCGCCGGCGGGCAGCTCCAAGGCGAGGCCGGTGCCGATGACGGCGCGCGCACCGGGCGGCAGGTGCGCGTCTTCGCAAGCGGAAAGGTCGAAGGCGGCATCGTGCTCGTAGGCGCGCGCCGGGAGGCGCGCGCCGGTGCGCAGAAGCTTGACGCGCACGACGAGAGCGTCAGTCATCGGTGACCTCGCACGTGGGCATGCTCGCCTCGGGGCCGTCGGCACGCGGCATAGCGGGCATAGCGCGCCGCCTCGGCGAGGGGCACGAGGGCCGTGACCTCGACGCCCTCGGCCGTGTTCTGCTGCCGAATGTCCGCGGCGACGCCGCGGAGACGACCGACGATCGCGCCGTCCGTGTAAGGAATGAGGAGATGGATGGGCCTCGAGCGTGCGCGCGAAGATGGTCGCCAGGCGCTCGCGCAGCTCCGGCAGCCCTTGCCCGCTGCGGGCCGAGATGAGGACGGCATCCGGTTGCGTGGCCCGCAAGCGGGCGCTGGCGGCCGCGTCGAGCAGGTCGACCTTGTTGAGCGCCGTGAGGCGCGGCACCTGGTCGGAGCCGATCATGTCGAGCACCTCGGCGACGGCAGCTTGCCGTGCCAGGATCTCTTCAACGCCCACGCTCGCATCGGCGACCACCAGCACCAGGTCGGCGAGACGCGTCTCCTCGAGCGTGCTGGCGAACGCGTCGACGAGCTGGTGCGGGAGCTTGCGGATGAAACCGACGGTGTCGGTGACCACGTAGTCGCGGTCGTGGTAGCGATAGGCGCGTGTGGTCGGGTCGAGGGTCTCGAAAAGGCGGTCGCGCACCGAGACGTCGGCATCGGTGAGCGCGTTGAGCAGCGTCGACTTGCCGGCGTTCGTGTAGCCGGCCAGGGCGATCAGCGGCACGTCGGCGCGCGCGCTGGCGACGCGCTGCACGCGACGCGTCTGAGCCATGCGCTCGATGCGGCGCGCAGCTTCTGGATGCGCTTGCGGATCACGCGCCGGTCGACCTCGAGCTTGGTCTCGCCCGGGCCGCGCATGTCGACGCCGGCCCCCAGCCGCGACAGGATCAGTCCCTTGCCTCGCACACGCGTCAGCTCGTACTCGAGCTGCGCCAGGTCGACCTGCAGGGTGCCCTCGAGCGAGTGCGCGTGCTTGGCGAACACCGACAGGATGAGCTCGGTCCGGTCGAGCACGTCCACGTCCACGGCGTCGAGCACGGCCGCCTGCTGCGCCGGCGACAGGTCGTCTTCGCAGACGACGACCGAGGCGCCGTGCTGCTCGACCGCCGCCTTGAGCTCCCGCAAGCTTGCCCGGGACCAGGTACGAGCGCGGGTCGGGTTGTCGCGGTGCTGCACGACGTCGGCGGCCCAGTCGATGTCGGCCGAGGCCAGCAACTCCTTGATCTCGGTCAAGGCGTCCTCGCCGGCGGCCGCAGCGGCTTGGCCGCCCGGCAACACCGCGAAGACCACCGCTCGCGGGCGGCCGGGCACGCTCGGGGTGCTCATGGCCGGCAGCGCCGGGCTCAGAGCTTGGCCCGGTCTTCGATGCGCCGCACCGCCTCCTCGAGGCGATCGTCAGGCACGGTCGAGCAGAAGCGCACGTAGCCCTCGCCGCTCGGGCCGTAGGCGGCGCCCGGCGAGACGATCACGTCGGCCTGCTCGAGCATCGAGTCGGCGAAGCTCGCCGACGTGTGGCCCTCGGGCACCGGCACCCAGAGGTAGATGGTGCCCTTGGGCGGCTGTCGCCTCGAGGCCGATGGCGCGCAGTGCCGTGACGAGCATGTCGCGCCGACCGCTGGTACAGGACGGCGCATGTCGGCCACGCAGTCCTGCGGGCCGCTAGCGCCGCCGTCGCAGGCGTGCTGCACGGCGGTGAACATGCCCGAATCGATGTTGGTCTTCAGCCGCCAGAAGGCCTCGACGATTCGCGGTTGCCGACGATGGCGCCCGAGCGCCAGCCGGTCATGTTGTAGCTCTTGGAGAGCGAGAAGAACTCGACGCCGACGTCCTTCGCCCCGGGCGTCTCCAGGAAGCTCGGGCGCCACGTAGCCGTCGAAGGTGATGTCGGCGTAGGCGTTGTCGTGCACGACGAGCATGTCGTGCGCTTGGCGAACTCGACCAGCCGGGCGAAGAAGTCGTCCTCGATGACGGCGCCGGTCGGGTTGTTGGGATAGCCGACGAACATCATCTTGGCCTTGGCCAGCGACCGCCGGTCGACGGCCTCCAGGTCGGGCTGGAACCCGCGCTCGGGAAGCAGCGGCAGGTGCACGGCACGGCCGCCGGCGAGCAGCGGGCCGGTCGATGTAGACCGGGTAGCCGGGGTCGGCCGCGAGGCAGACGTCCGACTCGTCGAGCAGAGCCGGGCAGATGTGCGCCAGGCCCTCCTTGGCGCCGAGGAGCGGCATCACCTCGGCCTCGGGATCGAGCTCGACGCCGAAGCGGCGCTCGTAGTAAGCCGGCCACCGCCTCGCGGAACTCGAGCGTGCCCTTGTTGCTCGGATACTGGTGGTCGCGGGGTCGTGGACGGCCTCGGCCATGGCCGCGACGATGTGCGCCGGCGTCGGACTGTCGGGATCGCCGATGCCGAGGCTGATGATGTCGACGCCGGCCGCGCGGCGTGCGGCGACCTTGCGCTCGATCTCGGCGAACAGGTAGGGCGGCAGGCTCTGCACGCGCCGCGAGAACCGTCTCATGCTCAGGTGCTCCAGGAACTCGCGCGACAGGTCGCCGTGGTAGATCTCTTCGGCCGGACCGGTCATGAGGACGCGCCAGTCGTCGTCGACTTCGACCCCGAGTTGTCCGCCGGGCAGCTCAACCGTCACCGGGCTCGTCGGCCAGGCCGCTGCGCACCAGCGCCACGGCCGTCGGCGGCCGCCCCGGTGCCGCAGGCGCGCGTCTCCCCTACGCCCCGCTCCCATACGCGGATCTTGGCGTTGTGCTGGTCGGCGACCACGAGAACTCGACGTTCGCCCTGCGCGGGAAGTACTTGTGCTCCTCGATCACACGGGCCTATCTCGTGCAGGGGCACGAGCTCCAGGGGCCACGGCGAATTGATCACAGCGTGGGGGTTTCCGACGTCGACGAATGTGAAGCGTGAAGTTGCGCCCGGCAGCCGTGATCGTCTCGTTGACAGCACTCGTCGGTGAAGTAGGCGAGCTTCTCGCCGCCGAACCGAGCCACGCCCATGTCGACCGTGACCTCGTAGCCCTCGCCGAGCGTCGGGACGATCTCTCCGGCGGTTACGAGGAGTTTAAGGGCACGGGCAACATGGAGCTCCACCTCGACCGGCGTCTTTCGGAAAGACGTATCTTCCCGGCTATGGATATCCAGCGCAGCGGCACCCGGCGTGAGGAGCTTTTGCTGGGCGACGAGACCACGAAGCAGGTATGGCTGCTGCGGCGCATGGTGAGCATCATCGCCTCCGACCAGAATAACTTCGTCGAGGGGACGGAGCGCGTGCTCGACCGAATGCGCAAGACCAAGACCAACGCCGAGTTCCTGGCCGGACTGAACAGGGAGATGTAAAGATCCTCGGTGTTTCCTTAATAGCCTACCTTCTCTTTTACTCTCCGCTTGAAATAAAGTCCCGTTAAGCCTTATCATAGGGGCAGGACAGGGAGGTAAGGCTATGACGCAGATTAGAAAGACTTATCAGGAAGTAAATCCGGAGCTGCTCAACGCGGAGTTAAAGGACTTCATCCTGAAGCAGGGCGCCACCATGAGCGATAACAAGCTGGAGACCTTTACCCTCCCTGACGAATCCGCCTCGTTCGGTTCCCGCAGCACCATGGGTTTCCAGATAACGGATAAAGAGGCCCTGCGGGTGCACATCGTGGGCTCTCCCAGGAGCGAGACCAAGCTGATGATAGATATCAACGAGAAGCTGTTCCCGGCGGAAAAGCTGGCCGCCCTCCAGACCGACCTCGATTTTATCTTCGGCACCTACGAAGTAAAGAAGTGACTTTTATTTGCCAAAAATTGAATTTACAAACGCTTCCTTTCTTCTGGCAATATCTTCTTTAGACCTTTCGTGGTATTCTTTCATAGTTTGATTCAGATGGGCTTGATATTGACGCTGCCATTCTCCTATCCCGTTGATGATTTTTTCCAGTCCCTTGCGGCTCGGTGAACCCTTTACGGTCTTTGGAATATTTGTCCCCGCGGTCTCCAGTACTTCTTCAGCTACAAAGATAGGAACATCGTTAAGGACGGCAAGGGCGATGGCATCACTCGGGCGCGCGTCAACCTCGCTCGTTTTTTTACCACAACTCATTTTAACCACCGCATAGAAGGTGTCTTTTTTTAACGCTACGACACGCACCTCTTCCACCCGGGCATTGATTGCCTGGAGGAGGCTGGAGTAAAAATTGTGTGTTAATGGCCGGGGCGTAGCAAAATCGCTTAGTCCTCTCGCAATAGATTCTCCCTCATAGGGGCCTACCCATATCGGCAGCAGGCGTCTACCTGTTTCGTCGTAAAGCACGATAACATAAGGATCGAAGGGCGGTTCCTGACCTTCCCTTGGTTCTACCTTAACCACATCGGCAATAGTAACTTTGACCATGGTTTTCCTCCTCTTTTCCGGCGGTATCATATCCGGATAATTCTCCTGCAAAATCGCCTTGAGTCGCTGGCGGGCGCGGTGCAGGCGCACTTTGACCGTACCCACCGGAATATTCTTGAGTGAAACAATCTCCTGCATGCTCAATTGAGCATAATAAAACAATAAAAGGATATCTCTATCGCCGGGAGAGAGCCTATTAACCGCGTTCAGTACGTTCTGATATTGCTCGTTTTCCTCGGCAATTTTCTCCGGTGTTAAAACCGGGCTGAAAAAGGGAGCGGGGAAAAACTGCAGACCGTGCATAATAGCTTCTAAAGAGAAAAAGGCGATTTTCTGGTCGCGTAACCGACTCCGGTAGACGTTGAGTATTATGCCGTAAAGCCAGCTCTTGAACCTGGCGGGGTCGCGCAGGCTGTCAAGCGAGAGGTAGGCCTGGAGCATTGACTCCTGGACAAGGTCCGGCACGCCCTCGCTTCCGCCGACCAAACGCGCCACAAACCGCTGGGCAATTAACTCCCACCGCTGTGCCAGCACCCCGAAGGCGTCCTTATCGCCCCGGCGTGCTAACGTCACTAGCTCGGTATCGGTTTTTTCTTCCATAAAATAGCCTGTTATCAAACCTTATACTATATAGTGGGGGAAAAACAAAGAAAGGTTACCGGGCAGCAATAAATCATGTCAAAACCCGATTTCAGGCAGCCGCTGGTTTGCCACGGTATTAGTGGTAAGGAATTACCCCGCCGGACTCTGCTGATCCTATCTGCCCAATAAAATCATGGTCTTGGGACTAGTATTTCTCGCCAACTGTGCTTACCCGAGTCCCAGGTCAGCTGATGGAAGTCAACATCATCTTCCACGGTAAAAGTTGAACTGTGCCTCATATCTCCGTCATTGAGCAGGAACAATAATTCGGGCGACCGCTGATGAAGAGGCAGATGAGTGTGACCCAGAACAATTCCCTTACATTCCTGGTGCTCCTTCAATACTTTTTGCTGAAGATTGATCAAAGCCCTTGAGTGAACTAAATATACCAGCATAATAAATCGTTCGGTTATGGATTTCATTTTGAGATTGCCGGGAGTTACCTTTTTTCGCGGCAAATGATTGTAGAGCCACATAAGCTGTCGGGGAATATATTGCACCGAAGGGTCATATTCGTGCCCATGACAGTACCAGATTCCGCCAGCCATGAAAGGCTCGATTAGTTTAATTGGACTGATAGGATTACCAAGACCGGGATTATCACGGTACTTCTCCAGGACGTGGTCATGGTTTCCCGGCAAAAGCTTGGTTGGAATCTCACCGGCGAGGTCGCGAAATTTTTGTGTCATCGGGTGTTGGAGACAAACCTCAAAGCCGTTTTCATACATATGAAACCAGTCTCCCAATCCCCATATTTCATCGCCGGGTTTAGCCTCTTTCCGGATGTAGGCTATCGCCTGGTCCATAGCATTGTATTGAGCATCTTTATGTCCGATGTGCAGGTCGGAAAGGATAAATTTTTTCAACCTACCCTCCTTCTGTTCATCACGAAAAAGTCTAAGCCTGGCAGAAACCCCGGCGGTCAGTTCAATTATAATCTCAAATTCACATGATAGTTTTCAATCTTTTCAGATATCTCAATATTTTTACCCGTTTTCCTTGCGGTATACAAATAATTATTAGTTATGACAGGTACTTCAATCGTGCTCAAGCTGCGCAATGCTTCTTTAAACTCGTCCAGTGTAAACTCTGTTATTTCTTGACCATAAAATTTTAACGCCTTTGCCTGAAGCCTTACTTCACCGCTATCATCAATTGAAATGTGGCTTAATTCTTCGGGGTTCAATGTCCCGCTGTTTTACGTTGATATGCTCAAGAATATTGGATGTTTTAACACAATAATCCTGTTTGAATTCATCCGCCAGCGTTTGGACGTCTTTTATGGTATCTTCTCTCTACCCTTTTTACTACAGACTCCATATTATCTATGTTTAATACCCCAAAATCCCCCAGATTAAGGACCGCTCCCAGAAGACCGGTTCCGTGAACAGAAATAATAATCCATTTAGCTGTCATTGCTTTTATCGTTGAAAGACATTTCGCACAACCCCTCGTTTTCAGCGTATATTAATTTCGGGAAAGGCTTCATTTCATCCGGCGGCCGGTTAATGCTACCCGAATGCGGTGCAACCCAGACCGTCTGCGGTGATGTATCCCATATGAAGGAGTAAAAACTATCCCAGACCGCGGCCTTTTTTCGTATTCTTCCTTGGTTGTAGCCCCAAAGGCGATATCACTCAACCAGTTGTAGCCGTGAGGCAGGACTGACCCATACTCAAGAGCTTCCGCCAGCGTCGGCTTGCCTCTATTGAAATCAATTCCAAATCTTCCGGCCGCAGGTTCTTCATCACCAGGTATGCGGGAGCATTTGGAAGCGATAAAACGATTTTGCCCGTCTATCGAATCGTATGCTTCAAAGTTGGGGTTGATTTCTCTGGGTACAAACTTCTTCAGGAAATCCGGTCGGACTCCTGAATACGCTCCGTACTCGTCTTCATAAACCAGATTCAAGAACTTCGCCTCTCTACCGTCGCCCGCGGGTAAGACCCGAGTATCTTGACGAAGACGGCGTGCTCCTCCAGCGCTTTCAAAGCCTCCCCCACCTCTTTTTCCTCGCGGTGGCCGGAGAAGTCCATGTAAAAGTTATATTCCCAGGGCTGGTGGCGGGTGGGCCGGCTCTCCAGCTTGGTCAGGTTCACCTTCCGCCGGGCAAACTCCCCCAGGCAGTCGTAAAGTGCCCCCGGCTTGTGCTTTAGAGAAAAGACGATAGACGTTTTATCGTTGCCCGTCGGCGGGGAGTCCTCTTTAGACAACACGAAAAACCGGGTGAAGTTGTGCGGGTTGTCCTCGATTTCCCGGGCGATGATTTTCATGCCGTAGAGTTCGGCGGCTTTGGCGCTGGCGACCGCCGCGCAGTCCAATCGCCCTTCCTCTTTTATCATACGAACGCTGCCGGCGGTGTCCGAGGCGGGAACGATTTCCACATTGAGCTGCTTCAGAAAATTGCGACTCTGCCCCAAAGCCTGGGGATGGGAATAGACGAACTTGATGGTATCCAGGCCGGCGCCTTCGATGGCGATCAAGCAGTGGCTGATGCGCAGCTCCGTCTCGCCGCAGACCATGAGGGACGAGTCCAGCAACAGGTCGTAGGCGCGGGTGATGCTCCCCTCCAGCGAGTTCTCCACCGGGACTAGAGCGAAGGGAGCCTCTCCCGCCTCCACCGCCTCGAAGACCTGGTCGAGGTTATCGTAAGGCACGCCTTTGGTCGATTTCCCGAAGAACCTGATGGCGGCCTCCTCGGAATAAGCGCCCGGCTCGCCCTGATAAGCCACCGCCACGCCCTGGATTTTCTTGCTGGCGCTGATAATCTGCCGGTAGATATTCTCGATATCGCCCGGGCTTATCTTTTTCACGCGGGCCAGGCTGCGCACGTTCCTCAGGACTTTTAGCTCGCGCTCCCGGTCCTCGATAAGCCGGCTCGTCTTCTTCTTGCCTTTACCGATTTCTTTAGAAATTTCCTGGCGCTCGGCGATAAGCTCGACGATACGCGCGTCTATCGCGTCGATCTTTTTTCGTAATTCATCGATTTTCATTTGATTACCCCCGGTATCCGGCCGGCCCTGAGGGCGAAATCGGCGAGGGTGACTGCCATCATGGCTTCGACCACGGGCACCGCCCTCGGGACAATGCAGACGTCGTGCCGACCGCCGACTTTTAGCGCCGTGGCTTTCATTTTTTGAATATCCACCGTTTGCTGTTCCATGGCGATGGAAGCAGGAGGCTTGACCGCCACCCTGACCACCAGCGGCATACCGCTGGAGATACCGCCGAGCACGCCGCCGGCGTTATTGGTAGTGGAGGCTATTCTGCCGTCTTTAATGATAAATGGGTCGTTGTTTTCCGAGCCCTTCAAACGGGCGGCGGCGAAACCCGCCCCGAACTCCACGCCTTTGACCGCCGGGATGGCGAACAGGGCTTTAGCTAATTCCCCATCCAGATTGTCGAAGAGCGGCTCGCCCAGCCCGGCGGGTAAGTTCAGAGCGACGCCTTCGATAATGCCGCCGAGGCTATCACCAGCTTCTTTTGCCTTAGCGATGAGCCCCAACATTTTCTTCGAAGCTTGCGGGTCGGCGCAGAACAACGGGTCTTTCGTAATATTTTTCTTTATTTTTGAACAATCAAACGCTTTAGCCGTAATCCCGCCGATAGCCACTGTATAGGCGATAATGTCGATGCCAATCAGGTCTAAAAGTTTTTTCGCGATGGCCCCCGCCATCACAAATGAGGCGGTAATCCGACCCGAAAACCGGCCCCCGCCCCGCCAGTCGTTAAAGCCGCCGTATTTGATAAAAGCGGTATAATCGGCATGTCCGGGACGTAGTTTGAATCTGATTTTCTCATAATCGCTGTCGTCGACGTCCTCATTCTTTATGAGCAGGCAGATGGGCGCGCCGGTGGTGAAACCATTGAGAACACCGGATAAAATCTCCACCTTATCTTTTTCCCGCCGGGAGGTCGATGCCGGGCCGCCGCCGGCTTTACGCCGGTCCACATCTTTCTGAACATCCGCCAGAGAGAGGGGCAGGCCGGCGGGGCAGCCGTCGACGACGACGCCAACGCAATGACCGTGGCTTTCCCCAAAGCTGGTGATGGTAAATAATTTTCCCAGACTATTCTGCATGTGTCTCCATCCTGACCCCGACCTTTTTCAGCATGTCCCAATAGGTCGGGAAAGTCTTGGCGACGCTTTCCGCGCCGGTAATGGTCACGCCGCTGACCGCCGCGCCGAGCACGCCGAAAGCCATGGCGATACGGTGGTCGCCATAGCTATCGATAACCGCCGGTGTCGGGCCGGCCTCAGCCGGACTATTGATAATCAGACTGTCGCGTGCCGCGAGCACTTCGACGCCCATTTTCTGTAAATTATTCCTGACCGCCGTCACCCGGTCCGACTCTTTGAGGCTGGCGCGACCGATGCCGCTAAACTCGCTCCTGCCTTTAGCCAGGGCCGCCAGTACCGCCATCGTCGGCAGCAGGTCAATGCAGTCGGCCAGGTTGGCATTTATCCCCCGCAGGTTACCCCGGGAAACGGTAATGGCATTGCCGGAGACTTTAATATTGGCGCCCATATCACGCAGGAAATCGATAATAACGCGGTCGCCCTGGAGGCTGTCCGGATTTAAATTACCGACTTCTATCCCTTCGGAAACGGCTCCCAGAGCCAAGAAATACGAAGCCGACGACCAGTCGCCCTCAATTTCCAGCCGGGCTGGCTGATATCTCTGCCGCAGCACGATATAGTTATTTACCGAAGCCTGGACCTTAATGCCGAACTGCTGCAAACACCAGAATGTCATATCAACGTAAGGTTTTGAGGTCAGGGGGGTGGTCAAACGGATGGTCATGCCTTTCGTGGCGCAGGGGGCAATTAAAAGTAAAGCCGAGATAAACTGTGAGCTGATATCCCCCGGCAATTCCGCAACATTTCCTTTGAGGATGCCGCCTTCGACAGTCACTGGCGGCGTGCCCTTGCCGGTCGCGGAGACGTTTATCCCCAACTGTTTTATGGCATCCACCAACGGTTTGACCGGTCTCCGGGAAAGGGATGGTCCGCCGGTCAGCCGGTGCCTTCCCGGAATCAGCGCCGCTATGGCCGTCATAAATCTCAGGGTGGCGGCCGATTCGCCGCAGAAAAGGTCCTGGGGAGACGCCTGTAAAGTCCCCCCGGTGACCCGCCATAAATCAGCCTCTTTTTTTATCATCACGCCGACCTGTCCCAGCACCGCGGCGGCGGCACCGGTATCCTCGCTGACCAGCGGGTGGACAATCTCGCTCGTCCCTTTGCTCAGGGCGGCGCACATCAGCGCGCGGATGGTCAGGCTCTTGGAAGAAGGGACGTCCACTTTCCCCTTCGCTTCGCTTTTATAAACGGTAATCTTCATGCTCTTTTAACTTCGCGATAATGATTCGGACGACGGCTTCAGGCTTAAGCCGGGAGTTATTCACGGTAATATCCGCCGCCCTCTCGTAAAAGGGCCGGCGGAACTGTAAAAGCTCCTTAATCTGCGCCAGGCGGTCGTCCACGGCCAGCAGCGGCCTCCCGTCTTTATCTTTCGCCGTCCGCTTTAAAATCGCCGCCGGCGAAGCCGTCAGGCAACCGATAATGCACTCCTGCCGCAGGCGGTCGATGTTTATCGTATTCAACACGATACCGCCGCCGCAGGCGATGACAGCGTTCTTTTTTGCGGCGATGTCTTTAGTGACCTGGATTTCAAGCTCCCGGAACACTATCTCGCCGTCCTGCCGGAATATCTCCGGGATGGACTTCCCGGCTCGTTTTTCAATCAGGGCATCCAGCTCGATGAACTCCTTGCCCAGCTTTTGGGCGAGCAATTTCCCCACCGCCGTTTTCCCCGTCCCCATGAAGCCAACCAGGGCGACGCTAGTCTTCATGGCTCTCCAGCATTTTAACGGCCTCCCGGCGCATGAGGTCGAGCGGGGCCAGCTGACCCGTCCATTTCTCGAAAGCCAGCGCGCCCTGCCAGGCCAGCATATCAATCCCGCTGATTACCTTGGCGCCGGCGACTTCAGCTTCCTGAAGCAGTTTGGTCGCGACGGGATTATAGACGATATCGAAAACGACGAGGCGGGGTGTCAACAGCCCCGCCGGTATGGGACTTTTATCACTGGCCGGATTCATGCCCACGCTGGTGGCATTGACGAGGATATCGGCCCTTTCCAGGGCTGCAGATAGCGCCGCTGATGTCGACTCCCCTACCTTAATGTCTTTCTTGAGTTCCTTTTTTATCAGGCGGGCGATATTTTTCGCCCAGTCCAGCTCGAGCTTTCTATTGAGAACGGTCAGGTTGGCTCTATTTTGGGCGAGGATATAGCTGATCGCCCGGGAGGCGCCGCCTGCTCCCAGCACGACCACGTTTTTACCCCGAGGCTGAATTCCCTGCCCCGTCAGCGCCCGCAGAAAGCCTTCGGCATCGGTGTTAAAGCCCTTTAAAGCCCCAGCGTCATTGACCACGGTATTGACCGCGCCAATCTTTTTTGCCAGAGGGTCGAGGCTGTCCAGCAGGGGTATCACGGACACTTTATGAGGGATGGTGACGTTAAAGCCCCTCACGTTCAAAGCCCTCAAACCGGCCACCGCTTGAGGCAATTGTTCCGGTTTCACCCGGAACGGGATATAGAGGTAGTCCAGCCCGAGCTTTTTAAAGGCGGCGTTGTGCATCGCCGGGGACATCGTGTGCGCCACGGGGTCGCCGATGAGCGCGCAGATTTGAGTTTTTCCGGAGATAGCCACGTCAGTTCTTCCTCGTTAGTTGTGCCAGATAATTACCGTCTTCTTCCTGGACGAGGATATTACATAACCAGCCGGCCTTTTCCGCGTGACCGGCCAATGTTGCCGCATCTACATGCAGGTACCCGGTAACCGGAGCCTTAACTCCCTGATACTCCAACTGCATCTTAACTTCCCCGATATACCTCCCCGCCTGTCTATTGGCCCGATGATAAGCCAAGTGCTGCGGGTTAGGCGTCTGGCTGACATCGAGAGAATTTAGCAATATTTGTCCCCTGCGTTTGACCAACCGGCGGGCTCTTTTTAAAAAATCATCCAGTCCGGAGAGGTCTTCGACCATGCCGATGCTGCGTCCCAGTATTAAAAGGGTATCAAACAGCCCAGCGGTAAAATCAGCGAAACTGGCGCAGTAAACCTCTTTTACGCCCCGCTCCCGCATTACCTCACAGGCTTCCGGCGATATGTCCATCGCGCACACGGAAAAGCCTTTTTCCTGCAGATAGAGGCTGTGAATGCCCACCCCCGCCCCAACATCCAGCACCCGACCGCAGCAGGCTTCAAGAGCTGCTTTATCCAGAGGAATAGCCGTGGGACTCCTGAAAAAAGAGGCGATAGCCAGGTCGTTTACCTCGCCGTCATCACGGGAAATTTTTACCGTCGCTCTGGTATCTCCGGCGTAGTAATCTTTAATCGCCAGGCCAAAAGGCTTCATTGCTTCTGCTTTTATCATTTTACTTTACTCAGCATCTCGTAAATTCTGCGTAATTTACTTACCGCTATCTGTCCCTCCGCCGACTCTCTACCTTCTTCGATAGAACCATAGGTAAAGTACCCCCCCGCCAGCGGGCAAAGCACCCGCGATATTTGCCCCGCCTCCCCCATGGCGAAGGCGACCACCTTTTCCCTGGGAAATTCCTTAATAAGCCGCAAGACGGACAAATTGTCCTTAAAGCTGCGGGCAGTGGTGACCACTTTGCAGATATCCGCGCCGGTATTTATTTGACGCATGATTATCTCTTTCATCTTTTCAAAATCGGGCGTTCCTGTAATATCGTGGTACGAAAGCAAGCATTCCGCCTGGCCTTTTATTTTAGCGACGACTTTTTCCACGCGCGGCGTGCCAAGTTCGACATCTACGATGTTAGCGCCAAGGTCAATAGCGCTGAGAAGCTCCTTGATTCTTGCTGGCTCGCTCCCTTTCCATTTTCCCCCCTCCTCCGCCCGGCGGTTGCAGGCTATCCAGGGCTTCTTCAAACGCCCGGCGACCTTCCGCCACTCTCTGCCAATCAAGTCGATGCGCACCTCGAATAAATCGACCAGCGGCTCGACTTTTCTTATCACGGGCAGGTCGTCAGTAACGATGGCGGCGCATATCCGCGGTCTAGCCCCAGCCAACCAGCACCTCCTTGACCAGCGCGGGGTCGACTTCCTCGCTAAAAAAGGCGTTCCCGATGGACTTGAGCAGGACGAACCTGATGATATCGCCCCGGACCTTTTTATCGTGCCGCATGGCTTCCATGACCCTGCTTTTATCGATGTCCGGCATCTGCGTCGGCAGCCCGGCGGCCGTGATAAGCTTCTCCAGCCGTTCGAATTCGCTTTTTTCCAGCAGCCCCATCCGCCGCGAGATTCTGGCCGCCGCCATCATACCGATAGCGACCGCCTGCCCGTGCTTCAGTCCGAAACCGGAGACGGCTTCAATGGCGTGGCCGACGGTATGCCCGAAGTTCAGGATTAGCCGCGGGCCCTTTTTCTCCCTTTCGTCCTTCACAACGAGCTCCGTCTTGGTCCGGACGGCTTCGGCGATTATATTCTCCAGCACTTCAGGGTCGAGCTCCCTGGCTTTGTTAATATTAGTTTCAAGGAATCTAAAGAGACTGGCATTTCTGGCCGCCGCGGCTTTGATAACCTCGGCCAGACCGTTGGCCAGTTCGTTCGGCGGCAGTGTTTTCAGAGTGTCGATATCAGCCGCCACCATGACCGGCTGATAAAAAACGCCGATGATGTTCTTGAGTTCGCCGTGGTCGACCGCCGTTTTGCCGCCGATGCTGCTGTCCACCTGCGCCAGGAGCGTCGTCGGCACCTGCACCAGCGGCAATCCCCGTAAATAAGTGGCCGCCACGAACCCGGCCAGGTCGCCGATAACGCCGCCGCCCAGCGCCAGCACCGGTGTCGTCCTTTCCGCGAAGGCACCCGTCATTTTATCGTAGAGTCCGGCCGCCGTCTCCAGGGATTTTTGTTCCTCGCCCGGCGGCACCTCCAGAAGCGTGGCCTCAAAGCCGGCCTGGTTAAGACTTGAGATCAACGTATCGGCGTAAAGATTTCTCACGACAGTATCGGTGATAATGACCGCCCTGCCCGTATAACCTTTTTCCCTCAGCCAGAGCCCCAGACGCCCCAGCAGGCCGGCGCCGACGCGTACCTCATAGCTTCTATCGCCCAGTTCAACGTTTACTTTTTTCATTTATGTCATTTTACCGCGATGCGTAGCTTGATGCAATACGAAGATGGATTATTGGAATACGAAATCTGAAGGAAAATACACTGAAGGAAAGATGAACGCTTACCCCGTCAGCAGCGCTCTCTCGAGTCGTTCCACCAGGGCAGTCTCGCTTCCCATAAATTCGAGGTAGCCTCTGATTGAACCGTAATCCCGCCGCAGGGTGTTCAAAAACAGGGCCATCGACTCAGCGGTGGCTTTCCAGAAAAAGCCGGGCAGCGCTTTAACATTCTCCGGTATTTGCGGGTCATTGCCGATATTTTTCAAAAGCTCTTCCATGTACGGACCCGACAGCGTGTAGTCTTCGATAATATCTTCATCGGCAACGCCCAGAACACTCAGCAGAACGGCCGCCAATATACCCGTCCGGTCTTTGCCGACGGCGCAGTTGAAGATAAGCGGGTGATTCTCCGGAGCGGCGATGACTTCCAGCGCTTCGATAATCTGCCGGCCGTACGCTTTTTGCGGCATCAGGTCGAGGTAAAATTCGCCCATGTTTTTAAACTCTTTAAATCTTCGCTCATCCGCCGTTCGATCGCCGCCGTCAGCGATAAACGATATGTTATGGTATTTGATACCGGCTTCGGAGAGAAGGCCGATTCCTTGCCGCTCAACTTCGAATTTGCTCCTTAAGTCCACGACCGCAACCGGACCGATTTCTGCCATCAGCCGTTTAAAGTCAGTGCCTCGTGATTCTCGCCAGCTCGCCGCTGCGGAAAAGCCGGCGCCAGGCTATGGTACGGCCCGTGCCGCGCCCGGTAACCGCCAAGGTCGCGGAAATTGGTCACGGACGCGAACCTCAAATGTCTTGAATATTTCTCCGCCATGATAATATCAATTCACCAGGCTAAAGAGGGGCAGGACGCCCTCTCCGGCGGAGTACTTATCGCCGGGGAAGACCTTATGCCCCATCTTTACCTTCTTGCCGATAAGCTCCATTGAAGCCGTTTTAGGGTCGATGCCCTCCAGTTTGCCCATGAGCCAGGGTCCTTCGTCAATCTCCACCATGACGATGGTATAAGGTATTTCGCTCTCGCGTCCTTCCGCCGCCACAAAGACGGTGGTAAATGTCCTGATGGTGCCGCTGCCCTTCAGCTCCACGATTTCCATATCCGCGCCAGCGCATTGGCGGCACACCATGGCCGGCGGCACGGTGACCGCCCCGCAGGCGCGGCACTTCAGCCCCAGCAGCTTGTCCTGCTTGAGCGCTTCATTATAATTTTTAGAGGTCAGCTTATATTCCATTAACGACCTTCTATTACCAGCCCCGCTGCAAAATCGTATTAACCAGTGTGCCGCCGTCGCCGCCGAGGGTGTCCGTCATGCCGGTCCTGGCGTCCGGTACCTGCCGCGCCGTTTCCACTTCCTCCCGCAACTGTTTGACCACCTCATAGACCTGGCCGGCGCCCGTCGCCCCGATGGGGTGCCCCTTGGCTTTGAGACCGCCGGAAGGATTGATGGCAATCCGCCCCCCGATGTCCGCTTCCCCCTTTTCCCAGGCCTCGCCGGCTTTACCATATTCAAAAAATCCCAGCCCTTCGGCGGCAATCAGGCTGGCGATGCTGAAACAGTCGTGCAGCTCACAGAGGTCGATATCGGAGGGCTTTAAACCGGCCATTTTGTAAGCCTGCTGCGACGATATTTCACGCGCCCGGAACCTGGGGAGGTAGTCGCCCTGAGTTATCAGGGGCCCGTTGGATGATTGCCCGATTCCGGTGATATAAACAGGTTTCTTCGTCAATTTCCTGGCCACCGCCTCCGAGGCCAGCACCACGGCCGCGGCGCCGTCGGAAAAAGGACAGCAATCGTGCAGGGTGAGCGGTGCCGCCACCACGAAGCTGCCGAGCACTTTTTCCATCGTGATATCGGCATACTTGCCGTAAAATTGCGCCTTGGGATTAAGGCTGCCGCGTCGGTAGGACTGCATGGAAACGCGCGCCATCTGTTCCCGTAATTTCGGCAGGGGTATTTGATATTTAGCCGCATAGAGATGCGCCAGCATGGCGAAAACGGCCGGGAAGGTCACGCCGGCAGGGTATTCGTAGCGGGCATCCGAGAACATGGCAAAGGTACGGGTCGCCAGACCGGTGCCCATGGTGGCTGCCCGTTCGACGCCCCCGGCCAGGACGATATCGTAGTATCCCGATGCCACCCAGATAAAAGCATCCCGGATAGCCATGCTGGCCGAGGCGCAGGCGCCCTCGTACTTGTTGGCGGGCACGTAGCGGCAGCCGATATTCTCGGCGGCGTAAGCCTGCAACATTCCCTGCCCTTCGGCAAAGTCCCCCACGGCATTGCCGATGAACAGGGCTTTAATATCTCCGGACTTGAGGTTCGATGCCGCGATGGCGTCCGTAGCGGCTTCGGCGAACAGTTCCACCTGCGTCTTTTCCTGTGGGCCGGAGAACATGGTCGATCCCACGCCGACGACGGCCACTTTTTTCATATTGAGTCTCCCGTCTGTTCTTTAAGAAAAATCGGGATAGAAGAATTAGCCGGCATAGATATTTTCAGATTACCGTTTTTAGCTGTCCGGTGTCAAACAATACCGCAGCGTTTTATCTGATATGGTTTTTAAGGTATTACCTCACCCCTGCCCCTCTCCAGCCAGTAACATTGGGAAAAACGGGGATGTGATTGGCTGGAGAGGGGATTTTAATAGAGAGGGGCTGGCGCCCCTCTCCGCAGGCTACTCCCTTATACAACAGGCCGTATAAAACGAGCTAATTCCAGAAAAAACCGGGGCGTCTAAGAGGGGTGCCGACCCCTCTTCATCTTCGTCCCCCTCTCAAACATAATGACATCCGGGCCACAGACATGGCCCTGTTTGAGAGGGGGAATAAAGGGGGTGAGTAGCCAGAATCAACCATGGCACAAACGTTTAGACGTTTCTTGAAAACAAACGCCATATTGATTATGCTACTTTAGAGAAATTAAAAAAGAAGGAGTGAATTCAATGACAACAGTAAAGGAGTTCAATAAATACGGCGAAGACCTGGAGAGATTGTTGCGGCTGCGCACCTCTCCTATCGCCGTCAAGATGCTGAAAAACGAAAAGGACATCCCGCCGGGGGCCGTCAGGCCCTGGAAAGACCGGAAACAGCACATCTCCCAGTGCCAGGCTTTCGCCCTGACGCGGCGACAGAAAGAGACGGTGGCCATGCTGGAAGAAGACAACTGGTGTTTCGCCCCGGTTATCGCCTACGGCCTGGAGGACAAGCCGGAAGACCCCAACCTCCAGGCTTTCGTCACCTTTCCGAAATTTGAAAGGGACAAATATATCGGCATCGTCAGCGCGCCCCTGCGGACGGCCAACTTTAAGCCGGACGTCGTCATTATCTATTCCAATACCACCCAGATGAGAAACATGCTGATGCCCCTCAGCTACACCCATAAGGGCGATATCGACTATAATTTCTTTCCGCCGGCCTGCGCTTACCAGGTCATCCCGGTAATGATGAACGGTCGCTACATGGTCACCATTGCCCGACCCCGGTGATTACATGAGGGCGCTCGCCGGCGAAGACGAGGTTATCATTTCCCTGCCCGCCGCCCGGATGGAGGAGTTCATGGCGGGCATCCCGCGCGTAATCGAGGGCGAGTACGGCTACGAGCGCGCCAGCATGTACATGCTGCCCGATTTCCCCCAGCCCCCGTTTTACCAGATGTTGTTCGAACGCTGGCGGGCAGGCGGGGAGGGGAAGAAAAGGCGAAACCGAAGGGGAAAGCCAGGGGCAAGGCAAGAAAAAGTAACGGCTTTCCTAGCGTAGGCGGTTGACCGCCATGAAAGCGCCTATCCCGATAGCCGCCAGCACGAATACCAGGCGGTAGGCATCGAAAAAGACAGAGCCGAACCGAAAAAAATCGACCAGATAGGTGAGTCCGAAGCAAACGGCCACCGCCGTGCCGCCGATGACCGCCAGCCAGGTCCCGCGTTTGCGGTTCACGGAAAGGCTGACCACCTCGCCGATGGCATAGCCGACGCCCGCCGCGATGATCAGGCTGAAAAAACGGAAGGGCAGATAGCCCTCTATTATCCCCCACACCACCCCGATGACGATAGCCATTCCTAACGCCACGCCGGTTGCCCTGAGGTAATAGCCGGAGGATACGCGATAGGTCGGCAGGCGGTAGAGCTTGGCGCATTCCGGGCACCTGGCGCCCACCGGGGTGGTCACCATGCATTTCGGGCAGATGGGCTTGCCGCACTTACCGCAGCGCAGGTTCGTCTCGACGTCCGGGTGAGTAGCGCACCGCACCGGGACAGGCTCAGGCACCCGGCTTTCCCTTTTTAGTGACGTGATTACGCTGGACCCAGGCTTTCCGGTCGCCGATGTCACGGTCGTAGAGGAGCCGGTTCCGGAGAAGCCGTCCCATGCCGATGTTCCTGGCTTCAATCGCCGGCTGGGCGGTGAGCCGCTTGATAATGACGATAAGCGTCATGGCCACGAATCCCAGGGTCACCGATAACGACTCGCGGAAAATAGCGCTGAAAATCGGCAGCATTAACATGCCGGCGAGTATGGGTATCGGAGTACGGTGGGTGAAGATAAGAACACTCAGGGCGGTAACGACAAACGCAATGCTCGCCCAGGGTGTTATATCGTTGATGATAGGCAGGATAATGATGATTCCCAGGCTCGTGGCAATTCCCCGGCCCCCGTGAAACTTTAAAAAGACCGGCCAGTTATGTCCCACGACCGCCCCCAGGCCCACGGCCAGCTGCTGCCCGGCGTCCAGTCCCACGCGCCAGGCTACCAGCACCATGAGCATCCCCTTGAAAAAGTCCCACATGCCCACCGTCAGGCCGAGCTTCTTGGAGGCGCTCCGCCAGAGGTTGCCACCGCCCACCTGCTGCGTGCCCTGCTTGCGGAGGTCGATGCCGCGCGACCGTCCCGCCAGGTACGATAGCGGTATCGAGCCCAGCAAATAAGCGCCGATTATCAATAAAATCCAGGTGACGGTGGAGTTCATGAAATCTCCCGTAAAATATTTTAACTCAAGGGTTTCTTAGAAGCCAGAGCTATCAGGCGCCGCGCTGCCGCTACGGGAACTTCCACGCCGCCCATCATGACTTCGGCGTTATCCTCGATACCGTGATAGTCGGTGCCGCCGGTGACGATGAGCCCGTATTTTTTCGCCATCTTCAGGGTGGCCGCGGTGTTTTCCGGCGTGTTGTCTTTGTAATAGGCCTCGATGCCGACCATCCCGGCCGACTTTAAAGGCGCCATCCATTTCTCCGGGTCTTTCACGGTAAACGGGTGCGCCAGAACGGGCAGTCCCCCGGAACGTATTATCAACGCGACCGCTTCCTCGGGGTTCATTTTATCCCGCTCGACGTAAGCCGGGCCGTCGCGCCCGATGTATTTATCGAAGGCCTCTTTAAAAGAAGAAATATAGCCTTTCTCCAGCATCGCCTGGGCGATGTGGGGTCGGCCGATGGCGCCGCCGCCGGCGATTTCCTGCACCCGTTCCCAATCGATGTGGATACCGAGTTCGCCAAGTTTATCGACCATCCCCCGGCCCCTCCCCTCACGGGAGGTGCGGAACCTTTTCAGGGTTTCGGCCAGGTCTTGGCTTTCATAGTCGATAAAATAGCCGAGGATATGTATTTCGCCTTCGGGGACATCGGTGCTGACCTCGACGCCGGGGATAAAGGTGAGGCGTGGAAAAGCCCGGGCGGCTTTCACCGCCTTTGTGATACCGTCCACCGAGTCGTGGTCGGTCAGGGCAATATAACGCAGACCGAGCGCCGCGGCTTTCCCGACGATTTCTTCCGGGGTGTATTTGCCGTCGGAAGCCGTCGAGTGAATATGCAGGTCGACCCCGTTCACCGCTCTCCCAGCTCCCGGTAAAGGCGCTCAATACGGGTCGCGTGTCCGCTTTTTTCGTCCACTTCGACCATGATGGCATTGAACACCGGCTTGCCCTTGCCCACGGAAAGGTGGTGCGGCATCATCGTGAGGAAACGCTGGATGACCGCCTCGACGTCGTCGCCGATAACCGAGTCGTCCGGCCCGCTCATGCCGATATCGGTGACGTAAGCGGTGCCCCCCGGCAGTATCCGGGCATCGATGGTGCCGACGTGCGTATGGGTGCCCAGCACGGCGCTGACCCGCCCGTCCAGGTAGCGCCCCATGGCGACCTTCTCCGAGGTGGCCTCGGCATGAAAGTCCACGATGATGATTTTAGTCTTCGGGGCGCGTTCCGCCAGCAGCGCATCCATCGCCCGGAAAGGGTCGTCGTAATTGGTCATGAAGGTCCGCCCGATCAGGTTGACGACCAAGATTTTGTTTTTTATCAGGTATCCCCGACCCGGCACGCCGGGGGGATAGTTCAACGGGCGCAGGACGGGCACATCCTCATCGAGATAGTCGATAATCTCCTTCTGCGCCCAGATATGGTTGCCGGAAGTTATCACGTCAACGCCATCGTCCAGCAGTTCCTGCGCCGTGCTGACGGTGAGGCCGAAACCGCCGGCGGTATTTTCGCCGTTGGCGATGACCAGGTCGATGCCGTATTCCTTGCGCAGGTCAGGCACAAAGGCGTGGACGGCCTGCCGGCCCGGCTTGCCGACGATATCACCGATGGCTAATATTAGCATTTCTTACCTTATTCAACCTCACCACCTGTGTCCCCCTCTCCATTCCTGGAGAGGGGGAAGAATTTAAGAGGGGGTGAAACCCCCTCTTTTTGTTACTCCCCCTTCCCTTCGCAAGGGAAGGGGGAAAGGGGGATAGGTTCTATATCATTTTTTTACTTAGCGTAGTCCACCGCCCGGGTCTCCCTGATGACGGTGACCTTGATTTGCCCGGGATATTCCAGGGTCTCTTCTACTTTTTTCACGATATCGCGCGCCAGCCGCATCGCGCCCAGGTCGTCGATAGCCTCCGGCTTGACCAGGATGCGCACCTCGCGTCCGGCCTGGATGGCAAAGGACTTCTCGACGCCCTTAAAGCTGTCCGCGATATCTTCCAGCGCCTTGAGTCGCTTTAAGTAGCTTTCCAGCGATTCTCTCCGGGCGCCTGGCCGGGCGCTGCTGATGGCGTCCGCCGCCGAGGTAATGTAGCCCCAGATGCTGGTGTCGCTGGTCTCCAGGTGGTGCTCGGCAACGCCCTTGAGCACCTCCGGCGATTTTTCCCACTGCCTTACGAGGTCGGCGCCGATGGCGGCGTGGGTGCCTTCCACCTCGCGGTCCACGGCTTTGCCGATATCGTGCAGCAGGCCGGCCTTTTTGGCGATATTCACGTTCGCGCCGATTTCCGCGGCAATCATGCCCGCCATGTAAGCCACCTCGATGCTGTGCTCCAGGGCGTTCTGGCCGTAGCTGGTCCGGTACTTAAGCCTGCCGAGCAGCTTTATTAACTCGGGGTGCAGCTGGATTCCCAGCTGGAGAGCGGCCTGCTCACCGGCTGTCTGGATGGCGGCCTCGACCTCGTCCTTGGCCCTGACGGTGATTTCTTCGATGCGCGCCGGGTGAATGCGTCCGTCCTGTATAAGCCGGTTGAGGGCGACGCGGGCAATCTCCCGCCGCACGGGGTCGAAGCTGGATATCGTGACGGCTTCCGGCGTATCGTCGATAATAAGGTCGACGCCGGTGGCCTGCTCCAGCGCGCGGATGTTGCGCCCCTCCCGGCCGATTAGCCTCCCCTTCATTTCGTCGTTGGGGAGCGGGACGACCGAGACGGTGGCTTCCGCCACGATTTCCGAGGCGCTGCGCTGTATGGCCATCGCCAGGATATCCTTGGATTTTTCGTTAGCGTCTTCCTTGAGCTTGTTTTCCCACTGGCGGAGACGCCGCGATGCTTCCTGCTGCATCTCCACTTCCATGGCGCCCAGCAGAGTATTTTTAGCCTCCGCGCTGGACATCCCGGAGACCGTCTCCAACTGTTTTAGCTGCTTGTCCTTGAGTTCAATCAGCTGTCCCCGTACCGAGTCGATTTCTTTTTCCTTGTTGTTCAGGTTGCGCTCGCGCTGCTCGACGCCTTCCAGCTTGTGGTCGAGTGTCTCCGATTTCTGATTGTTCCGGTTTTCCTGCCGCTGGAGCTCGGTGCGGCGCTCGCGGTACTCGGTGTCCGCCGAGTTCTTGATGCGTTTGCTCTCTTCTTGCGCCTGCTGCAGGATATCTTTGGATTCGCTCCGGGCTTCGGAGACCATCTTGGCGGCTTTTCTCTCGGCGATACGTATCTGCCGGTTAAACAATACGCGGCGTGACAGGAAAAATACCACGATGCCTAATACTGAACCTATAAGGAAGCTGAAGATAATGGCAATATAGGCAAGGTATCCACCTTCCACAGTGCACCTCCTTATTTACAAAATATATATATAAATAATTGAGTTAATTTGTCTTTTTCCCGCCGCGCTCTTTCCATATTCTGGCGACGGTCTCATTGATGATATCATAGTTGAAACCCCGCCGCCCCAGGTAAGCGCCCAGCCGGCGGCGGAACAGTTGAAAATCGGTGAGGGGCAAACGCCGGGCTTTGCCCGCGGCGGCGCGGTAGGCGCTGTCGCTTTCGTCGATTTCACGAATAATGGGCTCGATGACATCGCCGGAGAGTCCTTTGCGCCGCAGTTCCAGTCCGGTCAGCCGCCGACTGCGCGGACTGAATGATTCCCGGTTGTCTTTCCAGAACCTGGCGAAGGCAGCGTCATCGACGAGTCCCTGCTCTCTCAGCCCGGCGAGCGCTTTTTCCGCGGCGTCGCCATCGAACCCGCGTTTAAGGAGTCGCTGTCTTATCTCCGCCTCGCTGCGCGGCCGGTAGCTGAGGTAGCGGATGGCGGCATTAAAGCAGCGCTGGTTACGGTCCTGGTCGGCCAGCGTCTCCAGATGACTTTCCGATAGCTCCCTCCCCACCTTCAGTCCCTCTTTCAGGGCGACCTCCGCCAGCAGGTTAATCGCGGGCTTCCCGTCCAGGAAGACTTTTACCTGCTTTTCCCGGCTTTTGCCCGCCTTTAATGCGGTAATTTTTATCATCTCGTGCCGCCCCTTTTAAAACACGAAAGGCTGAAGCTTGCGCCTCAGCCTTATTGGTCCCCTGCCCGAATCGAGCGGCGAAACCGCCGCTAATTATTAATCTTCTTCAGATGCTGCTATGCGGGTGGTGCCGGCTGAGGCTCTTATCTTTTCTTCAATTTCCTTGGCGAGGTCGGGATTTTCTCTTAAGTACCCTTTGGCACTTTCCCGGCCCTGCCCGAGGCGGGTGTCTCCATAGGAGAAAAAGGCACCGGCTTTCGTTATCAGCCCCAGCTCTTGACCGATATCGAGGATATTGCCCTCCTTGCTGATACCGTGGTCGAACATGATGTCGAACTCGGCGGTACGGAACGGAGGGGCAACCTTGTTTTTCACCACCTTAGCTTTGATACGACTGCCTATAGCTTCGTTTCCCTGCTTGATTGTCTCCGCCCGTCTTAATTCGATACGGGCGGAACTGTAGAACTTGAGCGCTCTGCCGCCGGTGGTCACCTCCGGATTACCGAAGACGATACCGACTTTTTCCCGCAACTGGTTGATAAAGACTACCGCCGTCCCGGACTTACCGATCGCGGCGGCCAGTTTGCGCAGGGCTTGCGACATCAGGCGGGCCTGCAGACCCATCTGCGGGTCTCCCATGTCCCCTTCGATTTCCGCCCGGGGGACCAGCGCCGCTACGCTATCGATGACGATGACATCGACGGCGCTGCTCCTTACCAGGGCTTCGGTAATCTCCAGGGCCTGCTCTCCCGTATCGGGTTGTGAAATGAGCAGTTCATTAACATTGACACCGCAATTGGCAGCATAAGAGGGGTCAAGGGCATGCTCCGCATCTATATAGGCAACCGTACCTCCTCTTTTTTGTGCTTCGGCGATGATGTGCTGAGCCAGGGTGGTCTTCCCGGATGATTCGGGGCCGAAGATCTCGGTGATGCGTCCTCTCGGAATCCCCCCGATACCCAGGGCCAGGTCTAATGCCAGTGAGCCGGTAGGAATGGCTTCGATTGTCGGCAGCCCGGCCGTCTGGCTGAATTTCATGATCGAGCCCTTGCCGAACCGCTTTTCTATCTGGCCAATCGCCAGTTCCAGTGCTTTTTCTCTTTCCGTGGTCATCGTTCGCCTCACCCCCGATAATAGCACAACTGTTTCATCAAAACAAGTAGCCAAAAAGGTTCTGCTCGGGGCGTTTAAGAGGCGTTCATCCTGAGGTTCACCTTGAAGGGCGTCAGCCGCCCTTTTCTGTCTTCCCCCTTCCTATAATAAAGGAGGTGGGGTACAGGGGGATGGATTTGGTGAGCGAAACTCTATTAGCACATAAATAGAATTTACCCCGTAAATAATGTTGACAGACAGTACTCATATATGCTACATTTATTATTTAGTGCTCAGAATTCTGAAATAGCAGATAGATTGAGCCAAACACCTCAGTTTATCGCTAGAATTCTGGAATGGATGGGCTAACGCTCATCCATTGTAATTGTATGGGGGGAAGAAAAAAGCATGCCGACGATTAATCAACTGGTTCGCAAAGGGCGCCGCAAGTCTTCCAAGAAGGACAAGACTCCCGCGCTGGGCTATTCTTACAACGCCTTGAAAAACCGCGTGGCGATGGGCAAGAGTTGCCCGCAGAAACGCGGCGTCTGCGTTCAGGTCAAGACGACCACCCCCAAGAAGCCCAATTCCGCCCTGCGTAAAATAGCCAAGGTACGGCTGACCAACCACGTTGAAGTCACCGCCTATATCCCCGGCGAGGGGCACGAGCTGCAGGAACACTCCGTCGTCCTGATTCGCGGCGGGCGTGTCCCGGACTTGCCCGGCGTGCGCTACCACATTATCAGAGGGGCGCTGGATACCACCGGCGTCGCCAACCGACATCAGGGCCGCAGCAAGTACGGGGCCAAGAGAGGCAAGAAAGGGGCCGTCGCGGCCGAGGCTGCCACGCCAGCTCCTACCGCTTAATTTGAGGAACTGATATGCCGAGAAGAGCCAGGTCATTTAAAAGAGAAGTCAGCCCGGACGCTAAGTACCGCAGCGCCACCGTATCGCGATTAATCAGTAAGGTGATGCAGCGCGGCAAGAAGCGCACGGCGGAAAGCATTGTTTACGGCGCCCTCGAGAAACTGGGACAGCAGGTCTCCAAGGACCCCGTGGCGGCGCTGGAACAGGCCGTCAAAAACGCCACGCCGCTCCTCCAGGTCAAACCGCGGCGCGTCGGCGGCGCCACGTACCAGGTCCCGGTAGAGGTCGCGCCGGACCGGGGTCTCTTCCTGGCGTTAACCTGGCTGGTGACTTCCGCCAAGGCGCGTAAGGGCAAGCCGATGCATGAAAAGCTGGCCGATGAGCTTACCGAGGCTTTCCAGGGCCAGGGCACGACGATTAAAAAACGTGAAGATACGCATAGAATGGCCGAGGCCAACCGGGCCTTCGCTCACTATAGATGGTAAGGGGTTAATTGATAAATCGCAGTGTTAAAACCAATAAAACGGTCGTAGCGGGAGATAAGAAGGTGCCCAGGGATTTTCCTCTGGAGGACATACGTAATATAGGTATTATCGCCCACATCGACGCCGGCAAGACCACCGTCACCGAGCGCATTCTCTATTACACCGGCAAGACTTATAAGATGGGCGAGGTGCACGAGGGCACGGCCGTGATGGACTGGATGGACCAGGAGCGGGAGCGCGGCATCACCATCACCGCGGCCGCCACCACCTGCTACTGGCGCGAACACCGCATCAATATCATCGATACTCCCGGGCACGTGGACTTCACCGCCGAGGTGGAGCGCTCGTTGCGGGTGCTCGACGGCGGCGTGGTGGTCTTCGATGCCGTTTCCGGCGTGGAAGCGCAGTCGGAGACGGTCTGGCGCCAGGCGGACCGGTATAAAGTCCCGCGCATCTGCTTTATCAACAAGATGGACCGCGTCGGCGCCAACTTTAATCGAACCATTTCTATGATAGAATCAAGACTCCAGGCCATCCCCCTGGTAATACACCTGCCCCTGGCCGCCGAGGAGTCATTCCGGGATATCGCTGACCTTATTACAATGAAGGCATGGCGCTTCAGCAATGACCCCGATAAAGAGCCGGAAGAGATACCGGTTCCGGAATCGGAAAAAGCCAGAGCTGCCGACCTGCGGCAGTCGTTAATCGCGAAACTATCCGAATATGACGATACTATCATGATGGCCTACCTCGAGGGCGATGAAATCGAGCCTGCGGAACTGAAACAGGCGTTGCGCCGGGTCACCCTGCTGAATAAGGGCGTGCCCGTTATCTGCGGCAGTGCCCTGAAGAACATGGGCATGCAGCCCCTCCTCGATGCCGTCGTTGATTATCTCCCCTCCCCTCTCGATGTCCCCCCGGTAGATGGCATCGAGCCCAGGAAGGGACATAAAGCCGTCCGTGAAGCCAGCGACGACGCCCCCTTTGCCGCGCTGGCTTTTAAAGTGGTCACCGACCCCTTCGTGGGGAGGCTGGTCTATTTTAGAGTCTACTCCGGCACCATCAAAGTGGGGGCGCAGGTCTATAATCCCACGCGGGACAGGCATGAGCGCATCGGCCGGCTGCTCTTGATGCACGCCAACCACCGTGAAGACATTGAGTTTGCCGATACCGGCACCATCGCCGCCACGCTGGGACTGAAAAATACCTTTACCGGAGACACCCTCTGCGATTCCTCTAAAGCCATCCTCCTAGAGTCCATCAAGTTCCCCGAACCCGTCATTTCCATCGCCATCGAACCCAAGACCAGGGCCGACCAGGACAAATTAGGCGAAGGCCTCCAGAAACTCACCGAAGAAGACCCCACTTTCAAAGTAACCTATAACGAGGAGACCGGCCAGACCGTCATTTCCGGCATGGGCGAGCTCCACCTGGAAGTCATCGTCAGCCGGCTGACCCGGGAGTTCCGGGTCGGCGTAAAAGTCGGCCGGCCGCGCGTTGCCTATAAAGAGACGATTACCGCATCGGCGGACGTGGAGGGCAAGTTCATCCGCCAGAGCGGCGGCCACGGCCAGTACGGCGACGTCGATATCAAGTTCGAGCCGCTGCCGCGCGGTAAGGGCTTCGAGTTCGTTGAAGCCATTAAAGGCGGCACCATTCCGCGGCAGTTTATCCCGCCGGTCAAGGCCGGCATCATGGAAGCCATGGAGAACGGCGTTCTGGCTGGCTACCCGGTGGTGGATGTTAAAGCCACGCTTCACGACGGCAGCTACCATGATGTCGATTCCTCCGAGCTGGCTTTTAAAATGGCCGGCTCGATAGCGCTGCGGGAGGGAATCAGGAAGGGCAAAGCTATCCTCCTCGAACCCATCATGAAGCTGGAAGTGGTCACGCCGGAGCAGTTCCTCGGCGATATCATGGGCGACCTCAATGCCAAGCGGGGCCATATCAGCAAGGTGGACACGCAGGGCGAAATGTACGTTATCCACTGCCAGATCCCGCTGGCGGAATCTTTCGGCTATGCCACCAGCCTGAGGTCGCTGACCCAGGGACGGGCGACGCATTCGCTGGAGTTCCATAGCTACGAGCAATTACCCGAGAACCTGAAAGACGAGATTATAGAAAAGGCTGTAGGCAAGAAAAATGGCTAAGCAGAAAATACGCATCAAGCTAAAGGGGTTCGACCACCGCGTCGTCGACCAGTCGGCGCGGCAGATTCTGGAAGCGGTGGAAAGCACGGGCGCCGTGGCCGTCGGGCCGGTGCCGCTGCCCACGCGCATCCAGAAATTCTGCGTCATCCGTTCCCCCTTTATCGATAAAAACTCCCAGGAGCAGTTTGAAATTCGCACCCACAAGCGCCTTATCGATATCGTGGAGACGACCTCCAAGACCATCGACGCGCTGACCAAGCTGAACCTGCCCTCGGGCGTGGAAATAGATATAAAATTATAGTCAGGAGATAACTTAATAAAGCACGGCGTCTAAGAGGGGCGCCGTAAAAACAGGGCGTCTAAGAGGGATGAAATCCCTCTTTCTAACCCTCCCCCTCTCCTGCGAGGAGAGGGGGACACAGGGGGAGAGGAAAAAACTGGATGCCCGATTAGAATGGGAATAACATAACAGAAAATCGGTGAAACCATGACTGAAGGAATTTTAGGCAAAAAGCTCGGCATGACCCAGGTCTTCGGCGAAGGCCGGACGAAGGCCGTTACCGCCATCGAGGCCGGCCCCTGTACGGTATTGCAGGTCAAGACCGCCGAAAAAGAAGGCTACCGCGCCGCCAAGCTCGGCTTCGGCGAGGTGGGCAAAGCCAAAACGACTAAAAAGAAGGGCGACAAGAAAAAGAAAACGGCGCCCAAATTTAAATATATGCGCGAATTACAGCTGGACGCCAGCCAGAAGGTCGAGCCGGGCCAGAAAATCGATGTCAGCCTGTTTAAAGCCGGCGACCTCGTTGATGTTATCGGCATTTCCCGCGGCAAGGGTTTTGCCGGCGGCGTCAAGCGCTATCACTTCCGCGGCGGCCCCAAGACGCACGGCCAGTCGGATAGGTGGCGCGCCCCGGGCTCGGTCGGTTCCAATACCAGCCCCGGCCGGGTCTACAAGGGCCTGCGCATGGCTGGTCACATGGGCGCCCAGCGCGTTACGGTAAGCAATATCGAGGTGGTGCAGGCCGACCCCGCCCGCAACCTCCTGCTACTGAACGGCGCGGTGCCTGGGATGACCAACGGCCTCGTCTTAATAAGAAAGTCCAGGAAGGTGAAGAAGTAAAGTGCAGCTTCCCGTCTATAACCTCGCCGGAGAGGAAATCCGGAAAATAGAAGTGAGCGATGCGGTCTTCGGCGTGCCGTTTAACGAAACCGTAGTCCATCAGGTCATGGTGGGCCTGCAGGCTAACGCCCGCCAGGGGACCGCCGCGACCAAGACTAAAGGATTTGTCGTCGGCAGCACCCGCAAGCTGTTCCGGCAGAAGGGCACCGGCAATGCCCGCGCCGGCAGCAAGAAATCGCCGCTGCGCAAGGGCGGCGGCGTTACCTTCGGGCCGCATCCCCGGGACTACCGCCAGCAGATACCCCGCAAGGTACGCCGCCTGGCGATAAAGTGCGTCCTGTCCGCCAAGGCCGGCGACGGCGAACTAAAGGTCCTGGAGGGATTTGATTTTACCGAGCCTAAAACGAAGAAAATTATCGAGGCGCTCGTAGCGCTGGGCATTGATTCTTCCGCCCTCATCGTGACGCCGGCACCGGAAGAGAACGTTATTAAATCGGCCCGTAATATACCGGAGATTAAGACGATGCCCGCCGCCATCATGAATGTCATCGATATCCTTTCTTATAAAAACCTGCTCATGACCGAGGCCGCGGTAAGGGTGGCGGAAAAGCTGTGGGGCAACGGCGCCGCGGAAGGGGAAAAATAATGCATTTGTACGAGGTGCTGCGCCGCCCGCTGATAACGGAAAAAAGCACGGCTTTACAGGCGCAGAACAAATATGCCTTTGAAATAGCCGATAAGGCGAATAAGCTAATGGTCCGCCAGGCGGTCGAAAAGGCGTTTAAGGTCAAGGTGACCGGCGTTAACGTCATTTCCATGCGGGGCAAGATGCGCCGCGTGGGCCGGCATCAGATACACACCTCGCCCTGGAAAAAAGCGATTGTTACCCTGAAACCAGGGGACAAGATAGAGTTTTTTGAAGGTGTCTAGCCATGAAAGGGGAATTTAGGTGGCGATAAGGGTTTTTCGTCCGACCTCGCCGGGGCGGCGGAGGATGAGCGGCTATACCTTTGACGAAATCACCAAAGAGAAGCCGGAAAAATCACTGCTGCGTGCCAAGAAGAGCAAGGCGGGGCGGAACTTCCGCGGTAAGGTCACCGTCCACCACCGGGGCGGCGGCGAGAAACGCCAGCTGCGCATCATCGATTTCAAGCGCGATAAGACCGGTATTCCCGGTCGGGTGGCGGCGATTGAGTACGACCCCAATCGCACGGCGCGTATCGCCCTGATTTTCTACGTCGATGGAGAAAAACGGTATATCATCGCCCCCATCGGACTGAATGTGGGCGATACGGTCATGTCCGGGCCTAACGCGGAAATCAAGCCCGGCAATTCCATGCCCATGAGGAACATGCCCACGGGCACGGAGATACATAATATTGAATTAGAAAAGGGCCGGGGCGGCCAGATTGTGCGCAGCGCCGGTGCTTCCGCCCAGCTGATGGTCAAGGAAGGGGAATACGTCCTGCTAAGGCTGCCTTCCAGCGAAATCCGCCGGGTGCGCGGCGACTGTATCGCGACCATCGGCAAGGTCGGCAACCTGGAACACCAGAACATCAGTCTGGGCAAGGCCGGGCGGAAACGGCACATGGGCATAAGGCCCACGGTCAGAGGCTCCGCCATGTCCCCGCGCGACCATCCCCATGGCGGCGGCGAAGGGCGCTCGCCGATTGGCATGCCCGGACCCAAGACGCCCTGGGGCAAACCGGCCCTGGGCTATAGGACACGCCAGCCGAAGGCGTCCGACAAGATGATTGTGAAGCGCCGCGGCAAGAAGGGCGGTTAGTGAGGGAAAATGTCAAGGTCAACTAAAAAAGGGCCGGCGATTGATGAAAAGCTGATGAAGCACGTGGATGCGACCATACGCTCGGGCAAGAAAACGGTCATCAAGACCTGGGCCAGGCGCTCGACGATACTGCCGCAGATGGTCGGGTTGACCATCGGCGTCCACGACGGCCGCCGGCACGTGCCCATCTATATCAACGAAAATATGGTCGGCCATAAGCTCGGCGAGTTCGCCCCCACGCGCACTTTCCGGGGGCACACCGCTAAAGTCGAAGCGGCCGCCAAGAAGAAACCGGCGGAGGAACCCGCCGCTTAAGACAGGTTTGAGATAAAATGGAAGTAAAAGCTACCGCTAAAGACACCGGTTTATCCACCACCAGGGTGCGCCCGCTGGTGAATCTGGTGCGGGGCAAAAAGGTCAACGAAGCCCTGAGGCTGCTCCAGTTTACGAACACGCCCAAGGCGAAGTACCTCGCCAAGGTGGTGAAATCGGCGGCGGCTAATGCCGAAAATAACTATCAGATGGACCCCGCTGATTTAAGGGTGGTTAAAATCTACGTTGACGAAGCGCGCATGACGCGCCGGTACCGGGCGCGGTCGCGGGGGCGGGCCAGCCCCATAAGGAAGCATTCCAGCCATATTACCGTTATCGTCTCGGAGGAGGTTTAATTGGGCCATAAAGTTCACCCGATCGGTTTCCGGCTCGGGATAATTAAAGACTGGCAATCCAAGTGGTATAGCGAGGCGCACTACGCCGAGTTTGTCCTGGAAGATAATACGATCCGGGAGACCATCAAGAACAAGTATTCCGAAGCCGCCATTTCCCTGATAGAGATTGACCGCCAGGCCAAGGACGTCACCATTACCCTGCACACGGCCCGGCCCGGTATCGTTATCGGACGGGGCGGCCAGCGCGTCGACGAGATGAGGCAATACCTGGAGCACCTTATCGGCAAGAAGATACGCTTGAATATCCAGGAGATACGCCAGCCGGAGCTGGACGCCTACCTGGTGGCACGTTCCATCGCGGAGCAGATTGAGCGCCGGGTGGCTTACCGTCGGGCCATGAAACAGGCCATTTTCCGCACCATCCAGTCGGGGGCCAAGGGCATTAAAGTCAGCGCGGCCGGCCGGTTGGGCAATGCGGAAATCGCCCGCCGCCAGACCTCGCACCAGGGGCAGGTGCCCCTGCATACGCTGCGAGCGGATATTGATTATGGTTTCACCGAGGCGCACACCACGCTGGGGCGCATCGGCGTTAAGGTCTGGATATACAAAGGCCAGGTCATGCCCGAGCTCAAAGTCGAGACGGCCGAAGAAAAACCGGCGGCGGAAGCGGTCGCCGCGCCCGTAAGCGAAGAAAAATCGGCGGTGATTGAAGAGAAACTCAAGAAACTGGTCGAAGCGGTCGCGCCGGCCGGTGAAGCGGAAGAAAAACCAGTCAAGGTAGCCGCTAAAGCCGCCCCGCCGGAGAAACCTGTGGTAAAACCGGCTAAAGCTGTAGCGAAAGCCATGCCCAGGGAAAAGCCGGTAAAGCCGGCGGCAAAAGCCCCTGAAGCAGCCAAACCGGAGGAAAAACCGGCTAAGCCCCGGGCGAAAAAGGCCGTCAAAGCCGCCGAAGCTAAAGAAACTGAAGTCAAAGCCCCCAAGGCTAAAAAAATAGAAACCAGAGTGGCCGAAGAGCCTGCGGTGCCGAAGAAACCCCGCAAGAAAGCGGTGGCCAAGCCCGAAGCTAAGGTTGAGCAACCGGCGCCGGCGGTCAAGAAAGCCGCCAAACCCAAAGGCAAGGAAAAATAAGAGGCAAGTATGGAGCAGCCTAAACGCGTTAAATATCGCAAGTCCCAGCGGGGAAGCCGGCGCGGTAAAGCCAGGGCCGGCAATACGCTGGATTTTGGCGATTTCGGTCTACAGGCGCTGGAATCAGCCTGGGTAACCGCCGCCCAGATCGAGGCGGCCCGCCGCGCTATTACCCGTCACGTCCGCCGCGGCGGCAAGGTCTGGATACGCATCTTCCCGGACAAGCCGGTCACCAAGAAACCGGCGGAGACCCGCATGGGCAGCGGTAAAGGCCTCGCGGACCACTGGGTAGCCGTGGTCAAGACCGGACGCATGATGTTCGAGATGGCGGGGGTCGGTGATAGTGTGGCCAGGGAAGCGATGCGTCTGGCCGCCCATAAACTGCCGCTGAAGACCCGCTTCGTCTTAAAGGAGTCCATCAGCGCGCTGGGCGAGACGGCTAGATAGGGAGTCATTATGGCGAAAACGAAAGAGATTAGAGCCCTCGACACCGTAGATATGAAAAAACAGCTGGAAGAATCGCAGCAGGAGCTTTTCAACCTGCGCTTTCGCCTTACCACCAAACAGCTGGTGAACCACCGCGAGGTGCGGAGGGTCAAGAAAAACATCGCTCGGTTAAACACCCTGCTCAGGGAAAAAGAACTGGGGATAAGGTAGGTCGGGAGAAATGGAAGTAAAGCGCAAGACCAGGCTCGGCGAAGTCATCGGCGATAAAATGGATAAAACGGTCATCGTGGCCGTGGACACGCCCAAGAAACACCCGATTTATAAGAAGACTATTCGCCGGACCGTGAAATATTATGCCCACGATGAAAAGAAGCAGTGCAAGGTGGGCGATAAGGTCAGGATTGAGGAGACCCGCCCCCTCTCCCGACTCAAGCGGTGGCGCGTGGTGGAAACCCTCGTCAAGGGCGAGGTGGCGGAAATTAAACCCGGGGAAATCACGAACTAGGTTGCTGGTGAAATAATATGATACAAATGCAGAGCAGACTCAGGGTAGCGGATAATTCCGGCGCCCGGGAAATTATGTGCATCACCGTGCTCGGCGGTTCGCACCGGAAATACGCCTATATCGGTGATACCATCGTCGCCTCGGTGAAGAAGGCGATACCCAACGCCGCCACCAAAAAGGGCGATGTGGTGCGGGCGGTCATCATCCGCACGGCGCACCCCTACCGCCGCCCGGACGGCTCATATATTAGATTCGACGAAAATGCGGCCATCATCCTTTCGGATAAGAACAATCCCAAGGGGACGCGCATTTTCGGGCCGGTGGCCAGGGAGCTGCGGGACAAGCAGTATACCAAAATAATTTCGCTGGCGCCGGAGGTTTTATAAAGGCAGAAACATTATGAAAATACACAAGGACGATATGGTGCTGGTCATTGCCGGCAAAGACCGGGGGAAAAAGGGCAAGGTGCGCTTTGCTTATCCGCGGGAACAAAAGATAATCGTGGAAGGCATTAATTTTATTAAAAAGCACTCTAAAGCCAAGGGCGCCGCCCGTCAGGCCGGCATTATCGACCTCGAAGCGAAGCTTGATGTCTCTGATGTGATGCTGGTCTGCTCCAAGTGCAATAAACCGGCCCGCATCGGTTATAAAAAGCTCGAAGACGGCCGGCTGGTAAGGTTCTGCCGCGCCTGCCGTGAGGTGGTGGAATAGATGGCCAGACTCAAGGAAAAATATCGTAAAGAGGTCGTGCCCCGCCTGATGGAGCTCGCCGGGTACAAGAATGTCATGCAGGTGCCGCGCCTGGAAAAAATTGTGCTCAACATCGGCCTGGGCGAAGCTATTGCCAACGCCAAGGCACTGGAAACGGCCCAGGCGGACCTGCAGACCATCGCCGGCCAGCATGTGGTCATCACCCGCTCGAAAAAGTCCATCGCCGCCTTCCGGCTGAGGACGGGGATGCCCATCGGCCTCATGGTGACCCTGCGCGGCGACCGCATGTACGATTTCTACGATAAGCTGGTCAATGCGGTGCTGCCCCGCATGCATGAGTTCCAGGGGGTCTCCGCGGACTCCTTCGACGGCCGCGGCAATTATTGCCTGGGATTCAAAGAGCAGATACTGTTCCCGGAAATCGAATATGATAAAATCGATAAGGTACGCGGCCTGGAAATATCGATTGTCACCACGGCCAGGAACGACGAGGAAGGCAAGCGCCTGCTCGAACTGTTGGGCATGCCCTTCGCCAAGGATGGAGAGAGTTAGCTATGGCTAAAAAGTCGATGATATTAAAATCACAGCGTACGCCCAAATACCCGACGCGGAAACATAACCGCTGTAAAATATGCGGGCGGCCCCGCGCCTATATCCGCAAGTTCGGCATCTGCCGGATATGTTTCCGGCACCTCGCCCTGGATGCCCAGCTCCCGGGCGTAAGAAAATCAAGCTGGTAGGTTGAAGAGGAAATATGCCAGGAATAATAGTTACCGACCCCATTGCCGATATGTTGACCCGGATACGCAATGCCATCATGGTCAGGCATGACAGCGTCCTTATCCCTGCCTCGCGGCTAAAGCTCGCCATCGCCAGGATTCTCAAGGATGAAGGCTTTATTCTCGACTTTGAAATAGTGAAAGGCAAGCCGCACCGGACGATTAGTATTAAGCTCCGGTATATGGAAGACAATAAGCCGGCTATCTCCGGGCTCAAGCGCGTCAGCAAACCGGGTCTGAGAATCTATGCCCAGAAAAAAGAAATCTCCCGCGTTTACGGCGGGCTGGGCATCTCGATACTTTCCACGTCCAAGGGGCTCCGGACCGGCCAGCAGGCCTGGAAGCAGGGCTCCGGCGGCGAAATATTATGCTATATTTGGTAGGTAGGATTAGAAAAAATGTCCAGAATCGGTAAAATGCCTATTGCGGTGCCGTCCGGAGTGACGGTAAACATTAAGGGCGAGAATATCAGCGTCAAGGGGCCCAAGGGCGAGCTGAGTCGCTCCCTGCCCGCGGAAATGCTCGTCAAAATGGAGGAGGGCAAGCTCGTGGTGTCCCGGCCCGGCGATAGCCAGAAGTATCGCGCCTATCACGGTTTGACGCGTACCATCGTGGCGAACATGGTGGAGGGGGTATCCAAAGGCTTTGAAAAGTCGTTGGAGATTGTCGGGGTAGGTTACCGGGCTGAAAAAGCCGGTGATAAAGTGAACCTGCGCGTGGGGCTTTCCCACACCGTGGAAGTCAGGCCGCTGCCCGGTATCACTCTGGGCGTCGAGGGCACCAACAAGATAAGGGTCAGCGGCATTAATAAAGAGGTCGTGGGGGAAATGGCGGCCAATATCCGGGCGATACGCCCGCCCGACCACTATAAAGGCAAGGGTATTAGATATTCCGGCGAGGTTGTCCGTCTCAAGCCGGGCAAAGCCGGTAAAGTTGTCGGCAGGAAGGCAGCATGAGCAAGTCCACCGCCGTAGAAGCGCGCGCCAGAAGACATCGCCGGGTGAGGCAGAAGGTCAGCGGCACGTCGGATAGACCGCGGTTGGCGGTTTTCCGCAGCCTGAACCATATTTACGCCCAGGTGATTGACGATTCGAAGGGACACACCCTGGTCACCGCCTCGACGCTTGACACGGAAATATCCGGCGACTCCAAAGGGAAAAACAAGAGCGGCCGCGCGGAAATGGTCGGCACGTTGCTGGCCAAGCGCGCGATTGATAAAGGCATCAGCCAGGTCGCTTTCGACCGCGGCGGCTCGCGATATCACGGCCGCGTCAAGGCTCTGGCGGAAGCCGCACGGAAGGGCGGACTCAAGTTCTAGGAGAGGACACGGGGACTGATGAAGCAACCATTAAGCAGGATTGACCCGGCGGATTTAAACCTGAATGAAAAATTAATTACCGTCAACCGCGTCGCCAAGGTGATGAAGGGCGGCAAGCGTCTCCGCTTCAGCGCCCTGGTGGTTACCGGCGATGGCGCGGGGCATGTCGGCGTGGGCACCGGTAAAGCTAACGAGGTCCCCACGGCGATAAGCAAAGGCGGCGCTCAGGCTCGAAAATATTTAATCGCCGTGCCCCTGGCCGGCACTACTATCCCGCACCAGATTACGGTAAGCTTCGGGGCCGCTACGGTCCTGCTGAAACCGGCCATGCCCGGGACGGGCCTCATCGCCGGCGGCAGCATCCGCGCGGTGCTGGAAGCCTGCGGTGTCAAGGACATACTGACGAAATCGCTCGGCACCTCGAATGCCATTAACGTCGCCAAGGCGACCATCAAGGCGCTGAGCCAGCTGAAAATACCCAGGGAGGTCATCGCCAAGCGCCGGTCGATTGTCACCACGGGAGAGGTGGCTGCCCGTGAGTAAACTGCGTATTACCTGGATTAAAAGCGGCATCGGCTACGAAGAGCGGCAGAGAGCGACCCTCCGGTCGCTCGGCTTTCACCGTCTCCACCAGAGCGTTGTCCATGAAGATTCGAACTCGCTCAGGGGCATGATTAACCGGGTCAGGCACCTGGTCAAAGTGGAGGAAGAGATTGGTCAGACAAAATAGTATCGCCCCGGCGCCGGGCTCCCGGCACGCCCGCAAGCGGGTCGGCCGCGGCAACGGCAGCGGGCACGGCACTTTTTCCGGGCGCGGCTGTAAAGGACAGAAGGCGCGGGCGGGCAACAACAAAACGCGGCCCGGCTTTGAGGGCGGCCAGCTGCCCTTAATCAAGCGTCTCCCCCGGAAGCGCGGCTTTACCAATATCTTCCGCACGGAGTACAGTCCCGTTAATACCGGCGCGCTCAATAATTTCGATTCCGGCAGCGAAGTCACGCCGGAGACCATGCTGGCCGCCGGCATCATTAAATCTTTGAAAAACCCGGTCAAAGTGCTGGGTGATGGCGAAATCGACCGCCCTCTGAAGGTCAGGGCGTCAAAATTTTCGGCTTCTGCCCGCGCCAAGATAGAAGCCGCCGGCGGCACCGTCGAGGAGGTAGAGCGTGCGGCAAAGAACGAGTAGACCCAGACTCGTCCAGGCCATGATGGACGCTTTCAGCCTGCCCGACCTGCGGAAGCGTATCCTCATTACCTTTGGCATTCTGGTAGCTTTCCGCTTCATCGCCCACGTGCCCCTGCCCGGCGTGGACCTCACCGCGCTGCGTGATCTCTTCCAGAGCAACGCCCTGCTCGGCATGCTCGACCTGTTCAGCGGCGGCGCCATGAGGCAGTTCAGCGTGGCTTCGATGGGCGTTTACCCTTACATCACGGCGTCAATTATTATCACTCTGATGGTGCCCATCATCCCGGCCCTGCAAAGGCTCTCGCAGGAAGGCGAAGGCGGCCGGAACAAAATCAACCTGATTACCCACTGGCTGACGGTGCCTCTGGCCGGACTTTCCGGCTATGGGCAGCTGGTAATACTCCGGAATGCCGGCGTCGTCAGCAGTACCGCTGTCCTGCCCACCGTGGCTATCGTTGTTTCATTGGTTGCCGGCACCGTCTTCCTGGTCTGGATGGGCGAGCTGATTACCGAGTACGGCATCGGCAACGGAATCTCCATTATCATCTTCGGCGGCATCGTGGCCGGCTATCCCCAGCTGATTCAGCAAGGGTTCCTTGCTAAGAGTAATCTCGTGGGGCTGGTCGTTTACGCCCTTATTATGATTGCAACGATTGTTTTAATCGTGCTTTTTACCGAGGCGCACCGCCGCATACCAGTGCAGTACGCCCGCAGCGTCTTCCGCGGCGGCCGCATGTACCGGCAGTCGGGGTCCACGCATATCCCCATGAGGGTCAATAGCGCCGGCATGATACCGCTCATCTTCGCCATGTCGGTGGTAATTTTCCCGGGCATCGTCGCCAGCTATTTCGTTAAAACAGGCTCTCCCGGCTTCGCGGATAGCATTGTCAAGTGGTTCAACCCCAATACCTCTCCCGGCGGGTTTTACTGGATTTTATATTTCCTGCTGTCCGTGGGCTTTACCTTCTTTTATACCATGGTCACCTACCAGCAGCAGGACCTGCCCGGCACATTACAAAAACAGGGCGGCTTTGTTCCCGGTATACGGCCCGGCAAGAACACCGCCAGCTATCTCAGCGCCGTTATCAACCGGATAACCTGGGCCGGGGCGCTGTTCCTCGCCATCGTAGCGGTGATGCCCTACCTGGCACGCACGGTGACCAACGTCCAGCAGATACAGCTGTCCAGTCTGGGCATGTTGATTGTCGTCGGTGTCGTCCTCGATACCATGAAACAACTCGAGGCGCAGCTGGTCATGCGCCGCTACGAAGGCTTTATTAAATAGAGTTAAGAGTGTATATTATTTTATTGGGGGCTCCGGGGGCGGGGAAGGGCACTCAGGCCGCGATACTGGCCGGGAAGCTGAAGCTGGTACAGGTGGCCTCCGGCGACCTTTTCCGCCAGGCACTGGAAAAAGGGACGGCATTAGGAGATAAAGCTAAGGCCTACATGGAAAAAGGCCGGCTGGTCCCCGATGAGATAACGATACAGATGGTGCTGGAGAGGCTGGCGGCCCCGGATACCGCCAAGGGCGCGATACTCGATGGCTTCCCCAGGAATTTAAAGCAGGCGAGGGCGCTGGATAAAGCCCTGGCCGAACAAGGGAAAGCTATCGATAAGGTAATATACATTAAGGTCCCGGAAGGGGAGCTGCTCCGGAGATTGAGCGGGCGCTGGATTTGCCGCAATTGCCAGGCGCCCTATCACCAAACGGACAGCCCGCCCGGGAAAAAAGGGAAATGCGACCGCTGCGGCGGCGAGCTCTACCAGCGCGCCGACGATAATGCGGCAACGATAAAAAAACGGCTGGAGGTTTATTTCGCGGAGACAGCTCCGCTGATTGATTATTATAAAAAAACGGGTAATCTTTTAGAGATTACCGGCGAGGGCAGCGCCGATGGCGTTAACCGCCGGATCGTCGCCGCCCTGAGTTGAAATAAGGTAACATGATAAAAATATTTGCGGAAAATAAAATTGAGTCCGGCCGCGGTAAGGCTGATGAGCCGTCTAATCATTACGATGGCATTTACATCAAATCCGCCGCAGAAATTGCCGCGATGAAACAGGCCGGAGCCATCGTCGCCGCGATTTTGCAAAAGCTGGCCGACCGCGTTACGCCGGGCTTAAAGACCGGTGAACTGGATGTCATCGCCGTCAGGGAGTTGCAAAGTCTGGGGGCGGAGTCCTCGTTTAAAGGCTACCACGGCTATCCGGCCACCGTTTGCGTCTCCATCAACGATGAAATCGTCCACGGGATTCCCGGCGAACGCGTCCTGCGCGAAGGCGATATCGTTTCGATTGACTTCGGCGCTATCTATCACGGCCTTCACGGGGACGCCGCGGTAACCGTCCCCTGCGGCACCATCTCTCGGGAGGCCCAAAAGCTCATGGAAGCTACCCGCGCCGCCCTGAACGAAGGCATTGCCGCCGCCCGCGCCGGCGCCAGACTGGGCGACATTTCCGCCGCCGTGGAAAGCTACGCCCTGTCGCAGGGCTTCTCGGTGGTGCGCGAATACACCGGACACGGCATCGGCCGCCAGATGCACGAGGACCCTCAGATACCAAACTGCACCGAGCCGCCCTACGGACTCAAAGCGGGGACCGGCCCGTTGCTGAAAAAAGGCATGACGCTCGCCCTGGAACCGATGTTGACCAACGGCGGCTGGCGTACCCGCGTCGCCGCGGATAACTGGACGGTGCACACCGCCGATGGCAGCCTGGCGGCGCACTTCGAACACACGATTGCTATCGATAGTAAAGAACCGGAGGTATTGACCGGGAGAGGTTATGACTAAAAAAGAGGCCATCGAGGTCGAGGGAACGGTCATTGAGGCGCTGCCCAATGCCATGTTCCGCGTCGAGCTCCCTAACAAGCACGAGGTGCTGGCTCATATCTCGGGCAAGATCAGGATGCACTATATCAGGGTCCTGCCCGGCGATAAGGTACTGATTGAGCTATCGCCTTACGACCTCAAACGTGGTAGAATTACCTACCGGCTCAAGTAAAATAAAAGGTTGAAAATATGAAAGTAAGAGCGTCAGTCAAAGTCAGATGTGAAAAGTGCCGGGTGGTGCGGCGGCGTGGCGTCGTACGTATTATCTGCACCAACCCCAAGCACAAGCAGAGGCAGGGCTAACAAGGAGGATATATGCCACGTGTCGCGGGAATAGATATACCGGTTAATAAGCAGGCCTGGGTCTCATTGCAGTATATTTACGGCATCGGGCCCTCGCTGAGCTATAAGATTCTGGATAAGGCAGCCATCGCCCCGGATACCAAGGTAAAAGACCTGACGGAAGAAGAGGTCAATAAACTTCGTGAAATTATCGATAAGCAGTACCGGGTCGAGGGTGAGCTCAGGAAAGAAATTAACTTTAACATCAAGCGGCTGATTGAAATCGGGAGCTACCGCGGGCTCAGGCACCGCCACGGCCTGCCGGCCCGGGGCCAGCGGACGCGGACCAATGCCCGCACCAAGCGCGGTCAACGCAAGACGGTCGCCGGCCGCGGCCAGAAGCGCGGCGCCACCAAGAAATAGCCCGCTGAACAGATAAGGAGGACAGGGTGCCACAGAAAAAGAAAGCTAAAGCCAGGAAGCGTGAACGCAAAGTCGTCCCCACGGGGAGGGCTTACGTCCAGTCCAGCTTTAATAATACTATCGTCACTCTCACCGACCCGCAGGGCAACGCCCTGGGCTGGGGCAGCTCCGGGACGGCCGGGTTCAAGGGCTCCCGCAAGGGCACGCCTTACGCCGCCCAGATGGCCGCCCGTGATGCCGCCCGCAAAGCCATGGTGCACGGCCTGCGTCAGGTCGAGGTCTATATCAAGGGACCGGGCAGCGGCCGCGAGGCGGCAATCCGTTCCCTGCAGGGTTCGGGACTATATATCACCGGAATCAGGGATGTGACACCCATCCCGCATGCCGGGTGTCGACCTCCCAAGAGGCGGCGGGTCTAGAAGGGGTAGAATATGGCAAGATATACTGGACCAGTTTGTAGATTATGCCGGCGCAGCGGGGAAAAGCTCTTGCTCAAGGGCGCCCGCTGCTTTACGCCTAAATGTTCTGTGGATAAAAGGCCGAAGGCGCCGGGACAGGCCGCAACAAGCCGTCGGCGTCGGCGGTTCTCCGACCGCGCTTTACAGCTGCGCGAGAAACAGAAGGCCCGCTATACTTACGGGACGCTGGAAAGACAGTTTAAAAAGACCTTCCGGCTGGCGGAGAAGCAGACCGGCATCACCGGAGAAAATCTCCTGGTTCTGCTGGAACGGCGACTTGATAACGTCGTCTACCGCCTCGGCTTTGCCGATTCCCGTCCGCAGGCGCGCCAGCTGGTGCGTCACGGGCATATCATGCTGAACGGGCACCGGATGAATATCCCGTCCTCCCTGGTCAAGGAAGGCGATACCATCAGCTGGCGGGAAGGCAGCCAGAAGACCGATTATTATAAACAGCTGGCTCAGGATATAGAATCCAAGACCGTCCTCAACTGGCTTAATCTGGACCGGGTCACTCTGACCGGGCAGATTTTATCGTTGCCGACACCGGACCAGGTCGATGCCCGGTTCGATGGTAAGGCGGTTATCGAGTATTATTCGCGGTAACGCCGTTAAAAGGAGGTAGTTCATTGGCTGGACTATTAGTCCCTAAAATTGAAAGTACCGAACAAGCTGAAAACTTCGGGAAATTCACCGCCGAACCCCTGGAGAAGGGCTTCGGTATTACTCTGGGCAACTCCATGCGCCGCGTGCTGCTCGGCTATCTTCCCGGGGCAGCCGTGACTCAGGTAAGGATTGAAGGAGTCCAGCACGAGTTCACGGTCATCCCCAACACCAAGGAAGACGTCATGGAGTTCCTGCTTAACGTGAAAGAGCTGAGGCTCAAGGCACTCTCCGACCGCAGTGGTATGCTGGTGCTGGAAGTGGAAAAAGAGGGGCCCGTTTACGCCTCGGACATCAAGCCTTCGGCCGATTTTGAGATTACTAACCCGGAGCTGTTGCTGATTACCATCACCAATCCCAAGTCCCGGCTTTACGTCGAGCTGGATGTGGAGCTGGGGACCGGTTTCCGCACCGCCGAGGCGAGTGAAAACACCCCGGTGGGTACCATACCCGTCGATGCTATTTTCACGCCGATTCGCAAGGTAAATTATACCGTCGAGCCGACGCACCTCGGGCGGGAGACCAGCCGCGAGCGGCTGACCCTCGATATCTGGACGGACGGCACCATGGCGCCGGTGGATGCCATGAGCCGCGCCGCCGGCATACTGGTCGAGCAGTTTACCCCCTTCGTCGAATACGTCCGGATTTCCCAGATGAAAGCCGAGGAAAGGCTCATCCGCCTCTCCATCCCCGACGAGAAGTACAACATGCCCGTGGAGCAGCTCGACCTTTCCGTCCGCACCATGAACTGCCTGAGGCGGAGCAACATTACCACCGTCGGCGAGCTTATCGCCAAGGGACCTAAAGAGCTGATGAAGCTCCGCAACTTCGGGCAGAAGTCTTACCAGGAGATTGAGGACCGCCTCAGCACCATCGGGCTTTCGCTCAACCCCAAGGCCGAGGCCGAAGCTGAAGCCCCGGCGCCGGAAGAACCGCCCGCGGAAGCGGTCGGCGAAGAACCCAAGCGCAAGCCGAAGAGTCACCGCAAAGCCAAGGCCGCCGCAGAAGATACTAAATCTGACGAAGAATAATCATCGCACGGAGAACCACTGACATGAGGCATAACATCGCGGGTAGAAGATTGGGTCGGGACTCGGGCCACCGGCAGGCCATGTACCGGAACCTCGTGACCGACCTCCTTAAACATGAGAAGATTATCACCACCGAGGCCAAAGCCAAGGAAGTGCGGGGCATGGCCGAAAAGATGATTACCCTGGGCAAGAAAAGCGGGCTCCACGCCTACCGCCAGGCCCTGACGTTTATTACGGATACCAAGGTTACCGAGAAAGTGTTCTCCGAGCTGGGGCCGCGGTATAAAGAAAGGCCGGGCGGCTATACCCGTATCGTGAAGCTGGCGCCCCGCCTGGGCGATAACGCCGCCATGGTCCAGCTGGAGCTGGTGAAGTAGCCGGGGCATCATGTGCGCCGAACCTGCCACCGGCACCAGGATTGTGTTAATTATCGAATATGACGGCACCAATTACCACGGTTCGCAGTACCAGGCCAATGCGCCGACCGTTCAGGGAGAGATAGAGAAAGCGTTGAAAATGCTAACGGGAGAAAAAATAAGGGTTAAAATGGCCAGCCGGACCGATGCCGGGGTGCATGCCCGCGGGCAGGTGGTCGGCTTTGATACCGGCGCATCTCTATCTTTGCATGCGTTCGTCGACGGCCTGAACCATTTCTTGCCGGGCGATACCGCCGTGAAAGCGGCCTACCGCGCCGGAGATAATTTCGATGTCCGCCGCCGCGCCGTCAGCCGGGAATACGAATATACCATTTTGAATAGCCCCACGCGCTCGCCGCTAAGGCAGAAATATTCTTATCGTGTCGCTGGCGAGCTGGATATCGCCGCGATGGACCGCGCCTGCCAGGCCCTCGTCGGCCGGCACGACTTCGCGTCTTTCGTCGCCAGCGAAGAGACTGCTAAACAAAAGCGGACGGTGCGGGATGTTTATCAGGCGGAAGTGACCCGCGATGGGGACATGATTCGTTTCACGATGGTCGCCAATTCTTTCCTGCCCCATCAGGTGCGCAATACCGCCGGCGCCTTAATCAGGGTGGGCCAGCGCAGGATGACGGTCGAGGAGTTTAAAGATTTTGTCGAGGCCGCAGAGCCCGGACTGGCCGGGCCGACCGCCCCCGCTGAAGGGCTGTGCCTGGCGCGCGTGAACTATCCAGTCGATTTTGAGGGAGATGCATCATGAAAACCTATACGGCCCGACCGGCCGATATTAAACGGGCGTACCATGTGATTGACGCCGCTGATAAGACCCTGGGCAGGCTTTCCATCCAGATAGCCAACCTGCTCATGGGCAAACACAAGCCCATGTACACACCTAACCAGGATACCGGGGATTTTGTCGTGGTTATCAATGCCGGCAAGGTCCGCGTTACCGGCAAGAAGGCGCAGCAGAAGGTGTATTACCGGCATTCCAACTACCCCGGCGGCCTTAAAAGCATCACACTCGAGAAAATGATGCAGCAGTTCCCCACGCGCGCTATCGAGTACTCCGTTAAGGGGATGCTCCCCCACACCCGCCTGGGCGCTAAAATGAACAAAAAGCTCCGGGTCTACGCCGGCGCCACTTATCCTAATGCACCGAAAATCAAAACCGAAAAAGAGAAAAAGGCGAAAAAAGCAAAATAAGGGGATTGGGCAGACATGGATAAACAGAACTATTTTCACGGGACGGGCCGCCGCAAGACGGCCGTAGCGCAGGTAAAGCTGATGGCAGGGAATGGCGCCATTATCATTGATGGCAAACCTATTGAAGAGCGTTTCCCCTCTCTCGAGCACCAGCGGGTTATCAACCAGCCGTTTCTCGCTACCGAGACCGCCGGCAAGTACAACGTGGTTATTAAAACCGCGGGTGGCGGCGTTTCGGGCCAGAGCGCTGCCATCTCTCACGGCATCTCGCGCGCCCTGGTCCGCGCTGACGAGCGTTTCAAGCCGGTGTTGCGTCAGAACGGCCTATTGACGCGCGATGCCCGCGCTAAAGAGCGGAAGAAGCCCGGACTCAAGCGGGCCCGCAAGGCGCCGCAGTACACCAAGCGTTAATTATTATCTGGATAAATTAAGCGCCGGATTTTTACTGACACGGTCAGGATTCCGGCGCTTTTTATTATCCCTTTGCCCCTTTCAATGAAATCTATCCCTCTGACCCCCTTCCTTTACCAAAGGAAGGGGAAGATAAAAAAGAGGGGCTGACGCCCCTCTTAATAACTCCCTCTTTCCGCGTTCCTTTCTCCAAGCGGGAGTGCGCCGCGAGAGGGGGCTGCGCCCCCTCTCATATTTCTCCCCCTCTCCGACCAATTTATGTAACTATCTCTACGATGAACCAGGTCGGAGAGGGGGTCAGGGGTGAGGTAATACTCTCTGTTTCTTTATCCTCCCTTGCTAAAACAGGTACAATATAACTGGATGGCAGATTCCCAAACAATCCACATCGAAGGCATTGGCGCGGTACTCTTCGAACGCAGCGCCCGCGCCCGCCGTATTCTTATCACCGTCCGCCCTCACCGTGGCGTAAGAGTCGCCGTGCCCCGGCGCGCCTCCCTGGAAACAGCGCTCGCCTTCGTGCGCAAGAAAATTCCCTGGATTAAAAAGCACCTGGCAAAAATCAAGGAATATGAAAAACAAAAGAAAGCCTTCAACGACGTTTTTCTGTCTATCGATAAAGTAAAAGCTAAAAGGCAAATAGTCGGTCGACTCCGCCAGCTGGCCCAACAATACGGGTTCACTTACAATAGAGTCTCACTCAGGAACCAGAGGACGAGGTGGGGGAGCTGTTCCGCTAAAGGAAATATCAGCCTCAATATCAAGCTGGTGGCGCTGCCCCCGGAGCTATCCGACTACGTTATCCTGCACGAGCTCGTGCATACCAGGATACATAATCACGGCCAGCGGTTCTGGAAAGAGCTGGATAAATACGTCGGGGACGGCAAAGCCAGGGCGCGTAAGCTGGTGGAATATGGACTTAGATTACTCTAGCCTACCCCTTCCCCAGCCGCTCCTTTAAATAATCTATCGCCTTTACCGGCGTGGGGTCGATGCCATAGAGAATCGCCAGGTAATAGCTTACCCAGTCGCCCAGGAAAACCAGCCCCAGCATCTGGGCCAGCGGGCTTTCCCCCACGCTGTCGACGTATTCGTAAGCCACCCCGGCACGTTTTAATAGCTCGCCGGTGACCTCGTAGCGCCGCTTGATTCTGTCGTTAAAACCCGCCGACCTCAGTAAAACGACCCGTATCTTCCTGGCGGTTTCTTTCGGCAGCGGGTAGCCCACGGTGGCGTTATGGTTGAGCTCCGGGAAAATCTCGTAAAATGCCCACGCTTTGCCGTTCTCGTTAATCTGGGTCTTCCAGCGGTGGGCGACTTCTGCGGTAATGCCGGCGCCGTAGATCACCGGGAGGCGACCGTAAAGGCGACACGCCAGCTGCTTGGCCGGATTGGTTTTCCGCGGCGATTTTTCATCGAACTTCGCGGACAGGCGTTCCAGCAGCTGTACCGCCTCCGTTACCTCCGCCGTCTTGTCCTTGATAAAGCCGAGCTTTTGCATCACGCCCAGGATGGGGATAAAGCTGAAGCCGAGGGCGGCGCGCGGCTGCGCCCGGTAGTCAATCTTGAAAACGGGGATATTATTTGCCTCGGCCATTTCTTTCAGTTTTCCGCCGCCGGTAATGGCCAGCTTTTTATACCCCGTCGCCAGCGCCGCTTCGAAGGCCGAAAGCGTCTCTTCGGTGCCGCCGGAATAGCTGGAAGCGATCAGCAGCGACCTTGCATCGGCGAAGGCGGGCAGGCCGTAATCGCGATAAACGATAACCGGGATCCTGGACTCCGACTGCACCAGGCTCCTGACCAGGTCGCCGCCGATGGCCGACCCGCCCATGCCTAGTATGACCACTTTATCGATGTTGGCGTAATGGGGCGGCAGATTAAAGTCCATGGCACTCCGCCATGCCTGCCGACATTGTTCCGGCAGGTCCTTGATGCGCTCTGCCATGCCCTCGGGGTCGTATTTTATATATACCTTGGCATCGTCGAGATTATTTTTAGCCATCTTCCTCACCCTCTTAAAATGCCGCTTACACCCCTGCTATTTCCCGCCCGATTTTAATTATCCGGTCCGCCCTCTCCGGGGAATCGGTCTCGGTATAAATGCGCAGCAGGGGTTCCGTGCCGGAGAAACGTATGAGCAGCCAGGTATCGTCCGCCAGGATGAACCTGTAACCGTCCGTGGTATCCAGTTTCAATACCCTGACGTTATCAACGGTCTTGAGCGGTTTTTTTACTCGGTCGACGATGGACTGGCGGTCTTGTTCTGGAAACTTTATGTCAACCCTCTTGTAATAATGCGGCCCTACTTTGGAATATAGATACTCGATGAGTTGGGACGGACTTTTTCCTGTCCGCACCATGAGGTCGAGAAAATAGAGGTTGGCTAAAATACCGTCGCGCTCGGCGACATGCCCCCGGAAGCCATAGCCGCCGCTCTCCTCACCCCCGATGAGGGCGTCATGGGACATCATCAGCGGCGCCACGAATTTGAATCCCACCGCCGTCTCGTACACCGGCACTTTAAAAAGCTCGCCGAGCCGGTAAGCCATGGAGGTGGTGGTCAGCGTTTTAATAATCGGCCCTCGCTCCCCACGCACCTCGAGGAGGTAAAGGCAGAGCAGCGCGAAGACCTGGAGCTGGTTGATAAAATTGCCCTTTTCATCGATGATGCCCATGCGGTCGGCGTCGCCATCGGTAGCCAACCCGACGGCGGCTTTTTGCTTTATCACGGCGGCGGATAGTCTATCGAGATTGGGGACGATGGGCTCCGGGCGCAGTCCCGGAAAAAGTGGATTGCGCTCGCTGTTTATCTCGGTGAGTATGTTGGTGCCTCCCCCCAGCATCTTCATCAAATACCCGGCGCCGGCGCCGTACATGGGGTCGATGACCAGTTTCAGCCCGGCGTGCTTTAGCTTGTTCAGATCGACCAGCCTGTCAATCTGCTCGAAATAAGCCGTGTCGAGGTCGGTATCCGCTACCAGCCCCGACTTTTTCGCGTCAGCCAGGGGCATCCGGTTGACCTTGTCGGCATCGTAGGCTTTAGAGATAAACCCCACTATCTTCGAGGTAATCTCGTCGGAGGCGCTGGAGCCGTGTTCGTCCTTGTATTTAAAGCCGCTCCAGTTGCCCGGGTTGTGGCTGGCGGTGATAATGATGGCCCCGCCGGCTTTATTGGCCAGGACGCCGTAGCTGATGACGGGCGTCGGCGCGGCTTTAGGCGTGAGGTAGACTTTAATGCCGTTCCCGGCGACGACCTCGGCGGCGGCCGCGGCGAAGTCCTCAGAGGCAAACCGCGTATCGTAACCGATGACCAGCCCGCGTTCGTCTAGCTTGGCTTTTTTGAGGTAATCGGCCACGCCCTGGGCGCAGTAGCGGACGTTTTCAAAGGTGAATTCCTCGGCGATAATCGCCCGCCAGCCGTCCGTGCCGAACTTGATGGGATTTGGTCTATTGATTTACCTCACCCCTTAACCACCGAGATTTTTAAGAATATATTTAGCCAGACTTTCGGTTATTTCACGGTGTCTCGGGACAGGCTGTGCGACTTTAGTAGCTGGATTTTGATACCAATCATGCTTTCCACCATGACGTATTAACACACATCCCATGCGTTCGATTCTTCTGATAAGGTCGGAGCGTTTCATCCTATTACCAGTTCACCGCGACGGCGCACGTTCGGGATCGATGGTGCTTAGGTCTTGGTATAGGTCTTTGAGGTTCTCTTTCAATTCATCAAGACTATTGCCCTGTGTCCGATAATCCGGAAATTCCTCCAGCCAGCCTACCCACATGTCGCCTTCCTGATAATAGACAAACTTTAAAGTGTCCATTTTATTCTCCGATAGGTACTTGCCTTAAATAAATACATTATAGCACAATAAATATGTGACCCTATCCCCTTCCCCTCAAGGGGAAGGCGAAGATATGGAGGGGCTTCGCCCCTCTTAAACTCCCCTACTTCCCCAGCCCCGCCTCTTTCCTCAATATCTTGGCCTTGTCCGTCTTCTCCCACGATAGGTCGAGGTCCGTCCGGCCGAAGTGCCCGTAGGCCGCCGTCTGGCGGTAGATGGGACGGCGCAAATCCAAAGTCTGGATAATCGCCCCCGGCCGCAGGTCGAAATGTTTATTAATCAGGGTCTCGATCACTTTATTATCGACTTTGTTCGTGCCGAAGCATTCAATAGATACCGACAGCGGGTGCGACTTCCCGATAACATAAGCCACCAGTATTTCGAGTCGGTCGGCCAGTCCCGCCGCCACGATGTTCTTGGCGATATACCGCGCCATGTAAGACGCCGAGCGGTCGACTTTTGTCGGGTCTTTGCCGGAGAACGAGCCGCCCCCGTGCCGCGCGATGCCCCCGTAGGTGTCCACGATGATCTTGCGCCCGGTACAGCCGGTATCGGATACCGGCCCGCCGATAACGAACCGCCCCGTGGCATTGACGTAGTAGTGCGTCTTTTTATCCAGCAGTGCCTGGGGAACCACCACCTTGATGACTTTTTCGATGACGTCCTTTTCTATCTGGTCGTGAGTGACATCAGGGTCGTGTTGCGCCCCGATGACCACGTTATCGATACGCTTCGGCACGCCGTTGTTGTATTCCACCGTCACCTGGCTCTTGCCGTCCGGCCGGAGGTATTTCAATATACCTTCCTTCCTGACCTGTGCCAGCCTCCGGCACAGCTGGTGCGCCAGCGAAATGGTCAGCGGCATCATTTCCGGCGTCTCGTTGCAGGCATAGCCTACCATCATGCCCTGGTCGCCCGCGCCGAGCTCGTCGAGGTGGCTGACGCCGGTGCTTTCCTTGGCTTCCAGCGATTTGCTCACGCCCCGGTCGATATCGACGGATTGGGGTTTAATGGACACCATCACCCCGACGGATTGGTAATCGAAGCCGTATTCTGGGCGGGTATATCCTATATCACGAATCACGTCCTTGACTATCTGCGGCACCTCGATGTAGGTATCGGTGGTGATTTCCCCCAGGACGATGACGAGTCCGGTAGTAGTGGCGACCTCGCAGGCGACCCGGCCGTAGGGGTCTTTCTCCATGATGGCGTCCAGGATGGCGTCCGCCACCTGGTCGCAGATTTTGTCCGGGTGCCCTTCCGTCACCGACTCCGATGTCAATAAATAATTGGATGAAGACGCGAAGTTATTGGACATTCATTTTTCTCCTTCTTCTTGAGTCTCTTATTGGTAGAATTACCCACCACACTACTATACCTGCCGCCATCAATCCCAGCCCTATAAACAGCAAAACCATAAAAAAAATACCCAACCCCTCATTCCAGTCTTGTCCAAATACACCCAAGAAAGCTGATACGCCCGCTAATATCGACCCTAAAATAAAAAATCCGCAACCGAATTTAAAATTATTATTATCTATAATATCTACAATAAATTCCCACATTTGTTTACTTTTTATCTAGGTCCCTTCTTGCCAGCTGGTTAAATACTTCTTTTGTTCAGCAGTGAGCTTATCTATCGCCACGCCCATCGCCTTTAGCTTTAAACGGGCGACCTCTTTGTCGATTTCCTCGGGCACCGGGTTCACCTTTATTTCCAGCTTGCCTCGATTTTTGACCATGTATTCCGCGCAAAGCGCCTGGTTGGCAAAGCTCATGTCCATGACGCTGGCCGGGTGCCCCTCCGCCGCCGCCAGGTTGATCAGCCGCCCCTCCCCCAGCAGGTAAAGGCTGCGCCCGTCTTTAAGGGCATACTCATCGACGTGTTCCCTGATGCGCCGCTTGCTTTTGCTCAGGCTGTCCAGCGCCGGGATATTTATTTCCACGTCGAAGTGCCCGCTGTTGGCCATGATGGCGCCGTCTTTCATTACCTGGAAATGCTCCTTATTAATGACGTTTTTGTCGCCGGTCACGGTGATAAAGATATCCCCGACCTTTGCCGCTTCGATTAAGGGCATTACCTCGTATCCTTCCATGACGGCTTCCAGCGCTCTGACGGGCTCCACTTCGATAACGATGACGTGAGCGCCGAGCCCCCGCGCCCTCATGGCGATGCCCCTCCCCGTCCAGCCGTAGCCGCAGACCACTACCTTTTTCCCCGCCCAGAGGATATTGGTGGCCCTCGTTATTCCGTCGATAGTACTCTGGCCGGTGCCGTAGCGGTTATCGAAGAGGTGCTTGGTATCGGCGGCGTTCACCGCGAAGATGGGGAACTTGAGCACGCCTTCCCTTTCCATGTTCTTCAGGCGTAAGACGCCGGTCGTCGTTTCCTCCGCCGCCCCGATAATATTTTTTGCCAGTTCTGGGCGTTTGGTCAGCACGGTGCTGATAAGGTCCCCTCCGTCATCCATCATGATTTGCGGTTTGCCATCCAGCGCCCGGAGCAGGCTCTGGTTATATACTGCCACGCTCTCGCCCTTGACGGCGTAGACGGACATGCCGTAATCCTTGACGAGCGTCGCCGCCACGCTGTCGTCGGTGGAGAGCGGGTTGGAGGCGGTCAGGGTCACGCGCGCCCCGCCTGCGTGGAGGGTTATCGCCAGGTTGCCCGTCTCGGTGGTGATGTGGGCGCAGCCGGCAAAAGATATCCCTGCCAGCGGTTTTTCTTTGGCGAAACGCTTCCGGATTAAACCCAGGACCGGCATCTCCCGGAAAGCCCAGTCTATCCGCTGTCGGCCAGTCTCCGCGAGGGAAATATCCTTGATGTTATATTTTGGGGAAGCCATACGTTACTCCTCTTGATAAACTGCGATTATTAATGATTCAGTTTATTATATCACTGTGGACAGTTGGCAGTGAAGGTATTGACCAAAATCCCGACTAAATGATTCCCCAGTCGCGGTAGCCCTGCCGTATGACCTCGCCGTATTGCAGGGAGGGCTTGGTCTCCTCGAGCTGGCCGGACTTGATATAAGTGACGGCCTGGTACGGCTGGTTGTCCTCGTCGAAGACGTTGACGTTGAACCGGATATAGCCGACCTCGTGCTTGTCGAGCTGTCTCAGGCAGGCCTCGCCGACCTCGTAGATGGCGCCGCCCACTTTTTCCCCCTGGAAAGGTTTGACGGTAGCTACGCCGCCATGCCACTTCCGTGACCAGCCGGTAAACACCACCTTGTAATTGGGTAGAGTAGCCACAAACTTGGGCTTTTGTTCTGCCTGTCAGCGGTCTTGCATCTGTTGCTTGCTCAGGTTGCTGGCATAAGCGAAATAGTACATTTTTACCCCTGTTTCAAATCGATTAACCGGCCCAGTAACAACTCTACCTCGGCCGTCGAGTTCAGGAAATACCCCGTCGCCGACGCTTTATTCTCCCCGCCCACGTAAATGCCCCACCCTTCTGGACGGTGCAGTACTTTGAAAGCGTCCTCGTCGGTGACGTCGTCCCCCAGGTAGACGGTCAGCAAACGTGGGATTTTAAGATTCGCCTTAATTTCCCCGCCGATGAATTCCGCGGCCTTGCCCTTGTCCCAGTCCACCGGCGGCCTTATCTCCCAGATTTTCTTCATGGGGTAAACTCTGATTTCCTTTTTGGCGATATGCGGCCCGGTAATCCGTTTCACGGCTTCGGCTATGGCGTTTTCCTTCTCCGGCTTGGACAGCCGGTAGTGGACGCTCACGCTCAGTCCCTTCTCCTGAATGATAACTCCCTCGATATTTTTCAGCGCCTTTTCAAGCTGCGCCGCCAGGTTTTGCATTATCGCCCGGGCTTGCTTTGCCCCGGGATGAACGTAATTAAGGCCGGGCCCTGCTATTTCCAGTCCGTGATTGCCGGAGTAGTAGATGCCCTCGATGCCCACCATCGCTTTAATCTCTTTAATGGCGCGACCGCTGATAACGCCGACGCTAATCCGCGGGTTTTTTGCCAGCGCCTTTAGCTTCTCTTTGACGCTGGCCGGCAATATCGCCTCCTCGGGCCGCCCCACGATAATCGCCAGCGTGCCGTCGAAGTCGGAGAGCAGCAGCGTGTGAGATGCCGCCCGGTAGTCTTTAAGGAAGTCCTGCCAGGCTTGAAAAAGGTGCTGCATTATCCCTCCGCCATCTGCATCAGCCGGGAAATAATCGATGCCCCCCAGCGGTAGATATTATTTTCGGCGATAACTTTTCGCATCTTCCCCATGCGCCGCCGCCTTTCGGCTTCCGGCATTTCGATGGCCTCTTTAATCCTCGCGGCAAATTCACCGATATCATAAGGATTTATCAGCAAGGCGTCCGTCAGTTCTTCGGCCGCCCCGGTGAATCTGCTTAAAATCAGGACGCCGTCGCCGTCGGTTCGGGCGGCGACATATTCCTTGGACACCAGGTTCATGCCGTCATCGAGGGAGCTGACCACGCAGAAATGGGCCAGGCGGCGCAGGGCATGAAGCGTCACCGGCGCGAGCTGCCGCATCAGCGGTATCAGCGGCTGCCAGGCGGAATCACCGTATTTGGCGTTAATATTTTCGATTAGGTGGTCTACTTTTCGCCCGAGGTCTTCGTAGGCGTCTATTCCGGTCCGACTCGGCATGCCGGCCATGATATAGACCACCTTGCCGCGGTAGCTGGGGTTATCCGCCAGGAATTTGTCCATCGCCTGGAGTCTTTCCGGGATGCCCTTGGTATAGTCCAGCCGGTCCATGCCGAGGCCGACGTATTTCCCTTCCAGTCTGTATTCCAGCTGCAGTTTTTCCATTTCCCGTACCACCCCCGCTTTCCCGGCCTCCTTGGAAATGGCGTCGAAGTCCACGCTTATAGGGAAAGGCTCGACGCAGGTGGTGTGCTGCGACTTTATTATTATTCCTTTTTCGGCATTTATGCTAACTCCCCGACCGTTTTCCGCCGACGTTATAAAGCTCTGGCATTGAGATTGGGTATGAAACCCGAGTAAATCGTTGCCGAGCAGTCCCGCCATTATTTCTTCGTGCCACGGGCACTGCCTCAACGTTTCGTAGTCCGGCCAGGGGATGTGCCAGAACTGCCCCACGGTCAGGCGAGTGTTCTGCTCCTTCAGGAACCGGGCGAGCAGGGCAAAATGATAGTCCTGCACGAATACGAATGCTCGCCGTCCGCCTGCCTCTTGAAGCACGGCCTCGGCGAAAATCCGGTTGACCTTCTGATAGGCCAGCCAGTCCGCCTCGTTGAACTCCGGCTTGACGTAAGTATGATGACAAAGCGGCCAGAGCCCCCTGTTGGCAAAGCCGTAATAGTAGCCCTGTATGTCTTCGTCGGTCAGCCATACCCGCCTCAGTGTATATTCCGGCCGGTCCGGCGGTACGGCTATCCGGTTATAGGTGTCAACCGTTCGCCGGTCGGCGGCGCCGGCCCCTGGGCTATCCAGGTGCCCCCGGAGGCGCGCAGCACCGGGTCCAGCGCTTCGGTAAGCCCGCCGACCGTAGTATTCCACTTTAGCTCGCCGTCTGAAAAGCGGTGGACATAGGGCTCCCGGTTGGAGACAACGATGAACAGCCTATCGCCCAGCTTTTCCCGCACGAGCCGGCTCAGCCTTTCCTTGTTCCAACGCGCTTCTGCCTTCACTATTGCTAGGGTAATTCAAGCTTGGCTGTCTGTCAATATATAATAAAAATCGGTTTACTCTTTCTTTGTCTCGGGCGGCTCGGGACCACCGTGCCCGTGCTGGGTTTCAATTACCTGCAGATGTTTTCCGCCGGTAATCACGATACCAAAAGTCTTTAGCAGGGCATCAGGCGTTAACACGTCCTGCGGCGCGCCGATGGCAACCACTCTGCGGGCCATCAGCATTACCTGCCGGCACAGCGCCGCTTCTTCCTGAATATCATGCGTCGCCATCACGATAGCGCCTCCCCGGCGGAGCTCGTCTTTAATCGCTCGTAAATATATCTCTCTTCCTCCGGCATCCAGTCCCGCCGCCGGCTCATCCAGTATTAGCAGGTCGGCCTGATGGGCCAGCACCTGGGCAAGATAGACCCGCTGTTGTTGGCCGCCGGACAGTGATCGTAATGGCGATTCGGCCAGTTTCTCCACGCCCATGGTCTGCATGGCAGAAAGAACAATCTCTTCGTCCCGCTGGTTCATACGTTGCCACAGGCCACGGAGAGGGAAGCGTCCCATGCGCACGACGTCGATAGCACGTATCGGCAGCACGAATCCCGAGGAATGAAACTGCCCGAGATAGGCAATCCGGGAGTGGTTTTTACCGGGAGGCATGCCGAATACCGAGAGCCGGCCTTTCAGCGGTGGCAGCAGGCCGACAATTGTTTTTAGCAGGGTCGATTTACCGCAGCCGTTGGTTCCAATAAGCCCGAACGCCTCTCCCGGTCTTAGCTCAAAGCTGATATCCGCCACCACAACATCATTGGAATAGCCAATGTCAAGTAATTCTGCCTGTAGGTAGGGACTCCTGACATTCGCCGGTGGGGCAACCACCCTCCCCTGGCTATCCATGTGTTTTCTCCTGTGCCGTAAAAATCCGCCGACGGCGTATATTCTGAATAATAAACACGATGAAAAAGATAATTATGGCGACCAGTATAATGGCAGCGCCGGCCGCCAGGTTAAAGTGATAGCTTAGCAACAGACCTGAATACATCGATAGCGCTCCGAAGAGCACCGCCCAGGCGATCATTATTTCTATGCGCCGCGCCAGGAGGGCGCCGGCGCCAGCCGGCGCGATGAGCAACCCGAAAACGAGCAGTGTGCCCACCGTCTGGAAAGAGACGATCACCGTCGCCGCGACCATAAAGAGCATGATGTTATGGTAAAAACGTACCGAAAAACCGGCGACTTCCGCCTGTTCGGGGTCAAAGCTTAACATCAGGAACGGCCGGGCGCAGATGATAGCAATCGCCGCGATAACAATCGTTGCGATAAGCTGAATCACGATTGCTTGCGTGCCAATACCTAAAATCTCGCCGAATAGTATTCGCGTAAGGTCGCCGCTGAATGAGTTCGAGCGGGAAACAATCAATACCCCCAGCGATAGCATTCCGACGAATAAAAGCCCGATGGCGGTATCCGCCGACAATCGTGACCGTTGGGTGATGAGCGTGATGCCCCCGATCATGAACGCCGCGCCAAGCGCCGCTCCGATTATTCCGGGAAAACCGACCAGAATCGCCACCGCTATGCCGGGCAGTACCCCGTGGGCCAGCGCATCCCCGATAAAAGCCAGTCCACGTAATATAACAAAAGTACCGGCAACCGCGCAGGCGATGGAAACCAGAATTCCGGCAATAAGGGCTTGGAGCATGAAGCTATTAGTTGAGAATGGGGTTATCAGCCAATCCATAACTGCCTCTATTTTAAAGCATCAGTAATAACGGTAGCGAGATTTCTCATGAACGTGAAGTATGAGCCATCGCCAGGTAAGTTATGGGTCGTAATTTCAATCACTTTCACTCCCGTTTCATCACCTATGGCTTTGGCGACAACCGGGGATGTGCCAAGCTCAGTAAATATGGCTTTTACCTGGTTTTCTTGAATCAAATTTTTTAAACCGGCCAGGTCCGCTGCGGACACCTCAGCTTGTGTGCTGATGCTTGGAATAATCGCTCCTACCAACTTAAAGCCATAGCGCTGTGCAAAGTATCCCATCGACTCATGGCCGGTAACCAGTTTGCGGTTATCCTGGGGTAATTGCGCTACCATATTGGCAACCTCGGAGTTTAAGCTGTCCAACTTGTTTTCTAAGTCGGTTGCCTGACTGGTAACATCCAGATTCAGGTCTTTCGTCAGCTCATTTGCAAGGGAGCTTACAATACTCTTCATGGACAGAGGATCCATCCATAGATGAGGATCTTCAGCACCAATAGCCTGGTCGGTGTCGCCGGAGGGGATTCCCTCCCCTAACCCTACATGACGCACCGTAATGTAATCGGAAGCCGTAAAAAACTTAACGCCTTTATTCCTGGCGGTTTGCAGTGTCTTTTCCATGCCGCCTTCGAGGCCCAGCCCGTTCTCGATCACAAGATCGGCTTTGTTGATAGTTTCAATGTCTCTCGCGGACGGCTCCCACTCGTGCGGGTCTAGTCCGTTGGGAATGGAGACTGTTATGTCGGCCTTATCGCCAACCAGGTCTTTAACAATCGAGCCGAGAACGGAATAAGTAACCACGATGGATTTCTTGCCGCTGTTGCTTGTTACAGTGCCCGGCTGACAGGCCAGCGTGGTAATAAAAAGCAGCGCTATCAGCGCCAGCAGTAATACAAATTTGTTTTTCATCTTGCCGTCATCCTTGTCCCTTCCGCGATGATGCTGTTTCCCCAGACGTTCATGATAACCCCTTCCGCATCATACGTTTACTGTGGTAATGCTGATAAACTATTAGGGCAATAGACACGATAACCGCGATGGCTGATATCCATCTTGCGGTAGGAAAGCCGCCGATAGTCCAGACATTGATTTTCAGCCCTTCCAGGATAAACCTCCCGATGCCGTAATAAATGAGATAAGCCAGGAAGATATCACCGTTAAAAAGTTTATCTTTTAACTTCCTGCCTATAATCATAAGCAGTATAAAGCCAGATAAATCCCAAATGAACTCATAGAAAAAAAGAGGGTGGAAATGACTGTAGGCTTCATAACCGGGGAGCCGGTGAGCAGGGTCGATATAGATCGCCCAGGGAAGGTCGGTGGGGTAACCGTAGAGCTCCTGGTTAAAGTAATTGCCCCATCTGCCGATGGCCTGTGCCAGGATGAGGCCGGGGGCGATGATATCCATCCAGCGTAGGGTACTGATTTTCCTCCATTTGGTGTAGATAATGACTCCGACAGCGCCCCCGATAACCGCACCGAAAATTCCCAGCCCGGCACCCCCGATGATTAAAGCCGGGTGCTGGCGATAATAATCCCACTGGTCGATAACGTGGTAGAGACGGGCGCCGATAACGCCAAGGGGAATAACGATAAAGGCCATGTTAAAAAGGTGCCCGAGCGGCTCCCCGCGTCTTTTTGCCTCGATGGCCGCCACCACTAGCGTGGCGATTATTCCCGCGGCCAGCATCACGCCGTACAGGTGAATTGAAAAAGGACCTATATCGATGTCAGATTTCACTACCCTGCCGCCTCTTTTTCTGTACGGCAGCTCCGGCACTGCCCCAGGAACTCCAGGAGATGCCCGCTGATTTTAAAGCTGGTCTCTTTCGCCAGCCGCCGCTCCAGTCCGCTGAGGTCGCAGTCGGTAAAGTCGATGACCCTGCCGCAGTCGGCGCAAATCAGGTGATGGTGATGTTCGGCCGGACGCCGCATCAGGTAGCTGCGGCAGTTCCCTCCGGCATGCATTTCGCAGATAAGCCCCAGCCCGGCGAGCATTTCCAGGGTGCGGTATATGGTTACCAGCCCTATGCCCGGGTGCTCGCGGCATACTTTTTGGTGTATGGCTGCGGGCGTCAGGTGCTCGTGACTCTGCACGATGGCATTGATGACCGTCCGCCGCTGCGGGGTGATTTTATAGCCGTGCTGCCGCAGCGCCTGCTCGATTTTCTTTTCCGTGTAGACCATTTCAGCCTGCCAGATGAAAATGATTTTCATTTAGAAAATAGCACAACGTTTGGAAGTTGTCAAACCCACCCCCTTTATCCCACTCCTCAGAGTGGCCCGCGCCCTTCTCGGCGGGCTGATCTCTTTTACCGGGCGTTTAAGAGGGGCGTCAGCCCCTCTTCCTCTTTTCCCCCTCTCCTTCCAAGGAGAGGGGGTCAGGGGGTGAGGTCAGGGGGTGAGGTTCTAATTATTCAAGAGGCTTGCCTGCCGTAGCTTTAGCGTAGGCAGGCGTCGGGGGTGAGGTTTCTCTTTCTCAACGACCAATTCAAAATAGGTACTGCCATCATTGTCCCGGACTTGACAGGTATGGTAGAATGGAAACGTAGGTTAGTAAAGAATAAGCTATTGCGTAATAATATATTTTAATATCATAGTATTGAGCAATAATAAAATAAAATATTGATGATATGCGTGTAATATGACTAATATAACTCTGCAATTGCTCTCAGGAAATGAGGCCCTGGCCCTCGGTGCTTACCACGCCGGCGTGCAGGTGGCCGCCGCTTACCCCGGCACCCCCAGCACCGAGATTCTGGAAAACCTCTCCCGCTTTAAGGACATTTACGCGGAATGGTCCACCAATGAGAAGGTCGCCATGGAAGTGGCGATGGGCGCCGCTTATACCGGCGCCCGCGCTATGGTCTCGATGAAGCACGTGGGACTCAATGTAGCCTCCGACCCCTTTATGGCGGCGTCGATCACCGGCGTTATCGGCGGGCTGGTCGTCGTTACCGCCGACGACCCCCAGATTCATAGTTCCCAGAATGAGCAGGACAACCGCCATTATGCCCGGCTGGCCAAGGTTCCGATGCTGGAGCCGTCCGACAGCCAGGAGAACTACGACCTCATGGGATTTGCGTTCGATATCAGCGAGGAGTTCGATACCCCCGTCCTTTTCCGCACCACCACGCGCATCGCCCACTCGAAATCTGCAGTGGACGTTAAAAGCAGTCGCGTGGTCAAGAACGCTTCTCCGGCATTCTTTTACAATCCGCAGAAATACGTCATGCTGCCGGTCAATGCTTTGCCCCGCCACGCCGCCGTGGAAAAAAGAATGCTCCGGCTGGCGGAATTCACCGAAACTTTCCCCTTTAACCGGATTATCTGGAACCGGCGCCAGCTCGGTATCGTCACCAGCGGCGTCGCCTACCAGTACGCGCGCGAGGTCTTCCCGCAGGCTTCTTTCCTCAAGCTGGGTATGACCTGGCCGCTGCCGGAGAAAATGATAAAGGAATTCGCGGCTAAGGTGGACAGGCTTATCGTTATTGAAGAGCTCGACCCGTTTTTACAGGACAATATTAAATCGATGGGCATTAAGGTCACCGGCAAGGAGTTCATCCCGCTGGTGGGCGAGCTTAATACGCGCATTATCGCGGAAAGCTGCATTGGTGCCGGCCTGCTGCCGGACTCGGAAAAAGTCAGTGTTCTGCCTGCCGCCGAAGGCCTCCCCCGCCGCCCTCCTTTACTCTGTCCGGGCTGCCCCCATACCGGCATCTATTACACGTTAAGCAGCCTCGGCCAGCGCTCGAAACTGGTCGACTCTAAAGCGCCGCAGGAGCCGAAGCTGATTGTCACCGGTGATATCGGCTGCTATACGCTGGGCGCTTACCCGCCCCTCAACGTCCTGGATACCACCGCCTGCATGGGCGCCGGCATCGGGCAGGCTTTAGGGATGGAAAAGGCCGGCGTGAAGAGCAAGATCGTGGCGGTCATCGGCGACTCCACTTTTATGCATTCCGGCATTACCGGTCTGGTGGATGCCGTTTACAATGAAGGCCATATCACGATTCTGATTCTGGACAACCGCACCACCGCCATGACCGGCCACCAGGAGCATCCCGGCACCGGCGTTTCCGCCCAGGGCAAGGAGACTGTTGCCGTGGACATCGAAAGCCTGTGCCGCGGCATCGGCGTGAAAGACATTAAAGTTATTGATGCCTTCGACCTTAAGGCTTTAAGGGCGGGCGTCAAAGATTCCCTGGATAGGCCGGAGGTCTCGGTCATTATCGTGCGGGGCGCCTGCGCCGTGCAGGTGAAAAAACGCGCCGGCGCTCGTAAGGTCGACGCCGCGCTATGTACTCAATGCGGCACCTGCCTCAAGCTCGGCTGCCCGGCTATCCAGAACGTTGACGGGCAAACGTCCATCGAGCCGTCGCTCTGCGCCGGCGATATCTGCACCATCTGCGAGCAGCTTTGCCCCAAGAAGGCGATTAGTGCTTAAGGAGTTTGAAACCTATCCCCCTTACCCCCTTCTCTTAGTAAGGGAAGGGGGAGTAAAGTAAGAGAGGGGTTTCACCCCTCTCTACAAACTCTTCCCCCTCTCCCTCCGGGGGAGAGGGGGACACAGGGGGTGAGGGTGATAAAATTATGCAAAAACTGGACATCCTCGTCACCGGGGTGGGCGGACAGGGGGTCGTCCTCGCCAGCGATATTATCGGCGAGACTGCCCTGGCCGCCGGCTTTGACGTTAAAAAGACGGATACGCTGGGCATGGCCCAGCGCGGCGGCAGCGTCGTTTCCCACGTTAGGCTGGGAGAAAAAGTCTGGTCGCCGTTGATTAAGGAAGGTGAGGCCGACCTTCTTCTGGCTTTTGAAAAGCTGGAAGCGGCGCGCTGGAGTCATTATTTAACGCCCGGCGCCGTCGCCATCATCAATAGCTACGAGCAGCCGCCCCTTTCGGTCAGCCTGGGACAGGAAAAATATCCTGACGATAACGAGATTAAAACCGCGCTCCGGCGCCGCACGGATAAGATTTACTTTATTGACGCTAACAGGATAGCTAAAGAGTTGGGCAATGTCCGTACTCTCAATATTTTAATGCTGGGCTGTTTTTCCGCTTTCACCCCCATCCCCGTCTCTATCTGGCAGGAAAGCATTTCCCGTTTCCTCCCGCCCAATATCCGTGAAATCAATCTCACTGCCTTTGCAACGGGCAGAAAGGAAATCGAGGGTGTCCGTATCGGAAAGAACTAAGCAGGGCATGGAAGTGGGGTCGTGGATTAGGCGGATGTTCGAAGAGGGCATCGCCATGAAGAAGCAGTTCGGCGCGGCCAACATCTTCGACCTTTCGCTGGGCAACCCGGTCATGGAGCCGCCCCCGGAGTTCAAGCGCGAGCTCAAGCGCCTGGCTAACCACCCCTACAAGGGGATGCACGGCTATATGGTAAACGCCGGCTACCCGGAAACCCGGGCGGCCGTCGCCGCGCAGATGAAGAAGGAGACCGGCGTCGACCTTTCGGAAAAAGACGTCGTCATGTCGGTGGGAGCGGCGGGCGCCATCAATGTGGTCATGAAGACCATCCTCGACCCCGGCGACGAGGTTATCGTCTTTATCCCCTGGTTCGTGGACTATTTTAACTACGTGCAGAACCATGACGGCGTCGTTAGACCCCTCCCTACCGGCGAGGACTTCTTGCCGCGACTGGATGTGCTGGAAAAAGGCATCACCGCCAGGACGAAAGCCATACTGATTAACTCCCCCAATAACCCCACCGGCGTGGTCTACAGCGCCGACCTGCTGGCAAAAATCGGCGACGTTCTCCGCCGGAAAGAAAAAGAGTTCGGGACACAGATATTCCTTATTAACGATGAGCCTTATAAAAAAATCATTTACGACGGCGTTAAATACGCCTCGCCGCTGAATTTTCATAAGCACAGCATTATCTGCACCTCGCACTCTAAAGACCTGTCTATCCCCGGCGAGCGTATCGGCTACGTGGCGCTGCACCCGGATATTGAAGACCACGACGATATGGTCAAGGGGTTTATCTTTTGCACGCGCGTGCTGGGCTTCATCAACGCCCCGGCGTTCATGCAGAACGTGGTCCGCAATATCCAGGGGGTGACCATTAGAGTCGGCCTGTACCAGCGCCACCGCGACTTTATCTATAATAGTTTAAAGCAATTCGGCTATACCGTTAATAAGCCCCAGGGGGCTTTTTATATCTTCCCCCGGTGCCCTATTGAAGATGACGTGGCTTTCGTGCACGAGCTCCAGCATGAGCACCACGTGCTGACCGTGCCCGGTATCGCTTTCGGTGTGCACGGCTATTTCCGCCTCGTCTATTGCGTTGACGATGAGCTTCTCGAGAAGTCCATGCCCGGCCTCGAAAAAATCGCTCATAAATACGGGCTTAAGAAATAACTGCTCGGCCGATAACTATCTGCAGGTGCCGTCTCACCCCGTTTTCCCCTCGACGAAATCTATCCCCCTTAGTCCCCCTTCCTTTACCAAAGGAAGGGGGATGAAAAGAAGAGGGGTTTCACCCCTCTTTGACGCCCTGTATTCCCCCCTCTCCAACCCCTTTTGCTGAAAAGCCGCGTTTGTGCCATACTATATGGCGGTAAAATATATGCTGGCTCATTACCCTGAGAAACTGGCACGGAACGGGGTAATCTCATTTATCAAAGGGGCAAAATGGCTCAATCTCTAACGCAGAATGAACCCCACCTGCCCGCGGCCAAACCGGACCGTAAGCAGCGTATGCGGGAAACGGTCAATCTTTTACTGCCGGATAGCCTGATGATTTTCCTGGCTGTTCTTATGGCTCCCATCGTCCTTATCCCCATCTTTGTCACTTTGCCGCTGGCTTTAGACGCCTCGTTTAAAGTGGCCGATTACGCTATCCTGGCCGTATTTATCCTCGAATATCTCCTCAAGACCGTTTCCGCCCGGGATGTCTGGAAGCACATCATCAGTCCCTGGCATCTCCTCGACCTTTTTATTATCGTGCTGCCCCTGGTAACCCTCCTCCCCGTTTTCGCCACTGAATTCGGCTTTTCTTTCCCGGTGTTGCGACTGCTTCGGCTTATCAGGGTATTTGCCCTCGGCGGCCGGGCTATCGATAGGAAAATCGCGATGTCCGCCGCCGCCCCGTCGGCCGACCATACCCCGACGCAACCTTCCTCCGAGGTTCGTGTCATGGACGTGAGCCTGGAAAACGTTTATAAAGATATCCAATACGAGCGGCTGATAGATTTTCTCCACAGTTCTTCCCATACCTGGATAGATATCTCGTCCGTCTCCGAAGAGGACTTCGACCGCCTCAGCAAAATTTTCGGCATACCCCGGATAATCCTGGAGAACGAGCTGGTGGATGAGGCTTATCCCCGCGTCGATTATTTCGACGATTATTCGTTGATATACGCCCGCATCGCCGATTTTAAAGTGCTGGATAAGGGGCTCAGCCGTCTGCTGGTAAGCCGGGACGGAATTTTGGTTATCTGCCAGGGCCAGAACATCATCACCCTTTCCAAAGCTCCAACGCGGATTTTTTCCCTGATTCTGGAGAAAGCCCGGAAAATCCACACCCCTGGGGAGCCGGCGGTCGTGACCATTCTATACACTCTCCTCCGGCATATTCTGGATAAAGACAAGCAGATAATTTCCGCCCTGGAGCAGGAATTGATGACTCTGGAAGGCATTCCTTTCAAAGACAGGCCTTCGAACTTCCTGGAAGTCACCTTCAATCTCCGCAAAGAGGTCAACCAGCTGGTCCCCTCCATGCTGCATTTAAAGGAAATTATCTCGGTAATCTCCACCAAAAGGGTGCCGCTGGAAGGGTTCAGCGAAAGGCACGAGAAAATCTTCGATATCCTCATGGACGAGGCCACTTATCTCCACGAGACCGCCGCCAACGTCCGGGATAATCTTCAATCCCTTATCGACCTCTATATCAACACCACCTCCTACCAGATGAACAAGGTGATGCGTTTAATCGCCGTGTTTACCTGTCTTGGCATTATCCCGGCGATTATTCTGGGGGCGCTGGGCACGAACGTGGCTGGCAACCCCTGGAATATCCAGCTCTGGCAGGTCTTTACCGTCCCCCTGATATTAATGCTGGCGCTGGGCTGGATTTTTCATCGTTTGGGCTGGACGAAGTTTTAGTCCGCTCGCCCCCTTTCAATTTATTCCCCTTCTCCACCTAATTTATTTCGGGGCGTCTAAAAGAGCCTGTCCTGAGCGAAGCCGAAGGAGGTCACGACCCCTCTTTTTCTCCTCCCCTTCTCCAAACAAATAATTACTCGACTTAACCCGATATTGCTGTTTGGAGAGGGGGTCAGGGGGTGAGGCTAAGTTTTCTTAAACATAAACGTTTGCTTTTCTTGAAAAATTTATGCTATACTTTCCCAGTGCCCCGAAGCTGATTTTTAGCTGTTTTATTCGTCCGGGGCATTAATTACGCGGATATTCATAAGACTATGTTAGCTAGCTACGGGTTAATCGGGCTGTTTTTCGCCGTCGTCTTCGTTTTCGCGCTTTCCATGATTATTATCCCCATCGTGCTCCGGTACCTTAAAATTATCCCCGGTAATCCCAACCCCGTGAAGAACTCCGTCTTCGAATGCGGCATGGAGACTATCGGCAAGACCTGGGTGCAGTTCAACTTCCGCTACTATTTTTACGCCCTCGTCTTTCTGGCGCTCGATGTCCTCGTCATCTTTTTATATCCCTGGGCAGTACAGCTCCGGGTGCTGGGTTCCTTCGGCTTTTACGCCGTTTTGATCCTCGTCCTTATCGTCCTCGTCGGCTATGTCTACGCCTGGAAGAAGAAGGTCCTGGAATGGAAATGAGCGACCCCGAATACGTTTATTCGGATACCGAGCTTGACCGCTATGAAGGTCAGGTTATCGAAGACTTCAAGGCCAGGAGTCGGGTATCTCTACCCGACCCCGATGCCTGGCTCGGGGAGGACGTTAAACGCAACATCTTCCTGACTACCCTCGATACCGCGATTAACTGGAGCCGCCGTTCTTCGCTGTGGACGGTCATCTGCTTCCCCGCCTGCTGCGCCTTCGAGCTCATCGCCGCCGAAGGCCCCCGCTTTGATATCTCCCGCTTCGGCATGGAAATCCTGCGGGCTTCGCCGCGCCAGGCCGACCTCATGATTACCGCCGGCACCCTCACCTGGAAGATGGCGCCTGTCGTCCGGCGCGTCTACGAGCAGATGGCTGAGCCCAAGTGGGTTATCGCCATGGGCGCCTGCGGCATCAGCGGCGGTATTTTCCGCTCGTCTTACAACGTGGTGCCGGGCTATAACAAAGTCGTCCCCGTGGATGTCTATGTCCCCGGCTGCCCGCCCCGCCCCGAAGCCCTCATTTATGGCATCCAGATGCTGCAGAAGAAAATCGCTAAAGAAAAAATCAAGCCGCAATTGCCTGAAGTAAAACTGCCCGGAATACCCCGAATGGAAAGGTCGCCTTAAATGACGGTTGCCCTCCCGACTAAAGACTTAATTGCCAAGCTGGCCGCTAAATTCGCGGGAAATATCGAAGAAGCCGGCCGCGATAGCCTGCTGGTTAAGCCCGAATCTCTGCTGGAAGTGGCGGCTTATCTTAAAAATACGCCGGGCCTCGAGTTCGATTATTTTAATTTCGTCACCGCCGTGGACTATTACAGCTATTTCGAGGTTGTCTATCACCTCGCCTCCCTCAAGCACAACCACTCCGTCTTCATCAAAGTCCGCTGTTATGACCGCGCTCGTCCCTCTCTGCCCTCGGTCGTTTCACTCTGGCAGGGGGCGGATTTCCAGGAGCGTGAGATATATGACCTCTTCGGCATTAGATTTGAAGGACACCCGAATCTGAAACGCATTTTCCTCTGGGAGGGCTTCCCGGGCTATCCCCTGCGAAAGGACTTCAACCGATGACCACCGCGGAAACGAAGCCGTTTAAGACCGAGCCTTTCGTTCTAAATATCGGGCCCCTCCACCCGAGCACCCACGGCGTTTTCCGCATGCGCACCACCCTCGACGGCGAGGTCGTCCTGGATATCGAGCCGGTCTTCGGCTATCTCCACCGCGGCATCGAAAAGCTCGCCGAGGAGCGCACCTACACCGGCTTTATTCCCCTCACCGACCGCCTCGACTATATCAATTCGATGAGCAATAATCTGGCTTACTGCCTTTCGGTGGAAAAGTTGGCGGGGATTAAAGTGCCGGAGCGCGCCGAGTATCTCCGCGTTATCATGGCGGAGCTCCAGCGCCTGGCGAACCACTGCATTGCCGTCGGCTCCATGCTGAATGACGCCGGGGCCTATTATACGCCTTTCATGCACGCCTTCCGCGAGAGGGAAAGGGTCCTCGACCTCTTTGAGATGGTGAGCGGGCAGCGCCTGACCTATAACTATATGCGCATCGGCGGCGTCTCCCAGGACCTCCCTGCCGAGTTCCTGCCCGCCCTCGCCAAACTTATCGACCGCTTTATGCATTTCGTGGACGAGTACGATGTCTTCCTCAAGCAGAACGAAATCCTGCTGGCGCGCGCCAAGGGCGTCGGCATTCTTCCTGCGGATGTGGCGATTAACTGCGGCATCAGCGGCCCGGTCGCCCGCGCCAGCGGCATCAAGCGCGACCTGCGTAAGGACGACCCCTATTCCGTTTACGACCGCTTCGATTTCGAGATTCCTACCTGCGAAAACGGCGACTGCTATGACCGCTACCGCGTCCGCATCGCCGAGATGCGCCAGAGCCTGCGCATTCTCTCCCAGGCGATGAAGGTCATTCCGCCCGGACCCGTTAAAGCTGATGTCCCCCACCTTATCCGCCCTCCCGCCGGCGAAGCGTATGCCGCCATCGAGGCCCCCAAGGGCGAGCTCGGCTGCTATCTCGTTTCGGATAATTCCATTGCCCCCTACCGCTGCCACGTGCGGCCCACCAGCCTCATTAACCTGACCGCCCTGCGGCAGATGGTCAAAGGGTGGAAGGTCGCCGACCTTATTCTTATTTTCGGCAGTATCGATATCACTATGGGCGAGGTGGACCGATAGTGGCATTATTAGAGTATATTGTCCGGAATCCGCCGCTGGCGTCCGTCGCGCCGGACTGGCCCGGCGGCTACTGGTGGCACTGGCTTTTCTTTACCGTCGTCTTGATTGCCTTCACCCTGGTCATGGTGCTGGGGGCGGTCTATATCGAGCGCCGCGTGCTGGGTAAAATGCAGTCCCGTCTCGGCCCCAACCGCACCGGCCCCTTCGGACTGCTCCAGACCGTCGCCGACGCCGTTAAAATTCTGCTTAAAGAAAACATCGTCCCCTCCTCCGCCGATAAAGTCGTCCACTGGCTGGCGCCCCTGATCGCTTTCGTGCCGGTGGTGATGATTATGGCCGTGGTGCCCTTCCAGGACGGCGCCCTGCTGGCCGACCTCAATATCGGCATCCTCTATATCGTCGCCGTGAGCTCGGTCACGACGGTGGGCGTCTTCATGGCGGGATGGGGCTCTAACAATAAATACTCGCTGCTGGGCGCCATGCGCAACGTGGCCGCCGTTGTCAGCTACGAGATACCCCTGGTGCTGTCCATCGTCGGCGTGGTGCTGGTGGCCGGCTCGCTGTCCCTGAGCCAGATTGTCCTGGCGCAGGATATCCCCTTCATCCTCCTCCAGCCGCTGGGCTTCCTGATCTTCTTCGCGGCGTCGTGCGCCGAGATTAACCGCAGCCCGTTCGACCTTTTTGAGGCCGACCAGGAGATTGTGGCCGGCTTTCATACCGAGTACTCCGGCATGAAGTTCGCCATGTTTTACCTGGTGGAATACGCCGAGGCCATCGCCATGTCCGCCATTATCACGACCATTTTCCTGGGGGGCTGGCGCGGCCCGCTCCTGCCGCCCTGGCTCTGGTTCATCGTGAAGACCCTCATCGTTTTCCTGGTGATGGTCTGGACGCGGGCGACCTTCCCCCGCGTGCGCATCGACCAGCTTATGGCCCTGGCGTGGAAGTTCCTCTTCCCGCTGGCTTTGATTAACCTGTTCGTGACCGCCGTCCAGGTGGTGGCTTGGCCGGACGCTTCACTCTGGGTAATGATGGTGATTAATATCCCCGTGATGGTGATCCTTGTCTTGCTCTGGTCGAGATTTTTTAAGTTAGGATGGGGTCGCATTGAAGTTTGAGAGATTCGGTCTGGGCATTTTAAAGGGTATGACGGTCACCCTGCGTAATTTTTTCCGCCATGCCACGGTGACGCAGTACCCCGACCAGCGCCTTAACGTATCCCGCCGCCTGCGCGGTAACGAGCTGGTGTGGAGCCGGGAGAGGTGCACCGGCTGCGCCACCTGCGCCAAGGCCTGTCCCCAGGGCGCTATTGAAATCGTTACTTCCACTAACCTGGTCGATAATAAGTACGAGGTGCAGACCTACCGGGTGGATACCGGCTATTGCATCCAGTGCGGACTCTGCGTCGAGGCATGCCCTTACGATGCCGTGTTCATGGGCTATTCCTACGAGCGGGCGAAGTACCGGCGCGGCGAGGTCGTCCAGACCAACGACGAGCTGCTGGAGTCGCCGGCAAGGCCCGTGAGTGGCTATTTCCATCCCGAATTTGCCGATAAATTGCCGAAGCAGACTTTATTAGTGGAAAAGATCGTGGAGAAGAGGAAATAATGGGACTCACCGTGACGTTCTGGATCATGGCGGTGGTCGTCGTCGCCGCGGCGCTGGCGGTGGTGTTCCTGCGCAATGTCTTCCGCGCCGCTTTATCCCTTATCCTTTGCTTTATCGCGGTGGCCGGGATTTTCCTCACTTTGAGCGCCGATTTCCTGGCGGCGGTGCAGATACTGGTGTACGTCGGCGCGATATCGGTGCTGATTATCCTGGCGATTATGATGACCCGTGAAGTCCAGCAGGGCAGCCCGCACAATAAACTGGATATTCCGGCCTGTATCGTGGCGGTGGTGCTGCTGGGGCTTTTGATTTACTCCGCCGCCGCCTCCCCGTGGCAAATCTCCTCGGAGTCGCCCCTCTCCCCGACGACCGTCCCGCTGGCATCGAAGCTCTTCAGCCAGCAGGGCTTTATCCTGCCCGTGGAGATGGCCGCGACCCTGTTATTGGCCGCGATTTTAGGCGCTATCGTTATCGCGAGGGAGAAAGATAAATGACCATCGGTCTGGAGCATTATTTAATTCTGTCCGCGGTGCTTTTCTGTATCGGTCTTTTCGGGGCGCTGACCCGCCGCAACGCCGTGATTATCCTGATGTGCATCGAGCTCATGCTTAACGCGGCGAATATCAGCCTGGTGGCTTTCTCCAGCTATATCGTCCCGCTGCTGCTGACCGGCCAGGTTTTCGCCATCTTCGTGATGGTGGTGGCCGCTGCCGAGGTCGCCGTCGGCCTGGCGATTGTCCTGGCGATCTTCCGCGGCCTGGCGGACATTGACGTTAATAACATCAATCTCTTGAAATGGTAGATGGAGAGGTGAATCCATGACCGAAGAAAAAAAGAGGAGGGACTGGAAAATGAAAGGTGCAGGCGGTTTCATGGGGGCGTTCTGGTTTGCCGGCTGGCTGTTCACCATCGGCTTTGCCAACCTGATCTGGTGGAAAATTATTCTGGGCATCGTCGTCTGGCCGTTTTATCTCGGCGACGTCGTTCTCGCTTTACACTAGATTGCCCGAACGTCCGGTTAAGCGCCGGCTCCTCTTTATTAAGACCCTCTCCGCTCATCCTGAGCTTGTCGAAGGATTGAAGGAGAGGGGGTAGGGGGTAAGGTAGAACCAATAAATGTGGATCGAAGTTAAAAAAGCGCAGACCCTGGTCATCGCCGAGATGTGGAAGGAATGCTTCGAAGGTGAGGGCATCCCCACCCGCATTATGCCCGTCTCCGGCTTGCCCATCGGCCAGGAACAGGCGGAATATTCCGTCCTCGTGCCCGAGGATAGAGAGCACGTGATCAGGGACATCTTAAGGAAGCTATGATACCCTATCAGCTTGTCTGGCTTATCATGCTGCTGCCGCTGGCCTCGTTTATTATCAACGGCCTGCTGATACGCCCCTTTGTCAACAGAAAATCGAAACTTTACGGCTACATCACGATATTATCCATCGCCGCCTCGGCGGTCTTTTCCGTCTGGGCGCTGCTATCGGTAATGTCGGCGGCCAGCCATCAAATCGCCGTGCCGGATGTCACCTGGGTGGTCATTGAAAACGGCGTCACCATCCACCTCGGCATAATCATGGACCAGCTTTCGGCGTTGATGGTCGTGGTCGTCTCCGTCGTCTCCCTGATGGTCCAGATATACTCGCTGGGTTACATGGCCCACGACGAGGCCGGCTACTACCGCTATTACACTTACATGTCCCTGTTCACTTTCGCCATGCTGGGTCTGGTCCTCTCGAATAACCTGCTCTTTACCTTCGTTTTCTGGGAGATGGTCGGCCTCTGCTCTTATCTCCTCATCGGCTTCTGGTTCCATAAGAAGTCCGCCGCCGATGCCGCCAAGAAGGCTTTTATCGTTACCCGCATTGGCGATTTCGGTTTCCTGGCGGGCGTCCTGATTCTCTATCTCAATACCAGGACTTTTGATATTTATCAGCTCCACACTCTGGCCGTCACCGGCGTGCTGGGCGGCTCGGTGCTGATGTGGGCGGCCGTCGGACTATTTGCCGGCGCTATCGGCAAAAGCGCCCAGTTCCCGCTGCACGTCTGGCTGCCGGACGCCATGGAAGGCCCCACCCCCGTCTCCGCCCTCATCCATTCCGCCACGATGGTCTGCGCCGGCGTTTTCCTGGTGGCGCGCATGCTGCCGCTTTTCATTTTTTCCACCGAAGCGATTACCCTGGTGGCGGTTATCGGCGGCTTTACAGCCATCTTCGCCGCCACGATGGGGCTGGTCGCGACGGATATCAAGCGCGTGCTGGCTTATTCTACCATCAGCCAGATCGGCTACATGATGCTGGGCTTAGGCGCCGCCGGTATAGTGTTGGCTCAAACTGTTAACAGCCCCCATCTCCAACCGCTTTTTAGTTCGGAACAGGTACTGATAATGGCTAAAGCGGCGGTAGCTGTAGGGATGTTCCATCTCTTTACCCACGCCTTCTTTAAGTCCCTGCTCTTTATGGGTGCGGGCAGCGTCAACCATGCCACCGGCACCTTCGATATGCGCCTGATGGGCGGACTGCGTAAAACGATGCCCTGGACCTACGCTACTTTCCTCATTGGCTCTTTGAGTCTGGCGGGCATCTGGCCGCTGGCCGGATTCTGGAGCAAGGATGGGATATTGGAAAGCGCTTTCCGGGCTCAGCCGGTGCTTTTCGCGCTGGCCATGATAACTGTGTTCCTGACCGCTTTCTATATGTTCCGTGCTATTTTTATGACCTTCCACGGCGAATATAAAGGCGGCGCTAAGGAAGAGGGACACGATTATTCACATTCCCACGAATCGCCCTGGGTGATGGTGGCGCCGCTGGTCTTCCTGGCTATCCTGGCGGTAGCCGCCGGGTGGTGGAACCTGACCGGCAGCTTCAGTCGGTTCTTCGGTCACGAGGCTGAAGCGACTCAAAGCATCGGCGGGGCGTTCGTTAACGTATTTACTCATACCGTCGACGGCTTCCCGCTGCCTCTGGTGTCACTGCTGATCGCCCTGTTCGGCATCTTTTCCGCCTACGTGGTCTATAGCGCTAAATGGATAACTGCGGAATCGATAGGCAAAGCCTTCGGACCTCTTTACAAGCTGGTCTTTAACAAATATTTCTTCGATAAGCTCTACGAAGACATCATCGTTAAGCTGGCTTTAATCAAAGGACTCTTTACTGGATTCTCTTTATTTGATAGCAAAGGCGTCGACGGCGCGGTGAATGGCGTCGCCGCCGTCGTTATCACCGGCGGCCGTGCCGCCCGCCGCGCCCAGACCGGCCAGCTCCAGCTCTACGGACTCTTTATCGGCATCGGCATCGCCGTTATCGCTATTTGCGTATATATTTTCGGCTAAAAGGGAGGTTTGGAGGGACATAGTCCCTTCATAAAAACAGGGCGTCTAAGAGGGACGCAGTCCCTCCAAGTATCACTTCCCCCTTTCCTTTGAAGGAAAGGGGGACACAGGGGGATAGGTAGAAAGTAAAAAGGTAAACGGAGATTAGCTTAGTTGGACTTTAATTACTTATCGGTCATACTCTTCCTGCCGGCTTTAGGCGCTATCGTCATCGCCTTATATAAAGGCGCTAATGAGAAGCTCATCAAGCGCCTGGCCGCCGTCTTTACTTTTATCCCCCTCGCCCTCGCCCTGTATCTATTCATCGCCTTCGACCGCTCCTCGTCCATGGCTGGCGTCTTCCAGTTCGAGGAGAATTACCTCTGGATCGCCCCCCTCGGCGCCCACTACCACCTGGGCGTGGACGGCCTGAGCCTGCCCCTGCTTTTATTAACGACCTTCCTCGGCTTCCTGGCCGTGCTCATCTCCTGGAAGGTCCACGAAAGGCCCCGCGAGTTCTTTGCCTGGCTTTTGCTTCTGGAAACGAGCATCATCGGCGTCTTTGTCTCCCTCGACCTGCTTTTGTTCTTCGTCATGTGGGAAATCGAGGTCATCCCGATGTATTTTCTTATCTCCATCTGGGGCTCGGGACGTAAAAACTATTCGGCTATCAAGTACGTTATCTACACTTTGTTCGGCAGCGCCTTCATGCTGGCGGGCGTTTTGAGCCTGTATTTTACCACCAGCACCCTGAATATGGTGGATATCGCCAATCTCGGCCTGGGCGCTTTGCAAACGATGATGCCCGCGGCGGGCATCTTCTGGTTGCTGTTCATCGGCTTCGCCATCAAGCTACCGATGTTTCCTTTGCATACCTGGCTGCCGGACGCCCATACCGATGCCCCCACCGCCGTCAGTGTCATGCTGGCGGGCGTTTTGATTAAAATGGGCGGCTACGGGATGATTCGACTCTGCGTCAGCTTTTTCCCCGGCGTCGCTAAAGATTTCGCTCGGCCGCTGATCATATTGGCGCTCATCGGCATAATTTACGGCGCCGCCGTGACCCTGATGCAAAAAGATATCAAGCGGCTCATCGCCTATAGCAGTATCAGCCACATGGGCTATGTCCTGCTGGGCATTTTCGCCCTGGGACAACTCAGTATGACCGGCGCGGCCCTCCAGATGTTCAGCCACGGCATCGTTACCGGCCTGCTCTTCGCCATGGCTGGCCTGGTCATCCATAACATCGGGGAGCGCGACCTCACCAAACTGGGCGGACTGGCGCGGCAGGTGCCGGTGATGGCCGCCGTTTTTTCTATCGCCGGCCTGGCCTCTTTAGGACTGCCCACCACCTCCGGTTTCGCCGCCGAGTTCCTCATCTTCCTGGGCAGCTATAACAGCACCGTGGTGCCCCATATCACCCTCTACACCATTATCGCCATCGTCGGCGTCGTCCTCACCGCCGGCTATATCCTCTGGATGCTCCAGCAGGCTTTCTTCGGGCCGGTAAAAGCGCGGTTCGATAACGTCAAAGACGCGGATGGACTGGAAAAGTTTTACACTTTCATCCTGATAGCGGTTATCATGCTGGTCGGTATCTATCCGGCCGTCCTGACCGATGTTTTTAAACTGGGCATTTCGCCCGTAGTTAAGCTGATTGGCGGCTAAGGAGATGAATTTGGGCCAGATAGTCATTCACCTGGAAAAAATGCCGGACTGGTTCGGGGCCCTGCCGGAGATAACCCTGCTGGTCTTCGCGGTGGCCGTTATTTTGCTCGACCTTTTTATCGCCCGGAAAAAGGTGCTGATGGCCGTCAGCCTTATCGGCGTCATCATCAGCGGACTTCTCAGCTGGGGCTTCTGGGACCACCGACTCTACTTTTTCAACAATATGCTGGCGGTGGATAGTTTTGCCGTCTTTTTCAAGCTGCTCTTTTTGGGCATCGCCTTTTTACTGATTCTCGCCTCCGTCGATTATATCCATAGGTTCAAGCGCTTCCAGGGCGAATACTACGCCCTGATTCTTATTGCTACCATGGGCATGATGCTCATGGCCGCTACGTCTGATTTGATTTCTCTGTATGTTTCCCTCGAGCTGACGAGCATCTCGCTTTATATACTGGTCAGTTTCCTCAAGGACAAGAAGTCCACCGAGGCGTCTCTGAAATACCTGCTCCTCGGCGCCGTTTCTTCGGCGGTGCTTCTCTACGGTATGTCGCTCGTCTTCGGCGTTACCGGCCAGACCCAGCTCGCCGCTATCGGGCAATATATCCAGTCGTTATCGCTAAGCGGCGTTCTGGACAATCCCGCGCTGATGCTGGGCGTCGTCCTGATGATTGCCGGGTTCGGCTTTAAAATCGCCGCCGTCCCCTTCCAGATGTGGGTGCCTGATGTCTATGAAGGCGCCCCCACCACCATCACCGCCTTCCTCTCCGTCGCTTCCAAAGCGGCCGGCTTCGCCATCATCCTGCGCGTCTTTTTATCCGCCTTCTATATCCCCGTCTGGTTGGCCCATAACTGGGGGATAATCTTCTCCGTGCTGGCGGTCATCGGTATGTTTGCCGGTAACATTGCCGCCATCCCCCAGACCAATATCAAGCGCTTGCTGGGTTACTCGAGCATCGCCCAGGCCGGCTATATCCTGGTCGGGCTGGCGGCGGTGGGCGTCTTCCCCGCCTTTTCCAGCTTCGACTACGGTATCCTGGCACAGAGCGGCGTGCTCTTTTTCCTGGCCAGCTACGCCCTGACCAACCTGGGCGCGTTCATCGCGATTATCGCTATTTCTCATAAAATTGATAGCGACCTTATTGCCGATTTCGCCGGCATGGGCAAACGGGCGCCCTGGCTGGCGCTGGCGCTCACTCTGTGCCTTATTTCCCTCACCGGCATCCCGCCGGCCGCGGGCTTTATGGCCAAGTTCTATATCTTCAGCGCCGCCGTCAAGAACGGACTGCTCTGGCTGGTCGTCATTGCCGTCGTCAATAGCGTCATCTCGGCCTATTACTACCTGCGCGTCGTCAAGTTCATGTGGTTCTCCGAGCCCCCCACCCCCGAAAAAGTATCTTCCTCTTTCACTCCTGCTCTGGCGCTGGCTCTCTGCTGTCTCGGTGTTCTCCTGCTTGGTATTGTCCCCGGCCTGCTCATCAAGCTGACGCAGGTGGCGACCCACCTCGTTTCCTTCTAGTCCGACTTTGCTTGATGGAGTACCAGGACTTAATGTCCACCGTCACCCTACTAAAGGACTATTGGCTCATTTCTTTCGTCTTATTACAATAAAGAGTAATTGCCGGTTCAAACGTTGGAGGTATTACTCTTGTATTGCCGCTCTATCATTAAGAGATTAATTTCCTTATGTATCGTTTTATCGCTGGCCTTGGCCCTGGGAGTCGCTGCCTGGGGTTGGAACCCCGCCGTCGCTCTGGCCGATGCCCAACCTGACCTTACCGTGACCGATATCACCCTGTTTCCTTCCAACCCGGCCATCGGCGATACGGTCACCATCACCGTGACGATTAAAAACAAGGGCGCGGCGCCGTCTCTGACCAGTTACTGCGTTTGTTATATCGATGATGCCATCCTGGCGACGAATTCTATTAGTGGATTAGCGGCCGGCACCTCCACCACCACCGCCTTTACCTGGCAGGTAAAGGGGGGTTCACCTGTTATCCGGGCTATCGCCGATTCCGCCGGTTTTATCTCCGAGTCGGATGAGACCAACAACACGATGTCCTTTACCCTGACGCCGCTGGCGGCCGATTTGATTGTCCAGTCCATCACATGGTCACCTTCAAATCCGTCGAAAGGCGATAGCATTGTTTTTACTATCACCGTGAAAAACCAGGGCAACGCCAGGTCGCGCGCCACCAGGCTGAACTTCTATATCGATGGCTCTTCCCGCGGCTTTCAGGACGTCTTCCCTATCGACCCCGGCAGTACCTCCAGTCATACCTACCCCTGGGTGGCGCAGTCCGGCCAGCACGCCGTTAAGGCCGTGGTTGATGAAGCCCACCAGGTGCAGGAATCGAACGAGTCCAATAACGAATATTCATTGACCTTCTCCACCCTCCCGCCCGACCTCGTGGTGAAGAGTCTTACCTGGACGCCGACCAATCCGTCCAAAAACGATGTCGTGACCTTTACCGCCAATGTCACCAACCAGGGGCGCGGTGGCTCCGATGCCTGCCATCTCGGTTATTACATCGATGGCGTTTACCGTTCGATTCTGCTCGTAGAACCGCTTGAACCCGGCGCCTCCTGTAATGTCACCTTCGATTGGACGGCTGAAGAGCAAATCCACGAAGTAAAAGTCGTCGTTGATTTTGACAAAATTATCACCGAGAGCGATGAAAACAATAACGTGTTTTCCACGAGCTTCCAGACCCTGCTGCCGGACCTTACCGTTACGGAGGTCACCTGGCTGCCGGTGAACGCCGGCGTGGGTGATACAGTCACTTTTACCGCCACCGTCAAGAACCTGGGCACGGGCCGCGCCGAGCCTTTCCGGGTTGCCTGCTATGTCAGCGGGAGCTATTCGGGTTATGCGGACGTCACGGAGCTGGATGCCGGCGTTTCCGTCAACTCGACCTTCGAGTGGCCGGCCGCCAACGGTGTTTACGTCGTCCATGTTGTCGCGGATTGTGATTTCACCCTCACCGAGTCCGCCGAAGATAATAATGACGCCAACCGGTCCATCTCCATTATCCCGGCGGATATCTTTGTCCGCAGCATCTCCTGCTCGCCGGAAAATCCGGCTATCGGCGATATCGTGACCTTCTCTACCAATATTACCAACCTCGGTGGCGGCGCCTCCGGTAGCTTCTATATCGCCTATTATCTTGATGACGAGCTGTTATCGTATGACAACCTCCCCTACCTGGGTGCCGGCGCTAACGCCACCTCGACCTATCAATGGACGGCGGAGAACGGCCGTCATATCTTCAAAGCCGTCGCCGACTATGATAAAAGGGTCCCCGAGAGCAATGAAAACAATAATGAAAGCGAGATAACGGTCGTCCCTCTGATGCCCGATATCGCCGTCGGGGCGGTGACCTGGCAGCCGGCGGATATGCCCGTTGGCAGTGAAATCACCTTCACTATCGATATCGAAAATCAGGGGAAACTGCGTGCCGGGCCTTTCCGGGTTGCCTATTATGTTGACGGCGCCGTTACCGGCTATACCGATATCGACCTTCTGGAGGCCGGCGCCAAAGCTATCGGGCGCCTCCCCTGGACGGCCGCTTCTGGTGCCCATTCCATCAAGATTGTGGCGGATACCAATGACCAGGTCTTTGAGCTGGATGAAAACAATAATACGAAGACCATTAGTATTCCCCTGCCCGACCTCATCGTGACGGACCTCACGTGGTCCCCGGCGCAGGCTTCCATCGGCGATAACGTTACTTTCACCGCCACGGTGAACAACCAGGGCGGCGGCCCCACCCAGCCCGCCCGGATTATCGGCTATGTCGATGGGCGCCCCGTCGCTTACGATGACCTCCCGGAAATTCCTCCCGCCGGTTCGGTCACCGGTTCCTTCGTCTTTGTCGCCGCGGCGGGCACGCATGATTTTCGTGTCTTCGCCGATATCGATAACCGCGTTACCGAATCTGATGAGACCAACAACGATAAAACTACCCGCTTTGCCACCCTGACCCCGGACCTGGTCGTGGGCGATATCAGCTGGTCCATGGAAAACTCATTGATGAGTGATGCGGCCACTATCCTCATTACGGTGAAAAACCAGGGTACCGATATTTCCGGTAATGCCTGGCTGACCTGTCTTATCGACGGGACTTCGGCGGCTAATCAAGAAATCGCCCCGATTCCCGCGGGCGGGTCTTTGACGCTGACTATTTCCCCCAGGCTTAAATCGGGCTCTCACAAGGTTGATGTGGCGGTGGATACCGCCAAACAGGTCGTCGAGCTTGATGAGACTAATAATGCCAAAACGTTTTCTTTCTCGACTGTTACCTCCGACCTCGTTATCAAGGCGATTTCCTGGTCGCCGCAGGCCGAGGCCGGTGATAAGATCGTTATCAACGTTACCGTGGAGAACCAGGGTAAACTTAAGACCGACAAAACCAGGCTGGCTTTGCAGATTGGCGATTCACCGGCGCAATATGCCGATATTCATGAGCTCAATATGGGCGCGGTGGAAACCGTGGATTTCTCCTGGGACGCGGTGGCCGGCCCGCAGGTAATCACCGCCTCCGCGGATATCGACGGAACACTGCTGGAAAGTAATGAAAACAACAATACCTATTCCCGCACGATATCCCTGTCCGTACCTGAGGCCACGGTGACGGAACCGGTGGTTGATTTATCGTCTCCGGAAAATGATAAAGGATTTCTCGCCAACTTTTGGTGGGCGCTTCTGCTGGGCGCTATATTGCTCGCTGGCGGCGCCTTCGCGCTGACGCTGAAATCATTTTTGAAGAAATAACTCACCGCACGTATATTTTCTGCCGAAAACATTAGTCAAAAAAGACAGGGGTGAACTTGACGGGAAAACCGTTGCTATTCACCCCTGATTTATATTACCGGGACTATATCTGAGTTATATCTTGCCGAACTTCCCCTCGAGGGCGGCTTTGTCCCAAATCTTGCCGGTCACATCTTCGACCTTGGCGCCTGCCAGCATGGCCGGGTATTTCTGCCAGATTATCGCGTCCTCGAAGTCGCTGGTGTCCCGTCCCTCCATGAACTCCATGACCACGTCGGTCTTTACGAAGTACGGCCGGATGCAGGTGATGGCGATGCCCGCTTCTTTTCTCATTTCCCGCGCCAGCCCCAACGTGAACCTCTCCACGCCCGCTTTCGTGACGCCGTAGGCGATGTTCATGCGTATCTGGAGGGCCAGTATCGAGGAAACGTTGATGATCATGCCGCTTTTCTTTTCCACCATGTGCGGCAGGACCACTTTCGAGCAGAGGAAGGTGCCGTCCAGGTTGACCGATAGTATCAGCCGCCACCTGCGGTAAGGCAGCTGCAGGAAGGAGTCCTGCGCCGTGACGCCGGCGTTATTTACCAGCACGTCGATTTTCCCGAATTTTTCTATGGATTTGTTGACGACGTTGTTCACATCATCTTCGACGGTGATGTCGCCGCCCAGGGACAGGGTCTTTCTCCCGAGGGCTTCAATCTCCTTGGCGGTTTCCGCCAGCTTGCCGTCGTCGGTGATGCGGTCGCAGATGACGAGGTCGGCCCCGGCCTCGGCCATACCCAGCGATATCGATTTCCCCAGCCCCTGCCTCGCCCCCGTCACCATGGCTACTTTGCCTTTTAGTGGTAATGCCATATCACTGCCTCCTTTTTCAGTCTGTATTAACCTATTCCCTGCCCCTTCCCTTGGCAAGGGAAGGGGTTATTTCAAAGAGGGGCTGCGCCCCTCTTAAACACCCCGTTACGCTTAAATCAGCATCCCGTAATCGAGCGGGAATAGTCCGGCTGTCTGGTTCTTGGCCGCGTCGGACGCCAGGTACAGGGCTATCGCCGCCACGTCCTCCGGCTCCCCGAACCGCCCGATGGCTGTCTGGCTTAGCATTCTATCGTTGACGCCCGGCATTTGCAGGAACGGGTCGGACAGCCGACTGTGCACCCAGGCGGGCGCTATCGAGTTGACGCGGATGTTCCACTTGCCCCATTCCTTGGCCATGACCCGCGTCATGTGGATGACCGCCGCCTTGCTGATGCAGTAGACGCCCAGCGTTTCTTCCGTCCTGATGCCCATGTACGATGTGATGTTGATGATGCTGCCCCCGCCCTGCGCTTTCATGATGGGGGCGATTAGTTTACAGAGGAAAAACGGCCCCTTGAGGTTGACGTTCATCACGTTGTCCCACTGCCATTCTTCGACGTCCGTGAGGGGTACCATGAAGCTGGAACCCGAGCTATTGACGACGATATCTATCCGCCCGAAGTCCTTCATGATGTTGTCCACCAGCGCCTTGGAGTTGTCCAGCTTGGCGATGTGCGACGCCATCCCCACCACTTTCCCCCCCGATTTTGCTTTGATTTCCGCGGCGGCTTTGTCCAGGTTCTCCTGCTTGCGACTGCTGATGACGACGTCGGCGCCGGCCAGGGAATATGTCTCGGCGATAGCTTTGCCGATGTCCCCCGCCCCCCCTATTACCAGGGCTACCTTGCCTTTCAGAGAAAACTGCGATACGTCCATGTCATGCTCCTTTATCTTTATCTACCTATCCCCTGCCCCTTCCCTATCAAGGGAAGGGGGTTATCTGGAAGAGGGGCTTCGCCCCTCTTAGACGTCCTGCACAATCTTTCCCTCCTTCGTAAGGAGAGACAAAGGGAGAATTACCCCCCTATTCCACCTTGATAATACACGCGTCCGCCTGCGCCAGGCCGCCGCATAACGACCCCATGGCGTAGCCGCCCCCCCGCCGCCTCAGTTCGTACATCAGGTTCATGATAATCCTGGCGCCGCTGGCGGTGTTGGGATGCCCTATCGCGATGGCGCTGCCCAGCGGGTTCATTTTATCGAAGAGTGATTTGTATAGTTTGTCGTTGCCGGCCGCGGCCACTTTCATCGAGACCAGCGGCACGGCGGCGAAGGCTTCGTTGATTTCCAGCATGGCCATGTCGTCGAAGGTCAGGTTGGCTTTCTGTAATGCCTTGAGCATGGCGAAACCCGGCCCTTCCGGCATCCGGCTGGCGTTGATGGCTATCGACGTTGATGCTACGATTACCCCGAGGACCGTCAGCCTGAGCTCCCTGGCTTTTTTGCGCGTCATCAGCATGATGGCCGTGGCGCCGTCGTTGAGCCCCGGTGAGTTCCCCGCCGTTATCATGCGGGTATTATATATCGCCTTGAGCCCCGCCAGCCTCTCGATGGTGGTATCGGCGCGGTACTGCTCGTCGATGTCCAGCATCTTGGGGTCGCCCTTGGGCTGAGGAATCGGCAGGGGCATTATCTCATCCTTGAACTTGCCGGCGTTCCAGGCTTTGCCGTAGTTCTGGTGGCTCCGCAGCGCCCACTCGTCCAAATCTTTGCGGGTGAACCCGTATTCGTGGGCGACGTTGTCCGTATCGACGGATACCGGATTGAAGTCTTTATAGCCGAGAGCGTACAGCGGGTCTTCCATCTTCACGTCCCCCATGCGGAAGCCGTTGAACCTTAATCCCCGGACGACCATCGGCGACTGCCCGAAGGACGTTGCCCCTCCGGCGATGGCTGCCTCTATCTCCCCAGCCGCCATCTCCATCGCCGCCAGCTTGACCGCGTGCATGGCGGAGACGCACGCCATGTCGAACGATATCGATACCGTCTCATGGGGCAGCCCCGCCCGGATTAATGACTGTCTCGCCGCTACCGGCGTGTAGGGGTCGCGGCACGCTGAGGTGTCGCCCACTCCCCAGAACACCTCGTTGACCGTGTTCGGTTTCACGCCCGCCCGCTTGACGACCTCTCTCATGGGTATCGCGCCGAGTTCGTAGTAGTCGATGTCCCGCAGCGAGCCGCCGAATCTCCCGAACGGTGTTCTGGCCGCCGCCACGATGACCACATCATTATCTTTTGCCATTTTTTACCTTCCTTTTCATGTTTAAGTTAATAATTATCAGGCTATTTCGGCGGATAATCGTAAAAGCCCCGCCCCGTTTTCCGCCCGAGGTCGCCGGAGCGCACCATGTTCTTTAAAAGTGGTGCCGGCATGAGCCTCTCGCCGAACTCTTCATACATCGTTTCCAATCCGTGCAGGACCACGTCGTTGCCGGCGAGGTCGCTCAGCTCGCACGGGCCCATCGGGTGATTGAGACAGAACTTAAGCGCCTTGTCCACCTCTTCCGGTTTGTTGCCGTCCATGACGCACCAGAAAGCCTCGTTGAGCAGGGCGTCCAGCAGGCGGGAAACGATGAATCCGGCGTAGTCCCTGGCTTCGCAGGGCTCTTTGCCTATCTTTTTGATGTATTCCTTGGCGGCTTCCAGGGTGGCGGGAGAGGTCTTGCGACCCGGTATTACCTCGACGCCCTTCATGACGGGCACCGGGTTCATGAAGTGGATGCCAATGACCCTTTCCGGCTTTTTGGTGGCGGTGGCGATTTCCCCTATAGGTAAAGCGGAGGTATTGGTGGCGAGAATACAGTCCGGCCGGCATATTTCGTCGAGCTGTTTAAATATATTCTTCTTTAGTTCGAGGATTTCCGGCGCAGCTTCGATGACCAGGTCCGCGTCTTTGGCGTCTTGATTGTTGGTGGTGGTCTTGATGCGGGCGATAATGGCGGCTTTCTCGCTCTCCTGCATCGTGCCTTTCTTAACCATGCGGCCGAGGCTGTTATCGATGGTCGCCAGCCCTTTCTTGATAAATTCATCCTTGATATCGGACATTATGACGTCGTAGCCGGCCTGCGCGCTCACCTGGGCGATGCCGTTGCCCATCGTCCCCGCCCCTATCACAAATACTTTCTTTATCGCCATTTCTCAAATCCTCCTTATATCACGAGTATATTCTTGCCTTTGAACCTATCCCCCTTGCCCCCTTCCCTTGCCAAGGGAAGGGGGAGTGTATAAGAGAGGGGATTTAACCCCCTCTCAAAATCTCTTCCCCCTCTCCTTCATCCTGCCTCATAAGGAGAGGGGGACAAAGGGGGTGAGGTTTTAAAACTCCCTCTATTTATTCTTAATGACCGCTTTCCTCTTCTCCAGGAAAGCCTTCATGCCCTCTTTCTGGTCTTCGGTGGCGAAGCACAATGCGTCGCAGCGGGCTTCCATATCTAACCCGGAGTCGATATCCGTATTCAAGCCGGTGTTGATCGCCAGCTTGGCCATCGCCATCACCGGTGCGCTCTTGGCTGCCAGCTTAACCGCCCAGGCGGTCGCCTCTTCTATCAGCTTTTCCGGCGGGACGACCTTGTTCACCAGGCCGATGTTCAGGGCGGTGGCGGCATCGATCATCTCCCCCAGGAAAATCATCTCCTTGGCTTTGGCCGCCCCGATAAGCCGCGGCAAGCGCTGCGTGCCGCCGGCGCCGGGTATCAGCCCCAGGTTTATCTCCGGCTGCCCGAACCGGGCTTTCTCCGAGGCGATACGCAGGTCGCAGCACATGGCCAGCTCGTTGCCCCCCCCCAGCGCGTACCCTCCGATGGCGGCGATGGTCGGTTTGCTCACCGATGCGATGCGGTCGGACGCCTTGCGGATGGTCGCCATGAACTTTTGTATTTCGAGCGTGTTCATATTGGCCATCTCGGCGACGTCGGACCCCGCCGCAAACGCCTTTTCCCCGCTCCCCCTGAGGATGACCGCCCGCACTTCATCGTCTTTTTCTATCGCCTCGAAGACGTCGTAAAGCTCGTTGTAGACGGTGCTGTTGAGAGCGTTCAGGGCTTCCGGCCGGTTGATGGTGACCGTGCCGATGCCGTCTTTTTTCTCGTAAAGTAAAGTCTGGTAAGTCATCGCCTTATCTCCTCTCGGCACGCATGGATATTGCGGATTGCGTAATTATTTACATCGATAGAGGTGATTGTGACTCGACCTGGGGGAAAATTCCTAGTTTATTTTAGGCTAATTTGCGTTCGAGTGTCAAGCTGAACGGATTATGATGGGTTCCCTTTAAATTCGCTAAGCAGGGCGTCTAAGAGGGGCGCCAGCCCCTCTTTCATTTCTTCCCCCTCTCAAACAAAAAATGTCACGAGAATGACTATCAAAGCCGTTTGAGAGGGGGATAAAAGGGGGTGAGCCTCATATGACAAACATAAACAATAACACTCCGTTTCTGATAAAATATAGTTAGATGAATAAAAATATGGTCACTTCAGACATAAACACTGTTAAATATACCGCTGTTGAATGTAAGTCCGTCCTGAATAAGTCCGGCCTCGCCGATTATGCCGTCAACTGCTATACCGGCTGCGCCCACGGCTGTGTCTACTGCTACGCCCGGTTCGCCTCCCGCTTTTCCCATCCCCGCCAGGACTGGGGCACCTTCGTCGATGTCAAAGCCAACGCGCCGGATTTACTCGCCCGCGAGATAAAGCGGAAACCCGCCGGCCGCGTGATGTTGTCCTCGGTCTGCGATGCCTGGCAGCCGGTGGAAAAAGAGGCCCGGCTGACCCGCCGGTGCCTGGAAATGCTCCTCCGCTACGGTCATGAAATCAGCGCCCTGACCAAGAATGCGCTGGCCGCCCGCGACCTCGACCTGCTCGCGACGGGGACCGTGGATTTCGGCGTGACCGTTACCACCCTGGACAAGCGCCTTGCCTGTATCATCGAGCCGGGGGCTTCGCCCCCTTTAGAACGCTTAAAAGTGCTGGAGGAAGCCAAAATCAAGGGGATTCGTACTTATGCTTTCGTCGGGCCGCTGCTGCCGTTTCTCTCTGACGGCGCCGAGAGCATCACCTCTATTTTGAAAGTCCTCAAAGACATCGGCGTCGACTATTTTTACGTCGATAAGCTGAACCTGCGTTACGGCGTCTGGCCGGCTTTACTGAAACTCCTTCACGAACACTATCCGGAGTTGATAGCCGAATATCGCAAAATTTTCTTCGAAGCCGGCGCGAAAATGGCATACTCGGATGGCCTGATATCCCGAGCCAACGGCGTTGCCAATCAGTTAGGCATCGCCGATAAGATGACGCTTTGTATGTGATTCAGAACCTGGGAGCCAGCCCTGCCTGTTTACACAATTCATTAGCGGTAATTCTATCCAGCAGCCTGTGTCTTTTAACGGGAATGGTCTTGACCCCATTAGTATAGATGGAATGTTTCTTGCCTTCGCGCAGGAGAGTAAAACCGTTAGCTTTGATGTATTTGATGAGGTCGCTGCGTTTGACTGACACGCTATGCCTCTACGAGCATCTGCTCCAGTAGGTCTCCTCCGGGAGGAATTTCCCGCTTTTGCTGCCGGTAAGCTAATATCATTTCGTGTAAAGCGTCGCGCAGCATCGCCCGGCACTCTTCGATGGTCTCGGCCTCGGTAATAACTTCAGGCCATTCCACGAGTTGCCCCATGTAGCCGGTGTCTATTTTGGTGTATTTCGCCGTGTATCCCCTTACCATCGTTTGCATTATAGCACGTATAGAAAGCAAACTAAATGGTGGTTCGCCGCATCATACAAATTGACATTCCCGCCCTACGTCCTCTAAACTCTATTAATATGTCTGAAATTGATACTCTCGCCGCCGGTCTGGCTGCCAGCTTAAAAAAGTCCCCCGCCGATTATCTTGAAGCCCGCTTCGAGGAGTCGGAAACTTCCCATATCACCTATCGCGGCAGAGAGCTGGAGTCCGTCGGCCGCAGCACCGCCAGCGGCGGTAACGCCCGCGCGTTATTCAAAGGCGGCTGGGGCTTTACCAGCTTTAACAGCTTCGCTAACCTGAAAGACCGACTTTCCCTGGCGGTGACGCAGGCGCGGTCGGTGGGCAATAGTAAAAGTAATCTCGCCCCTGTTCCCCCTTCCATAGATAGCGTCCCGAGCGGCGTGGCGCAGAACCCCGTGGAAATCCCCCTGGCGGAGAAGAAAAAGCTTCTCGACGAGTATAACGAAATCATCTGGAGCGTTCCGGGGATTCAGACCTCGTCCATCGGCTATGGGGATGGCCGTAAAAAGGTCATTTTCCTGAGCTCGGACGGCAGCTTTATCACCCAGGAGCGCGCCGATGTTGCTATACGCTTGACCGCCGTCGCCGCTAAGGACGGCGAGGTGCAGCAGGTGGGCATAAGCCTCGGCTCCCGCGGCGAGTTTTCCGCCATTAAGGGCCTCCACGGTAAGGTGAAGGAGATGGCGCAGAACGCCGTGGCGCTGCTTAACGCGCCGCAGGCAAAAGGCGGCGAATATACGGTAGTGCTCGACCCCGTTCTGGCGGGCGTCTTCGTCCATGAAGCTTTCGGCCATCTGTCGGAGTCCGACTTCGTTTACGAGAACGACCGCATGCGGGAAATCATGGTGCTGGGCAAGCAGTTCGGCAGCGAAAAGCTGAATATCGTGGACTCCGCGTCCGACCCGGCGAGACTGCGCGGCAGCTTTAAGTATGACGACGAGGGCACCCGTTCCGTTAAGACCTATCTCATCCGCGGGGGCAAGCTGGTGGGGCGTTTACACTCGCGGGAGACCGCCGCCAGGATGAACGAGAAGCCTACCGGCAACGCCCGCGCTATCAGCTACCGTTTCCCGCCCATCGTCCGTATGACGAATACCTACATCGAGCCGGGCGCCGTCTCTTTTAACGAAATGATTGCGGATATCGAGGAGGGCATTTATTCAAAGAACTGGTACGGTGGCATGACGAGCATGGAAATGTTCACCTTTTCCGCCGGTGAGTCGTACATGATTCGTCACGGTAAAATCGCCGAGCCGATTCGACCCGTCATGCTGACGGGTAACGTTTTCACGACGCTGCAGAATATCGATGCCATCGGCAATGACCTGGATATGAACCAGGGCGGCGGCTGCGGTAAGAGCGGCCAGTCGCCCCTCCCCGTTTCCAACGGCAGCCCCCATATCCGTATCCGGCATTGCCTGGTGGGAGGGAAATGATGGAGCAAATCCTGGCCCTGGCCATGAAGCAGGCGGATGCCGCCGAGGTCTTTGAAGTCGCCACCGAGGAGACCCAGGCCCATTTTGAAGCCAACCGTCTCAAGCAGCTCCAGACCAATCAGAGCACGAGCGTCGCCCTGCGCATCATTAAAAAAGGCCGGGTCGGCTATGCCACCGCCACCGGCTCCGGCAACGCGCGGGAGCTGGTCGCCGCCGCCTTAGAGACCGCCGCTTTCGGCACCGAAGCCAGATTTGAGCTGCCCGGGGCGCAGGACTATCCCGCGGTCAGCATTTTCGACCCCGCTGTAGCGTCTGTGCCGGTCAAGGACATGGTTGGCCTCGGTGAGGCGATGATTGCCGCCGTCACCGCTCATACCCCGGCTATTTTGTGCGATGCCGGCGTCAACCGGGGCGTGGTCGTGATGCGTCTTTTGAACTCCCGCGGCGGGCAGGCGGAGTACCGTAAGAGCTTTTTCTCCCTGAGCGTTGAGGGCAACGTCATCGAGGGCACGGATATGCTTTTCGTCGGCGAGAGCGATAGCTCCTGCCGTCCCCTTTCGGATACGAAGAAAATCACCGATGTCGTTCTCCGGCAGCTCGACCTGGCGAAAAACCGCGCCGCGGCCCCCACCCGTCCCCTCCCCGTTATCTTTACCCCGGACGGCGTGGCCGTCATGATGATGCCCCTGATGTCCGCCTTTAACGGCAAGACCGTCCTCGAGGGGGCTTCTCCGCTGGGCGATAAGGTGGGCAAGCTCGTTTTCGATAAGAATTTCTCCCTGCGGGACGACCCCCTGGTCGCTTTCCAGCCGGGCAGCCGACCCTGCGACGATGAGGGCGTGCCGAGCCGGCGTAACTCTCTGGTCAGCCGGGGGGTGGTGAAGGGCTTTCTCTACGATTTGCAGACGGCCGGACTGGCCGGCAAGAAGAGCACCGGTAACGGCGACCGCGGCCGCGGCGGCCTGCCGTCGCCCGCTCCCAGCGCTTTAATCGTTACCCCCGGTAAAACTACGTTCGACGATATGGTGGCGGACATTAAAGAAGGCCTCGTCGTCGAGCAGCTTCTGGGCGCCGGTCAGGGCAATCTTCTGGGCGGCGATTTTTCCGGCAACGTCCTGCTGGGCTATAAGATAGAAAACGGAAAAATGGTCGGCCGCGTCAAGGATACGATGGTCGCCGGCAACGTTTACCAAGTCCTCAAGGACATCGCCGCCATCGGCAGCGAGACCAAGTGGGTCGGCGGCTTTTTAAATACCCCGCCCATCTACTGCCAGGGGCTTTCCGTATCTAGCAAAGGATAGCCACTTATCGATTCGCCTCTAATATCGTTGCTACTGCGAGTTCAAAGATAGCAGAACCTAAGAATCCTGATGCTGTTGCACTAGGTAGATTAGGCGATCTTGAAGGTGGTAAAGCTGGTGCCTCTAAACTCACGCCGGAACAAAGTAAAGAGATTGTGCAAAAAGCTGCTCTAACTAGGTGGAAGAAATAAAAATCTAAAGTATCTAGTCTTCAGGGTGTGGAGTAATTGCCACTACGGTAATTACTGGTATATGATTTCCGTTTTTATCCATCTCATCTGGACCGTAATGCCAGAAGACTCTATAAGCTCCAGGGGTCTTCTGCTGGGCATAAGCCTCAAAAACCTTTTGCCCATAACGCTTTGTTAGTGATTTATACTCATGGGTTTGTAGTGACTTAGCCCGAAGATTTGTTTCTAAATATGCCAATGATTTTCTAACTTGTTTGAGAACACCTTTTAGCGAAGGGGTATTTTCTAGTGTTTTAAGTTGCTGATCCGCAGTATATGTAAAATGTAGTTTATGACTCATCTTCTGCGTACTTTGCGAATGAGCCACGGTCTATAGTCTGCCCATTATCTGATTCAGCCATCCCCTTATCTAATGAAGCCAATATCTTCTTGTCTTTAAATATCCATAATTCTGAAGCAGGGATGGTTACTTGAGGGTCAAGTAGAATTTGCCCAATTCTATTGTAGTATATGCTAAAAATAACTCCTTCTTTTACTAATATATCAGGAAGAGTTATTCGTTTTTTAGCATCTGGCTTTACAGTCCTTGGGATTTCTGTAAATTCTATATTCCCTATTCTAGTTACCATATTGATCTTCTTAATTATATTTGCTTACTTACTTGTTTATATAAAGTATATATATAGTGGGAGGGTATGTCAAGTGGGATAACCCCACTTTTACTAATATATTTTTAAATGGACTCGGTAAGTTCGTATTATAGTTACATATATAAGTCCCGTCAAGCTTTGTGTTTGCCTGCCCTCGTTCTCTTTCAAACCCCATCCCCTTGAACTCCCCGGTCTTTGCCCATCCCACTTGGGGCGTCTAAGAGAGCCTGTCCTGAGCATGCCGAAGGAAGGGATTAAGGGAGAATTAATGACAAAATCCCCTTCCCCTTTTCCCCCCTATCCATTATAATTTGCACGGGCGTTTAGTAGCTGTTATAAAATCGCTTAAAAACTTATAGAAATCGAAAAACGAATACCCGGGAAAACGAAGCTAACTTAACATATAACGAAAAACGAATAACCGCCAAAACGTAGCTGATTTACCATAATCTAAAAACGAATCCCAGCTACGAAATTCCTCGTTTTAGCTTCAAAACGGCAAGGAAAATTTTCAAAAAACGAATAACGAATAAGAAATGTTGAGTATTGTTTTGTACTTTTGATATTTGAATTTTGAATTTGTTTAGAGTTTAGATATTGGAATTTATAGTTTCTCCACCCCCTCGATTTCTTTTTTCCCCCTCAAAAGAGTTATAATAATTACCAGAAGAATAGAGGTGAACTGAGATGAACGGTGTTATCAAGATAACCGCGCGCCCCAAGCTGCGCTCGCCCAACCTCCTCGCCGCCTGGCCCGGCATCGGCAACGTCGCCATGATACTCTCCAACTACCTCCGCGCCAAGCTCCCCTTCAAAGACCTCGGCTTCCTCGAGCCGTCTTCCTTCTTCGACCCCATTGGCGTGCTGGTCCGCGATAATGTCGTCGAAGAACCGACTTTCCCCCAGAGCCAGTTCTACTACTGGAAGAACGATGGCGGCGCTAACGACCTCATCCTCTTTATCGGCGACGACCAGCCCGCCAGCAAAGGCTACGACCTCGCCAACTGCATCCTGGATGTCGGCGAGAAGTTCGGGGTCGGCCGTATCTATACCTGCGCCGCCGCTATGACCCGCATTCATCACACCGAGCCGCCCAAGGTCTGGGGCGTCGCCACCAGCCGCCTCGTCGCCGACGACCTGGAAGCGTATAACCTGGAAAACGCCACCAATCTGCAAATTGCCGGTCTTAACGGCCTGCTCCTGGGCGTGGCCAAGGAAAGAGCGCTTGAGGGCGTCTGTCTGCTCGGCGAGGTGCCCGTCTACGCCAGCCGCGTGCCCAATCCCATGGCGGCCCTGGCCGTCCTGAAAGTCCTCATGGCGGTCCTGGAAATTAAAATCGACCTTGGGGAGCTGGCAAAAATGGCCGTCGATGCCGGCGAGAGAATCAAGCAGGTCGCCGCCCAGGCAATGGAAGAATATATCGATTACTTCACCGAGCCTATCTGGGAACGCGGCGAGGAAGAGGATGAGGAAGAGGAGACCAATTAGTTCTACCCGCGTTTTCCTCCACGAGCTATGAAACTGGGAAGAAGCAGCACCCTGGCCGGGTTCAAACCGCTCCACGGCGCCGCCATTACCGGGGGCAAAACCAGGCTCCGCGAGAAAAAGCTCTCCGATGTCCGCAACGACTATCGCTGGCAGGTGGACTCGGAGCTGGCTAAACTTGATGCCGCCCCGGTGCTCCATATGTCTTTCTCGATTTACCTGCTGGACTATGCCAGTGCGCTGCGTCAATCTCTCGCTAACCGGTACCCTCTGGCCGTAGAGACCCTCGAAGGCAAGCATATCGGCAACTGCACCTGCTACGATATCGATGAAAAGAAGGGCGAAGCGCAGTTGGGCATCATGATCGGTAACCGCGATTACTGGGATAAAAGCTATGGCGCCGATGCCGTCAAAGTTATGGTCGACCACGTTTTCCGGACGACGAAGATAAACCGCCTCTATCTTAAGACTCTGGACTCGAACCTTCGGGCGCAGAAGTGCTTCGAAAAGTGCGGTTTCACGCTCTTCGGCCACCTCCGCCGTAACGGCTACGATTTTACCTTCATGGAACTGAAACGGGAACAGTGGGAAACGCGGCAAGGCGCCTGATGAACACGAAAGCCGGCAAAATAACTTTTCAGCCGCTCCGGGAAGTCGACCTGCCCTTGCTGCACAGATGGTTCAACACTCCCCACGTCAGTGAGTGGTGGAGCCATGAGGGCAACCATCATCCTTCACTGGAAGAAGTAACGAGAAAATATTCGCCGCGTATTAAAAACAAAGAACCCGTTGATTGCTACCTGTTTTACTACAATAATCAACCGATAGGCATGATACAATCCTGTGACCTGGATAATTATCCGATGGAGAAGGCTGTCTTCGGGCCTGCGGGTAAATGTACCGGCATCGATCTCATGATTGGCGAGGAAGATTACGTACATCGCGGCCTGGGCAGCGGCATCATGCGGAGTTTCCTTAAAGACATCGTGTTTGCCCAACCGGGAGTCGAATATTGCATCGCCGACCCCCAGGTGGAAAACGCCATCGCGATAAAGGCTTATCAAAAAGCCGGATTTAAGTATTTAAGGACGGTCTGGTACGAGGCCGACCAACAAAACGAGGACGTCTATATTATCCGCCGCGATGAAATAGTTGCACTGAGTAAATGAAAGAGGATGAATCCTATTCAAACTGATTATCAGCCCGTCGCCTGGCTCGGCGACCGGGTCAGGATTCTCGACCAGACCCGGCTTCCCGGTGAAGAAGTATATCTAGACCTGGATGATTACCGTAGCGTTGCCTCAGCTATCAAAGAGTTGAAAATAAGGGGCGCGCCCGCCATCGGGATCGCCGGGGCTTATGCAGTGGCGCTCGGGGCTTTGAACGTAAAATCCGCCGTGCGCTCAGGGTTCCTGACCGAGTTGAATAAAATCATCGATTCTATCGCCGCCACCCGCCCCACCGCCCGCAACCTGTTCTTTGCCCTGGAACGTATGAAACGGGCGGCTGAGTCCGCTAAAAGCATTACCGGGATGAAAAATTCACTCGTTGCTGAAGCACTTAAGATACACCGGGCTGAAACCGAAGCCACCAGGCGTATCAGCCGTTCCGGTGCCGCGCTTCTCAAAGCCGATTGGACGGTATTGACCCACTGTAACACCGGGCCGCTGGCGACCTCCGGCTACGGCACGGCTTTAGGGATTATCATTACGGGCTACCGACAAAAGAAAAATTTAAAAGTCCTCGCCACCGAGACCCGTCCCCTCCTGCAGGGGGCGCGACTGACCACCTGGGAGCTTAAAAAAGCCGGAGTGCCAATAACGCTCATTACCGACTCCGCGGCGGGCTATTTCATGAAGTCCGGCAAGGTCGATTGCGTTATTACCGGCGCCGACCGTATTGCCGCCAACGGGGATGTCGCCAACAAAATCGGGACCTATACCCTGGCGGTACTGGCTAAGGAGAACAATATCCCGTTCTATGTTGCCGCTCCTGTCTCCACTATCGATATATCTCTTCAAACCGGCGAGAAAATCCCTATCGAGGAACGGAGCGCGACAGAAGTGACCCACGTTCAGGGTATACCCATTGCCCCGGAAGGGGTTGCCGCCGCCAACCCCGCCTTTGATATCACCCCCAATAAATACATCACCGCCCTCATTACCGATAAGGGCGTCATTAAAAAGCCCTATAAGATTGGGATAAAGGCACTTTTCCGAAGGCAGTCACCGAAATGAGTACCCCTCGGACGCTGGTCTTCGTGGGGGCGCACCCGGACGATGAATCGTTCGGCGTGGGCGGCACGCTGGCGCAGTATGCCGCAGCGGGCGTCAGGGTCTACTATATCTGCGGGACGCGCGGCGAGGTGGGCGAGGTCAGCCCTAAATTGCTACAGGGATACGACTCTATTGCCGACCTCCGTACCCACGAATTGCAATGTGCCGCTGAGATTCTCGGCCTGGCCGATGTCATTTACCTGGGCTACCGCGATTCCGGTATGGCCGGCTCACCGGATAATAAACATCCTCAGGCTCTGGCAGCGGCGCCGCTTGAAGAGGTGGCTGGACGCATCGTTGAGATATTCCGCCGTCTCAAGCCGGAAGTGGTGGTGACGTTTGACCCCATTGGAGGGTACCATCACCCCGACCATGTAGCCATGCATAACGCCGCGGTCATGGCTTTCCAGGCGGCGGGCGACCCCCGGAAGTACCCCAGCGCCGGCGCGCCCTTCCCGCCGCAAAAGCTTTATTTCCACGTTTTCCCTCACACCTTGATGAAAGTGATGGTTAAGCTCATGACCTTTTTCGGGCGGGACATGCATCACTTCGGGAAAAACAAGGATATCGACCTGGCTTCTTTCGTCCAGGAAGGGTTCCCGGTGCACGCCGTCATCCGCCTGAATAAACGGTCCGTCCAGACCCGTGAGCGGGCGGCAGCCTGCCACGCCAGCCAGCTGTCGGAAGACTCCCCGCGGCGGGGACTTCTGGGATTCATTATGGGCTTGTTCGGCCCGCGCGATTCTTTCATGCGCGCCGAGCCGCCCGTCAGGGGGCGTCACAAGGAACACGACCTTTTTCAAGGAGTGGTATAATCAAGCATATCCGCGTGTGACGAAGGAGACACCTCATGAACAGCCAGTCTGTAGAAACTCGACTCGCTTCGCTGGAAGCCGAGGTCAAATCTCTCCGGAGGCGGGTAAAAGCCAGAGATAAACAGCTACAAACTCTCCGCGATATCGAGGACATCAAGCGACTCCAGTGCGCCTATGGCTATTACCTCGAACACTGGATGAGCGATGAAATCATCGACTGCTTTTCCAATAGCCCCGATGTTTCGGGGACTTTCGTCGAAGGGACTTATCACGGACCGGAAGGCATCCGCCGTTATTTCGGGCCGGGACGCGTTATGCCGCCGGATTTTCTCCACCTGGTAATGCAGGTCTCGCCCGTAATTACCGTCAACAAGGACGGCAAAACGGCTTACGGCCGGTGGTACGGCTACGGCACTATTCTTTCCCGCCCCACCACCCCCCTCGACCCTGCCTATATGATGGTCATCTACGAGATGGACTACATCAAAGAGGATGGCATCTGGAAGATACTTCATCTCCGGCTGCTCATGCACTATGCCTATACATCCGGGAGAAACCCCCCGCCGCCGCCGGACTCCGGGGAAGCGCCCGCCCCGCGCATCAGGCTCAGTCCGGATGTCTGGGCGGAATACGATACCCAGTACCCCTCCGGCTATATCTATCCGTTCCACTTTAAGCACCCGGTGACCGGCAAGGAGACTTCCGAAGCCAGGCGCAATGCCGCCTTGAAGCTAAAGCCGAACAGGTTCAGAGAAACGCCAAATAGCCGCTAGTGACGGGAGGAAATTATGGACCTTACTAATAAAGTCGCCATCGTGACGGGGAGCGCGAGGGGCATCGGGCGGGCGATTGCTTTGAAGCTGGCCGAGGTCGGCGCGAACGTAACGGTCAACGACATCGCCTCGGCTGCCGGGGCGCTGGAAGGTGTCGCCGGCGAAATCAAGGCGCTAAACCGGCAGGCCCTGGCGGTCACCGCTGACGTCAGTTCGCCGGAAGACGTCGCCCGGATGGTGGAGTCGGTCGTCAACACGTTCGGTCGTGTCGATATCCTCGTCAATAATGCCGGAGTGACACGCGACGGACTCGTTATGCGCATGTCCGACGAGGACTGGAATACCGTCCTCAACATCGACCTCAAGAGTGCTTTCTTCTGCACGAGGGCGGTCCTGCGACCGATGCTCAAGCAGCGGTGGGGGCGCATCGTGAGCATCGCCAGCATCGTGGGGATTCACGGCAACGCGGGGCAGGCCAATTACGCCGCCGCCAAAGCTGGAGTCATCGCTTTCACTAAGTCCGTGGCGAAAGAGGTGGCGTCGCGGGGCATTACGGTCAACGCCATCGCCCCCGGCTATATCGATACTAAGATGACGCAGAACCTCGACGAAAAGCAGTCGGCGGAGCTCCTCAAGCACGTCCCGCTTGGCTATGCGGGCACCCCGCGGGACGTGGCGGAGGCGGTGGCTTTCCTGGCGAGCGAAGAGGCGCGGTACATCACCGGTCAGGTGCTCGGCGTGGACGGGGGGATGTGAGGGGGAGGGTCATTGGAGAAGAAGTAACATGAATTGCCCTAAATGCGGCACAGTAATGGATTATAAGGAAGAACCGAAAAATGTATTGGAATATCTCGGTTGTGTTGGTTGCCTCGGGTGTCTGATTACACCGGTAGGTTGCCTGCTGGCTCCCTTAGCTTTCTTCTTACCTAAATCTAAGTACTATCAATGTCCGAAGTGCGGGGCAAGAGAACCCGTAAAATAATATTACTATAGAACACCTGGCGAGGAGGTAAAAATGCCTATTATTCGCGTCGACTTCTGGGAGGGCGTTGGAGAGAAACAGGTTAAAAAGATGATACGGGGCATAACGAATGTTATGGTGGATCTGGGCGTCCCGGAACATGCCGTAGAAGTAATCGTTTATGAAATTCCCAAAACGCACTGGGGCGTCGGCGGTAAACCAGCTTCAGAAGCACTCAAAGACGCATCGCCGCCCAAGTGACCCGTAGCCTTACTTTCTCTATTCCTGGACAAAAGCCAGCTTTCGTTTATGTCGCTTCCCTCTTCTTCGGTGGCATGTCAAACTTCGTGCCGTAGTGCCTGATCCGCCATTCCTTGAGGCAGTGGAGCACCTCGGCGTCGGTGATATCGTGCCAGGAGCGGTAGTAGTCGGCAATATAGAACTTCGGCTCTTTACCTACAACGCAGGCGACCACCCTGTCCGCCACTTTCCGCAGGGCTTCAATGACCGCCTCCGGCCCCACCGGCACGGCGGCGATGACCTTCTCCGGATTGCGGTGGCGTAAAGATTCCACGGCCGCCCGCATGGTGTACCCCGAAGCCAGGCCGTCATCCACGACAATCACCGTCCGCCCGGTGATTGAAACCGGCGGGCGCTCGCCATGATAAAGCAGACTGCGTTGGCGTATGTCCGACCTCACCTGGTTGACCTGGTAGTTTATCTGCGATTGGTTTAAGCCGACCTTTTTAATGATATCCTCGTCGAAAATCGATGTGCCGTTATCTGTCACGGAGCCGAAACCTCCCTCCGGGCTCAAGGGCAGCGGGATTTTCCGCGAAATAACGAGGTCGAGCTCGGCGTTCAATCCCAGAGCAACCCCGAGGGCTACCGCCACGCCGCCGTTGGGGATACCCAGTACTACCACCTCTTTACCGGCGTACTCGTAGAGCTTTTCGGCGAGTTTGCGCCCGGCATCATAACGGTTTTCAAAGACAGGTTCGGCATTTGTGTGGCGCATAGACTCCTTTATTTTATCAGCTTGAACTCGTTGACGTCCACCAGCCCGAGGTCGGTCAGGCGCAGTTCGGGGATGACCGGCAGCGCTAGAAACGATAAAACGGCGAAAGGTGAAGGCAGGGCGGAGCCTAATTCACGGGCAACCCGCTCCAGCTTTGCCACCCCCGCCACCACCGTTTCGAGGGACTCGGTAGCAAGAAGTCCGGCCACCGGTGTCTCCAGAGCGGCTAAGACTTTACCGCCAGCTACTGCCACGAGCCCGCCTTGCAGCCGCTCTACCTCTTTGATAGCGGCGTAGACATCCGCATCGTTAGCACCGACGGCGACGATGTTATGTGAATCATGAGAGATTGATGATGCTATCGCTCCCCTTTTGAGTCCGAAGCCCGTAACCAGCCCCAGGCCGATATGGCCCGTGGCTTTATGTCTTTCCACGACCGCCGCTTTAAGGACATCTCGGACGGTATCACTTACGGTAAAGCCATCGACGATTTTTGGCTTCATTATTTTCTTCCGGGTAATAATCTGGCCGGGGACAACCTCGATGACCGGCCAGGTCTCAGCCTTGGCCCGGAGTTTCAAGGTGCCAACGGAAAAGGGCTTGATATTGACTGTATGTGTTAACCTGTCTCCACCCGACTGATGTAAAGAGAACAGCGGCTTACCTTCCCGGGCCACCAGACGCCCGCGATAAAAGACCGAATCGATGTGAAAATCTTCGAGACTATCAAGCACGATGAGATTGGCGAAATAGCCGGGGACGACGGCGCCCAGACCGTGAAGTCTGAAATAAGATGCGGTATTGATACTCGCCAGCTGGATCGCCCGCACCGGTTCGAGTCCCAGCCTTATCGCTTTCCGCACCACGGCGTCGATATCGCCATCGCTAAAGATATCCTCCGCATGGCGGTCGTCCGTCACGAAAAAACAGCGGGGCCAGGTCTTTCCCGTCACCAAGGGTAATAAAGCTTCCAAGTTCTTTTCTGTAGAGCCCTCGCGAATCATGAGGTGCATGCCGCGACGCAGCTTTTCCGCCGCCTCGGTCAAAGTCGCTGACTCGTGGTCGGACGATATGCCCGCGGCGATATAGGCGTTGAGGTCTTTAGCCTGGACGCCGGGGGCATGACCATCGACCATTTTACCCCGGGCGGAGGCTATTTTCTCCAGCAAACCGGTATCACCGGCGAGGACACCCGGGTAGTCCATTACCTCGCCGAGGCCGATGCAGTTGTGGTATCTCAGGATTTTCTTGATGTCCGCCGGCCCGAGTTCCGCCCCGGAGGTCTCGAGATGAGTGGCCGGGACGCAGGAAGGCGCCATGAGAAACAGTTCCAGGGGCAGGCGCCGGGCAGAGTCCAGCACATACCTGATGCCCTCGAGTCCACCGACGTTGGCAATCTCATGGAGGTCGGTAACGACGGCCAGAGTGCCGTGGGGCACTACCGCCCGGGCGTACTGTCCTACGTCCAGCATGGAGCTTTCCAGATGGGTATGGCCGTTAATTAAGCCGGGGGCCAGGTATTTACCCTGCAAATCGATGGTTTCCCGGGCTTTCCGGTAGTCTCCCAGACCGGCGACACGGCCCGCATAAACGGCAACGCTGGTGCTTTCAACCTCCCCGTTAAAGGTGTTCACCACGCGGGCATTGGCGAGGACGAGGTCGGCGGGGGAATCGCCCTCAGCGACGGAGATAAGGCTACCTGACCTGTTCAAAATTACTCCTTCAGGACGCAGATATCGGGGAGATTGCGGAACTTCTCATCGAAGTCCAGTCCGTAGCCGACGACGAACTTATCCGGCACGGCGGTCCCCAGATAGTCAATCGTCACGGGCACGCGACGCTGCGACGGCTTGTCCAGAAGAGCGCAGAGCTTAAGCGAGGCCGGCCGCTTCTTCTTTAAATAATCGAGGAGAAAAGCCACGGTGGTGCCCGTGTCAACGATGTCCTCCACGACCAGCACATGGCGGTCCCGCACTCTTGAGCGCAGTCCCTGCACAACTCTAACGCTACCGGAGGTCTGCGTGCCGCGGCCGTAGCTGGACAACCGTATGAAGTCCAGCTCTAGAGGGAAATCAAGATAGCGGATAAGGTCGGCCATAAGGACGAATGAGCCCTTGAGAATGCTGATGAGAAGAGGATTTTTACCGCGGTAATCGCGGGATATTTCCAAAGCCAGTCGCGCCAAGACGGATGCCACTTCCGCGCGCGGCATCAGCACATGTGGTCTTTCTTCAGGCGTCATAACTAATTGAGATTATAGACTTTACGGTCAGCGGTGTCTATCAAAAGAAAGAGAATTAGCCTTTGCCCCACCCCAGCTAACGTCTTTTATTTATATTGGCTGGCTTTTCCGGAAGAGACATGGAAGACAGGTCGTTGAATATTCCGAATGATTACGGGGCCGTGCTGGACACCGGCCGGTATGCAGGCGGCAAAACTCCTGTCCACGATGTTTTTTTCATTGTCGATGGTAATTTCAAGCTCCGCGCCGAGGTCCTGTATGTTATCGTAATTTAAGCCGAAAAATCCGAGCACCTCGTTGAAGTTATGCGTGTGCGACTCACAAAGTTTTACTTCTTTGGCACCGGGCATGATCCACTTTGCTTCGGCATAGAATTCGGCGTTGGGGACAGTATCGGCATCAACCTGGACAACCGGTTTAACGGTTTTGGGGTCGTTCTTAACGCGGTAAGGCGGATACTTGGCGTTGGCTTTAGGCGTATCGACGACATATTTGGCGTATTTACCCTGGTGCATTTCCATTACCTCTTTCTAATAATTAATATGAGCACGATTTTTAACTAAATATATTTTTCGCCCGAACCGAGCGTCAGGTGGAACATGGGCGCGTCCATGCGTCGGAAAACGAGCGGGCAATGCTCCATGTTGGCGGGAATGTAGACCATGAAGCTCTTGGTGAGGATAAATTTTTCATCTTCCAGCCAGAATTCAATCTCGCCGCCGAGGTCGGAGGGGTCGTCCGTGTTGGTGCCCATGTAGCTGAAAATTTCGATGAAGGGGTGGGCGTGGGGCATGATCCCCGGCACTTTGCCGCTTTTGACCAGCTCCGGCGTCACCAGTTGGGGCATTTCGAACCTCGGCATCTGGCGCTGGTCTTTCATCGTAACAGGCCACTGCCAGGTATATTCGCCGTAGTGGCCACCGGGGAGGACCTCGTTATCCATCCAGATGACGTGCTCCAGTCCCAGGCGGTAGCCGTCAACGTATCCCTGCCTTATTTGCTGGGGGCCTTTGTAGCCCGGCATGACGATGCCCCTTTTTAGCTCGGTAGTGATGTATTTCCCGTATTTGGATTTTCCCATTGAGACGTGCTCCTTTCTCCGTGATATTTAATTTACTTAGTAATAGCCTTTTGACGCCTTATCTAAATCTACTTCCCCTTCATGTCCTTGACCGCAAAGTCCAGCCCCAGCTCTTTGAGCTTTTTAGGGGTGGGCACGCCTTCCTTCGTCCAGCCGCGAAGAGAGTAATATTTATCCAGGAACTCGTCATTGTGGCTAACCGTCTGTCCCTCGCCCTTGGCTTCGCGGGTGTGCAGGGGTTCGGTGCGGATACGCGGAGGCAGGTAGTCGTCTTTGCGTCCCAGCCCCTCCCGGACGTTAAACGCCCTTTCAAGATTGAACATACGCTCGCCGACTTTCCCCAGTTGAGCGTCCGAATAGGTATTGATACCGCGTGCGGCGGCGACCATCGGACCGAAAAGCTGCATCCAGCCCCACCCACCGGAAAAGGCGCAGGCCACGCCGCACTCGTGCCAGGCGGTGCCGTCCTGGTTAAAGATAACGATGTCGGCATTTCCCTCGTCGAAGCGGTCGGTGGGGTGCGGGAAAGGGGCGCCGAAGATGTCCTGGGCGGCATAGCCGTAGCAATGGCTGGCGCCGATACTGGCCGTGGCGTAGTTATAGCCCTGCGACTTGGCGCCGCGCGGCTCGTAGGCGGGCAGCTCCATGCCCTTGACGTGAATAGCATAAACATCCGAGCCGTGGCCGATTTTATCGGCGACGCGCCTGGTGCCCTCAGCCAGGAGGTCGCCGATGCCCTCGCGCAGCGCTATCTTCTTAATGAGGGCGACCATCGGCGCGGTCTTGCCGTAAATGAGCTCGAGTCCATCGGTATCGGATTTTTTAAGCAGGCCTTTTTCATAAAGCTCGTAGGCGAAGCCGATGCTGTTGCCGGCGCTGATGGTATCCAGCCCGTAGTCGTCGCAAAGCTGGTCGGCGGCAATGCTGGCGGCGATGTTGTTGCTTTCGATAGGACCGGTAAAAGCCCAGATGCTCTCGTACTCCGGCCCTTCGCTATGGGCCCCGGCGTATTCCCCGGCAGGGACGGTATGGACCTTGCCGCAGCGCGCTGGGCAGGAATAGCAGCCCATGTCCCCCACCCTCCACTTGCGATACTCCGCCCCGGCGACCTCTTTATAGTTCACCAGCTGCCCGTAGCGGTTGTTGCGCACGGGATAAATCCCGATAGCGTTGGTGATATCCTGGGTGGTGGTGGTGCCCCACTCCTTGTGGCTCTGGAAGCCCCCGTTGCCGAGCACAGTTTTGACCTGCTCTTTGGCGAGCTTCTCATAGGTGGCGGGGTCGGCGAGGAACAACTTGCGCGACGCCGTGATGGCCACCGCCTTGAGGTTCTTGGAGCCCATCACCGCGCCGGTGCCGCCGCGACCGGCCGTACGGCGGTCGCTGACGACGGCCGCATATCTCACCAGGTTCTCACCGGCCGGTCCGATGCAGGCCGTCCGCGTGTTTTTGCCGTGCTGCTGCGCCAGCCAGCCCTGTGTCTCTTTCGTGTCTTTGCCCCAGATTTCCGAGGCATCTAAAACTTTACAGCCATCGGGGGTAAGGTGGAGATAAACGGGCTTGTCCGCCTTGCCTTCGATAATCAAAATCTCGTAGCCGATGAACTTCAGCCAGGCACCGAAGTCTGCCCCGCAGACGGAGCGGGTAAAGGAGTCGGTGAGTGGACTTTTCGTGCAGGTCATCCAGCGCGATACTGCCACGGCCGTGGTGCCTGCCAGCGGACCGTTGAGCATCAACAGCTTGTTCTCTTCCCCAAGGGGGTCGACGCCCGGGGTTATCTCGTCGTAGAGATAGCGGACGCCGTAGCCCCTCCCCCCGACGAAATCCTCGGCTATCTTCTCCGGGACGGTTTCCGTGCCCACTTTACCGGTGGAAAGATTGACCCTGAGTATTTTACCCGTGTTTACTGCCATGTTCACCTCCTGATGTTATCCCCCTAAAACGGCATAAGCGATATGGATTTTATCGCCGTCAAGAACGGTACGCGTCAGCGGCCCGGGGTAAGCATTCGCCCCGTTGATAAAGATGTTCATGCCCTTGGGCAATTTTCCTTTACCCGTAAAGAGCTTCGGCTTAAGCGCCGGGTATTGCCCGGCCAGCTCTTCAAGGCACTCTCCGACCGTGCCGCCGCGGACGTCAACTTTATTGACGCCGTCGATGAGGGCCTGCAGTGATGGGGGGATGCTGATTTCGACCGTCATATCATCTCCAAACCGATTATATCACTTTTGATTCCGGAACAGATAAAAACAGGATGCGGCTATCCCGCGCCGGCGGTCTGGACAATGCCGAAATAATTTAGAATGAAGAGAACGCTGACTAACAGCAGTGCTATCAGGACTGCCTGTTTTACGATATTCTCCGGCAGCCAGCGTAAAATCTTTACCCCCAGCCACGTCCCGGCAAAGCTAATAGCCAGCAGTACCGGAATGAACCAGTAATAGCGGGACTCCAGGTTATCCCGAATCATATAGGTAGCGATGCGGGCGATATCGATAAACAGGGCGATGGTCGACGATGTGGCAATGTAGATTTCCTTCTTCGATTGCATCGAAAAGAGAAAGGCCCCCCGTATGGCTCCCCCCAGACCGATAAGGCCGGTCACAAAGCCGGTAATGACGCCCCCGGTTACCAGAACCGGTCTGTTATGAGGCAAATGCCACGATACTTTGAGCAACGAAGTCACGGCGAACAACATTAAGAAAATGCCGACTCCCAGTCCGATAGCCCCGGGGGCCACGATATCCAGGAGATACGCACCGATAACGGCGGTAAACACCGCCGGAATGCCGTACCAGAGGACCGTGGGCAGGTCTATCGAGCGCCTCAGCTGGACCGCTTTAAAAAGACTGCTGAAACCGTGGAAGAAAGCGATAAGAATGATAGCCTGTTTGATATCGATGATTAAAGCCAGCAGCGGTGTGGTCAGGGTCGCCGCGCCGAAGCCGGCGATACTGGTAATCACCGCCGATATAAAAGCCACCGCAAAGAACAATATTGTCGTGGCCATATTTCTATCCCAGTAACGTAAAAGGATTTAAGATAGTCTTATACCGTAAACGGTACCATGTGGCGGAAATTAAATAAATCAGGACAAAGCCGATCAGGGCCATGATCAGGGCAAGTATCAGCACGCTGTAGACCGCGCCCAGCGAAGAGGCGGTAAAAGTGAAAAAATTTCCGTTGGCGCGGCCGATGAGGAGCAGTATCAGGTTCAACAGCAGGAAAGGCAGGATGATACAGCCCAGACCGGATAAAGTCCCTTTAAAGTCCGCCCAGCTGAGCCGGATATTCGAGGCAATGCAGGCCGAAAGGTACAGAAACAACCAGAATTGCCAGAGAGACAGGTTGGCGAAGGTAAAAATAAGCTTAATCATAGACAGGGTGGCGTCGCGGAAGACGGCAAAATAGCCCGCCCAGAGGGAATCGCCGGCAACATTGCCGACGCTAACGCTAATGGAGTCCCAGACGCGGTGGCTGTCGGGCATCAAAAAGTAAAAAAGGGCGAAAAGTACGGCGCTGCCCAGCACCATCGGCCCTACGCCGATGAAGAAATTGCCCAGCACGTGCCAGGGATTTTTAGGGTTCCACTTGTGATAAACATAGCCCAGCGTCCCGGTAACCGGGTCCGGCCGGAAAAGGCTGATATCCGCTATCCGGTGCCCGAATATCAGGCAGAAAAAGGCGTGCCCGAGCTCGTGGATGGGCGTACCTAACCAGGCGACCAGGTAAACGCCCTTGCGGCCGAAAGACCTTTCTAACGACTTGAAGGTAAGCTGGGAGACAAACTGTATCAGCAGCCCGAAAATAAAGAGACCGGCAAACAACGAGGCCATCTGGCCGAGAGTGGCAAGCAGCAGGTCTTTAACGAAAACGAGGACGGTCATTCGGTTTGATGATATCGGGAGGATGAGGCGCTGTCAAGAAAACCAGACTATTCGTTTTTAAAATTTCCTACTTTTTAATAAGGCGCACGAACGATTTGTTCGTAATATTCGTTTTTCGATTTATGGTAAATCAGCTTCATTTTCCGGTTTATTCGTTTTTAGAGTTATGTTAAATTAGCTTCGTTTTCAGCGCGATTCGTTTTTCGTTATATGTCAAGCCAGTCTCGGTTTTAAAGCATTCGTTTTTAGAGTTATGGCAAGTTAATTTACCGCGCCAATCTGCCAGAGACAGTATACCGCAAACAAGAAAAAATCGATATGGGATGGTGTCGCGAAAAACAAAGGCTACCTATTTTTTACCGGCATATTCGAAGATTTTCACTTCCGGAATAAAGCCTACACTCGGCTGCGAGGTGCCCTGCTTCGAACTGTAAACTACCTTGAAATCCGGGACCGCCTCCAGGGGGACAGGACTGATAAACGGGGAGGGGCCGACAATGATGTGATTGCCGGAGGTCAGGCCATTGAGGTAACCTACCGCCTGCTGATAATCGGTGAACTCTTTATAATCGGTGACCTCTTTATATGGCGTCCCGTCACTGTCTTTCTTATCGACCCAGGTAATGACTTCCGCCTTTACATTGGTTACCGCTTTACCGTCGAAATTGTAAAGCCGCACTGCCAGCGTACGGTAATAGTCAGGAGTGAAAAATTGCGCCAACTGCAATTGCCCCGATTGATTGGAAACGTAATAATAATCAGAATATTTCTCTACCGACTGTCCCGCCCAGGTAGCCACCGCCCAGAATTTGCCAAGGATAGTCTGATTATCGATGATAACGTAGGAAGAGTCCATCATGGCGAGCAGGTCATGCACGGCGGCATCATCCACCGACAAAAAGAGGTCGGCCACGTTGATGATGCGGGCGGGCTCCTGGCCGGGGTTGGCGCTCGGCAGGCGGTGGGCGATTTGCGTTATCCAGTAACCATAGTCCCACCAGGAAGTGACCCCGTAGGCTGAGGCAGGGTACTGGAAGTCCTCTCCGGGGGGCGGCGGCTCATAGATGCGGTAGTAGGCAGCGGGGTCGCCGAAGGGGTCCGGGGTATTATCTCTCAGCCACTGGAGTGAGGCCACCCAGGCATCGCTGGGGGCATAGGGCGCCTCCGGCGGGGTCACCATGCCGGCGGCTTTGGGGATATTGGGATAGAAAACGAGAAAGAACGCCGCTATCCCGGCGATTACGGTATAGAACAGGCTAAGAGAACCACGGGACTTTTGCCGCCGACTCTCCTGTTTCCTGGCTTTAGCCTTGTGCGCCGAGACGGGGACGGCTGCCGGCGCCGGTTCGACCGCCAGCTTCCGAAGACCGGCCAGCCAGAGTACCTGCCAGAACAGGTAGGCGGACAGCACGGCGATATTAACCACGAGGTAGTAGGCGAAACGGCGCTGCGCCAGAGTCAGGAATAATATCACCAGCGTCCAGATGATGAAGGGCAGCCAGTGCTTTCTGTCCCGGCCCGGTAAAAACAGGAAACCGAACAAAACGATAAGCAGGACAAACGCCAGGATGCGCTGGCCATAACCGGCCGTCAGTAACATGACCATGACGACCGCCAGTATCGCCAGTACCCAGACGACCGGCCGAAGCAAAGATTTACCGTTGCCGCTTCTTCTGACGAAGAGGTATATTAAAATACTCAAGGCTATAAGCGCCAGGCCGGGGAAAGCGAAACCGGGGAACAGGAAAAAGCTGGTAGTGAAATTACCCCAGGCAAGCGCGGTGCTCAAGCTGCCCGTGCTGGTCGGGTCGAGGAGGGGCTGCATTTCGATAGTAGTTTGCGCCGTCGCGCCGGTCGGGGCAAAGATACTGAAGGCAGAAAACGTCGTTTTAAACATACCAGGGCTGATAAAATGAAAAGCGAGCAGAGCGATGCCGCCGAGGACGACCAGTGCGACGGGGAAATAAAACGGCTTTACCTTCCATTGAGTCATCACCCGCGATACGATAATCAATACCACCGGAATGAATAAAGCCAGGACCAGGGACATGAGATAAAAAGTGTTCGGCGCAAAGCGGAAATAGATAATCAAGGCCACCAGCAGCGGCACCACGCCGATAACCGCCAGGTAGTCGGTCGATTGTTTCCGGAGGTGGTCGTTAATAAACTGGATAACCAGGTACAGGACGAAGATAAAAACAAAGAGCAGCGCCCCCATCCAGCTTAAAAGAAACATCCCCAGGAAGAGACCGGCCAGAAGGCTATAGATGAGGGGTCGTTTGAACATCGACCACTCGCGGCGCCGGAGATGGTCCAAGGTAAACCCTTTGTCCCGGGCGGCTTTGACCGCCAGGATGACAAAACACATGAAGGCCGCGGTGAGAAATATCTCGAAGGCGGGGGTATCGTTCAAGCCGATTATGGTGCGCCCCAGGAATTCCCCGGGGAGAATGGCGATCAGCGCCGCGGCGATGACGCCGACCCACCGGTTAAACAGCGTTTTGCCGATGAAATAGACCGGGATGACCGTCAGGGCGGCGATAATCGCCGGGAAATACGAGCCGACCATATCCACGAGGTGCTGCGTCGGCGAACCGGCGCTAAACAACCAGACCAGGCCGGACATGAACCAGTCCGGGAAAAAGATATCGGTCAGCATATGGCCGCCGGGATAGATAAAATAGGGGTCGAAACTCATAAAGTGCGGGAAATTAAACGACATATTGTCCAGGATGCGCTGGTAAAAGTAGGCGTCGATGCTGGTAAATTTGACCAATTCGCCGTTGAAAGCCTGCTCGTGGGGGATAACGATGCGCAACAGCAGGGCAATGCCGAAAATGACGGCAACCAGGATGCCGATGATGATTTTAGGAGAAAGTTTGCTTATCTTCATATCCTGTTCGACCCCGGGCCAAGGAAGGTGGGAAGACGCCTAAATTATGGCACACATGTGCCAGCTTTGCAACAGAATCGCCCGCACGGCGCCGGCCGGGCTACGTATTGCTAAAGCCCATACGGTCGGCTATAATGACAGAAAGCATTTACATAAAAAATCAGCCTCCACAAGGCTCCGGGACAGCCATCTATCAGGAGATAAGTCTACCGCATGAAAATTTCGGTAATCCTCGGGACCCGCCCCGAAATAATCAAGATGGCGCCGCTGCTAAAACTCTTCGAAGCCAAAAAGACGGATTTCTTTATTCTCCACACCGGCCAGCACTACTCCTACGAGCTGGATAAGGTCTTTTTCGAACAACTGGAGCTGCCCCGGCCGCAATATAATATCGAGGCCGGCTCCGGCTCCCACGCCGAGGAGACGGGCAAAATGCTCATCGGCATTGAACAAATCCTTAAAGACGAAAAACCGGACATCGTCCTGGTGGAGGGGGACACCAACAGCGTCCTGGCGGGCGCCCTGGCGGCCGCCAAACTCAATATACGGGTCGGGCACGTGGAGGCGGGGCTGCGCTCTTACGACCGGAGGATGCCGGAGGAGATCAACCGGGTCATCGCCGACCATCTCTCGGATTACCTCTTCGCGCCCACGCCGAAGGCAAAGGAAATACTGCTGGGGGAGGGAATCGGCAAGGAGAAGGTATTCGTCACCGGCAACACCATCGTGGATGCCGTGCAGAAATACCTGGAGCTTGCCCGGAAGATAGATATCGCCGCCCGGTTCCAGCTTAAACCGCAAAAATATTGCCTCGTCACGATGCACCGCCAGGAGAACACCGATAACGTCGACAAGTTCACGGCCATCATGGAGGGGCTGGATAGAGTGGGCGCCAGGTTCCACCTGCCGGCAGTCTATCCCATCCACCCGAGGAGCCGGAAAATAATGGACGGCCTGGCCAAACCGCCGAAGAACCTGAGAATCATCGACCCCGTGGACTTTTTCAGCTTCCTCCAGCTGGAAAGCAGCGCCCGGCTGATACTGACCGATTCCGGCGGCGTCCAGGAGGAAGCCTGCATCCTGCATGTCCCCTGCGTCACCCTGCGGAACAATACCGAGCGCCCGGAAACGGTGGAGGTCGGCGCCAATGTCCTGGCCGGCGCCTCCGCGGAAAGAATCGTCGAGAGCGCTGCTATCATGCTGGAGAGGAAAAGGGAATGGTTGAATCCCCTCGGGGACGGGCATGCCGCCGAGAGGATAAGCAACATCATCACGGAGGGGAGAGATGGCTAAAATACTGGTCACCGGAGGGACGGGATTCATCGGTTCGAACCTCGTGCCGGAACTGAGAAAGCGCGGCCACGAAGTATGGGTCGGCGATTTAATGAATACCGCCGCGGAGAACTACACCCGCTGCGACGTGCGCGAATACCGGCAGTTAGAGCGGATTTTCAATAACCACGATTTCGATTTCGTTTACCACCTGGCGGCGGAATACGGGCGCTGGAACGGCGAGGACTACTACGAAAACCTCTGGCTGACCAACGTCATCGGCACCAAGCACCTGATACGCTTGCAGGAGCAGAAAAAATTCAAAATGATCTTCTTTTCCAGCGCCGAGGTCTACGGGGATTATACGGGTAAAATGAGCGAAGACGTCATGGACAAAGTCGCCATCAAGCAGATGAACGACTACGCCATCACCAAGTGGGCGGGAGAGCTCATGGTGCTGAACTCGGCGGCGATGTTCGGGACGGAGACGGTCAGGGTGCGGCCGGTCAACGCCTACGGCCCCCATGAACATTATCACCCCTACCGAGGCGTCATCCCCGCCTTCATTTACAAAGCCCTCCACGACGAACCGTATACCGTGTACCTGGGGCACAAGCGCATCTTCGACTACATCGAAGATACCTGCCGCACTTTCGCCAACATCGTCGACAACTTCATTCCCGGCGAGGTCTACAACATCGGCGGCAAAGAGGAGTGGGAGTGCGATATCAAGTGGGTCTCCGACCTCATCCTGAAATACCTGGGCAAGGACGATTCCAGGGTGACCTATAAAAAAGGCGAGCCCTTCACCACCCAGGTAAAACATATAGATTACTCAAAGTCGCGCCGGGACCTCAAACACGACCCCAAAGTGCCCCCAAAAGTGGGCATACCCCTGACCATAGAATGGATGAAATCCGTATATGGCTTTAAATAGCGGAGGGGCAGGGTGAACGTCCTCTTCGTCCATGAAGTCGATTGGCGGAACAAGGTAGTCTTCGATATCCATACCCTGGCGGAGGCGCTATCGCGGCGGGGGCATCAGGTCTACGCCATCGACTACGAAAGCGTCTGGCAACGCCGAAGCCCAGTCGACCTCTGGAATAAAACACGAGAGATCGAGGGCGTGTCCCGCACGATGGCTGGCGCTGCGGTAACGCTTATCAGGCCGGGATTCATCAAAATCAAAGGGCTGAGTCGATTCTCCGCCTTTTTCACCCACTGCCGAACAATCGGAAAAACCATTGTAGAAAAAAAGATAGACGCCGTCGTGCTCTACGGCGTGGCGACCAACGGCCTGCCGGCTGTTTACGCCGCCCGCCGCTTTAAAGTCCCCGTTATTTTCCGGTCGATAGATATCCTCAACCAGCTGGTCAGCTACCGTTACCTGCGGGCTTTTACCAGAATACTGGAGAAAATGGTCTATAAAAGGGCAGATTTAATACTCACGCTCACTCCCGCCCTTTCTAAATACGTGGTCGGGATGGGGGCTAAGGAAAATAGAGTAAAGCCGCTGCCCATGCCGGTGGATACCAGCGTCTTTTATCCCTCCCCCGCACCGGCCGAGCTGCGCCACAAATGGGGCATCAACGTCACGGACTGCGTTATCCTGTACATGGGCACCCTTTTCGATTTCTCCGGACTGGACGACATGATACGGCAAATGCCGGGCATCATCGCACAGGTGCCGGGCGCCAGACTTTTAATCGTCGGCGACGGGCCGCAGCGCAAAGCCCTCGAAGGTATTATCGCGGAAATGGGTCTCAAGGAAAAAGTTATTATCACCGGCTTCCAGCCCTACGACACCATGCCGCAGTACATCAATATGGCCGCCGTGTGCCTGAACTCCTTCCGGGTGACCGGCGCCACCCGCGATATCTTCCCGGGCAAAATCGTCCAGTACCTGGCCGGCGCTAAAGCCGTCGTGGCGACGCCGCTGCCCGGATTGATAGCGGTAACTCCGGGAGAAGAACAGGGCATCGCCTTCGCTACTACCCCCGAAGCCATCGCCGACCGGCTGGTCGCCCTGCTCAAGGACAGCGCCTACCGCCGGCGACTGGAGAAGAACGGCCTCGAATACGTCCGCCAGGTCCACAGTGTGGAAAATATTGCCGCGCAGCTGGAATCCAGCCTGCAGGAAGCGATAGCCCGGAAAAAGGCGGATTAACTCACAAATGCCGGTAAGCATTATCAGCATCGCCAGGAACTCGCTAAAGTTCACCTCCGCCAAGACCATCGCGGCGCTGGCGGGGCTGGGCGTCACCCTTTACGCCGCCACCGTCCTTCTCCCCGAGGAATACGGCACTTACGGCCTCTTATCGTTGTGGCTGACGTACATCATCATAGTCGCGCCGGGGATATACACGGCCGCCTCCCGGGAAATGCCCGTGCTGCTCGGCAAGGGGCAGGAAAAAGATGCCTTGCGGGTGCAGAACATCTCCGTTTCCACCGAACTGCTCTATACCATCATCCCCACCGCCGCGGTCATCGGGTTCGCGTTTTTTTACCGTGACGCCGTGATGAGGACAGGCCTCCTGATTATCGTGATGAGCTACGTGACTTTGAGGCTCTCGAATATCTGGACGCAAATGAACCTGACCCGGGAACGTTTCAATAAAGTAGCGGTGGGAAATTTCATTGTTGCCATGGTATCGCCGGCGGTGTCGCTGTCTACGCTGCACTGGCTCAAAGTCTACGCGCTCATATTGGGGCCGCTGGCGGCTTATATCGCCTTGCTGATTTACTACTGGACGCGGGGCGCCATCGGCTTCCGCTTTACGCTGGACAGGCATGAAATCATCAGGCTGGCGAAGGTCGGCCTGGTGTTGCAGGGACTGACGATCGTGCTGATGGCTTTCCGTGTCGTCGACCGCACGGTAATTGCTTCGGCACTGCCGCTCGAGCAGCTCGGTTTCTACGTTTTCGCCGTGGGCTTCCTGTCCTACGCGCTTTCGTTTTTCGATGACTTCTCGAGGGTGCTGCAGCCGGTCTTGTGGCGGCATGCCGGCACCGCCGCGAGCATCTCCCAGGGATTTAAAGATACCCGACGCATCGCGGTGTACCTGGCGTTAGGCACCGCGATCATCGTTCCCCTGGGGCAACTGGCCTTTACCCTGATAGCCACCCTGCTGGCGAAAAAATATATCGATAGCATCCCGGTATTTAACGTTTTATCTTACAACCTCTACTTTATAGCTATTGCGATAGTGCCGCAGCTCATCCTGAACTCCAGCCTGGTCAATAAACAAAAGCTCCCACTGTTCTTTTACGCCGCAGGTCTGGCGATAAGCGTGGGGCTGGATATCCTGATGGTCAGGCTCGGTTATGGGATCATCGGCGTCGCCTGGGTCACGCTCGGCGTCCAGGGCGTAGTGACCCTGATACTTTATTACCTCATCAAGAACTATGTCTTCGACACGGCAGCCGAATTCAGGAAGTTCGCGGTAATTATCGTCATACCTTTACTGGCCAGTCTTCCTTTTTATTTTATCCACACCTACCTGCGCTCGACAGCGATGGGTATGTGGGCATTTACCGGAATATCGCTGGCTTCCCAGGTAGTGTTATGGGCGCTGATAATAGTGATTTTTTATCGGAATTACGTTTCCGCCACCGAGTTCCGTTTGTTAAGACAGGAGATACGCGCCGTCCTGCCGGGAAACCGACGGGACGATGCCAGACCAACCAAATAGATTACCTGCCGGGTATCATCAATTTCTTGATGCGGGACGCCAGCATTATCGTGCGGGTACGCCAGAGGAACTCGATGGCGAGCATCCGCAGGGTGAGCCGCCAGTAGAGCCGGCGGCTGATGAAATCCGTGTCCCGCAGCCAGCGGTAGATTTCCCTGAGGTGCTTGACCGAGGCGACCCCGGACGACTTGAGGTGTTGGGCGTGGACCCGATACTTTACCAGGGGAAGATTTAAGTACCGTATCCTGTATTTGCGAGCTATCCTCAGCCAGAGCTCATAGTCCTCGCCGACGCGGAACAGCGGACTGGTGTTCATCCCGCCGACGTCATCAATGACGCTCTTTTTCAAGATTACCGAAGAGCAGATGACCGGGTTATATCTCAGGAGCGATTTTAAGGTGAAAGAACTATCATTTATTTTATCGCCGTGCATCACCTTGAGGTCGCCGGTAGCGTCGAACGAAATCCCGTTGGCGCAGACCATGCCCGGCGGGTCCTCCCCCTCGAATTCCCGCAATTCCCTCTCCAGTTTTTCCGGCCGCCACAGGTCATCGTCATCGCAGAAAGCGATATATTCGCCGCGGGCTTGAGCGATGCCGTAGTTACGGTTAACGGCTACCAGCCGTCCGCTGTCATTTTTAAAATACCGGAGGCGCTTATCGGTGAACGCCGCAATCACGTTTTCCGTAGCGTCAGAGGAGCAATCATCCACGATAATCAACTCGAAGTCCTGAAAGGTCTGCTGGAGAATGGAGTCGATTGCCTCCGCGACCAGTCGTGCCCGGTTATAGGTCGTCAAGATAACGCTTACTTTCACGTTACTCCCCACTCACCGCCCGGAGGTAAATCGCCAGGATTTCGCCCATGATATCGGGCATTTTCAGCGACGCCGCTTTTTTCTTATAGTCCGCGTAGTTTTCCCAGACCTTTTTGACGCTGGCGATAAAGTCGCTAACGTCGCGGTTCTTAAAAATCACGGTGCCTTCGGGGCGCGTGGCGGCGTCGCTGGCGGCCGACGGTATTTCGAGGTACAGGGCTTCGCGGAGGGAAACCGCGTCCCCGTCCGAGCTGGTGGGGCGGACGAAAATATCGCTTTTCATCAGCACGGGATAGAACTGGCAGGGCTTCGTCTGGAAGAGGAAATTATTGCTGATATCTTTCTCGGTTATCCGTCGCTTCAATTCGGCGAAATACTCGCGGTCGCCGATATTCGGCAGACAGAAGACCACGCCGACCCCGGGAAAAACGTCTTTCAATGCCGCGCACAGCTCGATACACATATCGATACCGTACAGGTCCTCGCCGTGATACTTAATGTTATTAAAGGCGTTGGCGGAGATGACCGGTTTATGCGCTGCCATGAACTCCCATACCGCCGGCGGGATTTCCGCGATTTCTTCGTCTTTTATCACGGGCGGGAGATAAGCCGGGACCACGGATATCCGGTCGGCCCGGGCGCCCAGGGCGATGAGGCCATCCTTGACCTGCGGACTTACCGCGATGCACCACTCCGCCGACGATAATAACGCCTTCATTACCCGGCGCCCCAGTGGACCAAAATCACCTCGACTGTATCTCAAGCTGTGATAAGTCAGGACGAAGCGGGCGCCCTTAAGCCGGGCCAGGCAGAAAAAAACCGCCGTCGATACCCAGTGCCGACTGGTCGTATGGACGTGAATGATGTCCTGCCGGGAGGCCAGGAGGCGCGGCCAGTTCCAGAACCGTTTTACATTCATCACGTTCCGGGCTCTTTTTGCCTGCCGGCTGATATCGAAGACGGTGCTTTTAATGTTCTGAGCCAGGCAGAAAGCGTGCAGGCGCTGGATGTGGATGGAGACGCCGCCGTAGGGAGGGGGATAGATGCCCACCTGGGCTACCCTTAATGCGGCCGCAAGTTTTATCATGCTATGGCCTATTATACCGCGAACATCCGGCGGAGCCGGTGGAAGGCATGGACGAAAAAGATGCCCTTCCGGTACTTCCATTTGAAAAGCAGATTAAGGTCGTTACGCCAAGCGATGTCTTTTAAAGTCGCCACGGACTCCTCGCTCAGAGAACCGCCCGGTTTATAGGGGCTTTCCCTGGCGGCCGGGGCGTAGGTCAGCAAGGGCTTGCCCGGCTCGAGTCCCAACTCCTTGTAGACCGACCTTTTGTTTGCCTCGTTATTGGCGCTTAAAAAATCGTCGGCCTTGGGGTAGCCGCCGATGGCCGTCCTATCCGCCAGCGGACCGAGGGTGATTTTCGTCCGCGCATCGCCGACCTCGCCGGCGGTAACGTGAAGGTCGATGAGAGGAAAGTAATCGTTCTTTTGATAGTACCTCTTCTCCCATTCCATGCTGGTCGAGCCTTTACCCCGCGGGTCGTGGTTAAAGTGCACTTTATAGCCGCCGTTAATGTTAAGGTCGACGACGTGCGCGGCGACATATATCGTGTCTGCCTGCCCCCCGCCCTTCCGCTGCGAGACCACGTACTTACATTCCAATCCCCTTTTTTCCACCTCTCTGACCATGGGCGACAGGTTCGTTTTCCGGACGGGGTCGCCGCCGTGGATGAACACAAATTTCGGTCGGGCGATTTTAGCTTTTTCCAGTATCAGGTCGATGCACCGGGCGGAGCTCCGGCCGTCCGGCAGGTATATCGTTTTGTGCAGCCAGTACTGGCGCTGCTCATGAAACTCGCCCGTATTTTCCCGGCTCCTCTTTATCGCGGCTTCCAGGCCGGCCAGGTCCGTCTTGATGCCGATATCCGCATAGTGCTCCCGCAGCCAGGCGTTGGCCAGCAGGATAACCGGCCGGTCGAACAATAGAAACTCATAGCTGGTATTGGTCATGTCCCCGACGAAAATATCGGTGGCGGCGAGATATTTCGGCTCGGAGCTGCCAACCTCGACGATAGCCATGCTGGATATCCTTTTCTCAGACTTTTTTCCCCGTGAGAATAACCATTTTCATGTTGATGAAACAGTCGTCGCCGGTCTCCACCATATCGTAAGCCTTCTTAAAGTAGTCCCCGGCATTGGCATGGAGGTCGTATATTTTGTCCTGCACCGGAGCCGGCAGGCCGCTATTGGCCAGCCAGTTCCTCACGCTCATCGCCTTAAGCCGCACAATCTCGGAGTCCAGATTTTTAAAACCCGCCTTCTCCATTAAAGCGACGAGGTCTTCTTCCATGAAGGTCAGGCGCTTTTCTTTAAGCTTGAATATCTCGATGTAGTCCTTTTTGACCTCGAGGCAGGGCGGCACGCCCTCGGAAAAGACCATCAGGCCGCCCTTCTTGAGGACGCGGTAACATTCGTCCATGGCTTTTTGCGTGCCCTGCAAAATATGGTGAAAAACGTGCCGCGCGGTCACCTTGTCGAACGTTTCATCTCTGAAGATGGGCTGGAAAATATTCCGCCGGATGAAGTACATGTTGCCGTACCAGTTGCTGTGCTCCAGCATCGACTGCGATTTGTCCAGCCCGATGACCTCTTTGACGAAGGGCGCCACCGCGTGGGCGATGACCCCCGTCCCCGTGCCGATGTCCAGGACGACATCCGTCTTTTTAAAATTCCCCACCTCCACGAACTTGTCCAAGTACATCCGGTGGTTGACCCATTCCAGTTTGTTATAGTCCTCGGCGCGCTTCTTCCAGAAATTGGAGTTATAGTCAATCGTTCGCTTGCTCAACTAGTTCTCCCGCTTTTTCATCTCGGTTTTTTCGCCGGTCAGCCCATTATAAAGCCCGACCAGCCTCCGCGACATGATTTCCCAGCCGTAGCGTTCGTCATAAGCCCGACGGGCGTTCGCCCCGAGCTCGCGGCAAAGCGGCGGGTCGTCCCGGAGCTTAATAATAGCCCACTTTATCTCCTCCACGTCTCCGGAGTTCACCGCCAGGCCGCAGTTTTCGCGCGTGACCTTGTTCGTTGTGGAAGTGCCCCGGTTCACCAGAATGGGTTTGCCGCAAATCATCGCGTTGAACAGGGTGCTGCCGCAAATATAGCGGTAAAACGGCACGACCGGGTCCCGGAGCACGAAAAAGAGGTCGGCCGCGAGCCCGCGCCGGATGACGTCCTGGTAGCTTATCTTGCCGAGGAATTCGAGTTTGTCCGGCAGGCTGACCGCCTTTTCCCTGATTTCCTCCGCCAGGTCGCCGTAGCCGGCGACCACCAGCCTGACGCCAGCGATGTCTTCGATTGCCCCAATGACCTTGTCGAGGTTCAGGAGCCGATCGCGGATAAGCTGGCCGGCGTAAAACAGGGTGAATTTTTCATTACGCCGGGTTTCCTTAATGCCATCAGTGATGAGATAGTCCGGCGGTGAATCGTAAATCGTGACGATGCGCCGGTTGGGAATACCGCCGATACCCTGCGCCTCCTCGTCATCAACCACGATAATGGCAGCGGCCAGGCGCATGAAAATTTTGTCCACTGCAAAGGCAATAGCCCGCAGCCAGTTGGGAAGCAGCTCTTCGTAAACATCGAGGATTTCATAGATAACGGGCCGTCGCTTAATTTTAGCGGCGATGACGCACGGGATAACGCTATCGAAATTCACCACGTGGACGATATCGAATCGCAACGTCAGCAGCCGGAAGAAGACAAAGCTCCACCACAACGGCAGCAGGGGCAAGACCCATAAGCCCCAGGGGGCTTTGAGGCGGAAGGGTATCGCCCGGTGGTTTTCCAGTTTGATGGGTGCATCGGCGCGGCGCTCCCGGTCCCAGTAGATATGCCGGGTGCGGTAGCCTGCCCGGTTCACCGCCGTTATCTCCTTGGGCAACCGGACGTCCCGGTCTAATGAGTTCGACCTCACGAATACAGCCTCTTTCTGGCGCATCACTAAAACCTAGCGCTGGTCTCGATACGGCTTTGATTCTCCATAATCCAGTCGTAGACCTTCTTCATGCCGTCCTTCATCGCCGTTTTCGGCTCGTAGCCCAGCACTTTCCTCGCTTTTTCAATCGAGGCTCGCCGCCGGGTAATCTTGTCCCAGTCCCGCCTGGGAACAATCTGTGTGCCTTTATCGTTGCCGGTAATTTCATTCACCGTGGCGGCGATGTCTTTCACCTTCGTCTCCGTCTCCGAGGCGAGATTAAAAGCCTCGCCGACCGCTTCCGGGACGGCGCCCAGCAATAGCGTGCCGGCGATAATGTCATCGACGTAGGTGAAATCGCGGGTCTCTTCACCGGTGCCGGTAATGGGCAGGGGTTTCTTATGAATAGCCCACCAGATGAAGTTGGGAATGACGTTGCGATAGGCGCCGGGTATCTCGCCCGGTCCGTAAACGTTGAAATAGCGGGCAATCGCCACCGGCAGCCTGTAATGGTTATAGAAAAAGTTGCAGTAGAGCTCGCCGAGGAGCTTGGTGATCTGATAAGGGGTATCCAGGTGCAACGAGACGAAGTCCTCCTTGAGAGGCAGCGGCGCCTGGCTGCCGTAGACCGAGCACCCCGAGGAGGCGAAAACGAACTTTTTCACGCCGGCCAGGTGTGCGTACTCCAGCACTTTTAAAGTGCCCAGGCCGTTAACGAGCTGGTCGGTCTCCGGATTGTCCACCGAGTTCTGGTTGGCGAAATGGGCCGCCAGGTGAAAAACGAAGTCCGGCCGGGAGGCGAACGCCCGTTTGAGGGCTTCCTCTTCCAGGATGCTCCCCTCGATGAAAACCACCGCGGGAGCGACGGGTATGTTCCACTTGGCGGCGGCGGAGAGGTCGTCGAGGACGGTAATCCTGGCCGCCCCCGCCTTGACCAGGGCTTTGGTTAGATTGCTCCCGACACATCCCGCCCCGCCCGTGATAAGCACGTTTTTCCCTTTATAAGCGCTTAAATACTCCCTCATTTTTCCCCCATTAACGATACAGTTTTAATTATCCGGCAGGTAAAGAAGTCCCCAAAGGAAAGTGGGAAGTGTCTCTCGGACGCATCTTTGGCGAATTCAAAGTAATTATTACACATCAAGAGGCACCTATCAAGAGAATCTCAGGGTTCTTTTCGCTCATGGTTGATTTTCGATGCTCACCCCCTTTAACCTCTCTCAAAGAGGACCATATCGGTCACCCGAAGGTTACCAGTTTGAGAGGGGGAAGAATTGGAAGAGGGGTCTGCGCCCCTCTTAAACGCCCCGGTATAAAAGGGAGCAGCCCGCCGAGAGGGGAAAAAGGGGTGAGGCAGCACGGTTGCCACTAATGGTACTAAAAGATAATTTTTCATCACTTTTCCAAACTTATCTACTAGTACTTAACGCTATTTTTACCTTCTTAACCCCTTTGTTTATGCTTTGTTTATAACGTTTGTTGTATTTTTTAACTATGAGCCGTAAGGCAGGGGTAAAAAAATCATTCAAGAAACAATCGACGTACAACGTCATCACGACGTTAGTGACGCTGGCGCTCCTCGTCCTGTTGCTCTTTCTGGTTGATGTGTTGCGCTCCCTGCCGCTGCAAACAGCGATACCGGCCACTATCTTTATGGCGATCGTCTTCGCCTATCTTATCAACCGGGTGAAAGCGACCATGGACGAAGGCTCGGACATCTTCCGCTACAGCAAAAGGTACCTGTACCGGAAAATGCTGCTCGACTTTGCGGATAAGACCGGCACGTTCATGAACATCGAAGAGCTGGCCGACGAGCTGCTGAGACCGCTGGTTAAAGCCATGAAAGTCAAACACGCGGACCTGCTGCTGCCCTCGGACGACCAGTTCGGGACGCGGTTTGCGGCCAGATTGACCGGCGTCGCGCCGAACGTTCCCCTGGTGCTGAAGCGAAACAGCCGTGTGATACGGTGGCTGGAAAATAAAAGCACGCTTTTGCGGAGCATTATCGATAATAACGCGGAATTCAGTACCCTGTCCCTCGAAGAACGCAAGTCCATCAGCGCCTCGCAGTACGAACTGCTGTGCCCTATTATCAGCAAGCGCACAATGGTGGGTATTTTAGCCCTGGGCCGGAAGCAGTCCCGCTCTCGCTTTACCGGTGACGAAATCGACCTGGTGGTTACGCTGTGCAAAGAGTCGGCCGCGGCGATCGAGAACACGCAAATCTGCGCCCGCACTAAAGATAATACCGCCGCTGACGAGCTCACGGGACTTCTCAATCATCGCAGCTTTCAGGAACGTTTTAGCCAGGAAATCGAGAGGTTATCTCATTCCGGCGAGGATTTTTCGCTGCTAATCCTCGACCTGGATTACTTCAAGACCTATAACGATATCTACGGGCACAATCTGGGCGACGATATTCTGAAAGAGGTCGGCCAGCTTATCCGGAATTCCACCCGCGGCACGGACATCGGCGCGCGTTATGGCGGCGACGAGTTTGCCATCCTCCTCATCAACACCCCGGCGGAAGGCGCCGGCACGGTCGCGGAAAGACTCCGCCACCGACTGCAGACCTCGATGGAACAAAAGGGCATCATGCTGACCGGCAGTATCGGCATCGCCTGCTGGCGGACCGACGGCGTTACCCGGGAGGCGCTCATCCAGGCGGCGGGCAAAGCCCTCTCCACCGCGAAGTCGGCGGGGAGGAACCGGGTATGCCTGGCCAGCAAGCTCGAGGCGCCGGGGTCGGCGCCCGCGGAGACCGCGCTTAAAGCCGAGGATAATAACGCCATCGAGAACATCGTGCACGCCCTGGCGGCGACCGTCGATACCCGGGACCATTACACCTTCGGCCACTCCAAGACCATGAGCCGTTACGCCACGGAACTGGCGGCGGCCGCAGGCTATACGCGAGAAGGCATCAAGCGAATCCAGGCGGCGTCATTGCTGCATGACATCGGCAAGCTCAGCATCCCCGATAGCATCCTCTCCAAGACCGGGGCGCTCACCAACGAGGAATGGGCGGTCATCAAGCACCATCCCGAAATGGGGGTGGGGATTCTCAAGTACATCGTCGGCCTGCGGGGCTGTGTGGACGCGGTCCTTTATCACCACGAGCGTTACGACGGCCAAGGCTACCCCCGGGGGCTGAAGGGGAACGATATTCCCCTCGACGCCCGTATCCTTACCGTGGCGGATTCCTTTGAAGCGATGACCTCCGAGCGCGGCTACAAAGATAGAAGGCTGACCGAGCAGGAAGCCGTCCAGGAGCTGATAAAATGTTCCGGCACGCAGTTCGACCCCCAGCTGGTCGAGGTCTTCATCAGCCTGCGCCGGAAAGCGTCATCGCTCATCGCGGGCCTGGAAAAACAATAGTTCCACCGCCCGGAACCGCGCCGTCATTGCCCAACTCCACCGAATCATCCCCGGTTGCCCGGCGTCGGCACGCCGCGGTCTAGTTGATGGGCGGCATGACGTTGTAACCCGAGCTCAGGTGATAGGCAAACAGGTAGGTGATGACAATCAACTCGATAGCCAGCGTGACGATCACCAGCGCCACGCCGCGCTGGACGAATTTGTATTTTTCCCGGTTAATCCGGGCGACGCTGTAAATCTGCTTGATATAGATATCGGCGATGGACGCATCATCCTCGAGGGTCTTCTGGAGGGCGTCTTTATAGGCGGAGACATCGGGGAAGGCGCTGATGCCGGAAAAGAAGGCGGGGTCGAGGGGGGCGGCGGCCTTAGCGTCCCCGGTTGGTCCTTTTTCTTTTCTTATCCTGGGGCGTATGGCCATAATCAGGCTGATGATGGACAGCGCCGCGAAAAGGAAATATAAGACGATCAGAGCCATCGTCAGGGCATTCATGGGGATGACGCGGTAATAGACGACGAAGAAGACCATGAACACCCCCAGGATGGACAGCAACGATATCGATTTCTGGTCAGCCCGCTCGACGAGTCGGTTCTCGTTATCCAGGATTCTGAGCACGATTGGCAGACTGGGTGTAGGCATGGCATCCTCCTTTTGGGACGGGATATATCACCGGCCGCCGGGGAAATTACGGCTGGCCGGCTATATTTTCCTCCAGTTTACGCCTTTCATCGGGCGTGGTCATCACGATGAGCCGGTTCCCCGTTTCTATCACATAATCTTGCGGGGAAGGATTATAGACCCAATCCTCCCCCTTTTTGACCGCTAAAAGTAACGTATGCGGGTAATCCTTCAAATTAATCGAGGCTAAGGTCTTCCCCACAAATGAAGGCGATATCGCAACCTCTTCCACCCGCAGGGTCTCGTCCTTGCCGCGCATCATTCTATCCAGGAAAGTGACGACCGTCGGCCGTATCATCTCCGAGGCCATCCTCATGCCGCTGATATAGCCCGGCGATACCACCGCGTCCGCCCCGGCCTTTTTCATTTTCTCGATGTTCTTCGTTTCGTTGCACTGCGCCACCACCCGCACCGCGGGATTGAGCTGCCGGGCCGTCAGGCTGATGACCAGGTTCTGGTTATCGTCCCCGGTGACCGCGAAGATGCCACTGGCTTCCCCGATACCGGCTTTGAGCAGCGCATCGTTATCGGTGGCGTCTCCCTCGATGAATATCTCGTCGGACAGCTTCGCCAGGCTTTTATCCAGCTTGCTTCTATCCAGGTCGATGATGACATGAGGTCTTTTAGTTTCGCGGAGCTCGTTAATAATGTGCAGACCCGCCCACCCCACCCCGCACACAATATAATGACCTCTGGCCTTTGCCGCTAGTTTCTCCATCCTGCGCCTCCTGAAGGACTTGGTCAGCTCCCCCTCGACAATCAATGCCGTGATATTGGTGAGCAGATACGCCAGCACCCCGATGCCGCCCACCGCGATAAAGACGGTGAATATCCTCGCCCCGAGGTTGCCGGCAATATCTAACACCTCCCCGTAGCCGATGGTGGTGATGGTGATGACGGTCATGTAAAAGCAATCGAAGGGCGCGTACTTCCCTTCCCCGATAAGCCAGTAGCCCACGGTGCCGATGGCGATGATACCGACCAGTATTAAAGCGGACCAGATGTATTTATTGCGCATCGTTTAATTCAGTGTAGCACAATTTTCCCGGCCTGTGCCGTTCCCTCTTTGGAATTCATACTGTATTCTTACTGCATCCGTCCTTTTTTGCTACCCTGACCTGTTAGCATAACCTTGATATGGTAAGCTAAGTCCCCGTACTTTTTACCGGCTCGCCGTTGATTGACAATTAATGGGTCTCAGACTATACTTTTGACTGTGCCAATTTTAACGTAGTTGGCGCTTTATAGCTGCTCCTCCGGATTATCGAAAATAGAATATCAGAAATCGGGGATGGAGACAAGCCTCCCCTAAAGGCTAAGAAAGCGGTAATTAAGGTTTTATGCGCAAGCGTATCTTTTATCTGGTGGCGGCCGGTGCTCTATTAATCGTATTTATCACGGTAGCTTTAGCGGGCTGCGGGAATAAGGTAGAGCCGACTCCAACCATCGAGACACCTATCGGAGCACTGGCGGGCTTACCCGAACCGACGCCGACGCCAACCCTGACGCCGACCCCGGCACCCGAAATTACCCCCACCCCTGAGCCGACACCCGCGCCGACACCTGCCGTCGCGCCAACGCCAACACCAGCGCCGGAGCCGACGGTCACACCTGAAGACAATACCCCGCTGACCATTCTGTCGATTGTCGGGGGGAATGTTTGGGTCAAGAGGTCCGGCACCGAATCCTGGCACCTGGCCACGGTGGAAACTACGCTCCGCCCCGGCGACTCGATTAAGACCGGCGCCGATTCCGGGGCGGAAATTACGTTCTTCGAGGGGAGCACCATCCAGCTCGAACAAGACACCGAGATAGCCGTAGCCGAGATTGGCATCAGTGCTGCGGGTTCGACGAATATCCGCCTGTTACAGAAGCTGGGCAAGACCATCAGCCGCGTCAAAAAACTGGCCGACACGTCGTCGAACTATGAGGTTGAAACGCCCGCCGCGATCGCCGCGGTGCGCGGCAGCACGATGGTCGTATCGGTGGACAGTGCCGGCAAAACCATCGTGGCTAACGAGCACGGCGATATCCGGGTCATCGTGGACGGCAAAGAATACCTCGTTCACGAGGGCATGCAGCGCTCCATCGAACCGGGTCAAAAGCCGAGCTCGGAGGTCTGGACAAATCCGCCGGCCGGCGGCGGAGGCGGCGGCGGTGGCGGCGGCGGTGAAGCTTCACCCCGCTCGTTAATGGAAGTGACCGTGCTGGTCGAGCCGCCGGAAGCCCACGTGGGGGATAATATCACCTATACTTATAGTCTGCATAATACCGGCGATTTGCCGTTTTATCACGTATCGGTCAGCAACGATATCACCGGCAACGCCACCTATCAGAGCGGTGACGTTAATGAGAATGCCGTTCTTAACCCCAACGAGACCTGGGTATTCGTTTCAACTTATACGGTGCAAGAAGGCGACCCCACCTCCCTGGTCGCCACCTCCACTATCTCCGCCACGACGCCGACGTCCGTGACGGTGGTGGATACGGAAAAGAACACCACTACGGTTTGGAACCCCGATGTTGCCCTGGAGAAGACCGCCGACCGTACCATGGTCCATGCCGGCGGCAATATTCTTTATACCTATACGGTCACCAACGCCGGGAACACGCCGCTCTCTAACATTCAGGTGGTCGATGACCTTATCCAGAATATTTCTTTTACCGGCAGCGATAGCAATGGCGATGGCTGGCTGGACCCCGCCGAAACGTGGGTCTATACGGCCAATTACACGGCCTCTGCCGAAGACCCCGACCTGCTCGTGAATACCGCCAACGTTACCGGCACGGATAATGCGGAGGAGTCAGTCAGCGCTTCCGCTAACGCGAGCGTGATGTTACTTAGACCGGGTATCGCCCTGGACAAGACCGCCAGTCCCGCGATGGTCCATGTCGGCGATAATATCACTTATACCTATACGGTTACCAATACGGGCAACACGCCGCTTTCGGTCGTATCTTCCGACGACCTTATCGATAATATTAGTTTCGTGAGCGGCGACAGCAATGAAAACGGACTGCTCGATGTCGATGAAACGTGGACATATTCCGCGAACTATACCGCTACCGGCGAAGACCCGGACGTGCTGGTAAATACCGCCGTTTTCAGCGGCTATGATGCCCTCGAGGGGCTAGTCGAAGATTCTGATAACGCAAGTGTGTCGGTACTGAAGCCCGCTATTGCCCTGGAAAAGACCGCCAGCCCCGGAATGGCACATGTTGGCAATAATATTACCTACACCTTCGAGGTGACTAACAGCGGCAACACCCCGCTTTCTGATGTCGAGGTCACCGATAACCTGACCGAGAATATCGTGTTAACGGGCGGCGATGTGGATGAAAACGGCTGGCTCGATGTAACGGAACATTGGATATTTACCGCTAATTATAATGTCGCCGCGGGAGCCCCGGACCTGCTGGAAAATACCGCTAGTATCTCCGGCAAGGACGCCCTTCTCAAGACCGTCACCGCCTCAGACAGCGTAATCGTCTCGATACTCAAGCCCGCTATTTACCTGGAAAAAAGCGCCAGCGTCACGGAAGCCAGAAATAACGATATTATTCGTTACACTTTCGAAGTGACTAATATCGGCAATACACCGCTTCTTAATATCCAGGTGACTGATAACCTGACCGGGGATATCGTCCTCATCAGCGGCGATGACGATGGAGACGGGGAGCTCGATATTGCCGAACGGTGGACATTTACCGCTACGCATACCGTCATCACTGAAGACCCGAAACCAATCGTTAATACCGCCAGCGTATCCGGCTGGGATATCCTGCAAAAGACGGTAAACGCATCTGATAGCGTGACCGTCAGACATCTCTGAGCATAACTCGTGCCCGACAGTTGGTCGGGGATAAAACAGAAAGTCAGCAAAAAGGATGCCGGGAACAAGACCGGTAAAAGAAAAGAGGGCTAACCGGCGCCGGAGCAGGCTCTGGTGTCACACGCTGGTGCTCGTGGGGGTCGGCCTCCTTTTCACCGTTTTTTTTGCCTTGGTCCAGCCGTTTTCGTTCGTCCAGTTATGGCTGTCGGACCAGCTTTTCTTATCGGAGCCTCCCTCGCCGAATATCGTCGTCGTCGGCATTGACGACCCGACTCTGCAGACCTATGGGAAGTGGTCGGATTGGACCCGCGACCTTCATGCCCTGGCCCTGACCAATCTGGCTTCAGCCGGCGCCAAGGTCATCGGGTTCGACGTCCTTTTCGTGGACAGCTCACCGGACGATGCGCTCCTGGCCGAGGCGATGACAAGCGCCGGGAACGTTGTGGTGCCGGTCGCCGGCACGCAGGCTTTACCGGGAACGGGGGCGGCCTTGACTTACGAAGATTTCCTGCTGCCGGTGTCCCCCATCAGGGAAGCCGCGCGGAACACCGGCCATGTCAATATCATCCCCGACCGCGACGGTAAAGTGCGCCGGCTCCCCCTGGCCGTCATCGATACCGACGGGAAATATTACCCCTCCTTCGGCCTGGCGGTGCTGTATACCATGGCTTCGATGCAGCTCCCCGATAGTTACGTGAGAGAGAAAGGCTCCCTGCATTTGCTCGCCCGCGATATCCCGGTGGACAAAAGCTACCGCATGCGCATCAACTATTCCCCCCAGGCTAAAGACCGCCCCTATCTCTCTTACGGCGACGTTATCCGCGGCGATTTCGACCCCGCCGTGGTGAAAAATAAGGTGGTCGTTATCGGCATGGCCGCCACCGGCGAGCAGGATACCTGGGCAATCCCGACCTCTTCCGAAAAAGAGCCCGGCGTTTTTCTCCAGGCGGCGGCGATGGATACCATCCTCCGCAGCAACTTCCTCACCGATATCGGCGCCCTGCCGCAATGGCTTATCATGCTGGGGCTGACGGCCGTTATCGCCCTGGTCCTGCCCCGGCTCAAAGTAAAGTGGGGCGTTCTGGTCATCGTCGTCCTGTTTATCGTTTACCTGGCCGGCAGCTTCGCGGCCTTCGACCGCGGCCTCGTCATGAACCTGGTCTATCCGCCGCTGCTGCTGGTGGTGACCTTCGTGGCCAGCATTATCACCATGATACTTATGGAACAATCGGACAAGCGTTTCGTTAAAGACCTCTTCGGGAGATATGTCTCGCCGCAGGTAGCCAACCAGATTCTCGACCTCGCGGATGCCGGCAACCTGCAGCTGGGCGGCGAACAGAGAGAAGCGACGATAATGTTCGCCGATATCCGCGGCTTCACGAAGATGAGCGAGAGCATGTCCCCCAGGGATATCGTTAACATGCTTAACACTTATCTGACCGTCGTCATCGATAAAGTCCTGGAAAACGGCGGCATGGTCAACAAGTTCGCCGGCGACAATATCATGGCGGTGTGGAACGCCCCCCAGCCCCAGGAAGAACACGCCCGCCTGGCGGCGAAAGCGGCCTGTGAAATCCAGCACAGCCTGGCGGAGCTGCAGGAAAAGGATACCTCCCTGCCGCGGGCGCAGTTCGGCATCGGCATCAACACCGGCCAGGTGGTGGCGGGCAACGTGGGCTCCTCGGGACGCACCGAGTATACCGTCATCGGCGATGCGGTGAACCTGGCATCGCGTATCTGCAGCGTCACCCCGGCGACCGAAGTATGGATAGGGCCGGAGACCTACCGGCGGATAAACCAACTCGCGGAGTGCCTGACGCTGGCTTTACAGTCGTTTAAAGGTAAAGCGGAAATGGTCCAAGTCTACCGACTGCTAAGCTGCAAATAGCCTGAATCCTAATTTCAAAAACATTCCATAAGATACCGCGTCATGCTATAATTTTACTGATACGATGTTCAAAGACGACATCGCCTGAATGAGACGGATGCGATGAAAAAATTGCGGGAATGCCCCAACTGCGGACTTTCGACGTTCGGCCCCAGGTGCAAATGGTGTAACTTCGTCTTACCGGCTGACAGTCCGGTTACGGAAGAAAAAGCCGGGCAGCCGCCCGTCCAGGTCGTCGAGCCGGTAAAACCGCCCGCCGCCGAACCTCCGGCCGGGGCTAAACCTGAAACGCCCGCCGGGACCACCACGTGGTTCGCCCTGGATGCCCGGCACAAGACGGACCGGCTGCTGCAGCAGGCGGAACAGGCCGCCGCGGAAATGGCGGACAAAGCCGCGGCCAGCACCAACACCAAGTCGGAGGCCATCATCGCTTTCGCCCGTCAGACGGCGGCCCGGATTCTAAACGAGGCCAGGCATGCCGCCGCGGAGGCGGCGGAGAAAATAAAAGCGGAAACCAATGCGAGGTCGACCACGATTATCGCCAACGCCCATCACCGGGCCGATGATATTTTAAGAAAGGCCGGGCAGGACGTTTTAGAGCTATCCCGCCAGACCAGGGCGCAAGCGGAATCTAACGGCGCGGCCACTCTCGCCGGTGCGCAGGAAAAAGCGGCTCTGATATTGCGTGAAGCGGAAAATACCGCCGCAGAGCTGGTCAAAAAAGCCAGGAGCGAAGTCGACGAGGAAGCCGCCGCCCTTCTCACCGAAGCCCAGCAAAGAGCCGCCCAAATCCTCAACGAGGCGGAGGAGTCCGCGGCGGAAGATATCGAGCAATCGGCCACGATTATCACCGATGCCCGGGAAGAAGCGGAAAAAATCCGGCGTGAAACAGAACAGTCCGCCGAGGAATCCAACACGAAATCCGCCCAGATTATCCTGGACGCGCGCCAGAGCGCCACCCAAATTTTAACCGAGGCACAGCAAACCGCCACGTCGCTGCTGGAAAAATACAAGACCGACGCCGATGCTCAGTCGGCCGCGGTCATTAACGATACCCGAAAAAAGGCGAACCGGATATTACGCGAGGCGAAGAAAAATGCCCGTCAACTGGCGTCTAAAACCAGGCGCGGACAGGGGACCCGGGGAAAAAGCAACCCTTCTCCGTCAAAAGGTCGACGTTCCCCCCAGGACTTCATAAACTAAATGTAATATATTTGTCATAAATAAATTAACGATTTTATCGATTTGTAATGGGAAGAATATTAAGATATTATTAATCCTGTGCCCCCGGAGAATTTACGGTTTCTCCGGCAAGCACGGGCAAAAATTACAGGAGGTATTGCCATGGCGGCCAAAGAAAAAGTAACGGCAAAAGAAAAATACACGGCGAAAAAGGAAGCGGAAGACGTCGGCAAGATGTTCCGGTCCTTCGGGGAGACCATCAGCCAGATATTCGAAGACCCCGAGCTGAGAAAAAAGGCCAAAGAGTTTTCCCAGAGCGTCATGGACTCGGCGGCGAGGGTCATCGAAAGTAAGATAAGGCATGACCAAGCCAAGGCCAAGTTCCGCGACGTCGGCAAGGCGGCGCAGAGCCTGGGGAAGACGCTGGTGGAACACTTCGATACCGAGAAATAAACTGGCTTCGTGACCGGAAGCCGCTTACACCTTTATCGTATCGCCCGAACGGGAATCATACCGTCTGGAGGATTTGTTAAGTGACGACGCAAGAACGTCATAAGGGTCATTTAGGCAGGTACCGGCAAATCGCCTCGGTGCTGATCAAGCACCGGCTAAGGGATTTTATCCAGGCTTTCGGTCTGGAGAAATTCCTGCCTCTGCATATCTTGCCTCCGGAATATCCCTGGGGTAACAAAAGTTACTCCCGGTCCGAGCGCACGAGGATGGCGCTGGAAGAGCTCGGGACCACCTTCATCAAGGTGGGGCAAATTCTTTCCACCCGCACCGACATATTGCCGAACGACTATACCCAGGAACTGGTGAAGCTCCAGAACGCTTTAACACCATTGCCCGTGGCAATAATTGAAAAGGCCATCAGCGACGAGCTGCACCGACCCGTTAATGAGATATTCCGCACATTTGACCCCACTCCTCTGGGGGTGGCATCTATCGGACAGGCCCACGCCGCCACGCTGCAAGACGATACCGAAGTGGTGGTCAAAGTACGCAAGCCGGGCGTGGTGGAGCAGGTCACGGAAGACCTGGATATCCTGCGCCAGCTCGCCGCACGCGCCACGCAGCGCGGGTCAGGCTTTTATCAGTATAACCTCAACGGGCTGGTCGAAGAGATATCGGACACGATAAATGCCGAGCTGGATTACGTCCGGGAAGGTCACAGCGCGGAGCATTTCGCCAAATTTTTCCAGGATGATAAGTCCATGCATATCCCCAAAGTGCTATGGCAATATACCACCCAACGCGTCATCGTCCTGGAACGCATACGGGGCATCGGCATCCTGGATAAACCCGCATTGGAAAAAGCCGGCTTCGACCTCAAGGATTTGTCCAAGCGCGCCGTAAAAATCTGGCTGAGGATGGTCTTCGAGAACCGGGTGTTCCATGCCGACCCGCATCCCGGGAACCTGTTCGTCGAGCCTAACGGGAACCTCGGCCTGATTGATTTCGGCATGGTGGGGTTTATCGATGATGAAATCCGGGACCAGCTCGCCAGCGCGGTTAAAGCTATCCTCGACCGGGATGTCGATGTGCTGATGGAAACTATCATCGACATGGGGGCAATCGCCCCGCTGGGTCAGAGAGAGAGCCTGAGGGCCGACCTCAAGCACGTGATGGGCCATTACCCGCAGGAAGCGGAGTTTTACCTGGCGACGAACCTCGGAGAGCTGTTCTCGGTCGCGCGCCGCAACGGGGTCCAGTTTCCCGCCAACACTTTCCTGCTGCTGAAAACGATGGCGATGGCGCAGGCCCTGGGAAAGGGGCTCGACCCGAATTTTGATTTCTTCCAGGAGCTGCAGCCCCATGTCGAGCAGATTTACACCAAGAGGTACTCGCTTTCCGCTACCGTCCACCGGTTCCCGGAGGCGCTGGGCAATTTAGCGATTTTCAGCGCCGGACTGCCCCGGCGCATCATACGGATTATCAGGTCGGTAGAGCGCGGCGAACTGCGCATCCGCTCCGAGGTCCTCGGCCTGGAGACTCATATGGAGCACCTGGAGCGAATCGTCAAGCTGCTGGTAATCGGGCTCATCGGGGCCGCGGTCATCCTCGGCGCGGCTCTCGCTTTCCTGGCTACCAAGCTTTAGGTCTATAAATTAGCTCCCCCCCGGTCTTCATCTCCCCCCGCGGTATCTTTCGATACCGGCGCCCATCGGGTAGGACATCATGTAGAATATCTGCCTGGTGACGTTGCGGATTGTCATCGGCCCCTGCTCCACGCCGGGCGGGATATAAGCCCCGAAGCCCTTATGGATAAGGTGCTTCTCGCCGCCGATATACAGCTCGACCTCCGCGCAAAGGTCGGTAATATCGGGATAGTTCATGGCGGCGAAAACGATGGAAGTGCCGTGTGGTTCTTTATGGGCTTTCATCATCGGGCAGCCCGCTTTGGATTTTTCGCCGGGCAACAGCCATAGGGTCTCACAGCCGAACTCGGCATCGGGGATAACCGTCTGGTCGATGCAGGCCATGGGACGCACGTATTGGGGGTCGCAGGGCAGCATGAAATCCCGCCTTGGCTGGCCCGGCCTGGTGCCGTAGACCATGTACCGGGCGTATTTCAATTCGCCGGTTTCCTTCGTTGTGGCTTTCGGGGGGGCCTTTTTCTTCTCCTCCGGCTTTGCTTCTTTTTCACTGTGTTCCCGGGTATAAACGCCGCCCGGGCCGGAAACCCAGTGGCAGACGGGCTTCCTGGTTACTTTAGTGCCGGCGGCGCGGGTGGGCATATGCGGCAAGTTGGCGGGGATATAAGCCAGCCAGCTCCTTTCCAAGGGGATGACTTCATCGCCCATGAGCATCGCCATCGAGTTGGTGTCCTCGGGATGGTCGGGGTCGGTGCCCCACCAGGAAAGGAGTTCGGGGAAATCGTGGACGTGAGGGTACATGCCAGGGGCCGGCATCCCCTGCTTTACCAGCTCCTGCCAGGATACCTGGTGGGGATAATCGCCGGGCCATATCCAGGTGGACTCGCCGTAATAAGCGCCGGGGATAACGTCCGCGTCAATCCAGAGGACGTGTTCCATGCTGACGCGTTTGCCCTCGGCGGCGAGCCTGTCCCGCTGTTCCGGGGTGGGACCGGGGAGCATGTGCCTTTTCTGGAGCGTCGTGCAGATATACTTATCGTATTTACCCATTGACGCAAGCACCTCCAATTCTGATACCGGCGAGATATTTCGAACTATTATAGCACCTGTTTCCGGAATTTAGCCATCCTTTCGTTTGTCCTGCGTGTCTATTATTATTAAGCCAAATAATTTTTTTCATCTATTGAAAGAAAATAAGGCATAGCAGGGAATGATAGCTATCTGTTGAGGAAGGTATGATGAGATTGGGAAAACTCATAAGTACCCGTTACTTCTGCCGCATCCAGGGTCGAGAATAGAAGCTCCTTCCGGCAGTTGACACCGTTTCTCGATGAGATTTACCAGGTCTTCATCCCATTTAAAGATGCCCGGAATTTTATGCCGGCTAACCACTCGCCAGTAGTAGCCCCAGTACTCCGGTAAGTAAGCTTAAGTGTTTCCATGCTCATCTCCTATATCCCTTCCATTCATCAGTAATTTTACTCGCCGGTTACCTCGGTTTTTGAGTATCCCCGCCACAGCATAAAGCTCATAGCGGCAAGAAAAGCCGGCAGAGCGATAGGTCCCCACAACAGGGGAGGACTGGCGGGGAACTTGTCCAATAAAAATCCGCCCAGCAAGGGCCCGAAGGAACTGCCAATCGTTGCGCATAAACCGAGCAGCCCCATATTTTTAGCTCTATTATCGGGTCGAGAAATCTTACCGATGACGGCGTATGACGTAGGGACAAACAGCATCTCCCCCATGACCAGGATAACTATCGAGCCGGCGGCCGGGATAATAGAATTAACCCAGCCGAGCGATAAAAAGCCCGCGCCGTACAAAAAACTCCCCAAAAACAGGGCCCGGCGGGAACCCAACCATTCAATCCGCTGCGACACCGGGTACTGGAAGATAATGATCAACACCCCGCTTAATGTCATCAACAAGCCGTATTGTTCCGGTGAAAACCCGAGCCGGTCCACGGTGAACACGGAAAGAGTACTGCCCCATTGGGCTATTTCCAGGTAGAAAAGTGTACATATTCCACAGAAAATGAGCAGGGTTGAGTCAAACAAAAATCTTTTCGGGTTCTTCTTGGGTAAAAGCTCTTCGGGCTTTCTTATTATGTCCCGGGGCAGGTAAGGTGTGCCAATCAAAGAAAGAGAGGTAATCAATGCGCCAATCCCGAAGACCCAGGCATAGGAAGTAAAACCCTGAAGATATCCTCCGGCTAAGGGGCCGATAGCCCACCCCAGGTTTCCTCCAATTGCCATAAGACCATAAGACTGGGCGAGAAGGTTTTTTTGTGAGACATCGGTGACAATAGCCGAAATAGCCGGAGCGGACATGCCGCCTATTACCGTAACCATGAACGACGTTAAGAAGATGCTCCATACTGCGCCATTGGTACCGATTAGGACAGCCAGCAAGGCAAACAGTAAAGTTTCTGCCAGCTGAAATATGATGAACATCTTGCGGTGGCCGAACCGGTCGGCCAGCATGCCTCCTGTAATCTGGGCGAACCCGGATACAATGCCGGAGATGAAAATAATCGATCCTACTAGAGTCATCGAGATATGACGCTGCTGGTACATATATAGCGGTAAATAGGTAAAGGAAATAGAAAAACCCGTGGACCTGATAGCCTGGATACCCATGACAGCCCACATTCCAGGCTGGTGGCCATGAAGTCCGGTTTTATTCCCTGATTTATTTAATTGCATTTAGTTATCTCACTCGGTCATTTAATAAACAGACCTGGTTTTATCAGGCCGTAAAAAACAAGAGCCCAGGATTTTGTTCCTGGGCTCGGCTATCCGGTTCCTGATATGGTATGGTCTATATCATTCGGTAGTTCTCTCCGAAACAAAGATATACCGAGCCCAATAGGGAGTGCCATTTACTCCCGCGAAGCGAATTATTCTTTTCTGGCTCGTTATCTTCACTGTTCTCCTCTTGTCTCGAAAACAATAGTGAAGTATACAATGCGATGTTGGTTATTGTCAAACGCTTTCCGGCGCTAACATTCTACTGAATCCCGACAGAGTCAGGAAGCAACGGCAGGCTGAAAGTGAAGGTAGTACCTTCTCCTATTTTACTTTGTACTTCTATCTTACCCTTATGGCGTTGTACAATCCCATAGGCTACCGCCAGGCCCAGCCCCACGCCCTTTACCTCCGGCTTGGTAGTAAAGAAGGGAGTGAAAAGCTTGCTCATATTTTCCGGAGGAATTCCTATGCCGGTATCCTGAACCTCTAATTTAACTTGTTTGTCTTGAACATAGGTACGGAGCGTCAATCTACCTCCCTGAGGCATAGCCTGAATTGCATTGAGCATTAGATTGATGCAGACCTGCTGAAGCTGATTGGCATCAGCCATCAAATCGGGCAAGGAAGGGTCAAGTTCATTGGATATCCGTATTTTCTGCTTATTTGCTGAATGCGATACCAGTTCGAAAGCATGGTTGACAACAGAGTTGAGGTTAACCTGCTGGAATTCCGGTGGAGACTGACGCGCAAAATTAAGAAGATTCTGGATTAGCTTGGTACTACGGATGAGTTCAGATTCCATTTTGGATAAATAATCGAGAGTGACCTCGTCATCGATTTCGCCTCTTTTAACTTTCCTGGCCAGCAATTGGGTATAAACGAGTGTACCTGAAAGAGGGTTATTGACCTCATGGGCGATAGATGCCGCCAGTTGCCCCAGGGATGTCAGCTTTTCCGCCTGAATTACCTGCTCCTGGCTTTCTTTAAGCTGCTGGTGGCTTATTTCCAGTGCCCTGGAGTGCGACTCCAGCTGCCTGTTAGATTCCTCAAGATTCGAGAGCATCTGTTGCTTTTGTTTTCCTTCTTTTCTATAGTAGACGAAACACAGATTTATCAGAAAGCCGATAACAATGACTTCGATAGTCTCAAATAAAGCATCAGGTAAATATTCGGATATCAGGAAGACACGGGGCAGCATCACGGCGGCGGCTACCGCCACACTAACCAGTCCCGCCCTGGTACCCAAATAGTAGCTGGCATAGCCGATTGGCAATAGCAGGAAAATACGCTCTACGGCGTGGCGGCTAAGACCAAGAAAAGAAAAGAGAGATGGTGAGCTTATTGCGAGTATTTGCTGCGGGTAGTGAAGAATAATACCCACGGCAAATAGTGTAACGACTACCCAGAAATGCCGGCTCGTAACTATTTTCAGGCAACGACGAAGTATATTCGCAACCACACAAACCAAACCTCTAACCCGGTTGATTTTTAATTATAGACTATCAACAATTGCTGATAAACTCGTCGTAATTTTTTAATCTCCGCCCAGCTTTTTAACCAAATTTTTCTGGCTGTCATAGATACATATTGTTACCGGTGAACGACTATTTAAATCGTGGGTGGCACAAGCCAGACAAAGGTCATAGGGGCGCCACGCCATCTCGATTCGATTGAGGAGACCTTCCGTAATCTCCTTGCCGGGCTTTATGAGAGACCGGGCGGCTTTATCTACCGACATATTAACGGCGGCTGAGTTATTGAGAGTAGCCACGATCAAGTTAGTCTTTTTGATCACGCCCCTTTCGTCGGTGATGTAGTGATGTGTCAGGGTACCGCGAGGGGCCTCAATAATGCCCACACCCTCATCGGGTGTCCTGGTAGGAATAGTGCGGATATTGGGACTGGTGATATCAGAGTCACGGCTCAGCTCGAGTAAACGTTCGGCCGCGTAAACAAGTTCAATAAGGCGTGCCCAGTGCATGGCCAGGGTGTGATGGACCGGTTTGCCTCCTAGTGTGGAGAAATACTTCTCATAATATTCCTGCGCCAGCGGCGTCGCCATGCCATCGGCGGCGTTAAGCCGGGCCAGAGGAGCCACACGAAAGACACCGCTGTCTTTGCCATCTACGAAACCTTTCCAACCGATTTTCTTGAGGAAGGGGAATTTGATATATGACCACGGCTCGACATGCTCGGCAATGTGGTCAAGATACTCCCCGGGAGAATATTTGACGAATTCTTTACCGGTGGGGTCTACTACTCTAACCTTACCGTCATAAAAGTTGACCTTATTATTGGCATCAACCAGTCCCATATAGTAGGTCTTATGGGTATAATCGTCGCTCAGAATCATATCCACATAAGCCTTGTTTTTCAAAACGATATCATCGAAGACCTTCAGAGATAACTTGGCAAATTCTACGGACTCTTTAGCGATTTCCTCGATTTCTTTTCTTTCCTCTTCATTTATTCCCCGGCTGACACCGCCGGGCAGGCCGAAGACGGGGTGCACGCCCCGGCCGCCAATCATCTGGATAATGTGGTGATTACGCATGCGGGTCCTGATGACGGCTCCACCCAGTTCCAGGCCGACCTTGCCGATGACGCCGATAATATTACGTTCTGCCACCGGTGCATCGGGCCCCATGATGAAGTCCGGGCCACCCAGGATGTAAAAATGAGTGGTGTGGTCGGTGACATAAAAAGCGCTGTAGAGAAGCTCGCGGAGCTTTTTCGCCGGTTCCGGCGGGTCGACATGATACAGGGCATCCAGTGCCTTGGTGGAAGCGAGGTGATGCGCCTCCGGGCAGACACCGCATATCCTCTGGGTGATTTGAGGCATGTCATCGGCCATCCGCCCTTCGGTGAACTTCTCAAATCCCCTCAACTCCGGTACCTGAAAGTAGGAGTTGGCTACCTCACCTTTATCATTGAGGAATATCTCAATTTTCCCATGACCCTCGAGTCGGGTTATCGGGTCTATCGTTATTCTTTTCATTTTATTCTTGATCTCCTTAATAACGATTCCGGCATAGAGTATCTATAAAATGTGCCGGCCGGGTCAGCAATATCGTCCATTATCCTGGCAATTTCTTCAGGGTCGGTAGAATCGACAATGGAGGCAACGGCACTCAGGAAATGAACCCCCTGGTCGGTAACCCCCTTTACCGGCCCGTAGCACCCGGTGCAGGGCATGTTGGCTTGAGGACACGGAGCGCCGCAGCCACCCGCCGTAGCTACCCCGGCGCACAGGATTCCCTGTTCCAGCAAACAGGGCTCCCGCTCCGGGATAATTTGGAAAGGACGATAGAATTTTTTTATCTTTTTTTCTTTCTTGATACGGGGGCAGTCATCACAAACAGCCTTGACATTGTGAGAAATCACCGTGCCTTTTGGCGGCAGTTTGTTTTCAATCAGCGCCTCCAGAGCCAGCCAGGTGGTCTTTTCTTCCGGGGGGCAACCGGGGATAAAGAAATCCACGTCTACTGTTTGAGGCAGGCTGCGCACGGTATCAAAAAATTCAGGGAGGGATAGCGTTCCTTCGGGGACCTGATAGCTGGTCTGCGGCAATATCTTATTTTCGTTATCCGTGGATTGGGTTTCCAGGTAGGCACGATTGAAAATCATATCTCGATTATACAGGTTTGCCAACCCTGGAATTCCTCCCAGGTTGGCGCATGCGCCGTAAGAAATTAATATTTTAGACTTGCCGCGCAGCATCTTCGCCATGTGTTCCTGTTCCGATGTCCGGATGGCGCCGTTAAACAGGCAGACATCGATGCTGCCCTCCGGCATGGCCTCTACATCTTTGTATTTCACATCGATAGCGACCGGCCAGAAAACAATATCGGCCACCTCGATTAATTTTAAAAGCTTCTCCCCGATCTGGAGTTGAGCGATTTCACAGCCGCCGCAACTTGACGCCCAGTATAATGCCAGTTTAATTTTCGCCATGCTGTCCCTCCCCGTTATTCGGCTGGAACGGGCCCAGCGCCCGGACTGCCTCCGTCATCTCGTTGATAATGGAAGCGTATTTTTCTCCCTCGGAAGCCGATACCCAGTCCAGGCGGACTCTTTGATCTTCGACGCCGAACTGTGCCAGCATTTTCTTCAATAGTGGCATACGCCGCATGGTCTTATAGTTGCCTTCAATATAGTGGCAGTCTCCCGGGTGACAGCCCAGAATAAGCACGCCATCGGCGCCGGACTGAAAGGCTTTGATCACAAACGTCGGTTCTACCCTGGTGCTGCAGGGGACTCTGATTACCTTTACATTAGGAGCGAAATGAATTCTTGATGTACCCGCCAGGTCGGCGCCGCGATAGGAGCACCAGTTACATAAAAAACCCACGATCTTAGGTTCCCAACTCATTTCAATACCTCCTGCGCCGTTACCTTCAAATACGGTCCAAGCACCTTGAGAGCCGGGGAGATATTCTTATCGAGCCCGACTTCTTTTGGTTTCAGTCCAAAAGCGATTCCCATCATTTGCGTCAGCGCCATGATAGGCATGTTAAATTTCTTCCCATCACGATTTTTAATGTGGCCCTGATTGGCATCCAGGTTGGTAAAACACAGCGGACAAAGCGTGCTGGAAATACACTGTCCGCCGTGAAGCTCAACGCTATCAAGTATGTTATACACTAATTTATGAATCATATTAATGTTACTGAACAGCTGTGTGCCGCCGCAGCACTGCGCCTTTAGCGGGAAGAAGACCGCCTCGGCTCCGAGGGCTTCCGTTATCTGGTCCTGCCATACGGGGAACTCGAAATCGTCCGGGCCGTAGGGCCGTGACTGGTGGCAGCCATAGTAATTGGCAACTTTCATACCGGTTAGTTTCTTCTGCACCTTTGACGCAATGACATCAAGGCCGATGTCATTGATAAAAACGTCTACCAGGTTTCTAATGCGCAGCGTTCCTTTATATTCCAGATTTGTTACCGCCAGAGCTTTTTTCACCTGGTCTCTAATTCTCGGGTCCTGGGTGTACGTTACGTGCGCGGCCAGCAGGTTGCGGTAACAGCAACTGCAGGGGACCACCATGTCTAGTTTAAATTTTTCAGCGAGAGCCAGGTTGCGGGTAGCAACGGCGGTCGCCGATAGCTCATTTATGGATTCGCCGGGGCAACCGCAACATGTCCAGTCCTCCAGTTCTTTGAGTTCAATATCCAGGACCCGACAAACCGCATCTACGGACGCCTGAATGGGCTTTCCGGTGCTCGCCATGGCACAGCCGGGGAAATAAGTATATTGTCTCACTTTACACCTCCGCTCTTTTGCATCAATGTAACCGCTTTCATGATGGCCGTAACCTCCACGCTACCCTTCTTACTTCTTTTAGGGGGGAAAATCGGCATAAGCCCGCGAGAAAATAGGTCCCAGGCTACGGGCAACATCCGCATTCCTTCAAATAAATTTGTCTTGATGTAAAAGCTCATCGCTAGGCTGAACTCCCAGAGACGTCCCCGTTTCATGCCGTCGCGCAATCCCCGGTGCAGGATTAAAGTCGGGGTCTTCGGTTTATATCCCTCACGCTCGGCAATGGCTTCGACGGCGTGTATTAGCTGGGAAGGTTTAATGCCCCTGGGGCAGCGTACTGTGCACGAGTAGCAGGTGACGCAGTTAAAAGCGGATGTGCTGGAAAGCACTTTGTCCCTCTTGCCGGCTCGAATCATGGCGATTATCTTTCTTGGCGGGTATTCCCACCATTCTACGGTCGGGCAGGAACCACTGCATACCCCGCACTGGATACATTCATTTATCTTCTCTCCGCCAGGCTCGGCAGCCACTTCATCCACGAATGTCTTGGCTTCCCTTATTGTTGTTGTTTCCATATTGTCCCCCTTCACAGTCTCATGTAGCTAAATTTACACGAGAATACCTTCAATCTGTGCCATAATTTCTTCTGAAGTGTAGTGTTTGTGTTTGATGGCAGAGCTCGGGCAGGCGGCCACACAAGCTCCGCAGCCTTTGCAGATGGCGCTGTTGATCCTGGACACCTTTTTATCTTCAATATAGGTGATAGCGCCATAGGGGCAAAGTAAATTACAAATCCGGCAGCCGGAGCATTGTTCTTCGTTTACCTCCGCGATAGTAGCTTCCGTTTCCACTACCCCCTTACTGATTAGAGCGAGAATCCTCGCCGCCGCGGCAGAAGCCTGGGCCACACTGTCCCGGATATCCTTGGGACTTTCACAACAACCGGCAATGAACACACCTTCGGTCATCGTCGCCACCGGGTCGAGCTTGGGATGTCTTTCGATGAAAAAGTCGCCGGCGCCACAACTGATATTGAATATCCTGGCGACTTCATGGGCGTCTTTTTGAGGCTCCAGGGCAGCGCTGAGAATAACCATGTCAACGGGCAGGCGTTCTCTTTCGCCAATAAGGCTATTCTCAAACTTGACGATTAGTTTGCCCCTTTCGTAGGGTGTTTCCGCTACGTCGGTGATTTCTCCGGGACGGCCCCGATATAGAATCGTTCCTTCTTTTAAAATTCGGTTGTAAAATTCCTCAAAACCTTTACGGGGTGCCCTGATATCGATATAAAACTCGTAGACCTCGGCCCTGGGTAAATGCTCCCTCAGCAGGTGAGAAAACTTCAGCGAGTACATACAGCAGACTGACGAGCAGTATTCGTGGTGATTGATGTCCCGGCTGCCGACGCAGTGCACAATAGCGATGCTCTTCGGTTCTTCACCATTCTTCAGCAATATCTTGCCACCGGTGGGGCCAGCGGAATTGACTATCCGCTCAAACTCCAGACCGGTAATGACGTTATCCAGGCGCCCGTAGCCGTATTTTTGCATGACGGAGGGGTCGAACTCCCTGTAGCCTGTAGCGAGTATGATGTTACCGACATTGACCTCGACGATTTCCTCTTTTTGTTCATGGTGTACGGCGTTACGCTCACAGGCCGTGACACACAGTAGACACTCGGAACAAACAGCGCAGTTCAGGCAGCGGTTCGCCTCTTCTACAGCCATCTTTTCGTCGAATCCTGCCTCCACCTCATTAAAGGTCTTAATCCTTTCGGCCGCGGATACCAGCGGCATGACGGCCCTTAGTTTCTTCGCCACTCCTTGCTTGGGTATGTCCTTGACGCGTTCTCTTACCGCCGGCCTTCCCTCCTTCAGGTCGATGCCCTGCAGGTATCTCTCGATGGAGATGGCGGCTTCTTTACCGGCGGCCACCGCTTCAATGACGGTGGCCGGACCGGAAACCACATCGCCGCCGGCAAATACCCCCTTGAAACTGGTCTGAAAAGTAATGGGGTCGGCCTTAACGGTGCCGGACTCAGAAAAGTCAATCTTTCCCAGCAATCCGGATTTATCTACCGCCTGACCGGTGGCCAGAATCATGGTATCTATATCCAGCTCAAATTCGGACCCTTTTACCGGCACCGGGCGCCGGCGGCCGGAGGCATCCGGCTCACCGAGTTCCATCTTCATGCACATTATTTTGACCAGTTTTCCGTCCCTGGCTATGACCTCGGTGGGCGTGGTCAAATAGCGGATTTTAACGCCTTCCTGCTCCATTTCATCGACTTCACTGGGGATGGCCGGCATTTCAGCGCGGGACCGCCGGTAGATGACGCTTACTTCTTTGGCGCCCAGACGCACGGCGGTACGGGCCGCATCAACGGCCGCATTGCCGCCGCCTACTACAGCGACTTTATTGCCGAGTTCTACTTTCATGCCCTCGCTCACCTTTTTTAAGAAATCGATGGCATGAAGTACTCCTTTGGCATCTTCGCCGGGGATATTCATTTTCTGACTGACCCAGGCGCCATTCGCCAGGAATACCGCCTTATAACCCTTACCAAGGATTTCATCCAGGTTCGTTACCGCGGATTTAGTCTTAATCTCTACTCCCAGCTCTTTTACATAATTAATTTCATTGTCCAGTATATCTTTGGGCAGGCGGTATTCGGGAATTCCGTAGCGTAACATGCCTCCGGCTTTACTGGCCGCTTCAAAGATAGTCACGGGATAACCGGCTTTAGCCAGATCATAGGCACAGGCCATGCCGGCGGGGCCTGAACCGATGACTGCCACCTTATCTTGTTTGGTCTTTTCTATCGGTGCAGCCTTCTCACGTCCGTGTTTAAGTTCATAATCGGCCATGAAACGTTTCAGCGCTCTGATAGCTATCGGCTGGTCGACTTTACCCCGCTCGCACTCGGTTTCACAGGGATGGGTACAGACTCTACCACAGACTCCGGCGAAAGGCATGGTCCGGCGTAGCACTTCCATGGCCTCTTTGAATTTACCCTGAGAAATCAGTGCTACATATCCGTGGGCGTTAACGCCGGCCGGGCAGGTTACCGAACACGGTGATTTTCCGAGCTTTTCAATGACGAAGGCACTCGGGACAGCCTGCGCAAAGGGGCGGTAGGCGGCTTTCCTGGTGCCTAATTTCATGTTAAATTCGGACGGCACTGTTACCGGGCATACCTTTTCACAGTCCGCGCAGCCGTTGCATTCTTTAACATCAATGTACCTTGGCTTCTTACGTATTTTGACGGTAAAATTCCCGATAAAACCGGATACTTCAGTCACTTCGCTATAACTCATCAGTTCAATAAACGGATGCGAACCTGCCAGCGTCATTTTCGGGGTGAGGATACAGGCAGAACAATCCAGGGTGGGGAAGGTCTTATCCAGTTGAATCATGTGACCGCCAATACTCGGCTCTCTTTCCACCAGATATACCTTGTTTCCGGAGTCGGCAATCTCTATGGCAGCCTGGATTCCGGCAACACCGCCACCGACTACCAGCGTGTTGGGGTTGATTGGTACTTCCTTCGTTTCGAGCGGTTCCTGGTAATATACCCGCCTTACCGCGGCGTTAACCAGTGCCTTAGCTTTTTCCGTGGCATCCTCCGGTTTGTCGGTCACCCAGGAGGCATGTTCACGGATATTCGCCATTTCAAACAGGTAGGGGTTAAGTCCCGCTTTTTTCATCAAACGACGGAAAGTAGGCTCGTGCATTTGTGGGGAACAGGAGGCTACGACCACCCGGTTCAAGCCGAGCTCTTTGATATCATCCGCAATCAGTTCTTGCCCCGGACTGGAACACATGAACTTGTATTCGCGGGCAACGGTGACTGTTGGGAGACCTTTGATAAAATCCACTACCTTGGGGACGTCTACCATGCCTCCAATATTAGAACCACAATCGCAAATATACACACCTATTTTCGGCTCCATGCATCTGCCTCCTTAAAAGCTAGAAACGAAAAAAGTTATAACGGCGCTCCGGTGCCGCATTCAAAGTGGTTTTGACAATACATATAATAAAGGTGAGTGTATTTAAACATCTCACCTGCTATTAAGTTGCCTTTTGCTTAATATCTGGCACATCTGTGTTCCTATCTTTTCTCATGGCTAATTATTATTGACATTTAATTGACTCGTCAGATAAGCTTTTCCAGCTGATTTGGAGAAAAAGGTTTCACGATATATTCTGTGGCGCCCGCTTTCATCGCTTCGACCGCTAATTCCACCGAGGGATAAGCGGTCATAATAATGGAATTGATTTGCGGTTTTATCTGTTTAACTTCTTTCAGTACGTCAATACCGCTTTTCCCTGTTAATCTTACATCCAGAACAAAAGCGTCAAAATCATGGTTTTTTACCAGTTCAATAGCTTCTTCGCCGGTTTCAGCCGTGGTTACCTCATAACCATCCTTAAGCCAGTCCCTTAGAGACTCGCGCATGATTTTTTCATCATCCACTATCAGGACGGACCTTTTTTTGCCGGAAAGATTTTCTATACCCAAGGTTATTAATTTAATGATGTAGTCTTGCATAGAAGTGCCACCATAGGCGCATTTTACCTTTAACTTGGTATACAGCTCCTGCGGGATTCTGATATGAATGTCTTTTTGTATAATCATCTTGTATTCAGTTTCGAGATATTCAGGTACATTGGTTCATTTGTACAATAATACCAAGTATCTCTAAGAAAATCAATAGTATTTGTAAAATATTTATATATTAGTGCCAGAGCCTCGCTAGAAATTCGGCAAACTCAAGATAATCCCTAGGTGCCTGACTTCAGAGCCCAATATGCCCATAACTCTTTGAGCCTGAGCCTTCCAATGTGAAACGAGAGAATTCTCGGTTTCTCGCTTACCGTGGTGGTTGATTTTTAGCCTTAAGCTTCCTCGCCTCCTGAGCCTCGGCTAGCGCCTGCTCCTTAGCAAAGTAGATTTTCTTTCTCGTTTGGTCTTTATCTGATTGCCTAATTTCCTCGGCAGTCTGCTTTTCCATCTGCCTGGTTTTTCTTGCTTTCGAAGCTTTTTCAATCGTCTCTTCTTTAACTAAATAAGCTCTCTTTCTTAACTGCTCTTTAGTGATACGCTCAGCTTCCTCTGCAGCTCGTTTTCCCGAGCGCTTGTCATCTTTTTGTGGTTGTTCTTTTTGATCTCCCATTATTCTTCCTCCCAAAATTGGATAATTATAGAACCGGCCGCAAATCACTTTGTTGCAGAAACATACATAACAGGTGACTGGCTACATACATTTTTGGATCGCATGTTTCGCCTATTTAGTCTGGCCATTCGAATTTCCAATGGTAGAAGGTTATCCTGGCTGTTTGCCGCCGCCACCGAAACTACTACTCCTGCCCCCATAAGAGCCGCTCCTCTGGTCGCGGTAGGAGCCTCTCTCGGAGCGAGGGCGGGCCTCACTAACCTCAAGCGTCCGGTCCTTTAGCGTTTTCCCTTTGAGGCTATTAATCGCGGCCTGGCCTTCAGTCATTGAGGGCATCTCAATAAATCCAAATCCCCTTGATTGGCCACTGTACTTATCTTTTATGATATTTACAGACGTAACTTTCCCAAAGGCCGTGAATTCCTGTTTAAGTTCCTCTTCCGTCACCTCAGGCGCCAAATTACCGATATAGATATTCATATTGATGCTCCCATAAATTGTGTAATTCTATTTCTAGTTGACTTTCTCTCAGGGATTGTACCACCTTTCGAGTTAGAGTAACAGATATCATCGCCATAGGATTAGGTGTTTGAATCAAAGGATATCGCAAAAGAGGAACGACTTGCCAATGCCCTCGAGTTTGATATAATGAGTGAATAAAGGACGTTGCGGGGTATAACAGTGAACAATGTCCAAGTAATTGTAATGGCAGGCGGAGCTGGTGAAAGGCTGCAGCCCTTAACGAGAGGGCGATCAAAAGCGGCGGTTCCTTTCGGAGGCAAATACCTGATCATCGATTTCACGCTGAGCAACTGCATCAACTCGGGTATCCGCCAGATTTCCATTCTCACCCAGTACCTGTCAGACTCATTGCATAAACATATCCAGAATGGCTGGGGCATCTCGGGTTCAAGGTTGGGGGACTACATCTACTGCGTGCCGGCGCAGCGGAAGGTAGGTACAGATTGGTACCGCGGCACGGCAGACGCCATACGGCAAAATCTTGATCTGGTCAAGGGAAGGGCTAGCGATCCTGTCCTGATTCTCTCTGGTGACCATATCTATAAGATGAACTATCGTCAGATAGTAGACTATCACGAGATGAAGAAAGCGGATCTCACTATATCGGCTATCAGGGTAAGGCCGGAAGAGGCGGCGGGAAGGCTGGGAGTGCTTGAAGAAGACCATGACCACAGGGTGGTCGGGTTCCATGAAAAACCTCCACAGCCAGAGACAACTGCCGGGGCTCCGGAACACGTCCTTGGTTCCATGGGGGTTTATGTATTTAGAGTTGGTACCCTGAGAGAAGTCCTACAAGAACCAGACGACGACTTCGGTAAGGGTATTATTCCCAAGGCAATCAGCCGAGGCCTTAATATCTTCACCTACGAGTACGAAAAGGAGAACAAGATTGAGGATTTCGTGGTTGAGGTGAAGGACGGTACCAGGCATAAGGTTCTGGTTGAGAAGACGCGCGATTCTTCTTACTGGAAGGATATCGGCTCCATTGATTCGTATTATGAAGCGAGTATGGACCTGGTAAGTGTGGACCCCCCTCTCAATCTCTACGGTGAGAAGTGGCCTTTCAGGGCTTATGAGAGGTCGCTGCCTCCGAGCAAGTTTATCTTCGGAGGAAAGGCATCGGATTCTATGGTGTCGGATGGCTGTATCATTAGCGGCGGCACGGTGTGGAAATCTATTCTGTCTCCGGGCGTAATCGCGGAGAGAGATGCGTCAGTCGAGGAATCGATAATATTTGATGATGTCAATATAGAACCCGGTGCCAAGATTAAGCGAGCCATCGTCGACATCGGGGTGAGAATCAAGTCTGGCGTATCAATCGGGTATGACCTGGAGGAGGATGCGAGGAAAGGCTGCACCATATCGGATAAAGGCATAGTTGTCGTTCCCGAAGGCATGGTTATAGGGCCGGACTGATGGGGTGAAGTAACGCCTTTTTCAATGTAGCTTAAAAAAGCTCAATTTATCAAGTCGGTCAAAGTTGTGCCAGGCATCTATCCAGCGGACGGTACCAGAACGGCAGCGCATCGCGATAGACTGAGTCTGTACCCCGCCGCTAAAGTACCGTACCCCCTTCAATAGTTCGCCGCTGCTAACGCCGGTAGCGGCAAAAAACACGTCATCACTATCTATTAAGTCCTGCGTCTTATAGACCTTATCAACATCGATTCCTGCGGCGATAGCGGCCTTTATTTCGGCGTCATCACGGGGCCAGGCTTTACATTGAATGCCGCCCCCGATACAGTGTATCGCCGCGGCGGAGAGGACCCCTTCCGGGGTGCCTCCGATGCCCATAAGGGCATCAACCTCTTTTTCAGGCAGAGCGGCTTCGATACTCGCGGAAACATCCCCGTCAGAAATCAATTTGACCCTGGCGCCGGCACTTCTGATATCCGATAACAACTGTTCGTGACGCGGCCTGTCTAAGACTACTACCGTTAACTCTGACACCCTTTTCTTCTTGGCGCTGGCTATGTTCTTCAAGTTTTCCGCTACCGATGCATTGATATCTATGTAGTCTTTGGCTTCCGGTCCGGTGACGATTTTGTTCATATAAACAAATTGCCGGGGGCAGTTTATCGTGCCCTTAGCCGAAAGCGCTACCACCGAGATAGCCCCGGGGAGACCTCTGGCAACCGAGGTCGTCCCGTCAATGGGATCGACGGCAATATCCACCTGTAAATCGGAGCCGTCGCCAATACGCTCCCCGATATATAACATGGGAGCTTCGTCTTTTTCCCCCTCACCGATGACCACGATTCCGTCCATCCGGATGAAGCCTAAAGTATAGCGCATGGCCGCTACCGCTGCCTCGTCTACCAGTTTTTTATCGCCCCTGCCCAGATAGCGAGCGGCCGCCATAGCGGCCGCTTCGGTGACGCGCACTAACTCCATGGCAATATTACGTTCAATCGGACGTTGAGAATGCGTACTTTTCATCTACAATTTTCCACGTTCAAACGTAATAACAATAACGAACGAATAATTAGCAGTACTGCTATCTTAATTCAAAGGCATGACAACGTCAACAACAAATTACTAAAAGCAAAACGCACCACGCAAAGATTTGCCCGAGGCACTCATAATTTTCTATCCCGGACGCGGAGTCTTGCTTAAAGGCCGGAATCTCCTAACCTCTCCTGAACACTGCTCTTATCAGCCAGATGATGATTAAAATGACGGCGATAACCAGCGCGATATGGATAAGAGCGCCCAGAGTCCAGACGAACATTCCCAGTGCCCACAAGATCAAGAGAATAATACCAAGAACTAATAATAGGAACATGTTGCCTCCTTTTTCTCTGCGGTGCGGTATATCAACTGCACAGCAGGAATTTTTAGCAGACGGTCTTTTGTCCGATGTAATAAGCGCTTTATTTGATTTGCCACCACTTAATATTATTTTCTTTCGGGACAGGCCGGGGACAATTTCTCTGAGTGCTACTTCAGCCCGAATAATTTTGATCTTTCTCTAAATTCTTCTTGAGATTCATCTTCCCATGGAATATATTCGAGGGCCGCCGGGCTGCGGAAGGCATAAAGCAGAAGGTTAATTACCTCGGATGAAGAATTAGCGAGTTTCATGACCGTGTCTTTCCTTACCGCGAAAACCTGTCCGGTAATAAAGGTTGGCACGTTGGCGAAATACACGTTTATTATGGGGAAAACGGCGTTATCTTTACTTAGTTTGACCTTTTCCTCGGAGAGTATCCAGCCATAAGAAATACAGGTTGGTGAATATAAGAAAAGGCAGGGCTGCATATGACTCAGTCTGTTAATCGTCATTATTTCGCCCTGGGCAAAAAAGAGTCCTATAACCGGAATCTTAGAAAGCACTTTCCCGACTCTGGTCAATTTCAATAACATCCCGGATAAAAATATAATCAGTACGCAAAGGGCAATACCGAGACCGTAATATAAATACTTATCAGGCACGGCCACGCCCAGAATCATTTTCCCGATCTTTTCAGCATTGTTAATAAGAAAAACCGCTATGTAGACCACCAATATAACCGGAAGCCAGAAAACTAAGCCATAGATTATAAAAGTCAACAGTTTTTTTAGTAATCTTATCATTTTCCCCTCCTGGTCTTTTGCGGGAGAACAGGAACCTCTCCGTTTAGTCGGACGATAATAATAATAGCATGAGTCTGCTCAATTATTCTTGCGCGAATTTCCTGGTTACCCCAGCCGTAAACCCACAAAGAACAGCGCCAACCCGATAAGAAGAGCGGCACCGATAATAACTATGATGGTCCTGTTTACTATCCGTTCCAGGCGGTGAATATGTTGTTCCACGCCGGACACATCGGCGCGTACCTGTATCTCCCCCCGCTCGGCTGTCTTCATCATCCTGTCCAGCCACTCGGGTAGTCCCCCGGCCAGACTCGCCAGTTCCGCGGCTCCTGCGGGCACCTTCGGCCGGGCTGGCCACCGATGAGGCGAAACGCCGGTTACGTCCCATATCATAAGCCGTGTTGATGGTATTCTTGATCATCCTCATCGGGCTCTTCGATCGAATCTTCAGGAGAATCCGGATAGGATCGGGATTGCTCTATGAATTCCTCAGAGACCTTTTTTCTATTCTTATCACCCAGTTCATATAAAACTGCCTGGGGGTTATCCCGCGAAATCAATTTGCGCAATTCTTCTTCCGAGTCGGCTACAGGAGTAAAAGCTACATTTCTTGACGGTCCCTCCAAACGCTCGAACCAACCCATTTTGGTCCAGACGAATATTCTTCCTTTCTCTGGAGTCCTCGGATTAGTGCCTAAGATTTGGATTTGAGCTCCACGGAATTCTTCCTCTTCCGAAAGTCCACTGCTGTCAACCATGGCACACCTCCTTTATGACTTGGGCAAAGCGCGTTATTAAACTCATTATATATCTAGTGCAGGAAAAACAGAGCTAAAGAAGAAGGACTGGGAGTTCTGCCTACTGTACAATATGGTGGGCGGTACAGGACTCGAACCTGTGGCCTTCAGTGTGTGATACTGACGCTCTAACCAGCTGAGCTAACCGCCCGGATATTGACCGTCTATAGATTTTAGAGAATAAAACGTGTAAAATCAAGTCTTTTGACTCAAGCGGGTTTGACGTTAGCGCCGGGAAAAATATATCATGTGGGAACATATGACCTGCCGGTATCAATAATTAAGAGGAGGGCAACAAAATGTTAGACCAGAGCAGCCAATGGTATAAATTACAGTACCCGGAGTGTTTCGTCAACGAAGAGCAGCGCATGCTGCAAAAGGTCATGTCGGACTTTACCGATAGGGAGATTATTCCCGTCCGTGATAAAATCGACGACGATGTCACGCATGAAGAAATCATTACCCCCATCCTGAAGAAACTACAGGTGGACCTCGGTTGCCAGAAGAACATGATACCGAAAGAATACGGCGGCAACGAGCTGCTTTCCATCGTCTCGGGCGCCCTGAAACAGGAACAGATCGGCCGCGGCGATTACGGTATCAGCATGCACAGCGCCGTCACCGACTGGGGCTGGACGCCGGCTACCCTGGCTTACCTTATGGCCCCCACCCCCGAAGCCAAGGCCTGGGGCAAAGCGGTGCTCGACGAGTTTTCGCCCCTGTTTCTGGGTGATGAGCTCCGTGCCGCCTGCTTTAATATGAGCGAGCCGGAGTCCGCCGCCGATATCGAGAACCTCACCAACGAAGGCAAGACCGTCAGGGTAAGGGCGAAGCTCGAAGGCGATGATTGGGTCATCAACGGCAACAAGTTCTGGGCTTCCAACGCCGGCGTGGCCGACCTCAACTGCGTGATTTGCAACATGGACCCCCGGCTGGGCAAAGACGCTTTTGCCCTGGTTTACGTCCCCGAGCCCTGGCCCGGCGTTTCCCACGGCAAGTTCGAGGTTAAAGCCGGCATGATGGCTGACAGGAACACCTCGACCTATTTTGACAACGTCAGGGTACCCAAAGCATGGGGACTGGCCGGCCCCGTGGCCTGGAAAATCTTTGAAACCGCTTCGGCCCCCCCATTTCCCCTTAACTCGGGCCACATGGTCGGCATCCTCCAGGGCGCCTTCGACGTGCTCCTTGACTACACGGGGCAGAGGGTGGCCGGGGGAAGGCTCATTAACCAGCACCTCGATGCGGCGATGATTATCGGCGAGATAGCCTCGTTTATCACGCTGGCCAGGGGTTCTTTCCTGGAACTGGCGCACCAGTACGACCATCCGGAAATCTACGGCGATTGGACGACCACCAGCATGGTGGCTAAGGGGCACGCGGTCCATTCCTATATTACCCGCACCGCCGCCGAAATGATTCTCAAGGGCATGGAGCTCATGGGCTGCTACGGCTATATCCGGGAGAACCACTATGAGAAGTTTTACCGCGATGCCCCCGTAGCCAAGCTGGTCATGGGCGGGAGCCATCTGGGATATTTTGCGGCCTGCCGCCAGTTTTACGACCTGGACTACTCTTCCTTCGGGCCGGGCAAGCTTTCCGACCCGACGAAACATAAAAAATAGCGTGAAGCAAAAATGAAAATCACCGATAAAATAAAGTGCGTGGGTTTCCGCTGCGCGGATGTCGATAAAAACAGTTATCTGCTGCCGCCCGCGGAAATCGACGCCGCGAAAATAAAAATCTTGATGATCACGGAAGCCCCGCCGAACGATAAACCGGACTATTTTTACGCCGCCGGCAACCCTTTTTATCTACAGACCACCCTCCAGGCTTTCCGTGATGCCGGAGCTGAAGTAAGCTCGATGCAGGATATCCTCGACCTGGGCGTCTACATCACCACCGCGATAAAGTGCGGCAAAACTCAATATGCGATTGCGCCGGAGACCCTGAAAAACTGCTCTAAAATCCTGGAAGAGGAAATTACCCTGTTCTCTGGTGTTAAAGTCTTTATGCTCATGGGGGATGTTGCCATCAAGATGATGAACGATATCTGGAAGAAACAGACGGGCAAGAGGGTGGTCCCGGCCGGCTCGACGTACAAAATCAGGGGGCAGCCCTACTATGCCAGAGACAAAAGAGTCCTGCCGTCCTATACGCCGGCGGGCAAGAACTTCCTCATTGAAAAATCCAAGAGAAAAATGGTGGCGGAGGACATCAAGGAGGCGATGAAGCTGGCGCGGTAACTCTACTTGTCGGCAATATGCGCCGGCGTTTTTTCACCGTGGGCGCCGAATGCCTCTTGAGCCAGCGAAATAAACCTCTCTGCCATCGTGTGCTCGGGAGCATCGGAACGGAGCAGGGCATCTGCCCCCACCAATATCTCGTCGGAAATCGGCAACACTTTAAGTCGTCCCTCGGCGATGGATTTTTCCACGCTCCGGATGTGGTACAGGCCCACCCCCTCCCCGTTTTCCACGAGACGGATGCCCCATTCGCAGCTATTGACTTCCACGATAATGGGGGTGGGCGTGTGGCACCCCCCCGTCATAAGCTTTCTCAGGATAATCCTCCGCGTGGCGGATGTCTCCGGTCCCAGCACTAAAGGATAACCGCACAGGTTCACGAACTCCAGGCGCTGCTTGCGGGCGACCGGACTGGACGGTGAAGCCACCAGCACCAGTTTCTCCCGGGACGAGACAGGAATACACTTTAGCTTTAATTTATCGTAGTCCGCGCTGACGACGATTCCCAGGTCGATATTATAATTGAGGACGTCGTCGGCGATTTCAAAAGACGCGCCGCTCCGGATAACCAGCCTGGCGCGGGGAAAAAGCTTTTCAAAGGCGCATACCGCGGACGTCAGGCAGGGGCTGAAGGTGGTGGCAATACCCACGCGCAGGCTCGCCTCTTTAAGGTTCTCCAGGAACTTTTCGGCGCTGGTCACCTGCTGGTAAATTTCTCCTACGTAGCGGAATAGCCCGGCCCCGGCTTTAGTCAGTACTACCTTCTGTTTCCTGATATCCAGCAGCTTTAGCCCGATGTTCTTTTCGAGGGAGCGTATATGGTAAGTGACGGTGGGCTGTGTAAGAAAAAGTTTAGCGGCGGCGGAGGTGAGGCTCTCCTCGCTGGCGACGTAGTAAAAGACAATGAGGCTGTGAAGGTCCAGCTTTGACGGCGTCATAATCGCGCACCCGGCGGTATCTCAAGATACCGGCCGCCCAACAGAGTTTCTCTATGATATCATAGAGAACTTTATAATGCAATATGCCGGTTACTTGAGAATCCGTACGTAATTGCCGGCGTTCCTTTTTAATACCTTATCAGTTTTATCCTTTGTCGTATCTGACCTTGAATTTTTCCCTGCAAATGGTTAATATTGGGTGAAATACATACTATACCAGCGTCCCCTGCAAGAGAAAAACGGAGATATTGTAAGGAGGTCAAACAATGGCAAAGACTTGGGAAGAAATGACACCGGCGGAAAAAAACGATGACCTGGTCGGCAAGTGGCTTTCGCCCCCAGGAGCCAAGTATAACACCCCCGAGGCGGAAAAAGCCTATAAGAGCCGGGTGCAAAGGATACTGGACGCCATGCACCTGAAGAAGCCGGATAGAGTGCCGATTTTCCCGATGTTCGGGTTCTTCGCCGCGTACTATTCAGGGTATACCCCTTACGACGTGATGTACGACTATGATAAGCTGGACAAAGCCTTTACCAAGTATATCCTGGACCTGCAGCCTGATGCCCATAGCAGCGTTACTATCTCTCCACCGGGCAGGCTTCACGATATCATCGATTACAAACTTTACGCCTGGCCCGGCCACGGCGTGGCTAAAGAGGCTTCTTACCAGGCTAAAGAGGGCGAATACATGAAAGCCAACGAGTACGATGACCTGATTGATGACCCTACCTACTATTTCTTGACCCGATGGCTGCCGCGTATCATGGGTAAGCTCGAAGGGCTGCAGGCGCTTTCGCCGTTTACGAATATGAACGAAATGTACGGCGGTTTCACCGGCGCGGCTTTCGTGCCCTTCGGTCTGCCGCCGGTACAGGAAGCATTGAAAGCGATGATGGAAGCCGGCAACGAGGCTTTAAAGTGGATCGGCACAGTAGGCGCTTACGGCGCGAAAATGACCTCGCTGGGTTTCCCGGCTTTCTTCGGCGGCGGGACCAAAGCGCCTTTCGATACCATTGGCGATACGCTGCGTGGCACCAGGGGTATCATTTTGGATATGTACCGCCAGCCGAACAAGCTCCTGCGCGCCCTGGACCAGTTTACGCCGATAATGGTAAAAATGGGCGTTTCCAATGCCAAATTGAACGGCTGTCCGGTCGTGTTCATCCCTCTGCATAAAGGGGCCGACGGCTTTATGTCCGACGCGCAGTTCAAGAAATTTTACTGGCCTTCGTTACTGGCCACCATGGAAGGGCTCATTGCGGAAGGCTGCATCCCGTTCCCCTGGGCGGAAGGCGGCTATAACTCGCGACTGGATGTCATTAAAACCTCACCGAAGGGCAAGATTTTCTGGGGGTTCGACGCTACGGATATGGTGAGAGTCAAGAAGCTCCTCGGCGATGTGTCCTGTATCGGTGGGAATATGCCCATTTCCACGCTGGCGGTAGGCACCACGGAGGACGTCAAGACGGCCGTGAAGAAACTTGTCAACGATTGCGCCAGGGGCGGCGGCTATATCATGATGAGCGGCGCCACCATCGAAAACGTGCCGCCGGCTAACGTGAAGACTTTCATCGATGCCACCAAGGAATACGGCGTCTACAAATAAACAGAATTTTACTAAAAGACATAAAAAGAGGGGGGCTTAAGCCCCCCTCTCTATTTTCCTCGGGATTTCCGACTAAAGCATGATGGTGCCGCCATCGACGTAATACACCTGGCCGGTAATGAAGTCGGACGCGTCTGAAGCCAGGAACACCGCGGCGCCGACCATGTCCGCCGGCTGCCCGCGCCGGTTCATGGACTGTCCGCTGACGGCAAACTCAAACGTTTTATCGCTGCCCTGCTGGGCAAGGCTCGCCTCGGAGGCGGTAAATCCGGGGGCGATGGCGTTGACGTTGATGCCGTTGGCCGCCAGGGCCCGGGCCAGGGCATGGGTGAACGTGTAAAGCGCACCCTTGCTGCAGGCATATGGCAGATAAAACATCGCCGCCGGGACCTGCGCCACGTTGGAAGCGATATTGACAATCTTGCCTTTGCCGGCTTTGACCATCAGCGGCGCGATGGCTTTACAGACCTGCCACGTGCCGATGACGTTCACCCGGTAAATCCGCTCCCAGTCTTCGACCTTCAACTGGTCCCAGGGGGTAATATTGAGGCCGTACCAGATGGCGGCGTTATTGACCAGGATGTCCACCTTGCCGAACTTTTTCATCGCCTCGTCGGCGATTTTCTGGCAATCCTTTTCTACGGAGATATCCGCCTGGACAATCCCGACCTCCGCGCCTTTTGCTTTTACCTCTTTGACGGTGCTCTGCGCCCTTTCCAGGTCGGTGGTCGTTAAAAAGAGCCTGGCCCCTTCCTCGGCGAATTTTAAGGCGAAAGCTTTACCCAGCCCACGGCTGGCCCCGGTAATTATCGCTACCTTGCCTTTTAGTGCTGGTGCCATGTATTCCTCCTGTATTTTTTTATGATTAATCGGTCGACATAGAGAATTTACAATACCCTTGTACCTGTGTCAAGTTAGGGTATATCAAAGGGATGGAAAGACGAATTTACGCTAATCCGGACAGCTTGCTCAGGTCGCGCTTGGCGGCAAGAATGTCCGCCCACAGGTCGCCGGTCTTTTTAAGTCTTTCCGGCAGCGTGACCATGGTGAAATCGGTAGGATATACCTTGCCCAGCTCTTCCCACCGCAGCGGCGCGGATACGGCGGCATCCGGGTTGGGGCGGGGGGAATAAACGCAGGCCAGCGTCTTGCTGCGGACGTTCTGGTTGTAATCGATAAATATTTTTCCTTTGCGTTTTTCCTGCGCCCACTCCGTGGTTATCTCTTTGGGATACTTTTGCACGAGGTATTCGCCGATGGTCTTGGCGGCCGAGCGCACCGCTTTATAGTCCAGCCGGCGCTTGATGGGGACATAGATGTGAATGCCCGTCTTGCCGGTGGTCTTCACGAAAGCTTTGAGGTCCAACCCATCGAATATTTCTTTGAGTCGCAGCGCCACCTCGCTGGTCTTGTCGAACCCCTTGCGGTTCAGCTCGGGCTCTTCGCCTTTGGCTTCCTTCCCGGAATAAATATAGGGGTCGAGGTCGAAGATAATGAAGTCGGGGTAGTCGAGAATTTCGTCCGTGCTTTTACCTTTCGCCATATCCGGCGCCGCGTTTATCCGGGAAAACCAGGTATGAAACTCGAGGTTCGCCTCCTGTCCCAGCCAGATGAGCGTGGCGAGATTATCGCAGAGAAGATATTCGCCCCGCGAACCTTTCTCCTCCTTGATTTTCACCTGTTTGACGAAGTCGGGCGCGGCGTATTCCCAGTGCCTCTGCCAGAAATGTTCCCCCTTGATGCCATCAGGATACCGGCTGAGCGTTATCGGGCGGTCTTTCATCTGCGGCAGAAAGTACGGCGATACCCTCGCCAAGTACGTGAGCAAATCGCGCTTGGTTAGACCCGCCCGCCCGCCCCGGGCCGGCCAGAGTACCTTGTCCAGATGGCCCACGCTTACCCGGCTGCCTTCGACCTCGATATCGAAAGAATTTTCCGGGTTCTGCAACTGCTTGAGAACACCATCGGCCATACTGTTTTTAGTCGGTGGAGGCGGGTCGTCAGGGACGTTAACTTTCGCCACCTCCTTTGATGTTGTCTTCATGGCAACCGCCTTCGTCCGGTGTATTTCACCCGGCGCTTTGTCCTCCCGCAGCCGCAGGAACACGGGAATGCGGAGCCGGCCGTCACCCGTCCATTCGGAGAACTTGACCTCGGCGACCAGTTCCGGCTTGACCCAGGTGGTGGGGACATTGGAGCGCGGCGCTTCGGCGAATGGGCTGCGCCCGGTGCGCAAAGCGTCCAGCTTCTTTTTTAACTCGGTCAAAGATTTCTCGTCGAACCCGGTGCCGACATGCCCGGCATAGACGAGTTTGCCCTCGTCGTAATAGCCGAGCAAAAGAGAGCTGAAAGTCGCCGCCCGGCCGCCGGCCGCCGTGCTATACCCCCCGATGACGAACTCATCGCTGAGCATGGCTTTGACTTTAAGCCAGTCGAGAGAACGCTTCCCCGACTGGTAGATGCTATCGAATTTTTTGGCGACCACCCCTTCCAAGCCGCTCCACACGGCACCTTTATAGACGGTCTCGCCGTCCTTTTCAAAATAGTCGATCAGCCTTACCTGACTGCCCGGTCTCAGGATGGCGCTCAGCAGCGCTTTGCGGGATTTCAATGCCGCGCCGCGCAGGTCATAGCCGTCCAGGTATAAGATATCGAAAACGTAATAGACCAGGGGATATTGGCTGGCGTTGTTGCTTTCCCTGCCCGCCGACCTCAAATAGTTCTGCAGGCACTGGAAGCATTGCTTCCCCTTTTCGTCCATGGCGATGATCTCGCCATCGAGGATGAGCTCCGAAGCCGGCTGCCGGGCGAGGTCGGGCAGCAGCGCGTTGTATTGCCGGGTGACGTTATTGCCCCGGCGCGACTGCAGTATTACCTTGCCGTCGCGTATCAGGGCGATAATGCGGTAGCCGTCCAGCTTGGGCTCGAAAATCCACTCGGGATGGGAAAACGGCCCTTTGGCCAGGCTGGCTAGCATGGGAGATATGGTCGCCGGGAAGCCGGCGGCGCGCGCGCCTTCGATTTCTTTAGGGTTGAGCGGCGCGACCGCCTTTTTTTCAGGCACCTTTTTCGCGGACATCTTCCACCTTGCGACCCGAAATCACGGACTGTTCTTCTTCCAGGATGTCCCTGTCGGGGCTGGCATAATCGTCAAGGTGCTTCATCAGGAGCCAGTCGTTGGGCCTCTTTTGCATTTTCACCAGCGTCCAGGAGCCTCTGAGCTTGTGGCCCCTCAGGAAGAACGAGAGCTTGCCTTTTTCCAGGCCGCTCCTCATCTGTTTTTCGGCGGCGGGCCGGTCGCTGAAAAGAAATTGGCCGCCCTCGTCGGGAGAATAGGTGCCGCTGTCCCAGACGATGACTTCACCCGCGCCGTATTCGCCTTTGGGGATATTCCCCTCGAAGGAGGCGTATTCCAGCGGATGGTCTTCCACCATGACGGCCAGGTGTTTATCTGCGGGATTTAAAGACGGTCCCTTGGGCACCGACCAGGATTTTAAAACGCCATCGAGCTCGAGACGGAAATCATAGTGGAGGTTCCGCGCGCGGTGTTTCTGGACGACAAACGTCAGCGGCCCCAGCTTCGCCCCCTTTTCGGGAGGCGGCTCCGGGGTGCGCTGGAAATCGCGTTTCTCCCGGTACTTTTCGAGTTCGCTGCCCATAATTTATTGCTATAATTTAAAGACTCGATTGCAATTATAGTCTGAAAATCGGAAATCCTGCCGTGACTTACCTCACACCGACCGGTTCCTTTTTGGCGGCATTGATGCTGGCGCGCAGCGCCGCCATGAGGTCGCCGACTTCCGCTTTGGGCGCGGGAGGCGCGACTATCTTTTCGCCTTTTACCTTGGCATCCACGACCTTTTTCAGGGCTTCCCGATATTCGTCTTTATACTCTTCCGGCTTAAAGCTCCTGGCCATGGCTTTGACCAACGAGACGGCCATGTTGAGCTCGGCTTCGGCCGCTTTGGTTTTCGGGACGGTGAGCTCTTTCCGGGAAATTATCTCGTTTTGATAGCGCATCGTGTGGAGCAGGATAATGTCCTCCAGGGGCCTCAGGCAGCTGAGATGTTCCTTCCGCTGGAAAGTGACCTTCCCGATGCCGACCCGTCCCGTTTTTACCAGCGCTTCCTTTAAAAGATTGAACGGCTTGACGCCGACCTCCTCCGGCTCGAGGTAATGGACGCCGTAATAGTAAAGCGGGTCGATTTCTTTCTCGTCGACGAAGCCGAGAATGTCGATGGCGTGAGTGGTCTTGACCGGCACTTTGTCGAAATCTTTTTCGTTCAGGACGACGTATTGGTCTTTAGCGACCTCATAGCCCCGCACCGTGTCTTTAATCCCGAAGTATTCGTTGTCCCTCTCGCAGTGCAGTACCTGTCTGGGCCGGGTGAGACAACTTTTATGCAGCAGATGAAAATTCAGCACTTGGGTCTCGGTCCCCACGTACATTTTGACCGGTATGGCTACCAGTCCGAAGCTGATGACGCCTTTCCAGAATGCTCTTGGCATGGTCCACCTCCTCGATGTGATGGTCGCCTTAATTTAAGGTTAGCATAAAAATCGTTTTTCGTCATACGGACTCTCAGGTAAATTCTGTCCTTTTGGCTGCTCTTTTGAAAAATCATCTCGTATGTGCTATAAATGAGATATCCCACAGGATATCCTTGTTTTCCTGCGCAAAGCTGAGTTTAATTCGTTACGCACCTGACGGAGGTGAAGAAATTGGAAAGATTTCACGAAATTTTACAGGGCCGCCATGAGTACGCGCGCGACTGGAAAAAACGGACCGGCGGCAAAGTCCTGGGCTATTACGAGCCCTACATGCCCGAGGAAATCGTCTATGCCGCCGGCGCCCTACCGGTGCGCCTTTTGAGCCGGCATGAACCGGATGACGCCACCGACCGCCAGATGTACGGCAACTGCGCCTGCTCGCGTGATATCCTCAACCAGTTCCTTAAAGGTCATTACGATTATATCGACGGACTGATTAATGCCGAGGGCTGTCAATGGATGCTCAACGCCTTCCAGACCACTTTGAACAGCCAGCCGGAGTTATTTAACCATTATGTCTTCGTCCCCGATTACGTTGACGGGAAAACTTCCAAGGATTTGATGCGTTCGGAGCTGGATGTCTTTAAAAAAGCGGTGGAAAAATGGACGGGCAAGCCTATTACGGACGCTGACCTCGACCGCGCCATAGAAATCTATAACGAAAACCGCCGCCTGATGCGCCAGGTCTACGAGCTGCGCCGGGCGGATAGTCCCGTCCTCCTCGGTTCGGAAGCGATGGAGATGGTCCTGGCCAGCCAGGTGATGGACAAGGCCGAGATGAACGAGCTTTTGAAAGATGTTATCGCCGGACTGGCGGCGCGGAAGCCCCGGCGCGATACCGGTGTCCGCCTGATGCTTATCGGGAGTCCCACGTCCGACGTAGCGCTGGAGAAACTCGTTGAAGAGCTGGGGGCAAACGTCGTCATCGACGAGGTCTGCACGGGCAGCTGCTACTTCTGGAACGAGGTCATCCCCCAGCCCGACCGCCTCATGGCTATTTCCCTGCGTTACCTGGGCCGCCCCCACTGCGCCCTGAAAGACAATAACTGGCGGCGGCGTCCCGCCCACATTTACCAGCTTTATGAGGATTACCAGGCTCACGGCGTCATTATCGCCAAGCAGATTTACTGCCACCCTCACGGTTCGGACAATACGCTCATCTGGAAAATCCTCCGGGAGCGCAACATCCCTTTCCATTACTTTGAACGCGATACCACCCTTCCGTATGAAGAAACCCGCCTGCGCCTGGAGGCCTTTATCAATATGCTGAAACCGGAGCTGGTGCTGAAATAAACGGAGGCACTTATGGCTAAAACAAAATGGGAAACCAGGCCCCTGGAAGTCTGGAACAAAGCCAAGGAAATGAGAGCGAAGTGGCAGAAATCTATTGATAGCGCTTCCTCGGAAAAAGTGCTGCTGGCACAGGGCAACGTCGGGTGGAGCATCGGCTTTCCAGCACTGCGCGTCATCGAGGATAACCCCGTGGGCGCGATGATGGCGAATAAGAGCGATGAGTTTGCCCGCATCGCCCGGTACTATAGCGAGATCGTGGGGTGGGGGCGGGAAGTCTGCGGTTATCAGCTCAACTGCTGGGGCGCCATGTACCTGGGGCACCAGCAGGACGGCAGTCCTTTCCCGTTCCGCGACCTGGTCATTCCTTTCTCGGACCCGTGCGACCAGCATACCAAACGCGGCCAGGCGCCCATGGACTATTCCCCTATCCCCCGCTTCCAGGAGAACTACGCTCTTTACACCGGCCCGCAGGACGTCGACCGTGAAAAAGCGATGATCGAGGACAAGGTCTATACGACTCTATATATCATCTCCGAAATCGAAAGGATTTTCGGGCAAAAGTTCGACGACGAAAGGTTCATCAACAGCGTGAAAATCAGCGGGGGCATTGCGCCGTACGCGCAGGATGTCTCCCGTTTCATGCAGCACATCCCCTCCCCCTTGAGCCAGAAGGACCTCTACTCCTTTTACACGCTCGGCGGTCTCACCAAGGGCGACCCCGGCGAAACGGTGGCTATCTGGAAAGCGTTGCGGGACGAGGTGGAGTGGCGCGTGCAGAATAACATCGCCGCGGTGGGCAATGAAAGGTACCGCTGGATGGAGACCCACCCGCCGCCCTGGCACTTCCTGAAATACTACCGCTATATGGAGAAATACGGGGCGGTCTGTGTCGGCTCGCAGTACAGTCACATGATGGCCGGTCCTTTCGAGCTTAAAAAGGACGGCACCTGGGGTCCGCGTTTCCGCGGCGGCGGTTTCGGGGGGAGGGCGGTAGACAATCGACCTATCAAGACAAGGGAAGATGCCATCCGCATGATGATCGGTACTGAAGCGCGGGGCCACCGATTCAAGGATGACGAGGTCATCCGTCCCTGGGCGCTTGACGACTTCGCCAAAGCCTATAAAGTGGACGGGGCTATCCTGCCTTTATGGCGCTGCGGCGTGGGCTGCACGGTGACCCGCAAGGAGCAGGGCTTGCGCTTGAGCAAGATGGGCGTGCGCGTCCTGCATTACGAAGGTTCCCAGCCCGGCGACCGCACCGACCTCGATGAAAACCGCCTGCTGGACCAGCTCGATGTCTGGATGGAGAGCCAGGGCTTGAGGAAACTTGAGGACTAGGAGGCTGATATGATCACGGCCGGCATAGATGTAGGGATAGAAAACGTTAAAGCGGTGATTTTGAAGGACGGTAAAGTCGTCGGCCGGGGGACGGCATTATCGGGAGGGGCGAACCGGGCGAAGTCCGCCGAGCAGGCCTGGAAGAAGGCGCTGGCGGCGGCCAAACTGACTCCCTCCGATATCGATAATATCGTCGCGACCGGGCAGGGCAAGGCCGACGTCAGCTTTGCCCGCGACCGCGTTGTTGAACCTGTGGCGGACGCCCGGGCGGCCCGGTTCCTGTATCCTGAAGCCACCTGCGTCATGGACGCCGGCGCCGACCAGGTGCGCGTCGTGGCCCTGGGGCCGCAGGACAAAATCACGGAAGTGGTCATGAACCAGAAATGCGCCGCCGGACTGGGCATCCTGCTTAAGTCCATGGCGCGGACGCTGGGGATGACGCTGGAAGAGATGGGCCGCGTCTCCGGCAACGGCGAGGTGCTGGTCAATGACGGCTGCAGCGTTTTCGCCGAGATGGACGCCATCGGGCTTTTGAACCGCAATGTCCCCCGGGGAGATATCGCCCGGGCGGTAGCCGAAGCGGTAGCCGTCCGGCTTAACTCGATTCTCCACGATAAATTTAATCCCGATAAAAACGCCACGGTGCTGGTCGGCGGCTTGTGCCGGAACCAGGCGGTGGTCAATGCGTTGAAGAAACGGTCGGGGGTGGCTTTCCTGGTTCCCGAGCAGGCGGAGTACGCCGGGGCGCTGGGCGCCGCCCTGCTTGCCCTGAGCGAAGTCGAAGGGATAGCGGCGGGCTAAGGTTCGAAGAACTACTGCTGGAGGCAAACAAATGACAGAGGAATATTGGCAATGGCCGGAGTCCGCCGGGACGGCTACGGATATCGACTGGAAGAAATGTAAAAACATTACCGCGGGTGTGGACGTGGGCAGCAACAGCACTCAAGCGGCCATCTTATGTGATGACAAATTGTTCGGCTATGCCAGCCTCCGTAACGGGCCGGACTACAGCAAAAACGCCGATGAAGCGGTGAGGCGGGCGCTGGGGAAGTCCGGGATGAAGCTCAAAGACATTAAGTCTATCGCGGGCACCGGCTGGGGCAGCCGCAATATCTCTTTCGCCGGTAAAACCGTCGACGAAATCAGCTGCCACGCGCGGGGCGCCCGCTTGATGTTCGGGCCTTCTATCAGGACGGTGGTCGACCTGGGCGCGCAGACCTGCAAAGTTATCCGCCTGTACGGCTGGGACAGGATACGCGACTTCCAGATGAACGATAAATGCGCCGACGGCTTTGGACGCAGCATCGAGACCATGGCCGACCTCATGCAGGTGCCGATCCAGGAGATGGGCGCCAGGTCGCTGACGGTGGAAAAAGACCCGGAACCGGTGAGCACCACCTGCTACGCCTTCGCCAATACCGAGGCTATGGGGCTGTTCCGGGAGGGCTACACGGAGAGCCAGGTGCTGGCGGCCTACCTTTTCACCATCGCCTGGAGGCTTCACGGCACTATCGGCCGGATATTGCCGGAAAAGGAAATCGCCTTCACCGGCGGCCTGGCGAAGAATCCCGGCATCGTGAAACGCATCGAAAGAGAGATGAAGATGACGGCCCTCACCAGCGAGTTCGACCCCATGCTGGCAGGAGCTATCGGCGCCGCCCTGATTGCCCGGGACATGATTTAGAACGCCGTTGTTTCCATCCTGTCATTCTGAGCGCAGCGAAGAATCCGTTCCCTTCTTTGTCATTCTGAGGAGTCCTTCCTTTGGAAGGACGACGTGAGAATCACTGCATGCCCGCCGCATCTTTGAGCACATAGGTCATTTTTCAACCTCACCCCTTAATCCCCTCTCCAGCCCTAAATATTACTTAAACCGATATAATATATGGCTGGAGAGGGGATAAAAAAAGAGGGGTTGTAACCCCTCTTAAACTCCCCGGACAAAATCCTCTATCTATCTATTCTCCTCCGCTTCTTATATACTGTTACGCGAAAACACTAAATAAAAAATTAACTTACCATAAATTAAAAAACGAATACCTGGATTTCATAGCTGGGTTTAACATAAATCGAAAAACGAATACCCCGTCTTTTGAAGCTAACTTAACATATAATAAAAACGAATACCAGCTACAAAATCTCGTAAATTAGCTACGAAATCGAAAAATAAAATATTTAAAAAACGAATAAACGAATGTCTAAGCAAAGAAATCGCCCGCCGCTAGTAAATTACCTTCGCTTCTTTAAGACTGGCGATTTCTTCAGCGCTCAAGCCCAGCAGCTCCCCGAAGACATAGTCGTTATGCTCCCCGAGCAGCGGCGGGCAGGTATAATTGCCTTTTTGCCGGCCTTCCGGCCTCCAGGGCAGACCCGCCAGGGTGATGTTCCCCAGCACCGGGTGTTCCGTCTCGACAAAGAACTGCCGCGCCTTGAGCTGCGGGTCGCTGACGAGGTCTTTGATATTCAGCGAAGCCCCGGCCGCCACCCCCGCTTTTTGCAGCAGCTCCATGACCTCATACTGGTGATGTTCGCGCGTCCATTCTTCCACGAGCCGGTCAAGCTCATCCTGGTTTTGCCGTCGACTTACCTCGTTTTTGAACTCTTTTCTTTGAGTCCATTCCGGGCTGCCGATGGCTTTGACGAAAGCCTGCCAGGCCGCCTCGCCGTCCACCGCGATGGCGACCCACGCGTCGTTTCCCTGGCAGCGATAGCAGCCGTGCGGCGCCATGAACTTATCTCGATTGCCCATCCGCTCTCCCAGGGCGCCGTTCATCGCGTAGCCCATCACCACCTCGCCGAGGAAGTTGCTGCTCCCCTCAATCATGGCGGCGTCGATATATTGTCCCTCCCCGGTCAGGTCGCGATGATATAGCGCCGCCATAATCGCAAAGGCGCCGTGCATCGCCTGGGTGGCGTCCGTCCAGGGGGACACCCCGACCGTCGCCGGCCCGCCGCCGGGGTAGCCATTCAGATACGTCGAGCCGTCGTATGCCTCCACGATTTCCGCGTAAGACGGCCGCGACTGATGAGGCCCGCTCCGCCCGTAGCCCGAGCCGGCATAGTAGATAATATCCGGCTTTATTTTTTTCATCTCCTCGTAACCCAGCCCCCAACGCTCGAGAATATTCCCGCCGAAATTCTCCGTGACAACGTCGCTTATTTTTACCATTTTTTTGGCAAGCTCCTGCGCCCTCGGCTCGTTCATGTTCAGGGTAACGCTCTTTTTACCGTAGTTCAGCGAAGCGAAAGCCGTCCCCGCGTTGAAATCGTCCCTCCTCAGTCCCGGCGGAATGCCGATCATCCTCATAAAATCTATCCTCAGGTGGGTTTCCACTTTAATGACTTCCGCCCCCATGACCGCCAGCCACTGCGAAAGGTGAGGCCCGGCCCACATCTGCCCGAAATCCGTAATCCTGATACCCGCCAGAGGTAATTTATGCATGATAATTCTCTCCGATTTTTCCCTTTATATTATGCCCGCCTGTTTAAGTCCTGCTATATCCTTCCGACTGTATCCAAGAATCTGGCCATACACTTCGTCATTATGCTCGCCCAGCAGCGGGGCGGGGCGCTTGACCTCCCAGGGCGTCGCCGACAGCTTGTAAGGCGCGCCGGGGTATTTGAGCCGCCCGGCCACCGGGTGGTCGATCTCGGCAAAATAGTTGCGGTAGGCTAGCTGCACGTCGTTGGCGACCTCTTTCACGGTACGCACCGGCGCTAGAGGCACATCGAATTCCATGCCGAGACGATCGATTTCATCCATTGTGTATTGCATCGTCCACAGCTCGATAAGCTTATTACAGTCCTGCTGGTGCTCGGAGCGCAGGGCCGGATTCTTGAAGAGCTCGGCCTCCGTCCAGTCCGGTTTGCCCATCATCGTCACGAGTTTCTGCCAGTGCGGCCCGATCCAGATGCAGACGTAGCCGTCTTTACACTGGTATAAAAACCCGCCGACGCGCTTCCGGCCCACCTGCCGGGTGGGGCAAAGCCCCTCGCACAGGCAGAAGGCGAGTTCCTGCCGTTCCACCGAGGCCAGCGCTTCCTGGGCGGAGATGTCGATATGCCGGCCGACCTTATTTTTTCGCCGCCCTACTATCGCGGACATGGTGCACACCGCCGCGGTCAGGCCGGTCATGAAATCGGCGGCCTGCATCGGCCCCCGCAGCGGGTAATAACGCTCCAGGTCATTCACACCCTCCGTCGGGTTGCCGAATGCCTCGCTGCTCATATGGGAGTTAATCAGGTCGGAGCCTTTATAGTCTTTATAGGGACCCGTCTCCCCGAACGGGGATATGGAGGTCATAATCAGAGAAGGGTTCAACTTTTTCAAAGTCGGGTAGGTTAACCCTATTTTTGCCATTTCCCGGCGCGGCTGACTTTCGATAAGCACGTCCGCCCAACCGGCCAGTCGACGGAATATCTCCCGTCCCGGCCCGCCGGCAACGTTCAGGGTAATCCCCCGCTTGTTCGCGTTCAAAAAGAGAAAGAGGCCGCTCTTCTCCGGGTGCGGTATATTCCCCGGGAAAGGCCCCCATTGCCTGGCTTTATCGCCGGAGACGGGCTTCTCTATCTTGATGACCCCGGCACCAAGGTCGGCCAGCATTTTGCCGCCATATGGCCCGGAAATAAAATCGCTGAACTCCAGGACCTTTAAGCCGTCAAGTGCTCCCGTATTCATGCGCGCAAATCCTTCCTGTTGGCTCTTTTTACGGTGAATTAACGCACCCATAAATATATTAGAGTTAATCGAGCCTGCCGCGCAAGTCGGGCCAAAAACTTTGGTAATATCAACTTGAACTGGGCACTTATTTTATCTTATGATATGAGAAATACGGTATATTACGACATATCGAAAGGGGAAAGATATGAAAAAGAACGGAAAAATAGCGGTGCTCGACCCGGGCGGTCAGCCCACCGGCATTTTCGGGCGGCGTCTCGATGCCGATTCGCCGATGTTCGCGATTCATGACCCGACATACCAGCCGAGGGACACCGCCGAGGCATTGGGCGCCCTGAAGATGGCGCCGCGCCTCGATAAACTGCAAGGCAAGACCGTTTACCTGGTTAACACGGGGTTCGCCGGCGGTAAAGAGTTCATGGAAGAGGTCGAGGGCTGGTTTGCCCGCCACCGGCCGGACATCAAGACGGTGCTGCGCCACAAGAAGTCCAGCATGTTCACCGACGAACCCGAGCTCTGGGCGGAAATCAAGAAAAACGGTGACGCCGTTGTCTTCGGCGTGGGCGGCTGAGACGGCTGTTCGGCGAGTATCGCCGAGTTCGCCCGGACCATGGAAAGCGATTACGGCGTGCCGACGGCCCCCATCGTCACCGCGCGCTTCGCGGACTATGTCCAGCGGGACGGACGCAGCCACGGCATGAACCTGCGCTGGAGCTTCCCTCCCTACCCCGTCGGCTTTATTCCCAAGGAAATACTTTACGGCTATGTCGAGGGCAACGACCCCGTTTCCGGCGCGCCCCTCATGGATGAGGTTCTTTTTGCCCTCACCCAGCCACTGACGGTCGAGGAGAAGAACTACAAACCGGTAAAGCGACCGACCCGACCGCGCCTCCTCGAGCCGGATACCGAAGCTAGCCTGCACCGGCTTTTCCTGGAAAAAGGCTGGACGGACGGCCTGCCGATCATCCTGCCCACCGAAGAGCGCGTGGCCGAGATGCTCACCGGCACCGACCGCAAACCCGATGAGTACGTCGGCATGATGTCCGTAACCACTCACGAAGAGCGACTCCAGTATACGGTGGAAAGGGTCGCCGCTATCGCCGTCATGGCCGGCTGCCGGCCGGAGCACCTCCCGGTTCTCCTGGCATTAGGCGCCTCGGGGCGACCTTCCATGCCCAGCTCGACTACCTCCTTTGCGAGCATGATGGTGGTGAACGGCCCCATCCGCAATATCATCGGCATGAACGGCGGACTGGGCGCCCTGAGCCCCATCAACTACGCCAATGCCGTTATCGGCCGGGCCTGGACGCTGATGAGCATTAACTTCGGGGACGTCCGGCCGGGGGCAACGTTCACCGCCAGCACCGGAACGACCATCAACTACAACAACATGTGCTTCGCCGAGAACGAAGAGAACAGCGTCTGGCCGCCTTTCCACGTGCGCAAGGGCTTCAAGGCGGGCGAAAACGTCGTGAGCCTTTTCCGGGGCTGGAACGTCCTCGGCTTCAACACCGGCCCGCTCCAGCGGATGCTGGAAGTAATGAAAAATATCGGCGGTCCTTTCGGCGGCTCGTTTACCTTCGTTATCGACCCCCTCGTCGCCAAGAGCCTGAAAAGGGAAGGCTGGGATGACCCGCTCAAGCTCAGCGAGTGGCTCGTGAACGAGGCGAATTTCCGTTTCAAGCGGCCGGAGGGAGTCAACTTTATCGTCGTCGGCGGTGAAATGAACCCCATGTGGGTCACGACCGATTTCGCTTATTTCCAGTCCGTCCCCATCGACCCCTGGATACCCAAAGCCGGCATCAAACTCGATGCGAAGCCGCTGCGCATGCCGGAAGCGATCGTCTGTAAAGACGGCTCCTGCGGCATCGGCCATTAGCGATAATACATAGAGAAGAGGGAGACGCATGAAGGACTTAAAAGGCAAAGTGGCTTTTATCACGGGCGGCGCCAGCGGCATCGGGCTGGGCATCGCCAAGGCGTGCGCCAGGCAGGGCATGAAAGTGATTATCGTCGATGCGCGGCAGAACGCCCTCGATGAAGCGATGGCTTATTTCAAAGGCAAGGAGAAGTCAGTCCGACCTTTAAAGCTGAACGTGACCGACCGCGAGGCATACGTCAAAGCCGCCGATGAAGCGGAGAAAATGTTCGGGAAGATACACGTGCTGGTCAATAACGCCGGCGTAGGCACGCCCGGCGGCACGATTGATAACCTGGACTATAAGGACTGGGACTACAGCCTGAGCGTTAACGTCGGCGGCGTGGTGAACGGCATCATGACGATTGTGCCGCGCATTATTAAGCACGGCGAAGGCGGCCACGTCGTCACCACCTCCTCGACGTGCGGCCTGATGGGCTCGCTCGGCTTTACCATCTACTGCACGGGCAAGTACGCGGTCATCGGCATGATGGAATGCCTCGCTACCGAGCTCCAGGACAAGAACATCGGGGTCTCGATACTGTTCCCCGGGCCGACGGTTTCCAATCTGGGCCAGTCATCCTTTGAGAACCGCCCCGCCCACCTGAGAAACCCGGGAGACACCTGGCCGCCGAAAATGCCCGCCAATCCACCGCCGGGCATGAGAGACCGGCCGCGACGGCCGATCGAGGAGGTCAGGCAGGTGTTCATGAACCCGGACGAGACCGGCGAGCGGGTGGTGCGGGGCATCCGGAACAATGACCTCTACATCCACACCCACCCCGAGTGGCGGGAAGGCTACATCGCGCGTCACGAGGCCATTATCCGGGCCATCCCGGAAGAACCCCGGAATGAAAAAAGGTGGGAGGTCATCAAGACTTTCGGGACGATTATCTATAATGACATTTATGATAAACAGCAAAAGGTAGGCCCGCCCGACTGGTAAAACAAGTCTAGAAAGGTAAGAAAAACGCACCATGGAGAATATTGAAGGAAAAACAGCTTTTATTACCGGCGGCGCCAGCGGCATCGGGCTGGGCATTGCCAAAGCCTGCGCCAAATACGGCATGAAGGTCGTTATCGCGGACTCGCGCCAGGATGCCCTGGACGAAACGATGGCTTTTTTTAAAAAGACCGGCCAGTCCGTCCACCCGATTAAGCTGGACGTGACCGACCGCGCTGCCTACACCAAAGCCGCGGACGAAGCGGAAGCTGTTTTTAAGAAGATACACGTGCTGGTCAATAACGCCGGTGTGGCTTCCGGCGGGCCGGCGTGGAACATGACCTTCAAGGACTGGGATTTCAGCATCGGCGTCAATATCACCGGCGTCGCCAACGGACTCGTGATAATCCTCCCGCGTATTTTAAAGCACGGGGAAGGCGGCCACGTGGTCGCCACCTCTTCCACAGCCGGCTTTTTCGCGGTCAACGGCTGCATTATATACAACATGACCAAATACGCCATCACCGGCATGATGGAAACGCTGGCGGGGGACCTGCAGGGAACTAACGTGGGGGCCTCGGTGCTTATCCCCGGACCGACCATGACTAACCTGGGCCCATCCACTTTCGCTAACCGCCCCGCCCATCTCCGGAACGAGGGGCAGACCTGGCCGCCCCAACCGCCCCCTCCCCCCAAAGACGGTCAGCCGATGCGGCGGCCGATGTTCGATTTTTCCGTGTTCATGGACCCCGTGGAAACCGGCGAGCGGGTGGTGCGGGGCATCAGGCGTAACGACCTCTTTATCCACACCCATCCCGAGTTCAGGGAAGGCTATATCGCCCGTAATGAAGCGCTTATCCGGGCTATCCCGGACGAGCCCCCGAACGAGAAACGTCGCGATATTATCAAAAAGATGGGGACATTAGCTTATAATCCACTCTACGAGCGGCAGACCACGCCGGGCCCGCCGGACTGGTAATATTCTCTAGTCCGGTGACTTTCGCCACTCGATACTCAACTCAAAATAACGCGTGGTCATAACGCGGGCGTCTTTGAGGGCCGATTCCTTTAAAATTGCCCTGGCTTCTCCGCCGGTATAAGACGAACGGATTGCCTGCATCCAGAGTCGACGCTGCGCGGCGTTCATGCCCATCGCCCAACCTGCCAAGTTAATGAATAGATGAAGAACGGTGATTCTTAAATTGTCCCTTATCAGACAGTAGCCCCCCGGCGAGGTCACCCTCTCGATTTCTCCAAATACCTTGAGGGGCTCCGCCCAGAGGTGCAGCGAGTTGTTGCTGACCACCAGGGCAAAATAGCCGTCGGGGAAGGGCAGCGCCGCCGCCGGTGCCTGCCGAAAATCAATTTTATGGGTTAAACCGTCTTTGGCGGCGTTCTGCCCGGCCAGCTTCAGCATTTCTGCCGAAATATCGATGCCGGTAATCTGCCAGTCGGGGTGGTCTTTCGCCAGCGCGATTGCCAGGCGGCCGCTGCCGGTACCGAGGTCCAGCACCCGCTTTCCCGGGGGACTGATGCCGGCCACCCTCGCGGCAAACCTGCGGTAGACCGACCCCATGAAGCGCCGGGCATGTTCATCGTAAAATTGGGCGGATTCGGTATCCGCAAACTGTTCTTCATTGAGAGGGACACGCAGTGCCAAAATATTCTCCTAATAGAACAGGAAAACGCTGAGCAGTATCAAGAGACGGGCCCCCAGCATGAAATAGGTGGCGAAGTAAAAAGCCTTAATGCCCCTAGCGAAATTTTCCGAGTCGCGCATAAACTTGAAGCTAAAGACTAAAGCTAGGACGGCCATCAAGGCGGTCGGCAATAAATAAAGGAGACCCAGGTGGAAATAGAAGCCCAGGTAGATGCCTGCTACGGCAGCCAGGCATAAAAATCCAAAACCCAGCGCGGCTGCCGTCTGCGGAGAAGTCCTCTTGAACAAAGCCGGCACCTGCGTAAGCTTAACACCTTTGACCCGCCGGATAGGATGTAAAGGAGAATAGACCATGATGTGTCCGGCCTGCCAGGTGGCGGAAAACGCCCATAAGACCCAGGGCGCCCAGGCACTGAACAGCGTAGCCGGTGCGAAGGCCGTCCAACCGCAGACCAGTCCCAGTCCCTGGATGGGGGGAAGGATAAGATAGCCGACCCGGTCTCTCAAATAACCGGAATAAAGGCAGCTTAACCCGACCGCCACCGCGGAGACAGTGAAGCACACGGTGTTGAAGACGAACCAGACAATAACCAGGGCGCCGGCGAAAGAAACCACCGCCAGGAGCAGGCCCTGCCGCGGCGTGAGCCGTTTACTGGGTATCGGCCGGCCCGGCCAGCAGACCACGTCCCGGCGCTGGTCGACGAAATCATTAAAAGCATGGATGCCGGCAAAAGCCAGCAGGGCGGCGATGACGCCGATAAGGCACTTGTTCCACGCCGGAAAGCCCCCGTAGGCCAAGGCGGCTCCAGCCCCGACGCCCAGAGCGCCCATGACGGAAAGGATGGGCCGGGTGATATCAAGCACTCCCGCCAGGCGGTCGGAGACGTTATAGTCCGGCTTGACGGTGTTCCCCTGCCCCATCCACCGGTGTGTGATACTCGACATCAAGAATAGTTATCCCTGTTCTTTTTCGTCCGTTATCTGCGTGTACTCCCGGCCGAACCACTGCCTGTATTTTGATTTCAGCATTTTGCCGGTGAACATCACGGTATTCACGGGGAAGGCGGTGGTCTGGAGGTGGCCGTAATACATGTGCACGATGAGGATAAAGCCGATGGCCAGGACCGCCTCATCGCGGTGGGCGGCCGCTAAGACCCCGAACCACTGACCGCCGACCCACTGGCTGAAAAATACGGGGAACATCATGATAATGCCCGTGATGACCATCACCGGCATGCCCCAGAATATCGCCCAGTAGTCAATTTTCTGGCCGTACTGGAAATGGTCGTACGCCGGCTCGTGCTTGTGTAAACCGAATATCCAGAGGAAAGTGTGAATCATATCTTTCAGGTCTTTCAGGCGGGGCATCATCGCCGAAGGAAATTTATGCTTGACGAAAAATCCGTAACCGATATAACCGAGGTGATAAATGCCATCGGCAATCATGACGAAGGCGGCGACGTCATGGACCAGGCGCAAGACATCGGTACCGCCGAAAATACCGGTAAACCACTGAAAAGTCGGCCAGTCAGGAAACCCCCTTAACATCCCGGTTACCGCCAGGACGATAAACGAGCTCATCAAAAGGTAATGCTGGATGCGCTGGTGGATATCGAAACGGGTGATGTAATTGCCCTGCACCCGCTCTTTTACGTCGGCGGGGACCTTCGGCACGCGGTCAAGTTTATCCAGCCAGGAAAACTCGTCGTCCCAGGCATTGACTTCACCTTTGCGGGAAATAAATACGCGGCGGGTAACTTCCAGGATGATGATAAGAGTCGTCGGTATCAGGACGCCCGCGGTCAGCAGGAAGAAAATCCATTTGGTGATGGTCACCGATAGCCGGGTGAGGTCGCTGGCGCTGACGAACGGAGCATACTTAGCGAAGGGATAGACTTCGAACGCGTGGAGGGGAAAGTTATTGAACAGGATGAGTCCCAGAATAACCGCTTCGGCGAGAATAATCGCCATAATCAGGGGAAAGTAGTAACCAGGCAACGTCTTTTTTTTCGGCGCCCCGACGTTCTCCAACTTCGTGCTGTCGAAGATGATTTCGGGGTTGTTTACCGTGCCCACGGCTTGCCCCCATGCTCCTTGGTGAAAATCCCCGCATACTGCGGGTCCTTCAGCTCCTCCGGAGTGCACTTGTAGACCTTGCACAGCAGGCAGGTCAGGTCCGGTGAGCCGTACATGGGGTCCTGGTGGTTATTGTCGGTCAGGACGTTGGGATTGGAGATAAACACGCCACGGAAACCCTGAGCCGGCGCCTCCGGGTAAAACCAGTTGGCCGTAGCCGCCACGACCCTCGGGTCGATGCCCGGGAACAACCTGGCTTTCTGGATAATGCGGCCGCGCGGCGACTCTATCCAGACGAAATCGCCATCTTCGATACCCAGCTTTTTGGCCGTTTCCGGGTTTATCTGCATCGCGGGATATTCCATGAAGCTGCGCAGCCAGGGGATATTGCGGTATTGCGCCAGAAAATAGAACGGCGAGCGGAAGCCGGAGGTAAGCACCAGCGGATATTCCTTGGCCAGCTCGGGAGTGGAAACGGGGCTCTCGCCGGGCTCCTCGAAGTAAGGCAGCGGGTCGTACCCCAGGTTTTCCAGCACCGTGGAGTAAAGCTCCATCTTGCCGGTTGGTGAGGGGAAACCGCCCCCCTTACGCCAGTAGTCGGTCTTGTATTTATAATAGACCTGGTCGGGCCCGAAGCATCCGGAAATGATTTTCTCGCTGAACTCCTTCCAGGAAAGCGGGGCTTTTCTCAACTCGTAATCGAGCAGGGTCGGGACGTCTTTGAACCAGTACTTGGGAGCGGCCCGCCGCCCGATTTCGTTAAAAATCCAGGCGTCGGACTTGGCCTCGCCGGGCGGGTCGACGCATTTAACGTGGGCCTCGATAAACCAGCGCGGGTGCATATCGTAAATATCGTCGATTTCCAGCCAGTGCGCCGCGGGTAGGACGATATCCGACATTTCCGCCATCGGGCCCCAGAACTGGTCGAGCTGCACCATGAAATCGACCTTTTTCAGGGCCTCCACCACCTGATTGGTAGAGGCCATGTGGACGATTTGCTGGCCGCCGACGCTTATCCAGACGCGGATGGGTTTCTCCCCATTATTAAACATCCGCACGATGGTATCGGGATTACAGGTGCGCGCCGCACCCATCTTGAATCTATCGCCGCCGTAGATATGTGACCTCATCTCATCGGTAATCGGGATTTCATTGAAGACATCCTCGATGAGGCCGGTCTCCGGCAGCACCCAGCTCACCATGCTGCCCGGCCTTTCGATATTGCCGGTGATGCCCAGCAGGTCGATAATCGCCCTCAGGGTCTGGCCGCAGTTGGCCTGCCGCTCCAGGGAGCTGCCAATCTGGATGCACCCGGGAGTGTCCACGGCGAAAAGCCTGGCCGCCTGAATAATTTTTTCCTTCGGCACCCAGGTTATTTCAGCGACTTTTTCCACCGGGTATTCCGCTGCCCGCTCTTTAAGTTTATCAAAGCCGTAGGTCCAGTTCTCGACGAATTCTTTGTCCCAGAGGCCTTCCTGCATAATCACGTTTATCATACCTAACGCCAGGGCGGCATCCGTGCCCGGCCGTGGCTGCAGCCAGAGCGTCGCCCGTGACGTATAAGCGGTGGCTCGCGGGTCGATAACGATGAGGTTTTTAACATAGTCCAGCGATTTCATGTACCAGTAGCACATCTCGGAATCGGCGCTGCTGATTTCGAGCTGCTTGGCCCAGGAAATCTGCGTCTTGGGGAATACCCCACCCCACCCGTGATAGTCGCAATAAAGCCGGCCGTAGCCGGTAATCAGGCCGTAAAGTCCGATGCGCGGACTGTGGCAGATATAGCCCGGCGAGATGACGTTAGCGGAGCCCATCGAGCGGGAAAAGCGGTGGGTATAGCGGTTATAGCCCCGACCCGTCCCCTGGGAAGTGGCCACGGTATGCGCGCCGTATTTTTCGGTGGCTTCTTTTATCTTGGCGGCAATCGTGTCCAGCGCTTCGTCCCAGCTAATCTGTTTCCATTTGCCTTCGCCTTTTTCGCCCGCCCTCTTATAAGGATGGGTGATGCGATAAGGGTTATCGATATGCTGGATGCTGGATAAGCCCTTGGCGCACATCGTACCGCGGGTGGTCGAATCCGGGTTCCCTTCGATATGAGTGACTACTCCGTCGGTCACTTCGACCAGGACGCCACAGCCTCCGTGACAGCTTTTACAGGTCGTTTTTATAATTTTCTTTTCCGTCATTGACAACTCCAGATTGAAAGCTAATGATTCATTAATAAGCGGCAACTCTCGGCAATAAAGGCCGATAGATGCCCACTTTTAACAGGCAATATTTAAGGGCAAAGGCCCCCAGCGAATGCGAAGCGATGGCGATAATCAACAGAATGCTTGAGACCTCCCCGGTGCTGAAGAGACTCACCACGGAAATCCCGGCCGGTACGGCCAACCCGAGAATTACCAGTCCGCCCCAGAACATATATGCCGACGGCCCCTTGAGAAGCTCCCGGATGGAAAGCTTGGCCACTGCCGAGGTGTATCCGGCGCTGATCAGATAAGTGACGATTAAAAGCATGTTAATTAACAGCAGGTAGCGACTGCCGGTCTCGGCCCACGCTACGCTGGCGTCGCCCCCGGCCAGGCCAATCCCCATCGCCAGACCGAAGCCATCGGCGACCCCCGCCAGTATAATCACCACGGGCAATAATCCCTGGTTCCAGAAGGGAATCCCCTTAATGTAATTCATGATGAAGCCGCCGTAAATGCCGACCCCCAGGGCAAAGATACCCGCCAGCACGCCGAAGGTATAATAAATCGGGTCAGCAATCGAATGCCCCATCAGTCTCGCCAGGTCGGGCTGGCCGAACACCAGTTGAATGAAGGCAAAAGTGCCGAAAAAGACGGAAAATAGAATGCCGCGGGCAAACCACGACGTCTTCCAGGCGTTGGAAAAAGGCGGCAATGTTCTATAGAACCGCCAGGGCTTGCCGAAGTAAGCCAGGTGGAGGGGCAACTTCAGGAACATGATAATCAGCCACCCCACGAGCAGCCCCCACCAGCTATTGACGAAGAGAGAGACGAGATATAAACCCGAGCCCAAGCTGGTGAAAGTCTCGGCAATCCAGATCATGATGCCGCGTCTTTCAATCCACTCTCGCTGGTGCATCGGCTTGACCATCCACTCGTGGGTGATCATCCACTGGCGGGTCGCCATCCGGGACATTTGCGTCTCTCCTTACTTTTTCCCGAAAATCTGCTTCGCCCTGGCATCCATAGTGCTGAGGTGCTGCATGTGCGAAGCGGTCTGTGCCTCCCGCGGGGCGACATTGGAAGGTGCGTTGCCTATCTTGCCGTCGATATAGTAGACTGAAGGTTCGGTGCCATACTCGGGATGAAGCTGAAAAGCGTTTTTCTCTTTAATCAACTGCGACACTTCAGAATTGGGGTCGTCCAGGTCGCCGAAGGTCAAAGCCCTGGCCTGGCAGGTGTTGACACAGGCCGGCGTCGCCTCGCGGTCTTTGCCGGGGACCAGTCCCTTAGCCATGCCCGCGTCGATTCTTTCCAGGCAGAAATCGCACTTTTCGGTCGTCCCGGCAACATGGGGATAGAGCTTGCGGCCGACTTTTTCAAAGCGCGTCCGTTCGTAACCCGGGAAGAAACCGGGGTCTTTATCGCGCGAGAAGAAAGTGCGGTTCTGGTAGGGGCAGGCGACCACGCAGTAGCGGCAGCCGACGCATTTGTTATTATCGACGTAGACGATACCGTCAGGGCGTTTCTTGGTGGCTTCGGCGGGGCACACCTCGACGCAGGGGGCCTCTTTACACTGATTACAGCGGACGGGGAGCGTGGTGAGCTCCTGCCCGGGGACATCGGTTTCATAAGCGATAAGGCGCGGCCAGGTCATGCCCAGGGGGAGGAAATGCTCAATACGGCAGGCGGCGACACAGGCGTGACAGCGGGTGCATTTTGCCAGGTTGATGACCATGCCCCATCTCATCAGCGATATTCCTCCTTATGCTAAATGCCGATGTTTTGAATGGAAAGAACGATTGGTCTACAGCCAACTTTCCATTAATAAATTACCAAATAGGAGCGTAAAAGTCAAGAGATGTGCGTAATGAATTAGTCGATTATCTGCAAGTTAGGGGGATAATGATATAAAAGTCCATTGTTTTGAAGATTGAAACACCTGGGAATCAACGGATTGCGCAGCAATAGTCGTGAAAGCGGGCGATACGCCTACGCAATAAGAGATAAAAGAAGCGATGACCTGGCTTTATTGAAGCGAAAGCCGGAGCGGACAGAAGCCTCTGGATTTGTCACGTATTATGGTTTCGTGAAATTTCTGCCGATGATGGTCGAATCAAAAGAGGGGGCAAACATAATATGGCCGAACATAATCGGTTTATCTACCCTCTTAAAATTGAGAGGACAATGCAGGAGATTCCCCGGGACATACACCCAGGTCGTGTGGGTGATGATGTGTGTTTCCGCTTCTTCTCCCTCGCCAATCGTGAACTCGACCTCAGCGCCGAACTCTTTAAAATTCATGGGGTCGCCGCCAATAAAATACAGAATTTCGGCAACGGTATGCCGGTGCCCTTCAGGTATCATTTTATAGGGTCGATAAATGGGGCGCAGGACCTGGGTAAGAGGCTCGTCCCATCCTTTTACGGGAGCCCTCTGCCCAATCCCGATGTATACGGGGGCATCCGGAGGAGTGCCCGGGTGAATGATGCCCCAGGGTTCTTTTAAGAAATACTTGCCATATTTCGTTTTAGCCATTTTTATCGTCTTTCCTTTTTTAAATGGTCGGGGCGGGCAGATTTGAACTGCCGACCTTCTGAACCCCATGTAGCCCGTGAAAAAGGCGGAGGCCGCCTGCCTCCTTTTCTGGAATGATTATAAGAAAAAGAACCCACTAAGTCAACTGACGGTGAGAATAATTACACAATTCAAGCTAATGTGACTAGGTTGTGTCTATAAAGATGATCGAAATACAATAGCGTGGAATGTCGGTAATCCCTCTCGAGCGACTGACTTAAAATAAAAATCTCTCGTTAAAATATTGACATTGGAGTTAAGGAAAACTATCATTTTGGTTGTTTAATTTGGGGAGAAGCAGAAAAAGGGTCCCATCAAAAAGGAGGCGAAAAATGATAGGAATAAAAATTGAAAAAGATGTACCCATACCTATGCGCGATGGCTTGAAACTATCTGCCAACATTTCCCGTCCTGAGAAGCTCGGGAAATTTCCGGTTATTTTGGCTTTTACAGCTTTTGCCAAAGATGGTCTTTGGTCACCAACCTCGAACGGGTGGGGGATGGCATATGAGCCATATAGCCCAACCGTCACAGGGTCAGCTACATTTGAGGCTGAAGACCCGGCTTTCTGGGTTAACCACGAGTATGCGTTGATTATCGTTGACCCGAGAGGATTCTACAGGTCACCGGGGCAAATTCGGACTGCGGAGCTGGATGGTTTGGTGGGAGAGCACGCTGTACTATTCCAGGGTCTATGGGCTCGGGACATGTATGATGCGATTGAATGGGCCGGCACACAGGAGTGGAGTAATGGAAAGGTTGGGATGAGCGGAGTTTCTATTCTCGGATTCTCGCAATGGCGTGCCGCGGCCCTAAACCCACCGCACCTGAAAGCCTTTATTCCCTGGGAAGCCATGACCGATTATCACCGTGACAACATGTTTCGGGGCGGCATACCCGACACAGAATGGGGAAAGCTGATAGGCCGCCACGGGCTTACCCATAATCCGGCATGGCCTCCGCCAGAAAAAGAGGACCCGCCAGCACCGGTTGAAAAAGAGGAGGATGATTTTCTGGCCGACATTATCGCCCCGACACTTATTTGTGCTGCTTGGTCGAGTCACGGGACTCACACCAGGGGGTCATTTCGGGCGTTCCGGAAAATCTCTTCCAGGCAGAAGTGGCTTTATACCCATGGCCGGCAAGAATGGGCGGAATTTTATACTGCTGAGGCACAAACAATTAGGAAGCTGTTCTTCGATCATTTCCTGAAAGGTATTGACGACAGGATACTGGACATACCGCGAGTTCGACTGGAAACGCGGGAAACCCTTGACAGGTATACAGTCCGGCATGTAGGCGATTTCCCAATCCCAGGAACCAAATACAAAAAGCTGTACCTCGATGCAACTGACAACAGGTTGAAATTCGACAGCGATGGTAAACATAGCAAGGCCAGTTATGACTCCGCCAGCAGCAAGGCCGTATTTGATTATAAGTTCGAACAAGATACCGAGTTGACCGGGTATATGAGCCTGAAGCTCTGGGTTTCCCCCGAGGAAGCAGAAGACATGGATCTTTTTGTTACGTTGAGGAAGCTCGATCATAACGATAACGAAGTATTTTTTGACGCCTGGTTGATGTTGGGAAGATATCCGGTAGCATTTGGCTGGTTACGACTTTCCCATAGGGAACTGGATAAAAAAAAGTCAACTCAATGGGAGCCCTATCCAAAGGGCGTAATTGACCCCGGGGAAAAAGTGAAACCCGGTGTAGTTGTGTCATGCGAAGTACCAATATTGCCCTCAAGTACACTGTTCCGTAAAAGCGAGACGTTGAGACTGGTCATATCAGGAATATATGGAGGAGGAGAAATTGTCAATGTCCCCTTCGGGTTCAACGCCTCGGTGAACCGAGGGACGCATTCGATCTATACAGGCGGCAAGTACGACTCTTATCTATTAGTACCCGTAGTACCATATTAACAATTTGGACAATTGTTACCAATTTTACGAGACTATAACCGGTATCGTTTTAGGGGGTCAGGTCAGTATTGTTACCTGATTCCCAGCCGTGTTAATATAAAGTGATTTTCTGCAAAGGTACTGCACGTTTGCTGTGAATTCGAACGAGTTGATTAGACAGTGGAAAGAAGAGGAACAAAAACCCTTCTCAGGATGGGATTTTTCCTATCTTGATGGCAAGATGGGTATCGAGTCTCTCCCCTGGTCCTACAAATCGAGAGCCGTTGAATTGATGCACCTTTGTTCCTCGATGCTTGATATGGGGACCGGCGGTGGCGAGCTGTTGCTGGAAATGAAAGCCGACTGGCCGGAGAAAGTGACCGTGACGGAGGGCTATCCGCCTAACTTCAAACTAGCGATGGACCGCCTGAAACCACTCGGAGTGAAGGTCGTCGACGTTGCTCTCTCTACCAATCACCTGATGCCTCTTGGCGATGGTGAGTTTGAACTTGTCCTAAACTGTCATTCCGGACTAAACCCGAGTGAAGTGGGCAGAATACTAGCCCGCGGCGGCGTTTTCCTCACTGAACAAGTCCACACGCTCTCGGGCCATGACATGGTCACTTTCTTCGATAGTAAACCACCATGGCCTAATGCCACTCCGGAATTCTATGTACCCCAGCTAGAAGCAGTGGGGCTAACTATTCAGGATTTGCGAGAATGGTCGGGGAAAATGACTTTTTCCGACGTCGGTTCGCTGGTCTACTACTTAAAAGCAATTCCGTGGGGCGTTCCAGGATTCACGGTAGAAACCCACAGCAAATATCTGCTTCGCCTGCAACGTAAGGTGGAAAGCGGTAAAGGCCTTGCCTTTACCGCAAAGCGATACTTGATTGAAGCGCACAAGAAGCGTGTCTAATCGGGAACAAACGGCAAGTTCGAAGACTGCTTGGTCAAACAAGGGCTAAAGAAGAGCGGCCGCACGATTTGTGGCACGCGTCACGCTTCGCCCTAATGTGTGCCGCTTTTGTCGACAACTCTTATAATTACGATGCCGGACGAGATGTCCAAAGTTGACAACCCGCCCCAGTAGCTCCCAGGGTGAGTCTCCAACCTTGAGTTAACCGACATATTATCGACCTTGTCTACAACTCACTCAGCTGCACGCTGTTCCTTGCTGGCCTCATCTAGTATTCGTTTTAGGAGTATCTCTTTGTCTGGGGGTAAATGGCAAACGAGAAACCTAATATTGGCAGTACCGAAACGGCTTGCTCTGCGTTGGACTAAATTGGAGAACTCGGGATCCGTGAAAACCATGATTTTACTAACGTTGTTTGGGAGCAATTTCATGTGTTCGACCTCTGCCAAAGCCTTCCTGACTCCGTCGGTGTTCTCACGGCCTGTCCTAGTTCTGGGACGATTGCATAGGATGGCACCAACGATCTGTCGGTCCTGGGACACAGCATCGAACATGTAGGTACCACCGGAAGGAAATGACACAGGCCTCTCTTCCAATGTGTTGTCACCAATCTCCCTCTTCAGCCAGTCTCTCACTGTAGGCTCGATGTCAGTCTTGATCTTTGATGTATTAGCCGTCTAATGACCTCTGAAGATGTCTTATCCGTGATTTCCCATTTCAACTTGCAATCAAGTGGAATGAAGATTTTTTCAATTAGGGTTCGTATAGAACAAGTTGGTTTCCCCACATGAAGTGCACTCAGTGTAGAACCTACTTTTTTCTTTTCGCAGCTTCATCTTGATATTGCACTTCGGGCATATCTGTTTGATTGGTGTATTCTCTTTACAATCATTACATTTGAAATAATAACCGTATTTTCCCCACAGAATATTGAGCTTTGTACTGCTGCACTTGCTGCAATGAAAATATACATGCTTATGCGGCTGCTTTTTGAGCTGTGCTAGCGGAACAGGTGCGGTAGTTCTTAGAATCTGAGAGACAAGTGGCGAGTGAGATTTAATGAGGAATCGGCATATTTCTTCCCTGGTGTTATCACTTAATATAAATGGTCGAAAAGATAGACTGAGGAAGCCCTTTTCTTTTTGGTAGTCCTTAATAATCTCGTCTATTTTATCCGGTATAAGGTCGGCTTTGCAAACATTATCGAAATGCGATTGAGAAGACCTGTGAATGATAGCTGTATCAGATATTGCCACAAGCACGTTAAACGGTAGGGAATCTTCAGTGAAGACGGCTTCTAGTTTTTCAGGCGGCAAGTCATATTTATAACCGATGATACGCGGGAACGTAATTTCACAGGCAATTCTATCATCCAGCGCCCGGACACGGGTGATGGGGCGTGGCGGTTTGATGTCATTGTCCGTACCTGAGCAGGGAATGAAGGAGAACGGGACGCCATAAACCTCGGCATATTCAGTATCAAACATGCCATTATCACCGGGTTCATAGCTCCTGCGGCGCAAGGCGCGTCCCACCACCGGCTCGCAAAGCAACTGAGTGCCAAAAGCGCGGACTCCCATAATGTGGGTCACAGTTTGAGCATCCCATCCCTCGGTCAGCATGGACACGGACACCACGCACCTGACGTTTTCGCCTAATTTCCCGGCTTTGCCGACGGTGTTCATAACTTCCCGCAAGAGGTCTTCATCAGTTAGCTTCTCGGTACCACGTCCGGGGAATCTCTTTCTGTAATCACTCTTGAATTCCTCAATGGCAACCTCAGCCATTTTCTTGAATTCTTTACTCATGGCTTCGCCGGATTCGAGCTGCGCACTGTCAATGAGAATGGTATTAGGAATGGGTAGCCATTGGCCATAAGAGTCGCCATTGCTGAAGATGCCTAAATTGCCGGGTACGACAACCGAATTACCATCCGGCAGGGTTTTCTCATAGCCTGAAATCCAGTCATAGATCAGCTTAGAGACATTGGTGTTATTACAAACAACAATAAACACTGGTGGTGTAGCCCCGCTAGCTCTTGCTTCAGTGTTTTGCTCCCATTGGCGGTAGTACTTTTCATAGTTACCGTACAAGCTAAGCAGGGCGCCTTCAAGCTCTTTTAGTGGTTTGGGGTCGCCGGTGGCGCTTTCATCTTTCGTGCCTCTGCCCTTTTTAGGCAAGTGGTCACGAATACGTAACCAAATATCACGGTAGGTGGGCATTTCTCCTTGCATGGAATCGTCAGCGACCGGGACACGCGGCACTTTAACAATACCTCACTCTATGGCGTCAATCAGTGAGAAGTCGGAGACTACCCAGGGGAATAGCGTTCCTTCAGAATATCCTGAGCCACGTGAAAAGAAGGGAGTAGCTGACAGGTCTTAGATAGCTTTTATACCATTTTTCCTTTTGACTGCTTCCAGCCCGGAAATCCAGACGCGGGCTTCTTCCTCACGCTTCTCTGCTTCTCTGCGGTCATCACCAGTCAACTTTATTTCTTCCGCCTCTACTTTATGGCGATAGCAGTGATGGGCTTCATCGTTAATCACCATGATGTTTTTCTTACTGCCTAATTCTCGGCATACTCTCCTTACCATCTGGTCTGGCGTTTCGGTAAGGGAATTTGACTGGCCGTTAGACAGGATATTCTTGGTCAGCTTCCCGGCTTTAACCAGCTCTCTCAGTTTGAAGGTATGAAAGTTGGTGATGATAATCTTGGCTCTGCCTAGCTCTGCCATTTGCGATAACGAGACAATATCTCTCTGCTGGTAGTAGTTTTGCGGGTCATTTGGATAGAGGACTCTCAAACGGTCACGAATAGTAATGCCGGGTGTGACAATGAGGAAAGCTTCGGTGAATCTGGCATCCTGAGGATTGACGATTTTATTTAATACTTGCCAGGCGATAAGCATCGCCATAACCACGGTTTTGCCACTACCGGTTGCCATTTTGAAAGCAACACGGTATAGACCAGGGTTATTAGCTTCATTAAAGTCCCTGATGCTGTTTTCTATCCAGTTATCGCCATATTTATTGGCAACTTCAGCCAGATAAACGGCGGTCTCCACAGCTTCTATCTGGCAAAAGAATAGTTTGCGTTCCCTGTCCGGATTAGTCCAGTATTCTAGCAATTGACGGGTGGTGTTGGTAATGCCGGCATAATTCCCTTTGCGCCATATGGACACTTTTTCTCTGATGCGATTGATGAACTTGTTTTCTTCTACTCTGTCCTGAGTCCGGTATCAAGTACAAGCTGTTTCCCGCCGGCTTTTTTCCTAGGTTTGGCAATTGGCACGAAGTAGGAACTTATGCGCCTAGATTCAACTACTTCGTCCGTGATACCTTCATCGGAAAACTTGAAATGTTTAGTGGGTTCTTTGAATGGGGAATTTAAGATGGGGTTCTCTATGACTACTTGCGGCATTTGGTCTTTCCTTTTGCTCTATTTCTCCACCATTACTCTCCAGTTCATCCTACTAGTCACGTTTACTGCTATACTACCCCCTGGTCGCTTAGGTAGTCAACTCGTGGTTTCCTCAGGGCATTATGACGAGGTACACAGTTCGTCATATTGTTATATTAGGAACGGGAGCAGCAGCTCTCTCCCTGTGTTATCCGTTCAACAATAACTACCACTGCACAAACATGGGTATCACTGTTCCGTCGTAGGTATAGCTATATCGAGGGAAAAGGGTATGCTGTAGCAAGGTGTTGATGAAGCTATAAATAGCTTAGTTATGGTGGAGATGGGGTAGGAATGGAATCCACCTACCCACGTTTTATCTAAAAATACCCCTTACTTCTCCTCATTCACCATGTTAGGCCCCCAAAATGTGGCAAAGAAAGACGGATTCACTCGTAGCTACTTTCTGATTGTCAACGAGGATTTAGCTTAATTTAAAATAAAGGGTTCCATGCGACTCTTAATTAATAACCTTCTTCTTTCCACCTGGACCAGTCTACGGATTTTTTTTCTTCTTCTGTTAATATCTGCGGGAATAATTTTTCAGTATGAACAGGCCCTTGATTCACTTCAATAAATATCCACGGTCTATCCGTTCTTTTTATGATGTATGGGCAGTGTATGAGATTCGGGGGGATATAGACCGCTGTAGACTTAGTTATCGTGTGTTTTTCCCTCTCCGGACCCATTTGTAATTCTACCTCCGCCCCCAGATCAGTCGGATCATCCGGGTTTGTGCCAATAAGCATCAGGATTTCGGCATCCTTGTGTATATGGGGTGGATGTCCTACGCCGGAAGTATCAGCGGAGCGGCCAGCAGCTCGGGGAAGATTCCAGTGGACCCAGTAGAAATTACATCCTTCAAAGGCATTGTGATCCACACGTACAATACCGGTACGCCCGCGTTCTATCTCCTCCGGTTTTGCCTCGTATGTTTTAAAATACCTCCCATATTTTGTGTAGTTCATTTTTAAACCCCTTTTGCCAGTGTTTATCACCGGACGTGATCAGATTTTTATGATATCCAAGAAATCTGGACTTGCTCCTATCTTAGGTCCATTTATTGGTAGACTGTTATACCTATTTTATCACTTGTAGCTGCAAATTCAAACGGAAATACATTGCCTAATATCCAACAGGTCGTTCCCGGTTGTAGTGTTGCCGTCATTCTTCTACCTTCTCTCAGGCATCTTCCAAGGACAGAAACCAGCTCCCATTCGAACAACTGGCGTTTATACCCTGAAGGCTAGATGGCGAAAATGGCTGGCCTAGTTTAATCTACCTATTGACAACTTGGTGTATAATTTATTTAGCCCTATCGATTATGTTTTTTATTATAAGAGTGCGCAAATTAAATTTATATTAAATTTCTCCCTGAATTTTCGGTTGTTCCTTACTTGACTCTGGAAACTATGGCCAAAGAATTTGCACAACTATCATCGAATGGTTAAGCCTTGATATGATGGATGATATCATCATCTATCAACGTGCCAGTGAGATTTATGAGCAGCGCTCCGTTGCTCTTGAAAATAAGGCCAGATCATGGAAAATAACGTTTAAAAAGGAGGAGTCATGAAAAAAGGGTATTATTTGCTTATCCTATCCCTGGTACTAGTCATATCATTCACATCATTACTCGGATGCGGTAAAGCTGCCACCACTGGAGGCAAGCTTATTTATGTCCGCAATACGGGCATAGCCGTCCTGGGCGCCCCGTCTGATATGCCATCTTTCAGCTGGTATAATCCCCTTATATCACCCGTTGCGGAACCCCTTATCATTATGGATGCCAAGGGGGCCCCGGCGCCCTGGCTGGCTAAATCGGTGGATGTCTCCGCGGATGGTAAAACGATCACTTTCCACCTTAACTCGGGAATCAAGTTCCAGGACGGGACAGATTTTGACGCCGCGGCCGTAAAATACAACCTGGAAGCCTGTGTGAATGCCAAGGTATCCGGTTCAGATGTTTTGCAGGGTGTAGACTCCTATGACGTGGTTAACGCTACCACGCTTCGCTTGAATATGAAACAATATGATGCGCGTCTTCTCCCTCTGTTGGCCAGTTCTACCCTTGGCCAGATGGTTTCCCCCACCGCTTTGGCCAAACCTGCGACGGCTGACACCGCGGCTAAAGTCCATCTGGTGGGGACCGGCCCCTTTACTTTTGATAGCTGGCAGCGTGACCAGTATATCAAATATAATAAATGGGACGGCTACTGGCAAAAGGGCAAACCCTATGTAAATTCAATCGAATTTCGCAACAATGCGGACGTCCCGACATCCCTTTTGTCACTGAAAGCGGGAGAAGTCAATTGGGTGGAGAACGTTGATCCTTCCGATTACATAGCTATGCAAAAGGAAGGATACACGGGTATAATATTCAATGAACTGTTTTTCATCTTCAGCATCTTCCTTGATAGCAAAAACGCAGATTCTCCGTTTTCAAAACTGCAGGTGAGGCAGGCGGTCGAATACGCGATTGACCGGGAGGGTATGGCCCAGGGTATCGGTCAGGGGACCATGAACCCGATTTATCAGCACGGCGTCAGCAAAGACCCCTGGTTCGTTCAGGGCCAGCCCCAGATTAAGTATGACCCTGTCAAGGCCAGACAGTTACTGTCAGATGCCGGCTATCCCAATGGCTTTACTACCAAGATCACCTCAGATGTCAGAGTGCGCAAAGACCAGCTGGTCGCCATCCAGAGTTACCTCGATGCAGTCGGCATTAAAACTACCCTGGATATGGCCGATGTACCACGGTTTACGGGTTTGACCCAAAATGGTTGGGAAGGCCTGCTGGTACCCGGATTCCCCAACATGGATACATTTACAGGTTGGCTGGGTCTTTATAACAGCCCGATCTTCACTTACCCCAGCATGGTCTGGCCATCTGGTTGGAAGGATGCGATGACCGCCATAGTTGCCCAGCCGGACTTGAACAAGCGCATGGCCCAGATGCAGGCAGCACAGAAACAGCTTTACGATCAGTCCCTGATCATCACTTACATTGGTGATTCTCCCCGCAGTATGACCGATGGGACAGTTATGGATACTGGTTTCTACAAGTACGGCATCGGTGGCTACTGGGAACCGGCGAACGTTTGGATAAAGCCAAAATAGTCAACCGTTATTGAAATGATCAGGTAGGGCAGAGTGGCTGTTCGATAGCAGTTTAGCCACTCTGCCCCTGTATATCCCGGATTTTGTTATTCGGTGGAGAATCGCTTTGGTTGCCTATATCGTACGCCGTCTGTTGATGGGAATTCTGGTTCTTTTCCTGGTGACGGTTCTCGTTTTTCTAATCATGCGTCTGTTGCCCGGTGATCCGCTTACCCTTTTTATATCACAATCTCAGATGAGTTCAGGACAGTTGACGCTGGAGCAGCTTAATGAACTGCGGCACGAATTTGGCTTGGATAAAACTCTCCCGCTGCAGTATGTGGATTGGATCGGGGGCGTATTTCACGGCGACCTCGGTAAGTCTGTTTTTTACACCACAGAAGTAAGCACCCTAATTAGAGAACGCATGCCGATCACTCTCTATATAGGCATACTCGCTCTTATCTTTAGTTCCACCCTGGGTATTTTATTTGGCGTAATTTGCGCGGTCCGGCGTGGAAAGTGGATTGACAGCTTTGTCACTGTGCTGGCTAACATCGGTATTACTATACCTTCCTTCTGGATAGGCATATTGTTGATATATGTCTTCTCACTCGAGTTCCACTGGCTGCCTACTGGCGGTTTTGTTTCCCCGTTCACCGACTTCGGGCAAAGCATACGCCGGGTCATCATGCCGGTGTTCTGTGAGTCCCTTTTTTCAATTGCTTCTCTCACTCGCCAGACCCGGTCGAGTGTGCTGGAAGTCGTCCAACAGGACTATATCCGAACGGCTTGGGCTAAAGGGTTAAAAGAGCGTGTTATCGTATTTAGACATACAATTAAGAATGCTTTGATTCCGGTGATAACGATACTGGGCGTCCAGGTCAGCCTGATCTTTGGTGGCGCTGTACTTATCGAAACGGTATTTAATATTCCGGGAATGGGCAGATTGTTGACCCAATCGGTTTTTCAGCATGACTACCAGGTTGTTCAGGCTGGTGTCCTGATTATTGCAATGGTCGTAGTATTGTCGAACCTGATCGTAGACATCTCTTATGGATGGTTTGATCCCAGGATTAGGTACGGCTAAAAAAGTCATATGAATAAAAACTCAAAAACTTTAGGCAGCGCAATTTCAAACGGCTTGGAAGAGGCTCCTCCCCATCGCGGTGAATTCAGGCGTATAGTGGGGGTCTTTTTTGGACGCAAGCTTGCCCTCATTGGCTTTATCATCATCGTTGCCCTAATCCTGGTGGCGATTTTTGCCCCGTGGCTAGCTCCTTACCAGCCCAACAAAATGGACATGACTCAAGTCCTGCAGCAACCGAGCCGCGAACACCTTTTGGGCACAGATTCAGTCGGGAGAGATACGTTAAGCCGGGTAATCTATGGTTCGCGGGTCTCGCTAATGGTAGCGATCGGCGCGATCGGCGCTTCGGCCATCATCGGAGAGGCTCTGGGACTAATGGCGGCCTACTTTGGTGGGTTTGTCTTCCAAATTATCATGAGATTTACCGATACTTTAATGGCAATTCCAATGTTACTAATTGCCATGGTAATTGCTTCAGCTCTCGGTGCCGGACTTAAGAATGTGATTATCGCCCTTGGCATCGGTATGATACCGGTGCAATGCCGGATGATGTGCGGCCAGGCCATGACAATAATGCAGAATGATTATGTGACCGCAGCACGTTCGTTGGGGGCAGGCGACCTGAGGATGATGTTGAGACATGTATTCCCCAACGCCTTTCCCTCTATTCTCGTCGTTACGACAATTGGCCTGGGTACTACGATTTTGGCCGAAGCCGGCCTTAGCTTCCTGGGCGTAGGCATACAGCCGCCGGAAGCTGCTTGGGGCAGCATGATCAGTGACGGCTATAAGTTCATCCTGACTAGCCCGATACTATCATTTGCGCCTGGAATATGCATCATGCTGGTCGTCTTTGGCTTCAACATGGTCGGCGATGGCTTAAGAGATGCGCTGGACCCGAGATTAAGAGGTATACTCTAGCTGAATGTCAGAGAATTAGAAGAATCCTAAGTAAAAAGGGTAAGCGGAAACGCTCCCCCCTGTTTTTTATCCTGAATTTAAACTACCACTGGACAAACATCGGGATGTTTGCCCTTCCATGCGTACTTTTGTCTGTAATAAAATGATTCAACATTTGGAGGTCGGGTTTTCAGTCAGGAAACCTTCACGAACAACCCAGCCGAAGAAGTTCGCCAGGACAACGTAATAGTGATGGACTGTAGTATGGGACACTTTACGTTGCGCTGGCTCTGATCCATTTCCTGCCAATCCCCACCTGTTAGTCTCATTGGCAACATAGCCTAGAAACTCCCGAATGTCCCATTCATTGAACATACGGATATCATCAGGCCAAGCTTTTTGTTGGGAATACCAAAGGAAACGCTTGAGGTTTTCGCCGTAGAATTCTACCGTGCGCGGGCTTTTGCCGTCGGTTTGCTTCGTGAGCACGAAGCCGTTGATCAGGGACTTAAGAGAAGGCCCCGTGGGTGCCATCGGGCGCGTGGAAATAACCATGTTTCATTTGCGGACCCGCCCTTATTTCAATTATACAGAAGGTCGTCAACAGATTCAACCCAGCTTTGGCTTCTTGAGGTATTAGAAGGTCGCGGGTGCTTTCTTTGAAGCTAGAGTCGGGGCGGGCAGATTTGAACTGCCGACCTTCTGAACCCCATTCAGACGCGCTAGACCAGGCTGCGCTACGCCCCGGCGGACACATCAATGATAGGGGAGAGGAGCGCAGATGTCAAACGGGATTCGTTATTCGTTTTTTAAAATTTTTTTTGGGGGTTTTCACGAGTGAATAGCTTCAGGATTCGTTTTTAGATTATGTCAAACCAGCTTCATTTTCCGGGGGATTCGTTTTTAGAGTTATGGTAAGTTAGCTATAAATACCGTTTATTCGTTTTTTAATTTATGTAAACCCTTCGACAGGCTCAGGGTGAGCGAACGTGGCTCACTAATAAAAGTGTACCGTAAAATGGGGAGAAAGGGAATGGGATTTTGTCACGGGGAGCGCACGGTCTGCTCTCCCATTTGCCCCCTCTCTCTTCTTCATACTATAATTATCTGGATATAAAATCCCCTTTTGTGGATTCCAGCCTGCGCTGGAATGACGGAGAAAACGGATCCTTCTCTACGTTCAGGATGACATAGAGATTGCCGCGCCTCCTTCTTTGGAAGGATGGCTCGCAATGACAGTCCAACGGAGGGGCTTATGCTGAGCTGCTACCGCATACTAGACCTTACGACGGAAAAGGCGTTTATGTGCGGGCGGGCGCTATCCGACTGGGGGGCGGAGGTGATAAAGATAGAGCCGCCCGGCGGCGACCCTGCCCGCTTTAGAGGACTCTTTCCCGGGGACAAAGTCGACCCCGAGAAGAACCTCACCTGGCTCGCCTTCAACGCCAATAAGAAAAGCGTCACGCTGGACATCACCACGCCACCGGGTAAAGAGCTATTTCTCAAGCTCGTCAAGACCGCCGACGCCGTCATAGAGTCGTATCCACCCGGCTATCTGGATAAGCTCGGGCTCGGCTATAAAGACCTATCTAAAATCAACCCCGGCATCGTCCTGACCTCTATCACCGGCTTCGGGCAGGAAGGGCCGTATAAAGACTATAAAGACCCGGACATCGTCGTGCGGGCGCTCGGCGGGATGGTCTACACGGCCGGCTACGACGACCGCCCGCCCCTCACCGTCAGCTACCAGCACACCCACAGCCTCGGCGCCATGAACGGCGCCGCCGGCACGCTGATTGCCCTGGCGCACCGCGCGCGTACCGGCCAGGGACAGCACGTCGACGCCATCACGCAACAAGCCCTCGACATCGTCTGCTCGGCGGAAATGGAAGGACCCTACGCCCTCTTCGGTCAAGTCCCGACCAGGCACGGCCGGGCGCGGGCATCGGTCGCCCTCAAAGACGGCTCGACCTTCTACAACACATTACTATGGCCCTGCAAAGACGGCTATATCGCCCTCAACCTCCTCCTGAATCCTACCGCCGCCAAAAACAACCTGAGCATGATGGAATACCTCAAGAAAGACGGCATCGATATTGGGTTCCTGGAAGGCTGGGACTGGGAAAAGAAAAGCTGGGAACACATGACGCGCCAACAGGCGGAAAAGCTCATGGACTCACTCGGCAAATTCTTCATGAACCACACCAAAGACGAGCTCCTCAAGCTCGCGGTAGAAAACCGCTTCCAGCTCGGGCCCTGCAACAACGCCGAGGACGTCCTTAAGCACCCTCAACTCGCCGCCAGGAAATTCTGGAAAGAAATCGATTGCCCCGGGATAGGCAAGCTTAAATACCCGGGTGGGGCGGTCACGACCACGCAGGGATACGTCGGGCCACGCACACGGGCGCCGCGCATCGGCGAGCACAACGACGAAATCCTGAAAACCCTCGACTCCTGGAAAAAGTCGGCGGAAAAGCCGAAAACCATCGACAATAAAAAGCCCTTCGAGGGGGTAAAGCTTATCCAGCTCTGCTGGGCGGGAGTGGGCGTGTATACCTGCAACTATCTCAGCCACTACGGGGCGACCACCATCCGCGTGGAAACGTCGACGAGGCCCGACCCGGTCAGGCTTTTCGCCCCGTTCGCCCCCACGAACCAGCCGGGGGAACCGGTGGGGCTGGAACGCAGCGCCTTCTTTTCGATAACGCACACCGCCCCGGAGATGGACATTGCCCTCAACTTCAAACACGCGGAAGCCATCGACATTTTTAAAAAGCTCGTAGCGTGGGCGGACGTGGTGGCGGAGGGGTTCCCGGCCGGAGTCATGGACCGGCTGGGACTCGACTACGAGGGGCTGAAGAAAGTAAATCCGGAAATCATCATGTTCCGCACCTGCGGCTATGGGCACACCGGGCCGATGGCGGACCAGCCCGGCTTCGGCAGTATCCTGACGGCCGTCACGATGATGGACAACATCGTCGGGTGGGCGGATAGAGCCCCGGTGCCGCCATCGACCTATTACACCGACCAGCTTTCGCCGATGTACGCGACGCTATCGATAATGGCGGCGCTCGATTACAAGCGGCGCACCGGCAAGGGACAGTACATCGACCATTCCCAGATAGAGACGGGCCTCAACTATATGACGCCGCTTATCCTCGACTACCAGGTCAATCACCGCGAGTTTCAGTCGAAAGGCAATAGGAGCGATTCTGCCGCGCCCTACGGCATCTACCGCTGTAAAGGCGAGGACAGGTGGGCAGCTATCGCGGTGACGAACGACGCAGAGTGGCAAAGCCTGGTGAAGGTCATCGGCAACCCGAAGTGGACGCAGGACAAAAAATACGCCAAGGCGGCCGACCGCGTTAAATACAGCGACGAGCTGGATAAGTTGGTGGAAAAGTGGACGTCAAATTACCCGCCGGAGGCGGTGGAGGAAATGCTCCAACAGGTCGGGGTGGGGGCGGGAGTTGTCGCCAGCGCCAAGGACATCAACGAAGACCCGCAGATGAACTACTATCATTTTTACCGTGAGATGGAGCACCCCTACATGGGCAAGCTGCGCTATTACCACCCCGCCCCGATAAAGCTTTCCGCGGTGGAAGCGGCGGTGCAGCGTCCCGTTTTACTTGGAGAGCACACCGACCGCATCTGCACGGAAATCCTGGGCATGAATCAGAGCGAGGTGGACAGGCTGAGGCAGAAGGGGGTTTTCGAGTAAAGTTAATGACCTTTCGGTGTTTGGTTGATCCCTTAAGACCAATTCAGCCTAATGCAACCGCTCCATGCGATTCGGGAGCTTGCCATCTAGATAGAGCTTGACAGCCTCATCGATATTTGAGATGTCGGTGATTACCGTCTCAATACCGCGGCTCTTCAGACTATCATACGCGCCCGACCCCATTCCCCCGGCGATGAGCACTTGGCAATCATCGATACTCTGGGCCATGGCGGCGTGCCTTGACTGCGCACCGGCGTCATACCCGTGCCGTTCACCAGGCGCCATTTCAGGATGTTGACCGCCGGCAAAAGTGCGGTGACCTGCCTTGTCTCTGTTTTCCTTGCTCACAATCTTTCCATTTTCTACCGTAACCACGACATATAGCGGTGCCCGCCCGAAGTGCTGGCTGATAGTGGCCCCATCTTCAGATACTGCGGCAATTTTCATAACTGTTTCACTCCTTTATTTTTTTAAGGTTGCGTATGCGGGAATCTATGTTGAATGAGGCTCACGGCCTCAATGTAGTAATTATCAGCCGCAATATAGCGGTATGGCTCCGTTGTCAGTCATTAAATGTAAATGATTACTGCTGCAGAACAGGCATATCCGGCTTTTTCCCTCCGCCGGGCTTTTAGGATTAGGTAATTTGAAGGTATTCTTGCATTCCTGGCATTGGTATTCCCAGGTATCATTTTCAAAAATATTAAAGCCGGAGCCTAGAGGCGCCCAGGCAGGAGCTTCGATGACATCGGTGCCGCAGCACAACGGGCAATGTATCTCCGCGACCGGTGAAGCGCTATCGGAGATTGGCATGTCGAATACATTCCGGCACTTCTTACACAGTAACCGACGTTCCATCAGCCTAATTCTCCCTTATTACTTTCTGGCGGACACAACCGGATCAACGCTCGGCTCATGACACCTTGGACAGGCTTCCGGTAATACGGAAACCGGCGTTTCCAATTCCCATTCGTGCCCCCGCTGACAGCGGAACCGGCGCCATGTCATCTCGAAGTTGCCGCCATTGATCCTGATAGCTTTGCCGTTAAGAAGGGCATCTGCGACTTTTTGTCTTGCCGATGCCAGGACACGCTGGAAAGTAGGACGGGAAACATTCATCTTTTCAGCCCCTTGCTCCTGCTTGAATCCTTCCAGGTCCTTAAGACGTAAAGCTTCAGCTTCTTCTATCGACATGGATACCTCTTCTAAAAATCTCAGTGGTATACCCGCCGGTTTAAAATAGGTCACGTCCGGAACAAAAGCCACTCGCCGACATTTAAATGGTCTAGACATTTTTTGCCTCATATTATGGGCATATGCTCATTATTCATGATAATACTAACCGGGAATATTTGTCAAGAACTGTCATAGATTGTGATAGGGTATATGCAGTTGAAGTCGAACTGAAAATTGGTTAGTATTAGGGCATGGACCTGGGGGCGCTCAAGGACAGTTTTTTATCATTTCTCAATAGTATCCCCGTCCTCCGGGCAATCGTGGGGGTCATTATCGTTTTCTTCGTACCGGGTTTCGCTTGGACACTGGCCCTTTTCCACAAGATAAACAACGTCGAAAGGATTGCCCTGTCCATCGGCATATCGATAGCCACCGTGACCCTCAGCGTCCTGGCACTGAACCTCATTTTCCAGGTAAAAATTACCGGCACCAACGCCCTCATCACCATCATCGTGATAACCGCTATCGGCCTGGCGGTCTACCTTGCCCGGAGACTCATCAAGCGCAAATCCGGGACCGAAGAAGCGTAAATGTACGACGCCATCATCGTCGGTGGGGGTCCGGTGGGGAGTCGGGTGGCCGGCCGCCTCGCGGAAAAAGGCCATAAAGTCCTGGTGCTGGAGAAAAACGCGCGGCCGGGCCTGAAAACCGCCTGCACCGGCATCATCGGGGAGGAATGCGTCCGCACCCTGGAAATCCCGGACAAATGTATTTACCGCAAGCTAAACAGCGCCACGCTTTTTTCGCCTTCCGGCAACCGCCTGCATCTATACCGCCCGGAAACCCAGGCCGTGGTGCTGGACCGCCCCGCTTTCGACACCGAAATGGCGGCGCGGGCGCAAAAGGTCGGCGCGGAATACAGCTTTAACAGTCGCGCTACCGGAGTAAATATCGAGCACGACCGGGTAGCTGTTGCCGCAACCCGCGAGGGAAAGTCGTATGTCATCGAAGGTAAAGTAGCAGTTATCACCTGCGGCTTCAATCCCGGACTTATCGATATACTGGGGCTGGGCGGGTTTAAAGATTTCGTCGGCGGCGCCCAGGCGGAAGTCGAAGCACCCGGCGACGAAGTGGAAGTCTATTTCGGAGGCATAGCCCCGGGATTTTTTGCCTGGCTGGTGCCGGCGGCGCCGGGAATAGCCAAAGCAGGGCTGTTATCGCGGGGAAACCCCGGTTTTTATCTTAAGAAGTGGCTGGCCGACCTCACGTCAAGAGGCAAAATAGCCTCAGCCGAGGTGAAAATAAGCTACGGCGGCATTCCCCTGAAGCCGCTGACGCGTGCCTATGGCGAGCGCATGATAGCGGTGGGCGACGCCGCGGGGCAGGTCAAGCCGACCACCGGCGGCGGCATCTATTACGGCCTCCTGAGCGCCGATATCGCCGCCGACACATTACACCAAGCTCTTGAAGACGATGACCTGGCGGGGAAAAGGCTGGCGCGCTACGAACGGGGCTGGCGTAAAAAGCTGGGCCGGGAACTGCGCACCGACTACTGGTTCCGGAAACTCTTCGAACGGCTCAGCGACCGGCAAATCGACCGCACCTTCCGGATAATAAAGGCGGGGGGCATCGACGAAGCCCTGCTCAAAGCCGAAGACCTTTCCTTCGACTGGCATGGGCGGACTATCATGAGGCTGCTCAAATACCAGGTGGTCGCCAAAACCATCGGGCACATTAAAATGCCTTTTAATGGCGTCTAAATTGACCGGCCACCTTAAAAACGCTTAGAATAAATTATCACACTGACGAGGAGAAACTAACCGTGACCAGCGATAACCGCAGTCCCCGCCTGGGCGAAGCCGCCGCGCTTTACGTAGCTAAATTAAAAGCCAAAGAGAGGGAAGCCAGCCAGCCGGAGGTGTATAGATTCGCCCGGTGGTACGGGTGGGAAAGGCCCTTCTCGGAGCTGGCGCCGCCGCACGTGGCATCCTACGCCGAGCAGCTCAACGTGTCCGATATCGACTACGAGAAAAAATTCGAGGTGCTGCGGGCTTTCTTCGCTTATGCAAAAAAGTTGGGGTGGAGTCGGACCAACCTCGCCACGCACCTGAAAACCAAGAAGGGAAAAGCCGGACCGTCGGGTGCCGGAAAGCGCGGGCAGCCGGAGGCGGCAACGCTATCGCAACAAAGATATGACGAGCTGGTCGCCGAGCTGGACGCCCTGAAGACAAAGAGTCGGGAGCTCGTCAAATCGATACAGCTGGCCGCGGCGGACAAGGACTTCCGCGAAAATGCGCCACTGGACGCCGCGCGGGAAGAACGCGGGCACGTGGAAGGAAGGATCAAGTCGCTCGAGGATGCGATAAAGTCTGCGACGATTTTCGACGACAAGAAAAAACCGGCTGTGAAGTCCGGCGTGGGCGACAGCATCGTCCTGAGCGACCTCGCTAACGGTGAAGAGCTCCGCTACAAGATAGTCGACCCGCGTGAAACGGACCCGCTGAAGGGGAAAATATCCAGCGCTTCGCCGCTGGGCAAAGTGCTCATCGGGCGGAGCGACGGGGACACGGTGGAAATCAGCGTCAAGGCGGGCAAGCTGCGCTACCAGATCAAGCGCATCGAGCGGTAGCCGGGGTATGTTATAATAATCTGGTCACCACGGGGATATAGCTCAGCTGGGAGAGCGCCGCGTTCGCATCGCGGAGGTCGGGGGTTCGAATCCCCCTATCTCCACCAAAAAATCGTTGTCAGCTTTTGTATATATTCTTTATAGCAAATCATTTAGCCGATTTTACATCGGTTCGACTGTCGATATCTCCGTTCGTTTGTTCAGACACAATGCCGGTCATCATATTTCAACTAAAGCATACCGTCCGTGGGTGCTTATTTACACAGAAACACTGCCGACTTTACCTGATGCCAGACGAAGAGAATATAAAATCAAAAGCTGGAAAAACCCTCAATACATGATAAAGACTCTGGGCATTAAAGTGTAATCTGGGAGAGCGTCCCGATTACATCGGGTAGGTCGGGGGTTCGAATCCCCCTATCTCCACCAATTGTGCTCTGGTTGATAAGGCAACCTGTTAGCCGTTACTCACGCAACCTGGAGTACATCTCATCCAGGTCTTCGAGCCACAGGGTGGAGTCGGCGTCTGAGGGCATCCTCCAGTCCCCGCGCGGGGACAAGCTCACCGAGCCGACTTTCGGTCCTTCCGGAAGGCAGGTCCGCTTAAACTGGTTGGCGAAGAAACGTTCGACAAAGCTCTTTAGCCAGCGATGCAAGTCAGCGAGCGTGTAGTGTCCGTCAAAAAGCGCCCGTTTGTTCACCTCGTCAGCCAGATAGAGAATCTTGCCCGGTCGCATTCCGAAGCGGATAAAGGGATACAGGTAGAAATCGGCCAGTTCCACCGGGCCAATGACGTCCTCACTCTTCTGAGCTATCTTGCCTTGCTGCGGCGGCAGCAACTCGGGAGAAATCGGGGTTGCGAGGATGCTGTACAGGACCTTTGGTACCGAGGAGTCAGCTAACTCTTCATCAGCCACCCACTGCACGAGGTAACGAACCAGAGTCTTGGGCACGGATACATTCACATGGTAATGCGAGATATGGTCTCCGGCAAACGTGCTCCAGCCGAGGGCAACCTCGGTGAGGTCACCGGTGCCGAGCGCCATCCCATCAAGCTCATTGGCCTTGTTGAAAAGAAACTGGGTACGAGACCGTGCCTGGACATTTTCAAAGACCACGTCTTCTTCGCCTTCGTGACGGAGGTCCTGCAACTGTGACGTACAGCTCCTGGTGATGTTCACCCGTCCGAAACTCACTCCCAGCGCCTGGCACAATTTCGTGGCATTTGTCCTCGTTCGCCGCGTGGTGCCAAAGCCGGGAAGGGTATAAGCGTGTACATTGCCACGGGGCAGGCCGAGAAAGTCCATGGTCTTCACGGCGACCAACAGGGCAAGCGTCGAATCAAGACCACCGGAGACCCCCAACACTATATGGCTCTTTTTGGCACCCGATAGCTTCTGCGCGAGAGCCGCTACCTGCATCGAGAATATCTCCCGACTTCTCTCTGTTCTTCGAGCGGGGTCGGCGGGGACAAAGGGGTGGGGGTCAAGTGCTCGCCAAAGCTTCCCCGCGACCGGGTCTGCTACCTCGGCTTCCACAATTCTAAACGTTCTCGATTGTCCGGAGAGTTCATGGAAACTCGTGGCGGCGCGGCGGTCATGCGCCAGCCGGTCGAGGTCAATATCGGAAATTATCAGTTGAGGTCCTGACGACAGGCGTTCCGACTCCTGCAGTACCATGCCATTCTCGGCAATGATGCCATGCCCGCCGTAAACGACATCATTGGATGATTCCCCGATGCCGGACGAGACATAGCAATAGGCGGCGAGACATCGGCCGGACTCCGAGGATACCATCATCCTACGCCACTCCGCCTTGCCAAGGACCTCGTTGCTCGCCGAAAGATTAAGCAGTACGGTCGCACCAGCTGCCGCCTGATATTCGTGAGGTGAGAGGGGAACCCACAGGTCTTCGCAGACCTCGACGCCAACCAGCACCGAAGCAGCCCCCGGCAACCGAAAGAGGATGTCCGTACCAAAGGGGACTTTTTGTCCGGCCAGTTCAATAGCCGCTGACCGGGCGTCCGGGGCAGGAGAGAACCACCGGTCTTCATAAAACTCACGGTATGAAGGGAGGAAGGATTTAGGTATCACCCCGAGAACGCGCCCGGAGTCCAAGACCACGGCACAGTTGAAAATTTTCTGGTCGAGCGGCAGCGGCATGCCCACGGCCACAACCATGCTACTGCCGGTGCTTGCTTGAAGAATATCACGCAGACCTTTTTGCACTTTCAGGAGTAGCGCTTCCTGCTGGATTAAGTCGCCGATGGTGTAGCCCGTCAGGGCCATCTCGGGGAAAACTATAATTTGCACGCCTTCGTTTTTAGCTTTCTCGATAAGTTTCACGATGGCGGCGACATTGAAATCAACGTGGGCGATGCGGAGTTCAGGAACAGCCACCGCCACCCGTAGAAATCCGAGGTCCTTATTCAAGCGGATATCGTTCATTTTCAAATCCCCTTGCCTTCCCGAGCCAGACGGAGAGAACGGCCTCCACCGTCCCGAAATTAAATCCGGTGGTCTTCGCGTATAATTACGCGAGGCCCGCCGCTGAGACTCGAACCCCAATCCTTCGGCGATTCTATTTGTTTAAGCCTGTCGAGCTGTCCGATGCCCTTTAACCGCGTGTAGATGAGCTGCCAGGCGCACGGACGGTCGGGCCGGACTTCACAGCGGTCTTCACGCGAACCGCCGCACGGTCCGTTGAGCATGTGTTTGGCGCACCGCGTCACCGGACAGATGCCGCCGTACTTATGCAGCACGCATGACCCGCAGGCGGCACATTTCTCCGCCCAGACGCCCCTTTCTTCAAGTATCCCCAGGAAGGCGGTATCCAGACCGGCATAAACGGGTTTTTGAGGATAGCGCTCGGCGATAGCCTGGACGCCCGCGCCGCAGCCCAGAGAAAGCACCGCATCGCATTTCTCGATAGCCTCGGCGGCCTGTTCGATGAAGATATTATCGCACTGGCGTTCGATGACGAGTTCGTCGACTTCGAATCCAAGTCCCTGCACCCTCGAAGCGATACGCAGCGCCGAGGCAATAATACTTACCTCACGCTCGCCTCCGGCGAGGCAGACCGTCACGCAGGTACCGCACCCTAAAACCAATATCTTCTTATGTCCCTTTAAAATCTCCAGAAGTTCCGGTATGCTTTTTCTTTCAGCGACGATCATAAATTCTGCTCCTGTTTATCTCCGGTTCGTTAATCTCTTAAGACGGGCGGGACCCAGCTTCCGAACGGTCTCTACCATATCCCTGACGATTTCCGCGAATTTTTGGGCGCTGGCCGCGCTGACGTTGACCATGCGCAGGCGCTCGGGTTCCAGGCCAGCTTCAGATAACAGGTCGCGGGTGTAGTTGACCCGCCGTTTCGCCAGCAAATTACCCTCTTTAAAATGGCAGCTGCCCTCTTCACAGCCGGCCACGAGAACACCATCGGCACCATTCTCGAAGGCCTTCATAAAATAATCGACCTCAAGCCTGCCGGTACAGGGCGTCCGGATAATGCGCACGTTGGGCGGGTATTGCAGGCGTGACGAACCGGCCAGGTCAGCGGCGGCGTAAGCGCAATAATGGCAGCAAAAAGCCACGATATTAGGCTCGGAATTTTCTACTTTCACCATCGCTTCTTTACTCCGGAACGGCGGTAAGTTCCTTCTCCCGGCGGCGGTTCTCCGGATTCAGTTCATCCAGCATGACGGCAAACTGGTCCGCCTCGAAATGCCTTAAGTTTATGGCATGGGCCGGACATTCAGCCGCACAGATACCGCAGCCCATGCATTTAGCCGGGGCAATCTCCGCCTTGCGGTCGTTATTGACGAACGGGGCGCTGTAAGGACACGCTCGAACACAGGTCACGCAGGAGATACACTTGTCCTGGTTGACAAAGGCTACCTGTCCGCTGACTTCGAGCTGCGTCCTGGAGAGTATCGTGGCCGCCCGTGCCGCGGCGGCGCGTGCCTGCGAGATGTTTTCATCGACCATTTTCGGCGAGTGCGCCAGGCCGCACAGGAAAATCCCTTCGGTGGCAAAATCGACGGGGCGGAGCTTCAAATGCGCCTCGACAAAAAAGCCGTCGGCATTCAGCGGCACCTTGAGCATATCGGCGAGCTTCCGGTTATCTTTAAGGGCATCGATGCCGGTGCTTAAAACAACACGGTCGGCTTCGATTTCAATCGACTCGGGGAAGTCCGGGCTGTTGACGGTGACAACAAGGTCATCCCCATCGGAAACGACCGGAGGGGCTTCGCGGGTATAACGGATAAAGATGACGCCGGCTTCACGCGCCTGCTGATAGTATTTTTCACGGAAGCCGTAAGTCCTGATATCCCGGTAAAGCACGAATATATTAACATCGGGATTTTGTTTTTTCATTTTTAAAGCATTTTTGACCGCCATCGAGCAGCAGAGGCGGCTACAATAGGGACGTTCATCGTTACGGGAGCCGGCACATTGAATCATCACCACATTACGGTCCTGGTCCAAAGACGTGCCCGCCTGCAGTTCTCTTTCGAGTTCCAGCTGCGTGATGATTTTTAGGGATTGCCCGCGCCGGAAATCTTTCGTATCCGCCGGAGCGGCGCCGGTGGCGACGATGACAGCGCCGCATGGGACTTTAACTTCCTTACTGTTGCCGGAAAGAGTAACTTGGAAATTGCCCACGAATCCGTCGACTTTCGCTACCTCAGTATTCAAATGGAGCTCAATATTCGGGTGACTCTCGACGCGTTTGACAAGTGAGGCGATAAATGGTTTGACATCTTCATGCTCCAGGGTGAAATTTAAATTAAGGAAATTACCGCCCAGTCTGCCGGACCTCTCCACCAGGTGAACCTTAAATCCCTGGTCGGCCAGGGCCAGCGCGGCGGTCATGCCGCTGACACCTCCGCCGATAACCAGACCTATCTGTGTAACCGCAAACGATGATTCCCGCAGAGGTACCAGACGGCGCGCCCGGGCAATCGACATCTTGACCAGGTCCGCCGCTTTCCGGGTGGCCGCTTCCGGCACCGCGGAGTGTACCCAGGAACACTGGTCCCTGATGTTCGCCAGCTCGAAGAGATACTGGTTCAGTCCCGCCTGGCGCAGCGTATCGCGGAACAATGGTTCGTGAGTCCTCGGCGTGCAGGAGGCCACGACGATACGGTTAAGCCGGTGCTCGTGTATCATCTTATGGATTTCGGTCAGGCTATTATCGGAACAAGTGTACATGGTGTGGGTCGCGAAGACGACATTCGGTTCCCTGGCCGCGACGGCCGCCACGCGTTCCACGTCCACCACCGAGGCGATATTCCGGCCGCAATGACATACAAAAACACCGATACGCGGCTCTTCATCGGTGACATCATGTTCATCGGGATAGATTGCCCTGGTAATGAGGGTATTCCGGGCCGATGCCAGCAGTTCCATGGACATCGCTGCCGCCGCGCTGGCCTGCGTTACCGTCTCCGGGATATCTTTCGGCTCCTGGAAAGCCCCGGCCACGAATACGCCGGGTCGGGAGGTGGACAACGGTGACAAACGGTCGGTAGCGCAGAAGCCGTATTCGTTAAGCTCGATGCCGAGTTGTTGAGCGCCTTCGGTAACGGATTTCCCCGGCTCCATGCCCACGGATAATACCACCAGGTCGAAATCCTGTTCCTGGAGTTTACCGGCTTCGTCATAGAACTGTACCCGGAGGTCTTGGATGCCCGGTACCTGTAAAACGCGGGACGGTATGCTCCTGGTATAAGTTATGTTGCCCTGTTTCTGCGAACGCTCGTAATACTGGTCGAAATCCTTACCGTGGGCGCGGATGTCCATATAGAAAATGGTCGCCTCGAGTCCCGGTAAATGGTCGGTAGCCACCACGGCCTGTTTGGTGGAAACCATGCAGCAGACCGAAGAACAGTATTCGTTACCACACCTGATATCACGCGAACCAACGCATTGAATCCAGGCAATCCGTCTGGCTTCCTGCCCGTCCGACCGCCGGATAACATGGCCATCGAAAGGCCCGGAAGCCGATAACATCCGTTCGAACTGGACGCTGGTGAGCACATTGGCATAACGATTGAAACCATATTCGCCCTTTTTCTCCGCTTTAAACTCTTCAAAGCCGGTAGCCAGGATTACGGAGCCAACCTCCAACTCGATAGCCCGCTCGCCCATGGCAGGGTCGATGGCATGCTGGTCGCAGGCCGTTACGCACTGCGAGCACTCGGAACACAGGGCGCAGTTGAGACAACGTTCGGCTTCCGCCAGGGCGGCCTCTTCCGTAAGCCCGTTTTCTATCTCAAAGAAGTTCCCGATTCTATCGTTCACCGGCAAAGCGGGCGCCTCAGCCCGCGGTATTTTAGTCTTATCTTTTGTGGTCGGCAGCAGGTTTTCCGGCAGCGGTTTCACCGTGGACTCAAAACGCGCCGGCAGCATATCCTCACCATTAAGATAGCGGTCGATGGATTCCGCCGCGCGCTTACCAGCCGCTACCGCCCCGATGACCGAGGCCGCGCCGGAAACATCGTCACCGCCGGCGAAGACGCCTTTAACCGATGTTTCCAGAGTCACCGGGTCGGTCTTAAAGCATCCCCGCTCGATAGCAAGCTCAATATCACTGACAACCTGCTTATCGAGCGCCTGCCCGATAGCGACAATAATCTGGTCAGCCGGCAGGCTGGTGATATCATTATCATCATAGACAGGACTGAAACGCCCGTTTTCATCGTAGACCCGGGTGCAGCGTTTGAGCTCGATAGCATCGATAGCGCCATTCCCCAGGATGCGGCGCGGACCCCAACCGTTGTTGACCTTGATGTTTTCTTCCAAGGTCGCCGCGACTTCCTCGGGCAAAGCCGGCATCTCTGGCCGCTGCTCCAGGCAGACCATCTCCACACTCGCGGCCCCTAAACGCCTGGCCGTGCGGGCTACGTCCACGGCGACATTGCCGCCACCGATAACGATGACCTTGCCCTTGACCGCGGGTGGATTGGCCTTATCGCCGGCCTGCCGCAGGAACTCCACGCCGTAGCCGATACCGGCTTTATCTTCCCCTTCAACACCGAGCTTGCGGCTGTTCTGGATACCCACACTCAGGAACACGGCATCGCTGTTTCCGCGTATATTATCAAGCGTTAAATCCGTCCCGACGCGGGTATTAAAGACAAAGGCAATACCCTTGCGGCGGATAAGCTCGATTTCGTAATCCAGGACATTTTTCGGCAGCCGGTATTCCGGTATGCCGTAGCGTAGCATACCGCCGGCGGCAGGAGACGCCTCGTAAACCGTCACGGCATAGCCGCGATCGGCCAAATCACTGGCGGCGGTAAGCCCGGCGGGTCCGGCACCGACTACCGCCACTTTTTTAGCCGCCGAAGGATAGGGCTTTTCCTCCGGCAAGGCCAGCTGGCCGGACGCCACCATTTCCATCTCTTTATCCGAGGCAAACCTCTTCAACAGCCTTATCGCCACCGATGAATCCACAGAATTGCGCGTACACTTGGACTCACAGGGATGGTTGCATACCCGTCCACAGATGGCGGAGAGGGGATTTCTCTCTCTGATCAGGTTGACCGCTTTCAGGTACTCCTTTTTCTTGATGAGCTGGATATAGCCCTGGACATTGATGTGCGCCGGGCACTCTACCTTGCAGGGCGAGTGACCGTTTTTCAAAATGCCGAAGATATTCGGCGTAGCCTGGGCGTAGTGCTTGGCTATCGCTTTCCTTGTGCCGAGATTGCGGTCGAACTGATTGGGTACGTTCACGGGACAGGCTTCCGTGCAATTGCCGCAGGCCGTGCACTTTTCTTCATCAATATAACGGGGATAGACTTTTACTTTAGCCTTGAAATTTCCCGGTTCACCTTCGAGGCCCACCAGTTCCGCTAACGTCAATATCTCAATGTTGATATTGCGGGCGCATTCCACCAGCTTGGGAGAGACGATACACGTGGCGCAATCGCCAGTGGGGAAGGTCTTGTCCAGGTGAGTCATCATGCCGCCGATAGCGGCCTCACGCTCCACCAGGTACACCTTAAAGCCGGAGTTGGCCAGGTCCAGGGCCGCCTGGATACCGGCGATGCCGCCCCCCTGCACCAGCACCGCGCCTATTTTCTTATTATCATTTCCGTCCATTTTTTAACCCTTCCGTATATCCTCATCAGGCCTTTACCCCGATGGCTTTAGTAACCGCCACCGGCGGTACCATGAGCCGGTCGAAGCCGAGTTCCTTCGGTGAAATACCCAGGCAGAGACCGAGCAGCTGCGTAATGTAGACAATCGGCATGTTATAACGTTGGCCGGTTGCCTTTTCAATATCTTTTTGGCGCAGGTCCAGGCTGGTCTGGCACATCGGGCAGGCCACCGTAATGCAAGCGGCGCCCGCCGCCCGGGCCATATCAATAATCGCCCCGGAGCGCTGCACCGTTATTTCCGTCCGCGTCAGGTTAAGCGCGCCGCCGCAGCAGTCCACCTTGCCGGGCCAGTCCAGGCTTTCGCCGTCCATAGCCTCGACGAGGCTCTCCAAGATGGTGGGATTTTCCGGGTCGTCGAATTGCGTGACTTCCGGCGGGCGGACCAGATAACAGCCGTAATAGCAGGCTACCTTGAGCCCGTTCAGCGACTGTTTGAAACTCTTGCGGAGCTTTAGTACGCCGATATCTTTTAAGAGCACCTCGACAAAGTGGCGTACGGCCACCGAACCGTCGTACGGCTGTCCCAGCGCCCGGCCGACGCTCTCGCGCATAGCCGGGGAGTTTAACACTTCGTAATTGGCGGTTTTCGAGCGGTTATAGCAGGCGGCGCAGTTGACCACCATATCCAGTCCCATTTCCTTAGCCAGGACAAGGTTAGCCGCCGCCAGAGAAGCCGCCAGAGCGCGGTCGGTCTGGTGGGCGGCGCTGGCGCCGCAGCAGGTCCACCCCTTGATTTCGGCCAGCTCAATGCCGAGCGCCTTAGCCACGGCGAGGCTGGACTCATGCATATCGCGGGCCGTCGAGTGCGCGGAACAGCCGGGATAATAGGCGTATTTCATTTCGTGGTTCCTTTATGCTGCGGCATACGGTCAAAAATGCGGCGCACCTTACGCTTGTCCGCCCCCGAAGGCGGCAGGAGCGCCATTTTCCCCTTCTTTATCATCGCAGGAAATTTTTCCGTGTCCTGCCGGATATTGCCGGTCCTGATTTTATATAAGGTGATCATTTGAAGGTCATAAGCCCGACCAAAGGCTTTTACCGTGTTCAGGAACAAACGGTTGAACAAAGGCGGATTGCCTTTCGGTTTAGCCACGCCCTTATCCAGCGCGATCGAACGTAATGCATCGATAACGGCGGCAAAATTTATCTCATTAGGACAGCGGGCGTAACAGGTCTCACACGATAGACACGTCCAGATAAGGTCGGTCTGCAGCAGTTCCTCACCGGCGCCTAATTGCAGTCGACGGATGATTTCAGAGGGCGGGGACTCGGTCTGCCCGGCTACCGGGCAACCGACCGAGCACTTCTTGCACTGGTAACACCGGTCAAGGCTCACCTCCGCCTTCTTTTCTACGATACGGAGAAGACTACCAGGGGCAAACTGTTTTTTAATTTTGATGGTCATATCAGCACCCTCTTATTCGTCGGCTACTTCCGCACTTGCGGGCTCGACCTTTTTTGCGGAAAGCGCCGCAAGATGGACGGGGGCTACCTTACGATAAACCTCGGCCGGATTGTGCCTGGTCCCATCGACGGTCAACAGGGCCTCGACCTTGATACCGAACAGACGCTCATTTTCTTGCAGGTAAGGCAGGATAATATCCCAGTCTTCGTCAGTCAAGGGCAGGAACTGTCCACCGTTCAACTGCTCCGCGACAACAAATTTTCCCGGGTCGCGGAGATAAAGAGCCCCGCCGGAAGCGAGCGAGAACAGGTTGCTGCCCGGATACGGTTCCGGCAGGGGGACCAGACGGCCTTCATCATCGAAAGCGATACCGTTCAGAATGACAAACCCGCCGTCGTTAAAAACATCGCCGGCCATAAACGACTCCGCCAGAAAGTCGAGACAGGTGCCGTTAATGATTACCCTGGGTTTGCCTACCGAATTGATAAGCGGCCGGCCGGCGGCATTGCCCATAACGTAAATGGAGCCGCCCTTCGCCCCGTATAAGAATGTCTGGCCGGTGTCTCCGTGGATGACCAGTTGGCCGGACTTAATAATCTGTCCCAGCTGGTCCTGGGCGTTGCCATGAACCGTAATGGCCAGCCCATCGATGCCGGAGCCCAGGTAATCACCGGAGCTATCGTAGACATCGATGGTCACGCCATCGGTCTGCGGCCCCAGGCCGCAGCCGATAAACCGCTGCCCGGCGCAATGATAGCTGATAAAGTGCCGCCATCCTTTGAAATAGGCGTCCATGATAAGAGCGGCATCACTTTCATTACCTTCCGGGGGAAATCCTTTAGCATTTATGACCAGCGTTGTTTCACCGTTAAGCGGCTCCCTTAACAGCTCCCGTGAGGCGTAATCAATAAGACGGTAGGCGCTCGGTGCTGCTTCGGAAAGACCGGGGAGGCCGCTGAATAATTGATGGAGCGCTTCACGGACGATTTGCAGTATCTGCTTACGCTTTTTGGTCCCGGCGGCGTACCGGCGGTCATTGAGCAGCGTTAAAACCTCAATGGCGGCGGCGGTTTTATCCGGGTCTTTGGCCAGTGACCTGACGGTTTCACAAGCCGAAAGGACCTCAGCAAAAGACCAATTGGGTATTTTGTTAAGCAAATATTCATAAACTAAATTACTGCCGGCATCAAAGAGTTGCCGGATACTGTTTTCGATATTGCTTGTATCGGAAGATGACAGTTTAATGTCCTCAGTTAGATTGCTTACCTCAGTTCCGGCCGGAAGGCGCACCGGGACACCGAATTTATCAGCGCAGGTCAGCCGCATTTTCCCGGCCGTGTTCCGCTCCAGGCTAAAGATGAATGAGCCGCCATCCGTATGGCTGCCGCCCCTGGCGTTCCAATAACGGTCGGCGATGGGGCATATCCGGCTATCCTCCCGGGACAGGCTCAGCAGAGCAGCATCAATCGCCTGTTTTTCCGAGCAGATGAGCCCTACCTGCACCTCACCGTCGTTGAAAGCAAATACCTGAGGCCGCAGCATCGCGGTATCGGTAATACCCATGAGCTGGAATTTCCTGGCCTCCGGAATATTCCGGGCAATAATGAAGAACCAGGGACCGTCCGGCGAGCTGTGAATTTGCGTCGCCTGTAACGCCCGATAGACGTGCTTTTTTTCTTCCGGAAGGCGGTCGAAGTCCAGCTCCGAGGTCGGCGCCAGCGATTCGATGATATATTCCAGGGGATAGTGATAAGTCCGGTCGAGCAAATCAAAAAGCTGCACCGAGACCTCGGTATCGGTAAGAAATTGCGGGTAAATATGACGCTGGGCCAGGTATTCACATACCGAGTGGTAATTAGCGAAGTCCCCGTTATGCACCAGCGCGGTATTCATGGCACCGAAGGGATGAGCGCCCCCCGGATGCCACACCCGCCCCTTGGTGGGGAACCGCTGGTGGGCAATCCATACATGCGCCCGCAGGTCGTCAATTTTATAGTATTCCGTGATGGCCTCGGCATAGCCGACCACCTTCAGAATCATGATGTTCTTACCGTAAGACATCACAAACGCCTTCTTATCACCGAGAGAGGCGTAGAATTCCTGGTTCAACCTGACGCTTTGCTGGCTCAAGAATTCGTCTTCCGCCTCATTACGGCGGAGAAGAGTCAGTCCGTTCTTGGCAATAAACGAGTCGAGCACCTGAGGTTTAACGCGGACGAAATAGCTCCACACATCCGGCGGTTTCGCTTCCAGTGATGGTATCGAGGTCCAATCATCGAGGGTTTCCAGTTGTCGGCACGAAGCGATATCGAAATAGGGCGTGATGTATTTCCTTTCGAGTTCCTCCCGCACTCCTGTATCCAGGAACGCGATGTGCACCATGTAATAATTATCGAGCACGTCCCGGCTGACGCCCAGTTGTTCGGGCACAAAACCCAGCGCCGCGATACCGCCGCCCTTGCCGTTGCCGCGGTTGTGCATCTGTTTCGACGGTTCATGGATATGCCGGGCGGCGACGGGCTCGGTGCAGCAAAAGCCCACCACGCCACAGCCGCCCTCCTCCTCGCCCTTGTACCGGGTGGGGAAAGGCAGCCTTAACGCCTCGTTAAGCTTCTGCCGGGAAAGTAGTAATTTATCAATCATCCCGTCGTTCATTGCCCGTGCTCCCTGTCATCGGTATAATCAAGGTGCATCAGCAGGTCAGTGCGCCCCCTAAGTTCACGCACGCTGCGCAGTCCTAATTTTTTCAGGATGTCCACCAGTTCTTTACGCCACACGCTGTAAAGATTGATGATACGCTGGGTTCCCCACTCGACATCCACCATCTCGCTGAGCTCGACGTCGGTGGTGGCAATGCCACGGGGGCAACCGCGCCCGCTTTCACAGCGGCCACAGCGCAGACAGCCCAATGCCACCAGTTCCGCGGTGCCGACAACCACGCCATCAGCGCCGAGGGCGATGGCCTTGGCGATATCATGGCTCGTCCTCAAACCGCCGCTGACCATCAAAGTTACCTTGTCGCGTATCCCCTCCTGCTCCAGAAAACGGTGCACCTTGACGATAGCGTACTCGATGGGCATGGCGATGTTCTTCTTGGCGATGTCCGGCGCCGCGCCGGTACCGCCATAACCGCCATCCAGGTGCACAATGTGGGTGCCCGCGGAATAGCTGCCCACGGCCACCATATCCACATCCGCCGGCGTGGAGACTTTAGTCGAGATAAGAGCCCGCCGGTTAACATGCTTTATCCAGTCCATATGTTTCTTATGGTCTTCAATGGAATAGACGCTGTGGAACGGGAAAGGCGAGAACAGCGAGATTCCCGTGACTGTTTCGCGCATTTTAGCCACGGCCGGAGTGACCTTATCCGCCAGCAAATGTCCGCCCAGACCCGGCTTCGCCCCCTGGGCATATTTGAATTCCACGATGCGCACCCGCTGGATGGTCTCCTCGCGTACGCCGAAGAGTCCCGTGGCGACCTGGGTAATCGTATGGTCGTCGTAAGGTCTCATGCGCTCCATGTAACCGCCTTCGCCGGTACAGGTAAAGGTGTTAAACGCCACGGCGGCGCGCGCCTTCGATAGCTGAGTAATATTGCTGACCGAGCCGAAAGACATGCCGCCGCCATACCACGGAACATCGATTTTTATTTGCGGCCGGCCGTCATGACGCCGGTTGAGCTCGAGGCTGGTGTCAATCTCATCTTCGGTTAGCTCGACGGCCGGCTTATCCGGGAACTTGAAACGCAGACGGTCAAAACCGCCGCCGGAGGCGCCGACATGATAGTCGTAACCATATTCGGGCGGGGGAGAATCACCGGTTTCGGCCATTTTCCAGGTCGCCAGAATCATGTCCGGCGTCCAGCGATAGTCCCCCAGGCACTTCAGCATCGGGTTTTCCACCATTTTCAGGGCTTTCTGCGGACACTGGTCAATACAATAGTGAGAGGTCTGCTGGCATGACGGGCCGATACAGACGTGCTGGTGCGGCGCCGCAAAATATTTGTAACCCGGCTTGAGTATATGCACACCGTAAGGGCATAACCTGGCGCATTTGCCGCACCGGATACAATCACTGCTGCGCCGGATAATGTACTTGGCAATTTCATTGCGAAAGCGCGGCGGCGCCGTTTTGATGACGCGCGGTATCTCCACCTGCGGCACCAGCGTTTTTTCGGTATTTTCCGGCAGGATTTGTTTGGGCTTATTTTCTTGTACCAAAGAGTCTACCAAAGGTCTCCTCCTCGAGGTCTTCGAAAAATAAGGCGCGCCCCGTTTCGCCGCGGAGACGGCGGACTTCGCGCATACCCATCGCCCCCATCACCTCGATAAGCTGGTCATGCCAGGCGGCGATTAAATTCGTCATCCGGCCGATAGCGTAGGCGGCATCTATTTCCTCAATGTTAGCCGGGCATTTAAAACCTTCCCGGCAGTCCTGACAAAACCGACATTCGATGGCAATCAGCAGCGGCAGGTCAATCGTCACCAGGTCGGCCCCGCAGATTATCTGCTTGGCCAGATGCTCCGCCAGGGCGATGCCGCCGCCGGACATAAGAGTAATTTCGTCTCTGATTCCGTCCTTGACCAGGGACGTATGAATGTCACGCACCATATCTTTAATAAACCTGGGTTTGGCCACGCCAATCTGGTTGCCGTTAATATCCGATACCACATGAATTACTTCAATAGCCGGTTGATGAGCCAGTTCGATGGCGCGCCGCTCGCCGCGGGCATCCAGTTCAACCCTCACCGCCACCACTATCCCGGGATTGATGGACTTAAGCTCTTCAATCCTCCGTTCGACATTATCGCCGTCACCGATTTCTATGAGCCTGGATTTACGAATTATTTCCTCAGGCGGCAGCGGCGCATCTTGACCCACATAGAATATGATGTTAGACAGGTTCTTCTCTTTTTTCGGCGCCCAAAAGCCCGCTATCCTTCCAGTCGATAATCACCATCGTGCCCGTCCGCACCGCGACGGCGACGAAAACAGGTACAAGCTGCGGAAATGAGTACTTTGCCGGCATCATATCGATGAACAAGGGTATGGGAATATCAACCAGCGGCGGCAGGGCGCTGGTGAGGTCACCTTTTTCGAAGGTCAGCAGCGAAGGTTTTCGGCCGACATCCACCGCCGTGCTGATGTACTCCCGTCCGTGGATACCGTCGCGGGTGGGCCGCACGATTTCCGACATATCCGTCCACATCGAGTCGAACCCATCGCCGGTGAATTTCCCCCGGTAGCCGGCACCGGAAACGGGAATCGACGCGGTTTCGGCCTGATTCCAGGTGGTCAGAATGATGTCGGGGGTATAATAGCCGTTCCCCATCCGCTCGTAAACAGGGTTGGTACTGAGGGACAGCAAGCCCTTGGTGCACTTCTGGACACAGGAGAAACAACCCATACACTCAAAGAAAAAGTTGTTGACCTCTTTGAGGTCTCTAATGTATTGCGCCTCCTGCCGATAGCGGTCGAAAACGCAGGCTTTCTTGACGCAGTTATGGCACCCGGCGCAATCTTCCCGCCAATCGACCACGCCGAACTTGCCAATCCGCGGCAGCCTTGGCGACACTCTTTTTGTTTCGATATGATACTTATTCGGCATATGCCAGTCTCACTTTATATGGAAATTGCCGCAAGCAGGTCCGGCACAACAGCCTCGTTGCCCCCGGAAAGAACGTGTATCCCTTTTAACCCCGGCATCGCTTTAAGCTTCTTTATTATTTCGACGGCTATCTTCAGCCCTTCTTGCTGCTGAGCCTGCAGGCCACCGGCGGCTTTTATCCGGTTAAGCACCTCGACGGGAATATGGAAATCAGTATGGGTATCGAGCAGTTTCTGACCTTGAGCGGCGCTCTGCAGCGGCATTACCCCTGCCAGAATGGCGGTTTTTTCGGTGACACCTTCTTTAACCGCCGCTTCAAGCCACTCCTGAAATACGGCAACATCAAACACCGCCTGAGTTTGGATGAAGCTGGCACCGGCGGCCACTTTTTTACCCAGCCGTAAAATGTTCAATTCCAGGGGTTTCATATAAGGATTAGCGACCGCCCCGATCAGCATGGAGAACTCACCCTGTATTTTCGTGCCGTCAAGGAGCATCCCTGCGTTCATCGTCTTGACCATGGCAATAAGTTGAACCGAATCAATATCAAAGACATTAGCCGCCTGGGGACAATCTATCAGCGTCTGATGAAAACCGGATAAACAAAGCACATTTTTTATACCCAGAAAGGCTGCCCCAAGGAGGTCGGACTGGAGGGCAATGCGGTTCCGGTCCCGGGTGACCAGCTGGTAGACCGGCTCAATACCCGCCCGGTCAGAGCCACCGATACGGCCAGGCTGGACATCGCCACGCCGTAATGATTATCGGCGACGTTCACCGCCGTCAGGCGGTTGCCAAAATATTTGGTGCACGCTTCTACAAACGAAGCATCGGTCCCGGCCAGCGGTAGATACTCGGCGGTAATAATAAAATCCTTTCCGTCAAGTTTATCGGCCAATCTGCTATCAGGTTTCATACCCGGTTCTCCTTGTTCATTGGGCTGATTTGTGAATTAAGCGAGTGTCAGGTTTGAAACACCTTCGCCTGATTACCTTGAACCAGAGCCGCTATCTTGCGGCAAAAATCCCCTAACTCCCGTATCTTCGGTTCGATACTGCCATTCTCCATCTGAATTACCGCCACGCGTCCTTTACCCAACCCCGTTTCTTCAAGCAGCTCTTCAACTACAGCCGCCCGTTTTTTGGCTCTCATATTGCCTTCCAGGTACCGGCACTCGCCTTCCTTACAAATCATTACCGCTACCCCGTCGGCACCCGTCTCAAAGGCCTTTATCAGGTAGAGAATATCTAATTTACCCGAACAGGGTAATGAAATCACCTTCATCTCATTTCCTGACGGACTAAAATTACGCATCAGCTGAGCCTGGTCATAGCTGGTGGCACAGCAAAACACATAAATCTTTAAAGATTTATCTTTCATCAATTCGCCTCTTTTAGAGTTCATGGGTGTGCTCACCACCTTTAAATATTACGGCATACGGTATCCGTTTACCGTATATTATTATTATATGTAATTATTACGACAATGTCAAGTGAAAAACGAGTAATTAGTAATTAGTGATTACTATTTAGTAGTTAGGGTTATATTCAATGTATAAAAAAGACGGGCAGGGCATCCGCGATGCCCTGCCCATCTGGAGAAACTATCTCAATAGCCGAATGACTAACTCATGACATCGTGCCCGTTATGGCGCCCATCGAGGATATCCATCGCCTCTTTCCGATAAGCATCCATCAGATAGTCAATGCCGGTGATTTTAGCGCATTCCTCGGTCAGCGTCATGATATCGTTACGGCTGATAGCCGGCACGCTGAAGCAGCGGGCGCCCGCCATGATTTGCTGGAGTCCTACCCTGATCTTTTCGGTGTAGCTGTAAACGCCCAGAGCGCCGAGGGGCAGATTTTTCATCTCGCTGGGCCCTACCAGGTCCTTGACCTCTTCATAGCAGACGAAGATTTCTTCCGGCGTGGCGCCGAACTGGCTGACGGTGGCGGGCAGCTTGCCCTCTTTAATCCAGGCGGCGATGTTCTTGCCGACCATGCCGGGAATCATCAAAGCCCGGCCCATGCAGACCGCTTTGGTGAACGGCGCGCCTAAAGCCAGCGCCTTGAAAACGCCGTCCTCGCTGCTGAAGCCGCCGCCGAAGGCGATATCCGGCACGCGCTCGCCGCGGTTAGCCAGTCGCTTGCAGAACTGATAGGCGGCGGCGTGCAGATAGAGACTGGGCATGCCCCACTCCTCCATCATGCGCCAGGGGCTCATGCCGGTGCCGCCGCCGGCGCCGTCGATGGTGAGGAGGTCGATTTGCGCCTTCGAGCCCCACTTTATCGCCATGGCGAGCTCGCGCAGGCCGTAGGCGCCCGTCTTCAGAGTAATCCGGCGGAAACCCAGGTTGCGGAGTCGCTTGATTTCCGCGTAAAAGCCCTCTTCATCGATGAAGCCGAGGCGGCTGTGCCGCTCGAACTCTTTCAGCGAGCCGTCGTGGAAAGCCGCCTGGCTGACCGGGTGGGAGGGGTCGGGAGTAACGATATAGCCGCGCTTTTGCAGCTCTAAAGCGCGCTCCAGGCTATTGACCTTGATTTCGCCGCCGATGCACTTGGCGCCCTGCCCCCACTTCAGCTCGATGGTGTCCAGGCCGTGCTTCCGGCTGACATACTCGGCGACACCGAGGCGGGTGTCTTCCACGTTCATCTGCACCAGTATTTCGCCGTAGCCTTTGTGATAGCGCTTGTAAATTTCAATACGGCGGTCCATGTCCGGCGACGAGGTAATTTTGCCGTTTTTATCCAGCTTAAGCCCGGGGTCGATGCCGCAGACGTTTTCCCCGCAGACGAGGGTAACGCCGGCTAAAGCCGCACCGACGGCGAAATGCTCCCAGTTCTTACGGGCGATTTCCGTCGAGCCGAGGGCGCCGGTAAAAATGGGCAATTTCATTTTGACTTTCTTGTCCCAGCCGTATTCCGTCTCGGTATTGACCGCCGGGAAGATGGCGGAATCCGAGTCCCCGCTGACGCCTTCCGGCAGACCTTTAGCGCCCAGGGCATACCCCTGGATATTCAGGTGCGAGTAGTCGACGGGATAATCCTTGTCTCCGCCGGCGGTGATTTCCCCGAAAGGTCCGGGGTAAATCAGCTCGCGACTGCGAAAGGTGGCTTTAAACACCTCGCAGTTGCCGGTGCAGCCATCGATACACCGGGAGCAAATGCCGCTGGAAGGGGAGACGTTCCGGGAACGGTTGGCGGTCCGGGTGGCATCGTTGCCATTGGGTCTTTGTAGATTCACTGTTTCTTTCTCCTTCTATATTTTTTATCCGATATACCGCTTCCCTCGAGGAAGCAGACAGCATCCGTAGACAAAATAACAGGGTATGGAATAGGGTAACCGTCTACTAATACCATAAACCATATAGCTTGTCAACACTATGCGGAGAATATGGCAAAACGCCGCCGGGCCGGAAAAACCGGAGATAATATCTCGAACCAGGGGTTCCTATGCCAGGACCACTTGCAAAAAGGTAACATTTGTTGTACTATTAAGATAGTTTAGGTTTAGGTTATTGCCAAGCTTCATAGAAGCCCCTTCACACTGTTTACTCTAGAGTGCTGGATGACCCGAACTCTAACTGAATACTTAAGAGAGGAGGTCATCCAATGGCTTTTCAAGACAAGACCCTCACCTGCGCCGACTGTGGAGCTACTTTCACGTTCAGCGCGGAGGACCAGGAGTTCTTCCAGTCCAAAGGCTACACCAACGAGCCCAAGAGATGCCCGGAATGCCGTCAATCAAGGAAGACCCAGCGCTATGGAAATAGCAGCTACGGAGCTCCCCGACAGATGTTCCCCGCAACGTGTGCCGAGTGTGGCAAAGCCACCGAAGTACCCTTCCAGCCTCGCGGTGACAAACCGGTCTATTGCAGCGACTGCTACCGGAAAATCCGCCCGAGCAGATAATCGAGGCTAAATACCGAGTCGTATCCGGGTTGGGCAACCTTCCCGGATACGGCCCCGATAACCAATAATCCTGTTCAAGATAAATTTCACTACCTGAAGATTAGTCTCAGGAATCGCTATCACATGATGTTTCCGGCGATACCGTGAGATAGGGCGGACGCCATCCGGGATAAGGAGAGACGATTAATGAAAATCTATGTAGGCAATCTATCATATGACGTCACCGAGGACGAACTCGCGGCAGAATTCGGCACCTTCGGCAAGGTGGATTCCGTGGCTATCCCCGCCGATAAGTTCAGCGGCCGACCCAAGGGTTTCGGCTTTGTCGAGATGGCATCCAAGACCGAAGCCGAGGCGGCCATCGCCGGACTTAACGGCAAATCCCTCAGAGACCGGACCATCGTCGTTAACGAAGCCCGCCCCCGCACGGAAAATCGCGGCGGCGGTGGAGGTTCTTACGGTAATAGAAGGAGCGGCGGATACGGCGGCGGCTACAGCGGCGGTCGCGGCGGACGCTCCGGCGGCAGGGGGGGGCAGCGGCGGTATTAAGCTCCTGGCCTTGAGCTACGTATAGCCCATTTGATAAAGGGGGAAATATGAATATCTATGTGGGCAATCTATCGCTCGAAGTGACCGAGGACGAACTGAGAAAAGAATTCACGGCTTACGGGGAGGTAAGGTCCGTCACCATCATGAACGATAAATACATCGGCAGCGGCCAGCCCCGCGGCTACGGTTACGTGGAAATGAGCCTGAAAGCCGAAGGCACTACGGCCATCGCCAACCTGAGCGGGAAAAAATTAAAAGACCGCACCGTGGAGGTCGTCGAAGCCCTGCCCCTTTCCGATAAGCGACACATTCAGCTTTTAAGCACCAAGGAAAAAATCCGCTCTAACAAGAGCCGGCAGAGAAAATACCAGCCGGCCTGAAATCCCGGCCCCGGGCTATTACCAGTTAAAAATCGGCCTGTAAATTTACCATATTTTCCACCAGGCTCCCTTAAAACTCAAATATTCTCACGTTCAAATTTTTCATTCCCCGTTAAATTAGGGTAAGATATCAGACGAGACCCTGATACGGACTAAACTGAAAAAATCTCATGAGCTCTGAAGATAAAAAAATCTACCGTATAGACACACCCGTCCGACTCGACATCGAAATGGCGGTCAGGCGCCTGCAGTTCGGGCGCAGCGGCAGCAGCCGCATGGAGGAAATCGCCAGGGAGCTGGCGGAAACGGCCCGCGCCGTCGCCCATCCACAGGCTATCTACCGGATATCGCACGCCCGGGTCATCGATAAAAACACCGTAGAGATAGACGGCACCGTTTTCCACAGTAAAGTGCTCAGCAGATTGCTCTGCGACCAGGATAAGGTAATCCCTTTCATCGCCACCGTGGGCCAAGAGCTGGACGAAATGCCGGTCCCGCCCCGGGACATGCTGAGGCAGTTTTCCCTCGACGCGATCAAAACCGTGATACTGATAGGAGCGGTGGATTACCTCACGGAATATCTCAAAGAAAAATATCACATCCCCAGGGCTGCCCTGATGAACCCCGGTGAGCTCCAGGACTGGCCGATAACCCAGCAAAAACCGCTTTTTGAGCTATTCGGCGGGGCGGCGGAGAGCCAAATCGGGGTTTCGCTGACTAAAGGCGGCGCCATGAAGCCGATAAAGTCGCGCTCCGGTATCCTCTTACCCAACGAGACGGGTTTCCTGAGCTGCATGCTATGCACGCAGCTTAAGTGCCCGGGCCGCCGGGCAAAATACGACCCCGAGCTGGTCAAAGAGTACCTGGGGACGTCCCAGGAAGTCGGCCAGGGCTAGTATTACGGCCGCCCCGGCGCGAAAGAGACCTGCCAGCCCCCGTCAACGGGAATAGTTGCCCCGGTGATGTAACGGGAGTCCTCAGAAGCCAGGAAAAGGGCCGCCCGCGCGATATCCTCCGGCTCAGCCAATCTGCCCAGCGGCACCCCGAGGGAAATTTGCCGTTCCGCCTCCGGATTTTTCCATAAATCTATATTGAAGTCGGTTTTGACGATCCCCGGGGCCAGCGCATTCACCCGGATATTCTTGCCCGCCAGCTCCAGCGCCAGCTGCCGGGTAAGCATGATAATCCCGGCTTTGGAGATAGAATAAGCGCCCGCGCCGGCGCCGGGGTTCAAGCCGACCTGAGAAGAAAGATTAATAATATTGCCGCCAGCCTGTCCCGCCATCAATTTCCCGACCACCTGACAGCAAAGGTAAGTACCTTTTAAATTCGTGTCAATAACCCGGTCCCAGTGCTCTTCACGGCATTCGAGGAGGGTTTCACCCGGAATCCAGATGCCGGCGCAGTTGACCAGGATGTCTATCCTTCCGAACACTTCGATGGCCTGACGCGCCATTTTCTCGACATCAGACCGGGAAGAAATGTCGACTCGCACGGTAAGACACTGCCGCCGCAATTTCCTGATTTCCGCCGCCACCCCTTCAAGTTTACTGTCATCGGCGACAATATCCGCGATAACGAGGTCGGCGCCGGCGCCGGCCAGCACCAGGGCAATCGCCCGGCCGATGCCCCGCCGCCCCCCGGTCACGATAGCGATTTTCCCCTTTAATTTTTCCATATTACGCCTTCTTTCTCCAGCCTTCCGCGAGACCATGCCAGAATTATAAGCAACCCCGTGAGACGGGTCAACCTAAACTAAACCAACTTGAATATCCCCGCCAACCTCTCTATTATAGGGGATAGCGTGTCTGGAAATCCCGGAAAGGAGGCCGCCATGAGCCCGGTCCCCAAAGACCTCGCCATCTTAGAAAAATTCAACTTCGAAAGACCGCCGGTAGGCGTTAAGTTCCTCGCCACCAGGCCCAGGGGGCTGAAAAAGCCGGGGAAGCCATTGGACTTTTGCGAGATGCTGGCCGAAGCCCAGGAGGGCCACGCCTTCTACGTCACTAAAGAGGACTTTACCTGCATCGGGCCGCTGCTGCTCGGCATGATCGAGGAAGAGCCTGTCTTCGAAAGCGGCCGCGTGGGACCGAAGCTCAAGCTTTACCGCGACGTGCGGGCCAACCTCCGACTTTATCAATACCTCCCCAGGATGGCAAAAAACTCGGTAAAATACCTCGCCTTCGCCCCCATCGACAAGCTCACCTTCGAGCCGGACCTGCTGATTATCATGGCCAGCGTCAGCCAGGCAGAAATCTTAATCCGGGCCAAAGCCTATGCCACCGGCGAAATGTGGTCAGCGCGGGGCACGCCGGCGGCGGGGTGCGCCTGGCTCTACATCTATCCCTACCAGAGCGGTGAAATGAACCTGACGGTCACCGGTTTCGGCTTCGGCATGAAATCGAGAAGGCTTTTCCCCGAAGGCCGGATCCTGATAACGATACCCTGGGACAAGCTGCCCGGCATCATCAAAAACCTGGGCGAGATGGAGTGGGTCCCCGAATCTTATACACTGGGTAAAGAGGGCCATAAAAAGCTGCTCAAGAAAATCGTCGCGGAGCTGGAAAAGGAGGAATAGAAGCGATGGCGGAGAATAAAAGCGATTTTTCAGTCCTCGACAAGTTCGGATTTGAAAGAAAACCCGTCGGCGTTAAGTTTACCGTCACCCGTCCTGAAGGCATCAGCCGAATCCAAAAAGAGCTGAATTTCTGCGAGATGCTCAAGGAGGCGCAGGCGGGCAACGCTTTTTACGTGGCCCCCGACGACTGGGTCTGCGTGGGCGTGGAGCAGATGATACTGGGCATGGAAGAGCCGGAGCCGGCGCTGGTGAGCGGGGTATTCGGCGGGGAGGAGGGACTTTTCAAGGGGGCGAATGCCTGCCGCGCCATGTACGATTACCTTCCCAGGATGCAAAAGGGCTCGGTGAAATACGTGGCCTTCGCGCCCGTGGATAAGCTCTCCTTCGAACCCGACCTCCTGGTTATCACGGCCAGTATCAACCAGGCCCAGACCCTGTTGCGTTCCGTTAATTACTCCACCGGCCAGCCCTTTGCCAGCCGGGCGACTCCGGTGGTCGCCTGTGCCTGGATTTACGTCTACCCCATCGTCAGCGGCGAGCTCAACTACGTCATTACCGGTTTGGGACTCGGCATGCAGGCGCTGAATATTTTTCCACCGGGGTTGTTCCTGATATCGGTGCCCTTCCAGCGCATCCCGACGGTGCTGGAAAACCTCAAGGAAATGCCCTACCGCCCCACGACCGCCCCCGGACCCGGCGGCGCCGCCCACCGCAAAAGGGTCAATAAAATGCTGGCGGATATGAGAAAGAGGATAAAGGAGTCTTAATGTCAGCGAAAAAGAAATACGAGAAAAACCTGGCGACCATACCGTTTCACAAAACGCCGGCCGGGGCGCTGTTTGCCGTCGGGGGAGATGTCCTCGGGGGGTTCGACCTCCATATTATTTACGCCTGCGCTTATAAGACCGGCATCACCGGCATGTCCACCAAGCCCCACGTACATAACTACGATGAAGCCGTATTCTTCATCGGCACCGACCCCGCCCACCTCGACGAGCTGGGCGCGGAAGTCGAAATCTCCATCGGAGAACCGGGTAAAGAAGAGAAATACACCTTCGATAAACCTACAGTGCTGGTCGCGCCCAAGGGCGTGTACCATTGCCCGATAGTCACCAAGAGACTCGATAAGCCTTACGTCTGCATGGCGGTCTCGCTCACCACCAAAAGGTCGGACTGAGGCGGCGAATAATAACGCATTAGACGGAGGAAATTAACATGGACCTGAAAGGCAAAGTAGCCCTGATTACCGGCGGCGGCCGAGGCCTGGGTAAGGCGATTACCACTCGCTTCGTAAAGGACGGCGCCAGAGTCTGCATTACCGGCCGCAACAAAGAAACCCTCGAAAAGACAGCTAAAACCTTTCCGAAGGGGTCGGTGATGGTCTGCCCGGGGGACGTCTCCAAAGACGAAGACGCCCGGCGGATGGTGGACACGACACTGGAGTGGGGCGGGAAACTGGACATCCTGGTAAATAACGCCGCCACCGACGTCAAGGCGAGAGTCACCGACCTTGCCCCGGCCGACTGGCGTAAAGTGATCGAGACGAACCTGACCGGGCCGTTCCTGCTCATGCATTTTGCGCTTCCGGTCATGGTTAAAGCCGGCGGCGGCTCGATTATCAATATCGCCTCCCTGGGCGGGACGCGCTGTCTGCCCGCCTGCCCGGCGTACAACACCGCCAAGGCCGGCCTTATCATGCTGACGCAGCAGGCAGCGCTGGACTACGGGCCCTATAAAATACGGGTCAATGCCGTCTGCCCGGGCGGCATCGATACCGAGCTCCTCGACGAAATGATCCTGCCGATGGCCAAGGCGCTGAAGACCAATAAGCAGGGCGCCCTGGACTATTTTACCAAACACGTGCCGCTGCGGCGCGTTTCAAAGCCGGAAGAGATTACCGGCCTGTGCAGCTACCTCGCCAGCGACGAGTCGTCGTTCATGACCGGCGCGGCGCTGCTCATCGACGGCGGCGCAGCCATCGTGGATGTTTCCGGCGCAGCGGTCAGCGAGGTCGGCATACAATAAAGGATAGATTAATGCGGTTGCAGAGCGACCTGGCAGTTGTTAGAATTAGCCTGGGGAGTGCGCCCCTGTAGCTCAGGTGGATAGAGCAGCGGTTTCCTAAACCGTGTGCCCGGGTTCGAGTCCCGGCAGGGGTGCCACCAAAGCCAATTTTCCTTTAATTGGAATTTTTTCCTACAAATTGACACCTGCGACCACACCTCAGGGATAATTTAAACCAAGCGGGCAATCTGGAATACGAGTATCGCCATGGAGAAAGAAAGTATGAGTTGAAAGGCTATGGAGAATATAGGCCAGCGCCATGTCCTGGTTTCGTGTCGGATGGCCACAACGGTGGCAATACAAGGAATAAAAAGAACCTGGACCACCAAAAAAGCTAATGCGGAGGCAGGTGTCAGCAAAGTGTGCAGCTGTTGAGTCAGTCCCACCCCCTGTCCGCCCAGGAGCGTCCCCAGAGTGGCGATAGTGTTTTCTTTAGCGATGAAACTAGATAAGAGAGCCACCATAATCTGCCAGTTGAATCCCATCAATCGTCCAACCGGCTCTAAAAACTTTCCAATATGAGACAGAATGCTGGTATTGATATCCCCGTGAGGAACAATTGATAATAACCAGATAATTATCGAGACAGCTAAAATTATGGTCCCGGCGCGCTTGAGAAATGCCAGGGTATTTTGCCAGGTTACCAGTCCTATCATTCGAGCATTAGGCAAATGATATAATGGCAACTCCATGATCAGGGCGCTGCTTTCTCCACTAACGACAAATCGGTTCATAATAAGTCCCGTGACAATCAGCACAATCAGGCTGAATATTACGATGCCGATGGACACAAATATTGCCTGACTGCCAAAGAAGGCGGCGGCAATCAGGGTAACGACGGCCATCCGGCCGGTACAGGGAACCAGCGGCGCGATAATAATCGTTAAGAGACGGGACCGAGGCGAGTCAATGATGCGTGTTCCCAGGATGGCCGGGACATTACAGCCAAAGCCTAAAACCAGCGGCAGGACCGATTTACCGTGCAGCCCGAGCAGATGCATGAACCTGTCGGTGACAAAAGCCGCCCTCGCGGTGTAGCCAACGTCTTCCATGAATGCCCACGCGGCAAAAAACAGCATCAGTATCGGGATGAAAGTCAGCACGGTGCCCACGCCGCTCAGAATACCGTTGGCCAATAAACTTGTCACCCAGGATGGCATTCCGGAGAGGCTCGCGTTAACAAACGCGCGGCCATTCTCCACCAGATGTACTTCAAGGAATTTCTGTACGGGAATGCCGATGCTGTAAACGAGCCCAAAAACGAGACCAAGTATCAACATGAGAATGATTAAACCGGCGATGGGGTGAGTTGCGGCCCGGTCGATCCTTTCGGTGAGGGAAACCTGACCGATCGGAGGTTTTTCCTGTGCCACCGTGATCATTTTTTCCACCCACGCAAAGCGAAGCGTGGCAATGGTCACCGCGGCAGATTCGTTCTCTCTCAGATAAGCATCAAGTGAAGACGATTGCCCCGGCGGTATACGCCCCGTAATCATCCTGCTAATCTGGGCGTCGCCTTCGAGCAGCTTCATGGCCGTCCAGTGTTTCGGGTAAGGCGCGGTGAGCGAGTCATCCAGGAGCTGCGCCACATGATTAATCACTTTCTGTATTTCGGTGCCATACTCAATGTGTTTCACCTCACGTGAACCCGGGGGTCGCTTATACTCTTCTTCGATAGATGCCAACAGTTCATTAAGTCCCTGGTTCTTATTGGCAACAATCGGAATTACCGGTAGGTTCAATACCCCCGCCAGTGCTTTGGCATCAATCTTCATACCCTGTTGCCGGGCAACGTCGATCATATTAAGGGCAATGACCAAGCGCGGCGACAGCTCGATAAGCTCAGCCACCAGGTACAGGTTCCGCTCCAGGCTGGCGGCATTGAGGATAGCGACGACAACGTCCGGATGTTCTTTTACCAGATAGTCCCGGGCAATTTGCTCTTCTGCCGAGTTCGCCGTCAGACTGTAGGTGCCCGGCAAATCAACAAAATTCATGGTCAAATTGCCGCGGCGCAGCACGCCGGTCTTTTGTTCGACTGTTTTCCCCGGCCAGTTGCCGACATGCTGGGAAAGCCCGGTCAAGAGATTGAATACGGTGCTTTTTCCAACATTGGGGGCCCCGGCGAGAGCCACCACCATGGTCTTGTCACTTATCTTTTCCATCAGGCTGTTTCATTTCGGGTAACCGTGATGTGCTCCGCCAACTCTCTTCCCAAAGCTATCTCCGTATCATGAACCTTGACCAAAACCGGACCACTGTTGAAATTCTCTAACATCTTTACGACGCTGCCGGGTGTGAAACCCAAAGAAAGACAACGCCCCAACAGACCACGTTCTCCCGTATAGGACCTTAAAATGCCCGAATGTCCGGCAACTAATTTGCTTAGAGGCGTTTCCTCTCTAACGACGTCCGGTTGACCGGTAACGTAAGGTTCTGCGAGAAGCGCTGCGGCCAAATCAGCGCTTAGCCGGATTCTTTCCTTGCCGGCCCCCAATTCAAGCGAGCCATCTCTATATTTCTTCAGTATTGTGACGACAACTTGTGGCCTTAACCCCAGTTTTTCTATCCCCCGAAGCAGTTTGGGGTCTTCGCCATCAATCGCCAGAATATTCACCCTTTGACCCGGTGGGAAACTGGCCAGCGGTAAGGTTTTTTCTTCCTTAACGTTGCCTTTTTGGTCGGGAATAGGTTGACCGTGAGGGCAGGCCTCGGCATCACCCAGGATGACAGCCAGCCTTTCTTCGACCTCCGGAACATTGAGGTGCTCCAACTTGCACGCCACCTCATGCACTTTATCCCATTTCATACCGAGGACATCGGTCAGGAACCTCTCCCATAAGCGATGCCGGCGTACTATGCCCAGCGCTCTCTCCACGCCAAGTTCGGTAAGAGTGGCGCCTTTGCCCGATTTATAGTCAATCAACCCTTTACTTTCGAGATGCATCAGCATGTCGGTGACCGCAGGTTGAGACACGCCCAGGTCTCTGGCCAGAAAAGAAGTAGCGACCGGCTCCCCTTTGCCTTGTTCTTTGTATATCGCCTCCAGGTATTCTTCCGTTCTTTCGCTATCCATCAAAGCCTCCGATAATTAAACTCGCTTAATTAAGCTAGCTTAATTATGACACAATTGTTATTATTAAGCAAGAGGTATTTTCGATATAACGTCTTGGTCATAATATTCGACATTCGTTGTAAGGTCATCACGATTGAAAGGTGAGCTCCGGAAAGATATAATCAAAATTGGAGGTATTTATGTCAGAACAGACCAAAGGCTACCGGAACAGATGGATAGCGCTCATCTTTATGGGTATTTCCCTGCTCGTTATCTCGCTGGATAACACGGTGCTGAACATGGCTCTGCCTTCGATTGCCAAAGACCTGGGTTCCAGCGCCAGCCAGCTGCAATGGATTGTGGATGCCTACGTGCTGTCTATCGCCGGTCTATTGCTGACCATAGGCTACCTGGGCGACCGGCTGGGCCGTAAGCCCGCCCTGATGGTCGGCCTGGTGGTTTTTGCCCTATTCTCGCTGGGCGCGGCGCTTTCCAACTCCACGGGAATGCTTATTGCGATGAGGGCCATGATGGGTATCGGGGCGGCGACCATTATGCCGGCCACTCTATCGATATTAACCGCGACTTTCCGCGAACCCCGGGAGCGCGCCCAGGCGATAGCTCTGTGGGCGGCGGTCTTTTCTCTGGGCATGGGGATTGGCCCGGTCGTCGGCGGGTGGCTGCTGAACAATTTTCACTGGAGTTCCGTGTTTTACATCAACATCCCGATTATCGCGATAGGACTCATCGGCGGCTACTATTTCATCGAAAACTCGAAGTCGGAGAACCCGCGTAAGATAGATATTCCGGGTGCGGTTCTGTCTATCGGCGGGTTCGTTGTCCTGGTCTACGCCATCATCCAGGCCGGGATGAATGGCTGGGCGGCACTCCATGTCCTCTATGCCTTCGGCGCCGCGGCCGTACTGCTGACCTCTTTCATCGTGTGGGAATTGAGATACAAGAGCGCCATGCTGCCGCTGCATTTCTTCAAGAATATGTCTTTCACCGGCGCCAACGTGGCCCTGACGCTGGTTTCCTTCGGCCTGATGGGCTCCTTCTTCTTCCTGGGGCAGTTCCTGCAGTCGGTGCAGGGTTACAGCCCGCTGGCCGCCGGGGTACGTCTCCTGCCGATGGCGGCGGTATCTTTCGTCGCGGCAGCCGCATCGGCACAAATCGCCAACTACCTTGGTACCAAGTTCACGGTGGCTCTGGGTATTTTCATCGCGGCGATCGGCTTCTTCTATTTCGCCCGGATTGCCGCCGCGGACGTCAGCTATGCCAATTTCGTCATACCCATGTGCATCACCGCTCTGGGGATAGGTTGCACCATGAGCCCGGCCACGAACTCCGTCATGGGTTCAATCCCGGTGAACCAATCCGGCATCGGTTCGGCCTTGAACAGCACGACCCGGCAGATTGGCGGTGCCCTGGGAGTGGCAGTGCTGGGGACTATCCTGAATTCTACCTATATCGCCAAAATAGCTGCCGTGCAATGGCCGGCCCAGCTTCCCGCCCAGGCGCTGGAGACAATCCGCAACAGCATCCAGGGTGCTCATATCGTCGCGCAGAACATCCCCAATCCCCAGCTATCCCAGATGATTATCAATCAGTCAAATGAAGCTTTTACCGCCGGTTCAGAGCATGCCCTGGTAATTGCAGCCATTATCATGGCAGTAAGCGCTATTGTGACGCTGTTTATCCTGCCTTCGCGGGTACGAGCTCCGAAAGAAGAGAGCCGCCTTATCCCCGACGTAAAAAGGCAAGAGGTCGTCCCAGAAGTGACCGAACCTGAACAACCAAGTGAGTAATTCAGGAATAATTTGGGAGCAGTCTGAAGCCCGGGTTAGAGTCTCGGCAGGGTTATATTTTCTTGAGTTCCTCGGTATTCGACGCGGCTTTCCGCGTTAATTTTTTCCCATTGGGCTGTTCTACTCGAATGTCCTTTTAATTTCGCGGGATTCCGCCTCTTCCGCCAGCCAGTAACTCTCGCGCGGTTCCATGCTGACGTCCTCGTCGGGGAACATTATCGTCGAACAGGACCTGTCCGGTTCGGTAGTTACCCAGATTTCCGGAAAATCTCTGGACTCGTACGAGGAAAACAGGCGCAGGTTAATCGCCAGGTTCCGGTTGTTCAGCTGCCTCTCCTCGTCGCTCATTTCGCCCCAGTCCCCTTTGCGGTACCGGTCCAGGCTGGCCTTCACGAAAGACTCGAATTTCTTGTCCCCCCGTGCAAGGTCAGCCACCCCTTTAGATACGAGTACCCGCCCCACGTTGATTTCTAAAATCCTGGAGGTGTGTAAAATATCCGCCGTGCCATCGGCCGGGAGCTTTTCCTTGAGATTTTCAATCAGGCTTAAGATGGTCAGTCCCTTGCGGGTGATACGATAGCTCGGGAGCGCCATCTCCTCTTCCGCCTCCTCCAGCAGGCCGGCATCCATCAATCGATTGATATATTTTGATGCCCGTTCCGGTTTCAAATAAGCGTAATAGGTAATCTGGGCCTTGCCGGTATTTCCCAGGCGCAACAGTCTTAGTATGTCTGCAGTAATTTCAATGCTCGAACGATGATGCTTGGGCTGCCACTTATCGGTGTCCATCAAAAAGGTTCCTTAGAAAAACATTAAACCGACCTCGTGAGGTCGGTTTCACTATTGGCTCCCCGCCACCCAAGTGACCAGATACGGGTGGCGTTTCATAGCTTCCTGTAGCTCGTTTTGTTACGAGTTAACCATATAATATCAAACGCCATGAATAACCTGTCAAGCCCCCGGCGGACACTTTACCTTACAAAACTTAACCAAGTTGAAAAAATAAAAAAATATTTTAAATACCATGATTGGACTAACGGGTGCGACTGCCAAAGATTTTTTCCAGCCGGCCCATCCGCCTGAGGAGCTCGTTAAAAATACTGAAACGCGCTTTGAGAAGCTCCGCCTCGATGAAAAGGTCGACTTTCAAGCTCCCTTTTTTACGGCCAAACCGCCTTTCCAGGTAAGCCTCCGTAATGCGATTCACCGCGCCGGAATGTCCGGGGAATTCTTTAACGAGAACGGCGGCATATTCCGAGGGCGTCTGGTAGGACCTGGGTGCGATTTTAAGTACCGCGCCGAGCCGGCACAACTTTTCATAGGTCTTAAGGTCAAGGTCTTCCCGGTTGACATGCCACACCCAGCGGAAAAATAACGACCTCCGGAAGAGAAACGGGACCATCAGGACAATCAGGAAAAAGACAATAATCAAAATGACAAGCAGGGCCTGCCCGAGGTTATTGGCAAAAGCCCATTGGGGGTTATCAGGAGAGGGCGCAGCGCCGATGGCAGCGGAGCTGCCGCCTCCCGGACCCATGTTGATGCCGTAGAGTCCCGGTGCAAACCACACATCCCACTGCGGCCACCCCTTAATGACATCGCTGGATACCACCGCTTGATCCAGGACCACTTCGCTCGCGGCTCCCTCGGCGGTGGAGGGCGTCGCCTCGATATTCACCCAACCATATTCCGGGAAATATACCTGGGGCCAGGCGTGATAAAACTTATCTTTCAGAACGTATTCGCCGGGTTCTTTGCCCGGTTCGCCGGGAAGATAGCCGACCGCCAGCCGCGTCGGCACTCCCGAAGCGCGGAGCATTACCGCCATCGCCGAGGCAAAGTGCACGCAGAAACCGGATTTTTGCTTGAAGAGAAAATAGGCTACCCCATCGGTCCCCTCGGGCGGGACGGTAACCTGCGTACTGTAAGGAATCCGGGAAAGATAGTTATTAATTAAGAGCACTTTTTGATAGGGGGTGGTCGAGTTGCCGGTAAGATTGGCACTTAACTGCCGAACGCTTTCCGGGAAATCGGGGGGCAGCTGGAGGTAGTTAGCCAGCACCGCCGCCGGATAATCCTCGCCGTCATGCGCCAGCTCACCCGCCGTAGGCTGCGCCGCCGCAGCTTTAACGGTATAGCTTTCCCCGATGCTCAGGACGTGCGAAGCCACCACGCTGATAATGTCCCCGGAACTTACCTGCACCAGCACCGGCTTATTTGCCGAGATAAAACTGCCGGAGGTGAGCAGCCCATCGGTCTGGATATTGGGCGTCACGGTATACGTTATTTCCCGGCTTTTTGCGGGGGCCGCAGTGCCGTCCCAGGCGGTCTTGCTGGCCAACACGGAATCCGTTATCGGATTATTTTCCCACCCCGCGGAGGTATAAACCCCATAAGAGTAGACCTGCCAGTAGGAAGGGGTGTCGGAATCGACGATGAAATCTATCTGGTCGCCCTGGTGCCAGGCCGGCTCGAAGTTCAGATTCAGGAGCATGGCGCTCGTGCTTAAAGCCTGCTTGGACGGCACGGAGGCGAAAATATTGAAGCGCGACTTTTCAAAATCGTTTTTCCAGAGTATCTTAGTGGATATCATCGTCTGTATCTGGGGGATGCGCACGCCGGGCAAGATCCAGGAAACACTGACCGCCAGTATCACCAGGCCGAGCAACGTCGATATAAAATAAATCCATCCCCGGCCGGTGTAGACGCTCCGCGTTTCTTCCGGGTCGCGGCGCCTGACCAGCCGCGTCTGCACGAGGAGAAAAATAGCGGCGACAAAAAAGAAACCGAAATACAGATAATATCTGGCGGGGAGGTTGCTCAAATTGACCAGTATCACCAGGGCGCCCAGACAGACCGCCACCCAGGCGTTCTTTTTCCGCAGGAGAAACCAGGTAGAAAGGTAACCCGTGAGCCAGGTCAGGACGGTGAGGAACAACGCAAAATAGAAGGTCTGCTGGTAAGCCAGCAGGCTCTGCATCTGCCACCAGGTTACGCCGGCCCCGATGATCAGCGCGAGGAGATGCACCAGCAGATTATGGAGTCGGCTGATGACGACCAGCAGCCAGACCGCCAGCACCGAAAGGACGAGCACCAGCGTCAGGGTGGGCTGGGGGGAAATCCAGTGCGCCCGTTCCAGGGACAGCACGGCAATCTCGAGGACGGCAAACAGCAAGACGATGTTGAGCCAGTCCCGCCAGTCACCCAGGCGTTCCGCGATTGACGGCTTCTGCCCCGGCGTATCCTGGCGTGATTTGTCCGCCCTGCCCCTTAGTTTAAACACGGCTCATCCCCTCCCCGATATACGGGATAAACGGAGAAAGCCACCGACTGTCCAGAGCGGCGGGTATATCCTGCCCGCGCCGGACCACGTGAACGTGAAATCCGGCGTTCGTTAAAGTACGGGCGGTATCAGCGGCGGTGGTCTTGCCACCGAAGCTGAGGGAATCGAGTAAAACGGCGATGACGGTGACGCCGCGGTTGATGGCATGGCGCAGCGGCGGGATGATAGCCCGGTTCTCCGAAGGCATGATAACGAGGACCACCGACCCCGTATCAAACCGGTCGGACTGAAAATCTATAAGCTCGTCAATCGGTATCTTCCCGCTGGCTTTCATCAGGGCGAGGGCCCGCATAATATCCTGCGCGTGGGGATTCCCGGCCCCGGACAGGCAGATATAAGGCCGGTCGCCGGAGGCAATCAGCCCCACCCTTTTCCCGCTATCGATATATTTTCGAGCCAGGGAAGCCGCGATGGTAACGCTGTACTCCTCGGTATTTTCTTCCCCTTCTCCGAGCCGGGTCGCACCGGCCATATCGAGCACCAGCCATATTTCCTTAAAAGCGAAGAAGGAGCGGTCGGGGTCGAACTCTTTAACCACGAGCCGGCCGGTATGGGCCGTGGTCTGCCAGTGGATGCGGCGGAGGCTGTCCCCGCTGACATATTCACGGACGCGGGAGGCGCTGGGCCCGCTCTCGCTGGCGAACCAGCGGCGCAGGTTTTGCCCCGGCTCCTGGCGCGGTATTATCTGGAAATTAGGCAGCTCTAAAGGCGTCGGGTAGACCACGACGTACTGGAGCTCTCCCAAACGCTCGACGGTGGGAAAGAGACCGAGGGGGTCGGTGACTTTGACATTGACCACGCCCACGCAATACTGCCCGCGGCGCTGGAAGGTCGGGCGGGTGCGCCATTGGTAAACGCCGCCGTTGGAAGCCAGATTAAACGATACTTTGTTCCGGTATCCGGGGAGGTCGGTATCCTCGTCGACTTCAACCAACGGCACCGGCATGCGCGAGCTGTTGGTGACGGTAAATTTTTCTTCAAAGAAGTCGCCTATCTTGCGGTTCTCGGCGTTTTTGACTACTTTGACGGTGATGCCGCGGATACTTCGTGATGACCACAAGCGGCTGAGCGCAAACAGCACCACCAGAAAGATGAAAAAACGCCAAAGGACGGTAAAGCCCCCGGCAAAGGCCAGGGCGAGGACAATCACCGGTGTGACGTACAGGAGCCACCGAAATTTCATAACTTCCGCTCCGCTTCCCTACCGCCCGGGCTGCGCTCCAGGGACGGCGACCGTTTCCAGAATCTCGGCGATAGAGCTGCGGCCGTCCTTGCCCTGCGATTGCCCCGCTGAAGATAAGAGTGTCCGGTGGGCCAGCGCCGGTCCGGCCAGGGCTTTAACGTCGTCGGGCAGGACGAAGTCGCGCCCGAGCAGCAGCGCCCTTGCCTGCGCCGTGCGGAATAAAGCCAGCGAGCCGCGCGGTGACGCCCCCAGGTATATCGACGGATGGTGGCGCGTGGCACCGACGAGCGCGACGATATATTGCTTGATGAGGTCGTCGACGTATATCTGCCTGACCGCCGCCTGGAGCATTAAAATATCGTCGGCATCCACGACGTGGTCGATTTGCTCAATGGGATGGACGTACTGCTGTCTTTCGATGATGGCGATTTCCTCGGCGGGAGACGGGTAGCCGATATTTATCCGCAAAAGGAACCGGTCCAACTGCGCCTCGGGGAGAGGGAAGGTGCCCTCGTACTCGATGGGGTTCTGGGTGGCCAGGACGTGAAAAGGCGAGGGCATTTTACGGGTGACCCCATCCACGGTAATTTGCCTTTCTTCCATGGCTTCCAGCAGGGCGGACTGCACCTTGGGGGTAGCCCGGTTGATTTCATCGGCCAGGACGACCTGCGCCATGACCGGCCCCGCGCGGAACTCGAAGTCGCCAATCTTCTGGTTGAATATCGAGACGCCCGTGATATCGCCCGGGAGCATGTCCGGGGCGAACTGTATCCTTTTAAAGCTGCTGTTAATCGATTTCGCCAGGCTGCGCGCCAGCATGGTCTTACCGACGCCGGGCGCGTCCTCGATGAGCAGGTGCCCCTGGCTGATTAAAGCGATGACCGCCAGCTGCACCACTTCCCGCTTGCCCACCATCACTTTTTCTACATTTTGCACTATTCTATCAGCCATTTGCTGTGCCCGGGTGATAGTGCCATCCGCGGTACCGCTGCTCTTCCTGGGTCCCAAAACGCTCTCTGTCATAGTTATCCCTCTAATTCGAGTATATCACACATGTATTTCAGTCTCAAAACCGCCATGCAACCTGAGAAAAATTGACAGGCACCATTAAAATATAATTAATAAACATATTGACAAACTTAATATTATATTATATGATATATCGTAATATTTAAATAAATATGTAAAATAATTAATTATATTCATTCATACCTATGTTATTAGAGATACAGAACGTCACCAAAATCTACAAGCGCAAGGTCAAGGCCAACGATAATATCAGCCTGTCCATGGCAGCGGGCGAGGTATTCGGGCTGCTGGGACCGAACGGGGCGGGCAAGACGACCCTGGTCAACCAGATAATCGGCCTGACCATCCCCACCTCCGGCAGCATTACGCTCAACGGCGTGGACGTCATCGCCAATCCGGGCTATGCGCGTCAGGCATGTTCTTTCCAGGCACAGGTGCAGGCCCCTATTTCCGGTCTGACGGCGATGCAAGCCATCGAACTGGTCGGGCGGATACGGGGCGGCAAAGCTGCGGATGTCCGGAAGCGGGCGATGGAGCTCATCGAGAAGCTGGAGCTCGGCGAATGGAGGAAAATGCTGGGACTGACCATTTCCGGCGGCGTGCGCCGCCTGGTGGCCTTCTGCATGGCGGTGGTGACGCCCGGGAAAATCGTGATCCTGGATGAGCCCACCAACGATATCGACCCCCTGAGGCGGCGGGCTATCTGGCAGGAGGTCCAGGCGCTGGCGAAACAGGGCTCCGCCGTCCTGCTGGTGACCCATAACGTCCTCGAAGCCGAGCGCGTGGTCGACCGCCTGGCGATTATCGATAAAGGCAGAGTCATCGGCATGGGCACCCCCGCCGACCTCAAAGAGTCGGAAGATGACAGCATGCGTCTGGAACTTACGCTCGAAGCCGGCGCGGCGCAACCGGAAACGCCGCCGTTTTTCACCAGACCTGTTGCTGCCGGCCGCCGCGTGATGGGCAGGGTAGCTAAAGAATCCATCACCGCCTCTATCGCGTGGGCGCAAAACCTGAAAAGCAGCCATATTATTGAAGAATTTTCGCTCGGGCCGACCACGCTGGAAGACATCTACATCCGCCTAGTCAAGAACCCCGATGAAGCCCTGAATCACAAGGAGGCTTCCTAACAATGCCGAAATGGTTGAGAAGCTATTTGCTGATGCTGAAATGGAGCGTCCTGGGTTCCCGCCCCTGGCTTTCACTCAACCTGGCCGTCCAGATCATGATTTCCATCGGGTTCATTTACGGTATCAGCTTTTTCTATCCGTCCATCACCCCGGACGTGGCTAAATATATCACCACCGGCGCGCCGGCGCTGATATTGCTGACGGTCGGCCTGGTGATGGGACCGCAGATAGTAGCCTCCCAGCGTCTTGAGGGGACTTTCGACTATATCTGGTCGCTGCCTGTCCCCCGGATGGCCAATGTTGCCGCCGATGCCACCAGCATGTTCGGGAGCACGCTGCCGGGCATCGTTCTCGCCGTCGTTCTCGGGGCTCTCTACTTTGATTTCCATCTGGATATCAGCCTGCTCGTTATCCCCGCCGTCATACTGATAGCGATGTGCGGCACTTTCGTCGGCTATTCGATGGCATTCGCCGTGCCCAAGCCGATGATGGTGCAGGTGCTGACCCAGATAATCATCTTCGCCGTCATGCTGTTCTCGCCGGTCATGTACCCGGCGGAGCGTCTCCCGGAATGGCTGCAGGCCATCCACCGGGTATTACCCGTCCAGTATATGGCTGAACTTATCCGCGGGACCCTGACGGACATCCCCATTAACCTGGGGAGGGCATTTGCGATAACCGGGGCGTGGTGCGTCGCCGGTTTCGCGGTGACGAACCTGCTGGTAAGACGCCGGAACTAAAAAGCGATTTTATATTTAGTCAAGCGCAGCTTGAGACGGTGTTTTAAGGGACTATATCACGACCAGCTTGACCGGTTTTTTGTTCTCGTAGATGACCTTCAGGTCGCGTATATAGGCGCACTGGAGGCACTGCTCGTACCAGCCGTGATAGTCCTTGTCCATATATAGATTACCGCCGCACTTAGGGCAGCGGCGCGTAGCACTCACCTTACCCATTTTCCACCGCCCCCTTTCTCAATCGCAATATTTAGCAGTCCTAGTACCCGACTGCTAATCATCATAATTATAGCACTGTCCTGAATTTTGTCAATAGGTTTCAGGGGAACAAAAAGTACTCATACTTGCTTATCAGAGGTATACCTCACCCCTGCCCCTCTCCAGCCTGATATATCCGATTAGTCCGGAGTTGGTATGGGCTAGAGAGGGGAAATATTATTGAGAGGGGCTAGCGCCCCTCTCGGCGGGCTACTCCCTGTGAGCTAATTCTCCCTTAATCCCTCCTTACAAAGGAGGGAAAGATTAAATAAGGCCTTTGAGTGTCATGATTAATCGGGGCGTTTAAGAGGGGTACAGACCCCTCTTTCTTTCCTCCCCCTCTCAAACAAAACATACTTCGGGAGTAAAATATGAAGCTGTTTGAGAGGGGGATTAAGGGGGTGAGTTAGCAAAAATCACGGTACAAAAAGAAAAGAGGGGCTTTCGCCCCTCTTTTATGATTTAGATTGGTGTGCTGATTAGACATCCAGATTGGCGTACTTGGCGTGGGCCTGGATAAACGCCTTGCGCGGCGGGACTTCATCGCCCATGAGCATATCAAATGTCTCGTCGGCTTTAGCGGCGTCTTGAATGTTGACTTCCAGAAGGGTGCGGTTGGAAGGGTTCATCGTGGTCTCCCAGAGCTGCTCGGCGGTCATTTCCCCCAAACCCTTGTAGCGCTGGAGCTCGGTCTTCCTGGAGCCGGCATTCTTCAGGATTTCGTCCTTTTCCTGTTCCGAATAGACCCACTTGACGCCGTCGCCCGTCTTGATGCGGTATAAAGGCGGCTGGGCGATGAACAGGTGCCTGGCGTTGATGAGCTTGGTCATGTGGCGGAAAAAGAAAGTGAGCAGGAGGGTGCGGATATGGGAGCCGTCCACATCGGCATCGGACATCAAAATGACTTTATGGTAGCGGACTTTCTCCGTATCAAACTCTTCATCGAGGCCGGCGCCGATGGCGGTAATCATGGTGCGTATTTCCTCATTAGCCAGCATCTTGTCAGGCGCGGCTTTTTCCACGTTAAGAATCTTGCCGCGCAGGGGCAGGATGGCCTGGAAACGCCGGTTGCGTCCCTGCTTGGCGGAACCCCCCGCGGAAGGCCCCTCTACCAGGAACAGCTCGCACTGCGCCGGGTCCCTTTCCGAGCAATCGGCTAAAATGCCGGGCAACGTGCCGGAATCCAGCCCGCTCTTCCTGATGATGAGGTCGCGCGCCTTGCGGGCGGCCTCTCTGGCGCGGGCGGTCGTCACGCATTTTTCCAGAATTTTCCTGGCGTCGTCGGGGTGTTCCTCGAGGTAGAGGCTTAGGCCCTCGTTGACGGCGCTTTCGACCTGGCTCTTCATTTCGATATTGCCCAGCTTGCCCTTGGTCTGCCCTTCGAACTGCGGTTCGGAGAGCTTGACGCTGACGATGGCGGTAAGCCCCTCCCGCACGTCGTCGCCGGTCAGGTTGGGGTCGTCTTCCTTGAGTATCTTGGCTTTCTTGGCGTAGTCGTTGAGGACGCGGGTAAGGGCGGAGCGGAAGCCGGTAAGATGGGTGCCGCCATCGACCGTATTGACGCAGTTGGCGAAGCTGAAAGCGGCCTCGCTATAGCTATCGTTATACTGGAGCGCCACCTCGATGGTGGTGCTATCGACGGATTTGTTGATGTAGATAGGCATGGGATGCCGCACGGCGCGATTCCGGTTGAGGTGCCGGATGAACCCGGTGATGCCGCCTTCGAAGTAGAACGTCCGCTCGCGGTCATGCTCCTCGTCGATGAGGGTCATTTCGACGCCTTTGTTGAGATAAGCCATCTCCCGGATACGGTCGCTGATGGTATCGAAGTCGTAGCTTATCGTGCCGAATATCTCTTTATCGGGGAGGAAGGCGGTGGCGGTGCCGGTGCCCTCGGCTTTGCCGATAACTTTCACGGGTGCCGTGGGCACGCCGCGCTTGTAGTCCTGGTGGTGGAGCTTGCCGTCGCGTTTGACGTCAACGCTCATCCATTCGGAAAGGGCATTGACCACCGAGGCGCCGACGCCGTGCAGACCGCCAGAAACGGCATAGGTCTTGCCGCCGAACTTGGCCCCGGCGTGGAGCACGGTCATGACCGTTTCCAGGGCGGAGACCTTGGTCTGGGGGTGAATATCCACCGGGATACCGCGCCCGTTATCGATGACGCTGACGGACTTGTCCGCCTTCATCGTGACGATAATGCGGTCGCAGCAGCCAGCCATAGCCTCGTCGACGCTGTTATAGGCAATCTCATAAATCAGGTGGTGCAGACCGCGCTGGTCGGTGCTGCCGATGTACATGCCGGGGCGCCGGCGCACCGCCTCACGCCCGCCGAGTACCTGGATATCTTCGGCGGTATATTCGCCGGCCCTTATTTTTCTGGCCCTCTTAGGAGCAGTGGGTTCGGTATTTGTTGTATCTGCCATCAGTTGACCTCTCTGACTGTAATTGGGAATAAACGGAGATTAGCGAACAATACGCTCATTTGACTAATAACATTATAGCATGATTTAGCTTCAAAGTAAAGCTGAACGGGGCTTCTGTTAGGTAATTACTTGAATAATATGAAATGCGCAATTATAATGATTTGACATGGGATTTTCAAAAAATGTCTGGGCTCAAATAAAAAACGTTACGAAAGACCGAATAATTAAGGCGTTATTAGACGATGGATTTTTGTTAGATGAGGTCGTTAAAACTGAAAGATGTTACCGTCATAAAGATGGAAGACGGATAATAATCCATTATCACAAGGGTAGTGATACTTTTGGGGCAAATCTATTACAGAAAATGCTAAAAGAGATAGGGTGGAACGAGAAAGATTTTAAAAGATTAAAGCTAGCGAAATGATTCTAGACTGTACAGGCTACTTTTAATTCCTCAATATGGTGACTTCTGCCAGCCTTTTCATTCTCGTCCGATTTTTCGCTGACAATAATCCCGAGTGGGATTGGGTCACCATGCTTAATAAGCGACTTTAAATATGCCTCAACAGCATCCTTGGCATTAGACAATGCCTCTTCTTTGGTTGCACCAGAAGTGTGCAACCCCTTAAGATTTGCGCAATAAGCATGAAAACCATCTTCATCGGGTTCAACGGTGATTTCTACTAAGAATCCAATAATCGATTTATCCATCTTCATAACACATCAACCTCCACACATCTAGGTTACGACATACTCTAATATGATTAACATTACCTTGTCAAGTATACTTTATAACACTCTAACTAATTAAGATAACACTTTTGTCACATTTTATCGACATTGTTTTTACCAATTATTATAAAGGCCAATACCCAAAATACGCTTGACTATATTATAGCTATATAATAGTATTATCCATTAATAATTCTAGCGGCTGTTTTTAATTTATCTTACTGATAATATACCCATTAATATTTTAATTACCCCCGCTCGGCGGCCGGGTATTGGGGGGCGGGGGATTCTTCATACCCAGGCGGAAAAGCTCGCCGGTATCTTTGCGCTTCCAGTTCATCGATATGCGCTGCTGGGTGGGATGAATCATGGTTATGGCACCCGGCCGTGGGCACTCTTCGACACAGGCGCCGCAGTACCAGCACTCCTCCGGGTAAACGACGATGGGCTCCTTTTTCTTTTCCGGGTTGGGCATCATGACATCGGTGGGGCAAACGTCCACGCAGAGGTTGCAGCCGAGGCATATCGCCGGGTTGAACTCCACCGCTTTGTTCGGGGTGGGGGGATTGGGCACCATATAGGCTTTATCGCTCATTTCCGTTTACCTTCCTTATAAGTAATATCCCGGTTAAAGTCCGCGGTAGCGCCGGTAGTTTTCCTCGTAGTCGGCGGCATAGGGCTCTTTGAGATGAAAGTCCAGCGGCAGTTGCCTGACCTTAGGCTGGTCGTTTTCCTGGCGGATGGGCAGGAGCCGGTTCCAGTCGGGCGGGTCAAGGTGGGGATAATCGAGGCGCATGAAGTCCAGGATAGAGTTGCTGGCTTTACGCGCCAGGGACGACTTCATGACCAGCTCCCCGACGTCGATCAGCGCCTGGCATTCGAGGAGTCGACCCAGCTCATGGGGATTGGAGGCACAGGCAGACGCCAGCTCGGTCTCCCTGAGCTCGTTCAGGAGTCTCAAGCCCAGGTTGAGGGTATTTTCGTTCTTATACCTACCGCAGTAGTCGCGCATAATGCGGGCAATGGCGACGTTGATTTCCTTCCAGCCGTTGCCGTCTTTGCCCTGCTTCGTAGCACGGTAGGCGCGCTCTTTTTCCGCCTCGATTTGCTTCTTGTCAGCCACCGGCTCGGGGGCGGTTTTAGCGTAATCGGCGGCGTGACGACCGGCGTACCGACCCGTCGTATGCGACTCCCCGTGGCAGCCGCCGCCGTAGATGGTACCGCCGGCGGCGGCGTAGAGGCCCTCCAGGTTCGTCCCCAGGTTCCAGTCGAGCAGGAAACCGCCACCCCCCAGACTGCGCACGGTGGGCGGGGTATTGATGCCGGCACCCCAGAAATTCGAATGGGCGTAGCCTTCCGGCATGATGACCGGCGCCTGGAAAAGGTCTTTATCGGGGTCGAAGCCGGCCTGGGTCATAGTGGTGTAAATGGGGATGCGGGTCTTGCCTTCGTTGCCGACCATCATCCCCCAGATACAGCGGCGCTCAGCTTCAGAAAGTCGTGTAAGGTCGGCATAAAGCGGCAGCCGGAACTCACCCTTTTGGATGCGCTCGGGCAGGTCCGGCGCGAGGCTATTGTTGCGGTACTGTTCCAGGTAGCGGGAGATACCAATGCCTTCGCCGAGAATGAAGTCCTGACCCTCCGAGGGCAGAAAACGCCCCGCCTGGTCCTTTATCGGCCGGTTGAAAGCGTCCACCCAAGGCACTTCCTTGCCGTCGGCATCGACTATCGGCGCGCCGTGGTAGGTGTTGTGGGCGTTAGCCATGCTGTAAGGCGCGTAGGCGTAACCGGAGAGTCGGCCCGGGCCGCTGCCTTCCATGCAGACGAACTCCGCGCCGGCGTTCCAGCCTAAAGCCTGGCCGACCCCGGCGCTATTGAGGTCGGACATGGAGCCCGACGCCGTCATCTCGGGGTCGAAGAGGAAGAGGCGTCCGGCGCCGCCGGTGCAGATGACGGTCGCCTTCGACCTGAAGATAAAGAACTCGCCGGTGCGCGTATTGATACCCACCGCCCCCACGACCCGGTTCCCCTGTTTGCCGCCGGCGGTGAGCAGTCCGGTGGGCATGATGCGGTTAAAGACATTCACCCCTAAACGCCGCGCCTCCTCGTACAGCTTCGGTTTGATGTTCCAGCCCCAGACGCGGACAACGTGGCGGTTTTGATAGTCATAGGCGAACATCAGCTTGGTCTTATCATCGCGGAACTCCGCCCCCTTGAATTCATCCTTGACGTCCCTTATCTGGATACCCATTTTTTCGCATTCGAGCAGGGTGTCCCAGCCTTCCTTAGTGATAATGAAGCGGACATGCCCGCCGGTCCATCCCTGCATGCTGTCGTAGCAGGCTTTCGTATACATTTCCGGGGTGACTTTAGAGCAGGGGTTGGTGACGGCGCCGTGCCAGTGGTCGACGCCCGCCCCGCCCGAACCGCTCCGCTTGGCGTGCCCCCGTTCCGCCACGGCGACCTTTACCCCCCTTTTAGCCGCGTTGATGGCGGCCTGCATCCCAGCCACCCCTCCCCCGATTATCAGCACATCGGTCACAACCTCGTTTACCTTGCCGTAGTTAACAGGGTAAGGCCAGTCCGGCACTCTGCCGCTTTTCTGCACATACTCATGCCACGTAGCCATAAAATCCAAGCCTCCTTCTGCATATTTCAAGGAAAAAATACATTATCGGGTGAATGTTAGTCCCGAGGACTATACTTGTCAAATATGGGCCCGGGAACGACCCGGGCGGATAACCAATCTATTTTCCTTGAATCAATGAGAAAAATTCGGCGCGCTGGGCGGCGTTGCTGTGGAAAGTACCGCGGAGCGCCGACGTAACGACGTTAGCGCCGGCTTTCTTGATGCCCCGCATGATTACGCACATGTGCTCGGCCTGGATAACCACGCCGACCGCCCTGGCCTTAAGGGCGGTGAAAATAGCGTCGGCGATGTCCGTCGTCATGCGTTCCTGCACCTGAGGTCGACGGGCGACGGTTTCCACCACCCTGGCCAGCTTGCTGATGCCGACGATTCTGCCTTCAGCGTTGGGGATATAGCCCACATGGGCGACCCCGAAGAAGGGGAGCAGGTGGTGCTCGCACATGGAGTAAAACGGTATGTCCTTAAGGATGACCATTTCCTGGTGACCGAGCTCAAAGCCCACCTCGAGGTCGGCTTTGGGGTCTTTGTCCATGCCCTGGAAGAGCTCGGCGTACATTTCCGCCACGCGCTGCGGGGTGTCTTTAATGCCTTCGCGTTCAGGGTCTTCCCCGATGGCTTTGACGATTTCCGCGACGGCTTTTTTAATCCTCGGCTGGTCAATCATGGGATGCCTCCTTGGAGGGGTTGTTTTCAGGGTAACATAAACAAAGCGGGGCTGTGCCCCTCCTTTAAACTCCCTCTATCCCCACCCCAGGGCTTTTTCCACCGCTTTGATATCGGCGGGAAGCTGCAAAATATTCGGGGCTTTCTTCAGGGCGGTCTCGGTGTCTTTAAGTCCGTTGCCCGTGACCACGCAGACGATGACCTTGTCCGGGAATTTCTTGCCCTGTCCCGCCAGCTTGATGAGACCGGCCAGCGGCGCGGCGGAAGCCGGCTCGCCGAAGACCCCGGCCTCGGACGCCATGATGCGCTGGGCAGCGAGAATTTCGTCGTCGCTGACCATGTCGATAATGCCGCCGGACTCATCGCGGGCGGCGACGGCTTTCTGCCAGCTGGCCGGGTTGCCGATGCGTATCGCCGTGGCGACCGTCTCCGGCTTTTCGATAGCGCGGCCGCGGACGATGGGCGCGGCGCCTTCGGCCTGGAAACCGTACATCTTGGGTTTTTTAGTCGCTTTGCCGGCGTCGTAATACTCTTTAAAGCCCTTCCAGTAAGCAGTGATGTTGCCGGCGTTGCCCACCGGCAGGAAGAGATAGTCCGGGGCGTCCCCGAGGACATCGACGATTTCAAAGGCGGCCGTCTTCTGCCCCTCGATTCTATAGGGGTTGAGGGAGTTGACCAGAGTGACCGGGTGTGTCTCGGTAAGGCGGCGTACAATCTCCAGGGCTTTATCGAAATTGCCATCGACGGCGATGATTTTTGCCCCGTGGACGATGGCCTGGGCAAGTTTGCCCAAGGCGATTTTCCCGCCGGGGATGACGATAATGCATTCCAGCCCGCAGAAAGCGGCGTAAGCCGCCGCCGAGGCGCTGGTGTTGCCGGTGGAGGCACAGATAACCGCCTTACTGCCGGCCTCCACCGCTTTCGCCATCGCCATCACCATGCCCCGGTCTTTAAAAGAGCCGGTGGGATGGCAGCCCTCTAATTTAAAATAAAGCGTGCCGCAGCCATATCGCTGCGCGAGCTTATCGCACCTGACCAGCGGCGTATCGCCCTCCCCTATCGTAAAGAGCGGGGTCTTGCGCGTGACGGGCAGGTATTTCTTATAGTGGTTCAGGACGCCAGGTTTCACCTTTATCCCCCTTCTATTTCCTCGACTCGGATAAAGTTGGCTATCTCCCGCACTACCTCCAGCTTTTCCAGCTTGCGGAGGGCGGCCTGCATCGCCTTCTCCCGGGCGGGGTGCGTCATGATAACGATTTCCGCGGTCTGGGTCGCTTCATCGGACTCCGGCTGGATGGCGGAAGAAATGCTTATCGAATTATCGCCGAACACCCGGGCAATCTGCGCCAGCACGCCGGGCTGGTCTTTAGCGCTCAACCTGATGTAATACTTGGCTTCGATTTCCTCCATGGGCTTGATGTGCCTCCCGGATACGGCTTTCCAGGTGGAGATGCTGCCCACACCCAGGCATATCTTCCTCGCTGAAGAAACGACGTCGGCGATGACGGCGCTGCTGGTGGGCTTGGCACCCGCTCCCTCCCCGATAAAAAGCACCTTGCCCACGAGGTCGCCCTCGACATGGACGGCGTTATAGACGCCGTCAATCTTCGCCAGGAACGAGTCCTGCGGGATGAAGACCGGGTGCACCCTGGCTTCGATGGCGTCATCGCTCTGCTTGGCGATAGCCAGCAGCTTGATGGCGAAGCCCAGCTCCCGCGCGTAACGGAAGTCGCGCGCGTTCAGGCGCGAAATGCCTTCGCGGTAGATGTCCTGCGGCCTTACCTGCGTCTGAAAAGCCAGCGAGGCTAGAATTGCCAGCTTATAGTGGGCATCTATCCCCTCGATATCGTTCTCCGGGTTCGCTTCGGCGTAGCCCAGCTTCTGGGCCTGCTTGAGAGCCGCATTAAAGTCCATGCCCTCTTTAGCCATCATGGTGAGGATATAGTTCGTGGTGCCGTTGATGATGGCAAAGATGCCGGTGATATTATTAGCCACGAGGTCGTGCTTAAAGGGGGCAATCAGCGGTATACCCCCGCCGACACTGGCCTCATATTGCAGCCCCACCCCGTGCCGGCGCGCCAGCGCCAGCAGTTCCATGCCGTGCTTGGCGATGACCTCTTTATTGGAGGTCACCACGTGCTTGCCATCTGATAGAGCCCTTTTGATATATGCCGTGGCCGGGTCCTCACCGCCGATAGCCTCAATGACGATATCGATGCCGGGCGTAGTGAAAAACTCGTCGTCATCGGTGGTGAAAAGGCGGGAGGGCATTTTTTTCGCCTGCGGCCGCGCCAGGTCCTGCGGCAGCACTTTCACCTTGCGCAGTACGAGCGGACAGCCGACCTTTTCCGCCAGTCCGTCCGCCTTGTCTGCCAGAACTCTGGCCACCTGCCCCGCCACTACCCCCAGCCCCATGAGCCCGATGCCGATTTCCTTTTTATTCATTCCGGCTACCCTCCGGTTGCCTGCAGCTCCGCTTTGGCGCGTGCTATCACAAATGTATGTACATTTACCGTCATGCCGCTGGTACTAATATCTGCCGCACGTTCTGTCCAGAGATTAGCCACCCAATCACTGTAAATCTTATCGATGCGCGAGGTGCGGTCCTCGCTGGTCAACTCTTTATCGTTATCCCTTTCGACGACTTTTACCACCCAATAACCCCCCTGCGTCCAGAGGGTCGTATCCTTAATGGGGTCGCTCCATTTCCCGACCTCCGCAGTCTGACCGAAGACGAACCCGTCAAAAGCCGCACTTACGACCGTAGTATTCGCGGTCGCCGACTTGGTAATCATACCTAGTTCACCTTGTTTATCTTTGGCCTGACTGTACTGGTTATACTGGTCCGACAGCGCCGTCAGATTATCGCCGGCTTCCAGCCGGGCTTTCACATCCACGGCCAGGTCTTGATTACTCAAGTAAATCGCCTCCACCATGGAGTTTTCCTCATCAAGCTTGTCCGTCACATTAATGAGCCAATAGCCTACCTGCTTGTACGATTCGTTGTCGGATAAAGGCGGACTCACGACGCCCGCTTCCTGGCTGAAAGCCCAATCGACGGGGATTTGCTTCATCTGGTTTATAAATATATCCGCCGGATGCCAGCCGTAATCGCCACTATTGACGTTCTGAGAATAATAGTCCTTCGCGTATACCTTATCAAGCTCGGTGAAGTTATCGCCGTTGACTATTTTATCATGGACTCCCTGCGCCGTTGTTTCATCCTCCACCAGCATCGCCAGTAGATGCTCCTGAACCTCGGACGCCGGCACCTGCTTGCTGAAATATTCGTCCTTCAGCCTCGTTTCCAACTGCTGCGTACGCTGGACATCGAGAAAGCCCTGCGTCACGGGCTGATTGGGGTCTTGCAGCTTGGCTTTTATTTCGGCATCAGTGACGGTGATACCGAGCGGCTGCGCCGCCTGCCGGATGAGCTCATTCTGGACGATATTGTTCGCCAGCCCCGAATCGATTTGCTGCATCAGCGTGTCGATATCAGCTTGTTGATTCTGGTAGCTCACGGCGTACAGTTTAAGCTGGTCGATATAATAACGGGAGCTGAATCTAGTATCGCCGACTTTAATGACCGTCCGATGCAGGGGCTGATAGTCAGCCAGAAACCATCCCAGCAGGACAATCAGGATAATGGCCACAATAATGGATACCCCGCCGATAAAAATGAAACGCTGGCGCCTCTTTTCCTTCTGGAAATGCGTAAGCTGGCGCCGGGTATATTCTTTGGGTTTTTCTTCTCTCTTTTTTTTAGCCACAGGTTTTCCCTTCTAGCGATAAATTAAATTAACCGTCTCTATATTTATAATGCAAAAACCGATCCATTTCAATATGGATGAATATCCGGTCATCTATTTCCGCCAAACGATGTGGCACTGCCACTTCGGCAAGGTCTGGGGGAAGTCGGTGCGAAAGTGGGCGCCGCGGCTCTCCTCCCTGATGAAGGCCGCTTCCGTGAGCAGCCGGCCCGTCAGGACGAGGTTGCTAAGCTCGTAGGAGGGCTGGTCGGTGGGGGGACGCAGGGATTGCTGCCAGGCCGCCAGGATGCCGGCCGCCTGGTTCAGTCCTTCTTTATCGCGGATGATGCCGACCTTGTCCCAGTGCAGCTGCTGCAGGGCCGCCAGGCCGGGCGCGGGCATCGCCTTGGGAATCGGCCTCTGGCCGAGCGAAGCGTACATATTTTTAACTTTATTTTCTTCGGATATTTTTTCTTTAGCCTTGTTTTTGGTCCTCTCCACGATTCTCTTGCTGAAAACGATAGCTTCCAGGAGGGAGTTCGAGGCAAGACGATTTGCCCCGTGGACTCCGGTGCAGGCCGTTTCACCGGCGGCGAACAGCCTGGGGATATTGGTTTCTCCCCAGATGTTGGTCTTGATGCCGCCGATCATATAATGGGCGGCCGGCGCCACCGGAATGAGGTCTTTGGTGATATCCAGGCCATGGTCGAGGCAGAAGCTGTAAATATGCGGGAAGCGGGTGGTGATGGTGTGGGGCGGCAGGTGGGTGACATCGAGGAAAACCCGGTCGGATTTCGACTTTTTCATCTCGTTCAAGATGCTCCGAGCGACGACGTCCCGCGGCGCGAGGTCGGCCTTTTCATGGTAGTCGGACATGAAACGGTAGCCTTCGGCGTTGCGCAGCACGCCCCCCTCGCCCCTGACCGCCTCCGATATCAGGAACGGGAGCACGCCGGGCATGCGAAGGGCGGTGGGGTGGAACTGGAAGAACTCCATGTCGGCGATTTCCGCGCCGGCGTTAAACGCCAAGGCGATGCCATCGCCGGTGGCGATGCCGGGATTGGTGTTGTATTTAAAGAGTTGACCGGCGCCGCCGGTGGCCAGGATGAGGAACTCACACTCGAATTCCTCGAAAGTGTCGGTACGGCAGTCGAGGGCGCGTATGCCGGCCACTTTGCCTTTTTCCAGCAGGATTTCCGTGGCGAGGAAATTTTCCAGGACTTTAATCCGTGAAGCACGCACCTGCTGACTTAAAGCCGTTTCGATGTGTTCACCGGTGGCGTCGCCGCCGGCATGGAGGATGCGGGGCACGCTGTGGGCGGCTTCCATGGTCAGGGCGATTTCTCCGTCTAAAGTATCGAAGGGCACGCGATAGCCCACCAGGTCGGCAATGCGCACCGGCGCCCCCCGCACCAGGATGTTCACCGCCTCTTCGTCGGACAGGCCGGCGCCGGCATTTATCGTGTCCTGTATATGGAGTTCCGGCGAATCGCCCTTGCCGATAGCCGCGGCGATGCCTCCCTGTGCGTACCGGGTATTGCAGTCGTCGATGCTGCCCTTGGTGATAATCAGAACGCTGCCATGCTCTTTAGCCAGCAGGGCCGTATAGAGCCCGCCGATGCCGCTGCCCACTACGATATAATCATATTTATTCATATGTAAACTCTAAGCTTTAATTTCTAAACTCTTAACGGGGACGGGATTCAGGATTTAGAGTTTTGGATTTAGAATTTCGCTAATTGGTGCCGAGGCGGAGATTTGAACTCCGACGCGCTTGCGCGCACCACCCCCTCAAGATGGCGTGTCTACCAGATTCCACCACCTCGGCATGCCCTTCTAAAAGAACGATGGCAGGAGTGAGAGGACTCGAACCCCTGACCGGCGGTTTTGGAGACCGCTGCTCTACCAGCTGAGCTACACTCCTACGCCAAGAGAAATTATAGTTTATTATAACACGCGGGCGCAAGATGAGGGAGAAATCCCTCTTATTTCTCTTGTATTCATCTCTTCATTTCTGTTATAATAATTAAAACAGCTAAAAAGGAGCCCAACCGAACCTTTAAGCCAGTCCCGTGAGGCCGGCAAGGGGAACAACCGAACACAGGTTTACCCGCAACCTCTTGCCCGCCGGAAGCAAGAGGTTTTTTATGTCCGAAAAAATAGTGATGACCGCCGAAGACATCCGGCGCACCCTCGCCCGCATCGCCCATGAAATCATCGAGCGCAACAAGTCCACCGACCACATGGTGCTGGTAGGGCTGCACACGCGCGGCGTGCCCCTGGCCAAACGTCTCGCCGAAAGCATTGAAAAGTACGAGAACGCCCGGCTGGTCGTCGGGGCGCTCGATTTCAGTCTCTACCGCGACGACCTCAACCCATCTGAAGCTAAGAGCGTGGTCGAACGCACGGAAATCCCCTCGGATATCAACGGCAAATCGGTCGTCCTCGTCGACGACGTCCTCTATACCGGCCGCAGCATCCGTGCCGCCATGGACGCCCTCATCGACCTGGGGCGCCCGCGCTCCATACAGCTCGCCGTGCTCATCGACCGCGGCCACCGCGAAATGCCCATCCGCGCGGACTACGTCGGTAAAAACATACCCAGCGCCCGCCACGAAGATATCCAGGTGCGTTTGAACGAAATCGATGGCATCGACGAGGTTGCCATCGTCAATCTTAATAATAAACCTGCCCATAGCCAGACGGAGTCCCCGGATTACATCGGGGAAAGGAGAAGTTACCATGAGCCTGCAAAATAGAAGCCTGGTAACCATCGACGACCTGTCCAACGGCGAGATGATGGCGCTCTTTGCCCTGGCCGACGAAATGTCGGCAAACATGCAAGAGCAGCACGGCCTCTGCCAGGGCAAGGTCATGGCCAGCCTGTTCTTCGAACCGAGCACCCGCACGCGGCTTTCGTTCGAGGCCGCCATGCACCGGCTCGGCGGCAGCGTCATTACCGCTTCGGACGTCGGCGCCAGCAGCCTGGCGAAAGGTGAAAGCATCGCCGATACAGCTAGAATCGTCGGGAGCTACGCCGACATTATCGTCATCCGCCATCCCTGGGAAGGCGCCGCTAAAGTGGTCGCCGACTATGCCGGTATCACGGTAATTAACGCCGGCGACGGAGGCCACCAGCACCCCACCCAGACCCTGCTCGACCTGTATACCATCATCAAAGAGCGCCAGAACATCAAAGGGCTTAAGATTGCCCTGTGGGGCGATTTGAAATACGGGCGCACTACCCACTCCCTGATTTTCGCCCTGGCCCGGTTCGGGGCGGACATCCTCTTCTGCCCCAGCCCGGGACTCGAGGTACCCAAGCATATCATCGATAAATTGATTACCGAATACGGCGGCGAGGTGGAAAGCCTGGATGCTTCCGCAAAGGCCGACAAAGAAAATGTATTTCCCGTCGATGCCATTTATACCACGCCCAACAGCCCCCACCAGCTGGCCATGATGCCCGGCATCAACGCCGAGGTTGAACTGAGAGAAGGCGTAGACGCTCTCTACGTTACCCGACCGCAAAAAGAGAGATTTTCCGCCAGTGAAGAAAGCCAGAACCTGAAGAAAAAATACCCGGTGGTCGATAAAAAATTGCTCCAGGACAAGGCGTTCCGGAAATCACTGGTCATGCACCCCCTGCCCCGGGTGGACGAACTCGACTACGAGGTCGATACCGACGCACGGAGCATGTATTTCAAACAGGCCGCCCGCGGCGTGCCGGTGCGGATGGCGGTGCTCGCGGCATACCTCGGCGCCAAAGATGTTCACATCCCGAAAATAGATTCCCCGGCTCCGATGGAATATCCCACCTATCGTCAAGAAATCAGCCCGGTATGTCCCAATCCCAGGTGCGTCTCGGTCCAGCCTACCGAAATGAAGTACCTTAAACCGGAGTTCAAGATAGTCAATAACGCGCCCCTGACCCTGCGCTGTATTTACTGCGAACATGGCTTCGAGCCCAAATTCGTAGCAAGCACGGACTGGCACGAACATAAACTGGACACTAGAAAATACCACAGCGCCTCCAGCCACTGGACCAAAGACATCCGGCCGGAGAACCTGATTGCTTTCGGCACGGAGGCGGAAGCGCAGGCCCATGGTTTTAAGCCCAGTCACTTCACGGGAGGGCACCACTAGAAAAATGGCAGAATCTTTACTTATCCGGGGCGGTCGGATTATTGACCCTTCCCAAGATATAGATAAAACCGGCAGCCTGCTTATTAAAGACGGGAAAATCAACTGGCTGGGGGAAGGCGCGCCGCCTGAGGCAGACTACAAGATACTCGATGCCGGGGGACTGATCGTCTGCCCGGGCTTCATCGACCTTCACTGCCATCTGCGGCAGCCGGGCAACGAGGAGAAGGAGACCATCGCCACGGGGACGCTGGCGGCGGCGCGGGGCGGTTTTACCACCGTCTGCTGTATGCCCAACACCAATCCTCCTCTGGATAACGAAGCCATGCTGAATTACGTCAGGACGGTAGCCGCCAGGGAAGGCGTGATACGGGTCTTTCCCATCGGCTGCGTTACGGTAGGGCGAAAAGGCGAGGAACTGGCCGACCTGAACGAAATGGAGATGAATGGCGCCGTGGCTTACAGCGACGACGGGTCGCCGGTAAGCCGCCCGGAAATCATGCGCCGTGCCCTAGAATACAGCCGAGATTTCCACCGGCCGATAATAGACCACTGTGAGGACCTGTCTCTGACACAGGGCGGGCAAATGAATGAAGGGGTCGTCGCACTGGAGATGGGACTGCGCGGGATGCCGGCGGCGGCTGAAGAAAAAATCGTCAAACGCGACCTCGACCTGGCGAAAGAGACCGGCGGGCATGTACACATCGCCCACGTCAGCACTGCGGGGTCGGCGGACTTAATCCGCGCCGCCAAAGAGTCGGGCGTCCCGGTCACCGCCGAAGTCACTCCTCACCACCTCACCCTGACCGAAGATATAGTGCTAAATCACATCGCGCTTGCCAAGGTCAACCCGCCTTTAAGGACAAAACGGGACACAATCGCCCTGCTGCGCGCGCTGAACGACGGCGTTATCGACATCGTGGCGACCGACCACGCCCCGCATACTCAAGCCGATAAAGACGTAGCTTTCACCAAAGCCGCCTTCGGTATCAGCGGACTGGAAACGGCGCTGGGCAGCCTGGCGGGGCTGATATTAAAAAGCGAACTCAGTTTAAATAACATGATTGCGGCGCTGACGGCCGGACCGGCGCGTGTCCTCGGCTACGAAAAGCTGGGCACGCTGGAAACCGGGGCGCCGGCGGATATCTGCATCTTCGACCTGCATCAAGAGTGGGTGGTCGATACGGCCAAGTTCGCCTCTAAAGGCAAAAATACGCCCTTGAACGGCCAGACACTTAAGGGCAAGGTCATGGCGACCATTTACCTGGGGCAGCCGGTGTATATGGATGAAAAGATGAAGATAGAAACGAGAATAAATCATGGCTAAAACAGCAATTCTCGTCCTGGCGGACGGGTCGACGTACGAAGGCTATAGCTTCGGGGCGGAGGCGGATGCCGTCGGGGAGGCGGTCTTCAATACCAGCATGGCGGGCTACCAGGAAATGCTCACCGACCCCTCCTACGCCGGCCAGATATTGATACCGACCTACCCGCTCATCGGGAACTACGGCACGAACAACGAAGACGACGAGTCGAAAAGGATACAGGTCAGGGGGTTCGTGGTGAGGGAGGAGTGCGACCTGCCCAGTCACTACCTCAATAATAAGACCATCCATGGATACCTCGCGGCGGGCGGTATACCGGGGATATGGGGCGTCGATACCCGCGCCATCACCCGGCGGTTGCGCTCGGCGGGGGTGATGATGGGCATGATAACGTCGACGAAGACAGCGGCGCAAGCCCTGGAAGCCATCAAGCAGGCCCCGGACTACGGTTCCATCGACTTCGTTAAAGAAGTCACCTGTGAGAAACAATATAAGTGGCAGGACGGCGGCCAAGCCAGGTACCACGTCGTCGCGCTGGACTGCGGGCTGAAATTTAATATTTTAAAGCTGCTGGTAAGTCACGGCTGCCGGGCGACCGTCGTCCCGTGCACGGCCTCGGCGAAGGAGATACTGAGTTTAAAGCCGGACGGCATCCTGCTTTCGCCGGGCCCCGGCGACCCCGCCCTGCTCGACTACATCGTCGAGAACATCAAGAGGCTGGTCGGCAAAAAGCCCATCATGGGCATCTGCCTGGGCAACCAGCTCATCGCGCGGGCTTACGGGGGCAAGACGTTCAAGCTCAAGTTCGGTCACCGCGGGGGCAACCACCCGGTACGGGAGCTGGCGACGGGACGCATCCACATCACGGCGCAGAACCACGGATACGCGGTCGACGCGGACTCCATCGGGAAAGAGCTGGAGGTGACGCACCTCAACCTGAACGACGGCACGGTCGAGGGCATCCGGCACAAGAGCCTGCCCATCTTCGCGGTGCAGTACCACGCCGAGGCATCGCCGGGGCCGATGGACAACACGTATTTATTTGAGCAGTTTGTGGAGATGATGGAGGGATAATTCTCCCTTAATCCCTCCTTACAAAGGAGGGAGATAGATTGGAGAAGGGCCAAAAGAATATGTTGCCGTATGATAGAAAATTAAAGGAACGTTCTCAACAGTTGCGATTAGGTATGACTGCAGCTGAAACATTTTTATGGTCAAAGATAAAAGTGAAGCAAGTAAAGAGCCACTGGTTTTATCGTCAGAAACCCGTTGGGGAATATATAGCAGATTTCTATTGCCCGGCAGCAAAGCTGGTAATTGAGGTTGACGGGGGACAACATTTTTCTGATGAGATGATTGAATATGACAGTGTAAGAAACGAATATATGGTAAGTCTCGGTTTGAGAGTATTGAGATTCACCAACACGGAGGTACTGACGAATATCGAGGGGGTTTTAGAGAGGATTGAGAGAGAATTGGATTAATTCTCCCTTAATCCCTCCTTACAAAGGAGGGAAAGATTGATTAAAGGCAAAGATGTAAGGGTTTGCACGGTCATCCTCTCCCCTTCGTAAGGGGAGAGTGAGAGAGGGAATTATAAAGGGAGTGCCCGAGAGGGGTTCATCCTGAAGGTTCACCCTGAAGGGCGTTAGCCCCTCTCCCAAAAAATTCCCCCTCTCCTGCGAGGAGAGGCCCGCCTACGCTAAAGCTACGGCGGATAAATGGACACAGGGGGTGAGGTAAAGAAAGATGGATATATTAAAAGAACTGTCACAATTTCTCGAAGAATTAAAACAATATAAAGAAATACTAACGAACCCTGACTCAAAATTACTTGAGGCTAAAAGAAAAAACGAGTATTTAGCAGATTTTCCTTTCATTCAAGATGCGCTACCAAAGAAAAGCAAGGAAGAAGTTATAGAAGAATTAAGGGAATATCTTGTACGCAAGTCGGGGGGGCTTACGAAGAGTATTACCGATATCATAGGAAAAGATATATATATTGAAAAATTCGGAAGAACTTACGATATTTGGAGAACTGGATTGGCGGCAAATCCGTCAGCTCCGATAAATTTTGATTGCCTAAATGCTTGCATAGATATAACGAATGAAGCAATAGGTAAGCTGGAAGCAGCATATAAAGTGGAAGAAGAAAAATCAATAAGCGAACTTTTTTCTGAAGAACCTAAAAAATTGGCACCGAAAACGAGCCCAAAAAATGTCAATTATCCTAAAGCCTTTATATCCCATGGCAAAGAAAGCACAGCTTTACGCAAGTTAAAAGAATTTATTGAAACGCTGGGCATAGAACCTCTAATTGTAAAAAAACTAGCTAGCATGGATCACGATTTGCCTGAGAAGGTTAATTTATATCTTGGACAGGCAGACTTTGTAATTATTCTAGCAACTGGTGACGATATAGTTACTGATAAGTCAACTGGAAAAAAGATAAAACAACCCCGACAAAATGTTATACATGAAGTTGGACTCGCTCAAAAAACACTTCCGGGCAAAATTATTTACTTGTTAGAAGCAGGGACGGTATTTCCGTCAAATATAAGTCCGAAAGTATGGGAGCGCTTTAAACAGAGAAACATGTTAAATGCATTTCTTTGTATTTTAAGAGAACTTAGAGCACTTGGAATTCTTTTAGCAATAAAACCCAAATAAAGGAGTAAATTATCTTGACCTATAAACCCTCTAAAGTCTTAATCATCGGCTCGGGGCCCATTATCATAGGGCAGGCGGCGGAGTTCGACTACGCCGGCACGCAGGCCTGCAAAGCCATGCGCGAGGAAGGCGTCACCTCTGTCCTTGTTAACTCCAACCCCGCCACCATCATGACCGATGAAGACGTCGCCGATATCGTCTATATCGAGCCCCTCACGGTAGAGATGCTCACCCGCATCATCGAGCGGGAAAGACCAGACGGGCTGTTGCCCACCCTCGGCGGGCAGACGGGCTTAACTCTAGCCCATGAGCTGGCCGAGGCGGGCGTGCTGGAAAAATATAACGTGCGCTCGCTCGGCACATCCGTCGAGACCATCCGCAACGCGTCCAACCGGGAGCTTTTCAAAAAGCTCATGGCCAATATCGGCGAACCCATGTGCGAAAGCGCCACCGTCACCACGCTCGACGACGCCATAATCGCCGCTAAAAACCTCGGGCTGCCCCTCATCATCCGCCCGTCGTTCACGCTCGGGGGGACGGGGGGAGGGGTCGCCTACACCCCTCAAGAGCTCGCAGAAAAGGCGGCGGTCGGCCTCGCGGCCAGTCCCATCCGCCAGATACTCCTCGAGCAGTGGGTGGGCGGGTGGAAAGAGATAGAGTACGAGGTCATGCGGGACGCCGCCGACAACTGTATCACCGTCTGCAACATGGAAAACCTCGACCCCATGGGCGTGCACACCGGTGACAGCATCGTCGTGGCGCCCAGCCAGACCCTCACCGACAATGAGTACCAGATGCTGAGGTCGGCCAGCCTCAACATCATCCGCGCGCTGAAAATCGAAGGCGGGTGCAACGTCCAGTTCGCCCTCGACCCCACAAGCACCAAATATTATGTAATTGAGGTAAATCCGAGAGTCAGCCGCTCCTCAGCCCTCGCTTCTAAAGCCACCGGCTACCCGATAGCGCGCGTCGCCGCTAAGATTGCCGCCGGCAAGACCCTCGACGAAATTCCCAACGCCGTCACCGGCAAGACGATGGCGTCGTTCGAACCGGCGCTGGACTACTGCGTCGTCAAGATACCGCGGTGGCCGTTCGACAAGTTCGCCAGCGGGGACAGGGTCATCGGCACCCAGATGAAAGCCACCGGCGAGGTCATGGCCATTGACCGCACCTTCGAGGCGGCGCTGCAAAAAGCGGTCCGCTCTCTGGAACTAGGTAAAAAAAGCTTGCTCTGGGAAGACAACAAGTGGGAGCGGGGGAAAGACGTTAAAACTTACCCGCTCGTGCCCGCCAACGACCTGCGCCTGTGGGGGATAATGGCGGCATTACGGCGGGGCATCACACCGGAAGAAATCGCGGATTACACGAAAATAGACCTCTGGTTCCTCGAAAAGATGCAAAATATTATCAATATGGAAAAGACCCTCCTGGCAGAGCCATTAACGCTTGAGCTGCTCTGGCGCGCCAAGCGTCTCGGCTTCTCCGACGAACAAATCGGGACACTCGCCGACCGTCTCCCCGAACAGGTCAGGCAACTGCGCTATACCTGGCATATAAAGCCGGTTTATAAGATGGTGGACACCTGCGCCGCCGAGTTCGATGCCGCCACGCCTTATTTCTACAGCACCTACGAGCAGGAAAACGAGGCGATAGCGGAAAACGTCGACAAAGCAGTGGTCATCGGCAGCGGGCCGATACGCATCGGGCAGGGGATAGAGTTCGACTACTGCTCGGTGCACTCGGCGCGGGCGCTGCATGACGCCGGATATAAAAGCATTATGATTAACTCCAACCCGGAGACCGTCTCCACCGACTTCGACACCAGCGACCGCCTGTACTTCGAGGCACTCGACGAGGAAAGCGTTAGAGACATTCTCGAAAATGAAAGCAGCCCGGCACGGCACTCCGGCTATAGCACGCCGCCGCCATCGATAGTACAGTTCGGCGGGCAGACGGCGATTAATTTATCGCAGCCGCTCCACCGCAGCGGCATGCCCATCATGGGGTCGAGTGCGGACGCCATCGACCTCGCCAGCGACCGCAAGCGCTTCGAGCTCTTTCTCGAGGAGATGGGCATCCCGCAGCCGCCGGGGGCGGGGGTGACGTCGCTGGAGGAGGGGCTGAAAGTGGCGGAGCTCATCGGCTACCCGGTGCTGGTACGCCCCAGCTACGTCCTCGGGGGACGGGCGATGGAAATCGTCTATAACGATGACGAGTTACAGCGCTACATGGGCCTGGCGATGGAGCTCGACACCGGGCACCCGGTGCTCATCGATAAATATTTACAAGGCAAAGAAGCAGAGGTGGACGCCATCGGCGACGGCGAAGACGTCCTCGTTCCCGGCATCATGGAGCACATTGAGCGGGCGGGCGTGCACAGCGGCGACTCCATGGCCGTCTATCCGGGGCTCAACCTGACGCAGCGGGAAAAAGACACCATGGTCGACTACGCGGTGCGCATCGGCATAGCGCTAAAGACCAAAGGACTGATGAACATCCAGTTCGTCATCATGCCGGGCAGCGACGGAGCGGAGTCGAAAGTCTATATTATCGAGGTCAACCCCCGGGCGAGCCGGACGGTCCCCTTCATCTCCAAGGTCACCGGCGTCCCCATGGTCAAGGTCGCCACGCGCGTCATGCTGGGTCAGAGTCTGAAGCAGCAGGGATATAAAGGCGGGCTGTGGCCGGTGAGAAAGCTCGTGGCGATTAAAGCGCCGGTGTTTTCCATGTCCAAGCTGACGGGGGTGGACACGCACCTCGGGCCGGAAATGAAATCGACGGGGGAGGTCATGGGCATCGACTTCACTTTCGAGGCGGCGCTGGGCAAAGCGATACTCGCGGCCGGGCTGGCGCTGCCGCCCGAGGGGGGCGTCCTCTTCAGCATCGCCGACCGGGACAAACCGGAGGCGCTGCCCATTATCCGGGAGCTCGCCAGGAACGGCAGCCGGCTTTATGCTACCGAGGGCACCGCCGCCATGATCGAAGGGGCGGGGCTGCCGGTGACAATGACCAGCAAGAAACTCAGCGAGGGGCACCCGAACATCATCGACATGATAAACGACGGCACGATAGCGGGGGTGGTCAACACCACCACCGGGGGGAGCGCGCCATTCCGGGACGGGTTCTATATCCGCCGCGCCGCCGCGGAAAAACGCATCCCCTGCTTTACGTCGCTGGATACCATCCGCGCCGCGGCGGCCATCATTTCGCACAACCGGCGGGACTACAATGTCCAGCCGCTGCCGGAATACCGGGGGAAGGACTCGAAATGAAGCAGATGTCAGCCCCGATAATTGCGGCGGTGGAGGTCATGTCCGGCGTATATCTTTTCTGGCTGGAAGCGCCCGGCATCACCGAAAGCGCGCGACCGGGTCAGTTCGTCATGGCGGGCTGCGGCGGAGACACGGTATTGCCCCGCCCCTTCAGCATCCACCGGGTCGATGGCTCCCGCCTGGCGCTCCTTTTTAGCGTCGTCGGCAAGGGCACGACCCGTCTGGCAAACATGAAAAAGGGCGACACGCTGAGTATCTTCGGGCCGCTGGGAAACGGCTTCCGTTTAGACCAAAATTCCCAGAACCTCCTGCTGGTGGCGGGGGGGATGGGCATCGCGCCGCTATATTTCCTCGCGGAGACAGCGGCCGGTGCAGGGAAAAAGGTGACTTTCATTGCCGGGGCGCGGACGCGCGAATGCCTCCTGCCGGTATCTTTAACGCAGGGATTTTACGAGAAAGGGCTGCCGCCCGCCGGGGTCAACGTGGTGAATGCCACCGACGACGGCTCGGAGGGATTTAAGGGGCTGGCCACCCAGCTCATCCCGCATTACCTGGCCGGCGCCGACCAGGTCTTCGCCTGCGGCCCGGTCGCCATGTATCAAAGCATGGCGAAAATGCCGGAGCTCAAGGGCAGGGACGTCCAGCTTTCGCTGGAAATAATGATGGGGTGCGGGGTAGGCGTTTGCTACGGCTGCACGATCAAGACCAAAAAGGGCTTGAAGCAGGTGTGCAAAGACGGGCCGGTGTTCGAGATGGGGGAGGTGGAGTGGGGATACTAAAACGTTTCGAAAGGTTTTCTACCTCGTTGGATGTTATCTAGCATTTCTATAGTACGTTCTTCACGTGCAGCTTGTTCCTCAATGTATTCCTTCGTTGTTTCGCTAATAGAATCTATTTTTTGACCAATCCTATTTACATTCGATGACATTCCGTCGACAGAAATAGCCAGATCATCAATAGCTGATGTGATCGATTGCGTCATTTCATTCAAAGCGTGAGCTAAGCTAGTGAAACCAGCTACAAGAATTTGATTTGTTTTTCGCTGCTCATAAATCATAGCAAATTGAAAATTACGTTGCGCTTTCCGCACAATTGATTGCATTCGTTCAGCCGTAACCTTGCCGACTTCCAACTTTATTACCGATAGATGCGAGAGAGGAAACCCTGGAGGATTGCCCTCAAACTGCTTGACCAACCCAGTATATTCAGATGAATTACTGTTGATTTTTTCTATTCCTTCATCATAGTAGCCAAGAGCCTTAGCTGCCTTTTCTACAGAATCCCAGAATGGTGCGAAGGCGCTATCGGTATAGTCAAGATCAGCCTGATTCAGTTGTTCCTCTGCAGAACTGAGTAAATTGGGCATAGATTCGAAAATGTCAATTGAATGTGTGCCCAGAGCTACCATCCGGTTATGATATTCCAGATTACGTTTCTGCCGAGCCATTTCGTCGGCCTTTATTTGCTCTTCTCGCGCCCTACGAGCTTCTGAATTTTCTTTGTTCTTCTTATTCGCTTCGATTATGAGGTAAACAGCCCCCAAAATCATTCCAAGAATAAGATAGATAAAGCCCGCCTGACGTGCCGAACCACCAAATACGAACACAAGGAGAGAAATCGCGAAGCAAGATATAGTAAAGAATATTAAACAACCCATCTTTTTACATCTCAACCACACCGTAGCAATTATGCGCGATGATTATAACATCATCAAAAATCAATATCAATCCCAGCTTTGAGGGTTGTTCGCAATGACAGGGTCATCAGCTTGACAGGCAAGAAGCCCCTGATTATACTTCATTGCTGAAATCCATCCACTAAGGAGGACTCCCCGTAAATGAAAAAAATTCTCATTATTTATCATTCGCAGACCGGCAATACCGAAGCCATGGCCAAGGCGATATGGGAGGGGGCAAAACAGGCGGGGGCAACGGTGACGCTGAAAAAAGCCGCCGACGCCGGCGTTAACGACATCCTCAACTGCGACGCCGTGGTCATCGGCACGCCCAACTATTTCAGCTACATGGCGGGGATGGTCAAAGACTTCTTCGACCGCGTGTGGGGGGAGGCCGGGGACAGCTGGAAAATAAACCGTTCGCCGTCTTCGGGAGCTACGGGGGCGGAGCAATGCCCGCCATCGAGAGCGTCGAAAGAATCTGCGGGGGGTTCGGCATGAAGAAAATGTACGAGAGCCTCGGCGCACAACGGCAACCCACGGAGGAAAATCTCAAAGCCTGCAAGGAACTCGGGAAAAAGTTCGCCCGGCTCTAAAAACGTCGCTCAGCTTTGACATCAACCCATTTCAGTCTTATAATGATATAGGTAAATTATCGCGAAGAGGTGGCGCTATGGCAAACCAGGTAGGCAAAAGATACCGCTGTACCAAGTGCGGTGCCGAGATAATTATCACCAAAGGCGGGGCCGGAACGATAATATGCCACGGCCAGCCCATGGAGCAAAAAAAATAATCGACCCTCTTTTACAGGAGGTATAAAAGTGGCAAGTCAACTAGGTAAAAGATATCGCTGTCCGGTATGCGGCTCCGAAGCCCTTTGCACTAAAGCCGGTGACGGCACACTTACCTGCGACGGCCAGGAAATGCAGGTACAGGAAGCCAAACCGATACCGTCCTCGGACTAAAGCGAAATTAGAACCGGGCTTTCCCCGAAGATAAATCCCGGGGAAGTATACGCTGCCGGATGGCCTGAACCCTCATCCCATCTCTACCAAGAGAGGGGATTTTTGTTAGGAGACTTTGCAGTTGCGCTGTTAGGCGGCTTTTTCCGGCTTCGCGGCGGGTTTCGGGGCGGGCTTCGGCTGGGCTAAAGCCTGGTTCAACTTTTTAAGCAGTCGCGCTTTGCGGCGGGCGGCGTTATTGCCGTGCAGCATCTTTTTCTCCGCCGCCTTATCCAGAGCGCTCACCGCTGCCGTTACCGCTTCTTTAGCGGCGTCCATCTCGCCGGTAAAAATAAGCTTTTCCGCCTTGGTGATATTGGTCTTCACCGCGCTGCGGACGGACTTGTTACGCTCCTGCCGCCTCCCCGAGGCCCTGGCCTGTTTTAACGCTGATTTACTTCCCAAGATTTACCTCCGTTTGATTTTTCATTAAACCGGCATCCTCTTTTTTACCGGGGGATGGGACCGGGGTTACCGCGGTACCCTGCCGGGACGTATCCGCGCCGACCCGGCTGACGCTGATGACGCCTTTAACGCCGTCTATCTTCTTTAAAATCTGGCTCAACTGCGCCAGTCCCCTGGTCTCCAGAGTTAAAAACATGGCGGTGGTCTCGCCGACGCCGTCGGAAAGACTCACCGAGGTAATATTTACTTTTTCTTCCGCCACCACCGTGGAAATATCGCGCATCAGGCCGACCCTGTCCCAGGCTTCCACCTGGATATTGACGGGATAAAGATGGTCGTCGCTCTGTCCCCATTCCACCGGAATAAGCCGCTCCTGCTCGTCTTCGTTGAGAATACTATAGCAGTCCTGGCGGTGGATGGAAACCCCGCGACTGCGCGTGATATAGCCGATAATCTTATCGCCGGGGACGGGATGGCAGCATTGCGCGATACTGGTCATGAGGTCGCCGACGCCCAGGACCTGCACCGATGAGCCGGTCGCTTTGGGGGCGGTCACCTCGGCCGTGCCGGGGGCTTTTTCCTCCTGTGCGGCGAGTTTTAAAACAATCTGATGGGCGGTGATACCGCCGTTGCCGACGGCCGCCAGAAAATCATCGAGGTTGGTATGGCCGAAAAGCTCGGCCAGGGCCTGGCGCTCCGTCTTGATGCCCAGGCGGCGCACCTCTTTATCCAGGATTTGCCGGCCGCGCTCGATGTTTTCTGTCTTTTCCTGTTTATTGAACCATTGCCGGATTTTCGACCTGGCATGAGAAGTATTGACAAAGCCAAGGTTGGGGTTTAGCCAGTCCAGGCTCGGACCGCGGGGGTTCTTGGAGGAGATGATTTCGACGATGTCCCCGTTTTTCAAGATATAGCTAAACGGCTCCAGCTTGCCATTTATCTTGGCGCCCACGCAGCGGTGCCCCAGGTCGGTGTGGACCCGGTAGGCAAAATCGAGGGAGGTGGAGCCCTTGGGGAGGTCTTTGATTTCGCCGGTGGGGGTGTAGACGAAAACCTGGTCGATGAAGATATCCGTCTTGACAGACTCTAAGAATTCCTCGGCGCCGGCGAGCTCGCGGTGCCACTCGATGAGCTGGCGCAGCCAGGCCATCCTTTCCTCGAACTGGATGTCCTTCTTTTCGCCCTCTTTATAACGCCAGTGGGCAGCGACGCCGTATTCAGCGATGTGGTGCATATCCCGGGTGCGGATTTGAATTTCCAGGGGGGTGGTGCCGAGGCACATCACGGCAGTATGCAGCGCCTGGTAGCCGTTCGGCTTGGGATTGGCGATATAGTCGTCAAAGGCATCGGGCAGGGGGTGCCACAGGTTATGGATGGTGCCCATGGCGTTATAACAATCCGGGATCCTCCCGACGAGGACGCGCAGAGCAAAAAGGTCGTAGATATCGCCGAAGTCGCGGCCCATCGCCGAATATTTTTCCATTTTCTGGTAAATACTGTACAGGTGCTTGGGTCGACCGGAAATATCCGCCGCCAGTCCGGCGCGGTCGAACTCTTTTTTGAGGAGCTCAATCGCCCGGGCGATAAATTTCTCCCGCTGATTGCGCCGGAGGTCGACAAGGCTGGCGACGCGGGCATACTCCTGCGGCTTTAAATACTGGAAAGAGAGGTCTTCCAGCTGCCATTTCAGCTCCCATATCCCCAGGCGGTGGGCAAGTGGGGCAAAGATGTCCAGGGTCTCCTGGGCGTTGCGCAGCTGCCGGTCTTTGGGGAGGGCGCTCAGGGTGCGCATATTGTGGAGGCGGTCCGCCAGCTTGATAAAGACCACCCGGAGGTCCTCGGCCATGGCGACGAGCATTTTCCTCAGGTTATCCGCCTGAGACGGCCCGGCGACTCCGGTGGCCAGCGAGACCTTACCCAGCTTGGTGACGCCGTCAACGAGCTTGGCGATTTCCGGTCCGAACTTAGCCGATATATCCGCGATGGGTACGCCGGTCTCTTCAGGAATATCATGAAGCAGGGCGGCCGCCAGCGAGGCGGAATCGAGCTGGAGTTCCGCCAGTATAAAAGCGGTCTGCACGGGGTGGTCCAGGAAAGGCTCCCCGGAAAGTCGCACCTGTCCCTGGTGTTTCTCGGCGGCGAACTTATAAGCCTCCTCCACCACCGCCAGTTTTTCCGGCGGCAGGTATTCCCTGGCTTTTTCCAGCAACCGATTAAAATCCATGATTTTTCTGCATTCGTATAATAGGTAAGTCTGCAATTTCAGTATAGCCCAAAAGAGAGGGAGTGTAAATGAGGGGAGTGATGCGACCAGACTAGAAGTGGCGTCTAAAAATGAGATACCGGACTTGAATCGGATTCGCCTTTGGTTTTATTTAACTTCTATGCTTGCCAGCCACTTGACCCACTTGGCGCCGACAGAACCGTTGGCGGCTACCCGCAGGGGGTAGCCGTGCTCCGGCGGCAGGATCTGGCCGTTGACTTTATAGGCCAGAAAAACGCTTTCCTCATTAATCTCTTCCAGGGATAATGTCTGCTGGTATCCATCTACCGCATAAAAGGTTACCCAACGCGCCCCGGATTTCAAGCCGGCCTCCGCCAGAAGCGTGTTCAGCGGCACTCCCGTCCACTCGGCAATGTCTGTGAAAAAGCCGGGGCAGTCGATTACCCCTGTTGCGGTCACGGAAGGGTATGCCAGGATGTTTTGATAGGTCAGCGAGAGCGGCTTTTCTACCAGTCCGCTGATCGTCAACCTGTATGTGGAAATATCTACATCCTGCGCCTTTCCGGTGATATGCAACTCTCCGAGGGGTGTTATCTGCGGGGTTGGATTTGGCGGAGCCGGATAAACCGGCGTCGGCGCTGACGTTATGTTGGTATCCGGCGGAGGTGTGGAGGGAGAGACAGGCTCCGGGGTTACCGTTATACTGGCGGCCGGTGGCGGGGTGGTATTTTCCTGGGCCGGAGGAACAGGCTCCAGCGCTATCGTTATACTGGTGGCCGGCTGGTGTTGCCCTAATACCGGCTGGCATGATGCCAACAAGGCAGTTATCAGCACCACCAGCACGATTGAACCGAGACCTTTGAAATGTCTTTTGTTAATGTTCACTATATCGATTCTAACATGGATTAGAATTGCATTCCACTTAATGACGGGGAGCCAAGAGCTGGGATATGCTTTTCCGGCTCTTTGCAAAACTTCCACCGATACTGTATTCTAGCTTTAAGAAAAGATTAAGGAGTCAAAGTTGTACCAGGCAGCGCGGGGAACGACCGATATCCTGCCGGAAGAGCAGCCCTACTGGCGCTATGTAGAAAAAGTCGTCGCGGATATCACGCAGGCTCTTCGGGTACCAGCGCATCGATACCCCCACGTTCGAGGACACCGGCCTTTTCCGCCGCAGCGTGGGCGAGTATACGGATATCGTCCAGAAGGAGATGTATACCTTCGAGGACCTGGGGGGCAAATCCATGACCCTGCGCCCGGAGGGAACCGCCCCGGCCTGCCGCGCCTACCTGGAACACGGCATGCCAAACCTGCCCCAGCCGGTCAAGCTTTTTTACCTGGCCTCGATTTTCCGCTACGAAAGACCGCAGGCGGGGAGGCTCAGAGAGCACCACCAGTTCGGGTGCGAAGCTATCGGGGAGGCCGACCCGGCCATCGACGCCGAGCTAATCGATATCGCCTGGCAGTTCTATAAATTACTGGGGCTGAAAAAAATTTCGCTGCAGCTCAACAGCATCGGCTGCAAAGAGTGCCGTCCGAAATACCTGGTCGCTCTTAAAGAACACTACGCCGGACATGACGCCGTCCTCTGTGCCGACTGCAAAATACGGCTGGAGAAAAACCCTTTACGCCTGCTCGACTGCAAACAGTCGTCCTGCCAGCCGGTAGCCGATACCGCCCCCGCCAGCACCGACTACCTCTGCGCGGCGTGTGCCGAACATTTTAACAACTTGAAGAAATACCTCGACCTGATTTCTATCCCCTTTACGCTCAACCACCGCCTGGTGCGCGGCTTCGACTATTATACCCGCACGGTTTTCGAGATACATCCGGCGGAGGGCGGCTCCCAGGGGGCTATCGGCGCCGGCGGGAGATATGACGGGCTTATCGAGGAGCTGGGGGGAAAGCCGACCCCGGCCATCGGCTTCGCGGCCGGCATCGAGAGGATAATCCTCAACCTCAAGAAACAGGGCGTCAGTATCCCGGCACCTCCCGGCCTCCAGGTGCTCATCGCTTTCATGGGCGAGCCGGCCAGGGAGGCGGCGATAAAGCTGGCGGCCAGTCTGCGGCGTGACGGCGTCCCCGCCGTGACCGCCACCGGCGAAAAAAGCCTGAAAGCCCAGCTGCGGCAGGCCAATGCTCTTAACGTCCGCTACGCCGTGATCATCGGGGAGGACGAGGTTAAAGCGGGGACGGTAACGCTGCGGGACATGGCCGGCGCCCAACAAGAGACCGTCAGACTTGCCGACCTGGCGGGGCGGTTAAAGTAATCATGACCATTGTTTACATCTGATAATTACTTCCCCTTCATTTAAGCCCAACCTTTTTAGTATTTCCATCAGGAATTTAAAAGAGGATTAATAAGGCAAATTTATTTTAAGTATAAAATTCGGTTATAAAGTCCGCCGGACGATAGTAATGTGATAAAAACATCATAAATATTCGACACCCCGGTCCTATCCGGGGGGGCCGGCGGGGACGTTATGAAATAAAGCAATACGGAAAATATTTATGTTAACCATAGCTGAAAATAGTTGACAAAGCTTGTAGGTGTGCTATATTATGGGGAGTACCTTGATATAGGTATCTATCCGAAGGGAGGTGATGGCATGCATTTGACCCGCAAGGGAAGAAGGAGCCAGGCCGCTCCAACTGCTGCTTTTAAGCAATAGTATCTCCGTAAAAATGGCAAATAAAAGAACCATGCCTGTTTGCGGGGATAAACATATTAAAAGTACTAAGGAGTTAATAAAAAGTCGATGAAAAAATCAATCAAAAAGTTCTGGGGCGTCGTACTGGTAGTCGTCATGCTGTCCACGCTGTTAGTCATGACGACACCGGCCGCCGCCGCCGACCCGCTGGCCTGGCAATACAAGGTGGACCAGCCCAGCGGGCTCTTCTTCGGGCTAGCCCCGGGTACTAACGTTATTGACTACGCCGTCAGCGGCATGACCATGTATGCCGTCACCGGCGCAGTCCCCGGCGGATTACCACCACGGCTCCCCCAGCCCTCTTACAGAGTACTTCTGGCGGAGCTATGTGGACGGATATCTCCGCGAAAATAGCCGGCTGCCATCGTCGCAACTGCTGACTTTGTGGCAATGGCACCCGACGATCCCAACTTTATCGTCGTTGCCAGCACTACCCGCGGTACTACTGCCGGCGTATGTGCCGCCATCTCCACTAACGGCGGCGCTACCTTCAGCTCGATGGGCGTCGTTCAGAGCTCCACCGGCTGTTAAAATCACCGGCGTTAACGGTATAACGATTTCACCGCTAATCACCGGCGGCTCCCGCTATGTCGCCATTTACGGCACGGCCGGCGCTAACCTCCCCGGCCTCTACTACTATAGCTATGGCCCGGGCATCGGCGCCTGGAAGAATGCGGCTCTGGGTGCCGCTCCTGACTTCGTGACAGCCCCGGTTTTCGGGACTGGCGCGGTGGCTTATGACAACGTCGCGGCCTTCGCGTTCTCCCCCAACTTCCCCTCCGACTACATGGCCATGGCTGTCCTCGTAGATACGGGCACCGCTGGCTACTGGCGCTGTCGATTACCACATCCTCAGCTTCAACTCATTCAAATGGGACACCCCGGTAGCGGCCGGATACCCGGTTACCATCTATAATGGTTCCGGTGTCCTCGTTACCCCGGGCGTCACAGTAAATCATGCATCTCTCGCTCTGTCACCGGACTTTGACGGCAGCGACGAGACCCTGCGCATTGGCTTTGTCGGCGCTACCATTACCGATGGCACCACTGCCGCTGAAGTAGGCGGCATCTGGCGCGAAATCGATAACGCTCCGGCCACGAGAGTCTATGGTTCCGTAGCGGGCACCGGCCCCGGCATTTACAGTGTTACCTATGACGGCACGAACCTGGCCGGCGGCGCTTCTCTCACCAACAACGTCGTCAGGTCGGCCGACCCGATGGCCGCCACGCCTACCTTCTTCAACGCCCGCAACTACAAGCAAATCGGCGTGAACACGGCAGGCCCTGATAACGTCATCGTTAAATACGACGGCGAAATCCTGTACGGCGGCAAAACCGGTGACGCTTCCTGCATCTCCAAGTCCATGGACTTCGGCCTTACCTGGAACGACTATACCCTGCTGGACAACAATGTCACCACGGCCGATGATATCTGGATGAGCGCCACGGGCGATCCATGGTATCTGGCTTCGCATGATGCGACCACCACGGCCATCTTCCGCATCTCGATGTTCTCCGTGACCAGGGTACTGTGCGTTTATCCGGCGGATGCCACCAGCTTCATCCTGCGCGGCATCGCATCCGATGCCAACGTCATCTATGCTGCTGATAGCACCGCTCCGAGGACGACCATATTCGTTAGCACCGACGGCGGCGTATCGCGCTGGAACAAGCGCCTTGCCCCCGCCGGTATCCAGGATCTGGCCGTAGAGAACTCGACCACGATCTATATTGGCGCCTTCGGAACCGCCAACATCTACAAGAGCATCAACAGCGGTTTCACCTGGGGCTTACCGGTCAGCACCAAGCTGGCCGCCGGTTCCATCTACTCCATGCTCAGCCTCAGTGCTAACAACCTCATCGTCGGCGGCACGGCCGGCGGTGTGAACTACTCGACCGATGGCGGCGTCACCTGGACCGTAACGTTTGGTCTTCCAGCAGGTTCTACTAACGTTCTCGTAGCTGCCAGCGGACTGGCGGCCGGCGACTTTATCTTCGCCGCTGATTCCGCCACCGTCGCCGTTTATCGCTGTGCGCTCGGCCCGGCCAACCCCTTCGGCGAGTTCAAAACGATGAACATGACCGCGGCGACCACGACCGAGGTCAACGTAGGCCTCGTCTATACGCAAGGCGTGCTTTATGCCATTGACTCCACCGCAGTCAACTCCTACGTCAACCGCACGCTTATGCCGACGTTCCCTGGAACGCACATCAATCCCTTCTGGGGCACGCGCTACGCTCAGGCCCTCCCCCTCAACAGGGGCGTCCTTCCGCCCGCTATCAGAGCCAGCACCGGGGCCCCCGGCGATATCATGCTCTATGGTATCAATCCCACCGTACCCGGCATTATTAACCTTATCTACTACTACCAGGATACGCTGGCGCTGAATGCCCCAGTGCTCACCGGCCCGGCCGATAAAGCTACGATTCAGCTCACGAGCGCCACTAACGGCACCGTCCAGCCCGTTAACTTCACCTGGAACCGGGTATCCCTGGCGACCAACTACAACCTGTTTATCGCCCTGGATGCACTCTTCACCCAGCCGGTAGGCGCTCCTATTCCGGTGCCTAGCGCTGCACCCATTGTTTCGGCCATCGTAGGCGGCGGTCTCTTCAACCCCGGCCTCACCTATTACTGGATGGTAGCGGCTTCAGTCCCGCTCGCCAGCAAGGCGTCCGAGATACGCAGCTTTACCGTCCAGCAGGTAGCGGCTTCCGTACCCAGCATCGGCTCACCGGCTAGCGGAGCGACCGATGTCGCCACCAAGCCGGCCTTCTCCTGGACCCCGGTCGCCGGAACTACCATGTATGAGTTTCAGATGGACACCGGCACACTCTTCGTAGCGCCGATGATTGACGAGCAGTCAGCCACCACGGCCATCCGGCTCACCACCATGACCCTGGAAGCCGGCAAGACCTACTTCTGGAGAGTCAGGTCTCTTCAGCCGACCCAAGGCGATTGGTCAAGTATCGGTAGCTTCACCGTAGCGGTACCGGCTACCCCACCGCCGACGCCGACGATAACCATCCCGCCGACGCCGACCTTCACCATCACCGTCCCACCGCCGGTGACGATCACCATACCGACGCAGCCTGCCACCAAGGAAATCTCTCCTGCGTACATCTGGGCGATCATCATCATTGGTGCGGTACTGGTCATCGCGGTTATTGCCCTGATTGTCAGAACCAGACGGTCAGTCTAACACTGGCCTGACGGACAATACTCCGTAACTCCGAGAGCCCCGACTTTCGTCGGGGCTCTCTCTTTTATCTTAAGAAAATAGGAAAGTTCGAAGGGGCCTTTGCCCCTTCGAAAAAATAAACCCCCTTCCCTTGTTATCTGTGAAGGGAAGGGGGTCAGGGGGATAGGTTTCCAGTCTAGATATCGTCCAGGCGATGGGCCAGAACCTGAACGGGAATAACGTCACCGGCGCTCAGGGAAGCTACCCCTTCCGGAATACAGACCAGGCTGTTGGCGCTAGCGATAGCCTGCAAACGGCTGCGGTGACGATAAAGCGATACAGTATATAATCCGCCAGCGTCACGCGATAATACGGCGTCCTTGAACTCCGTCCAGGCCCGGTGGCGGCTTTTAATATTTTCGGAAAGTCTGGCGGGGACCGTTTGCAGCGGTTGTCGGCTGTCCCCGCCCAGTCGCAGGATACCCGGCAGGGCAAGCTGGATAAAAGCCATTTCGTTAGAGGCGGGCCCGCCCGGCAGGCAAAACACCGGCTTGCCCTCGTAAAGACCGAAGGCGATGCCTTTACCCGGCCCCATGCGGACATGATGGAACAATTCCTGCCAGCCGAGCTTATCTAGCGAACCGATAACGAGGTCACGCTCGCTCCCCCAGGCACCGCCGCTGGTCATCACGACATCGACGCCGGGTAAACACCTGACCAATTCCTGTTTGATGGCCTTTTCATTGTCCCGGACGACCGACGTAATACAGGAGATGCCGAACAAAGCCAGCCAGGCCTGCATGGTGACCAGATTGCTGGCATAAAGCTGTCCGGGGCGGAGGTCCTCCCCGGGGGCGACCACCTCATCGCCCACGCCGATAACGGCGACTAACGGCCGCCGGTAGACGCTGACCCGGCTGATACCCGCCGCCGCGGCCAATCCCAGGTAGCCCGGCAAAAGCCGACCGCCCCGGCTCACGATGGTGTCTCCGGCGCTTACTTCACCGCCGGCGCGCAGGATATTGCGTCCCGGCGCGGCATCAGCCTTGATGGATACTTCCGACGGCGAAAGCACCTCCCCGAACTCAGCGGATACCACCGCTTCAGCGCCCCGGGGTATCGGTGCGCCGGAGCAAACCTTCACGGCGCTCCCCCCGGTAATTTCCCCTTTAAACTTAGAACCGGCGAAGACGGAACCGATTACTTTTAAGCGCACCGGCTGACGCGCCGAAGCACCCGCGACATCCTCAGATTTCACGGCGTACCCGTCTTTAAGCGAGACATCGGCGCCGGGATAGCTCACCCGCGCCACGACATCCGCCGCGGCGATACGGCCGGCGCTTGAATCCAGCGGGACTTCCTCGATGCCTACCGCCCGGACGTTCGAGGCGATGAGGTCAAAGGCTTCCCGGTAGCCAACGTAACCGATGCCTTCATCAATTTCGTTAATATCTGTTTCCATAGTTCAAGTGTCCAAGTATCAGTATATACTCCAGTCTTAAAATTATTCAAACGAAAAATATCCTTAAAAAAGCATTGACTTTACCATAAACTCGGAGTAGAATTCGCCATGTGTCAAACGCCAGAAGCGTGGAAACCACCCGAAACGATAAATTCCCCCCCTTAAAAACCTCAATATTTATCACCAGTGTCATCATCTTGACCGCGCTCGTTTTCCCTATGGCCAGCCCGGCTGTCCGTCCGGCGGAGGCCGCTTCCGATGCCGCCACCTGGACGCGGGTCAATATCCCCACCGAGGGCGAGGCCGGCGACTGGGTGCTGGCGGCCGGCTCCGATATCGAGCACCTGACCGCCGCCAGCGACGGCACGTTATATGCGGCCGTTAAAGGACTGGACTATACCCTGTACCGGTCGTCGGACGGCGGGTACCGGTGGGAGCACATCGGCAACGTGCGGGAGGCTATCATCGGGATAGCGACGTCGCCTTATGACGTCAATACCGTATATTACGCCACCACATCGGATGTCTACCGGTCGACGAACCGGGGCCAGACCTTTACAGCGCTGCCGCCCTATCCCGGGGACGCCGGCACCGGCAATAAAGAAATCACCGCCATCGGTGTTAGCTGGTCAAACGGCAACATTATCGCTGTGGGGACCAGGGACACCGACAGCCACGAATTCGGCGGCGTCTATACCTTTGACGAAGCCGAAATCATCCCGGCCTGGACGGATACCCACATCGGCAACTACGACGTGTGCACCCTAGCTTTTTCGCCCGACTACAACGGCAGTCGCGAGATGCTGGCCGTCGTCACCGATGAAAACGATACTTTTATCACCGTGAAAATCGGCAGCGCCGCATGGAATATCAACTCTATCCGGCTGGATATCACCGCCAGGTCGGCGGAAATTGCCTTCTCTGATAACACCGACGTCGTTATGACCGGGGACATCACCGGCTATGTCGCCATCGCTACGGGCACCGGGGAAGGAGACGTCTACAAAATCGACGGCACCGAGGCGCCGGGCACCCTGACGGTCACCGACCTCAACGCAGGCTTGATGTTTGGGCACAACAATACCGATATCAGCGGACTGGCGGTTTACCGCGACGGCGCCAGCGTTACCCTGTTAGCGGGCGCGGCGGACAGCGCCATGACGTATATCAGCACCGATGACGGCGTCACCTGGACGAGAAGCCGTAAAGCGCCGACGGGAGAATCTCATACCGGAGTACTCATAGCACCGGACTTCGGCGCGGGCGGCAGGATGTATGCCTTTACCAGCGGCGCGGGCAGCGCTTTATCCATGAGCCGGGATGCCGGGGCAACCTGGGACCAGGTCAGCCTGATCGATACCGCTATTAATACGATAGTCGACCTGGCGCCTTCGCCCCGCTATAGCCAGGATAATACCATCTTCATGATTACCTTCGGCAGCGGTCCTTCCTCGGAAGGACTCTGGCGGAGCCTGAGCGGCGGCGAGACCTGGGAACGGATACTCTCCGGCGATACCGATACTGTAGACTCTCTAAGGCGGGTCGCACTGCCGTCGGAGTACGGTGAAGACTGCCAGACGGTATTCGTCGCCGGGGAAAGCAGCGGCAGCGCGGCCATATGGCAATCGACCGACAGCGGACAAAGCTTCCGGCGGCGTTTCGCCCGGGAACCCGCCGGCACGGTACTGAATATTGATACCTGGGCAATCGCCGACCCGACGACCATTTACGTCGGCAGCTATGACGGCAGCCGGGGCATGGTCTATAAAAGCGTCAACGGCGGTTTTATCTTCGCCGAAGGCATGCCGGCCGGCAATCAACCGCTGCAGTCCATCGCCCTTTCGCCCGACCATTTACAGGACGGGACTATAATGGTCGGGAACACCGATGGCCGTGTCTATCTCATGGGTAACCAGGATTCACCGTTCAAGTCATTGCCCGGGGAAGCCCTGGCGCCGCCCCTCTCCGTCCTGGTAGAAGTCGCCTTCGACCCCGCGTTCGGTAAAAACCACACCGTCTACGCCGCGGGGGACGCCGCCGGTAGCGGCATCTACCGCTTCGTCGTAGGCCAAAGCGCCGCATGGGAAAGCATCGACGGCAGCCTGCCCGCCGGGGCGACGGTCAACGGATTAATCGTCGCTAATGACGGCACTTTTTACGCCGTCAACTCCACCGCCGGGGGAGGCATGGAACGCAGCCTCAATCCCGCCTCCGCCGCCGGCCCGACGTTTGAAACTATCGCCCGTGGCCTGAGCAGCGGCGCCAAGCTGTACGGACTCTGGCAAGCCGGCAACCGAATATGGTCGGTGGATACCGCCGGCACCCGGCTGATGACCTATCACGATACTCTGACAAAAACGCCGGTATTGGCAGCGCCGGACGACGGGGTATCCGCCATCGGCAACCTGGTCGACCATACCGTGAGAAACATCAGTCTCGATTGGGACACGATGGAGGGCGCCACCAGCTACGAATGGCAATGCAGCTATTATGACGATTTCGCTTCCGCCTCCGCCGGTTTCGGGGACAGCACGTCCGGCAGCTCGGTAAGGCTGCCCGCCCTCGAACCGGCCACCACTTATTACTGGCGCGTGCGGGCCAGCCGCCCGGCGCTCTCTCCTTGGTCGGAGAAACGCTCCTTCACCACCGTCATGGACACCGAGGCCGTCACCCTCCGGCCGGAGAGTCCCGCCGCCGGCGCCACCGGTGTGGCGCTAAAGCCGGTTTTCCAGTGGACGGCTTTAGTCGGCGCGGAAGCCTACGAACTGCTCGTCGCCACCGATGTCGGAACGAATAATCCGGTAATCAGCAAAACAGGAGAACACGCCCTGGCCGGCAACGTCTGGCAATGCGACATTTCCCTGGACTACGCAACGACCTACTACTGGAAGGTCAGGGCTATCGGCGGCGGCACGAGCAGCGGCTGGAGCACTACCGGCGTTTTTACCACCGAGTCCGCGCCGGAGCCCACCGCAACGCAAAAGCCAGTCCTGGACCACGAAGTAACCGGTCTACCGGCCAATTTAAATTTAACGCCTCTGGCAGTCAATCCCACGCCCGTCCCCGCTGCACCGGCACCATCCCCGAATGATACCACCGTACCGGAGCTCAGCCAGTGGCCGGGCATATCGAACCTGGTAATTTACCTTATCGGCGGGCTGCTGGCGATCATTGCCCTGGCGCTTATCGTGATACTGGCGATTATCCTGAAAATAAAACGCGTCAACTAGATTCCTCCTCAGATTACCTCACCCCCTTGCACCCTTAGGGGCGAAAGTGAAAGAGGGGTCGTGACCCCTCTTAAACGCCCCGCTTGTTTATTGCGGTTTTCTTGACACTTTTCCCAGGGGAGATATATCCTTGAATTGAATCTAATGCAAGGAGAATAATATGCCGCTGGTAACTATCAAAATAATCGAAGGCAGAAAACTTGAGCAAAAACGGGGCATGGTCAAAGACGTCACCGATGCCATTGTGAAGAACATCGGCTGTCCGCCGGCCGCGGTGCACATCGACCTCATCGAGTACAGCCGGGAAAACATCGCCGACACCGGCACCCTCATGTGCGACCAAAAGAGGTAGTACAGTGAAAGTATTGGGCATCATGGGCAGTCCGCGCCTCGGCGGCAATACCGACCTGCTGCTGGACGAAGCCCTCAACGGGGCGGAGAGCCGGGGGGCGGCGGTGGAAAAAATCACCGTGGCCAACCTCAAGATAGCCCCCTGCCGGGAAATTTACGCCTGTCTGAAGGACGGCAAATGCGCCATCAAAGACCAGATGGATGAAGCCCTGTACGATAAACTGGTCAACACCGACGCCATCATCGTCGCCACACCCATATTTTTCTATACCGTCAGTCCCCAGCTCATGGCCCTCATCAGCCGCTGCCAGGCAACGTGGTCGCGGATATACGTTTTAAACATGGCGGTCCCGCCGAAAAAAGGGGCGTTTATCGCCGTGGGCGCTACCAAAGGCCAGAAGCTGTTCGACGGACCGAAACTGACGATACGCTATTTCTTTAAAGCCATCAACGCCGAATATACGGACGAGCTGCTGATAAGAGGCGTCGATAAAAAGGGCGAGATTAAAACCCGCCCCACCGCCCTGACCGAAGCCTATGAACTGGGTAAAAGACTAGCCGGCTAGCCGGCTTTCCGCTCGCCCTGAACGCTTATCGTGATATCCCGGAAAGGCACGACGTTGCCGCTGGCCAGAATCGCCTGCTTGGCCATGTGCACCAGTCCGGAGCAGCACGGGACTTCCATGTGTACTACCGTCAGGCTCTTGATACCCGCCTGCTTGAGGATTTCCGTCAGCTTTTTCTGGTGCGCCTCAAAATCGTCCAGCTTGGGGCAGGCCACCAGCAGCGCCGTATTCCCGCCGAGAAAATCGCGATGAAAACCGGCATAGGCGAACGGCACGCAATCGGCCGTCAGCACCAGGTCCGCCACCTTTAAAAACGGGGCTGTCGGCGGCACGAGGGCCAGCTGCACCGGCCAGTGGGTCAGCCTCGACTCCACGCCGGCGTCGGCGACCAGCACCGGCGGGGTTGCTGTCCCGCCTTCCCTGGCGAACTGCTTGATGGCGGCAGAAGGACAGGAGAAGGGATGTTCCTCAGCCGCATTCGCCGCCGACATATTCTCGGCGACTGCTTCCTCGTCAAATTCCTCGGCTTCACGCTCTTCAACGATAATAGCGTCCTGGGGGCATTTTCCCAGGCAGGCGCCAAGCCCGTCGCAATACGTCTCGCTGATTAACCGCGCCTTGCCATCGATAATCTGGAGCGCGCCTTCGGCGCAGGAAATAACGCAGGCGCCGCACCCGTTACAGCGCTCTTCATCGATTTTTACAATTTTCCTGGTCGTCCTGGTTACCATGCCACACCTCTACAGAATGTAATTAACCCGTACCTTTTAGCGCCTTCCAGCGCTCTTCCCCCAGGCACTGGCGCGCCGAAGGGCACCACTCGAGGCAGGAGGGAGTCTGCTCTTTATAAACAATTTCACCGCACTTTTTACACTTAATCCGGAGCTCGTCGGAGAACATCTCCACCTCTGCGCCGCAGGCCGGGCACTTATATAATGCCGCCCTCAGGTTCCTCATGTCCTGGCCGGGGCATTTGTTGTTCAACAATTACCTCCCTAGTGTTATTTTAACTCTCATTTAGATGATATATGAGCGAGCGTAAAGCCTCATATGACATAAGTCGCAAGTCGAATAGCTTCAAAATGACTTTTCCTCCCTTATTCACCCAATTTCGGGAAAGTAAAAAAAGAGGGGCTTTCGCCCCTCTTAAATACTCAAAGAAAAAGGAGAACACTAAATCGGCAAGCGCATCAGAAGCCTGGCGTTATCTTCGTAAATCTTCTTCTTATCCGCTTCGGAGATCGCCATCTGCTCGATGGCGTTAATCGTCTGGCGATAGTTCCGGTCGCCCCACTCGGTATCGCCCAGCGGGAAATCGATGCCGAACAAAATGCGGTCGGCCCCGAAGAAGTCGAAGCCGCACATCAAGGCCGGGGTGTTACCGTAGATGGCGGTATCGGCATAGAACATCCGGAAATAATCGATGGAGTCTTTCTTTAATAACGGCTTTTCCTCCCCGATGCGCATCACCTGAGTGAACTGCCGGATTCTTTCCGCGTAGAACGGCACCATGCCCCCCAGGTGGTGGGTAACGACTTTCAGGTTGGGGTACTTCTCCATAATGCCGCTGAAGACCAGGCGCGCCATGGCGGAGGTGGTATCGTAAGGCCAGCCGAAGAGACTGAACATATTGTAACGGGAGACTTTTTCCGTGAGGTAATCGGGGTGGTCGGCGCGGCGCATGGGATGGATAACGATAGGCAGGTCGTACTGCGCCATCTTTTCGTAAAGTGGGAGGAACTCGGGGGAATCCAGGGGTTTTTCATCGACCGGGGTATGGAGATAGACGCCCTTGAACTTCAGGTCCCTGATGGCGTGGTCGGCCTCTTTGAGCGCCTCGTCCATATTGCTCATCGCCAGGGTGCCCAGGGCCCCCACGAAGCGGTCGGGATACTTGCTAACCAGCTCGGCCATCTCTTCGTCGGCCCTCAGGGCAAGGTCGGCGGCTTTAGCCGGCCCGGTGGCATGTTCGACGGGGATGCGGCCCAGCGTCAGCACCTGCCGCAGCGGCTCGTATTTATCCATGATGCGGAAGCGTTTATCGAGGTCGTAAAGCGGCGGACAGGGCAGGACCTGCTGTTCGTACATTTTCGGGGCGACTTTATGTAAAGCTTCCCCGTATTTCGGCGGTACGATGTGGGCATAGGCATCGATTTTCAGTTGATACGGCGGTTTCATGGTATTTTCTCCTCTCTAACGACGGCGCGTAATTTTATAATCTATTGAAGGGATAAGTCAAGAATTATAAAAACGGTATAAGTATGCTATAATTTTTAGGTCAACGCGGGGCCGTAGTTCACTTGGGAGAACGTCTGCTTTGCACGCAGGAGGTAGGGGGTTCGAATCCCCCCGGCTCCACTTGGGGGTTCAATAGGCAGAACTAAATCATCACTCTTTTGCCAGTTAGCGGGTACGGGTAGATTGTAATGAATTGTACATTCGCTGGCTTCGATGACTACCTTTTCCACGAATGACCGCAGGAAGGCTTTACTCTTTACGATATCCGTTTCAGACAGTAAACCCCGTAGGTCGGCGCAATATGACTTTATTTGATCCGCATCGACATATTGAACACCATGGATTGTCATATCCGCCTCAAGCAAAACCCGTGACTTAAAAAGTTCATCTTGCCTGGCTCTCAATTCCTTTATTCTGGGCGCGAGATCATTCAAATCAAGTTTGCCCGTTTCAAGGGCATCATAGAGTGCTGTTAGTCTTGAACTCACGTCCTTGACTTCAGCATCTAGTACTTCTAGTTTCTCGCGGTACGAGGAGTGGGCGTTGTCAAGGTCTTCATTAACCAAGGCAACCAGCTTTTCGAGAACATCGTCATTCAGTATCTTGCTCTTGATTTGTTCAGTCATTATTCTCTCTAAGTAGTTCTTCGGCAGACTTCGTGTATGGCACGAGTCCGACCCCTCTTTTAGCTTTCGGTTGCAGGTGTAGTAGTAATATTGATGAGATTTGGCGCTACGACCAATCATCGCCTTACCGCAGGAACAGAAAAGGATCCCGGAGAGTAAATAGAAGCTCGGCAATACTCTGGGATGGACTGAGGTTGGTCTTCGGGAGGCCATCTTTTTCTGAACGGACAAGAAAGTTTCTTTGTCAATGATAGCCGGCCAGGCGTTTTCAACTCGTACCGGAGGCTCTCCACTGTGGATCGCTGTATGACCAGGTCTCCCACCCAATACCAGTGTGCCACAATATGCTTCATTCGTGAGTACCTTATAAACGTATGTCTTCGTCCATCGCGCTCCCGTACTGGTACGCAGGCCATCCTCGTTGAGCGACTTTGCGATTTCCTTGGCGCCGCTATCGTTCATTGCCATAGCGAACGTGCGTTTTACGGTCCGCACAGATTTCGAATCGATGGGATCAGGTTCCAGTTTGTGCCTGGACTTGTTACTATCCATTACCACTACCTTGTGAAAGCCGTCTGGAGGCAATCGCCCAACAAAGAAACCCCTGCTGGCTGCTTCCCTCAGACCACGCTTGATGTCTTGGCCAAGATTAGCACTATAAAACTCATCCATACCCTCAATAATACCTTCAAGAAGCTTCCCTGATGGATTATTCTCGAGTGGTTCATTAATAGAAACAACACTGATGCCTCGTTTGCGGAGTAGCTCTTTAAATGTGATCGAGTCAACCCGATTGCGAGAAAACCGATTCAATTTCCAAACCAGGATCATATTAAAAGGTGGCTCCTTAATTTTAGCTAGAGCTATCATTTCCCTGAATGCGGGTCTAGCCGATGTGCGGCCGCTTTCTGCCTCGTCGACAAATTCCCGCACAACCGTGTAACCGTGCTGCTTCGCATACTCCCGTAGTGCCTTGAGTTGAGCGCCGATGGACAGACTTACATCTTGGGCATCACTGGAAACTCTGGCATACAATGCAACTCTCATCTTTTTCCTCCTGAAAGCTCTTTAGCATTATCGGTAAACTACATTGGACATATCCGGCATCGTCCAGGGACGACTCTTTTCCACTTCAGGATACGAAGTGCTTCCTTGAGCTTTGTCCTGACATCGGCTAACTTATGATATTGGTTTTCAAGAGCAGTTCTTTTTTATCTTCTCCCATATGGTTAGCCAGATTGTCAACCAGTGATAAGCGGCACATCAGGTCAATCTCAGTCCTAGGCGTATAGAAGATACCTGCCTCACCACGCTCGTCAACTTCCTCAGATACGTTGACCAAGCTTTCATAGACCTTACCAATCATCTCCGGGTCAACGGCTACTTCCTTGTCCAGGGGGCTGTCCTCCGCGATGGTGAAATTGTAGCGTTCCAGGAACTTCAAAACCTGCTCGAATCGATGGTCGGAAACAACAGCCTTATATTCCAAGTCAAACTTGTTTTCAATAAAGAGACCACCGTTGAGATAAGGCGCCAGAGACAAAGCATCTTTGATTTCAGGTGGGAAATACTTATGGCCACCGTGGAACTTGTTGTTGAAGGCCTCAAAGAAAAGCACTTTCAACCAATTGTCCGTGAATGAATTTTGACTCTGTCCGGAGTGTTGATAACTCTTCCAGAAGTTAAGGAGGAAGTCGCAATCGTTTCCCAGCCAGCCTTTACGTTGAATAAAGTAGATGAACATACAGCGGTTGAGGAACTGTAGAGAATAATTGTGTGCCCAGGTGTGGTCTTTCGATTGCTTCTTTAAGTCGTCTTCTAGAATCATGAAGATAGCCTTATATTCTTCAAAGAACTGTTTGGTAACCGCTTCAACGTCAAAGGCTTCGTCATGCTTTGATTGGATAGTTAGTGGCTGTAAACCGAACATATCCGGCTGGATAGATTGTAGGTCTAGCATGGCGACGCGTTCTGCGGCAGTGCGGAGGCGCTCCTCCCGGCTGATACTGATACGTCGGAACAGACGACGCTTTTCTGCCTCCGTATCATACTTTACGTTGATGAAGTGCCAATGGTCTTGTGCCTGGTTAGAGAAGATGAACAAACCATACGGATGTTCTTTAAGAAGCTGATTGACCACAGGGCGTTCCTGACCTAAGAGCAACCGGTTCTGAGGTAGACGGTTGTAAACAACGTGGAAGTCATTCTTCTGCCCGCCGCCGGCAAAGAGAATCGGGTCTTCGGCGAGAGCATTAGTTGCGGTTTGATTCCAGCCACGGCGGGAGAGAGGCTCATTCACGCGGTCATAGTTCAACTCGGACCAGAACAGCTTTTTGAGCGGTTCCAATCCTCGGAGGTTTTTAAGGAGCTCCAGAACAGATTGTTCACGTTCTAGGCGGTCTATCTTTCAACCTCCCAAACAGATTTCAGTGTCGAATTCACATAACTGTTCATATCTTACATCACGAACGAGCGCACTTCAACATACGCACACGCATGGATAGAAGACACAAAACGTCATATTGTTATATTAGGAATGTGAGCGGCTGCTCTCTCCTCTGTTTTATCCACTCAATAGTGCCTACCATTGCACGAACATCGGGATGTCTGTGTTTTTATCGTAACATTAATTACGTTGAGTAAGGGGCGTAATTGTAGTAAGGCCCGGTGGAGTCTAGGCGCTGGCCAGTCTTTTTCGATAATAACTTTATAGATAAACGAAAGGCTCTCCAGCATCTAAAAAATGGACCGGAATTCTTCTTAGTAGGGGCTGAAGCCGGTTAGCCAGAGCTTTCATACCGGGTTCTTCACTTCGTTCATGCCCGACGATGACCATAGCTCTATTAAAGCCCAAAGCTGCAGCGTCACGGACATAGGCACTCAGTGTCCATTCGGTGATTTCACCACAGATCATTACATCCAGCTGCTGGTCGTTCATCAACCTGGCCGGCATTTCTTCCTGACCGAGACCAAGGCTTCCGCCACCAACCAGTATCCCAACCCGGCTGCATTTCATTTCCGGGTCCCCGACGACCCGAATAACCTTCATGCCAAGTGTTTCCTTTAGAAAGCCAACCAGATCAGTCACCGAGGTTGAAGGAACCGAGTAGCAATGCGGTTGCGGGAATTCGGTGTCAAGATAATCTGTCCATCCCATGTATTTCAGTAACCCGGTATAGATTAGATCGGTTTTGCCAATATGCATATGATCATGGTAACGCCAGATTGATATCTGGTTATCGTCTACTAAAGCCTTTTTCCGTTGATAGACCGGATCAGATTTCAACCAGTCTGTCCGGTCTGAACCGGTAAAATAAGTTGGTTCATGGGTGATGATCAGGTTGCAACCCATGGCGATTGACCGATTGATTACGTCGACGGTGGCCATAAACGTGGTGGCCACGCCGGTGACTTGACGATCCCAGTCGCCTTCGATCAAATGGTCACATGTGTTTTCAATCTTTGTTCTGCCGTTAACCTCCAGGATGACCTCAACTACTTCTCTTACATTCATTTTCGCGACCTCCAGATAAGGTTAACCTCATTAAACTACGTAATACTTATTTCCGTCCAGTTCGAAATACGTAGTTTAGAATAGGACGAGTAATTCTTATTGAGTTTTCAGCTTTGATGTTAAATTTCCACCTTTAGCGAAGCCATTGTCAATACAATTATTGATGTCATTTCATCATTTCAAAACAAGTTTTCAAGCTCGCGGGAAGTTCGACAACGTAACAATGTAGCTTCCTTATTTCAGAGAGAAAGTCTATAATCAGAAATGACTTTCCTAATACATGGTTGTCAGCTACCCAATGAATTCCAGGAAATAATATGATGAAATACATGATTTACGGCGGAATTGAAACAGGAGGAACGAAGTTCGTTTGCGTCATTGGTACAACTCCGGATGACCTTATTAAAACTCAATTTGCCACGACAAGTCCTGATGAGAGCATCGAAAAGGCAATCGATTTCTTTAAAAGTAATTCCCGCCAAAAGCCGCTTACCGCAATAGGTATAGCTTCTTTCGGCCCTCTGGATCTGGATCGGAATTCTCCAACCTACGGATTTATTACCACTACGCCAAAGCACTCCTGGTCTAACGTCAACATTGTCCAGAAGATACGCAGCCAGCTAAATGTACCGGTGGCCATTGATACCGATGTGAATGGCGCTGCTCTGGGTGAACAGGCCTGGGGAGCAGCGAGGGGGCTTAACACTTTTATCTATCTTACGGTGGGTACAGGGTTTGGAGGCGGCGGTATGGTAAACGGCGGGTTAATGCATGGGCTCTTGCACCCTGAAATGGGACATATACGTATCCCTCATAATTGGCAAATCGACCCGTACAGGGGGTGCTGTCCTTTCCACGGCGATTGCTTGGAAGGTCTGGCGTCCGGAAAAGCCATGGAGCTCCGCTGGGAACAATCGCCTGAAAAGCTCCCTTCTGACCATCCTGCCTGGAAATTAGAGGTAGGCTATCTGGCCTTAGCGGTCAATAATTTCATATGTACCATATCCCCTCAACGTATCATTATTGGCGGTGGGTTAATGAAAAATCCCGGCCTTATGGCGGCAGTTCGTCGTAAAGCGGCAGATAATCTGAACGGATATATCCATTCCGAAGCAATCATGAAGGATATGGATCGCTATGTTGTCGCTCCGGCGCTGGGCGATCTGGCGGGTGTTATTGGAGCTTTAGAGTTAGCCAAAAGAATTGATCAAGGAATCTGATCTGCTTCTAAAGCTTAAAGACGCCGTAGGAAACTCCAGCCAGAGTAACCAGGAGGTCCTCCCCTTCAATCCGCACTTTTATCCCATAACAGATCTGGGACGCCAGGTTATCAGGTTTTATTCCGTTTATCCGAATTTGGGATGGTTCGGCAGACGGATTAAGCACGGTGAGGAACCGCTCGCTGGCAGATTGGCGTAGATAAGCGAAATGATGGTGGTTGTTTTCGGCATGTAAAGGAATAAGAGCGCCATCATCTTGAAGCGCAGGAGAGTGTTTCCTCAAGGCGATGAGTTCATGTACGTGGTTAAGTAGTGAACGGGCATCTCCGGCCTGTTTTTCAACAGTCGGACGGTCTTGGCGTGAATCCAAAGGAAGATAAAGCTGCCCTTTGTCAGCGATTGAAAAGCCGGCATTAGGCCCGTCCCCCCATTGCATGGGGGTTCGCGAGCCGGTACGATCGTAGCCTCCCTCCTTCGATGTCAACCCGGGTATGAAACGCATGCCAATTTCGTCACCATAATAGATAAAAGGCACTCCCGGCCAGGTTAGCAAAAACGAGAAAATCACTTTGAGATCACTAATCGTCCGACCGTCAGCGCGGGGCCTTTTAATATCATGATTACTGCTGGGTATAGAAATCAGACCTTTGCCTTTGGTTTTAGCAGCCAACTCCAGATAAGATTTTAAAAAATCTCCTATATTCGCGGCGCCGCTCCGGCGAAAGAAGCAGTTCTTGTTAAGCATGAGGTCGGGGTAACCCCCCACTCCGAAGTGCAGAAGAAAGTCAATATCAAAGCCGGCGGCTATTGATTCCCCGGGGTTACCCCATTCGGAGATTAAGGCTATATCGGGATAATGCGCGCGTACTCTCTGCCTGATGTCCTGCCATAACTTTATAGTCTCTTTATGGCCCGGATCCATTTTCACAAGAGAAAAAGCCATATCAACGCGAAATCCGTCTACCCCATGGCTAAGCCAATAATTCATGATTTTAATCAATTCTTTGCGGGTCTCAAGCGGTCCTGGAGCATCAACAGGTTGTTGCCACGGTTGGTCCGGTTTGGCGAATCCGTAGTTTAAAGCAGGCTGGAAATCAAAACAATTGGCGACATAGTACCCATCTCTTTCATAACATCCTCGTATGAGTGAAAGCGTCGAATTTGATTCAGCTATGGCGGAGGATGTCCAAATGTAACGGTCAGAGTATTTATTTCGCTTAGAGCGGCAGGAAGACTTAAACCAGGGGTGGTCGATGGAAGTATGACCAGCCACCAGGTCGAGGCAGACTCTGATTCCGCGCCGGTGGGCTTCACGACAGAGTCGATAAATGTCCCGGTTAGTCCCGTAGCGTGGCGCGATCCGGTAATAATCAGCCACGTCATAGCCGGCATCTTGGAAAGGAGAAGCAAAAAAGGGGTTTATCCACACCGCGTTGATGCCTAACCATTGAAGATAATCCAGTTTTTGAATTATCCCGGGGATGTCTCCGATGCCGTCGTTATTGGCATCATAGAAACTCGGCGGGTAAATCTGGTAAAAGATAGCTTGGTTAAGCCAGGCGGGTGAATTGAACTCGGTACTTTTTTGGGAGAAAGACATAGTTTTATCCTTATGTTCACCATTGTTTATGGTAATATTTTACCGTTAGTTTACGGTGTTATCAACGTGGTGTGCTCGTTCGTATGATTAGTGACACCTGACACCCTGGCTTTTAAAAGCTACTAGTTCAGCTTTGCGCTGGATGGGACTATAATATCGACCTCTGACGCCGATGAGCTAACTTCATTCTAGGACGAACTTAAAAAGTTCGAGGAACAGCACCCCGAATGTATCGGTTAAAGACCTAGTGGACACCAGCAAGAAACTCGCGGGGGATACGCCGTTTGTTCAAAAAATCAATAATTTGAAGCAGAATTTAGTCACCATTGAACAAACATCGGGATGAATGTATGGTGGTATAACAGATATACCAATTCATCTTATTGTGCAGCTAATAATCCGTTGATCTTTACTAAACCACGAGCCCTAGCCTGCTTTGTGCTGTAGGGTTTAATCGTCTTTAACCCTCTTTATTTTTATAACTGTCGATGCTACCTTCATTATTTGACGGAAGCTGGGGTAAATGCCCAGGGTCTTGAAAGCACGACGAGGGAGTAATAAATCGCTATAAAAAAGCCTTTCTTCTCGGACGATTTTGGCTACCGCTTTTGCCTCTTTGACCATATAAGAGTAGCATCGCCAAACCTGTTTTTCATATCTGTGATCATTGTCCCAATTCTCGCTCATTAGCTTAGCTGAGGTCATGGCTGGAACTATCCCAGCACATGCGATTGGATCCACCAGGCCGATAGCCTCGCCCAGTCCCCAGACTTTTCCCTCGATAAATGGATAAACTGGCCCCTTGCGGCATATCATTGCAGAACAACTACACAGAACTGGACCAGCAGCTAAGGTCTTCCTGACTCGATCCAATTCTCGAGTGGCGATGTCGATTCCCTGTGGAGATAAAGAACCGACATGGGCCTCGCCTCTGCCGAGCGGGAAAAGCCATGTGTAACCACCAGTTCTGTCGGCAAATACCGTAGGGCATGATATAGATGTAGTGGTAATTCTCATCTGAATAACATTTACCAGAGCCAGCCCCTGCCGTGATGACAAGTAAGCTCGACTTACACCGCTGGCATCCACGATTCGTTCAAAGGCAGATAAGTCGGCATCTGATGGGTCAAGCGGGGATTTCCCGCCGAGAAGATCCTTGATTAATAAAGGTTTGTCTATTATAACCCCATCGGCCTTAAGCTTCATCTGGTTGATAAGCAGATGATCATACCTTCCAAGGACGTACTTATCGGGGTCTATATTTACTTCCTTGGAGAGCTTGGAAAATTGGGGCCAACTCGCTCCCCAAGCACATCCCTTTATGCCACAGACAGTATGAGGGGTTTTGTCAAAAATGGTGACTTCTAGCTCGGGCTTTTTATACCGAAGTAATGCGTATAGGTAGGCTCCTCCGGGACCGCAGCCCATGATGGCCACAGTCGGTGACTTTCCCATACCCACATTATAACCTATTGTCACTCCAAAGGCTGAAATGGGTGGATAATAAATACCCTGGTCTGAATTCAAAGGTGATTATGGTTGACAAAATGGCTTTTTATGTGATACGGCGAGGTTGAACAAATAGCTGTCTTGTGTAATACCATCACCGAGAAGCGAGGGAACACTCAAAGAGAAAGAGACTTTCTGCTAGGTGGCAATATCATTAAATAATTTTTGAAATGTCCATGCCGTGTTCCCTGGCATATCTTCTCAAGACCTGGATGAAGCGAGTCATTTTTACTTTCTGGTTTAACTCCCGAGTAGCACGTTCACTTTTAATGTACTCGGTGAGTTTCGCCCTCATATAACTTGACAGTCCGGCTTTCATTAGCAGCTCGGCTGCTTGTTTCTTGCTGGTGCGTTTTATTGCAGTAACTATTTCGATGCCATCACATAATTTCTTGTTAAACCAATATGCCTTATAATATTCATCTTTATGATTTAAGAATGTCATATTGGGTTTTTTAGTGACAAATAAGCCCATTAATGAGCTTGTAAGCCTTCGTACCTTTGTTGTGTGTTTCATTTTTTATAAAATCGAGCCTGATGCTATACTTAAAATGGATTAATTGTAACCTTTTCTTTCCCTTTTTCTCTGGAATAACTCGCCGGCAGGTCAGGTCCATCGCCCAAAAATGTATTTATGATATCATAATTCTTCCTATTAAGCATTTCATGCCTCTTTTTCGGGTCACTCCGGCGTGTCTGCGTAATCCTCCAACTCCTCCTCCACCTTGAGGACATTCTACCTATCACGGTAGAGAGCGGAACAGAATGAGTCTACTGTCATGTTCCCTGACCAGCGAGGGTGATTGTGCCGGCGGCGGAACCGGATTTGAATTGACGACCAAGGGCTTTAGAGCCCAGCCCCGTATTAAGTTTGACAAGTCCCACTATTTCATATAGTCTATTCTATACTCTAGGCATCGTAATCATAAAGATCACTAAAGAGGCTCTAATAATATGGAATCGAGCAAGCTGAAGTCAAAAACGGACAGACAACAGTCTGAGCTTCTGGTATTAAGTCGAATCTCAGCGGCCTTAAGTGGCTTGTGGGACCTGGACGCTATCCTTGGCGTCGGCCTCGATAGTACGCTGGACATCATGAACGGAACCATTGGTGAAATCCTTCTCATTGATGAAAATACCAGGGAGCTTTCCCATCTTGTTCACCGTGGCCTGAGTAAGGAATTTGTCGAGAATGTACGTCTTAGCCTTGGTGAAGGCATTACTGGCAATGTCGCCGAGAGTGGCAAGGCAATTCTCCTCGAGGACATCTCCTCGGACCCGCGTGTTGCACACCGCGAACAGGTTATGGCGGAAGGTCTGAAGGCGTTCATTTGTGTCCCTCTCCGTGCCAGAGATAAGGTACTCGGTGTCCTGAATGTAGCCAGCCGCATGCCTCGCCACTTCACCACCTCTGATATGCATTTATTATATGCTATCGGCGACCAACTGGGTATCGCTATTGAACACGCCAAGCTCTACGAGCGCCTAAGGAAAGCACGTGAGAGGTTGCGTAAGCTTGCCCGACAAAACCTGGTGGCTGAAGAGGATGAGAGGAGAAGAATTGCCCGTGAGCTGCATGATGAGACTAGTCAATCACTTTCTGGGATAGCCCTTCAGCTACAGGCGCTGATAGAAATGTCTGCCATATCAGGCAAGCAGGACCCTGAATTCATTGTTGGGCTGAAGAAGGTACAATCATTAACAGTGCAGGTTCATAAAGAAGTCAGCAGGTTGATTTCTAATTTACATCCGGCTCTCCTGGATACGTTAGGCCTGGTGCCAGCTGTTCGCCAGCACGCAGAGACCAGGCTGCACCCACTGGAAATTAAAGTAACCGTAGAAACCAGAGGGACTGAGATGAGGTTTCCTCCCGAGGTTGAAGCTGCATTTTTCCGCTTTATCCAGGGGGCCGTGGGTAATATTGCCCAGCATTCTAAAGCCAAGAACGCAGCTATTGTGCTTGAGTACAAACCAGATGAATTCTTGTTAATTATCCGTGATGATGGACAAGGATTTAACGTTTCGGAAATCACTGATGTCGAGGAAAGCGGGAGGGGCCGTGGTTTGTTCAGCATGAGAGAGAGGATTGGTTTTATGGGTGGCACGAGTGGCATCGAGTCCGAAATAGGGAAAGGGACAACTGTCTGGGCCAGGGTCCCTATCGGTCAGGAAATAGAATATGCAGAAAATAACAGTTCTAGTAGTTGATGACCATACCATCGTAAGGGATGGTATCTGTGCTTTGTTAGCTCTGGCCGGGGATATCGAGGTCATGGGGGAAGCAACCAATGGTAACGAAGCCTTGAACAAAGTCAGAGAGCTACATCCCGACGTGGTACTCATGGATATCTCCATGCCTATCATGGGGGGCTTGGAGGCCACCCGGCGGATAAGCAAGGAGTTCCCCAAGACAAAAGTACTCGTTCTCACGCAGTATGATGATAAAGAGTATTTCTTCCCGGTGATTGAGTCCGGTGCCTCCGGTTTTATCAGCAAGGCAGCCGCGTCTTCAGAACTGACCGCAGGAATACGCTCGATATACCGGGGCGATTCCTACCTTTCACCCTCGGTGACCAAGCTTCTGGTTGAGAATTACCAGCATACCGCTGGTGAGCGTGCCAGTCAGGACCCCTATAACCAGTTGACGGAGCGGGAACGCGAGATACTCAAGTTGCTGGCGGAGGGTCACAGCACGCAGGAAATAGCGGAAATGCTGGTTATCACGCCCAAGACAGTGGAAGGCCACAAGACGAACCTCATGGCCAAGCTGGGTGTCCATAATCGTGTTGAATTAGTTAAATACGCCTTGCGCAAAGGCATCATAAACATCTAAGGCCAGAGCCTGTCCTTCTCTATATCTTAAATAAAGAGTTAATTATAACCTTTGCTAATCCCATTTTTCTTTTAACCCCAGGTATATTGGGGCTAATCCTTTAAAATTCAGGGGTTTTATCTACCCACCATCAAGGTAAATTCCCTATTTTTTGTTTCTAATTAATGTCGTATAGTGGAATTTATAGACGCTTCCAATGAAAGGAGGCTTAAGATGGAAAAGAAACAGACGATCATGATTGTAGATGATGAAATCGATTTTGTGGAGGACTTAAAGAGAATCCTGGAAAATGAGTCCTATGTAGTGGTCGTCGCCTATGACCGGGAACAGGCTGAAAAGACGCTCCGCTCCCACGAACCTGACATGATTATCCTGGGCACGATTATGCCTCGGGGAGACGCCTTCTTGTTCCATAAGTGGATGAAACAGACTTTAGGATTCGGCAACATGCCTCTCATGGTAATTAATGCCCCGCCAGAAAAACAGCTTCTTAAAGGCTGGAGAATGGACGAGGGTATGCAGATGGACGCTGAAGATTTCCTGGCCAAGCCTGTGGAGCCAGTTGCCCTGATACCTCGCATCAAGGCTCTGCTGGACTGGGCGACTAAGAAAATCAGGATACTGATTGTGGATGACCACGCTGTGGTCAGGGATGGCATAAGGGCGGTGCTCTCCTTGCAGCGGGATATGCAGGTAATCGGGGAGGCGGTCAATGGCAAAGAAGCACTGGAAAAGACCATCGGACTCCTGCCCGATGTCGTGGTGATGGATATTGTCATGCCAGTGATGAACGGGCTGGATGCCGCTAGAGAGATATGCCAGAAATGCAAATCAGCGAAGGTGTTAATACTGACACAGTACGATGATGATGAGAATGTTCTAGCCAGTAAAAAGGTGGGTGCCGTGGGGTTTATCCCTAAAGCCGCCGCCAGTTCCCGTCTTATAACCGGGATACGCTCCGTGGCCCGGGGCGACCAGTCGTGGTTAGAATCTCTCCAGCCGCATAATCAGGGCAAGGGTGAAACTGAGTGGAAACGATCACCATCGTTCTAAACGGAGTTGAGGTCAGCGGTTATCCCGGGACATCCATCCTTGACTTGGCGCGGGAATCCGGAGTTTATATACCTACCCTCTGCCATGACCCGAACTTGCCTGCGGCAGGCGCCTGCAGGCTTTGCCTGGTAGAAGACGAACGCAACGGTGCCTTGCTGGCTTCCTGCGTTGCCCCTATCTCGCCGGGGATGGTTATCAAGACCAATTCACCGAGGGTAGTGGAACACCGCAAGAAAATCCTTAAGCTTATGCTCGCCAGTCATCCCGATTCCTGCCTGGTCTGTGATAAGGGAAATCGATGCCAGTTACGCAAGCTGGCGGCGGAGATGGGCATCGGTCTGGTTGAATATCAGAGAATCCCCCAATCGGATGTCATCGAGGAGGTCAATCCCTTTATAGAGCGTGACCTGTCAAAATGTATCATGTGCGGCAAGTGTATCAGAGTCGACCAGGAACTTGTCGTAGAAGGGGCTATCGACTATATGCACCGTGGCACTGACGTCAGGTCGGCAACGTTGAATGATATGCCGCTGGAGAAATCCGAGTGTACTTTCTGCGGGGTCTGCGTGGCTATATGCCCCACCGGTGCTATCATGGAAAAAAATAGGACATACACCGGTACCGCACCAACCTCGGTCACAACGGTATGTCCCTATTGCGGATGCGGCTGTTCTCTTTCACTGGGAGTTAAGGATGGCAGAGTGGTCTATTCCAGACCGGCCGAGGAAAGTCCGGTGAACCGGGGCACTCTATGTGTCCGCGGGAGTTATGGTTATGATTTTATTCATAATCCAGAAAGACTGCACCATCCTCTGGTAAAGGTGAATGGTGAGTTCAAAGAAGCGACCTGGGAAGAAGCTCTAACCCAGGTGGCTGATGGTTTGAAACAAATTAAAGAAGCCTGTGGACCTGACGCCCTATCCGTTTTTGGTTCATCAAAGTGTACTAATGAAGAGAATTACTTACTACAGAGATTTACACGGAGTATCCTGGGCACCAACAACATCGATAACGGCAGCCGTCTTTACAATGCGGCGAGTCGGAGTGGTCTGGGGACAACGATAGGCTACGCCGGTACGACCGGTTCGCTCGATGCCCTAGAAAAGTCGCGGGTCATTATGGTCATTGGCGCCGATCCGGAAATTTCCGCACCGGCAGTAGCCTATGCCATTAAACGAGCTTCCAGGTTCAAAGGAGCCGAGATTATTGTCATTGACCCCCGCCAAACCCAGTTGACGCAGTTCGCCCGTCTCTGGCTACGGCCTGCAGTCGGTACAGATGTAGCCTTGCTTAATGGGCTAGCCAGGGTAATCATTGATGAAAAGAAGTTCGATGTGGAGTTCGTTACCCGAATGACGGACAACTTCACTGGCTGGTCGATGAGTCTAGAGACCTTTACGCTTGGTCACGTTGAAGAAATTACCAGTATCCCCAGGAAGGATGTGCAGCTGGCGGCGCGGATACTGTCAGGGGCTGAACAAACCTCCATCGTATATGGAAATGGGATTGCCCAGCAGGCCAATGGTACCGATGCCGTAATTGCCATTGCTAATCTGGCCATGCTCATCGGTCGTGCTGGCCGTCGCGGTGGTATTTTTGCGTTACAGCGTGAGAACAATGCCCACGGAGCCTGTGACATGGGTGCCTTGCCCGATTTTCTGTCCGGTTACCAGAATATAGAAGACGCTCAAAACAGGAAAAAGTTTGAGGAACGCTGGGGCAGACAGTTACCCACACATGCCGGGTTAACGGCTCTGGAAATGATGGCGCAAGCCCGAGAAGGCAAAATTAGAAGTATGTTTATCATGGGAGAGAATCCGGTAGCCAGCTTCCCGCAACCAGCCCAGGTTAAAAAAGCCCTATCCTCTCTCGATTTTCTGGTGGTTACGGATATGTTTCTGACGGAAACAGCCAGGCTGGCCTCGGTCGTTTTACCGGCGGCAAGCTTCGCGGAGAAAGATGGAACATTTACTAACTTTGAGGGGAGAATTCAGCGAGTTCGGAAAGCCATTAAACCTGCCGGTAACAGCCTGCCTGATGGCGAAATCGTAATGCGATTGGCCGGGACGATGGGTTCACCTATGCCCTATACCTCTCCGCAACAAGTAATGGAGGAAATTGAAGAAATGGTTCCCTTCTACCATCACTTTACCTACGCCGATATTGATACAACGGGTCTAGATTTGAGCGAAGCGGATGGCAGTACGCAAGGAACGAGGCGGCTTTATAAGGGGCTTTTCCCTAGTGGTTTTGGGCGGTTCTCCCCCGTGGAGTATATACCCCCGCAAAACGTGGCAACGGATGGCTATCCTTTCACGCTGATGGTCGGCTCCAGCCGGTATCATTTTGGCGCCGGTTCGCGTAGCTCGCGGTCGGCGCGGTTAAAGCGGTTCTCCCCGGAGGCCTTGCTCGAAATCAGCCCTGCGGATGCCAAGGGCACCGGTATCAGCGAGGGTGACAAGGTTAAACTAATATCAGCACAGGTAGAGATTCTAACTATTGCCAAGATAAGCGATGCCCTGCCCCGCGGTCTGCTATTTATGCCGATATCTTTCCCCGCCAGTCCCGTATATGAGCTATTCAGTACTATTATTGACCAGCGAAATCAAGCCCCCATACTGAAATCATGCGCCGTAAAATTGGAAAGGATCGCCGAAAATGGCTAAATCGCAGAAAGTGCCAAAGGTTAATCTGAAACAAATCGATAGAATCATCATCAGCTATCGGGGTCAGAAATGGGCACTTATTCCGCTGACACAGGAAATCCAGGAAAAAGTTGGTTATATTCCCCCCGAGGTCATACCCCGTATCGCCGGTGCTCTCGGACTATTTCCCAGTCAGATACAAGGGGTGATTTCCTTCTACGCCCAGCTTTACACCGAGCCCCGGGGTAAAAATATCGTCAGGGTCTGCCGTGGGACCGCTTGCCATGTGCGTGGCGCGAAATCCATCTTGAAATTAGTCAAGCAATACCTCGGTATCGAAGAAGGTCAGACTACCGATGACATGGAGTACACTCTGGAAACGGTCGCCTGTATCGGCGTTTGTGCCCTGGCACCGAATATGGTGATTAATAAAGATACCTACAGCAGTATGAATCCCAAGAAGGTAGCGCGATTATTCGGCGGGAGGAAGAAGGAGTAGTATGCCGCAGAAGCGTACGGTATTTGTTTGCCGGGGTACCGGATGCGTCTCAGGGGGCAGTGACGCTGTCTATCAGGCTTTGAAGGCAGAACTGGTCAAACAAGGCGTAACGGAAGCGGAAATTGACTTCTCCGGTTGTCATGGTTTTTGCCAGCAGGGCCCCAATGTCGTAGTGGAGCCGGATGGTATTTTCTATACCCATGTTGATGCCGAGGATGCTGCCGAAATTGTCATTTCGCACCTCCGGGACGCTAAACCGGTTGAGCGTCTTTTTTATAATGACCCGGTGACCGGTCAGGCGGTGCCTCATTATGCCGACATCAAGTTTTATGGGGAGCAGCAGCGTGTCATCATGCGACACTGCGGTCATATAAATCCCGAAAATATTGATGATTACTTAGCCTGTGGAGGATACCAGTCGCTCAGGAAAGTCATTTTCGCGATGAAACCTCAAGAGGTAATTGACCTGGTCAAGCGTTCCGGTCTGCGCGGCCGGGGCGGCGCCGGCTTCCCTACGGGCACCAAGTGGGAGTTCTGCCATAATGCCCCCGGCAATCAGAAGTACATGATATGCAATGCCGATGAAGGCGACCCCGGCGCTTTCATGGACCGCTCCATTTTGGAAGCTGACCCCAATGCCGTCCTGGAAGGGATGGCGATTGCGGCCTATGCCATCGGCGCCAGCGAGGGCTATATCTATGTCCGCGCCGAATATCCGCTGGCCGTAAAACGCCTGCGTACTGCCCTAAGCCAGGCGCAGAAGAGAGGCTTCCTGGGTAAAGGCATCCTTGGTTCCAGCTTCAATTTAAACGTCCATATTAAGGAGGGTGCCGGGGCTTTCGTCTGCGGGGAAGAGACGGCGCTGATAGCCTCCATCGAGAGTAAACGGGGCATGCCGCGAGCCCGTCCCCCTTTCCCGGCTAATTCGGGGCTGGACAGCAAGCCCACCATCATCAACAACGTTAAGACCCTGGCCACAGTGCCAGTCATTATCGAAAGAGGGGCCGAGTGGTTTAACGGTATCGGCACGGAGAAAAGCAAGGGGACGGCGGTGTTCGCTCTTACCGGTAAAATCGCCAATAGCGGACTGGTTGAGGTGCCCATGGGTACTCCGCTATCCCACATCGTCTACAAGGTTGGTGGTGGCATCCCGAAGGGGAGGAGGCTTAAAGCCGTACAGACCGGTGGCCCTTCGGGAGGGTGCATCCCAGCGCGCTTCATCGAAACGCCTATAGAGTACGAGACACTCGCCAAGCTGGGTTCTATCATGGGCTCCGGCGGCATGGTTGTCATGGACGAGACCACCTGCATGGTTGAGATTGCCCGCTTTTTCGTGAGCTTCACCCAGAGCGAGTCCTGCGGGAAATGTGCACCCTGCCGGCTGGGCACACGGCAGATGCTGGAGATACTTACCAGGATTACCGAAGGCCGGGGAATTGACGCGGATATAGATTCATTACTTTCTATCGCTAAAACCGTTAAAGAGTGCTCGCTCTGCGGCCTGGGGCAGACGGCCCCGAACCCGGTTATCTCCACCATAAACTACTTCCGCGACGAGTATGAGGCGCACATCAAAGAGAAGAAATGTCCGGCGGCTGTTTGCGATGCCTTGATGATTTCGCCCTGCCAGCATACCTGCCCGGCAGGAATCAATATCCCCAAGTATGTCGCCTATATCGCCGACGGTGACTACAAAGCGGCTATCGAGACCATTAGGGAGCGCAATCCCTTCGCGGCCGTATGCGGCCGCATTTGCCACCACCCGTGCGAAGGGCGGTGCCGCCGCGGCGAGCTCGATGACCCCGTTTCTATCAGGACGTTGAAGCGCTTCGCCACCGACTGGTATGCGGAGCACGGCTCCGAGCTCGGGGAAGTCAAGCCGTTCCCACGGACGAAGAAGGAAAAAATCGCCGTGGTGGGGGCGGGGCCCACTGGCCTGGCCTGCGCCTATTTCCTGGCACAAACAGGCTACCCGGCCACAGTTTTCGAAGCCATGCCCGTAGGCGGCGGTATGCTATCGGTGGCGATACCGGAGTTCCGCCTGCCGCATGCGGCCATCCAGCAGGATATCGACTACATCGTAAAGCGAGGTGTGGAAATAAAGTACAATACGCCGATTAATACCAATTTCACTATAGAACACCTGCGGAAAGATGGATTTGCCGCCGTTTTTATCGCGGCGGGGGCACAGAGAAGCCAGCGCCTGGGCATACCTGGTGAGGTTGAGGATATCGAGGGGCTTTATTACGGGTTGAGATTCCTCCGGGACGTCAGGTTGGGAAGGACGGTAAAGGTGGGCAGGCGCGTGGCTATCATCGGGGGCGGCAACGTGGCCCTGGATGCCGCCCGAACCTCCCTACGGCTTGGCGCGGATGAGACCAGCATCTACTACCGCCGCTCCCGGGAAGAGATGCCGGTATCTGATGTGGAGTACGATGAAGCCGTTGCCGAAGGCGTAAAAATAAATTTCCTCGCCACGCCGACCCGGATTACGAGCGACAACTGGAAGGTAACCGGATTGCAGTGTACACGCATGAAGCTGGGAGAACCTGACGAAAGCGGGCGGCGCCGCCCCATCCCCATCGTCGGCTCTGAGTTCACCGCCGAAGCGGACACGGTTATCGCTGCCGTGGGGCAGGCGCCCGACCTCTCTTTCCTACCCCCCGATAGCGCCCTGGAACGTACCAGATGGGAGACGCTGGTTACCGATAGCAATACCCTGGCGACCAATGTGCCCGGCATCTTCGCCGGCGGCGACTTCGTTACCGGGCCGGACATGGTTGTTGAAGCTATCGCCGCCGGGAGGAGAGGGGCTATCGCTATCGATAAGTACCTCCGGAAAGATGCTTCCCGCGTCGAGATATATGACCGCAAAGCCAAAGTGATGGAGGGGCGGCCCCCGGAGCTTGATGAAACGTGGGAGACAAATCCGCGGACAAAAGTAACAACTCTCCCGCTACCGGAGAGACGGGCCAGCTTCGCGGAAATAGAGCTCGGCTTCTCCGAGGATATCGCCCGACGGGAGGCTAAGAGGTGTCTACGATGCGACCTGGAAGTATGATGATTATGTGTTGTTGGATATTTAGAAAAGGGAGGGGTTCGGTATGAAATCGATAACTAGGCAAAAAACGATAGATGAGATTCAGCGTAGCCTGAAAGGCTTGGACCGGGTATTCGTTATTGGCTGCGGTACCTGCACCACCATGACTAAGACCGGCGGCATTGACCAGGTCGAAGAGATGAGGGGACGCCTTCAGCAGATGGGTAAACGCGTCACTGGCGGGGTGGTCATCCCTACTGCCTGCGACGATATGACCGAAGCGGCCATGAAAGAAAATGAGCAATATATTCGCAGCGCCGATTGTATTTTATCGATGAGTTGCGCCCTGGGTATCCACCGGATGTACCTCTATATCGGCAAACCGGTGATTCCGGCCGTGGATACTCTGTTTATCGGCATCGAAGAGACCCCTGGTTACTTCCGTGAGGCTTGCACCCAGTGCGGCCAGTGCCTCCTCGGCGAGACGGCCGGTATCTGTCCCATCACCGCCTGTCATAAAGGTCTGGTTAACGGTCCCTGCGGTGGCACCAATAATGGCAAGTGTGAGGTGGATAAAGAGAAGGACTGTGCCTGGACTCTCATCTATAACCGCCTGAAAGAGCAGGGCAGGCTCGATCTTATGCGCCAGTACCAGCCGCCTCGGAACCACCACATCACCTTGAAGCCAAGAGCCTTAAGAATTCAGTGAGGGGGTAAGGACAATGGTATCACGTTTTAAGGAAGCCCTCAACTCCGGTAAATTTGTCATTACCAGCGAGGTTGCCCCGCCTAAGGGGACTAACCTGGAAAAGATGCTCCACCACATCGATATTCTCAAGGATAGGGTGGATGCCATCAACGTTACCGACCACCAGAGCTCTGTAATGCGTTTTCCCTCCCTGGGTGGCTGCCTGGCTATTAAAGAGAAAGGCGGTGAGGCTATCATGCAAATGACCTGCCGCGACCGCAACCGTATGGCTCTGGAGGCCGACCTTCTCTTCGCTTATAGCCGCGGCATCAGGAATGTCCTCTGCCTTACCGGAGATGCCGTGACCGTGGGCGACCACAAAGAAGCTAAAGGTGTCTTCGACCTAGATTCGTTGCAGCTTTTAAAGGCAGTCCGCCAGATGATGTCCGGTCAGGATATGGGTGGTAATAAGCTGGAAGGGACGGTGGATTTCTGCGCCGGGGCTATCGTCACTCCGGAGGCACGACCTATCGAGCCGCAACTGATTAAATTTGAAAAGAAGATCGAAGCCGGCGCCGAGTTTTTCCAGACCCAGGCCATCTACGACCTAGAGAATTTTGCGAAATTTATGGAATACGCCCGCAAGCTCAAGGTAAAGATACTGGCTGGCGTCGTCCTGCTTTCATCCGCCAGAATGGCAAAGTACATGACAGAAAATGTACCCGGTATCTTCGTCCCTCAAAATTTGATTGATGAGCTTTCCAAAGTACCCAAGGAGGCGATGTTAAACAAAGGAATTGAGATTGCGGGGCGTACAATTGCTGCTTTGAAGAAAAACTCTGTCTGCGAGGGGGTCCACATCATGGCTATTGGTAAGGAAGAAGTGGTGCCGGATATTCTAGCCGCTGCAGGTCTCTAAGAATACTCTCTCAACCGATAAAAGCTTAGAGAATTCAATTGTCTCTTAGTTCACACTGCGTATAACATGGATTAAACGCATGCCTTCGGATGTTTGTCGGAACCATCGGGTTAACAATAAGATGAATTGTGACCTTTAGTCTGTAACTTATCTAATGCCCCTTCATCATTGCAAAACAAATCCATCTAATAGCTGCATGTATACGTAACTAAAGTTATGTTCACGGTAACCTTCGGGTTATCTCGTACCAGATTGACAATCCCGCTTATAGTTTTTTTAGCTTTAATAATATAAAGTATATTGTTCCACTATAATCTAGGATTTTAAGAATCAGAATAATATGCTACAAGCACAAGCCAGTTTTAATTCTAAATTTATTTTCTTAACGAAAAGACTAATAAAAATCTTGACGCTAAAGACTTAATGAGGTATATTTTAACCACCTATTTAATGGCAGCCCTTTGAACAGCTTGGGCAACCGGTTTTAAATACTATTTTCTAGAAAACCTGATACAAAATCGAAAAAGATATGCGATCGCAGCATCAAATAAGATAATAGCTCAAAGCAAAAGAAAAATAGAAAATCAGAAATTTTAAAAGGAGGGCATGGTTAAATGGGAAAATATACAAAATATGTTCACGACTTAAGGCTATGGACGGAGTTGATACGCCCAGCCTACCGGGGCAAGATTGCGGATTTTTCGCTGATTTTCGACCAAAAAGTCTTCCCGGGGGCCAAAATCTGGGTCGAAACGTTCCATATCTACGCGCCAGGGTCCGGAGTTATGATCCCTGGCGAATTGCCGATGATAATCGAAGGTAGAGAGATGCCGGGCGACGGCGGACAGCACGCGCACCCCGACTTCGACGAACTCTTTTTGTTTTTCGGGAGTAATCCGCATGATGTCTTATCTCTAGGGGGTGAGGTCGAGTTCTGGCTGGGCGAAGGAAAAGATGCGCAGAAATTTATCGCTAAAACACCGACGGCCGAATGGGTCCCGCGGAACGTGGCACATAATCCGCATTATTTTACCAAGGTCGCTAGCCGCGATAGACCTATCATTGAAATGGCTATTGCCATGACACCTACGTACAGCCTCGATCCCGGCGCTTCTCGCTCGATTCCGCTTCCGCCGGCCTTTTCCTTTGAAAAAGTGGGGCAGGAGCAAAAGGGTAAAGGGCTATACACGAAATATGTTAATGAAGTGAAATTTGCCACGGACCGTTTATTTCCTTATCAACGCGGCATGGTAGCCGTACCGACACTGATGTTCGATAAGACCACTTATCCTGACGCTACCATCTGGGTTGAAATTTTCCATGTATATGCCGCGGGAACCGGAATAGGACTCCCCTCCCTGGAGCCAACTATCCTCAAGGGTGGTGCGGCAGAGGGCACCGAAGGAGGTGGCCATGCGCACAACTTCGATGAACTTTTCCTTTTCGTCGGGCTTGACCCGCACGACACGCTGAATCTAGGCGGAGAAGTCGAGTTCTGGCTGGGTGAGGGAAACGAGGCAGAGAAATTCGTCACCACCAAAGCGACGGCTGAGTGGGTGCCGGCGGGCCTGGCACATAATCCACATTATTTCAAGAGGGTTGACAGGCCTTTCCTGATGGTAGTTATCGCCATGACGCCGAAATATGACTTTGGCGATATGCGTTTCACGCCATTGCCACCAGGTTTTAAACTGTAGTTTAACGAGATAAAGGATTTTTAATAACGGTTTTAAGTCCGGCGAGTTTCAGGAAAAATTTGGCCGGTCTACTCAGATTGATCAGCGATAGACGATATGGTATGTTTCAGGCAATAAAATGAACTTGACATTTTGCCTTTCCGGATCCAGCCCGGCATCGGAACAAAAAAACTCGAAAAGTGAATGAGACCTGTAAGTAAAGGATGATGGCAACATGCAATAGCTCTTGATGCGTCATTATCAAGAATCCTGACGCAATCATGGCCAATCGAAAACGAAGCGGGAGGTAATAAAATATGATAAATACGAAAAAATACGAGCAGGTCCTTACCAGCTGCACTACAGGAGGGCCGGTCAATGTTTATGTGAAGGAGGGGAGGATAACACGCATCGAGCCACTGGAACTCGACAAAGATGACGCAACCTGGGTCATCGAGGCGCGCGGCAAGAAATTCTCTCCGGAAAACAGGGCGAGGGTCTCCTCATACGCCCTGGCGGAAAGGTCGAGGATATATGGCACCAGCCGTATTCTTCATCCCCTTTTAAGAGAAGACTTCAGTCTCAAGGGAGACAGGAAGCAGGCGAACAGGGGCAAATCGGGCTACAAGGAGATAAGTTGGGAAAAAGCCCTGGATATCCTCTGTGATGAAATAATTCGAGTACGTACAACTTACGGTCCCGGCGCAATGTTGAGCACGACGGATTCTCACCACAACTGGGGCAATGTCGGTTATCGTCACAGTACCTATTTCAGGTTTATGAATATCCTGGGCTACACCTATGCCGACCATAACCCGGACAGCTGGGAAGGCTGGCACTGGGGCGCCATGCATAACTGGGGTTTTTCCTGGAGGCTCGGCATACCCGGACAGTACGACCTCCTGGATGATGCGCTGAAACACACCGAGATGATCGTCTACTGGTCGAGCGACCCTTCAACCACCAGCGGCATCTACGCCGGACAGGAATCGGCGATAAGGCGTTTCTGGCTGAAAGAACTGGGAATTAAAATGGTCTTTATCGACCCCTTCTTCAACTTCACCGCCATCAACTACTCCGATAAATGGTTCGCTCCCAGGCCGGGTACCGATACGGCTTTCGCCGCTGCTATCGCTTATGTCTGGCTAACCGAAAACCTCTACGATAAAGAATATGTCAAGACGCATACCTATGGCTTTGATAAATGGTGCGATTATATTTTGGGCAAGGATGACGGCATTCCCAAGACTCCGGAATGGGCGCGAGAAGGAATCGCGGATACCGGCCCGTGAAATTAGAGCCCTGGCCAGGGAATGGGGCAAAAAGAAGACCATGCTGGCAGCCGGGGGGCTCGGAGGGTGGGGAGGCGCCTGCCGCACCGCCTACGGCACGGAATGGGCGAGGATGATGGTGCTGCTGGCCGCCATGCAGGGGTTGGGCAAACCGGGCAGCAACATCTGGTCGACCACCGGCGGCGCCCCCTACAATGGCGATTTCTTTTTCCCGGGATACGCTGAAGGCGGTATATCCGGCGATCCTGCCAACACTGCTGCCGCTTACCAGTTGATACCTCGCGGCATCACCGCCCACCCGACGAGTTCAACGTTGAACAATCCCGGCGGGCAGCATATACCCAGGATCCTGGTGCCGGAATGCATCATGGACCCACCCCAGGAATGGCGGGGCAAGGGCTTCTGCGGCGATTCCACCGAGACCCAGTTCAAGAAATATAAATACCCTGAAGACGGGTATTCTCAGATCTGAAGATGTTCTGGCGTTATGGCGGGGCCTATATCGGCACCATGAACAATACCAACCGCTGGGTTAAGATGTACCAGAGCCCCAAGCTGGAATTTGTCGTCAACCAGTCTATTTACCTGGAAGGTGAAGCTAAATTCGCCGACCTGATACTGCCCGCCTGCTCCAACTTCGAGAGGTGGGACATCGGCGAGTGGGCCAACTGCTCAGGCTATATCCCCCATTCGTCTTACGGGTGCAACCGCCGGATGATCGTCTTCCAGAAGAAATGCATCGAGCCGCTCGGTGAGTCCAAGTCTGACTATGAGATATTCGCCATGGTCGCCAAGAGACTCGGGTTCTACGAGAAATTCACCGAAGGCGGCACTGAACGAACTGGACTGGGTAAAGAGCGTGTTCAAGCCAGCGACCTGCCGAAATATATTTCCTGGGAAGAATTCGAGAAGAAGGGCTACTTCGTCGTACCGCTGCCGAAAAACTATAAACCAACCCCGGCCCTCAGATGGTTTGCCGAAAACAGGAAAAAGGATGACATCGACTGGGGCCCTGTCGGCGGCGCTACCCAGGGACTTGCCTGATGCCGTAGGTCACGTCGATACCCAGATCGGGCAAAATTGAATTTGAATCGCAGAGTCTCAAGCGCTTTGACCCCAACGATCAAGGAGAGACCGCCCGTCACCAAATATATCCCTTCATGGGAAGGGCATCATACCACGGAGCTTGTATACAAAATATCCGCTGCAACTAATTTCACCCCATCCCAGCTTACAGCTTCCATACCATGTATGATGGCAAGGAATGTTGGGTGAACGAGATACCGGAACACAGGGTCAAGATGGCGGACGGGTATTATTACTGGGTGATCCGTATCAACCCGGACGACGCCAAAAAGAGGGGTATTAAAGAAGGCGACATCGTCAAAGCCTTTAATGACCGGGGTGAAGTGTTACTGGCCGCCCAGGTCACCGGACGCGTGCCGCCGGGAGTCGTTCATTCCTATGAGTCCTGCGCCATCTATGAGCCTATCGGCAAGCCCGGTGAATCAGCCGGATAAGGGCGGATGCATTAACCTGCTGACCAATCATCGCTTCATTTCCAAAAATGCCTGCGGCATGGCTCCAAACTCATGCCTGGTCGAAATAGAAAAATGGAAGTAGAGTAATGGAGGATAAAAATATGACTAAGTGGGGTTTAGTAGTCGATATATCAAAATGCAATGCCTGCTATTGCTGTTTTATTGCCTGTAAAGACGAATACTGGGATAACGATTATCCTCCCTACACTGCCGCCCAGCCGAGGCACGGGCAGTTCTGGATGAATCTTCCCAAGAACGAACGCGGTAAACATCCCTTTATCAAAGTTGCCTATATGCCTTTGCCCTGTATGCAGTGCGAGGATGCGCCGTGCATTAAGGCAGCCAAGAACGGTGCTCTCTATCAGAGACCTGACGGTATCGTGGTCATCGACCCGCAGAAGGCCGTCGGGCAGTCCCAGGTAGTTAAGTCCTGTCCTTACGGGGTGATCTACTGGAATGAAGACAAGAAGCTCCCCCAGAAATGCACCTTCTGTGTCCACCGGCTGGAAGAAGGCGGGATTCCCCGGTGTGTTCAGGCCTGCCCGACCGGAGCTTTGACTTTCGGCGATCTGGACGACCCGAAGAGTGAGGCATCCAAACTGTTAAAATCATCCAGGGCCGAGGTTTTCCACCCTGAATGGAACACCGGCCCCAGCGTATACTATATCGACCTTTACAAAATAACCAGGAGCTTCATCGCCGGCACGGTGGTATTCGGGGACACAGATGAATGCGCCGATGGGGTCAAAGCAACTCTGACGGTCGATGGAAAGTCTTTCAAGACAACGACCAACAACTACGGCGATTTTGAATTCGATGGTCTTGACGCCGGGAAATACAAGTTAAACCTGGAATTTACCGGCTATAACCCAAAGGCAGTCAGTGTTGATCTGAAAACCGACAAATACCTTGGCGATATATTTTTGGCGAAGGCTTAAATAGTTGCGCGTTTAGAGTTTAAGGGGGATAACTAAAATGACTAATTTATTTGATCTTACGGGTAAAGTGGCGGTCGTGGCCGGTGGCGGGGGTGGCATTGGACATGCTCAAGCTCTGGGTTTAGCCGATGCTGGCGCGGATGTTATTATAACCAGTCGGAAATTGGAGCACCTCGAGCCGGTAGTTAAAGAAATACAGGGCAAAGGGAGGAAGTCCCTGGCGGTCGCCGTTGATGTCTCTCAAGAAAAATCCGTGGCAGCCATGGTAGACACCGTCATGAAAAAATTTTCTCACATCGATATCCTGGTAAATGCTCATGGGATATCTATTCGCAAACCTGCCGAAACTTTCCCCATTGACGAATGGCAACAGGTGATGGATATCAATACCCGCGGGACGTTCCTGTGTTGCCAGGCAGTGGGCCGGGTCATGATTAAGCAAAAAAGCGGCCGGATTATCAACCTTTCGTCGGTGCGGGGCAGATATGGCCTGCCAGCTAACTATGCCGCCTACTGTGCCAGCAAGGGAGCGGTGGACACCCTGACGCGTACGCTCGCCTGCGAGTGGGCGAAACATAACGTGCTGGTAAATGCGGTGGCCCCCACTATTGTGGAGACCCCTTTGACACTGACTCCTGAGGCTTTGCTTAATCCGGATTATGCCAAGTATATGAAGAGCCGCATCCCCATGGGCCGCTGGGCTCTACCGGAGGACATCGTCGGGGCTACCATATTTTTTGCGTCAGCAGCTTCCAATTTTATCACCGGACAAATACTCTATATCGACGGCGGCGTGACTACCTGCTAATACAATACTTGATAGTAATAATTCAAGGAGGTATCCATTATGGGAAAAGAAATACTGGTTGATTTAAGCCATCCATTCGGTAACGGTTCACCGCTCTGGCCGTATTTTGCGGATGTTAAGATTGAGAGAATGCATTATATGGCTAAATCCGGCGTGCTTTCTCAGACGGTAACCACCGTAATGCATTGTACAACTCATGCCGATTCGCCGGCCCATGTCTTCGAGGGAGGACGTTTTACCCATGAAATTCCCCTGACCTGCTATTATGGCGATGCCGTCGTCTGGGATATTCCCAAGAAGAAATGGGAACTTATTACCGCCAAGGACCTCGACGCCGCCAACAAGAAGCTGCCGATGAAAGCCGGCGATATCATTATTGTCCATACCGGCTGGAATAAATACTGGGGCGATAACACCACCTATTTCTGCTACTCACCCGGCCTGGGCAAAGAGGCCGGGGAATGGTTCGTTTCCCACAAAGCTAAAGCTGTCGGCGTGGACCAGCAGGCACTGGACCACCCGCTGCATACCGCCATCGGCCCTCATGGCCCGGGACCCCTGAGAAAAGATGTTTGCGAAGAGTACAAGCAGCTGACAGGTCACGATGTGCTCCAAGATTTCCCGGAATGGGAGCCGTGCCATAACCTGCTTATGAGAAACGGCCTCCTAGGCTGGGAGAATGTCGGCGGCGATATCGCCAAAGTTGTGGGCAAGCGGTGTAAGATATCCGGCTTTCCTATTCGCTGGTATATGGGCGACGGCTCTATCGTCCGCATGGTCGCCTTCATTGATGAAGAAAATATCAACCGTGTCCCAGACCGGGTCTACAAGTACGGCACACAATAAAATAACTATCAATATTAGTTATGATTCGTAATATATAGGGGGAGCTATGAAAAAAATTAGTCTGAACCAGGTTAAACCGTATGCCGCGCCGGGCCACTTCGATGTGACTGCCCTCAGGCTGAGCGGCAAGGATGAAACGGGCGCTAAAAAGTTCTGGGTGGGGCTTTCCTATTTCCTGCCCGGCGGCGGGGCAAAATATGCTTACGAAGACTCACCTACGGAAAAAGTATACGTCGTACTGGACGGAGAACTCACCGTTAAGACCAAGAAGGATGAATTTACCCTGAAACCCATGGACCTGCTTTTCCTGGCTCCTAACGAGGGAAGGGAAATTATCAATAAAACCAATAAACCAGTAACCATGCTGGTAGCTATAAGTTACGACTAAAGCGGACCTGCCTGGGGCAGCCCGGGAACGACTCATCGCACCGTGATAAAGAGCCGCTATATCCGGCAGGACAGCCGATTTGTCATCAGCAGATAGCGGCTCTTGTTTCGGGTTTCCCTCGGGCTTGAAATAGAGTCCCTTAACATGCTCGCAAAAATGTGAGAATAGATTGATGAATCCGTTCGCTTGTCTGCTTTTCAGAGATTTCTGGATGCCCGTCTGTCAATATGGGTATCCCCGAGAGATTATTCTAAAGGAATGAAAAAATATGGCTGGACTACTAGATGGATTAAAAATTATCGGGTTTGAGCAAGTTGTCGGCGTGCCGGCGGCTACAGCCGTTATGGCGGACTGGGGCGCCGATGTCATCAAGATCGAGCCGATATGGGGGGACTGGCAGAGAAGCCTGGTCAGCTTTAATAGGACGCCGCTTCTGCTCAATCTGGATAAAGGACAAATCGAGCTTCACTTCGAATTCTTAAACCGCAGCAAGAGAAGCGTGGCCATAAACCTACGGACAGAAGAGGGCAGGGCAATAATTCACCGGCTCCTCAAGGACGCCGACGTTTTTGCCACCAACTACTCCATCGACGTACTGGAGCGTTTCGGGCTGGACTATGCCAGCCTGAAGGACAGGTACCCGGGGCTGGTACACTGCCTGCTTACCGGGTTCGGTACAAAAGGCCCGAAAGCGAGAGACCGGGGTTACGATTATATCGCGGCCTGGTCGTACGGCGGGCTGATGAGCCTGGTAACAGCAGACCCGACGAGTCCCCCTGCTATACAGCGCCCGGGCATGATGGACATGGTAACATCCGCCCATATTACCAGCGGGATACTGGCGGCTTTATACCACAAACAAAAGACGGGCAAGGGGCAGGGGCTGGAAGTATCCCTGTACCACGTAGCGACATGGACACTGGGCCTGGATACGCAGGTCTGCCTGTACGGGTACCCGCCAAAGATATGGGACCGAAGGTGTAACCCGAACCCGATGTACAACTCCTATAAAGCCAAAGACGGCAAATGGATGATGATGGTCCATCCCAACCAGGACTACTGGGAGCCATTCTGCAAAGCAATCGGCAAGCTGGAATGGATAAATGACGTGCGCTATGCTACTATGGAAAGCCGCGAGCAAAACGCCGAAGCGATGATTAAGGAACTGGATAAACTCTTCGTTACCCGTACCTGGCCGGAATGGGAGAAGGAATTCAAGGCAAACGACCTGATAGTCAGCGGCAACCAGACAATACCGGAAATCCTAAGGGATGAGCAAGCTATCGTAAATAATTTCTTCACGGACATCGAGCATCCTTTGGTAGGGAAAGCGCGGCTGTTGAACAGCCCCGTCCAGTTCAGCGATACACCCGCTAAAATCACGCACGTAGCCCCACAGATCGGGGAACATACCGAGGAAGTGCTGCTGGAATATGGCTATTCCTGGGAGGACATGGAACACTTTAAGGAAAAAGGCGTTATTCCATAAATTCGGGAACGTTTTAATTAAAGCGGAGGCGGCAAATGAGATTGAAGGACAAAGTATCGCTGGTCACCGGAGGCAGTCGCGGTATCGGCAGGGCTATTGCGCTGGCCTTGGCAGGGAGGGGGCTGTTGTCGCGATAAACTATTCGAAGTCGGTGGAGGCAGCCGAGGAAGTGGTGAAGGAAATACAGGAACTTGGACAACCGGCGATAACTATCAGGGCCGATGTAGCCAATAAATCAGAAGTCGATGCGATGGTAAAAAGGGTCAAAGGGGAGTTCGGCAAAATCAACATACTGGTAAATAATGCCGGGATGTCTGTGCTGGGACCGTCCGAGGAACTGGAGGAAAATGGTTGGAGGCGCGGCATCGATGTAATGTTGACCGGCCCTTTCCTCTGCAGCCAGGCGGCCGGCCGGGAGATGATCAAGCAAAAAGGTGGCAAAATCATCAATATAGCCTCAGTTAACGGCATCGGCGCCTTCCCGGAGCGGGTAAGCTACAGCTGTGCCAAGGCAGGACTGATGCAACTAACGAAAGTTCTGGGCTGCGAATGGGCCAGGTATAAAATCAACGTTAACGCGGTTGCCCCCGGCTACGTTAACACCTACCTGGTTGAAGACCTGGCAAGTAAAGGAGTGCTCGATGTTTCGGAACTGGCCAATAGAACGCCGTTGGGCAGGTTGGCCGAGCCTGTTGAAATCGCCGATGCGGTTGTCTTTCTCGCCTCGGAGGAATCCAAATACATGGAAGGGCAAACTATTGTTGTAGACGGGGGCTGGTCGGCATACGGTTATCTTGAGTCCTGGCTGGCAAAATCTAGGCGAATTCCAGGTTAACATTTAGGAAAGCTAACATTTAATATATCGTTTCGGTATTATCGATTTTTCCGAAAATGACCGGAGTAATATTTAAATAACCGGAACCTTATTTTGCGGAGGGAAAGCAAATTGTTTGAGATATTTGAGTTCGGCAAAGAAGAGCGGGATAGGAGGTGGCAGCGGGTCCGCAATAATATGACAATTATTGAGGGCACAGCAATAACGCCGGATGTGGCCAAGGATACTGCTAACTCAGTTATAAGCGCCAAGGTTTCTGCTATTAAACCAAGCTAATGGAACAAAGGGTAACATTAGTCCAAGTTGTGATTTCTAGGATATGGTAGAAAGAAAAGGGACGAAGTGAATGATCTTCAGGTAAGTTGCTATTCAGGTCATACCTATGCCGAAAGACCGCAGTCTTTCCGATGGGAAGGCAGAGACTTTGAGGTTGAGCGAATAGAAAAAGCTTGGCTAGAGCCCGGAAAGAGATATTTTCAAATCCGTTCCAGGGATAACAAAAAGTTTTGTCTCTGCTATGATGAGAAAGAACGGCAGTGATCAGTCATCACATATGGAGAATAACTTCGCCATGGACGGGATTCCCATCGCGTTTGCTGGGAGCGAAATATGGCGGTGATTTTTACCGTATACACAGCCTCAATTTCTGTTAGGCATTCCTGTTTGCTGAGGGTAAAGAAACAAAATGCTAATTTGGTACATTTGAAGAAGGGCGATAGCAAATCTACTGACAAAACCAGCTAGAACTAATACACTCTTTTCATATGGCTTGGCGCGTTTTCAGAGAAAGGATAGACTACGGATTTGACCAGAGTTCTTCACCAGCTTCAATCCCATTTTCTTTTACTATTTACGAAACAAGCCAAGAACTTTAACTAAGTGAAAAAGGTGTCACTTGAGGTCGGGTTATTATCAATGCTGTGACATGCACCAGGCTTTGGTTTTCTTAGCATAATTTGTCACTTCCTCATCGGTCCTGAAATCTTGCTCGCCACAATTATCGTAATGCGCTATTTCATCGATATCTCTGACGATTTTGGGATCAGGTGGATTAGCGGCGTAACCAACTACCATCATGTCATAAATTGTTAGGACTTCAGGAATGCCGATTATCTCTTTTATGGAACGCTCGGCTTCCGGACGAGACGTGGCGGTATACCATTGTGATGCCAGTCCCAGTGCAGTGGCCGCCAGGTGCATATATAAAAAGGCATTAGCCAAGCTGGAGCAATAAAGATTGGCTACCTGCGCTTTGTTTTCAGGGGTGCGACCAGGCAGCCCAATACTGGCTCTCCAATCGCATAATAGTAATATAAAGACAGGCGCATCCTTGAAGCTCTTTCTGGGCAAGGACTCCTTGAGTGGGTCTTTTATGGGTGGCCCATGTTGTTCGAGTGCGGCTACTATTTTGTTTTTTATATGTTGGTTCTTGATGATAACAAATTCCCAGGGTTGCGTATGAAAAGCCGATGGAGCCCAGCGCGCCACTTCGATGATCTTGGTAATGTATTCGTCAGGCACCGGATCAGACCTAAACTGGCGTATCGTGCGTCTTTTTTTAACTAGGTTTAAAAGACAATCATATTGATTAACATTATTCATCAGGGTCTCCTTAAATTTTTTTTAGTCGTACTCTAATATAGTCATCCGCCAAAACATCATGGTAGAGTCGAGAAAAAGTTTAGCATATTTTAAAGAGTTATGTAATCGTGAATCATATAGGTATTGTTGTGATTATATTTCATATGGACATGAAAAACTGAAGATTGTTTTATTACTTCACGAAACAAATAGGTAAATCCTGTAGCGGCGTAATATTTGTCCAGATTGTTTAATGAGAGTCACAATCGCTTGTTTTGTGTAATATAGCAGCCATCGTAAAATAAACCCAGGTAGCTTTGGTAAAACCTAATTCAGGTTAAAAGACACTTCCGATGAGGGTGAAAATAATATATTACTTCCGTCTAGTTTTACCCATGTTAACATACATCAATCCTGCTGGTACGCTTATATAAGTCAGAAAGGAGGCAAGGGGTTGCCAGCCTTTCGAGAGCGAACCTCATTAAACACTTTGGTTCGTAGGCCGAATCTACTCGTTGCTACCATTTTTATTTACTAGATAGCGATTTTCCCTAAACAAAATAACTCCGAATTATAATATTATTATCCGGAGGTTTTTATTTAGTCATACATGGTTAAGTTTTTTATGGGAATATAGATATCTATTTGTTCCATACCGTTATTATACGAAAAATGATCTCTCTGAAATAAACTTTTATCTACTGTGTTGTTAATCTATTTACACAATGGTTTTCTGGGGTCAGGTCACTACAACTGTTAACTCAAATTTGAATTGAATGCATCTATCACCCCCCATTGTCTCTTTAAATTCGTACCGCGATAAGAAAAAGGCTATAATATTTTTTAATCCTACATATTCCTTTGATACCAAGGAGAATCAGGAGGAAACATGCGCGCTCAGGTATCGCTTATACCCAATGAATCTAAAAAATTAATTGCTAAAGCGCTGGTTAATATGTATGAAGTTAAGACAGCTCTTAAAGAAGGAATACTGGTGATGCACCCCAGTAGCAGTACTCTATTCCTGGCGGAAGAAATCCTAGGGAAAACCCCAAGAACCGATGTCTGGATGTGCGGTGCAATTACGCCCAGGGCGGCTTGCGGTGATGATGCGGTCAAGGTCTGGATGACGACAGATCCCGAGGCTATAGGAAAAGGTGGCCCAGAGGCGTTTCCTTTCTCCTGGGTTATTGAGAAAGAGAAATTGAGCCAAGGCGAAACCCTTTTAAGTCTTTTCACACGGATGGGACCGAAAGATGTCTATGTAAAGGGTGTGAATGCTATCGATCCGCGGGGTAAAGTAGGCGTGCTTATTGGTAATGATGTTGAAGGAGGAACCATCGGTCGGGTTATAGGTACCCAAAGGGAAAAGGGATTTACCATTATTTATCCGGTCGGGTTGGAAAAATTGATACCTATACCAATTGAAGAAGCAGTTGAAGCAGCCAAACACAGACTGACCTTGTCTTATTCCATGGGTGCACGGTGTTCGCTTCTACAATGCGAAGGGAAAGTAGTTACCGAGCTTAAAGCGATTGAATTCCTGACCGGAGCAACAGCTATTCCTATCAGTGCTGGTGGGGTAGATGGGGCAGAAGGAGCAATCACGCTAATAATCTCCGGTGAAGATAATCAAGTTAAGAAAGCCATCACCTATGTTGAAGATGTTAAAGGCGCTAAAATTTCTCGCCGGTTCCGCCAGACTGACTGTACCAAATGTAACGATCAGCATTGTTCCTTGTATGGTGGAAATAAGCACTGGTTGAAAAACAAATGAGGGGATTTATCGTTAGAAATCAAGGGAGGAGTATATGTTAGCCCAAGTTGTCTTAACACCTACGGAGTCCAAAAAATTGATTGCTAAAGCGATTGCCAAACTAGATGTGGTGAGACAGGCTGCCACGGAGGGTATGGTTGTGATGCATCCGAGCAGCAGTACTTACTTTGTTTTCGAGGAACTAGTTGGAGCAAAACCGAAGACCAACCATTGGGTTTGCGGTGTGGTTACTCCAAGAGGAATGTGTGTCGAGATGGCAATGGTGCTTGGAGGGTATTCTCCTCCAAGTATGAAATATGATCCAGGAGAGCTCCGGGGTTTGTGGGCTATAAAGAATGGAAAGGTGTTAACCGAAAACACTACTGCTGAATTAATGGAGCAGATGACAGCTAAGGATGTGTACATAAAAGGGGTAAACGCGCTGGACCCCCAAGGCAATGTGGGCATTTTAGTTGGCGAACGTGGAGGTCTGGGCGTAATACTATCGGCATGGAAGAAAAAGAAGTTCACATTGGTCTTCCCGGCAGGGCTAGAGAAATTGATACCTATTCCGGTACGCCAGGCGGCGATGGAGGCGAAGCAAGCTAAGTACGAATACGGTATGGGGTTACCTGCCGGACTATTTCCTTATCCGGATGGAAAAACAATAACTGAAATAGAAGCTGTTAAAATATTGAGCCGTGCCACTGCTGTACCTATAGCCTCTGGCGGTTTAGGTGGTGCAGAGGGAGCAACGACACTAATCATAAAGGGAACTAGCGGACAAGTTAGAGACGCAATAGAATTTATTGAACAATCGAAGGGAGCCAAACTGCCTTCGTTGCGTCTGTCTAACTGTAGTGATTGTTCAGTCCCACATTGCCGATTCCCCGTTGGAGATAAACATTGGGCTTAGAATATTATCGATGCTAAGAAGAACAAGTCAGTCATCGCTATAAAGCCAAAACCACCCTTCAAGCCTGTCTTTCAAGTGACTGTTTCTCGAAAAGAGTCTAAAATCCGTATCGTAAATGAGCCTATAAATAGCTCTTCTGTGTTTGGTGGAGACGGGGGAGAGTCGGACTCCACCTGAAACAATGCTTGATTGGCTCTCTGATTCTAGCAATTACCACCTAATCCCTTTACCGGTATAAATTTTAGTTTTGCTGTAGAACGGCATAAGCTTTCATTGAAGACCTCTCAACACTTTGAGATTCTGGTTTTTTCAATCTTTACAGCGAGGAATTCATACCACCGTCTACGGATAGCATCGCACCGTAAATGTATTTGGCTTTATCGGATAGTAGGAATGACACGGCATTGGCAATATCCTGAGGTTCGCCGATGTGCCCCGCCGGTATGCCAGGGATTTCGTATGGTCGGTTATTTCTCTCTGGAAATTCCTTGGTCCCTACCGGTGTACCTACCAGACCGGAACCTACTGAGTTGACGCGGATATTGAATGGCGCCAGGTCGAGAGCGGCGCTCATGGTAAGAAACCCAACTCCTCCCTTGCTTACCACGTAGGAAAACTTGTCCTTCGTCCCACGCTTGCCGGATATAGTAATATTTACAATATTACCTCCCCCCAGCTCTTTCATCATCTCCGCCGCATACTTGGTACATAGGAAATAGCTCCTAAGGTTGGTGTTGATGGTCTTCTCCCAAATTTCCAGCGTGCAGTCCAGAATGGACTCATTTTTCGTGTATGCGAGGCTATTAACGAGCACATCGAGCCGTGCGAATTTCTTTTTTATAAACGAGAAAAGCCCCTCTATTTGCTTTGCGTCGGAAAAGTCGACCTTATAATAAATGCCCTTCTTCGGTAGATCCTCCGCCACCGCTCTGGCTTCCTCTTCATGCCGCGAAGTTATGATAACCAGGTACCCGTCCCGGGATAAAGTTTCGGCGATTGCCTTGCCCATGTTATGTGTCGAGCCGGTAACCAAGGCTACTTTTTCCATGGAATCCCTCCGTATTTTCACGAATATTCTTTTTCTTCAATTATTTCTCCCATGATAGTCGAACTCCACCTGAAACACGATATATCATTAACTGGCTTACCTGGTTTATTTCTGTGTCTAGCCTATTATAAGCGTTTATTTCTCTTTTTCAGAGGTTTGATCTGATGCCGTTTTATCAGTTCTGGTAGTTTCCTAAAGCTGTGTTTTGCCTTATTATTTTTTGAATACGTTGTTTGAGTACTGCCAATCATGCCTCTCGTAGTTAATCATTGTAAGGCTGTGGCGCTGGGGGCTGAGGATAATAGATCTCGCCGGGGGTGTAAGGTGCATGAAAAGAAGAAGCTCTATCCGGTTTATTTTGTGGATTTGCTGCGATGCTACCCACAGAAGGTGCCTCTACCCAGCCTTGATGGTAGGGCGACATGAAAATCTGCCGGTAAATAAAGGTGAATATTCTCCACTCACCATCTTCTTTGACGTACTCCATGTCATATTTACCGGAGCAGATGAACGGGATACGACCAATCGTACAGAAACCATGCGAGTGCCAGACGCCTTTTGCCTGGGTACTGTCTTTGTTGAATTCAATGACCGGGTTGCAGGTCATGTGGACAGCCATCCATCCCGGTGGGAAAGGCTTATTGCCACCGAAAACCGTGTTCCAAAATCGGGTAATACTCTCAATACCTTCGTAAATGCCACTGTCCTCGATTTCTAATGTCACTCCAGGTGTATGCTGCGCGAAAAGCGTTGACACTTCAGCTCGCTTCCCGACTTGGTAGTGGTGTGAGTAGAGCGACTGCACTTTGCAAATATCGAGTTCGTCCTTAGCGCGTTGCCCGGCTGCAACCTGTTTCTTGAGACTGTTAATTTCAGCCTCTATTTGTTTCATAGTCATCCTCATTGTATTCTCCGTTTAAATGCTTATTTTCACGGGCACAATTCGTAATTGGAGGTAACCTACCTTAAACAGTGATTATCAGTTCTTACTTATTGCTAGATTAAAGATAGCCTCAAGAACTGGGAGCTTATATTTGAGGGCAATACATCGAATTATTTGTGATTATAGTCTACTAAATTAAGAAAAACAATGGAGTGTACTAGATTTTGTTAGCTCCATCTCGATGTCGCTACACTTAATCTAAACTCGCAAAGCCTGCAACACTGTACGATGGTCTCGTTCTGCTTGATCTGCCGCGCCACATAGTTTCCGAAACTGAATATAGAAGTGCCTACCGTTGTGTTTCCATAATAGAGCTTAGGCATATTGATATAGTGGTGACCTGCCCCCCGGTAGTTGTACCAGTTATAGAGTAGTTACCATAGCTAGAATGGTCTCAGGAGTTGATGGGCAATAATCACCGGCTCTATCAGGATGTACCTGGTTATAGATGATAATATTCGATATTCAAAATATCAACATCATATTACACATAATAGTTGACTTCATATATAATATCATTTATGATTAACGATAATAATATTACCTTTCAAGTATTTTGTCAAGGAAAAAATCTTTGGTAACGTTAAAGGAAAATTAACTACCTAATTATTAGAAAAGCGATATTAAAAGGAGGATGATATCTAAGATGCAAGAAGAAAAGTTTCCGGCAGCATGGATAGTTGTCGACCATGTAATTCCCGGAGTGACCGCCGAAATGCTCGATTGGTGGTGGGTCAACATGGAAAAAGGCTATGAGTTATGGTGTCCCGACGAGCACAAGGGTTTTAGATGGAAGATTAAGCCGCCTTTGGGTGGGCATATCGGAGCCGTCCAGATTGCCACCGAAAGTATCGATTATGGCCCGGTCATGCCTATTCGTATCGAATGGGTCGATCCTAATCTGGGGACGGAGGAACAAAAAAAGTTCTGGACATATGAACACCTTCTTACCGCCGCAGGGCCAACCGACCCCCAGTCCGGAAATAAATCCCATGTCGTGCTTTCTCACCAGTGGGAACCAATCCCCGGCGGATGCAAGATGCGTTCCTGCATGCATGGTATCCCGGGAGGACCTCCCGGAGGCGCACCAGCCGGTCTGATGCCGCCGCACCCCAGCGGGAAGAAACCGACAGGAGGCGGCTGGCGCACCCATAACATTGCTGAAGTGAGCACATTCAAAGCTTTCCTGCCGACGCTCTGGGGAATATGGCAGGCGGTCTCAGACCCGACCATTAACCGCCAAGCTTCCCTGAAAATAATAAAACAGGGTTCCAAGATTATTTACGTTAAATAAGAGGTGAATAATGAATATACCTAAAACATGGGTAAAAGAGATAAAGATTGATTTTAATAACTGCAAAGGTTGTAAAACGTGTATGAATGCCTGCTTTGCAGACGTCATCCGCTGGAATGATGCCGATAAGAAACCGGTTGTTGCCTACCCTGAAGACTGTGTCTGGTGCCTGGCCTGTGAAGCTGGATGCACAGCTCAATGCATTGAAGTAATTCCCAATATCCCTGCGCCCTTACGCTCATCATACTAATTATTTTGTATTAAAGTCAGGAGCTAACCGGAATGAAGGAGGTCCTAATATGGCTAATACAGAAGATTTAGGTGAAGTGATTTCTTCCGATGTATTGATTATCGGCGGCGGTATCGGCGGTCTGGTCACAGCCGTGAAAGCAAAAGAAAAAAACCCAGACGCTGATGTTTTAGTCGTTGAAAAACAGACCGCTGGCTGGGCGGGCAAAGCAACCAAAATCGGCGGGATTCTGGCATTTCTGGGGCCTGGGAATAACCCGGACAAGTTTATGGACTTTCAGGTACGTACATCCGGGTTCTATTTAAACGACCAGGAGTTACTTGCTAAATATGTCGCGCGTTCGTATAAAGCAATTGAGGAATTTGATGAGTGGGGCTCAAACCTGGCTAAGACCCCGGACGGCCAGCTAATCATCACTCCCGCATTCTGGGCTCCTGAGTGGTCAACGACCTATATTGATATTGATTTGATGCTACCTATCAAGAGTAAAGCCCGTAAAATGGGTACAAAGTTCTTAAATAAAATACATGTTGTTGATTTATTAACAAAATCAAATAAAGTCATTGGCGCAGTCGGTTTTGATATTATTACCGGCAAATTTTACATCTTTAGAGCTAAAGCAACTGTATTAGCAAATGGCAGTTGCGGTTATAAAGTGAGAAGGTTCTGGATTGCCGGTACCGGCGATGGAATTGCCGCAGCTTATCGTGCCGGGGCAGAGATGAGAAATGTCGAATATGGCAATCTCTACGGTCATACTGTATGGCAGGATACAGATAGTGGTATGGTAGGCCATCAATTCCTTGTTAATGCGCTCGGTGAAAATTTATCTAAGAAATATTTGCCCGGTGAAGGCCCAACGGGTGTGTTTTTGCCTGTGGAATTAGCCGTTGGTTTAGAAAAAGAAGTTGCCGAGGGGAGAGGGCCAATATATTTTGCCCCACCGCCTTCAAATCCCCCGTATGTAGTGCATACTGACTTACCCAAATTGAATGACTGGCAACGGCACATGGCTGAAAAAGAAATAAAATACGGGTTTCCGCCGAATGTCAGGCGGGAGATAGGCGTGCCGTTACATGGTGAAACCTCATGTATTAAAGTAGACCATGAAATGAAGACCAGCCTTAAGGGATTATGGGCTATTGGCGATACCAGTTATGCAGGTTCAGCAGTGGCTGGAGCTGTGGCTTCACCTCCCGGTATAACACCGGATCGGGGATCATGTTTGCGGTTATTAGTGCAGGGTGGGCTGGCCCTTCAGCTTCCCGTGATATTGAAGATTCGTCTTTCAGTGGTATTAGTTATACCGAAATAAAGACTTTGAAAGATAATATTTTCGCCCCACTACATAAAGGCAAGAATTTCTTACCGGGGGATGCAATATTGGTATTACAAGATGTTATGGCTCCAATGAAGTATAATCTTCGCCGAAGTAAAGAACGCTTGAATGAAGCTTTGGTAAGGCTTGATGATTTAAAGGAGAAAATATCAGGTTTAAAGGCAAAGGATCCCCATTACCTCAGTAAATGCCATGAAGTTAAGAGCATGGTTTTATGCGCCGAGTTAACATACAGGGCAGCCTTAATGAGAGAGGAAAGTCGGGGGTTCCATTTCCGCGAAGATTTTCCGGCACCTGACGATAAGAATTGGCTTAAGTGGATAATCATAAAACAGGATAATGGCAAGATGAAACTTACGACACAACCGGTCCCGGTAGGTAAGTATAAGATTAAACCCGCTTAACAATTATAGCCATCCTGAATTTTGGAAAAGAGGGAGGATAATTAGCAATAATTTCCTCCTTTTTATCTTAAATTGACACTGTGTTATATTTATTCTAAGCTAAAGGAAATAACCGAAACCAATATTGAAATAGCAGGTTCATCATGATGAAAAAAAACCAAAATGATATTGAAAACATAAGAACGTCGAAAAAGAATGACCCGGATATCAACCTTTATATCCTACTCGACCAAGCTGATAGCATCATTACCAACACCGTGGAACTTGAGCTAAAGCATCTCCATATGACCCAACCGCAGGCTAGAATATTGGCGATGCTTTCAAGAGAAAACAGGCCAGTAACAATTGAAGAACTGGCAAACTGGACATTAAAGGTGTTTAATTCGGTATCAACCCTGGTTAACCGTATGGAGAAAAAGGGGTTGATTAAAAAGACCAAAAACTTGGGCGACCTCAAGACATATATTACTTTAACGGAAAAAGGTATTGAGTTATATCATAAAAAGGTCACTGAACGTTCTATACACCTGATATTCGAAAAATTATCATTCGAAGAAAAGAAACGATTGGAGTCTACTTTGATGAAGCTGCGTGATACCGCGCGCGACCTACTTGGGATGGACTACCGACCGCCGTTTTTACCTTAAATTCCCCAAGAAAAGGAGGCACGCGGTCTCCGCCTTTTTTCCTAGCTACACGGAGTTTAAAAGGTCGGTAGTTTAAATATCCGCATCTCCTCCTACATACTTAAAATATCTCCACTTCAAACTCAATGTCTTTAAATACTCGATACGCTCAACAATCTAGTATTTTGTTGGGTACATAAGCTTGTTTTGTACAACGAATCTTCTTATGATCTAAATGTTGAGCTTAAATGAGATAGAAAAAGTTCTGCCTATTGTACCCCCGGCTCCACCAAATCACTTTAAAAATATCCTCATGCCCTATTTATAGACACCGTACTCCAGGGCGGCTTCCATCATGGCGCGCAGGTTCGCCGGGTTGCCCTTATCGATACTGGCGCCGCCGGTCAGTATAAAGCCGCCGCCCTGGCCGCAGACCTCGATGAGCCGGCGGCAGTACTCTTTAACCGCCTTAGGCGTGCCCGTGCACAGCAGGGAGGAAGGCACGTTCCCGGCGATGCAGGCGTTATCGCCGAGGATTTTCTTCGCCCTGGCCATATCCGTCTGGTCGAAATGCCACATCGCTTTGCCCGCGGGCAGGTCTTTAATGATTTCCAGGCGGTGGTCATACCGTCCCTCGGCGAAAAGCATCGGCACGCAGCCCTCTTCGATGAGCCCTGAAATTACCTTCCGGAGCGTCGGCCAGTAGAACTTTTCGAACTGCTTATCGGACATAAAGGTATCATCGCCTTTGTGGAGCGCAAAAAACACGACCGGCCGGCCGGAGGCATCGGCCATTTGCCGGCCGATTTCGATGTTTACCGGCGTCAGCATTTCCGTGGCTTGCAGGAGCTTGTCCGGCTGGCGGTACATGTCCATGACGATTCCCCTCGTCCCCCGCAGGGTATCGGCGAGGATATCGAACGGGGCGTGGGACTGGCCGCCGGAGAACATCGGATAGCCCGCTGCCAGCGCTTCACGGTCGAACCCTAAAAGCGGCCGCTGCCATCTCTCCGTCTCCTCCCCGTAAGCGATAATCGATTGGAACATTGCCCGCACTTCCGGCATCACCGCCGGGGCGATGAAACGATTGGGCATGCCCAGGATATGGGGTAAAGGCGTGAACTTCGCCAGAGGCGCCAGTGCTCCCAGCGAACGCGGTAAGTAATAGCGGAGAATATAGTCAGACATGTCATTGAGCAACAAATCGTACTCGTCCGCCTTCATATACTCCCCCTCGACGAAATTCATCATGCTGGCATCGTCGGGCAGGCCGTGTCCCGGCCATCTTGAAGTGACGCTGCCGATAATTTCCATCACCTTTCCCGGGGGCACCATGCCGGAACCGGAAAAAGTGTCCGACTCGAAGTCGTTAAAGAACTTGCGGTAGGCTTTAAGCAGCCTGGCGTTATCGTACATGGCCTCTTTCAGCGTCAGACCGGCGTAATAAAGCGGGAAAGTGCCCGCCGGCAGGATCACCGGCACGCGGTCGGGCTCTTCCAGTTTGAGGACCTTGATGAACCTGGTGACCCTCTTTTGATACCCTTCCTGGGCCTTGGCGCCGGAGAACTTGACGCCGTCCGGTGCAAGCCAGCGTTTAAACCTTTCCTCGCGTTTTTCGCCCGGTGTTAATTCCTGCCATTTCTTTGCCATTCTCATTCAACTCCAGAATAATATTTTTTATGCTTCCCACCGTTTTAAAAATCTAAAATTGAAGCTGTTTTTTCTCGATTATCATATCTTGACGCGCCGTGATATAATGGGGCGATGTTACAACGAGAAAATAATTCCGATATACGGAAATATAACATACCACCGGTTAAATCAACAACTATCTCCACGTCCCTTAACCGCGCCACCGTCATCATGTCCTGCCTGAGCAACGATATCAATACCATCACCGATATCGCCAGCTATAGTAATTACAGCACCTCGACCGTGCACCGCCTGCTCCAGTCTCTGAAAGAACTCAACTGGGCAACCCAGGACGAAAACAGCCATAAATATTATCTCGGCCCCCTGGTGACGCAGCTTTCCTCGAACGAGACCATCGCCCACCGGTATCTCATTATGCTGGCCCTGCGCGAAATGATGCGCCTGTCCGACATTACCGAGGAGACGATAAGCCTGAGTATCATGATGCAGCTGCACTACATGCTTTTATATGAAATCCCCAGCAAACACGACCTGAGAATTACCGCCGAGGGCAAGAGACTGGGGACTTTATACGCCGGCGCCACGGCCAAGGTAATGCTCTCCCAGCTGGACGACCGGGAATTAAAAACGGTTTTGAAACACCTGGAAATCCGCCGTGTCACCGAGAACACCGTCACCGATAAGGAATTGTTGTTAGAGCAGCTGATGGAAATCCGGAGAGTGGGATATTGCGTTACCTACGGGGAGAGGATTCCCGGGGCCGTCTGCATATCCGCTCCCGTGAAAAATTACCTCTGCCCGGCCAGTTTACACGTCGTCGGCGTGGAAAGCCGTCTCAGGCCGAGAGTCAATGAGGTTATCGAAGAGTTGAAGGCCAGCGCCGGGCATATTTCCCGCATTATCGCCGGGGCCTTTAATCAAAAGGAGGTGGTGCATGTCTGAATGAGCAGACCATTCCTCGTTGGTCATATAAAAAAATTAAAGGAGATATTTAAGAGAAATGAAGAAGCTTTTATTTTTCTTACTGGCGCTAACATTAATCGGAACTCTAATCCTGTCAGGCTGCGGTAAGACAACGACGACACCCGGAGCGTCGGCTACACCTACCGCCGGCAAGCCGGTGCAAGGCGGCACATTAAGAATCATTGCCGGCGCCATCCCTAAAGACCTCGGCTATGGGCCGGAAAAAGCCCCCTCCGATTCCTTCCTGATGCTTCCGGTTCTCGAGCACCTTTGCGAATGGGGCCCAAATGGCGGGACCCTGGTTCCCGTTCTGGCTACATCATGGGAAACTTCCCAGACTGCTAAAACTATAACCTGGCACTTACGGAAGGGCGTAAAATTTACGGACAACACACCGTTCAACGCCGAGGCAGTCCGCTGGAACGTACAACTGGCGATAGACAATAGGAGTGGGACCGGCACCAATCTTATTGATTCGCTCGAAGTCAAAGACGACAATACTCTCATTATGCATATGAAGTCATTTGACTGGCAGACGGTACAAAACTTAGGATTAACGCAGTGTATTTCCCCGACATCTTATTTGACTGCCGGCGGCACGATTCCGTCAGGCAGCAATAATGATAAGAGTAAAGAATGGGCGCGCGCTAACGCCGTCGGGACCGGTCCTTTCACCGTCAGTGAATGGGTCAGAGACGACCATATCACCTTTGTGAAGAACCCCAACTACTGGCAGCCGGGCAAGCCGTACCTTGATAAAATCATCATGCGCGCGATTACCGACCCGACGGTCGCCTCCGCTTCATTACAGGCCGGCGAAGCAGATGAGTGGATGGATACCTCTTCTATGACTAATATCCTGGCACTTCAGGCAAAGGGTTTCAAACTCGTACAGGGCCCCGGCATGTTCAACGTAATGCTTTTTAGCGATGTCGATCCAAACAGCCCGCTTAACAATATAAAAGTACGTGAGGCAATTGAGTATGCGATTGACCGGCCGACGATAGCCCAGACAATAGGGCAGGGCCTCTTTGAGCCGTTAACACAGATGGCTTCCAACACCTGGCCGGGATATGTCCCGGGTTATAACCCGCGGCCATTTAACACCCAGAAAGCAAAAGACCTTCTGAAAGAGGCCGGACTTCCCAATGGCTTCACGATTAAGATTCTGGGAGCATCCGGTGGAAATACCAACGATGTAATGGCTCTGTTTGTGTACGACCTCGGCCTGGCGGGCATTACTGTAGAGCCTGACATCGCCGATCTGGGCCGTTACTTTGGCGCGCTATTCGGTGGTGCTAAAGGCGGCTGGGAGGGCCTTTGTTATACGGCTTCCGGCATCAACCCGGACGCTTCGGACCTATTCGTTCATTATGGCCCGAACCCGATGACGTTTGCCACCCCCAACATCTGGAAATCCGACGCCTTTGTAAAGTTATGCAATGAAGCAATAGACCCCAAATACACTAGTTCTGCGGAAGCCATGCCCAAGATAAAGGCAGCCATCCAACAGGCTGGTGAAGACTGCTTGTTCATCCCGCTCTGGAGGAGCTATGAAGCTACCATTGTGTATCCTTATGTCCATACCGACTATCCTAAGATACACGGCATTATCTGGAGTTCGGCTGATGACTGGATGGAAGCACACTAATACCTAGATATCAGGGTTAACCTGGGCCGACTGGCCTGCTGGAATGGCAAAGCCGCCGGAGGGCCAGTCGGCCATACTAATAACTGTCTACCGCGTTGCTGGCATTACAGCTAGATAAGGAATATACTTTATCAGCCTAACACCAAGGTATAAAAAGTGACAACCTACATCATACGTAGAATATTTCAGGCACTTATAGTACTCGTCATAGTTACATTAATCGTCTTCTTCCTGATGCGGTTGCTACCCGGAGACCCTTTATTGATTTATGTCGGTCAGCAATCTGGGGTTCAGGCTATGCCGCCGGAACAGGTTGAAGCACTCCGGCATGAGTTCGGCCTGGATGAAAATCTTGCGGCTCAGTATTTTCATTGGATTGGCGGTATCTTCCGGGGTAATTTCGGGACCTCTATTTATTACCATGAAAGAGTAAGCACGCTTTTAGCGGAGCGCTTGCCCAAAACTATATATATCGGGGCTCTGGCTCTTGTTTTCGGAGCATTAGCCGGTATTCTTATTGGTATCTGGGCCGGCGTAAGAAGAAGTAAATGGCCGGATAAGGTAATTACTCCGCTTACTTATGTCGGTATCACCATTCCGGTATTCTGGCTGGGCATCTTGATGATATATTTATTCGGCCTTAAATTACACTGGCTGCCCATCTCCGGTTATACTTCACCGTTCAAAGATTTCTGGCTCAGTACCCGCCAGCTCGTTATGCCGGTCATCTGTTCCGCGCTCTTTGCTATTGCGGCCAATGCGCGGCAAATGCGTTCCAGCATGCTGGAGACCATCGGTCAGGATTATATCAGGACAGCCTGGGCTAAAGGGTTGAGCGAACGTGTCGTCGTGCTGAAACACGCTTTAAAGAACAGTCTGATACCTGTCATTACCCTGGTGGGGATGGGGATTGGCGGAATACTTGGCGGGTCGGTTCTTGTCGAGACCGTATTTGCTATCCCGGGCGTCGGCCGTTTGATGGTTAGCAGTATTTTCGGCCAGGACTATGTCGTTGTTCAGGCGATTACTTTCGTTATTTCCGTCGCAATTTTATTAATGAATCTATTGGTAGATTTATCCTACGCTTGGCTCGACCCCAGAATTAGATATGGATAGGTAGAGCTATGGCAGAAGAAAACTCTCAAACTATGGAATTCTCTGAAAGCAAAGGCCGAGCCAGCGAATGGAAGCGGTTCCGGCGGGTGTTTTTCGCCCGCGGCGCGGTAATAGCAGGACTCATAATATTATTGGTGCTGTTCACGGTAGCTATCTTCGCTCCCTATATCGCCCCTTACAATCCTTACATTCCCGGTGTGGCGCCGTCTTTGGCGAAACCCAGTGCCCAGCACTGGCTTGGAGCTGATTTATTGGGCAGGGATACACTAAGCCGTTTGATTTACGGTTCCAGGACGGCATTGATGGTAGGTTTTATTGCTGTAGCCATAGGTTCTGCGATCGGTATTACTTTTGGAATCGTGGCAGGGTTTTCCAGGGGAATTGTTAGTGCCATCATCATGAGAGCTATGGATGCGATGATGTGTTTCCCGATGTTAATCCTTTCCCTGGTTATCGCGGCGCTGCTGGGCAACGGTATCGTTAACGTAATCATCGCCTTGAGTATTTCCTCGATACCCCTTTATGCCCGTGTGGCTTATGGGCTGACGTTAAGTATCAAGGAAAATGATTATATTCTAGCACAAAAGTCTCTGGGTTCAGGTAGCTCGCGCACCATGTTTGCCCATATCCTGCCGAACGCCTTTCCTCCCCTGATCGTCATCGTCACCATGCAGCTTGGCGGCCTCATCCTGGCGGAAGCCGGGTTAAGTTTCCTGGGTATCGGCATTAAACCCCCCGGCGCGGCTTGGGGCGCCATGGTGAATGAAGGATATCAGTATTTAATAAATAACCCCATATTATCCTTTGCACCCGGCTTGGCCATCATGCTCGTAGTTTTTGCTTTTAACATGGTGGGCGACGGGCTGAGGGACGCGCTCGACCCCAGACTCAGAGGTTTACTCTAGCTAAAAAACCTGAATGGTATTAATATATATACCAAAGATGGTGCTTCCAATTCCATCGGGTATATGGTTAGAATTGTCTGTCCGGATAGAAATATCTTTGCTATAAAAAATACTAGAAAGGAGAATCAAATATGAGCACCTGGCATGATTACCTGAAAGAAGAGGGCCATGCGCCGGACTGGCCGTATCCCGTACGCTACGACCGGGAGCAGGAAATCGATGTGGATGTCCTGGTGATTGGCGGCGGTATAGCAGGATGCTGGGCGGCGATCAACGCCGCCAGGCAGGGCTTAAGCGTGGCGCTCGTGGAAAAGGGCGATACCGTCAGGAGCGGCGCCGGAGGTCCGGGGTGCGACCACTGGTGCGATGTCCCCGCTAATCCTCTATCCAACGTATCTCCAGACGAGTGGGCGCAGCACATGGCCGACCGCCCCTACTGCAACGGCATCGGCCTCCAGATACAGTGCCGGGAGGATTACGATACCCTGCTCGAAATGGAGCAGATGGGCGGCAAAATCAGGGACACCAAAGACGAATATATCGGCGCCGAGGGCCGGGATGATAAGACCAAGTTCATGATATCCCCGCGCTATACCAAAGTGCACAGCTATGTCCCCAACATGATGAAGCCGGTCTTTTTTAAAAGCAATCCGGAAGGCAAACTGAACAACGTGGTGATAAGGGTCTGGGGGAGCACCTTTAAGCCCGCTCTGAAAAAGGAATGCAAGCGCCTGGGGGTCAAAATCTTCGACCGCGTGATGGGTACCAGTCTCCTGACCGAGAACGGAGTCCAGGGTGGGCGGGTCGTCGGGGCTACCGGCGTGAACAACCGCACCGGCGAGTTCATAATCTTTAAATCTAAAGCCGCCATTATTGCCACCGCCGGGGCCGGGTCGATATGGCTGATGAGCATGGAGCTGGGCGGCTATTCCAATATGATGTCCCGCACCACTACCGGCGACGGTTCGGTGATGGCCTGGCGAGCCGGGGCGGCGCTGACCATGATGGAAAGCACCGGCGTCCTGCGCATCGCCACCGGACTCAAGCACAAGTGGTATTCCGGGGCGGGCGACGCCAGCTACGAAAACGTCCCCCTCGTCGATGCCAACGGTAAGAGGTTGCCCTACCCGATACAGGGCTGGGAAGACGCCGGTGCCATGGTGCCCTCGCCCCAGGTCGAGGAGGCTATCCGCAAGGGTATCCTCAGCGGCGAATATGCGCTGCCTTTCTATGGCGATTTCCCGGGAATGCCCGATGTCGAAAGAAGGGCGACCTGGAAACTGATGCTCGGAGAAGAGTCCACGACGAAAATCATCATGGATACTTTAAATAAAGCCGGTTACGATGAAAGCCGCGACCTGCTCCAGAGCTATAAGTTCATTGAGGGAAACAGCCTGCCGCAGTGGGGCGAGGCCAGCGGCGGCGTGGTGGTCGATTGGGACCTGAAGACCACCCTCGACGGACTGTATGCCGCCGGGATGCAGATGTTCTGTCCGGAAGACCATAGCCATGCCGCGTCCACGGGCAGGTATGCCGGCCGTAAAGCGGCGGCGTATGCCCGGCAGGTCGGCCCGTCTAAAGTCTCCCGCGAACAAATCGACCGTGAGAAAGCCCGCGTCTATGCCCCGGTCAAGCGGACTGACGGCATGGAGTGGAAAGAGCTGCACGCCGGCATCGCCCGGGCAATGCAATATTATGTCAGCGAGTTCAAGACCGAATCGCTGCTTAACATGGGTCTTGGTACACTCAGTAAAATCGAAAAGGAATCGGTGCCCCAGCTATTCGCGCTGGACCCGCATAAGCTCATGCGCAGCCTGGAAGACACGAGCCTGTTAACCTACGCCCAGATCATTATCCAGGCGATGCTGGCGCGGAAAGCCAGCAGCGTGCCGCTGAATTTCCGCCGGATAGATTACCCCACCCTCGACCCGCCGGAGTGGCGCAAGTTCCTGACGATTAAACTGGAAAACGGCAAGGTCAAGACCGGGGATTTACCGCTGGCTTTCTGGGGCGACATGAAAAAAGAGTACGAAGCCCGTAATAAAGACTACGCCGGCGTCTATAAAGAGAAATAATAGAATTTTCGCGAATGTTTTTTGGAGGATAATATGGCTCAGAAAAAAGTAATCGCCATGCCTAACGTTATCACGCCGAGCAGTCCGGTGGTTTTTACGGATATCTGCAACGGGTGCAACCACTGCGTGGAGGTCTGCCAGGTAGATGTTTATATACCCCACCCCCAGAAAGGCAAACCGCCGATTGTCCTGCACCCGGAGGAGTGCTGGTACTGCGGTTGCTGCGCCAACGATTGCCCCCGCCCCGGGGCCATGGAGTTCAAATGGCCGCTGGAACTGCGCGGGTACTGGAAAAACAAGGCTACCGGAAAAGTCGGCCAGATTTAGAGAGTCGGATTCCGGTTTGGCGGCCTGAATACTAGCGCACTAAAGAGAGGGGAGGCGTGCCTCCTCTCTCTTTTTCTTTTCAAAGCTATACGCATTGTGCTTTGGAAGCCGGTTAATTAAAATTAAAAGAGATGGACGCAAAACTTTCCAGGGCTGCGGCGGACTTTATTATTGGCCTAACCCGAGCTGATACGAGTGAGGTCGGGGAATACGCTGCTGAATTCGCACTGGACCGGGAGTTCCAGAACGGCATCGAGGAAAAACGGCGTGCCCAGGCTAAAGCGCGGCGCTTTTCCTATGGTTACGGCATCGGCCCGGAATTGGGCCTGGTCCTTTACATTATCTGCCGTATTCAAAAACCGGATATCGTCGTGGAGACCGGCGTATCCAGCGGCGTTTCATCATCGCACATCCTTGCCGCCTTCGAGCGGAACCGTCGCGGCGGGCTTTATTCGATAGACGCGCCCTGGGGGGACGAGGACCAGAGCGGCTGGCTGATACCCGACTACCTGAGGGACAGGTGGCACTTAACTATCGGCCGAAGCTCACAGGAGCTGGAACCGCTCCTGAGGAAAGTAAAAGAAATCGATATTTTCCTGCATGACAGCGACCATTCTTACCGGAACATGGCGTGGGAATTTCAGACATCCTGGAAATATTTAAAGGCCGGTGGGCTTTTGCTCGCCCACAATATCGACTCTAATGAGGCTTTTTCTGATTTTTACCGGAACCGTCACGTCGAAGGCTACTACCTGGCTGAGATGGGCGGCATGGTAAAGCCCAAACTATAATCATACCTCGTTATTTCCTCAGTGCGAACTGTTTTTTGCCATCAGTATCCCGCCGATAACCCCGATTTGATTGGTCAGATTTTCCAGCTTCAATTTTCCGGATTAACGTGATACAACTGCCGCCCAGGCCCTGTGAAGATTGAGATTTCAGATTGCATTCACCGCGCGCTCTTACTTATAATGAATTAAAACATCGCGTCTTGATACCGTCATGAAATCTAAACTCAACCCGTTTCTCTGGGGAGGCCTGACCATTATCGCCGGCCTGGCGCTGACGCTGGCCATCGCGCCCCGCCAGCAGCAATATATCATCGATAATAATATCACCCCGCCGACCGTTTCCAGCGGGTTCGGCATCGCCTATTTCTTCGCCGCGGTGGCCGTGATGGCTCTGGTGCTTTTCCTCATCCCCTTGAGCAAGCTCAAGCTGGTCTTTCAATTTCTCTTTGCCCTGATGTTCGCCTGGGGGGTATTCATCCTTACCTTTTTAACGCTGCCCTACCCCGCGGCTTACCCCCTGGCGATTATCGCCGGCGTCGCCTGGCTGCTCTGGACGAGGGTCTGGCTGCATAACCTCGTCCTGCTTATCGCCCTGGCCAGCGCCGGCTCGGTATTCGGCTCTCTTTTTTCTCCATGGGCGTTTTTAATCCTCATGGGCGTTATCGCCGTCTACGATTTCCTGGCAGTGCGTTTCGGCTTCATGGTCTGGATGGTGGACCGGCTTTCGCAGACGGTCACCCTGCCCGCCTTTATCTACCCCAAGAAAATAAAAGAATGGGTGTTGAGCCTGAAAATGGTGCGGGTGAACGAACTGGCGGCGAAACCGGCCGAGGAACGCGAGTACTCGCTGCTGGGCGGCGGCGATATCGGCTTCCCGCTCATGCTGACATCTTCGGTTTATTTCATCGACGGCCTGAACCCTGCTATAGTGGTGGGTGCGTTTGCCCTGGTGGGACTATTGAGCGCGTTCTTGATTCAGCTGGTCTGGCTCAAGGGCAAGCCGATGCCCGCTTTGCCGCCGATTGCCTTTTTCTGTGTCATCGGGTTCCTGATAGCTAATTACGCGGTTGTATAACAAAAACGAGAGGGGGCTGCGCCCCCTCTCATCATTTCTTCCCGAGTAATTTACCGAAGCCTACGTCGTATAGCCTTTGCGGAAGAATTTCAAAGCCGTGGCCTGGTTGACCGCCTGGTTGAGCAGCTTTTTATCCAGCGTGGCGGCGGGGTCGATGCTACGCGCCAGGAACACCTGCGCCATCCTCTGGCGGTCTTTCATAATCGCCCGGGTGCCCAGGCCGCGGTAGGTCTCGATGTCCTGGTAATAGCGGAACTGGTTCATCTCCTCGGCATTAAGCGGGTCGGGGACGTCTTTCGGCGGCGGGGGAACCGCGAGATGGACGGCCAGCCGGGCGGGATGCACTTGCAGCAGCCCCGCGACGAAGCTCCAGGCCGTCAGTACCGAAGGCGCCATGGCTTTCATCCGGAAAACTTTGAAGTTCACCTTGCTCTTTCTAATCGCGTCGTATTGCGCCTTGTGCAGCTTCGCGAAGTCTTTAGCCGCTTCGATGAGTCCCTTGTCCGTCCATAAATCGGGCCCCATCTTTTCGGTAAGCTGCTGGTATTCCTCGTCCAGGAAGATACCGGTCTGGCACAGGTAGGGCTCGTAGACGTTCCGGTCCAGTTCCACATCGATGACCTGCGCGCCGGCCTGCTTGCCTTTGAAATAGTTGACGATAAAGCTGCGGGCGCCCTGAGTGGTAATCTTTTCGGCGTGGGAGCCCACGTCCGGGAAGTCCTCGCCCTGCTTCAGCAGTCCGACCTTGACACACCATTTTCTCAGATGCGGGCCCATGTAGGTCTCTTCCATCTGCCGGTCGAACAGGTCGTTGGAGACGGCGATGCTGGTGTTGGATATCATGGCGAGCTCGATTCTCTGCTCTTTGGAGAGATTAAAGTAAACGCGGAACCCGTGATAGCGGGACACTTTTTTCTCGTGATAGGCGTCGATGATGGCGCGGGAGCGGTGCTGGCCTCCCCAGATTTTTAAAGGCTTTTTGGGTTCGTATAAAGTAATGTATTCGGCGATGATGTCATTGAATTCGCGTTCGTTTTCGGCGTCGGCCCTCATGCGGCGGAAGGTATTATGGGATTCCAGTATTTCGCGGTTGCCCCGGTAGGTTTCGCCGCTCTCGGGGTTGAGTCGGGCATCCAGGCTAACGGTATCGGCCATGGTCTTGCCCGTGATGGCGCAGCGGATATAGTAGCTCTTTTTCACGCCGTCCTGAAAAATAAATATCGGCACGTTCCTCGATTTTTCGAGAGTATCGGTAGTGCCCAAAAATTCCTTGACGGTCTTTTCGACCGCTTTGTCGGCGGCGGCGTTCTTATCGAAAACTATTTCCATTTTTTGCTCCCACAGCCATCGATTTGCTCAACGGCGTCTAGATTCATTCTACACCCTTTATGACAAGTGAGGCAATAGTACGAACGCGGGGGTGTCTAAGAAGGGCGTAAGCCCTCTTTCTAACTACTCGCCCTCCCTTTGTTAAGGAGGGGGACAAAGAGGGTGGATTTTTAAACAGTTAGTCCGGGCTAACGGGCAGCAGATTATCGATACGCTTGACCTTGCCGCCGCGGCTGATATACTGGTAGACTTCGCCGCCCAGCGCCTGCACTTTACCATCGGGGAAAACTTTAATGCCCGACCCCGTTGCCAGGCCATAGCCGCGGACGCCCTCTTCGGCCAGTTTCAGGGCCGCCTGCAACTCCTCCCAGCCTCCCTCTTCGTCGTGAGTATCGCAGATAACCGGCGCGAACCCGAGGCAGTGGAAAAGCTCGGCGGAACTATCGTCATCGGGGTCGCGCCAGCGCACCCACCGGTCCGCCAGCATGATCGCCCCGGCGGAGATACCGAAGAAAGGTTTGCCCTGCCGGTACAACCCAACGAGGAAGTCGAGCATGTTCTTTTCGCGTAAAACGTCCATGCCGGCTTCCACGTCCCCGCCGCTGACGAAAACGATATCGGCGCCTTCGAGGACGTCCCGAGCTTTTTTGAGGTCGGCGTTAGCGGGTACGATAACGGCGTGGGTCACCTGGTCCGCCCCCGCCTCCGTCAGCTCTCCGGCGATAAAGCGGAAAAAGCCTTTATCGTCGCCACTGGCGGTGCCGCTGTAGGCTACCTTCGGCGAGGCGATGCCGAACTCGCGGAACATCCTCTCCAGCAGGACGCCCTGCTTTTTACGGTTCCCCGACCGTCCTCCGGCGAAGAGATAGACCGGCTTGATATCCTGCGTCATTTTGGCAACCTTCCATTTAAATATTTTTTTACGGGCAAACCTGCCCGGCATCGAGGTAGTCCTCTATTTTTAACGGGAAAAGCGGCTTGGCCAGGCAGTATTTACCGGAGTCCTCCGGGCAGAGAAAGTCCTCGTAAACGATAGATATGACGGCGGCCTTTCCGTAGATTTTATGCAGCTTTTCCGTCACTTCCCGGTTCAAACTGTCCTTATCCGGGCGCCGGGTGGAAAGATGCAGCACATAGGTGCCCGGGGCCGACTGCTCCAAACGGTATTCGTCGAGGTCTTTAATCCGGCCCATCGTTTCATCGACGCGGCGCAACGTGACCAGCCGGCCGGCACCGTCGAGAGTGGCGTTGACGAACCGGCCTTCGATGGCGGAGAGGATTATGCCGTTATCCCTGCCGCAGGGGCACCTTTGTTCTTTGTCAATGCGGGCGAGGTCGCCGACGTCGAAGCGGAACATCGAATACCACGGGTTATCGAAGGTCGTCACCAGGATTCTGCCGATGTCCGGTCCGCCATGCTCGTTTTTCAGAGGCTGGATGTCCACCCGGCAGGAATCGGTGTTCTGGTGGAATTTGCCGGCTTCGCACTGCATGAAGATATAGCCGGTCTCGGTAGTGCCGTAGGAGCTCGCCAGCGGCGATTTAAAGACGCGGCGGATTTGCCGCAGGTGCAGACTGGAAGGATACTCGTAGGTGAAAGTGATCAGTCCCGGCTGGTAGACCCGCTTCCCGGTGGCTGCCGCGTAGCGGCAGAGCTTCGCCAGGAGCGAAGGATTGGCTTCCAGCACGGCCGGCTTAAAGATATCCAGCTCTAAAATCATCCGGTCCATGATTTTGTCCGTCCAGCGGGAGGGGTCGGTCTTTTCGTTGAGATAGAGGAAGCGCGCCAAACGACGCTTTTCAAAGGGTAGGTCGCCGTCGTCCGAGATGAAACCCACGTTGCGCGCGTTGGCTAATATCGCTTCCGGGTGGTCGCCGACGGCGAGGCGCGCCGCGTGGGAGTTCAGCTTCCAGGAAGCCCTCTCCGAGGCGTCCCACCACTGCTGGTTCCAGATATTGGTCACCCGGACGGCGTCGGCGGAACCGCTGGTCTGGACGAAATTTATCTCGCCGTTTTCCAGTCCTTTTTTCAAGTCCTGGCCCGGCGGCACAAAACCGTCCGGGAAATGCTCGCGGATATCCTTTTTCGTTAATGCCGGCAGGGCGGCGTAGCGTTTATCGATAGCGGACTCCGGGCCGGGGTCGCAGGTCCGCCACGACTGATAGGCGCCGAGATTGAGCGCCGTCTCCAGCGCCTCGCGCGATTTTTCGTAATAGTCTTCTGTAAAATTGTATCTGGAATTCATGAAATATAATTCCTGAATTATTAGACCATGTTTAGCACGCGCAGAGCGCGCAATGTTACCCACTTGTTAGGCTGTTTTTTAGGTCCAAAGTCCACCCAAGTTTTACCTGAATAATCGTATTCCAAAAGCCAGCGCCCCTGTTCATCCTGTTTTTCCCGTATGAGTTTTAATGCGTTGGACAGGCGCGGGTCTTTGCCGTAGCCTAGCCTCACCATAGCTTCGGCGATTTGCAGAATATCCGAAACATAAAAATTGGGGAAGCCGAACTTCCACCAGTTGCCGCTTGACTTGCCGCTCGTATTCGGGAAGCCGCGCGGGTAATCGGCCGTGGCGGGGTCCTTGCTGAAAAGAAAGTCTACCCCCGTTTTAATCGCTCTATTTATCAGGGGTGTCCTTTTCTCTACGGGTAGCTTGCCGAACGCGAGCATTACGTCCACCGCTCCCCAGGCGCAGGGCTTTTGATAGGTCCCGCTGCAGGCGAAGACCGGCCCGCATTTCCCCGCATAATAACGGATTTTCGCCTGCTTGTCGGTCACGGGGGCGATGCCTTCCCCCGTAACGCTGCGCGCCATCCAATCGTAGGCTTTATCCAGGCGGGGGTCGGTGCAACCCATATCGAGAAGTGAATAGCAAAGATTGCCCTGTAAACAATCCAGGGTACCGGACGGCGAACCGGTTGCAGTAAATACGCCGTTGTCTGTCAGGCCATGGTCGAGGACATAGGCACAGGCGGTCTCGATGCGTTCGTCCTGGTCGATGGAAGCGCCAAGCTGCCCGAGTAAAATGATCGACCATACGGTGCCGGTGTATTTCGGGTTATATCCGGGTCCCGGCGTTACCCAGTAGCCCTCTTTGTACATTTTAGAGAGGACTTCAGCAATCGGGCCGCTGGTATGAGCCCCTTTTTTAGCAATAGCCAGTTCTGCGGCGTCAGCTTTGACCAGGTCGCGCAGGGCAAGGTACCTCACGCCGATATCTTCGGGTTCCAGCAGCCAGTCGATAGCGCTTTTCGGTTGTTTTACCACGTCGCTTCCCCCGTATGATGTTACAACGCAGCCGCGAAAAAATAAAGTTCACTCAGGCGGCCGCATCTTACCCGGGAAACGCTAGACCCCGGCCGGACTTTTTTGAGTCAGCAGCGACTCCGTATGCTCCCTGTTCAAGCCTTTAACCATGGGTATGAGCAGCCCGAGCACCAAAAGGAAGGTAAGTGCATCCGAGCCGGGAAACGAGTACCAAACCCCCCGCTCCCCTAATAACCGGGGTAAAAGTAGCAACAGCGGAATCATAAAAGCCATCGGCCGGGCAACAGCTATGATGAACGTCTGGAGCGCTTTGCCCACCGACGGGAATACCATCGAACCCACGTTGTAAAAACCGAAAACCGGCAGGCCCAGGAAAACTAGTTTGGCGATATAGGCGCCCTTGGCTATCAGCAGTTCATCTGACGTAAATATCCTGAATATCGGCTGCGGAAAAAAGTAGAGCACGAAGAACCCCAGTATCCCCACCCCGATGGCGATAAACGAAGCTGTGGTGATGGTCTTGACCACTAGATTATAACGTTTGGCGCCATGGTTAAAACCGAGAATCGGCTGCATCCCCTGCCCTATCACCATGCTGGGCATCATGGAGAACCACATGACGCGCTGGATGACAAGGAAAGCGGCTATCGCGATGTCGCCCCCGTAGGTGGCCGCCGTTCTCATTATCATCGAAGCGGACAGGCTGCCGGCGGTGGTCTGCACAAAAGAGGCGATGCCGATGACGAATATCTGCTTCAGGATGCTGAAATTAGGCAGGAGATTGCGGGCGCGCATTTTCAGATAAGAGTTCCCGTTAAGATAGTAAATAAGGACGTAGGCGGTGGAGGCCCCCATGGATATCATGGTAGACAGCGCGGCGCCCCGGGTGCCCATCTGCAGGCGAACGATAAACACCCAGTCGAGAAGGATATTCAGGAGAGACGCCACAATCATCCCGGTCATCGCTACGCGCGCGTTGCCCTCCGCCCTGACGAAGCTGATGACGGCATTGGACATGACATTGAAGCCGGCCCCGGCCATCATTATCGATAAATAGTCCCTGGCATAAGGCAGGACGGCGTCGGAAGCGCCCACCAGCCTCAGCCAGAAATTTAGAAAGGGCAGGAAACCGGCCATTAAGACCAGTGAAAGGACGACGCCGAAAGTAATACCGTTGCCCAGGGTGTGTTCCGCCCCGGGCTTATCGCCGCGGCCCAGCATCCGTGAAATCAGTGACGCCCCTCCCAGCCCCACCATTTGCCCCACCCCCATGGTCAGCATCTGGAACGGGAAGGAGATGGAAAGCCCGGCCATCGCCAGCTCGGGATTTACCACGAATTTGCCGATGAATATCGTATCGACGGCGTTATAGACCGCCTGGACGGTCATCCCTAAAAATATCGGGACGGTCAGCTTCATCAGCAGCCGGCCGACTTTATCCGTATCAAGCACATTATGGTCTTGCATGTTAGAAAAATGCTTTCCAGTTATTTATTGGCGCTGACCTTCCTCGGCGGTATCCAGCAGCCCCTGCGGACTGAACGCCCCGGCCGGTTTTCCTTTCTCATCGGCGGTCGCCTTGCGGAACTGCCGTATGACGGGGATGATAAGCAGCGCCGTCAGGATGAGGGTAAAGGCGTCGGAGGTGGGGAAGGAGAGAAAGACGCCGTTCAGTCCCAGCAGGTGCGGCAGCACCGCCACCGCCGGAATCAGGAACAGGACCGGCCTGGCGACCGCCAGGATAAACGCCTGCACCGCCTTGCCTATCGACATGAAAGAGGTGGCGCCGACCATTACCAGACCCATCAGGGGCATGCTCCAGAAGACCAGGTGGGAAGCGCGTATGCCGGCCGCCACCAGTTGAGGGTCGCTGTTGAAAATCTTGATGATCGGCCCCGGGATAGAATAGAGTATGGCGAACGATGCCAGGCTCATCAGCGAGGAGGCAATCGTCGCTATTTTTAAAGCTTTCAGGGCGAGCGAAAAGCGCCTGGCGCCATAGTTAAACCCGATGATGGGCTGCACGCCCTGGCCGGTGACCATGGCCGGCATCGTGGCGAACATCATCACCCGCTGGATGATGCCGAAGGCGGACAGGTAAACATCGCCGCCGTGATTGACCACTTCTTTAATCAGGAACATGGCGGAAAAGCTGCCGGCCACCGTCTGCACGAAGGACGAGGCGCCGATGGAAAACATCGGTTTCAGGATAGCGGCATCGAGCCGGAGATTGGCCCGGCGGAACTTCAGGTAGCTGCTCCCGGAAAGATAATAGGAGCTCAGGTATATCAACGCCGTTATCTGCGCGATGACCGTGCCCAGGGCGGCACCGGTGACGCCCATCTTGAGCCAGAAGATGAAAATAGAGTCCAGTACAATATTCAGTCCGGCCCCGATGATATTGGCAATCATGCCCACGCGGGCGTTGCCTTCGGCCCGGACGAAGTTCAGCAGGGCCATGCCGATGAGGTTAAAGACCGTGGCGCTGACGATGATTCTCAGGTATTCCCGGGCGTAAGGGAGGACCTCTTCCGAGGCGCCGATAAGCCTGAGGAAACCATTGATATTAGGCAGGATGACGGCGGTTATTACCAGCGCTAATATGGTAATGCAGGTTATGCCGTTGCCCAGAGTGCGTTCCGCTTTGGCATGTTCGCCCGAACCGATGGACCTGGAAATGAGCGAGGTGCCCGCCCATGCCGACCATCATGCCGACGCCCATGAATATCATCTGGATAGGGAAAATAATGGAAAGAGCGGCGATGGCCGGCATGCCGATGGGATTGCCGAGTTTATCGACGGCATGGCCGATGAAGATGGTATTTACCACGTTGTAAAGAGTCTGCACGAACATTCCAAAGAACGCGGGCGTCGCCAGCTTTACCAGCAACGACCCGACGCGGTCGGTATCGAGGACGTTGCGCACCCGGCTTGTGTCCGTCATGTCAGGGGTTTTTTGCATATGGTATAATCGCTCTTTTTACAGATAAAATCTTACTGCTGAAGTTTGAAGAGGATATCGCTGAGGTTCCTCAGAGAAGCCGATAGGGTTTCCAGCTCTTTATCGGTCAGGGAGGTCATATTATCCCTCACCGCGTTGAAGACCAGGCTGTCCTGTTCTTCCAGCACTCTATTCCCTTTTTCGGTCAGGGTAATGTTGAGCGTGCGCCGGTCGGTGGGCTCTATCTCTCGTTTGACTAGCCCCAGGTCTACCAGCTTATCGATGAGGTGGGTCATCTGGGCTTTAGCGATAATCAGCTTTTCGCCGATAGCCGCCGGGTGACGCGTGCCTTCTTCTTTTAACACTTTCATGATTTCAAAATGGAGCAGTTTAATGTCCACGTCGGTCTCCACGAGGGTCGCGATGACCAGACGGCGGCGGATAAGTCGGAAAATCAGCGGCGGCACTGAGAGCAAGTCTGCGGCAACTCTTCCCAGAATCTCACCACGCATATCTATTTCCCTCCTGGTGTAATCGAGACGCAGTTGGTATATAATATATATAGTTTACATATTATATAGTTTATATTATATACTATCTTCTGGGTAATATCAAGACTGGAAAACGAGACTTTAGTCCTAACTGTGGCTTATTTCATATTGGTAGAATGATAATTGAAAAATCCCTGTAAAAGGAGGAGTCATGAATATTACTCATGTCGCCGGGAAGAAAAAGGCCAAGATAATGCTTTACGCCCTGAGCACCTGCGGCTGGTGTAAAAAGACCAAGGCGCTGCTCAACGAGCTGGGTGTGGAATACGATTATACGGATGTCGACCTGCTGCAGGGGGGAGAGCAGACCGCGGCCGTCGGCGAAATTATGAAGTTCAACCCCGACACCAATTTTCCGACCATGGTTATCGATAACCGCCGGTGCATCGTGGGCTTTAGAGAGGACGATATCCGCAAGGAGTTTGCTTAAATGGCCACCAATATCAATGTTCCGCCGGAAATAGAACGCCTCTATGGCGAGTTACGCGCCGACGCCGAGTCCGGCGGCTACCATCTTAATCCGGATATGGTCATGACCCGCGAGCTCATAAAAGGCCTGCTGGCCAATGAAAAGCGCTATGGCTACCGGTCCTGCCCATGCCGTCTGGCCTCCGGCAATAAAGATGAAGACCTGGACATCATTTGCCCCTGTGACTACCGCGACCCTGACCTTGACGAATATCATGCCTGCTATTGCAGCCTGTATGTCTCCGGGGCAGCGGCGGAGGGCAAGGTAAAAATCGGCTCCATCCCGGAGCGACGGCCTCCCCGCGCCGCGAGGCTTAAAATGAAATCCGAGAAGAAACCGTCGACTCTGGCGTCGTTACCTTTGCCGGTCTGGCGCTGCAAGGTCTGCGGCTATCTGTGCGCGCGGGCCGGCCCGCCGGAAGTCTGCCCCATCTGCAAAGCGAAAAAAGACCGCTTCGAGCGGTTTATTTAAGAGGGGGTTCAGCCCCCCTCTTTTTTGTCCCCTCCAATTTGACACTGCTCATGCCACAGAATAAGATAAAAGTGGCGTTTTCTTTATCTTCCAGCGGAATTTTTCAGGTCGTTCGTTATTATCTTTCGGGAAAGGAAATGGCAAGATGATAGGCATAACATCAATAGGGGCTTACGTTCCTATCTACCGCCTGAACCGGGATGAGATAGCCCGGATGTGGGGGGGCAGGAGCGGTGGGGGAGCTAAAGCCGTGGCCGGCTATGACGAAGACACGGTCACCATGGCGGTGGCGGCGGTCCTCGACTGCCTGAAGCGCGGTGACGCTGAAGTAGACGGCCTGTCCCTGGCGACGACGACCGCCCCTTATAAAGAAAAGCTGTCGGCGGCTATCGTGGCCAGCGTAGCCGACCTGCCGGAAGAGTGCCACACTGCCGACTTTACCGATTCGCTGCGGGCGGGGACAGCGGCGCTCAAAGCGGCGATAGATTCGGTTAAAGCGGGCTCGGCGAAAAATATCATGGTCGCGGCGGCGGATAGCCGGATGGGGGCGGCCAAAGGCTCGCTGGAGCAGACGCTGGGCGACGGCGCGGCGGCTCTGACGATAGGCTCTGAGGGGGTCATCGCCGAGGTCGAAGGCAGCTACTCTGTTTTTAATGATTTTACCGATATCTGGCGTACCGATGAGGATAAATTCCCCCGCTCCGCCGAGGGCCGCTTCATCGACGAGGTGGGCTATCTCCCCACGATGCAGTCGGCCATTGCCGGCCTGATGAAAAAATACAAGCTTAACACCAACGATTTTTCCCGCTTTGTCTATTACGCCGCGGACGCCCGCCAGCACGCCGCCCTGGCGCGACGACTCAAGCTGGATAAAGCGCAGGTGCAGGACCCGCTTTATAATGATATCGGCAACACGGGGACGGCGGCGCTGTTTTTAATGCTGGCGGCGGCCCTGGAGAAAGCTAAAGCGGGCGACCGCTTCTCTTCGCCGGATACGGCGACGGCGCGGATGCCTTTATCTTCCGCGTCACCGATGAAAATAAAAAGCTACAGGAAAAGCCCGTGATATCCTCGCAGCTGGCAGGCCAAACGGCCATCACCTACGGGCAATACCTGACGTGGAAAAACCTCGTGCCGGTGGAGGCTTCCACGCTTCCGGAGCGTTCTCCGCTATCTTTGCAGAGTCGCTGGCGGGAACGGCGGGCGATCGGCCCCCTTTACGGCTTAAAGTGCAAGAAATGCGGCGCCCCGCAGTTCGTGCAAATCGGCCAGACGCCGCGCGTCTGCGTCAACTGCCAGACTAAAGACGATTTCGAGCCGTATAAATTTGCTGATAAGAAAGCGACGCTTTTCAGCTTATAGCATCGACCAACTCCAGCCGACCCTTAATCCCCCCGGCGTTAACGGTGTCATTGATTTCGAAGGCGGCGGTCGGATGATTGTCGAGCTGACCGATTGCGATGTCGATAAGGTAAAAATCGGCATGCCTTTGGAAATGACTTTCCGCAAGATGTTCACCAGCCGGGGCATTCACAACTACTTCTGGAAGGCGAGGCCGGTTGAGTAACAATATTCTTGTCATTCTGAGGGAGTGAAACGACCGAAGAATCCGCTTCTGAATCGGGTCAAAACGGATCCTTCGCTTCGCTCAGGATGACATTAACAGGAGGCATTTTATGGAAAGCATTAAAGATAAAGTCGCCATCGTGGGCATGGGCTGCACCAAGTTCGGGGAGCGCTGGGATAAAGGGGTGGAAGACCTCATCGTCGAAGCCGCCTATGAGGCTTTCGAGGATGCCGGCGTTGGCCCTAAAGATATCCAGGCGGCCTGGATCGGCACGGTATTTTCCGGCCTCTCCGCCATCACCCTGTCCCCTTTACAGCTGCAGTATATCCCCATGACGCGCGTGGAAAACATGTGCGCCACCGGCTCGGAGGCATTAAGAGCGGCGAGCTATGCCGTGGCCGCCGGCGTTTGCGATATCGCCCTGGCGGTCGGGGTGGAAAAGCTCAAGGACTCCGGCGCGACGGGCGTCAAGGGCCCGAGCATCGTCGGGGACAACCAGGACGGCAGCTCGGGCATCGGGCCGGGCTACAGCGCCCCGGCCTCGTTCGCCTACATGGCGACCCGCTATTTCCACGACTACCATATCAAGCCGGAGGAGGGCAAGCGGCTACTCGCACAGATTGCGGTGAAGAACCATCACAACGGCAGCCTGAACCCCAAGGCGCATTTTCAGAACGAGCTGACCATCGACCAGGTGGTCAACGCCCCGATTATCGCCTGGCCCCTCGGACTTTACGACTGCTGTGGCGTCAGCGACGGCGCCGCGGTGGCGGTCGTCACCCGCGCGGATATGGCGAAAAAATTCCGCCCCGACCCCATTTATATTAAAGCTTTGCAGGTCAACGTGGGCGCGCGACAGGGCGCCATGCGGCAGGACTACGATTTTACCCACATCGAGGAGAACCGGTTAGGCTCGCGCAAGGCTTACGCCGAAGCCGGCGTGAAAAATCCCCGTAAAGAAATCAGTATGGCGGAAGTCCATGACTGCTTCTCCATCCACGAGATGATCGTCTATGAAGACCTGGGTTTCAGTCCGCTCGGTCGCGCCAGGGAAGATATTGAGGCCGGTACATTTACTCTTAAAGGCGACCTGCCGGTCAACACCGACGGCGGCCTGAAGTGTTTCGGCCACCCCCTGGGCGCCAGCGGCCTGCGCATGATGTACGAGATGTATAAGCAGCTCCAGGGCAAGGCCGGACCAAGACAAGTGAAGAACCCGCATCTCGCCCTTACGCACAACCTGGGCGGCAACGCCGGGACGGGGATTTGTTCGTGTCTTATCGTGGGGAACGAGAAGTAAACTCCAAAAACCAGGAGGTTCTGCTATGAAAATGGCCCTTGAAGGAATCCGTGTTCTCGATGTTTCCGAAGCCGGCCTGGCCCCGGTAACTTGCCGCATCCTGGCGGACATGGGCGCCGAGGTCATTAAAGTGGAACGCACGGAAGGCGGCGACCAGACCCGCGGCATCCTGAAAATCAGTGGTAACGTCCCCATTTACGATATCAACTACGTCCTCGAGTTTTACAACCTCAATAAAAAGGGCATCACCCTCGACCTTAAGAAAAAAGAGGGACGGGAAATCCTCTATAAACTCGTCGAGAAATCGGACGTCTTCGTATGCAATTTCCGACCCCACGCTTTGGTGGACTTGAAGCTGGAATATAAAGATATTTCTAGAATTAACCCCAAAATAATTTACACTCATCTCAGCGGCTACGGTTTGCATGGACCGGAAAAGGACACCGGCGCCTACGACTTCGTCGGCTACTGGGCACGCAGCGGCGTCATGGCGTCGCTGGGCGAGCCGGGCACGTCTTTGCCCTTCCAGGTGCCGGGCTTCGGGGACAACACCACCGGCATGTTCGCCGCCTGCGCCATCATGATGGCGCTTTTCCACCGCGAGCGCACCGGCGAAGGGCAGGAGGTCTGCGTTTCATTAGTGGGCGGGGGGATATGGTCGATGGGGATCGTCCTCTCTTCCGTTCTAGCCACCGGCCTGGAGTACGGTCGCATTTCCCGCACCAACCAGAGCAACCCCATCTTTAACAGCTACGAATGCTCGGACGGACGCTGGATTCAGCTCGCCTGCATCCAGGGCGACCGCTACTGGACGGGCATCTGCAAGGCACTGGAGCTGGGCAAGCTCGAGAACGACCCCCGTTTTTCCACTCATGAAAAGCGCATGCAGAACAATAAAGAGCTTATCGTTATTCTGGATAAAGTTTTTAAGTCTAAAACCCAAAAGGAATGGGCGGAAAGATTGGCGAAAGAAAATATTATCTGGACGGTGGTGAAAACCCCGGGAGAGGTCGCCACCGACCCCACCCCCTGGGCGGACACCTACTTTAGAGAAATCGACCACCCGGCGGGGAGAAAGCTCAAGGTCATCATGCCACCGTGGCAGTTCAGCAAGACCCCGACGACCATCCGTCGCACCGCCCCGGAGTTCAGCCAGCACACGGAAGAAGTCCTCACGGAGACCCTCGGCATGACCTGGGACGAGATAAGCGCTTTGAAAGAAAAGAACGTAATAGCGTGAGTAAAATACTACCAATACTACAAATGTCCAATACTGCAAATATTTCAATATTTAGATTATTGGTAGTATTGGTACTTATTGGTAGTATTTGTAGTATTAACCCGGGAGGTTATATGGGTGAGCTATTGAAGGGCAGGGTGGCGGTGGTCACGGGTGCCGGCAAAGGGCTGGGCAGGGCGGAGGCTATCGGACTGGCCGCTCAGGGCGCGCAAGTGGTCGTCAACGACCTGGGCGCCGCTACCGACGGCAGCGGGGTATCGAAAGGCCCCGCCGATGAGGTCGTCGCCGAGATCAAGCAGGCCGGCGGCAAAGCCGTCCCCAGCTATGCCAGCGTGGCCACCGTTGAAGGCGCTGAAAGCATTATCCAGACGGCCGTCGCTAGCTTCGGCCGCGTCGACGTGCTGGTCAATAACGCCGGTTTTAACCGCGACCGCATGATTTACAACACTTCCGATGAGGAGTGGAATTCGGTGCTTCAGGTGAACCTGAGCGGGACTTTCTACTGCACGCGGGCGGCCTGCCGGGTGATGCGCCAGCAGAACTACGGTCGCATCATCGGCACCTCCTCCCACGCCGGTTTAGGCAACATGGGGCAGGCCAACTACAGCGCCGCCAAGGAGGGCATCGTAGGGCTGACGCGCACGGTGGCGCGGGACATGCAGCGTTACGGCGTCACCTGTAACGTTATCCGGCCCGTCGCCGGTACGCGCGGCTTTATCGAGATGGTCGAAGGCAAAGGACTCCGCGAGGCGTGGACCAAGATGTGGGGCGCTGAGCTCGCCGAACGCCGACTCCAGCAGATGCTGGAGCTCAACCAGCCGGAAGACGTCGCTAATCTGGTGGTCTATTTAGCCTCGGAAAAAGCCCATAACATTAACGGCTGCGTCTTCGAGGTATGGCACGGACACATCGGCATCTATGTCGACCCTCCTCCTTTAGAGCAGGTGCTCTGGAAGGACGGCCGCTGGACGCCGGAAGAGCTCGCCGAGACCATGCCGTCAACTTTAGCGAAAAATAAAGAGCACGATTTACCAGCGATTTTCCCGTTCTAAAACAATAATTAAATAGGGGCGTCTAAGAGGGGTGAAGCCCCTCTTCCCTCAATTCCCCCTCCCTTAATTCGAAGGGAGGGGGACAAAGGGGGTAGGTCACCTCAGAAAAATATTAAATATGTACAGGAGATTAAAATGTTAAAGAAACTCGACCATATTGCCGTCGTCGTCAAGGACATCGATAAGGCGGCGAAAGCCTACGCTGAAATGTTCGGCTTTAAGATTGGGGAAAAAAGGGAGGGACCGGGGTTCGTTTCCCTGTTTGCGTCCCTGGGCGATATAAATATGGAATTTTTCCAGCCTTTGAATGCCGACAATAGCTTTGGCAAGTTCCTGGAAAAAACGGGCGGCGGCCTGCACCATATTTCCTATGTCACCGACGATATCGTCAAAGAAATGAAGAATCTGAAAGCTCAAGGCAGAAAGCTCCAGAACGAAGAGCCTATGATAATGCCCGACGCCAAGATAGCCTTTATCCACCCCTCCGCCGCCGAGAACGTCCTCATCGAGCTGGTGCAAAGAGGCAAGTAATCAGGCGACCAGCAGCGGTATCAGCTTCCTGACGCTGTCCAGCTTTTCCAGGTTCAGCAGCTTATCTAAAAGCTCTTGGGCTTTCTGGCGGCTTATCTTCTGCGTAAAATCCACGTTTACCCGGAACTTGGCGATAATATCCTCGTGAGTCATGGGGTTGTTTTGCGGGTCGCCCTTGACTTTAGTGACGGTCTCCGTCAGTTTCCGCCCGTCTTTAAGCGTTACCGTTATCCTCGCTTTTTCAAACTCGACGTCATTGACCGCCGTCAGCTTTATTTTCTTGATGAACTCCGGGATTTGCGGATTCCGTATCGCTTTCTCCGTAAAATGCTCCGGCTTGACGCCGCCGAATAGGAACGCCGTCGCCACCACGTACTCGTAGCTGAAGGCCGCGTTGCCGTGAGGGAAAGCCCCAATCTTAAACGGGTGCCCGACAACGTGTTCGATGCCCCCCGGCGCGATATCCAGATTGACCGAGATAATATCGTCGGCTTTGAAATTGCCTTTCTTTAATAAAGCCAGGGCGCCGTCGATAGCGGCGTGCGGGATGCGGCAGCAGGGATAGGGCTTTATTGTGCCGTCATAATAGTAAATCTCCCCGAGGTTATCGGTCAGCGCCTGCGGTTTATGGGCGCCATCGGTAAACATCTGGTAATAACCGAACTTACCGAACAAAGCATCTTCCGGTCCGGTCCAGCCGGCTTTAGCCAGTTGCGCCGACGTTATTCCGCCCCGCGCGGCCAGCCCCTGCGGCAGTTTGAAGGCGGTGGTGCCGTCCCAGAACGACTGGAAGGTAGTGCCGATTTGATTGAGAGCGATGCCGAAGGCATTTCGAAGCTGTAATTTGTTTAAACCGAGGAGTCGACCCGCCATAGCGGTGACGCCGAAGGTGTTGACCGTCCCCACCCCGTCCCATCCCAGCGAAAACCCGAAGCCGGAGGCCGCGAGTAAGCGTGCCGCGATGTCGTCCCCGACGAGCAGCGCGGCAATGAACTCCTGGCCGCTGGCGTTGGCCATTTCGGCGAGGGTGAGCGCGGCCGGGACCGTCGTCTCGCTGATATGTCCCGGGCAGCTTACGCCGTCCACCAGCGGACTCACCGGCCCGAAGTCGAAGGAGCGCGCCATGATACAATTAATCAAGGCGGTGTCAGCCGCCGGCGCTTTGCCGCCGTGCACGAGTATGGTCGCCTCTTTTTTACCGTCGTTTTCTCGAATGAGTTTCAGGAGTTCCGGGTTTCCCGTATCGGTAGCGCCACCGATCAGGCAGCCCAGCGTATCGATGATACGGTATTTCGTGGTTTCCAGGGCATCTTTATCGATATTTTCAAAGCGTGTTTCCAGCGCGTTTTGAATAAGTCTTTCTATCGCCGTGTCGCTCATCGTCGACCTCCCCTCATTTCCCGATTACCACCGGTTTTTTGCCGGGCGTGGCCAGCTTTTTCACGGCCGCCTCGTTGAGTTCCACCCCCAGTCCCGGCCCGTCGGGCGGATAGAGGAAGCCGTTTTCGTAGCGCGGGACTTTTACCGCGAGGTCGTTTTTCAGCGGCTGGCTGACCGTGTCCGGGATGTTATAAAGATTCAGCGGCCCGATGGCTTCCTGTTCGATTTTTCCCATCCACGCCGTAGCCGCCAGGAAATGCGCTTCGACGGCGGCGCCGAGTCCGGAGTTTATCATGCAGCCGCACATGACCGGCAGGTTGGCTGCCTGTGCTATGGCGACCCATTTCTGCGCCTTCAGTATGCCGCCGGCTTTAGGTATCTTGAGGAAAAGCCCGTCGGCGGCTTCTTTCTCGATTATCTGGAGAACGTGACTGAGCTCGGCGGCGGACTCGTCGGGGAAGACCGGCACGTCCACCTTGCGGCGGAGTCGCGCCAGTCCGTCGATGTCCCACCACGGCACGGGCTGCTCGGCGACATAGATATCGTATTTCGCCGCTTTTTTCAGGACGTAAAGCGCCTGGTGATAGACCCAGCCCCCGTTGGCGTCAATCATTATCTTTATCTTGTTGCCCACCGCTACCCGCAGCGCGCCGATGAGCTCGACGTCCTCCTCGGGCGCGCGGGCGCCCACTTTCAGCTTGAGCCCTTTGAATCCGGCCTTGACCAGGGCTTTAGCTTCCGCCCCCACCTCCGCCGCCGTCCCCGAGGACATCACGAAAGCCAGCGCGATTTTTTCATTGGCGAGGCCGCCCAGGAGCTGGTAAACGGGCACGCCCAGCGCCTTGCCCATGAGGTCGTGGAGGGCATAGTCGACCACTGCTTTCGACTGGTTATTGGCGCGGGCGGCTTTGTCCATCCTGGCCACGATGGTCTCGATATTAAAGGGGTTTTCGCCCAGGAGTATCTGCGGCCCGAAGATGTTGGCGATATTCGAGATAATGGAATCCTGGCTCTCCCCCATGTACCACAGCGAGGTATCGCCGGACTCGGCCACGCCTGTGACGCCGGCGTCGGTATGGATTTTCAGGACGACGGCGTCGGCGCATTTAGCCGGACCGCCGGACATGACGATAGGTTTGCGGAATGGCATGGAGACCGGTATACATTCGATCTTCGTGATTTTCATGTTTTTCCTCCAAAATGATACGCAAGGACGCTATTCCTGTATAGCACTTTACGCCTTCATAAGTCAAACCGACCGTCTTATCACTATTTGACAGGGTACTTACCGGTAGATTAGTATCTGGTAAGATAAAATCTCGGGGTTGACGGAATACCCTCGTTTTCATATAACCTGAGTCCGAATACAGGTGTGTCTTTTAAGATAGGACTATCCATCCCGCGAAAGGGGGCAACGATGATTGCAAAAGAGAAGCTGGTAAAGGTGGTCGGGGCCCGTAACGTCAGCTACGAACCGGCGGCGCTGGACGAATATGCCAGAGATATGAGCTTCGTTAACCCGGTCAGACCGGTGTGCGTCGTCAAGCCGAAAAACGCCGGCGACGTGCAGCAGATTGTGAAACTGGCTAACGAGACGCTGACGCCGCTCGTGCCGGTAAGCTCCGGCCCTCCGCATTTCCGGGGCGATACCGTCCCCAGCATCGGCGGGGCGGTTATCGTCGACCTGAGTAAAATGAAAAAAATCATCTTCGTCGACCGCGCGCGGCGGGTCGCCATGGTCGAGCCGGGGGTGACCTTCGGCGAGCTTATCGCCGCGGCGGAAAAGGAGGGGCTCCGACTCAACCTGCCGCTGCTGCCGCGAAGCTCGAAGACCGTCGTCGGCAGCCTGCTGGAGAGAGAGCCGGTCGTCATGCCCAAGTACCAGTGGGACATCTCCGACCCCCTTGCCTGTGTCGAGGTCATCTTCGGGACCGGCGACGAGTTCCGGACCGGGCAGGCCGCCGGACCGGGCACCGTCAAGGAGCAGTGGGCGGTGGGGGGCGTGCAAAAAGCGCCCTACGGGCCCGGCGTGGCTTCCTGGCACCGGCTTATCCAGGGTTCCCAGGGCACGCTGGGCATCGTCACCTGGGCATCCATGCGCTGTGAAATCCTGCCCTCCCTTGAAGAGCCTTTCGTGGTCGGTTCCGCCAGCCTCGCCCCGCTGATGGACCTCGCTGCCTGGCTGGTAAGGCTGAGGATGGCCAACGAGTGCTTTATCCTCAATAACACCAACCTGGCGGCCATCTTTACGAAGAAATGGCCTAAAGACTACCAGAACCTTAAAGACGCGCTGCCCCCTTGGATACTCTTCTATACCGTCGCCGGCTATGAGTATTTCCCGGAGGAGAGGGTCAGTTCTCACATTAAAGGCATTACCGATATTACCCAGCGACTGGGCGTGGAAGCCGTCAAGGCTTTAGGCGGTATTTCCTCGAACGAAATACTGAAAACGGTGCAGCAGCCTTCCGCCGAGCCGTACTGGAAGCTCCGCTCTAAAGGCGCCTGCGAGGACGTGTTCTTCCTGACCATCAACGATAAGCTCGAAGGGCAAATCGTAGTTATGAACGGCGCGGCGGAAAAAGCCGGCTATCCCACCCCGGACATGGGCGTTTACATCCAGCCCATCGTGCAGGGGACCGGCGTTCATTGCGAGTTCAACCTCTTTTACGACCCCGCCAACGCCGGCGAGATGAATCGAGTGAAAGGGTTATCCGCTGCCGCCGTCAAAGCTTTAATGGCCTGCGGTGGGTTTTTCTCGCGGCCTTACGGCGAAAACGCCGGAATCATCATTAACCGCGACGCGGCCTCCATTGCAGTCTTAAATAAGCTCAAGAAAATTTTCGACCCCAACTATATCATGAACCCGGGGAAGGTGGGGTTCTAGTTACCGGCATTTAGTTACTAAATACTCGTCAGGAGGGAGCGAAGATGGCATTAGAAGATTACCGAGGCGATATGGCAATGTGCTGCCGGTGTTCGGCCTGCAAATTCATCCCCATGCAAAAGGTGAAAGGGTCCGAATTTTCCTACGCCTGCCCCAGCATCGCGAGATTTAATTACCATTCCTATTCGGGCGGCGGCCGGGTTAATATCGGGTCGGCGATGCTGAAAAACGGCATGAACTATACGGACCGGCTCCTCCATATCGTCTATAACTGCCAGATGTGCGGCGCCTGCGGCGTCTCGTGCAATTACGCTATGGACATGGAAGTCCTCCAGCCCATCAACGAGTTCCGGATAAGGTGCGTCCAGGACGGCAAGACCAATCCTGAGCTTGATAAGGTGATCAACCTCATGCGCAAGACCGGCTCGATGGTGCCGATTAAAGGCAAGCGGGGCGACTGGGCGGCGGGACTGAATATCAAGGACGCCACGAAAGAAAAGGTGGACGTCCTCTATCACGTCGGCTGCCTGACCAGCTACGATAAGGATATGCAGAAGCTGGCCAAAGCCACCGCGAAGATATTACAGAAAGCCGGCGTCAATTTCGGCATCGCCGGTGACGCCGAGACGTGCTGCGGCGGTCGCGCCTACCAGATGGGCTACCAGGAAGATTTCCTCAAACAGGCCAAAAAGAACATGGCGATGATTAAAAAAGCCGGCGTTAAGACGTTGGTGACGGGCTGTGCCGACGGCTATCAGGCCTTCAAGGTGCTTTATGACAGGTTCGGCCTTAAGGGCGACCTCGAAGTGCTGCATGTCTCGGAATACATCGCTAAGCTGATAAAGTCCGGCAAGCTGAAGCTGAAAAAAAGAGTTAACCTATCGGTCACTTACCACGACCCGTGCTACCTCGGCCGGCTGGGTGAGCCGTGGATACACTGGGAAGGCAAAAAAATCCCGGGCGATAAGTTTGTTTTCGACCCGCCTAAGCCGTACCGGCGGGGCACCCGGGGCGTCTATGAACCACCCCGCGATGTCCTCAAGAGCATCCCCGGCGTGAAACTCACGGAAATGACACGTATCAGGGAATATTCCTGGTGCTGCGGGGCCGGCGGCGGCGTTAACGTGTCCAACCCGGACTTCAATAAATGGACCGCGCAAAAGAGGATAGACGAAGCCGTGTCCACCGGCGCCGAGGCCATTGTCAGCGCCTGTCCCTGGTGTGAGAAGAACTTCACGGAAGCCGTCAAGGACAGCGGCGGCAGCCTTAAAGTTTACGATATCGTCGAACTCGTGGAAAAGGCGTTATAAGAAAGGGGGGTATGCACATGCCTCTGAGCAAGGAAGTCTATAAAGAATTCGAAGATGTGGTGGGAGAGGAGAACATCTGCGACGACCCCGCCATCATGCCTTCGTATTACGGGACGGAATTTGCGGCGGTCATCCTTCCCGGCAACACCGCCGAGGTCCAGGCGCTGGTCAAGCTCTGCAATAAACACAAGCTAAAGTTCCGGCCGATATGTACCGGCTGGTCCGGGATGTTCCCCAAGGATATTCTCCTGTTCGACCTGCGGAGGATGAACCACATTATTGAAATCAACGAGAAAAATATGTACGCCGTGGTCGAGCCCTACGTGATATCGTCGGAGCTGCAGGCCGAGCTGATGAAACGGGGCCTGAACTTTTGCATCAAGGGCGCCGGGACCAACTGCTCGGCGCTGCTCCGGGGCCACGGCCACATGGACCAGACCACCAGCGGCGACGACCGCAACCACCTGGCGATAGAGTGGGTGACCCCGGAAGGAAATATCGTGCGGACGGGCGCCCTGGGCTCTTCCGACGAGTGGTTCTGCGGCGATGGGCCCGGCCCGTCCCTGCGGAGCATCCTCACCAGCGCCGTGCCGCCGGGCGTCACGCCGGGCGTATTCACCAAAGGCGCCGTCAAGCTTTATCACTGGCCGGGACCGGCCGCCTTTCCTATTGTGGGCAGGTCGCCGAAATATACCTTGAGCGGTATACCGTCCAATCTGATGGCGCGGTATTACAGCTTCCCGTCGGTGGAAAAAATGTGGCAGGCGGAAATTAAGCTGGGCGAGGCCGAAGTCTGCTACGAGCTGATGGGCTTTAACGCGGCCATGGTCGCCGCCAATATCACCACCTGCAATGAAGAAGACGAAGCGATGTTCAAGCGCCTGAGTAAAGAGGTGCAGGGGCCCGGCTTCTTCGTCATCATCGGCGGCAACTCTCCGGAAGACTTCGCCTACAAAAAGAAAGTGCTGGAAAAAATCGTCGGTGATGCCGACGGCAAGTCTTTAAAGACCGTCGAAGACCCCGAAATCGAAGGTATCCTGCTTTGCCAGTGCATCAGGATTTCCGCCTCTATCCGGGAGACGTTCCGCCCCGGCGGTGCCTTTAACTCCATCCCCATCATGGGCCAGCGCGACCTGACCATCAAGTGGGCGATCGGCGCCGGCAAAGCTAAAGAGCCCCTGATTAAAAAGGGCTTGATCGTGGATGACGGCGGGGCGTTTTTCGGTTGGGGCGTCGAGCAGGGGCACCTCGGCAAAACGGAGATATTCTGCAAGTTCGACCCCCAGAACGCCGAGGCCAAGAAAGCCGTGGAGGCCTGGCAAAAAGAGCAGACGGCGCGGGCTTTTAACGAGCGCTACTTCGCCAGCACCATGGGCCCCCAGGATGAAATCGGGCCGGCGGTATCCAACTACCATTTATGGTGGCGCAAGCTCTTGAGGGCTATCGACCCCAACGGCGTCTCGCCCGAGGGCGGCGCGCTGGTCTAACGATACTTTGAGCAAAACGGAGGCACGAAATGGCCAAGACGAAATACGGGCACCTGGTCAAGAGCCTTACCTTCAAAGATTACGGGCCGGGCCGGTGGCGGCAGGGCGCCGAAATGAACGGTGATTTCTTCGGGTACGACCTTCACGTGCAGTATGGGACCTACTGGTCGGCCGGCAAAATGGCGCCCTATGAGGCGCAGGTGCACGACTTCGACCAGGTCATGATATGGATGGGGCTGGACACTTTTGACGAGGGCTACCTGGGAGCGGAAGTCGAGTTGACCCTCGGCGAGGAAAAAGAGACCCACATGATTACCACCGCCACGGCGGTCGCCGTACCCAAAGGCATGCCGCACATGCCGGCCAATATCGGGAGCATGGACGACCGGTTTATCTTTATGACGATTTCCCTGGCGAAGGAACTGACCTCTAAAACAGTGAAATTGAGCGATAAACCGGGCAAACCGGCCGATTTCATGCGCTCCAAATACCGGGATAACGTCCAGCACCTGGCTTTCACCCGCAACGGCCCCTGGCACTACGGCCCGCTTAACCAGGATACCCACGACGGCGCCATCACGGACATCCACGGTAAAGACTTCGAGTTCCACATGTCCTATGAAAGCATGAACAGTGCGCCTTACCGGTTCGGCCCCGTCCCCGATAAGCCCCACGTCCACCCTTATACCGAGTTCCTGCTTTTCATGGGCGCCGACCCCGACGATATCAGCGTTTTGCCCGCAGAGTGTGAGCTTTACATGGGCAAGGAAATGGAAAAACACGTCATCACTACGCCGACGGTCGCCATTCAGCCCGCCGGGCATGCGCACTGTCCCCTCATCGTCACCCGGCAGGACAGCCCCTGGATATTCGCGGTCATCCGTCCCTGGGGCCATACCGGCAAGGGAAAAGACGGGTATATCACTTAAACCTGATTAATTTTAAGGAGAAGAAAAATGGCGAAAACGAAATACGGCCATTTCTTTAAAAAGCTGGTCTATCACAAGCTGCCGGGCGGGGCGAAGGGCAAGGCGGAGTATATCACCTGGCCGAAAGGCTCGGACCTGGAAGGGCTTAACGTCAGCTTCGTATGGGGCTATCATAACCGGGTCGGTCCCTGGGACGTCGGCGGGAAATACGGGCATGTCCACCCCTACGGCGAGGTCTTCGTTTTCACGGGTCTGGATTACGATAACCCCAATAAGCTGGACGCGGAGCTGGTGCTGGCGCTGGGCCAGGAGGCGGAAGACCATATCATCGCCGGCCCGTCGGTCGTCGCCATCCCCGCCGGCGTGCCGCATTTGCCCATGACCGCCAAAAAGGTCGAGAAGCCCTACGGTTTCCTGGCGATTTCCGTGGACGCCGAAGACAAGACGACCGAGCTGACCGCAAGAAAACCGGCGTTTATCCTCGCCAACAAATGCGGGGAAATGATTACCCGCCTGGAGCTGCGCGACATGCACCGCAAAAAGGGCGGCAACGCCGATTTCATCGGTTTCTGGAGCGGCAAGAACACCCCGGGCTTCAACCTTAATTTTACCTGGGCTTTCCATACCGGCACCGGCCCCTGGCATGAAAACGACCCCCACGTCCATCCCAACGATGAAGCCCTGGTCTTCGTGGGGACGGACCCGGAAAACCCCGACTATCTCGGGGCGGAAATAGAGATGCAATTCGGCGAGGAGCGCGAGGTGCACGTCTTCGATACACCCACCGTCGTCATCGCCCCCAAAGGACTGGTGCACTGCCCGCTAATCACGCGGAAGGTGGAAAAGCCGTATAGTTTCACCGCGATATGCCTTGCCCACGAACACGACACCACTTGGCTGGGTGGCAGCAAACCCTTTAACAGCAAGTAATTTTCTCAGGGCGCTTACAAGATGGCTTATTTAATGGCGATACTGTAGAGCACCGGCACGTCCATCCAGACGCCTTTATCGGTACGCAGTGGCGCCACTTTAGCGAGGTGCTCCGTCTTGAACTTCTCCAATACCTCGGGACCAAAGCGGTGCAAACGCACCCTCATAATCGAAGATGATACCATAACCGTGTCCAAATAATAAATTCCAAAATGTTATATAATATATCCAATATATGAAAATCACTATTTTACCTAAAACCGCCCTGGGGAAATGGTCCATCGGACTGGCCATTGGTTTTATCTTCTTTTTCGCCTTACTCTCGATCATGGCAGCTACCGGGCAACGCGGCGGCGATACTTTTTTAAGCAATCCGGCACTGGCAATTCCAGGTGTACTGGCGGCGATTTCTAGCATCGCCGCTTTCTTCACCGGCATCATCAGCATTATTTTCATGAAAGAACGGGCTATTCTTGTCTTCTTAGCAATGGCAATCGGGTTGTTGTTTATCGTTTTCATGCTCGGTGACATCATCTCTCCGGGAACCTAAGGGTGTCACTGTCCATCTGTTCTCTAAATGAAAATAAATGTTATAATATGATGAAGCTCTGAAGGAGAGTCAAGTATAGATGGAAATCGAGGATGTACGCAAGAACACCAAGATACTCATTGACGGCGTTCTCTATAACATTGAAGATGTTGATTTTACCAAGCCCGGCAAGGGGCGTTCCATCTATCGCCTCAGGATGAAAAACATGCGCGACGGCGGTGTTATCGACCGCACCTACCGCTCCGGCGAGAAGGTCGATGAAGCCAGGCTCGATACCCAGGACGAGCAGTATCTCTACCGTGAAGGCGACAATTACATTTTCATGGACGTCAAGACCTACGACCAGCACCCCGTCCCGGGAGACCTGCTCGGCATAAAAAAGAACTTCCTGAAAGAAGGCATGGAGGTCGTCATGCTGATGCACGGCGATGAGCCCATCGATGTCACCCTGCCCATCACCATCGACCTCAAGGTCATCGAGACCGAGGTGTCCACCAAGTCCGCCACCATCACCCCCCAGATGAAGTCCTCCGTCGTGGAGACCGGCTACCGCGTCGATACCCCGTCTTTCATTAAAGTGGGCGATGTCATCAAAATAGACTCTCGCTCGGGCAACTATATCGAGCGGGTCTCCACCGGAAAGTGACGCATGGTTGAGGACGAACCTCAGCGACTCGCCCGCCTGAAGTCCAACCTGCGGCGGCGGGCTTTAATCTTTGAATACATCCGCGCTTTCTTCAAAGAGCAGGATTTCCTCGAGGTAGAGACCCCCCTCCGCTCCCCGGCCATTGCCCCGGAAGAGTTTATCACCCCTTTTCAAAGCGAGGACTGGTTCCTGGCGGCCTCCCCCGAGCTTTATATGAAGCGGCTGCTCGCCGCCGGCTATGAAAAAATCTTCCAGTTCTGTCACTCTTTCCGTAAAGGCGAGCGCGGCCGCTGGCATAATCCGGAGTTCATCATACTGGAATGGTACCGCGCCGGGGCCGACTATAATGAGATTATTTCAGATATCGAAAAACTCGTGATGGCGGTCTCTGACGGACTCGGTCTTAAAAATAAAATAAAGTATCAGGGTCAAATTATAGACATCCGGCACCCCTGGCCGCGGGTCACGGTCAGGGACGCTTTTATGAAAGCCGTGGGTTGGGACCCCGTGGCGGAACCTGATTCTTTGCGATTTGACATGGATTTTATCACGAAAGTGCTCCCCTCCTTTTCCCCCCAACGCCCCACTGTCCTGGTCGATTACCCCGCGTCGATGGCTTCTTTAGCGCGCCTCAAGCCGGATAATCCTCTCCTCGCTGAACGCACCGAGGTCTTTATCGGTGGTCTGGAGCTCGCCAATGTCTACAGCGAGCTTATAGATGTTAGTGAGCAGGAGAAACGTTTCCGGGAAGCGATAGCACGAATACGCCAGGAGCGGGGTCAAAACATGCCCATGCCGGATAAATTCCTTACTGCCCTCCCCCGCCTCCCCGCATGCGGCGGGGTGGCTTTAGGCATCGACCGACTGGTCATGCTTTTTTGTGACGCCGCCTCCATCGACGACGTGATGGCTTTTACCGTGGATGATGCGTAACTAATTCAGGGTGTTTAAGAGGGGTGAAACCCCTCTTTCTTTATTCCCCCTCTTCAAACAATATCCTCTCGTTCACAATAATGTTCCTGTTTGGAGAGGGGGTCAGGGGGTGAGGCTATCACTTTGCCGCCAAATGCTAATAGACCTGACCATTTTATCATTGACAGGCTATTGAAATAAGACTATGCTCCGCTTAAGAAACAACAAATGTTAGGGGTAAAGGAGGCTAGAGATGGCGGACAAAGAAGAAGAACGGAAATATGTTATAGACAGCACGCCGTCGGTAAAGCCTGAAACATGCCCTAAATGTGGCAGTAAGAAAATTACCTCCTGTCCTGGCGGTTCCAAACTCAAGTCAGTGCCTGGCATCTGGTGGATTTGTGACGACTGTAAGCATGAATGGTAAACTGGCTGGTCGGGGAATCTTACGACCTATTAACTTTAAACGGTTAACTGCGAGATGGGGATACAATGGGTGAGGTTAACTATAAAAAGAATAACCATAGTTTATATCAAAAGAATAACAATAGTTTATATCAGTCGCCTCTGAGCTTTCGCAGCATCCCCTTTATGGTTAGCCACAGTCCGTTGGCTTTACGCACGTGTTCTGGCGGGATGGTGTTTTCCCCGTAGCGGACGTTCTCATACATTCTGGTAATATCGTCCAGCGGCGCGTGGCTGTCCGGCAATTCACGTCCCAGGTGACTGGTATACTCGCTGGCTGTCTCGTGGCGCCGCCGTGGTATCCCGGAACGTCCCCCTTCCCACTGCAGCTGGCGGTATATTTCCCGGACGTCCATCTCGTCTTTAACGTTCTCGTCGAAATGGTACACTTTCACCGGTCCCTCTTTCCTTTTGAAGAGCGATTTCAACAGCTCTTTCATATCGTCGCGCAACCCCTTCCAGCTCCAGAGCGATTCGTGGATTTCCTCGATTTCGTTGCGCAGCCGCCGGTCCCTGATGCGGGAGACGGCTTTCATTAAAATGAATAAAACCAGCCCGATAATTAAAGCCACCACGAACCACTTAATGGTCTCCGTCGCCCACGTCGGCAATTGTTTAACGACGGTCTCCGGCCACAACTGCCCGGACTGATTAGCGGTCGAGTTCGCCGTTAGTGCCTGGTTGCTCCTTAACAGGTTTATCAGATACATAAAGATACGCATCAACCATTCGAACACAAAAACAATCGGTATCAGGATATAGCTGAGTATCTTCCCCAAAAAGCCGCCGATGTCGCTGAAACCATGACCGATACTGGCGTAAAGGTCCGGCGAGAAGATGCTGGCTATCCCGAACCCGATGAGCACCATCCCGCCGATGACGCCGAGCATTATCGGCACCCAGCGCCATACCGATGTCAGCCTGGCTTCTTCTTTGGGCATCGAGCCGCGCATCACGTAGAGATGGTAGAGGGCTATGGCGATCAGGCCGAAGAAGAAAAACGCCATGACATACCAGCCGATTTCGGTGCCCGGCCCCGTAAAACGCCCCGACGAGGCGCTGATTTGCCAGAAGATAATCAGGAAAATTAAGGCGACCATGCCGAGCAGGAAGGAGCGGTAGACGTCCCGGAAATTTGACGTCGTCTGCCCCAGCGTGATGCCCCGCCACCAGAGGTACAGCAGCGCCGGAATGGCCAGGACGATGGTATGGGGATGGGAAAAAGTCGTCCCCAGCGCCTGCCCGGTATGGGCGAACCACCCCGCGCTCAGGAAACCATATCCCGCGTTGTAGTCGGCCCCCAGCACGAATAAAATGACGACCAGCCCCCCGCCGATAATGACCAGGCGGATGCGTGATAAAGACCATTCCTGTTTGAGGGCCAGCCGCGTCACCAGGAGCGATAACGCCAGCGTGATAATCACCGATGCCAGGTTCAGGACCGGCCGCGTCTCGGCATACATCGGCCAGCTCCCCAGCCACACGAGCCAGGGATAGACCCAGAAGACCTCCATGAGCACGACCGCCAGCGGGTAAAACACCGTCGCCAGCCAGTCGAAGCCGCCTCTGTTTTTAACTTCGTCTGTCATCCAATTTCTCGGTCAGGTGTATTTCCTTGACCAGTTCCCAGGCAACGTCATCGCTGATGTGGTAAACCTTCAGGTCACCGGCGCCCAGTTCCAGCGCTTCTTTGGGCGGACCGCCCACCTTGACCAGCGCTACGCTGCGCCCCACCCGCTTCAAATCGAGCAGCGTCGCCAGCAGGTCTTCGCCGGGCTGCGCCGCGACGACCAACAGTGTGCTGCCCCAGGGCAGGTTCGGGGCTTCCTGCCGGATAAAACTCGCCATGGACGTCGTCTCCGACTGGTGCAGTTGCGCCAGCGCCTCCAGTATGTGCCGCAGCTGGTCGGGGTGCCCGCTGTGCGGCACCTTCAGCAGACCCTGGGAAAAACGCGTCATCTGATTGACGTTCAGGCCGACGCGAAAGCCTTCTTTCAGGGCCTGTTGGGAAATCGCCGCCGCGGCGATAATGCCCAGCTCCTGGAGCTGATAAACGCTCCCCCAGAAAGGCGCTTTCAGGGTGCGTACGTCCAGGAAAAGGCTGATGTCCACCGTGGTCGTCGGCTCGTAGACCTTGGTCTGCAGCCTGCCGAGCCGGGCGGTGGTCTTCCAGTGTATGCGTTTCAGGCTGTCCCCGGTAACGTAGTCGCGTACCCCGGCCGTGAGCACCGGGTCCTGGAAAAGGTGCCTTTTCAGGCGGATATCGCCGAAAAGCTGCCGGGACGCGATGCCCAGCTTTTCCAGCGGCACCAGCCGGGGATATACCAGCAGATAGTCCAGTTTTTCAATCTTCATTTCCCGGCGGAAAAATCCGAAAAGGTCGCCGGAGCGTATATAGGTCGGCCCGAAGATAAAGGCGCCGCGCTGTTTACACCGCATCGGGAAGCGCCGCTTCACCCGATGGTACATGTTGATGGGAAAGATATTGGTGAGAATGACGCGTTCCTCGGTGGCCATTTCCGTTTTGCCTTTGAGGAGGGTTACTTTCTCCGGGAGCTCGTCCTCGACGCGGAGCCAGGGCAGCGGCAGGGGCTTGCGGTTGGTGACCTCTATCTCATAGACGATTTCTTCGCCGAAAAATACCTGGTTATGGCTCAGGCGGCGCCGGTATTCGATGCGGTGCAGGCAAAAACGGTTCCATAATCTGGACACGCCGCCGGTGAGCAAAAACAGCAGGCAAATGAGGGCCAGGGCAACCTGGTGCAATATCAGGCTGACAATCAGAATCAGCACCCCGAGCAGGAGCCAGGCGTCGCCCCGCATCGCTTACCCTTCCCCGGGGACGGGAGTTTCTTCCACCGGCACGGACACGGAGTCTAATATCTCTTTGAGGGTCTGCTCGGCTTTCTGGCCGCGCAACCGACTCTCCGACTTCGGGATAAGGCGGTGAATGAGCACCGGCGTGACCAGGTACTTAACATCGTCCGGGGTAACGAATGCCCTGCCCCGGATGGCGGCGAGGGCCTGCGAGGCATTGTAGAGCGCCAGCATGGCCCTGGGACTGGCCCCCAGCTCCACCGCGGCGTGGGCCCGGGTGGCGTGGACCAGGCGGATGATATAGTCCTCGACGTCCGCGGCGACGTGCACTTCGTGGCATTCTTTCTGCATTTTAAGCAGGTCGCCGGCTGAGACCACCGGCTTCAGCTCTTCCAGGGGGTCGGCAGCGCGGAAGCGGGAGAGTATCAGGCGGTCGTTTTCGGCGCTCGGGTAGCCTATCTGTATTTTCATGAGGAAACGGTCGAGCTGCGCTTCCGGCAGCGGGAAGGTGCCTTCCAATTCGATGGGGTTCTGCGTCGCCAGGACCAGGAAGGGGCGGGGCAAAGGTTTAGTCTCGCCCTCGGCGGTGACCTGCCGCTCCTGCATGGCTTCCAGCAGGGCCGACTGCGTCCTCGGGGTGGCGCGGTTGATTTCGTCCGCCAGCACTATCTGAGAGAATATCGGGCCGGGACGAAACTCGAAGTCCGACGTTTTCTGGTTGAAAATGTAGGTGCCGGTAATGTCCGTCGGCAAAAGGTCGGGCGTGCACTGGATGCGCCGGAAGCTGCATCCCAGCGACCTCGCCAGGGATTTCGCCAGGACGGTCTTGCCCAGACCCGGGACGTCTTCGAGGAGGATATGCCCCTCGCAGAGTAACGCGACGATGGCCATCTCGACCACCTCGCCCTTGCCGACGATGACGCGCTCGACGTTTTCCTTGACCTTCGCGGCGGCGTCTCTTATTTTCTGCACCACTTTTTCATCCATATTGCATCGCTCTCTCTTAAAATGCTGTAACAGTTTAACTACTTTGATATTATCACTATTAAGTACCATGTGACAAAAATTACAGAAATATCCGGCTTCATGCTTCATACTTATGTTGTTATGAGCGACGATTTTAATATCATGGTCGGCGGGGAGGCGGGGCAGGGCGTCCAGTCCGTCGGCGCGATACTCGCCAAGACGCTGGCGGGCGGGGGTCTGAATGTCTTTGCCGACCAGGACTACGAAAGCCGCGTAAGGGGCGGGCATAACTTTTTCCGCGTCCGGGCGCGGGCGGCCGATGTTCATGCCCTGTCGCCGGCCCTTGATTTACTGGTGGCGCTCAATAAAGAGACCATCGACCTCCACGAGAAAGAACTTAAACCTGGGGGCATTGTTATCTATGATGCGGCGCAGACCAGATTCACTTCGGATAAGGCGAATTTTTTAAACGTTCCTCTGCTGAAATTAGCCCTGGAGAAGGCTCAGAACCAACTCATGGCTAATACGGTGGCCGTCGGCGCCGTATTAGGGCTAACCGGGTATGACTTTGAAATACTGTCAGGCGTGCTGGAAAAGGAGTTCGCCCGCCACGGCGAAAAGACCGTCGGGGACAATATCACCGCCGCCCGGGCGGGCTATGACTATGTCCGGTCGCAGGGTAAAAAGCTATCTTTACCCGAACCCCACTCTCGACAAAATAGAAGAATTCTTTTAAACGGCAACGAGGCGCTGTGCCTGGGCGCGATGGCCGCCGGCTGTAAGTTCGTCGCCGGCTATCCCATGACGCCGTCCAGTCCCATCCTGGAATATATCGCGGACAAAGGGCGGGAGTACGGCGTAGTGATGATGCACGTCGAGGATGAAATCGCCGCCATGAATATGGCCGTGGGGGCGGGCTACGCGGGGGTGAGGTCCATGGTGGCGACCTCCGGCGGCGGCTTCGCCCTGATGGTCGAAGGGCTGGCGCTGGCCGGCATGACCGAGACCCCGGTGGTCGTCGTCCTGGGGCAGCGCCCCGGCCCGGCTACCGGCCTACCTACCCGCACCGAGCAGGCTGAGCTGTTTTTCGCCCTGCACGCCGGTCACGGCGAGGCTCCCCGTGCCGTATTCGCACCGGCGGACGCCGCGGGTGCCTTCAACGCCGCCGTCAAGGCCTTTAACCTGGCGGAGAAATACCAGACGGCGGTCATTATTCTTACCGATAACCACCTGGCCACCTCCTATTACACTACGGACAGGTTCGACCTGTCTCAGGTGAAAGTCGACCGCGGCTCTTTGATTTCCAGCGATGCCGCCGACTATAAACGGCATCTGGTGACCGATTCCGGCATTTCCCCCCGCGCCCTGCCGGGACAGGGTAAAGCGTTGGTCGTCACCGACTCCGATGAACACGACGAGTACGGCCATATGATCGAGGACGCCGCCACCCGGAAAAGCCAGGTGGAAAAGCGACTCCGCAAGCAGGACGGACTTAAAAAAGAAATAACTGTACCGGAGTTTCACCAAGCTGATGGGGCGGAGGTAACGTTAATTGGCTGGGGCAGCACCTCCGGGGCCATCAGGGAGGCGGCGGATATGCTTAAGAAGGACGGCCGCGCGGTCAATACTCTGCATTTCAGTCAGCTCTGGCCCTTCCCGGCGGACGGGGTCTCTGAGGCGCTTAAGCAGAGCAGGAAAAATATCGTCGTCGAGGGGAATGCCACCTCACAGCTGTCCGCGCTTATCCGGCGCGAGACCGGCCGGTCGGTTGACGGCGCTATTTTAAAATATGACGGCCGCCCCTTTTCCCCCCGGGAAATCGTCGACCGCCTTAAAACAGAGGTCAAAGCATGGTAACCGTCCAGGACTATGAATCTAAAGTCCCTAACGCCTGGTGTCCCGGTTGCGGCAACTTCGGCATCCTCCGGGCGGTGAAAAAAGCCCTGGTGGAGTTGAATCTAGAGCCACAACAGGTACTCTTCGTGTCCGGCATCGGGCAGGCCCCCAAGCTGCCGCACTATACCAAGGGCAACGTTTTCAACGGACTTCACGGCCGCACTCTGCCCGCCGCCACCGGCGCGAAAATCGCCAACCGCGACCTCGTGGTCATCGGCATTGACGGCGACGGCGGGGCTTATGGCGAGGGCGTGCAGCATTTGCTGGCCACAGCCCGCCGCAATATCAATATGACCTACCTCGTCCACAACAACCAGGTCTACGGACTCACCAAAGGACAGGCTTCCCCCACTTCCGAATTAGGATTTATTACGAAAACTACGCCCCTGGGCGCTATCCAGCCGCTCAATCCTCTCATGCTGGCGCTGGCCTCGGATATCAGCTTCCTGGCGCGCGGCTTCGCCGGGGACCCCGACCACCTGGCCGGGCTCATCAAGGCGGCCATAACCCATCACGGCTTTTCTTTAATAGATATTTTGCAGCCCTGCGTGTCCTTTAATCACGTTAACACCTTCCAGTGGTACAAGCAGCGCGTCTATAAGCTGGAGGAAAGCTATAACCCCGCCGATAAAGCCGCCGCCCTTCTGAAGGCGCAGGAGTGGGGCGATAGAATCCCCATCGGCATTATTTTTAAACAGGAAAGGACCGTTTATGAGGAGACTTTGCCCCAACTTAAAGACCTGCCGTTGGTGAAACAGCCCATCGACCCGCTCAATATTGAGAAGCTGCTGGACGAATTTTAAGTCGCTCCTTCTTGACAATCTCCTGGCTCTTCTGAATAATTACCTCTGTGAAAGCCCTGCGCTGGTACGCCCGTAAAGACCTGCGTTACGTTGATGTCCCGGAGCCTTCGCCCGGTCCCGGCCAGCTTAAGATTAAAGTCTCCCTGGCCGGCATCTGCGGCACGGACCTCAAGGAATACGCCAAGGGCCCCGTGATGATTCCCCCGGCTAAAGTCCCCCTGACGCTGGGGCACGAGTTCGTGGGGAACGTGGCGGAGGTGGGAAAAGGGGTAAAGGACTTTACAGTCGGGGACAGGGTCAGCGGGGTGGGCTACTGGTACTGCGGCGAGTGCTACTGCTGTAAAAAGGGTCTCTATAATATCTGCGTCAACCAGGGCTTTACCGGCCTCCTCACCGACGGCTGCCTGGCGGAGTATTTTGTTATTCCGGCTTACGCTGTTTATCACCTGCCGGAAAGCGTTTCCGATGAAGCCGGCGCCCTCGTCGAGCCTCTGGCCGTGGGACTTCACGCCGTCCGGCAGGGCAAAGTACGGGCTGGCGATATCGGTAGCTATTCTTGGCGACGGCGCCATCGGGCTGTGCGTCCTCATGGCCGCTAAGGCGGCGGGCGCCGGGGCAATCTATCTCGTCTCCAAACATCAAGGCCGCGGCGAGCTTGCCCGCCGACTCGGCGCTACCGACGTTATCTATCTCGACGGTTCCGACCCCGCCCGGCGCCTGCAGGAATTGACGAACGGCCCGGGTGCCGACTTCGCTTTTGAATGCGTCGGCAACCCGGAGACCCCCCAGCTTACCGTAGGGCTGACCCGCCGCGCCGGGACGATTGTCCTCGTCGGCGTCTTTGACCGGCCCGGCGTGATAGACTTCAGCTCCCTGACCTTTACCGAAAGGACGATGGTGGGCAGCTCCATCTATATCGACGAAGGCCGTCAGGCTATCGACCTTCTGGCAAAGAAGAAAATCGACCCGACTCCGCTGATAACTTCTCGCGTGCCTCTGGAAAAAGCCGTGGCACTGGGCTTCGAGGCGCTGCTGACCGATAAAGAAGCCAATATCAAGGTCCTCCTCGAAGTGCCTTGATAATTTGCTTCGCCTTGACCTAAAATAGGCGGAGTACCGCGTAAGGAGGAACCGCCGTGATAAACAAGGAAATTTTTGAGTTCCCCATCGTTTATACCAACCCCATCCCCAAGATTGCCCTGGGCTGGGGCGCTTACCAGACAGTCGGCAACGAATGCAAGGCCGCCGGGATGAAAAATGCCCTTATCGTCACCTCCGGTCTCAAGGGGACGGGCGTCGTCGAAGAACTTAAGGGTGTCATCAACTATGCCGGCGTCGCCACGGAGATTTACGATAAAATCACCTCCAATCCCAAGGACTGGCAGATTATGGAGGCGTATAAAGTCTTTAAGGAGTCCGGGTGCGATGGCGTGGTGGCGTTGGGCGGCGGCAGCTCTATCGATACCGGCAAAGGCGTCCGCATTATCGCGGCTAACGGCGGTAAGGACATCTCCAATTTCGCCGTCTTCCTTGACCCGCCCTGGGGCGAGAAGCTCAAGAGGATAAAACCTTGCACTGTCCCCCAGATTTCAGTGCCGACCACTTCCGGCACCGGGGCTGAGGTCTCTTCTTTCGCCGCCCTTTCCGATACCAGGACCAGGATGAAAATACTGGCCAGCGCCCCCAATATCCAATCCACGATAGCGATTATCGACCCGCTGCTGGCCCGGCTCCAGCCGAGGCACGTCGCCGCCTGGACCGGTTTCGATGCCCTCTCCCACGGCGTCGAGGCTTTCGTGACCAAGGTGCAGGGGCCTTATGCTTACGGCATGCTGCTGCGCTGCGTCGAGCTCGTCGCTAAATACCTCCGCGAGTTCGTTTATAACCGGATGAATAACGTCGCCTGCGAGCGCATGTGCTGGGCGGCCACGATGGGCGGTATCGCTATCGGCTTCGGCGCCGGTGCCGGCATCATCCACGGTCTCGGCCACCAGATCAGCGCCGTTACCGATTGCCATCACGGCCGGATTAACGCGGTGATGATGCTCGCCGGTGAACGGTATAACCAGCCGGCTATTACCGAAAAGCTGGCCGCCCTGACCCGCGCCATGGGCGTCGATACCACCGGCATGACGGAATGGGAAGCCGCCGACCGCTGGTTCGACGAGATAGAACAGCTTCTGAAAGACCTGGAGATTCAGCCCGGTCATCTCAGCGAGCAGTTCGGCCTCGAGGACAAAGACCTGGAGCACATTATTAACGTTTATCATAACGACTTTTGCAGCCAGGGCAATCCCCGCGATTTCAACCATGATGAGATTCTGGCTCTGCTTAAACGCACCCTGCATAATTCATATTAGAGGTCAGGTTTCTTATCGTACTTTTAGAGAGGGGCTGTCATCAGCCCCTCTTCTTGTTTATTTCCTCGCCTTTATTTATGCTTACCCCCTTAATCCCCCTCTCAAACAGACTCAATATTGTTACTCGTATTATTCCTTGTTTGATAGGGGGAATTAAAGAAAGAGGGGTCGTGACCCCTCTTAAACGCCCCGTTTAATCATTGCTCTCAAACGCCTTGCTCAATCTTTCCCTCCTTCGTAAGGAGGGAGTAAGGGAGAATTAGCCCAAAAGGGAGTAGCCCGCGAAGAGGGGCGCCAGCCCCTCTTGCTTTATCCCCCCTCTCCAGCCACCAACCACACTGGAGCAATCCCGGTGCGCCTGGCTGGAGAGGGGGTCAGGGGGTGAGGTAAGGACGGTGAGGCTAAGAGGGGTGAGGCATTACTATTTTCTTAACAAAACAACTGGTACTAATCCCGAATCGGATGTAAAATATAAAGGTATTTTTCAAGAAATGAGAATTTTATGGAAAAAGAAGTCGTTAAAAACGAGAGCGAAAAAGCCGCAGAGCCCCAAATCCTCGAAGAAATCGTGGTCGAAGAGCTCAGCATCGACGGCGTTTGCGGGGTCTATTAGTCCATGTCCTTCCGCCTGGCCGATAACGTCCACGTGCGCCGGGAAAGCTGGGGACTTCTTTTCTATAACTCGTCGCGCCATAAGGTGTGCTTCGTGAAAAGCGGCGACTGGCTTCAGCCGGCGCATTTCGACGGCACCTGGACTTTCGCCGATATCGCCGCCGATATCTCGCGGCGTACCCGTGCCCCCGTCGAAATCATCGAACGCTCTTTGCCCGGACTTACCGGGCGACTCGCCAAAAAACAGGTGATTATCGATGAAGTACGCTGACTGGCCGCTGTCCGCCCCGGTAAACATCACCTGGGAAATCACCCGCCGGTGCAACCTCAGATGCATCCACTGCCTTTCCGCCGGCGGCGCCGCCTCCCCCGGCGAGCTTTCCTTTGAAGAATGTAAGACCATTGTCGACCATCTGGCGGCGTTGCAAGTCTTTGAAATCAATTTCGGCGGCGGCGAACCCCTGCTCCAGGACTATTTCCTGCCCCTGCTGCGCTATATCCACGAAAAAGGCATCGTCACCTGCATCAGCACCAACGGCACCGCCCTCACCGATGAAGCGATATCGCTTTTCTCCGGCAATCCTCTCGTTAACGTCCAGGTCAGCCTCGACGGCGCTACCCCCGATGTCAACGACCGCCTCCGCGGTGCAGGCACATACCGGAAGATAATTTCCGGAATTGTACTTCTGTCCGGAAAGAATATTCCCCTCTCGATCAATACCGTGGTTACGTCCCTCAATTTCCGCCAGTTGGAGCAGCTTAAAGCGCTGGCAACTTCTTACGGGGCGCGGCTGCGCGTCTCGCGGTTTCGCCCTTCCGGACGCGCCCGGGAAAGCTGGAAAGCGTTAAGACTGGACTCATCACAGCTTCGAGAGCTTTCTCAATGGCTCGGCCGCGACCCCTCTATACTTACCGGCGATTCGTTCTTTGCTATTTCTCCGGACGGCCGCCGGCAGCTGGGACTTGATATGTGCGGCGCCGCCAAAATGACCGCCTGCATCGACCCCCTCGGCGGTGTTTTCCCCTGCGCCTTCTTGCAGGATGTGCTATTCTGCGGCGGCAGCCTCCGCGAAAAGACTTTCAAGGACATCTGGGACAACTCGCCGGTTTTCCGCTCCTTCCGCCGACTCGAACCGGAAGCCTGCCGCAAGTGCCCCCGCTTCAGCAAATGCCGGGGAGGCTGCCCCGCCGTGGCCTACTTCGTTACCCGCGACCTTAATAGCGCCGACCCCGAATGCCTGATGAGCTGGGACCGGGAAAAAACACCGGCCTGAAAACGGAGATCGTGAATTGCCATGACCGAATGTGGTAAAGCTTGCCGGACGGTACTCCTCGCCACCTCGCTGTCCGTGCTGACGCTGGGTCTGTCCGCCTGCGGGAACGCCGCCCCGGCGACCGAACCGCCGCCGATGTCGTCCGGGGCCCTCACCGTCCTTTCTATCGTGGGGGGAAACGTGCTCGTCATGAAGCCCGGAGATTCCAAATGGACCAGCGGGGTGGTGGGCATGACCCTGGAAACCGACTATAAAATACGGACGGAGACCGACGGGCACGCCACGATTACGCTCTTTGAAGGCAGCACTATCGAACTGGTCGGCGATACGGAAATCAGTCTCGCTGAGTTAAATATCGTCGGAACGGTAAGCCATGTTAGCATTAGCCAGCAACTGGGCAAGACCGTCAGCCGGGTGAAAAAGCTTGTCGACCCGGAGTCCGGATTTGAAATCGAGACCCCGGCGGCCGTCGCCAGTGTCCGCGGCACCGCTTTTTACGTTTCCGTCATCCCGAGCGGGCTTACCACCGTCGGCACCATCGAGGGATTGGTCGGCGTCGTGGCGCACGGAGTCGAAGTGGACCTTGCGGCAGGCACCCGCACCACCGTTTTGCCCGGCAGCGCGCCCGGACAGCCCGAGCCGGATGTTACCGCGACCGCTCAGAAAGGCACCGGCGTTACGCCGACAAGCACGCCATCGCTGACACCGACTCTTTCCGCTTACCGCCGGCACCGCTAAAATCGGCATCGTTAAACTCTGCAACCGCGAGTCGGCCTATCCGGGTGATAACGTCACTTATACCTATCAGGTGAGCAATGAGGGCGACGTGCCGCTGAAGAATATCACGGTGGCCGATAATAAAGCCGGGCAGCCCGCCTACGTAAGCGGCGACGTTAACGCGGATAATGTCCTGGACGTGGGTGAAATCTGGATATACCGCACCGACTATACTATAAAAAACGGCGCAGACCGGTAAATTGACCAATCGGGCGACGGCTTCCGGCATTGGACCTGATAATAAAAAGCCGACTGCGGTAGACACCGCTACCGTAGACGTCACTAATATCGTCGTGAAGATAACGAACCTTGAACCGGACGAGGTGGTCGCCAGGAACGTCACCGTATCGGGGACGGTCAACGACCCTTCGATAACCCGGGCCGTGATGACGGTCAACGGTTCGCCCCGGAATATCGACGTCATTGATGGCCAGTTCTCCGCTGTGGTAGAGCTTGCCGATGGCACCAATGTCATCACGGTCACCGTTACCAAGGCCGAAGGCATTACCCGGAGCGCCTCCGTCAGCTTGGAGCCGGAAACTCCAGGCGGCAGGTAAGCCTCTCTTAAACGTCCCTTGCGTTTTTCTTTTGATTTTGATTTTTTTGGATTTATTTAGAGTTTAGATATTCGGATTTAGAATTTTTCTGCAAAATCCCCTATAATAGCGCTTGAGAGGTAAGCTATGTACGGCCAGTTCAAATTTTTGTTCTCCCCCCTCCGCATCGGCAAGACTCACCGTGCCCAACCGCATTTCTTTTTCCGCCCACCTCACCAATCTCGCCGAGGACAACCTCCCCTCGGAAAGGCAGGCGTATTACCTGGCGGAGCGCGCTAAAGGCGGCGCCGGCCTTATCATTACCGAGGAGCAGTCCGTCCATCCCTCCGACCATGCCTACGAAAAGCTCATCGATGCCTGGAAGCCGGAGGTTATCCCCGGCTACCGCCGTATCTGCCGCGCTGTGCATGAGTTCGAAACGCGTATCTTCGCCCAGCTTAATCACAACGGCGCCCAGGGCGACGGCAGCTATTCGAGGTTGCCCGTTTTAGCGCCGTCTCCCGTGCCCGACTTCATGTTTCGGGAAGTGCCGAAAGAGATGGAAATCGAAGATATCAGCGAAATTACTGCCTCTTTCTGTAAAGCCGCCGTCCATGTCCGCGAGGGCGGCTTCGACGGCATCGAGCTGCAAATCGGCCACAGCTCCCTGCTGCGCCAGTTTTTATCGCCCCTCACCAACCTCCGCGCCGACGTCTACGGCGGCAGTCTGGAAAACCGGATGCGCTTTCCGCTGGAGGTCATCGCCGCGGTAAGAAAAACGGTCGGCGCCGACTATACCCTCGGCATCCGCCTCTGCGCCGACGAGATGGTACAGGGCGGCCTGACTTTAGATGACGTCAAGGAAATCGCCCGCCGCTTTGAAGCTTCCGGCAATCTGGACTTCATCGATTTGACGCTGGCAACTTTTTATAATCTGTATCTGGTTGGCGCCTCTATGCACACGCCCCTGGGCTATACCATCCCCCTCGCCGCCGGCGTTAAAAGCGTGGTGAAGCTGCCCGTCTTCTGTACCGGCCGCATTAACGACCCCGTTCTGGCGGAGAGGGTGCTGGCGGACGGCCAGGCGGACATGATTGGCATGGTGCGCGCCCAGATTTGCGACCCCGAAATCGCCAATAAAGCTAAAGAGGGCCGTCTCGACGAAATCCGCTATTGCGTGGCGGATAACCAGGGCTGCTATGGCCGGGTGGGTCTCAACAAGACCATCGGCTGTATCCAGAACCCGGCTATCGGCGATGAAAAAGAGCGCGGCATCGGCACTTTGAAGCCCGCGCCGGTTAAGAAAAAGGTATTAGTTGTCGGCGGGGGTCCGGCCGGCCTGCGCGCCGCCGAGGCCGCCGCCCGCCGCGGTCATAAAGTAACGCTCTGTGAAAAGCAGGGTAAACTGGGCGGCCAGGTCAATATCGCCGCTCTGGGGGCGGGACGGGAAGAGCTGAAGTCCGTTATCCGTAACTCGGAAAACCAGCTCAAACTATTGCCGGTGGAAATTATCCTGAATAAAGAAGCCACTTTAGAGTTTGTCCTGGAGCAGCATCCGGACGCAGTCATCGTCGCCACTGGCGCTTTGCCCAAGCCCTGCCCGCTGTCCGGCGGCCATGGCCCCGGCATCTTTAACGTCTGGCAGGTGCTCACCGGCGCGGCGAAGGTGGGTAAAAAAGTCCTCTTTATCGATAACGACGGCCACCACCAGGCCACCGCCACGGCGGAATTCCTCCTCGACCGCGGCTGCCAGGTCCATATCGTCACCAACTCCCCCACCATCGGCTCGGAGTTGGGCCCCTCCCAGGACTCTTATCTGGCCCACCAGCGCCTGGCGCAGAAAGGCGTTACCTTCACGCCGGATTTCGCCGTGACGGAAATTCAGGGCACGGCGGTCAAAGGGCTCAACTATTACAATAATGAGTGGCATACCTTCGAAGGCTTCGACTCCGTGGTCTATGCCATGGGCAGTCGCGTTGAGGACATGCTTTATAAAGTGCTAAAAGGCAAGGTCAAAGAGCTCTATAGAATCGGCGATTGTGTTGCCCCGCGTAAAATCGACATGGCGGTTCTGGAAGGGGATAAGGTCGGGCGGTTGATTTGAAAAAAGAAATGCTGCAGAAAGCCATCTGGGTGCTGCCGGAACTAACCGGCGGTGAAGAAGGCGTTAATAAACTCGCCCTCGGACTTCTCACTGAAGCCAGAAATATCGCGGAAAAGGTCGGCGGCGCCGTCACTTCCATAGCCTTCGGCAACGAATATCAGGATTATTCTAAAGTCCTCTGCCGGTACGGCATCAGCCGGGCCTATTTCTTTAAGGACCCCCTGCTGCAATATTTTTCGCCAGAGGCTTATGCGGCGTCTGTCCTCGACAGGATTCGGGAGGAAAAGCCCTGGCTCTGGCTCATGGGAGATACGGCCGTCGGATGCGAGCTTGCCCCCCATCTGGCGGCACTCTTAAGTGCAGGACTCGTTACCGGATGCGCCAAAATCGACGTGTCTGACCCGGAGCGGCCGAGATTTTATCGCCCCGTCTACGCGGGCCAGCTTCACCAGGAGGTCGTCATCGATGCTAGCCGCGCCATGCTGGTCACTATGGACCCGTCCGCCCTGGATATAAAGCCAGCCGCTATTGCCGCCGAGGTAGAGTCTCTGATTATCGAGCCGCTCCTCCCCCCGGAAGCAAAAAAAATTCAACACCTGGCTTACCTGCCCGCCGATTTTCAAAACGTAGATGTCGCAGACGCCCAAACTATCGTGGCAGCAGGCATGGGGGCTATTGACCCTGACCTTTTCCCCCTGGTCCAGGAGCTCGCCGCCCTGCTGGAAGGGACTATCGGCACTACCCGGCCGGTCGTCGATACGGGCAAAATCCCCCGCGAGCGCCTGATTGGCCAGACGGGCAAGGTCGTCGGCCCGGACTTCTATTTTGCCCTGGGCGTCTCCGGCGCGACCCATCACGTCGGCGGCATCCAGGACTCGGGTAAAATCGTCGCCGTTAACCGCGACCCCCAGGCGCCTATCTTTAGCAGCGCCGACGCCGGCGCCGTGGCCGACCTCCGGGAAGTGCTGCCGAAACTTATCGCCAGAATCAAGCGAGCGAAAGAAAATGGCGAAATCGTTTGACGTTATTATCGTGGGGGCCGGGCCTGCCGGCAGTCTGGCGGCCCTCAAGCTGGCGCGCGCCGGCAGGAGTGTCGTATTGGTAGAGCGGGGCAAACACCCCGGCTCTAAAAACATCTTCGGCGGCCTGGTGCATCACACCGCCGTCTTAAACGAAATGCTCCCAGGCTTTTGGGAACGGGCGCCGCTGGAGCGGCATGTCTATAAAAAGGTGCTGGCTTTCCTGACGCCGCAGTCGACCGTCTCGCTGACCTTTGAGAACGAGAATTTCGATAAACCTCCCTATAACGGCTATACCATCTTCCGCCCGTCTTTCGATAGCTGGCTGGCCGGAGAGGCGGTTAAAGCCGGGGCTCTGCTTTTATGCGACTGCACCGCTGAAGATGTCATCAGGGATGACGGCCGTATCGCCGGCGTTACCGTTAAAGGCCGCGAGGGCGAGCTTCGAGGTAAAATCGTCATCGCCGCCGACGGCGTCCTTTCGTTCATGGCGAAAAAGGCGGGTCTGCGGCAGGACTTTAAGCCCTCGAACATGGGACTGGGCATCAAGCTGCTCCTGGGCTTGCCGGAAGCGATGATTAATGAGCGCTTCGGACTCGCCCGCGACCAGGCGGCGGATATCAGCTTCCTTGGCGCCGCCGGGGATGTGCGGGGCGGCGGTTTTCTCTATACGCAGCGGGAGTGCGTATCTATCGGTCTGGTGGTCCACCTCGACTCCCTCAAAGCTTCCGGTAAAACACCCTATGATGTCTTAAACGACTTTTTGCAGCACCCGGCGCTAAAAAAGCTGGTCAGGGGCGGCACGCCGCTGGAATATTCCGCCCACCTTATCCCCGAGGGGGGCTTTAACGCCCTCCCGCCGCTCTATACCGACGGCCTGCTACTGGCGGGGGACGCCGCCGGGTTTTGCTATACCAACGGTATCAACCTGGAGGGCATCAATCTGGCGATGACCTCCGGCGCGCTGGCTGGGGAGACGGCTATCGAAGCCCTCGAAGCCAACGACTTCTCCGCGCGGATGCTGTCGCTGTATAAAAAGAAGCTTCATGATAGCTTCGTGCTCAAGGACATGAAAACGTTTAAAAACGCCGCCCGCCTGATGCGTCTCGACCGGCTTTACCGTACGTATCCCAAACTGCTCTCGGAGATTATGGAAAAGATGTACCGCGCCGGCGGTCAGCCGCGGTCGAAGCTGCTGCGCCTCGTCCGCCGGGAGGCGCTGAAAGAGGTGGGACTAAAAAATCTGATCGCCGATGGTTACCGGATAGGCAGGGCTTTACTATGAACATCGAAAATCTGACCCAGCTGACGCAGTTCCACGTGGACGATAAACCCCACATCGTCGTCAACCAGGAAATTTGCCAGACGTGCGACCACCGCGCTTGCGTCAAGATGTGCCCGGCTAACTGCTACACTTTTAACGAAGAGACGAAGCTTTTAAGCGTCGTTTACGAGACCTGTCTGGAATGCGGCACCTGCTACGTCCTCTGCGATAAGGGGGCGCTGGACTGGACTTACCCGCGGGGCGGCTATGGCGTGAGCTACCGCCTCACTTAGGAAGAACTATGAAAATTATCGTTTGCCTTAAAGAAGCTATCGACCCGGCTCTGAACCTGGACTTCAGCCTGACGAACCGCGTCGTCTTCCGGGAAGGGCTGCCGCTTAAGCTCAACCCGGACGACGCCGCCGCTTTGTCCCTGGCGCTCGACATTAAAAAAGGGGCAAAAGACGGTGAAATTACCCTTATATCCATCGGTCCCGGGAGGGTGGAAAGTTATTTGAGGGATGGCCTGGCGTCAGGGGCGGATAAAGCCGTGCGCATTACCGATGAAAGTTCAGTAGGGCTGTCGCCTTATCGTAAAGCAAAGCTATTGACCGGCGCGGTAAGATTCCTCGGCGCCGACCTCGTTTTTACGGGTTTACGCAGCCTGGATACCGCTAACGGGCAGGTCGGCCCGCTTCTGGCGACCTGGCTCAACTGGCCCTGTGTCGGCGGTGTCGTCAGCGTCGAGCTCGACGCGGAACACCATAACGTCACCCTCATCAAAGATATCGGCCGCGGCAAACGTGAAACATTAAGCTGTCCCCTGCCGGCTGTCGTCACGATAAAGGGCTCACAGGAACTCCCTTACGCTTCTTTAGACCACCTCATCGAGAGCAAGTATGCTCCAATAACCCTGCTATCTCCCCAAGATATGGGTATCCCTCAAGCGGAACTTGAGTCCGACCCCACCGCAATCACAGGCCTCTCTTTTCCCCGCCCCGCTTCCCGTAAAGTGCCGCCGCTGGATAGCTCGCTGCCGGCGTTTGACCGTATTTTGCAGCTCCTGGCGGGCGGCATTACCAGGCGTAAAGGGCTGATGTTCCAGGGCGATAGCGAGGCGCTGGCCGGGCAGCTCTTCGAGCTTTTAAAAGCGGAGGGGGTCCTCCGGCCGGCCGGACGCCCATGAAAGGGTTCGGCTTTTCCCCGGCGGCGGATGTCTCCCTGCGGGAAGGCCCCGACGGCTTTTTTCTCGTCTCCCGTCTGCCCGTGAGGCTGCTCCGCGTTAACGCGTCACTTTTCCGCCTCCTGAGACATATCCGGGACGGCGGCGACCTTTCCGGATTTATCGATCAGAACCCCGGCCTTAACGAAGCTAACTTATTAAATACCTTGTTGTCTCTGGTTGCCCGGGGCTATCTGAAACTGGATGCCGTCTCCGAAATAGATAATTATCCCCGTGTGTCTATCATCATACCGGTGCGCGACCAGCCCCACGACCTCGCCGACTGCCTGGCTTCTCTGGCCGAATTGGACTATCCGTCCGACCGGCGGGAAATCATCGTGGTGGACGACGGCTCTAAAAAAGTCGTTCCGCCGATTTTACCCTCGGAAAATGTCAGGATTATCCGACTTGAAAAATCGCAGGGTCCGGCGGCCGCCCGCAACGCCGGGGCGGAGAAAGCCAGCGGGGACATCCTGGCTTTTCTGGACGCCGATTGCCTGGCCGGGGAAAAATGGCTCAAGGAAATCGTCCCGTTCTTCCGCGCTTCCAGGGTCGGGGCGGTGGGTGGCCGCGTGGCAGGTTATTATCAAAAAAGCTTCCTGGACAGGTACGAATCGACCTTTTCTTCGTTGAACATGGGTAACCGCCTTCTCCTCGAAGGCAAGTCCGGCTCCGGCTTTTACGTCCCCACCGCTAATATGTTGGTCCGGCGCGATATCTTTATGTCAACCGGAGGTTTCCAGGCAGGCATGCGTACCGGCGAGGACGTCGATTTCTGCTGGCGGTTGCGAGACCTCGGCCATGCGCTCCTGTACGTGCCCTTGGGCACGGTCGCCCACCGGCACCCCCACCGCCTGGACCAAATGCTGCTGCGCCGCGCCCGCTACGGCACGTCGGAAGCCCCCCTTTACCGCGCCCACCCCGGCAAAAGGAAGTCGTTGCCCATCCCTTTTTTTAGCGGACTTTCTTTCCTGGCGCTGGCTTTAGCCTTGCTGCTTTATTACCCTTATCCGCTGGGCGCTATTCCTATTTTCTTCGGGCTCGACCTCTGGTGGCGCTCCCTGACCGCCGGGAAATTCAAAATCGGGATTGCCTTCCCCCGGATTGCCTGCGCCGCTCTCAGGAGCTACCTCTCGTTCTTCTATTTTGCTTTCTTCCATCTGGTCAGGTATTATCTCATTTTATTGATCGGGCTCGGCTTTCTCTGGCTTCCCTTCTGGATTTTCGGCGGCATGGCGATTCTCTACGTATCCATCGTGGACTATTTGACGAAAAAGCCGAAATTGTTTTACCCGGTTTTCTTTTTCTTTTATGTACTGGAGCACCTGGCTTATCAGCTCGGCGTCTTCTGGGGATGCCTGAAAAAGGGGTATTTCGGCTCGTATTTGATATCCTTTAAAAAACGGTAAGAATACCTTTATCCGGAACATCTCGGAAATTCCCGGGCTTTTAAAGCTTTTACCCGCCGTACTGGATGTCCGAGTTCGGGTAGACGGCCACTTTAGTCCCCGCCCCGTGCCTTTCTTGAAGCATCTTAAGGACTTCCGCCCACTTGTCCATCATGACCACTCTACCGGTGTCTTCCAGGTAGTTCCGGCTGGCCAGCTCGGGGTATTCACTGAAGATAATCAGGCGGTTGACGTTCGCCGGCGGCTTCATCCGCAGCTGCAGCTTCCCGCCGATTTCGTTGCCGAAGGGCCCCATCAGGTAGTGCGTCATCTGGCCTTCCGGGGCGTTGGCGATGAGGACGATATCGCCGCCCGACTGTTTTACCGATGGGAAGGCGACGAGCAGCCCGGAAACCGCCTCGTTGGCTTTGGCGAAGGTATTGGCGATGACGATATCCATGTCTTTTGCCGCCTTCGTCAGGTAATGCCCTTGCGCGGCGGCCAGGGCGGCGGCGTAAGCGGGCCCGGGAGCTCCGGCGAATATCCCCGCCGTCTCCCCCCACCCGTTGACCAGCGCGTTGATTATCATATCCAGCCCGACGATTTCCGCCGCTTCGTCGATGTCCTTCCGCCGGGGATTGCCCTCCCAGGCGCCCATGCCGGTCACGGTGTCTTTAAACTTTCCCTGTCCGGCGGCTTCCCGCCCAGAATGGAGCGCCACGACCGTTTCGTAGGACGCCACGCCCGGCAGCACTATCTTCCCCCCGCCGCCGAACCCCGCCATGATATGCGGCACGATAGACCCGATGCCTATCTTGAGGTCGCACCTCATGACCTCGGCGTTGATATATAGTTTCGTGCCGCTTTGGGTCGTGCCCGCGTAAACGCAGTTATCGAACGGCGAATGATTATAGACCGGGAACCGCTTTAAAACGTCTTCGCCCAGCTTTTTCACGAAGTCCGCCCGGTCTCATCGCCCCGTGGCAGCCGCTGGCGGCGATAAAGCGGATCCGGTTATCGGCGATACCGGCTTTGGCCAGCTCTGCCAGGACATGGGGGACTATTTCCGCCGCCCTGGTCACCCGCGTCATATCGTCGAACAGAATAACCGCTTCCTTTTTATCGCGGGCGTACTCCCTCAGCGGTAACATGTTAATGGGTCTTCCGATGGCCGCCTTAATCTCCGCGGGCTTTAGTTTCGGTCGGTCATAACCCGCCATATTGCAGATTTCCACCTGCCAGTTCTCAGGTAGCTTAATTTCGAGTTTTTTCACGCCGTGCCAGGCCAGCTGGGGCAGGCTGATCCTCTTTGTCATGGTGCAATTCTACCATTTTTACTGGGAACCTCACCCGCCGGGCCGGATTCTGTTCTTTACGGATTTAAACCATGCTACATTTTTTATGAATCGTTTACATCATGCATGTGTATATTAACAAATTATTTACCCTTCCGATGGTAGTATTTCGCCATATGACGAAAATACTGGAACCCTATTTTTCCCGCGTCCTGAATGGTTTTCCGCGGGAAGGCGGTGGTTAAAATGAAGACATTGCTGCCCGCAATTAAAGCCGACCGTAAATTCGGTGCCCGTAACCCCGGCCGCCCTCAGGGGCGACCGCCGCGTCATCCGTCAATGGAAAACAGCGGTTTTTCACGCCTGATGGCGGAAAACTCGTGCAATGTCGCCGAGCGCAGGCTCGCGGAAGAAGCCCTCCAGATAGAAGGGAATAAATTGCATTCCGTTATCGACGCCATGATGGATGCCCTCACCATCATTAACCGTGATTTTAATATTATCTTTCAGAACCAGCGGTCAAAGACAAGCAGCGGCGACCACCTCGGGGAGAAATGTTATCGCGCCTATGCTAATCAAGACAAGGTGTGTGAAGGTTGCCCCGTGAAAATGGCGTTTCGTGATGGCCAATCCCACGCCTTTGAAAAAAAGCGACTGGAGCTTTCCGGCGAAGTGTCTTACTGGGAGAACACGGCTAACCCCGTCAAAGATGCCAGCGGCAAGGTCATCATCTGCCTCGAAATCGGCCATGAGGTCACCGAGCGTAAAAAGGCGGAAAAAGCGCTGCAGGAAAGCCAGAAGTTCGTTACCAGCCTCCTGGAAAACGCCCCCCACGCCACCGTGGTCATCAATCCGGATACCTCCGTCAGGTACGTCAACCCCGCCTGGGAACGCCTCAACGGATGGACCACGGCGGAGGCCGTCGGTCTGAAAGCCCCCTATCCCTGGTGGCCCAAAGAACTTGGGGAAGACTTCCTCCCAATCTACAACGAAGCCATCCGCCAGCCGGTCGGTAAAGGCGAAATCGTCGCCCTCAAGAAAAACGGCGAACCCTACTGGATTGACATGAACTGGGTCTCGGTAACGCAGGATGGAGAGTTCCTGTATGCCATCGTTAACTCCGTGGATATTACCGAACGTAAGACGGTCGAGGAAAAACGGCAGGCAATTCTCCAGACCGCCCTGGACGGTTTCTGGATCTGCGACCTGAACGGCAAGTTCCTGGAAGTCAACGACTCGTACTGCACGATGATAGGTTACACCCGGGAAGAACTCCTGAAAATGTCCATAACCGACATTGAAGCCATCGAAAAACCCGAGCAGACTTCTGAACGCATTAAAAAAATAATCGCGCAGGGCTCCGACCGCTTCGAATCGCAACATAAATGCAAAGACGGCCGGATAATTGATACTGAGATAAGTGTCAAACACACTAACGCCGATGATGGGCAATTAATTGTCTTCGTGCGGGATATTACCGAACATAAAAAGGCCGAGGAACAGTTAAGGCGACTCTCCTCCGTTACGCAGCAGGTATCGGACTCCATCATGATTACTGACCCCCGCATGAAAATTACTTATATGAACCGGGCGGCGGAAGACCTGCTCGGCTATTCCTTTGACGAAATCAGAGGCAAAGACCTTTCCCATTTTAACGTGTCCCCGCCCACGGAAGAAACCAAACGGAAAGTTAAGAAATATATCAGCCAGGGCAAGGTCTGGAGTGAGACTTACACAAAAAAACGCAAAGATGGACGCGCTATCATCTGTGATTGCCGCCTTTCCCCGCTGTACGACGACAAGGGCCAGATTTCCGCGTATATCGATGTCGAGCGCGATGTGACCGAACGCAAAGAGGTGGAAGCGAAACTGCAGGCGCAGCGACAGCTTATCGAGAGCATCCTGGCTACGATGCGGGAAGGCGTCCTCGTCATCGATGGCAATGACCGCGTGATACTGGCGAATACGGCCGCCCACGCTATTTTCCGCCGCCGCAATAAAGCCCTGGAAAACAAACTTCTCCAGGATATTATCCCGGTGGAACAGCTGCTCAACCTTTATCAGGGCGTGAAACTCGGCAAGCAAGAAGACAACACGCTGGAATTCCGGTATCGCGTGCATAATACCGATAAGATTATTGTCTGCGCCGCCATAAAAATGGATGAGGAAAGGACCCTGCTTACTTTCTCGGACGTTTCCCGGGAAAGGGAGGAAAAGGAAAAATTGTACCTCACCGACCGCCTGGCTTCATTAGGAGAGATGGCGGCCGGCCTGGCCCACGAGCTCAATAATCCTCTCACCGGCATCCTGTCTCTGTCTCAATTGCTCCTTGATAGCGATGTCCCGCCGGAGCCTAAAGAGGACCTGCGGTGCATCTACAGTGAAGCCAAACGCGCCGCCAATATTGTGAAAAACGTCCTCCTCTTCACGCGCAATAACGTTTACGAAAACGGCCAGGCTTCGGTAAATGAGGTCGTTAGAGACGTGCTGCGACTCCGCGAGTACGAGGAAAAGACGAATAACATCAGCGTCGTCACCAATTTTCAGGAGGACCTGCCGGATATCCGGATAGACAAGTACCAGTTGCAGCAGGTTTTCCTGAATATCATCCTCAACGCCGAAGCGGCCATTAAAGAAGTTAGCCGGCCCGGCGTGCTGATGATTACCACCGAAAGAATCAATCATCATGTCCACATCCTGTTCGCCGATAACGGGTGCGGCATCAAGAAAAACGTCCTCCCCCGCATATTCGACCCCTTCTTCACCACCAAGGACATCGGCAAAGGCACCGGCCTTGGCCTGAGCATCTGCTACGGCATAGTCTCCCAGCACGGCGGTAAAATCAGCGTTAAAACACAGGTGAACAAAGGCACCACCTTCACCGTGAGGATACCGGTGGCGGCTTCTTAGAAAAAAAATTCGGTAGCGATGAAAGGAAATGAATATGGTGACAGCACCTCTCAAGGAAAAAATTCTTATCGTTGACGATGAAAAAACAGTGCGGAGAAGCCTGAATAAATGCCTCACCCGCAGCGGTTTCGCCTGCGATGAAGCGGCTAACGCCGGAGAGGCGCTGAAAAACCTGGAAAAAACGCCGACTGACCTGGTTATCCTGGATATTATGATGCCGGGCACGTCGGGCAGTGAGCTCCTTCCCCAGATCAAGAGGTCTTACCCGGACACGGCGGTGGTCATGGCGACGGCCGTCGTCGAGCCTGATACGATTATTAATTGCATGAAAAACGGCGCCCAGGACTATATCACCAAGCCGTTTGATATCAACCAGCTTGTAGCCAATATCAATATGGTCTTAAAAAAGAGACAGCTGGAGATGCGTCTTAAAGAAAAGCGGCAGGTGCTCGAAGGCAAGGTCGAGCAGCAGTCCCGCGAGCTCCAGAAGCTCTTCATCGACGCCGTCGAATCGCTGGTCAGCGCCCTGGAAGCCAAAGACAAGTACACTGCCGGGCACTCGCGGCGGGTCACCAAAATAGCCGTCGATACCGGCTGTGTCCTCGGTATTGAGGGCGAGGAGCTGGAAAACCTGCGCTGGGCGGCCCTCCTCCACGACATCGGTAAGATAGGTATCGATTCGAGTGTCCAGAATAAACCGGGCATGCTTACCCCCACGGAGTACGACTACATCCTGACGCATTGCAGCATCGGCCCCGGCATCGTCGAGCCGCTCGTCAACGCCAAAATAGTGGAAGTCATCCGCCACCACCATGACAGCTACGATGGGACCGGGCTCAACCAGAAAGCCCGCGGCGAAGAAATACCCCTGGGCGCCAGGATACTGGCCGTGGCTGACTCCTTCGACGCCATGACCTCCGACCGCCCCTATCGCTCCGCCCTGACCGCCGTCAAGGCTATCGCGGAGATTAAAAAGTGCGCCGCGTCCCAGTTCGACCCCGTGGTGGTCAAGGCTTTCCTGAAGACGCCCATTATCAACTCTTTAAAAGCGTGATAAAAGATGCCATCGCCGGATGACCTAGGTAACATGACGAATTTACTATTTACACCAGCTATGCGCCAGAGAATAATACTGGTAGGGAATCTATGCTTATTTACGGTGGCCGTGCTGCGTTTATCGAGCCGTCGGGCATTACCGCACCCCCTCCGGGACGTGGAAATATGAGAAAAAGCGAAAAGGGAATTTCACTCCTTGAAACCATACTGGCCGTGGCGATTCTCGGCATTATCGGCGTGACCTTTCTCAGCGCCCTCGCCACCACCTCCACCGCCCGCGCCACCAATGACGAAAGAACCTCGGCCAAGATTCTCGCCGAGACCATTATCGAAAATATTAAAAAGCTAAGTTTTGCTACCGAATACGACATGGACGCGGTATGGCCGTCGAGCATGCGCACTAATTATCCCGGCTATACCCCCTCCTGGGTCATCACTAACGAAAGGAACGGCAACATCCAGAAAATAACCGTCACCATCCGCCATAAAAGTCATGATGTGCTTGTCCTCGAGAGCTATAACTTGGACCGCACTTCATAAGATGAGCTATGTTTTTACGTAAAATCAGGTCGCTCCATAGAAACCAGGCGGGTTTTACCCTCATCGAGGTAATCGCCGCGCTGGCGATTACCGGTCTTATCGGCCTGGGTGCCGCTATGGCTAATGCCCAGGTCATCAATCAGACCGTCAAGAACAACGACTATACTACCGCCAATCGTCAGGTCCTTAACGCCATCCAGTGGATTTCGCGCGATGCCCAGATGGCGCAGTCGATTGATAACTGGCAGCACTTTCCCGCCACTTCCAACCTCACCTTTACCTGGGTTACCTGGGACAACAAGACCGCCCACGCCGTCTATTCCGTGGATGCCAACTTCCAGCTCAAGCGGACCTATACCATCACGGGCAGCCCCCCGCAGGTGAACTTGATAGCCCAGTATGTCAAAATTGCCCCCGTCTGTACCTGGGTTAACGAGGAATTTACCATAACCATTACCGGCACCGTGGGTAGCGGAGCGCGCGTCGTCAACGTCACCAGGTTGAACGTTACCGCGCCCCGGCCCAGCTTGTAAAAATGGATAATATTATGAAAAAAATTGGTCGTTTCCTCCGGTCCAGGCGGTCGTCCGGTGAAGCCGGGCAGGCCCTCATCCTCGTGATGATCTTCCTGATACTGGGCAGCCTTACCCTCGTGCCCACGCTTACCCATATCAGCACCGCCATCAAGACCGGCGAAGTTTACGAAAAAAATACCGACGAGCTCTATACCGCCGATTCCGGTATCGAGGACAGCCTCTGGCGTATTAAATACGACTTCCTGGGCGCCGGTTATAACCCTTACGACTTTAATACTTCCTGGCCTTATCAGACCGAAGATATTAACGGCATGGCGGCCAATTTTACCATCTCGAACGTCTGGTTCCCCACCGATGTCACGCTGGACCAGTTGGGACTGGATGCCAATGAAGCCAAGGCAATGATGGAATCGGAGAAGCTGGTCGTGGCCGGCAGCGCCCTCCCCGGCAACCCGTACCGCGTCCTGGTCTCCTTTGTCCCTGATGTCGGTGATAACCTCACCGTCAAATCGCTGGGGGTATGGATGCCCCGCGGCTTTAATTATGCCGACAACTGCACCCTCCAGGTCGCTGGCCATCCTTCCACACCGGTCGGTCCCTTGCCGGCCCCCGGCGGCACGACCATGCTCTGGAAATTCAACGCGCCTTACCCCCTCTTTACCCAGATGCCTAATTTCGACTCTGAGACCATGTCTTTCGATTTTACCTTTAGTTATACCGAGGACAACCCCAACCTCTCACCCATTGCCTGGATAACCACGGGGATGAATGGTTCCAATCCCGATGACGTGCCCGTCTCCTGGGATATCGATACCCGCTACTATAAAATGGTCTCCACGGCCGGGGATACTGTGGTCGAAGCCTATTCCTCCAAGAACGAGCTGCGCCAGATGGGGGATGCTATGTCCGGCGACTATGTCGCCATCGGCAACTCGCTGCTATCGGATGATAATCCCAAAGATAATAAACGTGAAACCTGGCATACCCCCGGCACGTTCAACCTCCAGTCCATCCCGGCTGATGCCGATGCGGTCTATGCCTACCTCTACTGGTCCGGCTGGCGCAATCAGAATGCCGTAGGCAACGTCCTTTCCGACGACTGCTCCAACTTAAATAACTGGGTCAGGACCAATGACGTTACCAATAGCCAGACCAGCGTACCTGTTACCCCTGATGGCAGTGCCACCGGCACCTGGACTTATTACCCGGCTTCACCTGCGACCTATTGGGATAAAGTTGATGAAACCAATCCGAATGATAACGATTACATAAAGGGTACTACTTTGGCAAGTGGCTCTGCTTATAGACTTTTTAACTTTTCACCGTTCTCGATACCCTCAGGTGCCACTATTTCAGATGTTACTATTTATGCCAGAGCCGAAAAGCTTAGCGGTACCGGCACCCCCAATATCCGTGCTGCGCTTAAAATAAACGGAGGCTCAAACCCATATTATTCCTGGGCAACCAGCCCTACCCTGACAAATACTTGGGCGACTTACAGCTTTCAAAGTACTACCAATCCCAAAACAGGCGTTGCCTGGACGGCGACAGATTTAAACAGTCCAAGCAGCACTAATGGACTTCAGCAGTTCGGTGTCTACAGCACGAGTTTGACGCCTAATGTCCAGGTATCGATGGTCTATGCCAGGGTTAATTATTATATTCCCAGCCGCTGGACTATCTCTTCCAACCAGTTCCAGGGGCAGGGTACCAGCTCGACCGACACCGGCCCGTTGACCATTACCCTGAAAAACCCCCTGAATTTAGGTTCCTACGGAACGGGAATTTTTAATCTCTCCTGGACCCAGACCGAAACCGGCAACCTGCAGTCTACCGATACCCTCTATTACGCCTTCTCCAGCGATAACGGCACCAATTGGAGCCAAAATTATAAGGCATTCAGCGATGATGACCCGGCTACCCCCTTCTCGATAAATATCCCCTCCGAATTTACAGCCAGTCACAACTTTAAGATGCGGTTCTACTTCAATTTCAACAGTACCTCTAAATACGTCTACCTGGACGACATTAAAATCGTTTACCTGCCGGTGGATACGGGGATAACATTCAAGATCGGCAACGACCAGGTGTATTTCGACGGCTCCGAGCCGGCGGTCGGCGCCCATGATTTAACCGCCACCCGCTCTTATGCCATGCTCAATACCATGTGGGGCGACCCCTACGGTTTCTCTTATGCCTGCGTGCGGGACGTCTCCGCGCTGGTGAAAACCTACCCCATCGTTCAGGGCGAGGAGCACCATACCGGCAACGCCCTCTATTCCGTCGGTGGCGTCACCGCGGACGTCCGCAACCCTGACAATTCCTACTCCGATTTTGCTTGTGCCGGCTGGTCCCTGATTATCGTTTACGCCTCCCCGGAATCGGCGGGGCACTATATCTACATCCGTGATAACAACTTCGCCTTCCATCCGGGCACCGGCGACAACCTGGACTGGGACCAGGACGGTCTGCCTGGAGGAAAGATCACTAACTTCAAGGTACCCGACCCCATCAAGGATAAGTACGGCCATATCGTTGAGACATTAGCCGCTAAAATTACCACTTTCGTCGTCGAAGGCGATGCTTTCGGTACGTCTTCCATCGTCGTTACCGGTAAGTCCGGCGTCTCGAAAAACCTCACCAATCCCACCGCTGACCCCAACGATGTCTTTAACGGCAAGTCTTACCCGGGGACGTTCAACGAGGGCGTGGACGTCGATACTTTCCAGTTGAACTGGAGCGATAACGTGCTGACCCCCGGCGATAAGGAACTTCAGGTGGACCTGTTTTCTCTCAACGACGCCTGGAACCTGGTATATTTCATCATCTCTATCCGCAGCGAGACCCAGACCGGCGGTACCGGCAGCTACCTGATACACGGTACTTAGGCACGCCTGTTTCACGTTGCGGGTTATTTGTCCATTTCGTACATCTTCTCGATGACGAACTCCACGAGTTTATCGCATACTCGTGCGAATAGTCCGCCTTCTATCGCCTGTTTCGCGGCGTTGGGAACGGAGAAGTCCACCCCGGTAAGTTCAAGACAGCTGACCGCCCCGAACTTCTGGAAAAAGCTCTTCGCCAGCTCTCCCGCTTCCGCGTTGGCGGCTTTCTTTGCCGCGGCGACCTTTTCCTTATCTTTCAGCGGCGTGCGGTGCTTCAGCCCCAGGAACACCGCGCTCCCCGCCATCGCCCCGCATGTCCCCTGCTGCTGTTGCCCCCCGAAGCCCCCCCACAAGGTCATCCCCGCCCAGAGAAAATCTTCGTTTTTTAAGCCGTAAGCCTCCCACATAACTTGCAGGACGGACGGCCCTCAGTGATTGCCCTTATGCATCAAGTCCAGGGCTTTGCGTTTCGCTTCCTCGAGCGGCATCTTTAAAGCCATGATTGTCCTCCTTTACACCGCGTCTCTAATGACGAACATCTAGCCCGCCTGGCGGCGTTTTTCGTCCAGTTCGTACAGCTTCTCGATGACGAACTGCGCCTGTTGCTGGCACCTCTGCTCGAACAGGGCGTCCGTCACCTGCTTCATCGCTTGTTCGTCGGTGAAGTCTACTCCCACGAGGTCGATGCAGGACAGCGCCCCGAACCTCTTTATAAAGCTCTTCACCAGCTCGGCGGCGTCTTCGAGAACGGCTTTCTGCGCCTTTTCCGCCTTGTCCTTATTCTTCAGCGACTGGTGGTTTTTCAGCCCCAGCAATATCGACCCTATCGTTACCGCCCCGCAGGTAGCCTGCTGCTGCCTGGCGATGCCGCCCCGGACGGCTGCCCCCGCCCACAGAAAGTCTTCGTTTTTCAGTCCGTAGGCCTCCCACATCACCCGCATGATGGCCGGCCCGCAGGGGTTCCTCGGACGCATGGCTTCCACGACTTTTGTTTTGGCTGCCTCCACAGTGATTTTCATGACCATTAACCCTCCTCTTTTACGCCGCGGCGGTGCGGAACCGCCAGACGGCGATAATCCCGAATACTACGGTGAAACCCACCAGCGCCAGCATCTCCGGCGCCGCCGCCCCGAAATTCGCCCCGAAGAGCATGAGCTTGTTGAAACCCTCGGTCGCCCAGGCGTGCGGCGTAATCTTGGCGATGTTCTGTATCCAGTCCGGGTAGAGGAAAGACGGCCACCAGCACCCGCCCAGCGGCGCCAGCACCAGCGACGTTATCACCGCGAGCGATGCCGCGCTGCGTACTGTCTTCGCCAGGGTCGCCAGCATGACGGCAAACGCCGAGGACATCAGTACCATGAGTACGGACAGGATGATGACCCCCGCCGGCGATTGCCCCAGGTTGACCTTGAACACCAGGATGCCCACCGTCCAGAAGATGGTTATCTGTATCAGCCCTTTTATCACCCCGCCGGTAAAGATGCCCCCCAGGACGGATGACCTCTTCACCGAGCTGGCCAGCAGGCGCTCCAGCGTGTGGTTCTGCCGCTCCCGCACGATGATTTCCGCGCCCACCGCCGCGGCAAAAAAGACGAACATCACCAGGTAGCCGGGGATGACGAAGTTGGACGGGTTCCCCGCCTTCACTTCCCCCACCTTGTCCGTCACGAACGTAATGAAAGGATTCTGCCCCCCGGCCAGCAGCTTGGCCATCAGCGCCTGCACCACTTTATTGATGCTTTCCGTGTCCGGGGGCAGGGAGCCGCTTTTCACCAGCAGGGCGACGCTGGCTTTGATGACGACCTGGCTCGTCCCTATCTCCGATGATAGCGCGTTGGCCAGTCCTTCCAGGGCGGTTTTGGTGTTAAGATTGTTGGCGTCGGCAAATATTTCCAGGCTGGTCGGCGTGCCGGCCATCAGCGCCTGGGTGAAATCCGCCGGGAAGGCGACAAACCCGGCTAGCTTCTTGTCTTTCACCGCCTGCCGGTCGGCATCATAGTCTTTGTCCCGGATGATTATCGGCTGCCCCGGCGCGAGCATGGTCTCATTCTGCGTCGCCATCGCGCCGATTATTTGCCCGCTGAGGCCCCGGCCGCCTCGCGGGTGGCCATATGTAATTCCAGCCGGGCGTCCCCGCCCGTCGTGTCCTTCAGCAGGAAGTTGAACATGATAATGAAGAGGAACGGGAAAATGATGAAAAAGAACACGGAGGCGCGGTCCGTCGCAAAGATTTTCAAATCTTTCAGGGCGATAAACCAGGTCTGCTTCAGGTTCTTCATCGTTGCCTATTTGCCCCCGGGTATGGCTTTGAAAATGAGCCGCGCGATAATCAGTCCGACCACCGCCACCCCGATAAATATGGCCAGCGGCATAATAACGTCGCCGAGCGAGCCCCCCTCGGCGATTATTTTTCGCAGCGCTTCGTTGGCATAGCTGTTGATGGATATCCTGCCCAGGGTATAGAATACCGTCCCCGGCTGCACCTGGAAAAAGGTGCCCCCGAGCATGACCATGAACATCGTGAAGACGACCCCTGTCCAGCTCGCCCCTTCTTCCGTGCGCGATATCGAGGCGATGACGAGCCCCAGCGCCGAGGCGGCGGCCGTGAAAACGAGGATGATGAACAGCGATTCCAGGAAGGTGACGGGCGTGAACATCTGGAAGACCGCGTAGCCCAGCGCCAGCAGTATCACCGTCTGCACGAAGCCGCGGGCGACCGAGGCAATGTATTTGCCGAAAAACAGCTCGCCGGGGCTGAGCCGCGTGGTGAGCAGCCTTTCCAGTGTTCCCCGGCGGCGCTCCTCCACGATGACCCGCGCGCCTAACATCAGCGCGAAGAGCACGTACATGGTGACGATGCCCGGCAGGTACTGGTTAACGAGGTCGGCGGTGCCCCCCACCACCTCTTCGTTTACCCCCAGCGCGGGTTTATTCAGTTCGGCTTGCAGGTACTGAGTCACGGCGGCATCGATGCTTTCCCGGCTGGCGCCCGTCCCCTGGAGATTTTCGGTTACCTGGCTCTTTATCTGGAAGACCCGGTCGATTTGCCCGGCGACGCCCCGGATGATGCTGGCGAGGATTTGCCCTTCCAGACCGCCGTTGCCCCGTTGCAAAAAGGTCAGTTGTGCTTTCCCGCCAGTGGCTAATGACTCGGAAAATCCGGCGGGTATGTCCAGCACCAGCAGCCGGTCGGAACGGTCGAGTTTGGCCCTGGCTTCGTCCGGCGTGAGCATTTCGATGCTGATACCGTCCACGTTGTCCAGCTGCTGTATCAACTGCGCGGCGTAAGCGCCATGGTCTTCATCGACCACGCCGGCGGTGGCTTTAAAAAGGGTCTGCCCCCCGAAGGCGCCGTAAATCAGGGCGAAGGTCACGATGGGCAATAGCAGGCTGAAAGCCAGGTCGCCTTTGTCCTGGAGGTACAGGCGGACTTCATTGAGAGTTATTAATAAGGCCCTTTTCATATCTTCGGTTAATCGCGCAGGCTGCGTCCCGTCAGTTTCAGGAAGACGTCTTCCAGCGTGACCTTTTCCGGCGAGCCGAGTTGCGATTTCAGATTATACGGCGTGTCGTTGGCGATTATCTTGCCGCCGTCCATGATGGCGACGCGTTCGCAGAGGCGGTCGGCTTCTTCCATGTAGTGCGTGGTGTAAAGGATGGTCATGCCTCGTTTCTGGAGGCCCTGTATGTTCTCGAAGATGTTGTAGCGGGACTGCGGGTCGATGCCTACCGTCGGCTCGTCGAGGAAGAGGAGCAGGGGATGTCCCATGAGGGCGATGGCCAGGTTGATGCGGCGCTTCATCCCGCCGGAGAACTTGGCGACCTTTCCTTTGGCCCTTTCCTCGAGCCCCATGAGCTTTAAATTGACCATCGCCTGTTCTCTGGCTTCTTTCCCGTCCAGGCCGGCCATGCGCCCGAAGAAGACCATGTTGTCGATGGCGGAGAGGTCCTCGTAGAGGGCGAGGTCCTGGGGACAGACCCCGATGATGCTGCGGACGGCTTCGGCTTCTCTTTTTACGGAGTGCCCGCCGATGGTGATTTCGCCGCTGTCCGCCTCGAGCACCGTAGCCAGCATGCGAATCGTGGTCGTTTTGCCGGCGCCGTTGGGTCCCAGCAGCCCGAAGCTTTCGCCCTTGTTAATGAAGAAAGAGACCCCGTTGACCGCCTTGAAATCCCCGAAGCTCTTGTGAACGTCTTTAACGACTATAAATTCCTCGGCCATGGCCCTGCCCCGCTTTCTCTAACGGAAAAAGAAAAATATCTCATCTATTTTATACCGAGAGCATCTAGGTTTACAAACCCCCCACCCCCTGCCTGCCCTACGAAGCTTTAGCGTAGTAGGGTCATTGCGAGGAGTCCTTCCGCAGAAGGACGACGTGCCTGCACACCGAAGTGCGTTGCGGCACGCAGGCGTGGCAATCTCATTTTTATGTCATTCTGAGCGTAGCGAAGAATCTCGGGGCGGAGAGGTGTAACCTATCCCCCTTGGTCCCCCTTCCCTTCGGATTAAGGGAAGGGGGGATAAAAAAAAGGGGCTGACGCCCCTCTCAAACACCCACTCTCAATATTAGCTTTATTTTTACGAATGCGCGTATCCAATTTCTTTTTTTCATACAAAACACGGTCTTGCTATATCATGTTGAGAATTGTAAAATAAATCAAAATAACGAAATACTATATATATCGTTTTTAAGAAAGTTATTTTATGTCTACCAGAGAACTTGAAAAGAAAACTAGTTCTGTAAATATAAAATTTGAACGATGCGCAAATCGTGTAATGGAGAAAGTCGTTCAATATAACTTATGGAGTATTCCTGATCACTGCCCTCGCTCTCCACTACGCTATCCGGGCGGTAAAAACCGTGCTATAAAATTTATTTACTCTTTTATCCCGGTTTATGAAACTAAGTTATGTTCTCCGTTTTTGGGCGGTGGATCTATTGAACTTGCATGCACGACAAGAATGCATGTATACGGCTCGGATGTTTTTAACCCCCTGGTTGATTTCTGGCAAGAACTCATAGATGATCCTGAATTGTTAGCTTGTCATGTTGAACACTATTATCCTCTGTCACGCGAAGAGTTCTATCGCCTTCAGAAGAGTTATATCCATTTAGAAAGCAAGATAGATAGGGCAGCCGCTTTTTTTGTATTAAACAGGTCGTCTTTTTCAGGCACTACTCTATCGGGCGGTATGTCTCCTGGGCATCCTCGTTTCACTAAGTCAGCAATTGAGAGAATTCGCCTTTTTAAAGTGAGAAACTTTGAAGTTGAATGTTCTGATTTCAGAGATGCCATTTACAAACATGGCGATGCTTTTTTATATCTTGATCCTCCATATGTAAACGGCCAGAAATTATATGGCATAAAAGGAGATACCCACAGAGGTTTTAACCATCATGAACTTGCTGATATTTTAAATAAACGAGAGCGTTGGATCATGTCCTACAATGATTGCAGTACAATTAGGAATTTGTATCCTAATAATCCCATTATTTCCGTGGAGTGGGTATATGGGATGTCAAAAGATAAACATTCCAATGAAATTCTAATATTAAGTGAAGATTTGGGTCTATGAGCTTATCGCAGAATGACATGGGGCGGGCCTTTGAATATGGCATCGCTTTGAGTCTATCAAAAAATCTTTCATCGCCAATCGTCGGGAGCACGCATATACGTATTGCAGAGCAATGCTTCAACTCATCTTCTGTTTTAGAACAACAAAATATTATCAAGGCCTCGAAGCAAGCCGTCACATTTCTAATCGTACGTGACAACCGTCTAATAAAGAATAACTGCCAAATATCATTACAATCTGACCAAAGAGGTAGAGAAGGCGATGTACGGGATGTGATAGTTCATAATAATACGCTTAATCAGGATGTTGGAATTTCCGCAAAAAATCGTCATTGGGCCTTAAAACACTCGCGACTTTCTGCACGCATAGATTTCGGTTCGGAGTGGTTTGGTGTTAAGTGTTCTGGGAGATATTTTCAACAAATATCTCCTATATTTAGGGAGTTAAAAAATAAAAAATACGCCAAAGAAAAATGGAGAGATATACCAGATAAAAAACAACGTTACTATTTACCCATATTAAACGCATTTCAATTCGAAATGAAGGCTTTATTTGAAAATCATGTTGAAGTTCCAAATAAACTCATAAAATATTTATTAGGCCAATATGACTATTATAAAGTGATCAAGGAAAACGGTGAAGTTTCAGTGTTATCATTTAATATCGATAATTCACTAAAATGGGGTGATCGATTACATTTACCAACTAGAATCATCGAAATTTCACAAAAACCTGATTCCGAAACAACTATAATAATGACGTTTGATTACGGATGGCAAATAGCGTTTCGCATTCACAATGCCAGCACTATTGTTGAGCCTTCTTTAAAATTTGATATTACGATCGTTGGCTCACCTGGAATATCAAGACACGAAATCCCTTATCTTTAATCTCCCCACCCCCCAACAAAACATGACAAAATCCCCTTCACTTTCTCCCGGCTCTGCTTTAAACTATTAACGGTTACCGTCACCTGCAAAATGGAAACTTATTTAACATAACTCGAAAAACGAATACCCGGAAAAATGAAGCTAACTTACCATAAATCGAAAAACGAATACTGAAGCTATTTACTCGTAAAATACACCAAAAAAATTATTTAAAAAACGAATAAACGAATAAATAAAGGCAAATAAAAACCCCAGGGCCCCCGTTTTACCGGAGGCCCCGTTTCGAGCTTCTGAGCTTATTTAGAGCTTAGAGCTTAGGATTTAGAGCTTCTCCCTACCCCCATAACACTTTGGCCACGTCGTTCAGGCCCAGGTCTTGCAGCGCTTGCTTGCTCGGTTTACCCGTCTTCGGGTCCCAGCCCATCGCTTCGTAGTACTCGTTGGAAAGCTCGTACTGGTCCAGCGTCGCCCCCGCCCGCGGGCCGACCTTCTTCGGCGGCTTCCCGAGCATCCGGTCGTGGTGTTTCCAGGGGGTCTTTATTCCCTCCCGCACGTTGAAAGCCTGCTTCATCGTCTCGATGCGCGCCCCCGTCTTGATCAGCTCCTCGAGGGTCATGTCCCACCCGGTGATGGTCCTGAAAGCCTCGACCAGGTCGTTGATGTGGACGTACGCATCGCCGATGACAATCATGCAGATACCCGCGGCGTTATAGGCGCTCGTTATTCCCATGCCGATTTTGTGCGGCGCCCCCCGACCCACCAGCGAGCCCCGGTTGTATTCCGGCAAAGCCCCCGCCGGCAGCGGTCCCTCGCCGCCCTGGGTGTGCCGCCCCGGCGTCGGATTGGCCCCGTAGCCGATGGCGAAGTTGATGCCGCCCCGCGTGTCGTGCGCGGGATACTCCTCCCCGCCGATGTGAATGGCGTATTTTTCCGAGCCCTTGCCGATTTTTTCCGCGGCGATTTTCACCCCATCCGCGAGAATGTCCCCGAAGCCCTCCCTCTTGGCCAGTTTTTCCGTCATCGCGATGATGCATTTGGGGTCGCCCCATTTCATCTCGATGCCGGTGTCTTTCTTGGTGATGATGCCTTTCTCGTAGCACTCCAGCGTAAAAGCTACGCAGGCTCCCGCCGATATCGTGTCCAGTCCGTACCGGTTGCAGATGTCATTAGCTTTAATAATCGATATCAGGTCGTTGTTGAGCAGATTGCTGCCGAACATGGCCAGCGTCTCGTACTCCGGCTTGTGGGCATGCTCGTCATAGGTAAATTCACCGGTGCTATGGGGTTTCATGATGCCGCCGCAGCCCACGGGGCAATGCCAGCAGCCGTACTTCCTGTCCTGCTGTTCTTTCACCGGCTGGGCGCTGATGTCTTTATACTTGGGGAAGTCGATGACCGCCACGCCGTCCCAGTTCTTGCAGGGGGCATCGTCCGATGTCGCGCTCATTTCAAAAAGCGCCGCCGTCCCGAACCCCCCGATGAACTCCGAGCGCGGGTTCTTGTTCTGCACGTGCCTCTTTCTCATTTCCCGGGAGGCAACTTCATCGGCCACGGGTATCTTCATGTTGCCCTTGACCGCGATGGCCTTGAGCTTTTTCGACCCCATGACCGCGCCTAGGCCGGAGCGGCCCGCCGCCCTGCCCTTGTTGTTCATGACCGCCGCGATGAGGGATAGTTTTTCGCCGGCAGGACCGATGCAGGCGACTTCCAGCTCTTTACCGTGTTCCGCCCGGAGAATGTCCTGCGTTTCGAAGGTGTCCTTGCCCCAGAGATTAGCGGCGTCTTTGATTTCCGCTTTACCGTTATCGATTAACAGGTACACCGGTTTGGCCGCTTTGCCGGTAAAGAACACCGCGTCGTATCCGGCGAATTTTAAATAAGGGCCCACATTGCCGCCCGAATTAGCGTCGCCCCACCCCCCGGTCAGCGGTGATTTCCCCACCATGATATACCGCGAACCGCCCATGGCGTCGGTGCCTGTCAGCACGCCCGTGACCATTCCCAGGATGGCGTCCGGACCCAGCGGGTCGACCCCGGCTTTCTGCCGATTGAACAGTATCCTGGCACCCAGGCCGTAACCCCCCAGAAAATCGCGTCCCATCTTCTCATCGAGGGGTTCTTCCTTGATTTGCTTTTTAGAAAGGTCTACCCAGAGTATCTTCCCCATGAACCCATGTGCCATAAATAGTCCTCCTTGACTCACGATTTTATACGTATTTAACGAACGGGCTCATATGAAGCTTACACTGCGAAATAAATCGTTGTCAACCATCATATTTCCCTTCGTAGACCGAACGTAAATTGTCCTAATTGTCTTAGAACAAATATTCCATATAGGGCTTGTTGACAACCCAGCGAAAAGGGTATTAACATAGCCTCAAAGGAAGGAATCTATCCCTTTGGAAATAACTTTTACCGCCAGACCTGCCGCCATTACACTGGATACCGCCAGGACCGCCCTGATCGTGGTGGATATGCAGAACTCTTTCTGCAAAAAGGGCGGCATGTGGGATTTCTTCGGCAAACTGGATGGGGCAATGTCGGAACGCGTTATCGCCGTCGATAAGAGCGTGATTGAGACTTTCCGGGCAAAAGGAATGCCAATCATTTATCTCCGGATGACCTACGCTAAGGATGAAAGCCCGGAATCTCCTTTTTACTGGAAAGAGGGCGGACTCGCGGCAATACGCGAGAACCCCGCGCTTAAGGGGAAATTCCTTACTCGAGGTTCCTGGGACTGGCAAATCGTCGACGAATTAAAGCCGAAAGCCGGAGATATCCTTATCGACAAGAGCCGCTTTAGCGGTTTTGTCCATACGGAGCTCGATGCCAGACTAAAGGAATTAAACGCTAAATATCTCTTTTTTGTCGGGCTTTTCACCAACATCTGCGTCGAGTCCACCGTGCGCGATGCGTTCTTTCACGAGTATTTCCCCATTTTACTTGAGGATGCCTGCGGTAATAGTGGTCCCGCGTACATTCAGAAAGCAAGCGTTTTTAATATCTCTTCCGTTTTCGGCTGGGTCGCCACGAGCGATAATGTTACCAAAGCATTGGTTAATCGATAATACATTCAACTCAAAAGGAGGTCCGTCGTGTCACCCGTACTTAAAGATAAAGTCGCCATTATCACCGGGGCCGGGCGGGGTCTGGGAAAAGCCTTTGCCCTGAGATTCGCTGCGGAGGGGGCCAAATTACTTTTACCCGATATCAGCCTGGAGCGGGCGCAGAACACCATAAAAGAAATTAAATCAAAAGGCGGCGAAGCCCACGCCATGTTGACTGATATCTCCGATGAAAAAGCCACGCAAAAAATGGCCGACGAGGTTATCCGACTTTACGGCACGGTGGACATCCTACTGAATAACGCCGCCCTCTATTATGGCGTGGAGAGGCGCGCCTGGGATGCCTGGACGGTCAGGGATTGGGACCGCATGTTCGAAGTGAACGTGCGGGGGACTTATCTTTGCTGTAAAGCCATCGCCCCGCTGATGGTCAAAAAGGGCAAAGGGAAAATTATCAATATCGCCTCGGACGTTTTCCTGCTGCCGGGGGCCGTCGCTCTGACAGCCTATGCCGTGAGTAAGGCGGCGGTTTACGGGCTGACGCTGGCGCTGGCGCGCGCCCTGGGTCCTTCCGGCATCAACGTCAACAGTATCGGTCCGGGTTTTACCGCCACCGAGGCTAGCCTGGGGCAGGACGCCAGTGGCGACGCCTTCGAGGGCACGATCTCCGGACAGGCTATCAAGCGCCGCGAAGAACCCTCCGACCTCCCGGGGACGGCGGTCTTCCTGGCCTCGCCGGACTCGGACTTTATTACCGGGCACTTCATCACCGTTAATGGCGGCCACACGATGAGATAAACATTACCTTTCCCGATGACCCTGCCAAGCTACGAGTTCGACTCCTCGGAATGTCTCCAGTGCCGGCGCCTGCGCCCTACGAAAGCCAGCGGCGCGACCGCCAGCCAGAGGGTAATGTTAATGGCCATGGACTGCACATAAGTCGCGGAACTTATGCCGAAATCAGGGGCGATGGCTCCCCAGAGGAGCATCAGGAAAAAGGAGCTCAGGAAAAAACCGGGGATGGCGGCCAAAATTCTGAAGTAACCCATTTCATTCCTCCAATTTTAATATCCTGGAATTTATTAATATTTCCGGCGCTTCTGTCTTTATCGCGGCGCGCGGTATCTCCTTATTCGACGAACACCTTGACTCTCTCCCCCCTCCCCCCTTCGACGTCTATCTGCATGTCACCCATGGCTTCGATCAGCCCCTCCAGGTCTTCCGACTTGATGTTGCGCACGTCGAAGTTGATGCCCCTGTCTTTCAAAGCCGTATTGGCTTTATCCAGCGCGTCCGGGGGTATCAGGGCGGTAAGTTTGATACCGGCGCGCACCAGTGACATCGGTATGCGGACGTTAACGCGGCCGACGTTGCCGTCATGTAAAAGGCTCCCCTTGCCGGTCTCCGTCTCTTCACCCGGCGTCACTGTGACGCGCAGGTACTTTGGCTTGCCCCTGGCATCCGGTTCCGCCTTCACGGTCTTTTCCCGCCCTTCCTCGTCGCACTCGACGGCGTTGAGGAGTCGGTAAGCCTCATCGGCGCTTATCTTTTTCTCGGCCAGCATCTCGAGTATTTTTTTCTGATTCTCTTTCATGTTCTTTTCCTCCTTGTTTCCCTTTTATACAGCTTTATACCACCGAGACAAATATGTATTCGTTTCCGTTCTGGACATCGACTTTTAGTCCCCGCAGCGCCCAGGATGACGTTATCGCCACCCACAGGCAGCGGAACCCCCACTCTACCCACCTGCCCTGTCCCAGCGCCAGCAGCACCAGGATGCCGATAAGTATCAGCGGCGACAGGATGATGAGGACGACCAGCGCCAGCGGCAGCAGCAGGAACAGCGGCAGCCAGATTCCGAAGTCGGATTTCCGATTCTTGATTTTTACGTGCATCAACATGGGCGGCCAGTTCATTTCGATAACCTCCTTATCGCCTCGTCGGCGGAAATATCGCCGCGCTCCAACTCTTCAAGGATTTCTTCCTGCGGAGACACCTTCACGATTTCGACGAACTCCAGCTGCTGGGCGATGCGATTAATGCGGTTTTTCACGGTGGGGTAGCTGATGCCGAACATTTGCTCCATGTCTTTTATGGACCCGGAGCAGCGGACGAAGGCCATGACGAAGACCTGGTCTTCGGCGGAGAGGTTCGCCAGAGGCGGCAGGGTAAAGCTTCCTTCGATGGCGATATCGCTGTCCACCAGGCGTACGCGCTCCACCGTTATCGTCTTGCCCTGGGTCATCTTGGTCAGTTCCAGCCATTCTCTTGCCATAGCATTTTCCTCCCCTCAAAATGTGTAAAAGATTAACTTTATTAAGAATCACATTAATTTTCTTAATATATTATAAAGAGCATTATTGATTTTGTCAATACCTTTTTAAATTATTTAAACATTTTTCTTGGAAAAATGATAAAAATTAAACGATGACTAAGATTTTTGGAAGAAAAAGATTACTACAGAGAAATTGCAATCATTGCCACCAAGTTGTTTAGAGAATGGATGATTATCGGACTCCATAGAGAGTCGGTCTTCTGGCGGACGGTGCCCAAAACGATGCCCAGGACAAAGATGAGCGCCATTTGAAAAATATCGTATTGCAGGTGCAGTCCCGCCCAGAGCAGTGAGGTCAGTATGACCGCGCCGACCGCTCCCAGCCGCGACTGTCTGAAGCCGATGAAGAGAAAGCCGCGCATGAAAGTCTCTTCGAATATCGGCGCGAAAACCACCACCGCTATCCAGTATAAAAACTTTAGAGACGCGTTTTCATAGGCGCTGGTGATATAGTCCGGCTTACTGGTTTTCGGCAGGAAATAGCCGGCGGCGATAGAAAACACGAGAAATGCCGCGCCGATTGCCAGCACCAGGATAATGGTCTTTTTGTTCAGCCGTTTGAGCGCGAGATACTCTCTGATCTTCGCGCCGTGCCGCGCCTTGACCATAATCACAATGAGGCCGCCGCAGATTACCGCCGAGGCGATGGTCGCCGCGGTCAGCAGGTCGCCGTTTTCCAGTAAGGCGTTGAGGATTTGCGAAAGGCTGATATCGGCGGAATTGACGTACTGGAAGATGGCGAATATTCCCACCGTAAGTGACTGGATGATAAAGAAAACAACGCCGATAGCCAGGCCGAGACCGGCGGTCGCCCACGGTCCCCATATCTGTTTTTCCCCCGGATATACGGGGGGAATGGGTTCTATCGTATTATTAACATAATTTTGTGTCATTACGTTTTATTTTATTACGTTTAAAGGTATAAAGCTAACGGTGCTCGTTTTGACGCATATGCGCAACTGCGCTATAATTTCGCAGGAGATTTTCCACTATGCCGGTTATTTGTATCGCCAACCAGAAAGGCGGCGTCGGCAAGACGACCACGGCGGCCGCCCTCGCCCAGAGCCTCAGCGAGTATCACAAACGCGTGCTCCTCATCGACTGGGACCCGCAGGGCAGCCTGACCGTCAGCTTCGGCTTCAATCCGGACGACCTCAAGCTCACGGTCTATGACGTCCTGACGAGCGCCATCAGGAACAACGCCCGCTATTCGCTGCGCGACGTTACCCTGAAGACAAATAACCCCCGCATCGACCTCGTTCCGGCCAACATCGAGCTGTCACAGGCGCAACTCGACCTCGTGAACGCCTTCACCCGCGAGCTGATATTAAGAGAAATGCTCCAGCCGGTACGGCAGGAGTACGACTATATTTTGGTCGATTGCCTCCCCAGCCTGGGGCTATTGACCATCAACGCCCTCTCCGCCGCCGATAGCGTCCTGATACCGTTGCAGTCGGACTTCCTCGCCATGAAGGGGCTGGCGCTGCTTTTGACCACCATCCTCCGCGTGCAGGAAAGAATTAACCCGTCCCTGGAAATCCTGGGGATACTGTTCACCATGACCAACCCCCGTACCCTGCACAGCCGTGAAGTCATCGAGGTCACGCGCCGGGCTTTCGGCGACCGCATCAGAGTCTTCAATACCACCATACCCGTCAGCGTCCGGTTTAAAGAAGCCCCGGCCGCCGGCATGTCCATCCTTACTTATGCCCCCGCCTCCGAGGGGGCCGCAGCCTACCGACAGTTCACAAAAGAGGTGCTCCATGAAAAGAGTTAAAGTGACCGAAGATTTAGCTTATCCTAATTCCAAAGCCCTGGAACGTTTCACCGGCGGTAACCGCTCGGCACCTGTCGTCAAGGCGCTGGAAGAGAGACGGCCCGTCCCCTCACCGGAAACGGCGAGGTCGGCGATGATTAAGCTATCCGTCTTCCTCAACCGCGAGGAAGACGCCTACCTGGAGTCGCTGGCATCGACCGCCAAGTTCAGCGGCGGCAAGAAACTCAGCAAGACCAGGCTCATCGAGACCATGGTGCGGGCTTTCCGCCAGACCAACCTCGACGTGCGCGGCGTGAAAGACGACCAGGAACTGCTTAACCGGGTGATGGCACAGATACACCAATAAAGCCTTTCGAAGGCATAAATTTTTATTCTACGCGTTCTGGGGAGGGTTGGGTAAAGGGGCGTGGGGAAGAGGGAAGGATATTACCGGGGGAGGAATGATGCCCGCATCATTAAAGCCGGCCTATATTGAAAAAATCGATGAACGCGGTAATATTCAAATCTGGCTCGTGGACGGGGCCTACATTCGCAGCCGCATCGACGAAGAGTTCGTTAACTTCGGCCAGCATTACCGCTATCCTTATATACCGGTAAATGAATTCTGGATTGACCGCGAGGCCGAGCACGATGAGCGGCTGTTTTTCATCGACCATTTGCTCGTGGAGTACCGGCTTATGGCTGAAGGCATGCCCTATGAAAAGGCGTTACCCAGAGCCGACCAGGCGGAAAGAAGAGTACGCCGCCATGCCGGGGATATCGGCCTTTTGACCCAGCAGGGAAGAAAATTGCCGGATTTGACCGGGGTCCACGAACGGCTCTGGAAAAAACTGGAGAACGGCGTCAGCGTCTGGATTGTCAACGGGCGCCTGGTGCGGAGCGCCTTTGATATCGACTTTACCGAAGGCGGCCACGATTGTGTCTACGAATTCGTGCCGGAGAACGAGGTCTGGATCGATGACGCTATCGTCGAGCTGGAGCGCGGCTATATCCTGCTGCACGAACTACATGAACGAAACCTGATGGCTAAAGGCGTGTCTTATGACAAAGCTCACGCCGGGTCAAGCCGCCTGGAATATTTCTGCCGCCACCATCCTGACGAATTGCACGATAAGCTCGTGGCGGAAGGGTGGGCTTAGCCGTCCTTACGCTACTTTTATCCTGCCCTTATTCTCCGCCGATACTTCCCCGATTATAACGGCTTCGTTAACGCCGGCGGCGTGCAGTTTTTTAAGCAGGCGGGTGGCTTTGGCTCCGGGGACGACAATAAGTAAGCCCCCGGAGGTCTGGGGGTCGAAAAGGATGTCTTGCAAATACTGGGGGACGCTTGAATCAATATCGACCATGTTTTTCCGGAAATCACGGTTGCGGCTAAGCCCGCCGGCCACCATGCCCATCTCGTAATATTCTTTAGCTTCAGGGAACAGAGGCACGGCGGACGCATCGATGATAAATCCTGCCGACGTACCTTCCACCATCTCGGCGGCGTGGCCGAGCAGTCCAAAGCCGGTAATATCCTTGCAGGCGCTAACGCCCGCCGCCAGCATTAGCTCCGAGGCGGTGCGGTTGAGTGTAGTCATGGATTTGACGATTGTTTCCACCGCCTTTCGACTCGCCGCACCGCGCTTGATGGCCGTGCTGATAATGCCCGTGCCCAGCGGCTTGGTCAGGATAAGCTTATCGCCGGGGCGGGCGGTATTATTGTGGACGACTTTTGCCGGGTGGATGGTGCCCGTTACCGCCAGGCCGTATTTAAGCTCGGGGTCGTCGACGGTATGCCCGCCCAGCAGTATCACGCCCGCCTCGTGCATCATGGCCAGCCCGCCTTCCAGCACCTTCCTCAGGACGGAGAAGTCCATGGTGTCTTTAGGGAAACACACGATGTTCAGGGCGGTCAGCGGCTGGCCGCCCATGGCGTAGACGTCGCTCAGGGCATTGGCCGCGGCAATCCGCCCGAAGTCGTAAGGGTCGTCGATGATCGGCGTAAAAAAGTCGACCGTCTGGACGAGGGCCAGGTCGTCGGTAAGCTTATAAACGCCGGCATCCTCCGCTCGCTCCATACCCGCGATAAGATTGGGATGAGTCTGGAACGGCAGCCCGGCCAGCACTTTAGCGAGGTCGCCCGGACCGATCTTGCAGGCTCAACCCGCCCCGTGCACAGTCTCGGTCAGGCGCAATTTTTTCTTATCGGGCATAACTACCTCTCGGGGGATATTGTACTACGGAAAGGGGATAAGCTCAAAAATTAAAGCTAAATGCTTTAACCGCTCATGGTGAGCTTGTCGAACCATGAGCGATTCTACAGACAGACCATGTCCGATGTCAGCATCGCGTGAATCGATTTCAGCATGGTGGTGGTTTTGCCGACCCTCAACTTGTCCGTCAGCTCTAAATATTCCAGGCAGGTGGTGCAGGCCAGGATTTCCACGCCCTGCGTTTCCAGCGTCTTAAGATGGGCCAGCGCCCAGGATCCTTCGCAGACGAGGCGTACGCCCGTGTTCCAGAACACCAGGGTCGCCGTTTTTTCTTTGCTTTCCCCCAGCAGGCGCAGGAAATTCGCCATGAGCATCTGCCCGAGCTCATCGTTGCCCCGCCCCAGCACTTCAGACTGTATTAAAATAGGTCTAGAAGGCATGTTTCACCCCTGACCCTTTCTTGATGAATTAGTTTCGATAATATAGAATAGTCACGGAAGATTATAACATAAGCATTTTCTTAGCGCAAGATAAATAATATTTATAAGAATGAACATCGAACAGCTTTATACCTTCCGGGAAGTGGCTAGGCTGGGCAGCTTTTCCGAGGTGGCCAGGATGCTCGGCATCAGCCAGCCGGCGGTGTCTTTCCAGATACAAAAACTGGAGCAGGAGCTGGGGATAAGGCTTATCGACCGCAGCCAGCGGGCGATTACGCTGACTAAAGCCGGCCGACGACTCCTCGGCTTTGCGGAAAGCGTCGGGAAAGAGCGCGAGCAGCTCCGGCACGACCTGGAACAAATGCGCGACGAGGTCGCCGGCGACCTGCTTATCGGCGCCAGCACCATCCCGGGCGAATACCTGCTGCCGCCGCTCCTCGCTAAATTCAAACAACTACATCCGGCCGTGAAAATTCAGGTGGACGTCTCCGATTCGGCTGCGGTCATCGCCCGGATACGCGATAACACCTACGAGGTGGGTTTCTGCGGCTTCGCGCCGGAGGGACAGGACCTCGACTCTTTTAAGATAGCCGGCGACGAAATCGTCCTTATCGTGCCGCCGGAACACCCTTTTGCCAAAAGAGGCGAGGTAGCGCCGGACGAACTGGAAGGCGAGCCTTTCATCTTCCGCGAGGCAACGTCCGGCACGCAGCGCAGCCTGCAGGGACTGCTCTCCAAAGCCGGGGTCGATATCAGAAAATGGACGCCGCACCTCGTGCTGGGGAGCACCCAGGCGGTAATACTCGCCGTGGCCGACGGCGCCGGCATCGCCTTCGTCTCCGACGTGGCGGTGAAAAAGGGCCTGGCGCCGGGTCGGGTGAAGCAGGTCGGCGTACGCGGCTTAATGTTGAGCCGGGACTTCTACTGCGTCTATCGTAAAGAAAGAATCGTCTCGCGCCTGCACGAGGAGTTCCTCAATTTCGTCAGGCTCGCGGCATCCAAATGATAAAACCGCCTGAAACAGACTCCACCGGGATAGAAAGCCTCTGGCTGAACATAAACGGCCACCGGACACATTACCTGAAAGCCGGCAGCGGCCCGCCGGTGGTGCTGGTGCACGGCGGCGCCAGCGACTCCCGGGACTGGGCGGAGACCATGGCGTCCCTGGCCAATCGTTTCACTTTTTACGCCCCCGACCTTCCCGGCTTCGGGCAGAGCGACCGAAACGCGGCGGGCTATTACCTCTCGGACTTTAGCGACTTCTTGCTGGGATTCATCGACGCGTTTCAACTGCCAAAAACGTCCCTCGTGGGGCATTCTTTCGGCGCCCGGGTCTGCCTGGACGCGGCCTTGAAACGGCAGGAACGGATTGATAAACTCATCGTGACGGACGCTTCCGGTCTGGGTAAGATGAGCCCCCTGGGGAGCTTCCTGTTTACTTTTTTCTGGGCGCTGCGCAAGCTGATGAACCGGCCGCAGCCCTTTCCCCGGTTCCTGGCAAGAGAAGGCGACGACTATAATAACGTTGGCGACGACGTCCTGCGCGGGCTGAAGACGCCCACGCTTATCGTCTGGAAACGCCTTGACCCCTATATGCCTTTAGCCCATGCCCGCCGCGCGGTGAAGCTGATTCCCGGCGCAAAGCTGGTAGTGATGCCGGGGTACGGGCACGCCCCCAATAAAGAGGACCGGGAAGAGTTCAATAAATTGCTGGTGGAATTTTTAAACGACAGGGACATTTAACACGGGCGTGTAAAGCAAATCTTTAAACCGCCAGCACGATAACTTCAGTACTGATGGGCAGGTTCGACCGGCTCACGGTGAACTTGGGGCGGGGCTCCACCCCGGTCTTCCCCATCTCCTTGAGGAAATTCTCCACCGGCTCCAGGTCGCGGTCGGATTTCGGCGTTTTATAGTGCATCGGGATGACCACTTTAGGCTCGAGTTTGCGGATGACCTCGGCGGCCATGGCGGCATTTATCGTTGAGACGCCCCCCACCGGCACCAGCAATATATCCACATTGCCGATTTCCTCCGCCGGTTCGTCCCCCAGCACGTGCCCGAGGTCGCCCAGGTGCAGCACATTGATTCCGTCGATTTCCATCAGGTAAATGGTATTTTTCCCGCGGGACTGCCCCTTGACGGAGTCGTGATAAGTATTGATTCCCAGTATCAAGACGCCGCTGATTTCGTACTCGCCGGGGCCCTTGACCAGCCGGTGCTCGCTGTTAATGCCCTGGTCGTACGAGTGCGAAGGGTGCGCATGGCTGACCGTCACGATATCCGCGGTCTGCTTGCCCAGGGTATAGCCCAGGCCGGGCGGAAAAGGGTCGGTGATGATGATAGCCTGACTGCCCCGGATGCGGAAGCAGGACAGGCCTAACCAGGTAATATCCACGTTTATATTCTAATATATTCAGCTTTGCGGGTCAAGGAAAGAGTGAGCGTGAGCTTTTTACTTCGGATTAATGTTCGGTGCTTACCCCCTTTATCCCCTTCAGGGAGAAACCCTCAGGGTGAACCCCTCTCAAACAAATTTACCCTTGTCGCGTAATTTATAGTCTGTTTGAGAGGGGAAAGATTATGAGAGGGGGCTTTGCCCCCTCTCCCTACACTCCCCTCTCCAGCCATAATTATTCACAGGCACTTATCGATGTTTCTGGCTGGAGAGGGGATTAAGGGGTGGGCTATCATTTAGTAACCGCAAAACCCACGGCTTTGTGAGTTTTATCTCTTGACAAAACACGTATAAAAATGATACATTTATTATTGTTAGCACTCTCCTATCCCGACTGCTAACGGAGACTGAAATGCTGGTTGACCGAAGCAGTAAAATCTTAAACTATATCGTCCGGCAGTATATCGAAAATGCGGTGGCGGTCCCCTCGCAGGATATCGCCGATAATGCCCGCTTGGGCGTCAGCCCCGCTACCATCCGCAATGAGATGGCTTACCTGGAAAGGGAAGGCTATCTCCTGCGGCTGCATACCTCGGCGGGCTGTATCCCCTCGGACAAGGGCTACCGTCACTACGTGGAGTCGATCGAGTCCGTCAGGCTCCCCCCGGAAGAGCAGCACCTCATCAGCCACACCTTCCACCAGGCGGAAAAGGAAGTCGAAGCGTGGGTGAGCCTTACCGCCACCCTGCTGGCGCGGCTGGTGCAGAACGTGGCCGTGGTGAGCCTCCCCAGATCGACCGACTGCAAGCTTAAGCACCTGGAGCTCATCGCCGTGCACGATACCCAGGCCCTGGCGGTCGTCGTCCTCGACGGTGCCAAAGTAAAGCAAAAGCTGGTCAATTTCAGCGAGCCGGTCTCTCAGCCGGCGCTGACCATTGCCAGCGATAAGATGAACTCGATTTACAATGGTCTAACCGCCAGCCAGATTGCCGCCAGGAAAATAGAGCCGTCCCCGCTGGAAAAGCAGGCCGCCGACTACCTGGTGGAAATCATGCAGGCGGAGGATAAACAGGAATACCAGGAGCCCTACCTCGAAGGGTGGCATTTTATCTTGAATCAGCCGGAGTTCGCCCACAGCGACCAGATGCGGTCCTTGATGGAGCTCGTCGAAGGGCGCGGGCTGTTGAAGGTCATCGTGCCGGAAAGTCTGAGGCGGCACGGGGTGCAGGTCATTATCGGCAAGGAAAACCAGAACGAAGCCGTCCAGAACTGCAGCGTGGTCATCTCCCGATACGGCCTGCCCGAGGAAGCCGCCGGCACCATCGCGGTGGTGGGTCCCACCCGGATGCCCTATACCCGCACCATACCCACGGTCTATTACCTGTCATCGGTGCTGACCCAGCTGCTGGCCGGACTTTACGGTCGGGAAATTTATGGCGATCAGGGAAAACAGTCATGACGACCGAACCGGAAGAAATCGAAAATAACGAACCCGCGGCGCGCCGAGGCTATCGGAGAGCTGGAAAAAGCGCTCGCGGCGGAGAAGCAAAAAGCCGATGAATACCTCGCCGCCTGGCAGCGGACGCAGGCCGACTTCATTAACTACAAGCGGCGCAACGAGCAGGAAAGAAAGGATTTTAACAGCTTCGCCAACGCCAACCTGGTCTGCAGCATCCTGCCCGTCCTCGACGACCTGGAGCGGGCGCTGGATGCGGTGCCGGAAGAGTACGCCGGAGACGACTGGGTGGAAGGCGTGAGGCTGGTGGCACGCAAGTTTAAGACCGTCCTCGAAGGGCAGGGCGTCAAGCCGATTTTATGCCTGGGCATGGCGTTCGACCCGAATTTCCACGAAGCCCTCCGCCAGGCAAAAGGCGAGGAAGGCACGGTCATCGGGGAATTACAAAAAGGCTATATGTTAAACGATAAACTCATCCGCCCCGCCAAAGTCGTGGTGGGCAGCGGCAATAAAGAAGACACGGAAAAGGAAGCAGACACGAAGGAGGCAGAATAAAATGGCAAAAGCAGTAGGCATTGACCTGGGGACCACCTTTAGCGAGGTGGCGGTACTGGAGGGGGGCGAACCGGTCGTGATAACCAGCTCCGAGGGAAGTCGACTGATACCCTCGGTGGTCGCGATAAATAAAAACGGCGAAAGGCTCGTGGGGCAGATCGCCAAACGGCAGGCCATCACCAACCCGGAAAACACCGTCTACAGCATCAAGCGTTTCATGGGGAGGAAGTGGGGCGAGCCGGCCGGCCGCGAGTTGCCCGTCGAGGAAGACGCCCGCCGCAAGACGTATAAAGTCGTCAAAGGCGCTAATAACGAAGTTAAAGTGCTGATGGGCGGCAAAGAATACAGTCCGCCGGAAATTTCGGCGATGATTTTGCAGAAGCTCAAGACCGATGCCGAGGCCTACCTCGGAGAAAAGGTCACCGAGGCGGTCATCACCGTGCCGGCGTACTTTAACGACGCCCAGCGTCAGGCTACCAAAGACGCCGGCGCGATCGCCGGACTGAACGTCTTAAGAATCATCAACGAGCCCACGGCGGCCGCGCTGGCCTACGGGCTCGATAAAAAAGGCGACGAAACGGTCGCCGTGTACGACCTCGGGGGCGGTACCTTCGATATCTCCGTCCTCGAGCTGGGCGAAGGCACCTTCCAGGTAAAGTCCACCAACGGCGATACCCATCTGGGCGGCGACGACTTCGACCAGCGGATTATGGACTGGCTGATAACCGAGTTCAAGAAAGACCAGGGCATCGACCTGAGCAAGGATAAGACGGCATTACAGCGGCTCAAGGAAGCCGGGGAAAAGGCGAAAATCGAGCTTTCCTCCGTGCAGCAGACCGAGGTCAACCTGCCCTTTATCACCGCTGACGCCAGCGGCCCCAAACACTTAAATATTACGCTCACGAGGTCCAAGCTGGAACAGCTGGTCATGGACCTCGTCGATAAGACGATGGGCCCGTGCCGGCAGGCGCTGACCGATAGCGGCAAGACCGCCGCCCAGATTGACGAGGTGATACTGGTGGGCGGGCAGACCCGCATGCCGCTGGTGCAGGACAAGGTCAAGCAGTTCTTCGGCAAGGAGCCGAACAAGAGCGTCAACCCGGACGAGGTGGTGGCCGTCGGCGCGGCGATACAGGCCGGCGTGCTCAAGGGCGAGGTTAAAGATGTATTACTCCTGGACGTCACGCCTTTAACGCTGGGCATCGAGACCCTCGGTGGCGTAGCCACGCCGCTCATACCGCGCAATACCACCATCCCCACCGCCAAGAGCCAGATCTTCAGCACGGCGGCGGACAGCCAGCCGGGCGTGGAGATTCACGTCCTCCAGGGCGAGCGGCCCATGGCTAACGATAACCGCACCCTGGGACGATTCATGCTCGACGGCATACTGCCGGCGCCGCGGGGCGTCCCGCAGATTGAGGTCACGTTCGACCTGGATGCCAACGGCATCCTCAATGTACGGGCGCAGGACAAGGGTACCGGCAAAGAGCAAAAAATCACCATCACCGCTTCCAGCGGCCTTTCCAAAGACGAGGTCAACAAGATGCAGCGAGAGGCGGAGATGCACGCCGCCGAGGACACCAAACACCGCGAGGAAATCGAGACCAGGAACATGGCGGACACCATGGCGTACCAGGCGGAGAAGACTTTAAGAGAAAATAAAGATAAGATTCCCGCCGACCTCAATAGCGAGGTCGAAGGCAAGGTCGCCGCGGTGAAGAGCGCCCTGCAGGGCTCGGATACCGAGGCTATCAAGCGCGCCACGCAGGAGCTCAACGAGACCATGCAGAAGATCGGCCAGGCGATATACCGCCAGCAGCCGCCTCCGCCGCCCGGCGGGCAACAGCAGCCGCCGCCTCCACCGCCTCCGGGAGGAGAAGGTGGACAGGGCGGTGACGAGGGCACGGTGGAGGGCGAGTTCCGGGAGGTGTAATTGGTACCAAAAGGGTTATGCCTAAAAAGGTCAGGGGCGATAAACTGGTAGGCAACCTCGAGAAAGACCTCGGCCTGCCGCCGGGCACGGTAAGAAATAAAGACGGCCGGGACACGAGGTCGGACAAGAAGGTAGAGACTATCAGGAAAGAAGCGGCCAGGAAATAACTCTTAGACTGGATTATAGATTCTTTAAGAGGGGGCATAAATGCCCCCTCTTTTTTTACTACTCAAACGGGGCGTTTAAGAGGGGCGCCAGCCCCTCTTTCTCTATTCGCCCTCTCCAAACAAACATCTCTTCCTGCCTTTAACTAATGCTAGCCGTTTGGAGAGGGGGTCTAGGGGGTGAGGTACTGGAACTAGAATTGCCATAATGAACGCCAGAACATATACTGTTCTCAAATCCTTTTTTTACAGGAGGGAATTATGCCTCCATCCGTATATCCCACCGGTACGACTATCTATTATCCGGAGAAATGCTGGAACGGCTTCACTTTGTTCCAGTCGGAGCTTCACCGGAATAACGGCTACGGCGCGGTGCTGATAGACATGAACGGCAACGTCGTCAACCGCTGGCAAGGCCTCGACGGCTTCCCCAATAAAATGCTCCCCGGCGGGCATATCCTGGGCAGCACCGGCGTGCGCAACTTTAAATACGGCTACCAGGATATGGTCGACCTCGTGGAAGCGGACTGGGAAGGCAATATCGTCTGGAAGTTCGCTAGATACGAGCTCGTTAAAGACCCGCGCCAGGCGCCGCGCTGGATGGCGCGCCAGCACCACGACTACCAGCGGGAGGGCAATCCGGTGGGCTATTATGTCCCCGGACTGGAACTCAAACCCGATGGGAAAACCCTGCTGCTCTGCCACAAGAACCTGATCAACCCGGAGATAAGCGAAAAGCCCTTGGTTGATGATACGATTATCGAGATTGATCACCGGGGCAAAATTACCTGGGAGTGGGTCTGCAGCGACCACTTCGGAGAGATGGGCTTCAGTGCCCGGGCAAAAAGGACTCTGGCGCGTAACCCCGGCATGAAACCCGCCGGCGGCGGCATGGGCGACTGGATGCACATGAATTCGATGTCCTTGCTCGGGCCCAATCGACTCTACGAGGCCGGTGATAAGCGTTTTCACCCTGACAATATCATCTGGGACGGCCGCCAGGCAAACATCATCGCCATTATCGCTAGGAAAACGGGGAAAATAGTCTGGCAGCTCGGACCTGATTTCACCTCCAGCAAGGCCCTCCGTAAAATAGGACAGATTATCGGCCAGCACCACGCCCACCTGGTTCCCCGGGGATTACCGGGGGAAGGCAATATCCTGGTCTTCGATAACGGCGGCGCGGCCGGCTACGGCGCCCCCAACCCCGGAGCGCCCACGGGCATCGATAACGCCCTGCGGGACTTTTCACGGGTGCTGGAATTCGACCCGCTTACCCTCGATATCAAGTGGCAATATCCGGCGCCGGCGCCCGGACCGGGTGGAAATCGACTCTATAGCAGTTTCGTCAGCTCGGCGCAGCGCCTCCCCAATGGCAACACGCTCATCACGGAGGGCAACGGCGGCCGCATCATCGAGGTCACGGGGGGACAGGAGATCGTCTGGGAATACCTCAGCCCTTACACGCACCGGATGTTAAAAATGACCCTGATTTACCGCGCCTACCGCGCCCCCTACGACTGGGCGCCGCAGGCCGCGAGGCCGAAAGAAACACCGATACCGCGCATCAATAATAGTAAGTTTAGAGTGCCCGGCTCGCCACAGCCTAAAAACCGGGGCGTCTAAGAGGGGTGCAGACCCCTCTTTTTATTTCTTCCCCCTTCCTTTGGCAAAGGAACGGGGATACAGGGGGATGGATTTCTTTGAGAAGATGAAGGAGTGGGGTTTATTAGCTCAACACCCTGCGATAAAAACCCCTGATTCCCGCCCACAGGAAGAACACGCAGAACCCGATGAGCACCGGATAGACCACGTAAAGCTGCATATGCGGCAGGGTCGTCAGGGCCGCCCGGAATCCCTCCGTCACGTAGATCAGAGGATTTATACATACTATCGCCTGCAGCCACGGAAAGCCGAAGACCTTGATGGCCGCCAGTTGCGTCCAGGGATAATATGTCCCGCCGAGGAAGGTCATCGGCAGGATGATAAAGCCGAACATGACGCTGATATTGCGGGGCGAAATGCGCGTCCCCAGGATGAGCCCCAGGCTCGAAGTCATGATGGCGGTCAGCGGCATCATCGTGAGCAGCAGCGGCCAGTGTACCGCGAGGGTCGGGTGCACGCCTTTAGCATGGACCACGGCGGCGATGGGGAAGACGATAACAGCGGCGATAATCCCCTGGATAGCCCCCGCCAGTACCTTGCCCATTGCCACGAGCGAAACCGGCAGCGGCGCCAGGACGCGGTCTTCGATTTCCTTGGTATAGCCGAACTCGGTCGCCAGGGGCAGCGCCACGGACTGTATCCCCTGAAACATTATCGAAAGGCCGACCACGCCCGCCACCAGCACCGTGGCGAACGTCCCCAGCCCGCCGGCGGAACTGCCGCCGACTCCTTCCCCTATTAAGGGAAAAACATAGAGGAAGACAAAGACCAGCAGGAAAGGTTGGACGAGGGTGCGGGCGATGAAAACGCCCAGGCTTTTACGCAGCACGGTGAGGTCGCGCAGGAGCAGCGCGCCGAAGGCGGAACTGCTGGTGGCGACCACCGAGCGTTTACATACCGGCATCGCCGAAACAGCCGGGTTAGTCATTAATCGCGAAGCTCCTTTCCCGTCAAATTGATAAAGACCGTCTCCAGGGTGGGCTCGGCCACGGAAATATCGGTAATGTTGAAACCCCCCGACTCCGCCACCGAGATAACGTGCGGCAATATCCCCGCCCCGCCCTTGATTTGGAGCTGGACGCTGCCGTCGACGTGCTGGGAGCGGGTCGCCCCCTCGATGCGCTCCTTAAGGAGCGTGGCCAGGGCTTCGAGGTCTCCCTCGGCGGATACCGTTACCACGCTGTCCGCCCCGATTGTCTGCTTAAGGTTTTTCGGCGAGTCCATCGCCAGGATTCTGCCCCGGTCCATAATCGCCAGGCGGTCGCAAACGGTATCAGCCTCCTCCATGTTATGGGTAGTCAGCATGATCGTCTGGCCTGAATTATGCAGCTTGCCGAGTATCTCCCACAGGGCTAATTTGCTCTGCGGGTCCAGCCCGGCAGTTGGCTCATCGAGGAAAAGCACCGAAGGATTATGTATCAGGGCCCTCGCCACCTGGAGGCGGCGCGCCATGCCGCCGGAAATCTCGCCCACGTCTGCTTTAGCTTTTTCGATGAGTCGGAACTCGACCAGCATTTTGTCCGCCGCTTCGCGACTGCCCCGGCGTCCCAGGCCGAAAAATCGGCCATGATAGTAAAGGTTCTCCCAGACGGTCAGCGAGCGGTCCAGGTTGTTCGTCTGGGACACCGCGCCGATCATTTGTTTGACCAGGGACGGGTGGGCGACGACATCAATTCCGGCTACCGTCGCCCGCCCCTCCGTCGGCACTACCAGGGTTGTCAGCATCCCGATGGTCGTCGTCTTCCCGGCCCCGTTAGGCCCGAGCAGTCCGAATATCTCCCCGCACTTCACCGAAAGGTCAAGACGGTCCACCGCCAGGACGCCGCCCCGGTAGTGCTTGGTCAAACCCTCGCAGCGTATCACCTCGTCATCAGGCAATCTATCAACACCTCGCATATATATTTTATCCCAATTATATGGAATAGTTATGAAATTCGTATCTGAATTGTTACAAAGTTATTAAATTTACTATTACGCATATACTCATTCGCGCAAATGCGCATTTACGGCGTCGTGTTTAATTGGTATCTATGGTTCGGCTAAAGTATGAAAGGGGTTTAGTTCGAATATTCTTTCGCCTTTGAATCCGAGCTCAGGTTGATATAACTTTTTACATTCTTACGGGTGAAGTAGATAATTGCAAAAATTCCATAAAATATACTTGTAAGATCAATATAATTAAGCGAGGCACCCATTGTCTGAAAATATGAAATAATTCTATCTATAAATGACGGATTTAAGTCAACTGTTGCCATGAAATTAAATATGAAAAGGTAAACCCCGAAAGGTATTAATATTACTCCAAGGATAATACCCAAAATACGTCCCCATCTTTTCTTAACCAACAAACACATGCCGCTGGTAAGTGCAACAATGGCAATAAGTATCAAATAGACGTTAAACCCATACCATTCTAAATAGTCTCGTACCGTGATGTTTATTACTATGTCATAATATTCTTCGTAGTATTTTATATTATCTCCAATAAATTCTCCGTTTTCTATCCGAACAAAAAAGAGAAGCAAAGAAAAAGCGGAAATAAATACGTGCCAAAAAACCAGTAACCGTATAATAATCTTGTGCTTATTCATTGTTCCCTTATTAGTTGTCTAATTATATATTTTAGTATCGTGGCTTTCAATCCAAGACGATAATATTATCTACAGGCTACTGCGTATAATTTGGTAGGTTTTATATTTGCGCCTGCGCCTCATTAACCCCTATAATTTTACCGTGCTCACCAACGAGATACTGCATCAAGTCAACCGTCCCGCCCGCTATACCGGCGGCGAGTGGAACAGCATCGTTAAAGACGGGGCAAAAATATCCATCAAGATTGCGCTGGCATACCCGGACACCTACGAAATCGGCATGTCCAACATGGCTATACCCATTCTCTACGAAATCATCAACCGCCAGCCGGACGCCCTCGCCGAGAGGGTCTACGCCCCCTGGGTGGACATGGAAGCGGTCATGCGGCAAAACAACATCCCCCTCTTTAGTCTGGAAAGCCGCCGACCGCTTAAAGAATTCGATATCATCGGCTTCTCGCTGGGGTATGAGCTCGGTTATACCAACGTCCTCAACATGCTCGACCTGTCCGGAATCCCCGTGCTCGCCTCCGAGAGGACCGACGCCCACCCGCTTATCATCGCCGGGGGGAGTTGCACGCTCAACCCGGAGCCCCTGTCCGACTTCATCGATGCTTTTGTTATCGGCGACGGCGAAGAAGTAATTCTCGAGTTCCTCGATATTTACCGGGGGGAGAAGGGGCGGGGGAAAAAAGCGTTGCTGAAAAAGCTGGCTGCCCTTGACGGCGTCTATATGCCCGGCTTTTACGATGTCAAGTACGGCGCCGATGGCCTTATAAAAAGTATTAATCCAACCGTAACCGAAGCTAAAGCCAGGATTCGACGGCGCATTTTGGATAAATTGCCGCCCCCGGTCACGGGTCCGGTCGTCCCCTATATCGAGGTCGTCCACGACCGCGGCGCCATCGAGGTGCAGCGCGGTTGCAGTCGCGGCTGCCGCTTCTGCCAGGCCGGCATGATTTATCGTCCTGTGCGCGAGCGGCCCCACGAGGAAATCATCGCTGCGGCGGGAGAGCTCATCGCCAACTGCGGCTACGACGAGGTCTCGCTGGTGTCCCTGAGCACTTCCGACTATGCCGGCATTGACACGCTGGTGGCGAAGCTGGCCTCATGCTACCCGAAACTCACTTTATCCCTGCCCAGCCTGAGGCTGGATAAGTCCTCGCTAAAGCTCGTGGAATCCCTGCCGGCGAGAAATCGTACCGGCCTGACCTTCGCCCCGGAAGCCGGCAGCGAAAGGCTGCGGAACGCTATCAATAAAGTCCTCCCCGAGGCCAGCCTGCTGGAAACGGCCGCCACCGCCTTCGAGCGCGGCTGGACCAACCTCAAGCTCTACTTCATGGTCGGCCTCCCTACCGAGACGCTGGAAGACGTCGAGGGCATCGTTGCCCTCGTGGATAAAGTCCGCGCCGAAGGCAAGAAGGCCAGCGGCAAAAAACCGACTCTAAGGGTGAGTGCGGGCACCTTCGTCCCCAAGCCGCACACGCCTTTCCAGTGGAGCGCCCAGGAAAAAGAGGCATCGCTGAGGACCAAGCAGGAGGTTCTCCAGCGCGGGCTGAACCGCAAAGGCACCCGTTTATCCTGGCAGGACCCCAAAATCAGCCTGCTGGAAGCGGCGCTTTCGAGGGGAGACCGTCGACTGGGTAAAGTCATTTATCATGCCTGGAAGCTGGGCAGCCGGTTCGACGCCTGGAGTGAGCATTTCAACTTCACCAACTGGCGGCTAGCCTTTGACGAGGCGGGACTTGAGCCTGGCTTTTACGCCCACCGCGAGCGCTCTTTAGACGAAGTGCTGCCCTGGTCTCATATCGATGCGGGTGTTTCCGCAGTTATTTTTAAAGCGGGAATTTGAACGCGCCTGTGAAGGCAAAGATACTCCCGATTGCCGTAACAACGCTTGCATTCAGTGCGGACTTGAAGAGATTTGCGCAAATATAAAACGGTGACGGGCTGTAAAAGAAACGAGGTTTACGTTTTTTGGTCATAAGGAGTGCTCACAATGAGTAAAACAAGAAACACGGTATCATCGCTGGGAACAATATTGACATTTGCTAGAAAGGGGACCTGATCGGAAACGCTGATGAGCGTGCTTGATCACGCTGAGGAACATCCTATGAAACTTGAGGAGCATGCTGTCGCTCCTCTTGCAGGCGGAATAGCGAACTACGGTTACCAGTGCGGCATGCTCTGGGGCGCGACGCTTGCCGCCGGGGCCAGGCCTATCGACTTTTCGGCACGGGCCCAAAAGCTGAAGCGGCGGCAGTTATGGCCGCCCAAAACCTTATCGACTCCTTCCGTCCCCGCACTCATAACGAAATTAACTGCCTCGAAATAACTGATTTAAACTTAAGGGGAAAAATGCAGATATCCAAGATACTTAAATTCTTTATCAAAGGCGGGCCTATAGGCTGCCTGCGCCTGTCCGTTAGATACGCTAGAGCCGCATTCGATGATATAAACACCTCCCTTTCCCAAACGCCTGTTGAAGTCCTTGCCCCTCCGGTGAGCTGCGCGGCGCTGTTGGCGCAAAAATCGGGCGCCGCCGATATTCACACGGTCATGGTGGCGGGTTTTGCGGGCGGTATCGGCCTGAGCGGCGGTGCCTGCGGGGCATTGGCAGCCGCCGTATGGCTTAATGGTATCGACAATTCCGGGGGAAAAGTTGGCTACAAAGTCGCTAACGCCAGGGCCGGAGAGATAATAAATAAGTTCTTGAAAGTCTCCGATTTCAAATTCGAGTGCTCGGAAATAGTTGGACGGAAATTTGAGAGTGTCGCCGACCATGCCGCATATTTACGCGGGGGCGGTTGCGCCAACCTTATCGAGCACTTAGCCGCCAAATGACTCTAAGAAATACACGGATTACTGGTCCGCTTTACTCTCGTCGAAGGTGGTTATCGCTACCAGGCGGTCGCCCGGCTCCAGCGTCATCACGCGGACACCCTGCGTGCTGCGTCCCTGAGTGCTGATGCCCTGCCGCGGGTCCTGTTCCTTAATCGGCGTGCGGGTCATCATGCCCTCGGCGGTTATCAGCATGACCTGCTGTTTCTCGTTGACCACCCTGGCGGCGGTCACGTCGCCGGTCTTTTCCACGATCTTGAACGTCCTCACGCCGCTGCCGGCGCGGTGCTGCCTCGGGTATTTATCCAGCGGGGTGACCTTGCCGTAGCCGCCCTCGGAGACGACGAACAAATAGCCTTCGGGGTCGACCCTGTCCATGCTGATGACGCTGTCGCCCTCGGCTATTTTCATGCCGCGAACGCCGCCGCTGGTGCGCGAGGCCGCCCGCAGTCCTTTAACGTCGAAGCATATCGACTGCCCTTTGCGGGTCACGATAATGACGTCGTCCTTGTCTGTCGCCAGGCTGACCGCCACCAGCTCGTCCTTTTCGGCGAGGTCCATGGCAATCAGGCCGCTCGAGCGTACCGCCGCGAAGTTGTCCACGGCCGTCTTCTTTACCTCTCCCAGGCGGGTGGCCATCACCATATACGTTCCCGGCATCAGGCCGGTGGTGCCGACCATCGCCGTGACCCTCTCGCCCTCGGCGATGGACAGGAGGTTGATAATCGCCAGACCCTTGGAAGTGCGCGTGCTGCCGGAAGGAATCTCGTGGCATTTCAGATAATAGACCTTGCCCTTGTTCGTGAAGAAAAAGAGGTCGTCGTGGGTATCCGCCACGGTCAAAATCATGACGGCGTCTTCTTCTCGCGTCACCTGGCCGATAATGCCCTTGCCGCCGCGGTGCTGCACGACGTAGTTGCGGGAGGATATTCTCTTGATAAAGCCGCGACTGCTCAACGTCACCACGACCCTCTCGTGGGGGATAAGGTCTTCCTCGGTGAAATCGAGCTTGCCCTGTTCCTGTATCGCGGTGCGGCGCTTGTCGCCGTACTTCGTCTTCAAGTCGCTGGCTTCCGTTTTTATCAGCGCGAGGATTCTCTTGGGATTGGCCAGCAGGTCTTCGAGGTAGGAGATGGTCTTGATGACCTCGGCATACTCGTCCTGGATTTTCTGTCTTTCCAGGCCGGCCAGGCGGCGCAGCTGCATATCGAGGATGGCTTGCGCCTGGAGCTGGCTCAGCTCGAAGCGGCTCATCAGGTTCTTGCGCGCGGCCTCGGCGGTCTCGGACTCGCGGATGGTCTTGATGACGGCGTCGAGGTGGTCGAGGGCGATCTTCAAGCCTTCCAGGATGTGCGCCCGGGCTTTGGCCTGCTTCAGTTCGTATTTGGTACGCCGGGTGATTACCTCGCGGCGGAAATCGACGTAATGCTGCAGCGCCTCTTTGAGGCTGATAACGCGGGGCTGGCCGTCCACCAGCGCCAGCATGTTCACGAAGAAGGACGACTGCATGGCGGTGTGCTTGTAAAGATTATTGAGGACCTTCTCCGGCTGGGACTCGCGCTTGAGCTCGATGACGACGCGCATCCCCTGCCGGTCGGATTCGTCGCGGAGGTCGCTGATGCCCTCGATTTTCTTATCGCGGACGAGGTCGGCGATGGTCTCGATGAGGGCGGCTTTATTGGTCTGATAAGGCAGCTCGCTGACGACTATCTGGCGGCGGCCGCTTACGCTCACGCTGGTGATATGCGCCTTGGCGCGCACCACCACCTTGCCGTGGCCGGTAGCGTAGGCGTTGCTGATGCCTTCCACCCCCATGATGATGCCGGCGGTGGGGAAATCTGGGCCCTTAACGTACTTGCTCAGGTCTTCGATAGTGGCCTGGGGATTATCTATCAGATAGTCGATGGCGTCGCAGACCTCGCTGAGGTTATGGGGCGGGATATTGGTCGCCATGCCCACCGCGATGCCGGAGCTGCCGTTCACCAGCAGGTTGGGCAGGCGCGCGGGCAGCACGGTCGGCTCCTGGAGGTGGTCATCATAGTTGGGCATGAAGTTGACGGTTTCTTTTTCAATGTCGACGAGCATTTCTTCGGCTATCTTCGCCAGTCGGGCTTCCGTATAACGCATCGCGGCGGGCGGGTCGTTATCGACGCTGCCGAAGTTGCCCTGGCCGTCCACCAGCGGGTAGCGCATGGAAAAGTCCTGCGCCAGCCGCACCATGGCGTCATAAACCGAGGTGTCACCATGAGGGTGATATTTACCGAGAACTTCACCCACGATCAGGGCGCTCTTGCGGTGCGGTCCGTTGGGCCGCAGCCCCATGTCGTTCATGGCGTAGAGGATGCGGCGGTGCACCGGCTTGAGCCCGTCCCGTACGTCCGGCAGGGCGCGCGAGACGATAACACTCATCGCATAATCGAGGTATGAGCTCTTCATCTGTTCTTCGATATTAACCGGTAAGGGTTGTTTTACCTCGGATACCATAGCTAGCCTTTCCTCCTATTCCCCATCAGCGCCCGTGTCGTCCTCGACTTCTTCGGATTCCTCGGGCAACACTTCAATTTCATCACCGCCGATTATCGTGTAACCGGACTCCTCTTCCTCTTCATCCTCCGCTTCGTGCTTGATAAGCTTATCCCCCACGTAGGGGCGGAACTCTTCCATGCCTCTTGGAGGGAACGAAAGCTTGCCAGCCTGGCTCGGATGCTGGTAGTTCTCCCTGACCATGACGGTCATGTGGTCGGCCGTTGACTTGACGACCACCGCCGAATACTTATTGCCGCCCAGCATGAGCCGGATAAGCCTCAGCGCATGTTTCGGGTCGACCTTGCCCAGGTATTCCCCCCGCCCGTTTTCCACCACCAGGGATGAGCCCTGGACCTTGATGACTGCTTTGTCCCCGGCGACGGTCAGGGCGCGTTCTTCCTTGGGTGCCAGTTCCTGCAGGGCTACGACGCCTGCTTTGCCGATTTCCTCGATAAACTGCTGGGGTTCGACCTTGTCCGTCTCGACTGCCGTCTTGGCGGACTTTTTAAGGTCGTTAAGGCGGCGCAGGTTGCGGCCGGCGATGGCGTTATAGGGGTCCAGCTTTACCGACCGCCCGTAAGCTTCCTTGGCTTGCGGGAAGTCGCCCAGCTCCATGTAAGCCCGCCCCAGGCGGTTAAAGGCATCGACGTCTTCCGGAAAGCTCTCGATTATTTCCTTATTGACGTCAACCGCTTCCTGCCAGCGCGCCTGCATGGCCAGGTCGATGGCTTCTTTGCTGCGCTGCTGTTTGAACCTCAGTAACCTTTCGTCGTCACGTGTCATCAACGTCCTCAAATATCAAGCAATTTTAAACACCCTATTCTACACCTGTGATTAACGTCATACAAGGGGGGTACCAGGCAGAAGTGCCCCGTTTGACAAATAGCTCCCGTAGTAGATACAATCTAATAGAGACTACTAGTAAATTTTAAAGGAGATTGGCCTAAAATGCAAGATAGCACCAGGATTGAACCGGCGAAAGTTAAGGACGTGTTGGATAAAGTGCGGCCGTACCTGGTCAGGGACGGCGGCAACGTTGAATTGATCGACGTTACCGGCGGCACCGTGAAGGTAAAACTCGTAGGCGCCTGCGCCGGCTGCCCCATGTCCAAGATGACCCTGAAAAACGGTATCGAACGTATCCTGAAGCAGGAAATCCCGGAAGTTAAAGAGGTTATCGCGGTCTAGTTCTTTCAGAGGAGCGCCGCCGTGAAAAGAGCGACAGTATTTATCGTTATCGCTGTCGTTCTTTTAATTTTACTGGCATCCGGCTGCGGCCCGGCTCCAAGCCCCACGCCTGCTTCTCCAGCTCCTTCACCCACCGCGACATTGCCTCCCGGCCAGGAGCCGATTGAGATAGTATCCGCCACGGGCCCGCTCGAACCGATTAACCCCGGCGGGCCGATAGTCGAAATTACGTTAAAGAACGTTTCCGATGACCCCGTCATCTTTTTAGATGCAAGCCTCGAAGCTAACGGGGTTGCCGACCGGCCATTTCTTTTTCATTTCGATGTTTCTCTCTCACATCCTCTTTTGCCCGGCAAAAGCCTTAGTGACAGAGAAACTTTAATCGGGGGAGGATTCGGGGATAATATACTTTATCCGGTGACTATAAGCGGGACGCTTCAAAGCAATGTCGCCTTCTTTTATACCAAAGAAGTGCTTATCACACGCCCGGCGGAATAACTCTAGCCGTCTTTATCCAGCTCGAAAGCCCGGTGCAGGGCGCGGATGGCGTCTTTGACCCGGGCTTCTTCTATGATGCAGGTTATTCTGATTTCCGAAGTCGTAATCAATTGGATATTGATGTTTTCTTTGCTTAAAGTGTCGAACATCCGGGCGGCATAGCCCGGGGCGTTCTGCATCCCGGTGCCGATGATGCTCACCTTGCCCAGCTTGGCGTCGCTGACGCACTGCCGCGCGCCGATGTCCCGGGCGATCGGCTCGACGACGGCCATCGCCCCGTTCAGCTGGCCGCGGGTAACCGTGAAGGTAAGGTCGGTGATATTTTTCACGCTGGCGTTCTGGACGATGGTATCGATGCTGATGCCGGCCTCCGCCAGGGGCACGAAGATGCTGGCGGCGATGCCGGGATGGTCGGGTACGCCGACCACGGTAATTTTGGCCACGTCCAGGTCATGGGCGATGCCTCTAACTTTATTGCGTATTTCCATAGACACCTCTTTGTGGATTAACGTGCCGGGGTTGTTGTTAAAGCTGGAAGCGACCAGGATGGGGACGCCGTACTCCTCGCCCAGCTCAACGGCGCGGGGGTGAATGGCTTTAAAGCCGTAGGTCACCATTTCCAGCATTTCCTCGTAGCTTACTTCCGCCAGCTTGCGGGCTTCGGGGAGAAGGCGGGGGTCGGTGGTATAAATGCCGTCGACGTCGGTATATCTTTCGCAGATGCTGGCTTTAAGGGCGGCGGCCAGCGCCACGGCGGTGGTATCCGAGCCGCCCCGTCCTAAAGTGGTGATGTCCTGTTCCTCGGTAATGCCCTGGAAGCCGGCGACGATAACGATATTGTCTTTTTCCAGCTCCCTGACGACACGCGCGGGATCGATGCTGGTAATCCTGGCGCGATTGTACGAGTTGTCCGTGCGGATGCCCGCCTGGAAACCGCTCAGGCTGATGGCCGAGTGCCCCAGGTTATGTAAAGCCATCGCGAGCAGCGTGCTGGCGACGACCTCTCCGGTGGAGAGCAGTACATCCAGCTCGCGCTTGTCCGGGAACTCATTAATCTGGTAAGCCAGCCTGATTAAGTCGTCGGTGGTATCTCCCATCGCGGAAACGACGACGACCACCTGGTTGCCGGCCTCATGCGTGGCGACGATGCGGCGGGCGACGTTTTTTATTTTTTCCGCGCCCGCCACCGACGAGCCGCCGTATTTCTGAACGATTAAAGCCATGTATTTAAATCTCCGTATTTACTCATTTGCGCAATTACGCAACTACGCCGTTGCTCCTGGTATTTTTAACCTTGCCCCCTGCGCTCTCCCCGCCCCAAACCGGGGCGTCTAAGAGGGGCGCAGCCCCTCTTTCTAATCTTCCCCCTTCCTTTTCAAAGGGAAGGGGGTCAGCGGGATAGGTTCAAACATCCCCTACCAGCCTGCCCATTATTTTATACCCCTCCCCGATAAAAATGCCAGTTCCGGCCGCCTCGGCCTCGGTGAACCTTTTCGCCCCGTTGGCTTTAACCCCTTTCCCCCATATTAAAAACGGGACGGGGTCGGGGGTGTGCGTGCGGACGACGACCGGTGTAGGATGGTCCGGCATCACGAGCACACGGAGCTCGCCGCGATATCGCCGCAGTCGGCCGACGACCTCTTCATCGATTTTTTCGATGGCTCTGACCTTTTCCTCGACCAGGCCTTCGTGTCCGGCTTCGTCTGGCGCTTCGATGTGCACCACCACCAGGTCATATTTCTTCAGGGCTTCCATGGCGCCGGAAATTTGGGCGCCGTTATCATTATCCGGCCCGTCGGTGACGCCTTTGATGTCGAGTATTTCCATGCCTATCATTTTAGCCAGCCCGCGCAGCAGGTCGACCCCCGATGTCATGCCGGCGTTAAGTCCATAGGCTGATTTAAAGGACGGCATCGGCGGCAGTTGCCCGCTGCCCCAGAAAAGCCAGATATAGTTCGCCGGCGGTTGGCCGCGCCGCTGGCGTTCTATATTGACCGGATGGTCTTTCAATACAGCTTTCGTGCGCTCCATCAATCCGCGCAGAAAATCGCTACCGGCGTCCTGCGGCAAATATTTATTTATCGGTTTGCCGGGGATATCGTGGGGCGGGGAGCAGACGGCTTTAAGGGTTTCCCCGTGGTTCTTGAGTTTGAGTATATGCCGGTAGCTCACGCCCGGGTAAAACTTGATGTCGTCGCCGCCGAGCTTTTCGTTAAGGGTTTTGACGATTTCACCGGCCTCGGCGCTAGTAATATGTCCGGCGGAGTAATCGCCCATTTTCCCCTCTTCTATCGTCACCAGGTTGCAGCGGAAGACCGCTTCCCCGGGCCTATATCGATTCCCAGGCTCCTCGCCTCGATGGAAGCCCGGCCTTTGTAATATTTCACGGGGTCGTACCCCAGCACGGACATGCAGGCGCAGGCGCTGCTCGGTTCCATGCCTTCGGGTACGGTACGCGCCAGGCCGCTGTAACCCTCCGCCGCCATCTTGTCCAGATGTGGCGTTGCCGCCATCTCCAGTGATGTCTTGCCGCCTTTTTCTTTAACGGGTAGACCGGCGGCCCCGTCAATAATCAGGACGCAGTATTTCATAATATTCCTTAAATGCGCATTTGCGCAACTGCTCATTTACGCTTTCGCGCAACACAAGAAAAACAGTAACTTCCTGCTGCTAATTGTACGGACGCGGAGGAGCCGTGTCAACGGCCTATTGCTTGAGGAGTTCGGATAAAATCACCACGCTAAAGCCGTTCTCGTGCAGGTAAGCCATCTGCGCGTTGAAATCAGCTATAGAAGTGGAAGTCTCCTGAGGCCCGCTATCGGTGATGAAATGATAGACCAGGCATACCACGGAGTCACGGCCCGCTTTATCGACAAGTAGCTTAAAGCTTTCGATATCCTGATTGCTGATTTGCGTGGCGGCGATGTGGTACCTGGCCAGCGGGTCGTCGGAAGCGAGGTCGTAAACGCCTTCCTTAGACCAGCCGGCGCGCGCGCAGATATAGCCTGCCTCGCGGGTATATTCGATAACTTTTTCATTGTACTCGTAATAGGGGTAAGCCAGCGTGCTGACGTTGAAACCCAACTTCTCGAGGTCCCTCTTGGAATCGAAAATCTCCCGGCGCAGCTGCTCGTCCGTGATATTGCCCGTTAAATGGAGGTGGGTTTGGGTATGGGAGGCGATTTCCATGCCGTGCCCGGCCAGCTCCTGGAGCTCTTTTTTATCCATGCATTGCGTCAGTCCCTCGCCATATCCGATGTCCCCGGTGATAACGGCAAAGGTCGCCCGGAAGCCGTATTTCAGGAGGACCGGCGCCGCCTGTTCGTATTGGTTGACGTAGGCATCGTCGAAATATAGCGCTACCAGCCGTGAGTCCGGCGATAGCGTCGGGGTCGGTAGGGTAGATGGGGCAGAAACGTTCTGGCACCCCAACGTCAATACTGGGAGCAGCAGGCATAAAGCGAGAGCCAGCTTGGTCTTCATGATTTCAAGGACAGCATTTCGCGGGACATTGTGGCGCCCACCCGGCGGGCGCTGGTCCATTTCAGTTTCCGGCGGAAGAGCACGTCGATCAGGCTTTTGACCATGATGAAATCGCAGAACTGCTTGTAGCCGAAGATGAATAGCGGCGCGTACAGGGCGAGTTTCCAGTCTTCGTTGTCCAGCTGTAAAGCCAGCAGGCACAGCATGAACTGGAGCAGGCAGAAAAAGAGAAAGGTCGGCAGGAGCAGCATCCCCTGTCCCGACGCGATGATCAGGGCGCACCAGATGATGTTCACCACGCCGGCCAGCGGCAGGAAAGTCATGGAAATGACCATAAAAGGATAGGCCATCTTTTGCAGGAAGCCGTACCTGGAGTTGAAGGCCGCGTCATGGTGCTTCCACAGGGTCTGGAAATTGCCCCGGTACCATCTTAGCCTCTGCTTGGTCAGCTCGCCGATTTTTTGCGGGGCTTCGGTGTAGGAAACGGCCGAGTTGTCCGCTTGCACCACCTTGCCCGACTTGAGGGCTTTGATGGTCACGTCGAAGTCCTCGACCAGCGTATCCGTGTCGTACAGGCCGCCGCTGACCAGCGACTCGCGGCGGTAGGCGCCCAGGGCGCCGGGCACCACCGTGACGCTCCCGAAGACGTCCAGCGCACGGCGGAAAATGTTGATGCTGGCGATGTATTCCAGGGCCTGGCACCTCGTCAGCCAGTTGATGCGGTTGAGCACCTTGATATTGCCCGCCACCGCGGCCACGGAGGGGTCGCGGAAGGGCTTCACCAGCTCTATCAGGGTGCCTTTGGAAATCTGGCTGTCCGCATCGACGATGACGATAATTTCGCCCCGGGCGAAAATCATACCGTGATTTAAGGCGGAGGCTTTGCCGCCGTTGGGACGGCGGACCACTTTAACCCCCCGCCCGCTGAAGCCCTGGGCGATCTGGTAAGTGCGGTCTTTAGACCCGTCGTCGATGACGATTATCTCCTTGCAGGGATAGCAAGCCTCGATGACGCTTTCGATAGTCCGCGCCAGGACTTTTTCCTCGTTGAAGGCCGGAATCAGGACGCTGACGGTGGGCAGGTACTGCGCCAAAGACGGCTGCCTGGCTTCGCTCAGTTTATGGTATACGACCAGCGGCAGGGTGAGGAAGTTAAAATACAGGATGATGGTGAGGCTGAGGAGTAAAACCCAGGCAAAAATAGAAAATGCGCCCCAGAAATACAGGGCGACGGCAAACACGACCGGCAGGAGCAGGAAGAGGCACGCCAGGCTTATCACGGAAATCCATAAACCCAGCACGCCGACACGCTTTTTCCGCACCGGGCGCGATAATATGAATTGTCCGACGATAAATAGCGTGAAGCCGATGCCCACCGCGTAGGAGAGATAGGCCTGCCTTGACGGCACGATAGCCAGGAACGCGGCGAAGAGTCCGGCGATAAAGATAGTGATGATGCCCGTTTTCAGCATTATTCTTCTCGTTCTACCGGATGATTAGCTTATCGTATCGGTTTGCGGTATATTTTTCAGGTACTGCCGGGAAAAATCAGCCAGGTCTTTGGCTTCAAGTATCTTGATTCGCTGGTAATTAGCGAACTGCCTGGCTTCTTTGCTGAGTTTGGGGACACTGATAATGACCTTGTCCCGTATGCCCACGTCGTAGGTAGCGGAGTCGAAGTTGATGACGGCGCCGGCGTCGTCGCCCGGATGGTTCTCGTTGGAGATGATGCAGGCAGCGATGCTGTGGTTCATGATGCCGTCGTCTTTCTGGGCATAAAAGTCCAGGATGTGCTCGGCGCCCGACCTTCCTTTAAGCCGGAACTTCTCCTCGACGCGGTATCCCTTCTTCTCGAGAAACCATTTCAGCCAGCCCTTGTGTCCCAGTTGGACCAGGTCGGGCTCAACTCCCGGGTTTGAAGCCTTGTCATTGCCGCCGGTAATTTCAGGGTTACCGTTCTGCCGGGACGATAGATACCGCAGTTCTTCCAGGCTGTATACCCTGATGCTCTGTCTCTCCGCGAATTTTATCGCTTCCGAGCTGAGCCGCGGCACGGCGATGACCATTTTACTGTCGATGCCCGTGTCGTATATCTTGCTGTCGAAGCTGAAAAGCGTGTCGATATTCACTTCCGTTTCTTCACCGGAGGCCGCCAGGATACCGATGGCGACGCTGTGCCGGGTAATGGGGTCGTCGACGCTGGCGAGGAGGTCGATGGTGTGGGTCGCCCCCGATTTCCCCTGAACTTTGACTGATTCCCGGACGTTGTAGCCCAGGCTTATCAGGCAGGCGATGAGCTGCTTCTTGGGCTCGAACTCAAACTCCAGCCGCTTGCGCTGGGCTTCGTTGAGACGGTAAGAATAGAGGTACACCCGGCGCAGTTCTTCCAGGGCGAGGACCTCGCCCGTTTTCACGTCGCGGCATTTGACCGCCGGCTGGGCGAAGACTTCATGGCAGTCGTGGCAGACGTAGCGCGCCCCCGGCTTGCGGTAGTCCGTGCCGATGAGTTTGATTTCCCGGCGGCACTTGGGGCAGACCTGCTTGTTTTCCACCGTGAACTCTTCCTCGAGACCGATATAGCCGCAGTTAAAATGCTCGATAAGCTGTCCCCTGGTTATCTGCTCGGAATCGCAGTAAGGGCACCTTTCGACGGGCATTAGCTGGAACGAGCCGGCGGGACTGACCAGCATTTTCTGAAAGTCCTGTTTTAAAAGAAGTCCTTCCCTGGCGAAGTAGTCCAGGATCTGGAAAGTTTCTTTCCCCGTGGTGCCCAGGATTTCATCGGCGTCGCGGTACATGTAGCCGTCTTTGAGGCAGAGGTCGATTTCCGGATTGATCGAATGAATGTTGCCGTTCAGCAGGATGCTCATGAGCTTGGAAACTCGCGGGTTCTGCCACATGTGGGTCGTGTTGCCGGCGACGGGCGCCGGTTTCGTTTGGCCCGGACCGGTGATTTCCACATCTTCCGTTTTAACCGTGCGGGCAACGGGGCGATACTTTTCCGAACCGATGATGTTCTTATCGTAAAGCATTCTGGTTTATCTCCTCCTGGGCGCATTAATTGCTCCCGATATATACTTTAATACTATGACCAAAGGCATATATTCCACATAAAAATTCAGGGAAAATATGTAAATTATCCGTAAACAACACGTAGCGGCGGTACAGTTTGGATGTTATATTGTTAAGATAAGTGCGGTAAGAAAGGTTAAATTTATATCCCCGTGTATTTTATGCTCACCTGTGTGTCTCTTCTCGACGGGCTCTCCCTTTATTAAACGGGGCGTCTAAGAGGGGTGCTGACCCCTCTTCTTTATCTCCCCCCTCTCAAACAGAACATCACGCGATTATTGACCGTAAATCTGTTTGAGAGGGGGATTAAGGGGGTGAGCTAATGCAATTATGATAGTAGGTTTGCCGCTTGAAGCGAGCCAGTGTATAATAGTGTTCGGCGGGGCGTAGCGCAGCCTGGTTTAGCGCGCCACGTTCGGGACGTGGAGGTCGGTGGTTCAAATCCACTCGCCCCGACCATTTCAATCGATTTCTTTTTTTGCTTCCTCCCACAGCGCGTCTTTTTCCTTAAAGGAAAGCGAGGCTAAGTCCAGACCCCGCTCCTGGCAGATTTTTTCCATGCGCGAGAAGCGCCGGAAGAACTTGCGGTTCGCTTCTCTTAACGCCGCCTCGGCGTCGATGCCCTCCCATCTGGCCACGTTGACCAGCGTAAATAATAGGTCGCCGTACTCCCGCTCTTTTTCTTCACGGTCGCGGGCATCCTTGATTTCTCTGATTTCTTCCGCCAGCTTATCGAGGACCCCTTCGATGTTCTCCCACTCGAAGCCGACGCGTACCGCCCGGCGTGAAATTTCGTAGGCGTAAGCCAGGGCCGGCATGTCCTTGGGGACGCCTTCCAGCATGGAGGTGCCTTCTTCGCGTTCTTCCTTTTTCAGGACTTCCCAGTTATGCATCACTTCCTCGGCGTCCCGGACCTTTTTCGTGCCGAAGATATGCGGATGGCGGCGTATTATCTTGGTAGCAATACTTTTAATGACGTCGCTTATCTCGAACTCTTTATCATCTTTGGCGATTTGCGCGTGGAGCACAATCTGCAAAAGGAGGTCGCCGAGCTCTTCGCAGAGCGCCGCGGCATCTTCTTCGTCGAGTGCCTCCAGCACCTCGTAGCACTCGGAAAGCAGGTTGGCCCTCAGCGTCCGGTGGGTCTGCTCTTTGTCCCAGGGGCAGCCGTCCGGCGCCCGCAGGCGTGCGATGATTTCCACCAGGCTCTCAAACCGACTCAGGTCCTGAGGCAAGGCAGTACACCTCCTTGATGATGAAATGCTCAATTACTCAATTGAGCATTTGCGCATCTGCGCATTCACGCTAACAGGGCAGCACCGACCCCATAAAACCCCGCTGACCCCTCAGAAATTCAGCGGTGGTCATGACGCGCTTGCCCGCCAGCTGGACTTTAATCACGCCCAGCACACCTTCCCCCGTGCCGATGCCCATGATGTCGTCTTCGCGTTCCAGCGCGATTACCTCCCCGGCGTCCGCGGCAACTACCCCCGGTAGGGGCGTTGCCTCGATGATTTTCAGCATTTTACCGCGCCAGGTGGTGTAACATCCCGGCCAGGGGTAAAAGGCGCGCACCCGCCGCCATATCTCCACCGCCGCCCGCGACCAGTCAATCTCGCCGTCTTCTTTCTTTACCCGGGGGAAATAACTGGCTTCTTTCTCGTTTTGCTGGCACGGGACAATTTCGCCGCGCGTCCACCCGTTAAGGGCTTCTAAAAGCAAATTCGCCCCCATTATCGATAATTTTCCAGAAAGCGTCCCGGTATTGTCCGCCGGGAATATGGGCACGGCCGCCGCCGCCAGCACCGGGCCGGTGTCCAGCTTTTTCCTGACCAGCTGAATGCTGACCCCGGTAAAATCGTCCCCGGCCAGTATCGCCGCCGCCGCCGGCGAGGCGCCGCGGTGCCGCGGCAGCAGGGAAAAGTGGACGTTAAGACTCTGCCGGGGCGGTATCTCCAGCAGCGATTGCGGTAATATCTGCCCGAAGGCGCAAATGATGATGATTTCGGGTCTAAATTCCCTCAGCTCTTCCAGCGCTCCGGCCGACCTGAACCCAGGGGTCTGCACCACCGTCAGGCCCATTTCCAGGGCCGCTTTTTTTACCGGCGGTAAAATCAGGGCGCGCCCTCTCCCGGCGGGTCGGTCGGGTTGCGTATAAACCGCCGCGACGTTATATTTATTGAGCACCAGCGCCTCTAAGGAAGGCACGGCAAAATCGGGAGAGCCCATGAAAACGATGCGCAATTTCAGCCTCCGGACGTCAAAATTCTATCATTTATTAAATTTTTCAACAACTAATTTTTTTACAGGCTGGCAACCCCTGAAAACGGCTAAAAAAGGCAGTTTTCATGAGATGTTGTTGGTTAGTGATGGCGAAAAATCAGTTTTGCAAGGGCAAAAATGGCGGAACAATGGCTGGTTGCCGACTTTGACAAATTTTGTCCGCCGGTTGTATCCTTGAGTGGTTAATAAATTAAGCGTTTATTAACCGCTTGCACCGCAAAACCTGCCGGTACAGGCAGGAAATCCAGACTAAAAAACAAGGATTGCTTGCGACTTTTACAGGATAGGGAGGTTTTTTGCCCGCGATGTTAAAAGCTGGGCATTTAAATATTTCAAATGGAATCCGCACGTGCCCATTCACCACAGGAAATATGGGAGACCACCCTCGGCGAATTACAGGTCCAGGTCAGTAAAGCAAACTACCGCACCTGGCTGAATAAAACCATCGGTTTGAGCTACCGGGACAAAACATTTGTCATCGGCGTGCCCAATACCTTCGCCGCGGAATACCTGGAGAAAAACCAGCGCTCCCTGATCGAAAAAGCCCTCGGCGGGCTGACGGTATCCGATGTCCGGGTGGTCTTTCAGGTCAACGGGAAAACGCATTTCCCGGGTAACACCGCGTCCGAGACGGCGATACCCCCAACCGAGCCGTCCTATACCCGACTTAATCCGGACTACGTCTTCGACTTTTTCATCGAGGGCAGCGGCAATCGAATGGCCCGGGCGGCGGCGTTATCGGTGGCGCAAAACCCGGGACGTAGCTATAACCCTCTCTTCATCTACAGTGGGGCGGGGCTGGGCAAGACTCATTTACTTCACGCCATCGGTCAGGCGGCCGCCGCCAATCATATCAACGTCATCTGCGCCAGCGCCGAGCAGTTTACCAACGAGTTCCTCAGCGCCCTGCGCGATAGAAATACCGAGGATTTCCGCAATCGATATCGCAACATCGGCATGCTCCTTATTGACGATATCCAGTTCATCAGCGGTAAAGAGCAAACCGAAGAAAGCTTCTTCCATACCTTCAATGAGCTGCATAACACCAACCGCCAGATTGTCATTACCAGCGATTGCCCTCCCTCATCGATGCCCCTCCTGGAAGAGCGTTTGCGCTCCCGGTTCGAATGGGGCTTGATCGTCGATATCCAGCCGCCGGACTACGAGACCCGCCTGGCTATCCTCCGGGCTAAGGCGCGTCAGAAGGGCGAGACCGTCAGCCAGGAAGTCCTCGAGCTTATCGCCCGCGACGACCAGACCAATGTCCGGGTGCTGGAGGGTTCGCTCAACCGGGTGCTCGCTTACGCCAAGTTGTTGCGCGTGGCCGCCACGGTGGAGACCGCCATGAAAGCCCTGGAAAACATCGGCAGTAAAGAGTATCTCTCCGGCGATATTACCCCCGCTGCCATCATTAAGGCGGTCGCCGATTCTTTCCAGCTGGCCGCCGAGGAGCTGGCGGGTAAAAAGAGGGATAAGGACACTACCCTGGCACGCCGTCTGGCGATGTACCTCATGCGGCAGGAGACCAATTTTTCCCTGGCGCAAATCGGCCGGGAGTTAGGCCACCGGGACGCCGCCTCGGTCACCGCCGCCTGCAAGCAGATTGCCGGCGGTATTGAGCAAAACTCTTACCTGAAACGCAAAGTCCGCGATATTCAGCGCCACCTTCGTCACCGGACCGCCGCCAAGGCCTCTACTTAAGTTTTTCACTGCTGCCGCCGTTTCCCGATTCCGGTAGATTTATTATTATATAGGTCTCGTTTTTGGCCTTATTTTGCGGTCTTTTTTAGGTTGTTTTCGTCATTTATTCAAGGCTAATCCAGTAAAAATCGTAAGTAAAAATGGCAATATTGCGATTACTTACTGTTAGTCGTATTGTTATAAAACAAGATAACTATATAGTGTTGTATAATCATTATAAATACGAATATCTCTGAGAAAGTAGATATGTTTGACCGGGCGCAGATAAGGGTGAAGGCAGGTGACGGGGGTGATGGCGTCGTGGCTTTTCACCGGGAGAAGTTCATCCCGTACGGAGGCCCTGACGGCGGTGACGGTGGCAGAGGCGGCGACTTGATTATCCGGGCTAGCGATACTGAGGACAGCCTGAGGAAGTACCGGCAAAAGAGGTTGTACCGTGCCGAAAATGGGCGACCCGGCAGCGGTAATAACAAACACGGTAAGGACGGGCAAGAACTGGTGCTCACCGTGCCGCCGGGGACGCTGGTAAAGACGCTAGAGGATGGCGAAGAAGTCCTCGTTGATGACCTGGAAAGGCCGGGTGACCAGGCGGTCGTGGCTCAAGGAGGAAAAGGGGGTTGGGGCAACACCCATTACAAATCGTCGACGAACCAGGCCCCCAAAATCGCCCAGCGAGGCGAGACCGGCGTAGAGAAAACCATACTGCTGGATATGAGGCTTATCGCCGACGTCGGTATCATCGGCTACCCCAACGCCGGCAAATCGACGTTGCTGGCCGCGGCGTCGGCCGCCAGACCCAAGGTCGCCGATTATCCCTTTACGACTTTAGAGCCGGTGCTGGGCGTTGTGGAAATCGGCATGGAGTACTTCATCATCGCGGAAATTCCCGGTCTTATCTCGGGCGCCCACCTCGGTCGCGGGCTTGGCCACGACTTCCTCCGGCATGCCATGCGTACCAAGATATTAATACACCTTTTGAGCGGCGCCTCCGCTTCTCCCATCGACGATATGCTTAAGGTCAACGAGGAGCTGGCATTATACGATGTGGCGCTGGCGGGTAAACCGCAGATTGTCGTTATCAATAAAACCGACCTCCCCGAAGTGCAGGAACGGCTCGCCGGCATTAAAAGCGAGTTGGCTGGTGCCGGCGTTAAAGCCTGGGATATCTCCGCGGCGACCGGCCAGGGTGTGCCCGCTCTCATGCAGGAAGCCCTGAAAGTCCTCAAACAGGAAGCCGCCGGGGAGAAGGTCGTTGATACAAAAATACCGGTGAAAGTGTTTCGACCTCAACCCAGGGAAGCGCTAGTCAGGGTCAGCCGCGTGGGCGATGAGTTCGTCGTGTCCGCGCCGGGCCTGGAGCGCCTCAGAGGAGGTCCTGGGGTGAGCCCCGCCGATTTGCGCTGGCAGCTTAACTATCAGTTCAAGCGACTGGGCATCGATAAGGCGCTGGAGAAGGCCGGCGTTAAAACCGGGGATAAAGTCCGCTGCGGCGAGCTGAGCTGGGAGTGGACTTCGCGGGAGAGCGAAGCATGAAGATCGGCGTGCTCGGCGGAACGTTCGACCCCGTCCACCTGGGGCACATCAAAATGGCCGAGGAGGCTCGGGAGGCGCTGGGCCTGGCGGAGGTGATTTTGGTTCCGGCCGGACAGCCGATGTCGAAAGCGGCCGACCGGGTGACGCCGCCGGAGCAGCGCGCCCGGATGCTGCGCCTGGCGGTGGCCGGCAAACCTCATCTGAAGGTCTCTGACATGGAAATCGAGCGGCCCGGCCCGTCTTACACTGTCGACACTATTGCCGCGCTGAAGAAGCGATACGGCGGCAAAGCCGAAATATATTTTATCCTGGGTTACGATAGCCTGGCGCAGTTGCCCGAATGGCATGAGCCCGGACGCATCATCGAGATGTGCACTCTGGTGGCGGTCCCCCGCCCGGGCTATCTGCGTCCCCGCCTGGCGGCTTTAGAAAAAAGCCTGCCGGGCATTTCTCAGAAGGTGGTCTTCCTGGATAAACCGAGATTGGACATCAGCGGCACGGCCATCAGGGAAAAGGTCAGGAAACATGAGGCTATCGACCAAATCGTCCCCCGACTTGTCGGGGAATATATCCGGAAACACGGGTTGTATCTCTAGGATGTCAGGAGGAAGATGTTAAAAGCCATCGGTATCGTGGGGAGCCCCAGGAAAGCGGGCAATACGGAGATATTAACGGCCCATTGCCTTAAAGCGATGGCCGAAGAAGGGCTCAGGACCGAGCTGGTGCGACTGGCCGGCAAGGATATCCGGGGCTGTAATGCCTGCGGCTATTGTTTCGAGCACCCCGGCGAATGTTCGATTAAGGATGACCTTGAGCCGATACACAAAAAAATGCTCTCCGCCGATATTATCGTCGTCGGTTCTCCCGTGTATTTCGGGTCGGCCACGTCGCTCGTCAAGGGTTTACTTGAGCGGGCGGGATATATCTCCCGCGGGAAATATGCCGGCAAGGTCGGCGGCCCTCTGGTAGTCGCGCGGCGCGCCGGCCAGAACTTTACCTTCGCCGAGCTCCTTTTCTGGTTCCATATCACGGGCATGGTCAACCCCGGCTCGATTTATTGGAACGTGGCCATCGGCCGGGAAAAGGGCGAGGTGGCTAAAGACGAGGAGGGTATGAGGATCGCCTGGCAATTCGGTAAGAACTGCGCCAGGGTGGCTCAAAAGCTCAGGGGATAGCCAGAGTTGCATAAAGATACATAACCGCCAGGATTTTTATTCTAACGCGTCAGGCGGGGTTTCCTGAAAGAAACCCGACCGACTTTTTTACACTTGGTAAAACCTTGGTTAAACAAATAAGGTGGAGTTTACTCATCGGGGCGTTTAAGAGGGGTGCCAACCCCTCTTCTTTATTTTCCCCCTCTCAAACAAAAAATGGCTCAATATCTGTAAATATATGAGTTTGAGAGGGGGATTAAGGGGGTGAGTCTAAGAAATCAGCTAGATGCTAACGGATTGTCATAAAAATTGCTGGTTTTTCCATGGCGCTTAAGGTTATAATACATCGTAAGAAAAAATTGGCCGGCGATTCAGTCATCACCGAAGAGTTAAATAGTCTTCTCAACGTTGATTTCGGGCCCGAGGTCTACGAAATCGAAAAGGGCATGCTGCGCAAGTTCGCCGAGGCTATCGACGACCCCAATCCCCGGTGGCTTGAGGAAGCCCCGCCCACTTTTGCCGCCTCCCTGGTTCCGAAACAGCTATTAAATAAGCTCTTTAACGCGGATATCCCCCTCAAGCGCCTCTTGAACGGCTCCAGCGAGCTGGAGTATTTGAAGCCCATAAAGGTCGGCGACGTTATTGCCGTGACGGCGAAACTTACCAGGCTCCGGCAGATGCCGGGCAAGGAAGGGCCGACGCTTTTCATGTTTACCGAAGTAACCTGTACCAACCAGCGCGGCGAGGTGGTGGTCACGGGCAAGAATACGTACATCAAGTATTAGCAGGACAATATGGTTTATTACGAAGATATCGAAGCCGGCAGCGAGTTACCGGCGCTGGTCAAGTACCCCACCACCATGCAGCTGGTGAAGTACGCCGGCGCCTCCGGCGACTATTATCAGATCCACTACGATAAAGACTTCGCTTTAGCCAGCGGGCTGCCGGGCGTCATCGTCCACGGCTGGCTGACGCTGGCTTTCCTGGGGCAGATGCTTACCGATTGGCTCGGGGAGGGCGGCACGCTGGTCAAGTTGAATGGCAGTTATCGCGGCATCAATAAGGTCAACGAGGACATTATCTGTAACGGCAAGGTCGCCAAAAAATACGTCGAGGCAGGCAGAAACCTGGCCCGACTGGATATCTGGGCGGAGAACCCTCAGGGCGAAAAGACGGTGACCGGGTTTGCCGTGGTGGCACTGCCTTCGCGGGAATAAGCGCAATAGCGCAAATACTCACTTGCGCCATAAATGTATGTCATTCTGAGGGAGTCCTTCCCTTGGAAGGACGACCGTGAGAATCCGGTTTTTTAGCCTTTAACGTTACTCACTTGCGCATTTGCGCAACTCTCTTATTGTTATTGCGAGCCCCGATGCAATCGGGGCGTGGCAATCTATCAATCTATTGTTCTCTAATGAAAGAGTAATTGCGCAATTACGCACTTGCTGATTTGCTCTCTTCCAGAGATTCCGCTAAAAGCTCGCTTAAGTCCTTGGCTTTGACGGACTCTCCGGACTCCTTAGCTTTCAGGCCGTCCTCCAACATGGTCAGGCAGTAAGGACAGGCCGTCGCCACGCAATTTACCCCCGCGTTGAGGATTTCCTCCACCCGGCGCATATTTACCCGCTTGTCCGGGGGTTCTTCCATCCACATATGGCCGCCCCCGCCCCCGCAGCAAAAGCTGTTGGTCTTATGGCGCGGCAGCTCGATATTGTTCGCGTTTAGCACTTTTAAGATGTCCCTGGGCTCGTCGAAGATATCGTTATACCGCCCCAGGTAGCAGGAATCGTGATATGTAGCTTTAAGAGATGATGGATTTTTGATAGTTAGACGACCTTCCTTAAGCAGTCCGGCGAAAAATTGGCTGTGGTGGACGACCTCGTAATTCCCGCCGAACTGCGGGTATTCGTATTTCAGGCTGTTGAAACAGTGGGGGCAGGTGGCTAGTATCTTTTTCACGTTATGCCTGTTAAGCATCTCGTTGTTCTGCCGGCAGAGGGTCTGGAAGAGATATTCGTCGCCCAGGCGCCGGGCGGGGTCGCCGCAGCAGGCCTCCTCGTCCCCCAGGATGGCGAACTTCACCCCGGAGGCCTGTAAAACTTTAGCCGTGGCTCTAGCCACCTTGATGTTGCGGTCGTCGAGGGCGGCGCTGCAGCCCACCCAGTAAAGGATATCGATATCTTTAGCGTCGTCGACCGTCTTTATTTGCAGCCCTTCGGTCCAGGTCGTCCTCGTGGCGGTGGTGCCGCGGTAGGGATGCCCGCGCGCGCCGAGGCTTTTCAGCGCCTCCCGGACCGCTTCCGGGAACCGACTCTTCTCCATGGCGAGGTTGCGGCGCATGTCGATGAGCTTATCGATGTGGTCTATATAGATAGGGCAGACCTGGTCGCAGGCGCGGCAGGTCGTGCAGTCCCAGATGACCTCGTCCGTAATGACCCCGCCGGTCATTTCTTTACGCTTTTCCATCGGCTTTAGAGCGACAAAACTAGGGTAAACGTTATAGAGGTGCGTCTTCAGGTCCTGGATGACCTGCTTGGGGTTCAGGGCTTTGCCGCTGAAGTGGGCCGGGCAGGCGTCCTGGCAGCGACCGCAGCGGGTGCAGGCGTCGAGGTCGAGGAGCTGTTTCCAGGTGAAGTCCTCGATTTTGTCCGCGCCGAACCGCTCCGTCTTTTCCAGCTCGATGGGTTCCAGCGCGCCGCGGGGCCCCAGCTTTCTGAAGAAAACGTTGACCGGGTCCCAGATGATGTGGAACAGCTTGGTGTTGTAGAGCGAGACGTAAACGATGGCGCCTAGGGCGAGGAAAGTGTGGAACCACCACAGGCCGACGTGCCAGCCTAACAGGGTATTTTCACTGGCGCCGCTGAAGGCTTTAGCGAAAACGTAGCCCCCCGGCGACCACCCCGCCCAGGCGGGGTCAACTATTAATTCGGTGGCGGCGATGCGCAGCCCTTCCACGATGAATCCCGTGATGATAACGAGGAAAATTAAAGAAATAGTCACGAGGTCGTCCCAGCGGTTGTCCAGCCTTTCCGGCTTCTTGACATAACGTCTGACCGCGACCATGATGACGCCGATAATGGCCAGTATCCCGAAGCTGTCCGTGACCACCGAGTAAGCCAGGTAAGTATTTCCCTGCATGAAGTTGAAGAAATAGTGGCTGATGAAATCGAGGAATGCCCCGAGCAGGAAGACGATGCAGCCGGAAAAAATCAGGAAGTGCGCCAGGCCGATGTAAAGCTCCCGGAGGCGCCAGTCCTTTTTATCCGCCCCGAAGAACTTGCGGTGAACGATGACGTCGATAAAAGCCGTCCGAAAGAAGGCGCGCCACCTCGACCAGCCGTCAATGGACCTTTTGTCGGGCTGGCCGACGTGCCAGCGGCGGGGAATTCTTACTAAAGCCCAGATGAATATCGCCGTGGCGATAGTCGCCAGGGAATACATTATCCAGGGGTACTGTATGTTCCAGAAAATTTCGCGGGTGGGCTCATCCATGCCTATGTTCTCTTGGCGACCATAGCCACCCACGCGCCGCCCGCTTTATAAGGCGTGCCGTGCAGGTCGTTCCAGGCATGGATTACATTGAAGCCGGCGTTTTTGAGCGCCGACTCTATCGCCCGCCGGGAATAATGACGTATCCAGGTGCGGTAGACCGCGATAGTCTTTTCATCGACGACGATATACTGGTCGACGTGGGCGCTGTCTTCGGGATAGAAGTATGACTGCTCCAGGACCAGGTGCTTGCCCGGCCGCCAGAAGCCGCCGTCGGCGACGTACCAGCGCTCCGGCGGGCTTTCCTGGGGACTCGGCGCTGTAGCAGTGACGTCGAAGATGAAAAGGCCGCCCGGCTTTAACGCCTTGTGGATGATGGCCAGGAGCCCGTCCCTTTTCTCGTCGGAAAAAGTGGCTAGCTCGCCGTGCGCCTGCAGGACCGCGTCGAACTCGCCGGAATATTTAATGTCGAAGAAATTCATGCAGCGGTAATCGATGTTGAGGCCGTTGGAGGCCGCCTGCGCGATGGCGTAATTGACCGACCTCTCCGAAATGTCCACCCCGGTAACATAAAGCCCGTACATGCAAAGGCGGCTGGCGTAGAGGCCCGGCCCGCAGCCCAGGTCCAGCAATTTGTTAACCCGTTTTAGAGTCCCTGAGGAAATCAGGTGGCTTACCTCTTTATCGATGGTTTCCGTCCGGCGGCTGGCGGCGTCGTGCGTGTTATTTAAATGCGCCTCGAGCATGCTTTTGGAAATATGCGGGTCGTCCCAGAAAAGCTTTTCCCCGGGCTCGAACAGCGCGGGCTTGACGGCATATTTTTGTATCTGGTTCAGTATCCCGGCGTAGTTTCCTTTCATTTCACCCCGATTATAGCACAAAAGAATGGAGAGTCAACGTATTGACAGGACGAAATTATGGGAATATTATAAAAATTCACGGTTCGATAATTCGGGCGGCACGGCCGCTCATGGTGAGCCTGTCGAACCATGAGCAGATGCGTAATTGCGCAATATCTCGCTGTCATTCTGAGGGAGTCCTTCCATCGGAAGGACGACCGTGAGAATCCGTCATTGTTGAAAACATATGAAGCGCTTTGAGCTTATCGAACATACGGCGGATATGGGGCTCCGGGCTTACGGCCGGACCTTAGCGGAGGCTTTCGCCAACGCCGCCTGCGGTATGTTCTCCATCATCGCCGGGCTGGACGCGGTCAAAGAGGTGGCGTCCCGCCGCGTGGAGGTCAATGAAACAGATCTGGAGGGCCTCCTCTTCGAGTGGCTGAACAGCCTGCTCTATTATTTCGACGTCGAGGGACTCATTTTCAAAAGATTCGATATCGTCGAGTTCTCTGAGGGACACTTGGCGGCAGATTGCTGGGGCGAAAAATATGATGCCTCCCGCCACCAGCTGAAACTCGGCGTCAAGTCCGCCACTTACCATATGCTCGAGGTGGATAAAGCAAAAAATCAGGTGCAGGTGATTTTTGACGTTTAATTATATTTTTAATATGCGCTCGAATTTCTAGTGCTAACCTCACTCCTTTATCCCCTCTCCAGCCAGTCACATCGACTTCATCCAGGGATGGTTATGGCTGAAGAGGGGAATGATTATCGAGAGGGGCTAACGCCCCTCTCGGCGGGCTACTCCCTTTGGAAAGCCGGACCGGCTCATTTTTCGGAAGCAACCCACGCCCGTAATGCGAGGGGAGACACGTCGTCAGGGCGTAACAGATGGGGTCAGGATTTCAGATTCCGGGGTGTCTAAGAGGGGTGCCGACCCCTCTTCCATTTCTTCCCCCTCTCAAACCAGAGATAAATCGAGAACTACAATATACCTGTTTGAGAGGGGGATTAAGGGGGTGAGTCTCGTAGTTAGCTAAAAAGTAATCATAAAATGACGCAAACATATTGTTAAATGATGACTTTTGGATTATAGTTACCGAGGCGGTGGTGAAAACGCACAATGATTGACATAAAACGAAAGGCGAATAAATAGAAAATCATAGCTGCCCTTAACATAACTCGAAAAACGAATAAATGAAAATTGAAGCTAAACTTACCATAAAACGAAAAACGAATATTAGCTATAAAAATCGACAAATTAGCTATAAATATAAAAATAAAAAAATATAAAAAACGAATAACGAATACTTCCCCAGGGTGGGGGTTTAGAGTTTAGGATTTAGAGCTTAGGATTTAGTAAGATGCCTAAATGGAGCGGTAGGCTGGAAAAGATCGACGATTTCCGCTGGCGTATCCCTAAAAGCTATAAGCCGGGCATGCGCGTTGACGGGCTCATCTACGCCGACGAGCCAATGCTCCGCCAGATTGTCGACGACCAGGCGCTGGAGCAGGTGGTTAACGTGGCTTTCCTGCCGGGCATTGTCGGCTATTCCCTGGCCATGCCGGATATCCACTGGGGCTACGGCTTCGCCATCGGCGGCGTCGCGGCGATGCGCCTTGGCGACGGCGTGGTTTCGCCGGGAGGAGTCGGATTCGATATCAACTGCGGGGTGCGTATCATGCGCACCAACCTGTTGCGGGAGGAGGTCGCCCCTAAAATACAGAGTCTGGTCGACGCCCTTTTCTACGCTGTGCCCTCTGGGCTTGGTTCTAAAGGCAGGGTAAAGCTGGGTCCCGGCGAAATCGATGATGTCCTCGTCAAGGGTTCGCGGTGGGCGGTCAATAAGGGCTACGGCCGCAAAGAAGACCTGGAGACGACCGAAGAGAGGGGCGAAATGCCCGGCGCTGACCCATCTAAGGTTAGCGGCAGGGCTAAAGAGCGCGGCATGCCTCAGCTCGGCACCCTCGGCTCGGGCAACCATTTCCTCGAGGTCGCCGTCGTCGACGAGATCTACGAGCCGGAGACCGCCCGCGTTATGGGTATCGACCGCCCCGGGCAGGTGATGCTTTACGTCCATTGCGGCTCGCGGGGGCTCGGCCATCAGGTCGCCGACGACTATATTAAGGTGATGCTCCAGGCGATGCAGAAATATGGCATCGAGGTGCCGGACCGCCAGCTCGCCTGTGCCCCGGTCAAGTCTCCGGAGGGACAGTCTTACCTGGCCGCGATGCGCGGCGCCGCCAACTATGCCTGGGCTAACCGCCAGTGCATTACCCACTGGGTGCGCGAAGCCTTCTGCCGGGTGATGGAGATGGGCGAGAATGTGGCGGGGCTGGAGCTTATCTACGATGTCACCCACAATATCGCCAAGATCGAAGACCACGAGATGGCCGGAAAGATGGAGAAACTCTGCGTGCACCGCAAGGGGGCGACGCGCGCTTTTCCGGCCGGCCACCCGGACATCCCGGAGAAATACGCCGCGGTGGGCCAGCCGATACTCATCCCGGGGGACATGGGGCGCGCCTCGTATATCCTGGTGGGGACGGAGTGGGCGATGAAAGAGACCTGGGGCTCTACCTGCCACGGGGCGGGACGGATGCAAAGCCGGGCGGCGGCTAAAAAGCAGATGACCGGACGCGAAGTATTAAATATGCTGGAAGCCAAAGGTATCGCCGTGAGGGCGGGCAGCCTCTCCGGCCTGGCCGAGGAAGCCCCGGAGGCTTATAAAGACGTTGGGGATGTAGTGCGGGTGGCGCACGGTGCCGGCATTTCTAAAAAGGTGGCTCGTACGCGGCCGATAGCGGTCGTCAAGGGCTAGCCGCGGAGATATTTCTCACTTGTTCTTTATGATTTTTTCCGGGTCTTTAACGTATTTGGACGCCAGCGTGCAGTGTATGAAAAGGACCGGCTTGTCCACTCTCTTGAACTCCAGCGGGCAATGAATCATACCGGCGGGGATATAAACTGTGGCTGGGGTGGTGATTTTATGGATTTCCTGCTCCTTGCCTAGGCCGATTTCGATATCCGCGCCCAGGTCTCCCATGTTTTCCGGGTCGTAAGACATGAAGTATAAATACATGTCGAAGTCGTGGGAATGCGGGTACTCTTCCATTAACGTCGGCGCGGTGACGCGCAGGAACATGACGGTGAAATTGGATTTATATTCCTTTTCGCCGGTGTAAATGAATTCAGGGCCGTAGCCGCCGATAGCCACCGGCTTTTTGATGACGTATTTGCCGTATTTCGTTGCTGGCATGGCTGATACCTCCTGAGGATTCCACGTTGTGATATTATAGACGATGGAGAAAATCATGTACAGGCTCATCGATACCCACGCCCACCTGGACGAAATAGAAAATTTGGAACAGGTCCTGGCCGGGGCTCAAGCCGCCGGGCTGGCAGCAATTATCGCCGTCGGCTCCGATATTGCATCGAATATAAAAACTCTGGAAATAGCCGCGAGGTATTCGGGTTTTGTTTATCCTGCCCTGGGCTATCACCCGGAAAAAATCAAAGATTCGGAAATTGACGCCAATCTTGTCTTTATTGAGTCTCATATCGATGAAGCGGTAGCAGTAGGGGAGGTTGGGCTGGACTACAGTAAGTGGGTCAGGGCTATCGCCGATAAGGACCTGCAAAAGAGGGCGCTCGGGGAAATATTAAAAATAGCTAAAACCCACGATAAACCGGCTCTTATTCATTCCCGTTATGCCTGGCGGGATGCTTTAGATACGGTACGTGAAGCGGGTATTGTAAAAGCGGTTTTCCACTGGTACACGGGCACGTCGAGTGTTTTGCGTGACATCATCGCTGGCGGCTATTACATCTCCGTCACGCCGGCGGTAGCGTACCATGAAGAGCACCGGCGGGCGGTGAAAGAACCTCCTCTGGGGCGATTGCTGCTGGAAACGGACGCGCCGGTGGTCTATGCCCGGGGCAGGGAGGGCGAGTTCAAGTCTAGTCCGGCGGACGTGTTAAGGTCTTTAAAAGGGGCGGCGGCGTTAAGGGGCTTGAGCGAGACGGAGATAGCGGAAGCAACGACCGAGAACGCGAAGAAGATTATTTGGGCTGACTTAATCAGGAAAATCTACCAAACTAGATAGTTTCTACCGCTTCCAGGCAGATATCCCATATTTGTGCCATGGCTTGGTCAAAATTGGTAAACCACCCGGACCATTTTTCCCCCGAGACGTTATCCGAGATGGCAGATAGATAAACGGCCTTAACGCCCTTTTCCCGCGCAACCGCGTAAAAGGGTGATGTTTCCATATTCACGAACCTGGCGCCTTTACTTTTCCAATAGGAGATGGTTGAAGGGAACTCGCGGTAGATCGCATCGGTGGTCCAGACCTTGCCGGATATTAGAGGTAAGCCTCGCCGTTCTATCGCATCTGATACACGCCCCAGCATTTCCGCGTCGGCGGGGACTTCGCTCCGACTGCAGTATTCTTTAGAAGTCCCGTCGGAGCATAATCCGGCATCAGCCGTCATGATACTGCAGGCGGGGATATTAGGGTCCAGCGTCCCCGAAGCGCCGTAGCCGATGGCGTATTTCACGCCGATGGCGGACAGTTCCTCAAGAATAACGGCGCACATCGGCCCCCCGAATATCGGCCCGACCAGAATCGTGCCGTCTTCCCTCACCCAGGTATCCCAGTAATGGGCCATCGGAAACGGACTGCCGTGTTTCTCGCAGAATTTTTTGCTCATGCCCAGCAACGGCAAAAAAGCCAGTATCGCCTTCGTCAGGTGATATTGGGTCAATTCCATGTACTTCCCGACGGAAGTGAAATTTTCCGCGCAAATGAGGGGTTTTTCCTCTTTATTATGGGAAAGTTTTGTCATGCCGGGTACTCAAGAGTTTTTTATTATAGAGGTTTTATTCTTTTTTATCTTTATCCTCATCGTCCCACCGGTGTCTGTCCCAATCGTGCCGGTGATGGTGCCAGCCGAACCACCACCATCGCGGGCCGAGGAATCTGCCCAGGAAAAATGAAAGCCCGATAATAACCAGTGCGGTAGGCCACACGTAATCCCAGATAGAGCCGGTTACGGCACCTGTCTTGACCAGTATGGCGATGACGCCTACAGCTATTAGAATGAGTCCGAAAACCATTTTTCGCCTCCTCTTAGCCTCATTTATAAAGGATCTATTTCCCCAGTATTTCGGCGACGTCGTTTATATTTATCTCCAGCATCCGCACGTCCGCCAGGATGCGGACGCAGTTTTTGACCACTGTCGGATAATCGCCGGCGATTTCTTTGAGCGCCTCGGCATTTTTCCGCAGCGCTTTGATTTTCGTCACCATAACCTTCATATCGTATTGTTGCGTCATTTTCGTTCTCCTAATGCGGCCTCAGGTCCTGGAACCGCCGGCTTTTCGTCTGGGAGCGGGGCAGGCTTTCGTAAGGGTGGAACTCGATGTTATAGCCGAGGTTGGTCGTTAGCCTGAGCTGGTCGGTGAGCTTCGCTTTTATCGCGACCTCGTCTTTCTGGTATTCGGGGAGAATTTCCACCTTCAAAGTAATATCGTCGATGTCCCCCTTCTTGGTAACGACCACCTGGTATTCGTTGCCCAGCTGCGGGATATTGCGGACCACCTCCTCGATAGCCAGTGGCGAGAGCAGGACGCCCTTGACCTTGGTGATATCGTCGGCGCGACCCTGAATGCCCCCTTCGAGCAAGCGAAAAGTCCGGCCGCACTCGCATTTATTGGCGTTCCACTGTATCAGGTCTTTAACGTCGAACCTAATGCAGGGCTGCGCCATGCGGCCGAAGGTGGTCACCACCATCTTGCCCCGCCGCCCCGGTTCTTCGATGCTTTCCCCGGTATTAACGTCCTCAATCTCTATCAGGTACATCCCCTCGTTGACGTGTAGGCCGGCCTGGCGGGTGCATTGCCAGCCCCAGTGGCCTATTTCCGTGCTGCCCACCTGGTCGTAGACTTTCGCCCCCCAGGCGTCCTCCATTCTTTTACGCGTGGCCGGAACGCTACCCCCCGGCTCCCCCGCGACGGTGATTTTACGGATAAAAAGGTCTTTGGGCGGGTCGATGCCCATGCCGCGGGCGGTCTCCGCCATACCCAGAATGTAAGTGGGCGTGGCGCCCATCGCCGTAGCTCTGAGCTCCTGTATCTTTAAAATACGCGCCTCGGTATTGAGGACCCCGCCGGGGATGACCTCGCAGCCGATTTTCTCTCCGGCGTAATGGTACGCCCAGAAAGCGATGAAGATGTTATAGCCGAAGGGCAGGAACACGCGGTCTCCGGGGCGGTAGCCCTGCGCCCACATTGCATAGCAATAGGCTTCGGTGCCCAGTTCCCAGTCCTGCCAGGTGTCCGCCTGGTAGACCGGCTGGCCGGTGGTGCCGCTCGTCTGGCGGTAGTCTGTTACCTCCTCCAGGGGGACGCATAGGATATCGCCGTAAGGGAAGTTGTCCTTGCCCGGTCCCTGGACGCTGCGCATCATGGACTTTTCTATCTTGGGCACTTTCTTGATATCATCAAACTTCTTGAGGTCGCCTGGTTCGATACCGGCATCGCGGTAGAGCTTGTGATAAAACTTGGAGTGCTCGTAAGCCCAGGTGAAAATCTCCCGGAACTTCTTTAGTTGCAATTGACGCAGCTTTTCCCGGGGCATCGTTTCCAGAATGGGGTTCCAGTATTCGCCGTTACTCATACAAATTACCTCTTCCAGTTTTCAGAGTAAGTGGAACGTATAAATTTTATCCACCGCATATTAATATACTTAAAATATGCTATAATTGGCAAATGCTGGGTCCGATATTCATTCTATATGGAATAAAAGCCAACCGTTATATACATTCGATTATAGCGCGTTAGAGCTTAAAAAAATCTTGACAAGTCGCTCAAATAGTAATAATATAGTTCTAGATGGAACATATTCGATATATCCCGATAGCTTCGGCGGAAGCTGATGACGATTAACAACGAAGTAAGTAAGAGGACCGATAAGACCCCCCTGGGCACTCTTCTATCCATATTGTTGTCTTTCGAAGTGCTGGCGCGTTACCTGGAAGTGGAGCTGAAGCGTTATGAAGCCAGCCTTATCCGGTTTAATATCATGACGGCTCTGTTTAAGAACGGTGGCGAGATGACCCCCTCGGAGATAGCGGAGACCGTTTTCCGGGAGAAAAACTCGATAACGGCGGTGATAAATACCATGGAAAGACAGGGAGTGGTACGCCGGGAGCCTTCCACCGACGACCGGAGGTCGGTAAAAGTCGTTATTACCGACAAAGGCTGGAGCGAAGCCAACAGATTAAGCCCCATCGCCCAGGAGTTAAGCCGGGAGGCGCTGTCCTGCATGGAAAAGAAGCAGGTGGAAGAACTGGTGGATATGATGAGGAAGGTGCGGGAAAGCCTGCTCCCCAGGATCGCCAGGACGGTAGGGAACGGGAAGTCACGCGTTGCGGTTAAAGAATAGCGGTTTCACAGCGGAACCTTACCTGGACACGCTGAATACGAATAAAGAGGGGATTATGCGACTGTGAAAGAGATAAGGATTCACGGGAGAGGCGGGCAGGGGGCGGTGCTGGCGGCCAGGATGTTGGCCAGCGCTTTCGTCGCCGAAGGCAAGTACGTCGCCAGCTTTCCCATGTACGGCTTTGAAAGGCGCGGCGCGCCGGTGGTGGCTTTCACCCGAATCGATGACAAGCCAATAAGGGAAAAAACTCAAATCTATAATCCGGACTGCCTGATTGTCATCGACCCCGGCCTCTTAATGCTGCCGACGCTTTTTACCGGCGTCAAGCCGGAAGCAGCGTTCATCCTCAACAGCCCCCGGAAATTGCCCGCCCAGCCTAACGAAAATATTAAAATAGGCGGGTTGGTCAACGCCACCGGTATCGCGGTGCAGGAAATCGGCCGGGACATCCCCAATACCTGCCTGCTCGGGGCTTTCGCCGCCGCCACAGGCTGGCTCAAGCTGGAATCGATACTCGCCTGCCTGCCGGACTATCTTAGCGGAGATATCCTCCAGAGAAATTTAAAAAGCGCCGAGAGAGGCTACCGAGAAGTGGAGGTAACCAGATGGTAATCAAGCACAAGATGATATTTAAGACGGAAAGTCCGTGGTCGGACGCCAACGAGAAAATGCTGGTGCTGGACACCGGCAGCTGGCGTACGGAAAGGCCGGTGCTGGACGTTTCCAAGTGTAACTATTGCGGACTCTGCGCTCTATATTGTCCGCCGGGTTGCATGAAGGACATGGGCGACCATTATGAAGTCAACCTGGCTTTCTGCAAAGGCTGCGGCATTTGCGCTAAAGAGTGCCCCAAACAGGCATATTCCATGAAGCCGGAAGGAGATTTTACCAATGAAGGCTAAAAAAGGAAAAGTCAGTGTGATGACGGGCAACGTCGTCGCGGCTAACGCGGCGAGGCTGTGCCGTCCGGAAGTGGTTTCCGCCTACCCCATCACCCCCCAGAGCGAGGTGGCGGAGAACCTCTCGAGTTTTGTTGCTGACGGTACGTTAGACGCCGAGATTGTGGAAGTAGAAGGGGAAAACTCGGCGATGAACGTCGTCCTGGCCGCCAGCGTGGCCGGGGCGCGCACGTTCACCGCCACGTCGTCTTATGGATTGGTTTATATGTACGACGCGATATTACAGGCGTCCGGCTACCGGGCGCCCATCGTCATGGTCAACGTTAACCGTGAAACTCCGGGCATTCATGCCGTATCTTCCGGCCAGCAGGATATGATATCTACGCGGGACTCCGGCTGGGTGCAGATAATCGTGGAAAATAACCAGGAAATCGTCGACCAGATCATCATGGCCTATCGACTGGCTGAAGATTATGATATCCAGCTTCCGGTGATGGTGAACTATGACGGCTATTATCTGTCCTATCTCGCCGAAGCCGTAGAGATGCCGGACCAGGCCGATGTGGATGCCTTCCTGGCGACTTTAAAGGAGCAGCCGCAACGTCCCCGCCTTATCCCCGGCAAGTCCACCGGCTGCGGTACGCACGGCATGGAGATGGGCTACGTTGAGGCCCGCTATAAGCACTGGCTGGCCCTCGAGAGGGTCAAGCAGAAGGTCGACGATATTGATAAAGAGTTCGGCGACTATTTCGGGCGGAGCTACGGCGGCCAGATTGAAGAGTACCGGACTGCCGACGCCGATATTATTGTATTAGCCTCCGGCAGCGCCGCCGGCACCGCTAAAACGGTCGTTGACGCTAAGCGTGAGCAGGGCATCAAGGTGGGTCTCGTTAAGCAAAGACTTTTCCGCCCCTTCCCCGAGGAGCGGCTGATTAAGGCTTTAAAGGGCAAAAAGGCGGTGGGGGTCATCGACCGCAGTCTATGCTTCGGGTGGAAGTACGGGCCCATGTGCACGGAGCTCAAAGCTATCGCGCCGGCCATAGGGTCGATACCTATCCTGAGCTATATCGACGGCCTGGCCAACCTGGATATCACCGTGCCGCATATCTCCAGGGTGGTCGATGAAGTGAATGCCGCCGCTAAAGGGAAGGCTTACCAGGACGTGACCTGGATTCCGATGGAGTAATGAGGTAAAAGATATGGTAGAAACGACGAAGAAGAGAAACAGGGTTTTTGATTATTTTACCACCGAAGACCAGTTCTCCGGAGGCGTGGCCTGGTGCGCCGGCTGCCCTCTGGAGCTGATTGCCCGGACGGTGCCGAAAGTGCTGGGCAAGAATATGGTGTTCGTCGGCACGCCGTCCTGCTCGGCGCCCGTCCTGCACGGGCAGAACCTCGGCGCCTGGCACAAGCTTTCTTATCTGGCCTGCGTCATGACCGGCGTGGCCTCCAGCGCCACCGGACTCTCGCGGTATTTCCGCCGCACGGGGCAGGACGCCACGGTAGTCTGCTTCACCGGCGATGGCTGTGCTACGGACATCGGTTTCCAGACCCTCAGCGGCGCCGCCGAGAGGAACGAGCATATTATTTATCTGGCTTATGATAACGAAGGCTATATGAACACCGGCAACCAGCGGAGCTCGGCCACGCAGAAGGGGGCCGCCACCACCACCACGCCGGTGGGCAAGGTCGGTAAAGGAAAGCCGACCGCTTCCAAGAACATGACCATGTTGATGTTGATGCACAAGCCCAAGTACATGGCGACGGCCAGCCCGAGTCACATGGAGGACTTCGTCAAAAAGCTCCAGAAAGCCAGGGAGAAGTCGAAAGAGGGTTTTGTGTATCTCCATGTTTTCTCGCCGTGCCCGGTGGGGTGGCGTATCGATTCCAATTCGGTAATCGAGGTCTGCCGCACCGCCGTCCGGACCAACTATTTTCCGCTCTGGGAGGCGGAGGACGGCAAACCGAGGTTCACGGTGGAAACCGCCAGTCCGAAACCGGTCACGGATTTCACGAAATTAATGCGTAAATTTTCACACCTGAAAGAAGACGGCATTGCCGAGCTGCAGAAACAGGTCGATGAGCGCTACGCTCTTCTGAAAACTCTGGTCGATGCCGCGAAAACATCAATATAACAAGGCAAGAAACACAGAGGAGGATTAATAAATGGTAACCAAAGCCAAAGAAACACCATCTAAAGAAACACCGGTGAAAAATAAACCGGTAAAAGGCATGTCGGTCAAGGGCAACCCGGAGATTTGGGACGATACCTGGGTGAAATCGACGTGTGGCGGGTGCTACGGCACCTGCACTATCCGCGCCCACCGCGTCAACGGGGTCATTATTAAGATCGAGGGCGAGCCGGATAACGACTTCGGGGCGCGGGGCGGCCTCTGCGCCAAGGGCGAAGCCATGATCCAGGCGCTTTACGACCCCAACCGCTTCAACTATCCCATGAGAAGGACCAATCCCAAGAAGGGTCTTTTCGAGGACCCCAAGTGGAAGAGGATTTCCTGGGACGAAGCCCTCGACGAAATTGCTGCGAAACTTAAGAAGATCCGCACCGAGAACCCGAACAAGCTCTTACACGGCGGCACCCCTTCGGCCGGCAGCGGCCCGGACCTGCCCCTGGGCTTTGGGGTCTTCGGGGCGGTGTTCGGCACCAAGAACTGGTACGTCGGCGGTGCTGGTTTACACTGCGGCAGCGGCTCGCACATGGGTGCCGGTTTATACCACGCCTCGTGGTCCATCGTGCCGGACTGGAAGTACTGCAACTACGTTATTCAGATGGGTTCCAACAAGGGTACCGGCTCCGGGCACTCCATGGGCTTCAATATGAGGCTCTCGGCGGACGCCCGCTCCAGGGGATTAAAGAACGTCGTCTTCGACCCCATTTGCAACTTCGGCGGCGGTAAAGCCACCGAGTGGGTGCCTATCCTGCCCGGGACGGATGCCATCGTCGCCCTGACCATGGTTAATATCATTCTCAACGAGCTGAATGTCTATGACGCCGAATTTCTCAAGAAGAAGACCAACGGGCCTTACCTCATCGGGTCGGATATGCGTTACGTGCGCGATAAAGAGACCAACAAGCCTCTTATCTGGGACCCGGTGGATAATAAGGCCAAGGTCTTTAACGACCCCACCATCAAGGACTTCGCCATACTGGGAGAATTCACGGTCAACGGGAAAAAAGTCCATCCGTCCTTCCAGCTGGTCAAGGACCATGTGAAACAATACACGCCGGAATTCGCCGAGAAAGAAAGCACCGTTCCGGCGGAGACGGTCCGCCGCATCGCTAAAGAATGGGCGGACGCCGCAATGGTCGGCGCCACCATAGAAATAGACGGAGAAAAGCTCCCGCTGCGGCCGGTGGCGGCCATCATGTTCCGCGGCGGCCAGGGGCACACCAACTCGGCACAGAGCTATTGCGCCATGTGCCTCCTCAACGCCATCGTGGGCGCCATGGACGTCCCCGGCGGGACGCTCGGCTGGCCGGCCTACGTCGGCGGCTACCCGGAGACGGGACGCTTTAAAGTTATCCCCTATCCCTGCCGCGACGGTATGTTAACGGCAGGTACGTTCATGGAACACAAGCCCTGGCCGGTCGAGGAATCCCGGGTTCCCGATACTATGCTTATGAAAGAGCTGGTACCGACCGCCTCCTTCTCCCCCCACCCGGTGACTTCGGACTTCCAGAAATACTGGGACAACCTGGGGAGGCCTTACGAAATAGAAATGGCGATGATTTTCGGCGCGAACATGGTGCGCAGCACTCAGAACCGGGAAATCGCCGAGGACTTCTTCAAGCGGATACCGTTTATCGTTTCGTTCAATATCCTGCCCAACGAGTTCTGCGAAGGCTTCGCCGATATCGTCTTGCCGGACTGCCATCCGCTGGAAACTTACTGCCTGTTCTCCTCGCACGGCCCGTTCTTCAATTACCCCATCGGCATGGAAGGCTGGGACTTCCCCATCCGCCAGCCGGTGGTCAAGCCCGCCTACGAGCGCAAGAACAAGGTGGAAGCCCTCTGGGAAATCGCCGATAGAATCGGCATGAGGGAAGAGATGAACCGCTACTACAACGTCTACTTCTCCAGCTTCGGCGGCGAGGCGCTCATCAGCGGCGATATCGCCAGCGTTAGAGACGTGAAGCACATCGACCCCAGCAAGGTAACCGTCCTGATAAAACCGGAAGAAAAGATAACCTATCATGAGATGATGGACCGCGCGTTTAAATTCTACTTCGGCGATAAGCACGGCCTGGAATATATCTCCAAAGAAGGCACCATCCACTGGGACAAGAAAGTCAAAGAAGCTTACTGGAGATGGTACGTCGATGTGAGGGTACCCATCTACATGGAGCACATCGCCGAACTTAAAGAGGAAATCATGAAAAACGCCGCGACGACCGGCATGGAGCTGGAGTGGGAGCAGTTCACCCCGCTCATCAGCTACTTCCCGGCGCAGGTCGCCAGGGAAGAAACTCCGGAGTTCGACCTGTACAGTTTCTCCTACCGCGACATCCTCCACAACGGCACCTACACCATGGAGATGCCGTGGCTGGACGAAGTCAGCCAGCTGAACCCGTACACGTACAATATCACCATGAACGAGGAAACCGCCAAGAAGAAAGGACTGAAAGACGGCGATCTCATCTGCCTGGAGTCGTCCTACGGGCGCAAGACCACCGGCACGCTGAAAACGATGCAGGGGCAGCACCCCAAGACCATCTCGATATCGGCCTGCTCCGGCGCCTGGGCTAAAGGAGCGCCCATCGCTTACGGCAAGGGCACCAACTTCAATATCCTGCTGGAGTCCGATGCCAAGCACGCCTGCCCGGTCTGCTGGAGCCAGGAAACCGCCACCATGGTAAAAGTCTATAAAATCGACCACCGCATAGAGTTCGATAAAGCCGGTGGTCCAACACTGGATAAAACAGGAGGTCAAAAGCGATGAGATGGGGAATGGCGATAGAACTGAAAAGGTGCATCGGCTGCAACGCCTGCGTGCTCGCCTGTAAAGCGGAGCACTTCCTGCCCCCCAATATCTTCTGGAACAGGGTGCTCATCGGCGAGAAGGGCAAGTACCCCAACGTCAATAAGCTTATCTACACGGTGCGCTGCAATCAATGCGCCGACCCCAAGTGCGTCAAGGTATGCCCCACCGGGGCTACCCAGCAGCGGGAAGACGGCATCGTCTGGATCGACGAGACCAAGTGCGTGGGTTGCCGCTACTGCATGGTAGCCTGCCCCTACCAGATGAGGTCGATGTACGAGGACGCGGAATCTCAGTATTTCCCCGGCCAGGAACTGACCGAGCACGAGAAAATCGGCAAGACGCTCTATCCCCACACCCCGGGCGTCGTGCAGAAATGCGTCTTCTGCAAGGAGCGTATCGACTCCGGCATGGCGGCCGGGCTGAAGCCGGGTGTCGATAGGGATGCGACTCCCGCCTGTGTCATCATCTGCCCGACCAAGGCGATACACTTCGGCGACCTCGACGACCCCAACAGCGAGATTAACCGGGTAATCAAAGAGATGCACGGCCACCCGTTCCATCCGGAATTTGACACCCAGCCGTCGATAAACTTCATCGACTAGAAGAAGAAAGGAGGCAACAATAATGGAAAAAGTTAAACCCTATGATTTCATGGTCAAACCCCAACAGCAGAAAGATTGGATAGACGGACGGGGCAACTTTATTGCCTTCGCCTTCTTCCTGGGAGGCATCAGCGGCGGCCTTTTTCTGGCTTCCGCCTACTTTGACAGCCTGGTAGGGATGTTCATCTCCTGGCTGCTCGCCGGCGCTATGGGCGTGTCTTACATGATACACCTGACCCACCCCATGCGTTTCTGGCGGATGCTTATGAAGCCGAAGACGTCCTGGATTGCCCGCGGCTTCAGCTTCATCATGCTGTTCGTCGGCTTCACGACACTGTTGCTCATCCTCAGGCAATGGGCGCCAGATGCCACCGGCGCCATCACGGCTCTTAAAGTGCTGGCGGGCATCTTCGCTTTTGCCCAGTCTATCTACACCGGTTTCGCCGTGAGCTATGTCAGCGCGATAAAGGTCTGGAACTCCGCCATCGTGCCGGTGCTCTTCGTCACCTGCGGCCTTACCGGCGGACTCGCGATACTTCTCGCCGTGATGATGGGCCAGAACAGCGGTGACATCGTCGCGCTGGAGAACATTATCCGCGTGGTGCTGATCGCTCTGGCGGTCATCATCGGCGTGTATCTCTGGAACACCACCTATAGCAGCGCCGCCGCCCGCGAGTCGATAAAGCGCCTTGTCGGCGGCAGCTTGGCACCCCTTTTCTGGATTGGCGTCTTCCTCTTCGGCATCATCATCCCGGTAGCAATCTCCATCATCACTTACTTTACCGGGCCCGCCGCGGACGGCCTGCTGATCACCGCTGTTGTCAGCGAGATTATCGGCGGGCTGGCTTTAAGGTTTGCCGTTCTCAAAGCGGGCATGTACACACCGCTGCTGCCGGCGAACTAAAACTAACGCTAAAGTAAAAGTCTTTAAAGAGGGGGGCGAGAGCCCCCTCTTTTTTTATTCGTTTTTAAAAATATTTTTTTCCGGACTGCGAAGCTAAATCGTTTGATTTTATAGCTAATATTCGTTTTTCAATTTATGTTAAACTCAGCTATGAAATCCAGGGTATTCGTTTTTCGATTTATGGTAAGTGACTTTTCAGTCCACAGGATACCTTTGTAGAACAGTATACAGGAGGAGTAGGGGAATAGAAAGGGGATAAAGGGGTGAGGTTAGCACTTAACATAGATTTTTCGTATAATGACCTCAGGAGGCATGATGTCCACCGGCGCGAGCATCTATATCGGAACATCCGGCTGGTCGTATCCCAAAGGCGAAGGCACCTGGCAGGGCTTTTTCTACCCCGCCGGCAAGATAAACGAGCTGGAATATTACAGCCAGTTTTTCGATACCGTCGAGGTCAACAGCTCTTTCTACCGTCCGCCCGACCCGGGTATCGTCTATAACTGGGTAAGGCGTACTCCGCCCGATTTCCGCTTCGCCGTCAAGCTCTGGCAGAAATTTACGCATCCCAAGATGTTTAAAGAAGCTACCGGCGAGACGGCGGCGATATCATCGGAGGATGTGGCTGTCTTCCAGCGCAGCCTGGAGCCGCTGGCCAGGCCGGCAAGCTCGGGGCGCTGCTGGCGCAGTTCCCGCCCAGCTTTAAAAATGGTGATTACGGGCGTCAGATACTCAGGGCGCTGGCGCGCACGTTCGGGCAATACCCGCTGGCGGTAGAACTGAGAGACCGGTCCTGGAGCGACGACACCGCGACCGCCGCGCTTCTCCGCGAAAATAACATCGCCTGGGTGCAGATTGACGAGCCTAAATTTAGTACTTCCGTCGCCGCGGAGGTGCCCCTGACGGCGGACTTGGCCTATTTCCGCTTCCACGGCCGGAACTATCAAGACTGGTGGAGCGGTGATAATGAGACGCGCTATAAATACTTCTATTCGACCGAGGAGATAACCGGTCTGGCGGAAAAGGTGAAAGCGGCGGCGGCCAAAACCAAAATGCTCTTCGCCTTCTTCAATAACCACTGGCAGGCCTACGCGCCCAAAAACGCTAACGATTTAAAGAAACAATTACAATTGCCATTGCCGGGGATGTTCGGCAGCCTGGAAACGATAAAAGATGCCACCGAGACCGACAATAAAAAGGGAGTCAGGTAAAGAGTGCTGGATGAACTGACGGTAAAAGGGTTCGGCATTATCGAGGCGATAAACTGGAAGCCGGCGGGGGGATTAAATGTTATCACCGGGGAAACCGGCGCCGGGAAATCGCTGGTAATCGACGCCGTGGAAGCGCTGCTTTCGGGACAGGCCGACGAGGAGGACATCCGCCACGGCTCAGACGAAGCCCGGATTGAAGGCGTTTTCGGTCTGGCCGGCAGCGAAAAGCGGGCGCTGCTACGGGAGCTGCTGGCGGAGAAGGGACTGGCCCCCGAAGACGATACCGTCCTCCTGACCTGTGATTTCCGCCGGCAGGGCCGCACCACGCCGCGGGTAAATCGGCAGGCGGTATCGCGGTCTTTGCTGAAAGACATCGGCGCGGCGCTGGTGGATATCCACGGGCAGAGCCAGCACCTTTCGCTGCTCAGGAAAGAACAGCACCGGGAGTTCCTCGACGCCTACGCCCACACCCTGGACCTGAGGCATGACTTCGGCGCCAAGTCGGCGGAATTGCACCAGAGGGAGCGCGAAATACAGTCGCTCTCCCGGAGCGAGCAAGAGATAGCGCGGCAGACGGAGCTGCTCAATTTCCAGATAGACGAAATCCGGCGGGCCAAAATCGGGGAGGAGGAAGAGGCGGCGCTGGAAAGGGAACTGGCCCTGCTGACCTCGGCGGAAAAGCTGAAAGCGGCATCATACGAAATCTACCGGGCGATTTATGGAGACGAGAATGCCCTTGACTCCTCATCGGCGCTGGACAAGGTCAACGAAGCCATGACGGCGATGCGGCAGATAGTCGAGACCGACCCCACGCTAAAGGCGAAGCTGGGCTACCTCGAGGAAGTGGTTAGCGGACTCGAAGAGCTGGCGAGGGACGTCCGCGCTTACGGCGATAATCTGAACTTCGACCCGCCACGCCTCGAGGAGGTCCAGGCCAGGCTGGAGCTCATCCGCAGTCTGAAAAGAAAATACGGCGGCTCCGTGACAGAGGTCTTGCGCTACCTGTCTAAAGCCGAGAAAGAACTGGAAAGCCTGACCTATTCCGGGGAGAGGCGCGAGAAGCTGGAAGCTGAAAAAGAGCAGTTGAAAAGGGAAATGGGCAATCTTGCCTCCCGGCTTTCCCGCGAGCGCGCCAAAGCCGCTAAAAAGCTGGCCGCCGTGGTGAAGAAAGAGCTGGCCGAGCTCAACATGGGACGCGTGGACTTCGATATCGCCATAAGCCAGGAAAGCTCTCCAGACGGCATACCCTTCCCCGACGGCGAGAAATATAAATTCAGCGCCAACGGGGCGGACGATATCGTTTTTATGGCGTCGACGAACCCGGGCGAGCCTCTCAAGCCGCTGGATAAAATCGCCTCCACCGGCGAGATATCGCGTTTCCTGCTGGCCTTGAAAAGCGCCCTGGCCGGGGCGGATACCATCCCGGTGCTCATCTTCGACGAAATCGATATCGGCATCGGGGGGCGGAGCGGGGAAGTCATCGGTAAAAAGCTCTGGAACCTGGGGCGGCACCACCAGGTCATCTGCGTGACCCACCTGCCGCAGATTGCCGCCTTCGCCGACGCGCAGTACCGCGTCAGTAAACAGACCGCCGGCGAACGCACGGTCAGCACCATCGAGTCTATCCAGGGGGAGGCGCGCTTTAAAGAGCTGGCGGTGATGATTGCCGGCGCGCGCTACACGCCGACTGCTCTCACCGCGGCCAGGGAGCTTATCGAGAAGGCCGAGAACTGGAAGAAAAGTACGATTAAAGAGTAGCTAGCTCTGGATGGCTTTCTTCCCGACGACCTCCTGGCGATGGTACCAGGTCTTGACGGCTTCGATAACGTCCTCGGGCTTATCGAGGACCCGCAGCATTTCGTATTCCCCCTCGGAGATAAAGCCGTGCGAGAGCGCCGTGTCTTTCATCCAGTCGAGAAAACCGCACCAGTATTCGCTGGAAAAGAGCAGGACCGGGAAGGGCCTGATCTTCTGGGTCTGAATCAGTGTCAGCACTTCGGTCAGTTCGTCCAACGTGCCCAGGCCGCCCGGCATGATGACGAAGGCGGTGGCGTATTTCACCAGCATGACCTTGCGCACGAAAAAGTGATGGAACGTAATCGTGCGATCGGAATAGATATTACAGGCCTGCTCCTGCGGCAATTGGATGTTAAGGCCGATGGACTTGGCGCCCGCCTCGCGAGCGCCCTTGTTGGCGGCTTCCATCACGCCGGGCCCGCCGCCGGTCATAACGGAAAAACCGGCCTTGCCCAGTCCGAAGGCGATTTCTTCGGTTAGTGCATACCATTTATTGTCCGCTTTCATCTGCGACGAGCCGTATATCGTGACCGCCGGTTCGATATCCGCCAGCGTATCGAAGCCCTCTACCATTTCCCCGATGATACGGAACATCCGCCAAGATTCTTCTTTTTCCAGTTGATTGATTTCATAGTTGTTAGCCATGGTCCCCTCCCGAACGGTATTGTTATTCCAGCCGGACCTTTTCGCCGTATTCCGGCACGGTGACTCTATAGCCTTTATCTTTGAGAAAATCTCTAAAACTATCGGCGGCGCGGGCCTCACCGTGGGTGAGGAAAATCAGCCTTGGCTCCGCCGAGAGCATCGAGAGCCACTTTATTAGCTCATCCCTGTCGGCGTGGGCGGAAAAGCCCTGGATATGGGCTATCCTGGCCCGGACGGGACGCATCTGGCCGTGGATTCTCACGCTGGCGGCGCCATCGAGAATCTGCCGGCCCAGCGTGCCTTCCGCCTGGTAGCCGACGAACAGGATGGTGCATTCCGGCCGCGAGATGTTATTGACCAGGTGGTGCTTGATGCGGCCACCGGTCGCCATCCCCGAACCGGCGATAATCATGACGGTGCCCTTGATATCGTTCAGGGCTTTTGATTCGGCCACGGTTTTCACCATTTTAAAGCCGGGAAAGTCGAAAGGGGAATGGTGCTGGCGCATCAGGTCTTTCATCTCGTCGTCGAACTGCGCGGAATAGCGTTTGAAGACCTCGATAATTTCGATCGCCATCGGGCTATCGAGGTAGACATCCAGGGGCGGGATACGCTTGTCCATCAGCAGGTCGTTCAGGTAGTAGAGAATTTCCTGGGCGCGCTGCAGCGCGAAGCTGGGAACGATGATATTGCCGCCGGCGGCAAAGGCCGCCTTGACGATATTCATCAGCTCGTCGCCGATGACCTCGGTACCTTTATGCTCTCTATCGCCGTAGGTGGACTCCATGACGATATAGTCCGTCCGGCGGAAGACATCCGGGTCCTGAAGGAAAGGCCGGTCCCAGCGGCCGATATCCCCGGAGAAAACGGTACTCCTCTTTTCCCCGCCCTGACTGATATCCAGCTTTATCATCGACGAACCGAGCACGTGGCCGGCGTCATGGAAGGTGGCGGTAATGCCATTGCCGACCGTCACCGGTACATTATAATCGACCGGCGTAAAATATTTTAACGACGCCTCGGCCTCGGCGACCGTATAGAGCGGTATTTCCGGGTGGGGGCCCTTCCTGCCTTCCCGAATATGCCTTTTTCTCTTGTAAGCGGCGTCTTCTTCCTGCAGATGGGCGGAATCGATGAGCATGATTTTGGTGATATCGGCGGTAGCCGGGGTACAGATTACCCGGCCGCGGAAACCCTCGTTAACGAGCTTGGGAAGCAAACCGGAGTGGTCCAGATGGGCGTGGGTGAGCAGGACAGCCCTCAGCTCCGCCGGCTCGCAGCGGAAAGATTCCCAGTTGCGGTGGAGGAAGTCCCTTTCCTGGAAAAGACCGCAGTCCACGAGAAACGTGATGTCGTTCGCTTCAACCAGGTAACGCGAGCCGGTGACGTTCCTGGCGGCGCCCATAAAGGTCAGATTAATGTCCATGATATTTCATCATAACACCTGGGAAAACAGGATGCCAGTACAGGGCGTCGAAGAGGGGCGAAGAGATGGACGAAAATCCCTCTCAATCTCCCCTTAACAAGGGGAGAAGCTATACTCGAACCACGTTTTCCCCTCGCCACATAGGAGTGTTTTTAAAGCGGGGCGTTTAAGAGGGGCGCAAACCCCTCGTAAAAATAAATCCCCCTTCCTTTGCCAAAGGAAGGGGGTCAGGGGGATGGTTTATTTAAGGGGAAAAGGCGAATGTCTTTTTTATTTATCGCCGAAAAGCTTGATGTGCTGCTTACGCATGCACTTGTTCATGACCACCTTAAGTCCGGCCTGCCTGGCGACGGCGGCGGCTTCCGCATTTTTAACGCCTTCCTGCATCCAGACGGCTTTGGCGCCTATTTTGATAGCATCCCGCACGATGGGCGGGACGTCTTCCGAACGGCGGAAAATATCCACGACATCGATTTTTCCCGGTATGGATGAAAGGTCGGGGTAGCTTTTTAACCGCAGCACGGTCTTCTCGTTGGGATTGACGGGGATGATTTCATAGCCGTGCGCCTTGAGATATCGGCCGACGAGATTGCTGGGGCGCTCGGGGTTGGAGGAAAGCCCGACCATCGCCACCGTCCGACTGTTTTTCAGAATATCCTCAACCGCAGTCATCTCATCATTCCTCCCACATAAAAAATCAAGCTAACCGATAAACATTTCGACTTTGGCCGGCCCGGCCAGTTGATTGAGTTCGCTGGTGAAGGCCGACCAGTCGAAGCCGGTGCGTTTGCGGTACTGATAGTGGAGGCTGACGCGGTCTTCCATGACGGACATCGTTTCCAACCTGAGGCCGCCCAGTTTTTCCTTTAAGAAAGCGGACATTTTGGTTTCCAGGCCCGCGTAAGAAGGCTGGTCGATGGAAATCATGAGGTGACCGCGCCCGAATACGGAAATGCGGTTGCGCGTCAGCCAGTGAATGACCAGGGCGACAAGGACAAAGGCAATGAGAACCGAAGTGATGACAAAGTTGTTGGTCGCGGCGCCGATGGACGAAGCGATAAGCAGCAGGAGGAAGCCTATTTCCGCGGGGTCTTTAACCGGCGTGCGGAACCGCACGAAGGACAGCGCGCCGAGCAGTCCCAGCGAGAGCGGAATGGAGACCTGAATGCCCAGGAAGAGCGCGGTGATGGCGGGGCCGCCGATGATAAAGGTACGGTGCACCCCCGCCCCGATGTGCCTCGACCCGTAGAACATCTGGTACAAAAGATAAATGACAATTGAAGCCAGGACAGAAAATCCCAGGTCAACAATAATTTGAGGGAGCCCCATCGGGGACTGCAGTCCTTGTATGTACTGCCAGAGATCGTGCCAAGACATATTCCATCCTCCTTATATAATTAAAATTCAACTACTCTTCCCGAAGGCGATGACTGCGCGACGCTGCCCGGAGTTTCAAAATAGGCATCCAGACAGGCGCCGTACTTGGAAAACCGGCTCCAGTCCACGTCCAGAATGGTCATGCGGCGGAGGGTCGGCGGCAGTGACAGGGTCGGGCCCTTGACCTCGATAACGCCGCCGGAAATGGTGATTTCCCCGGAGATGGTAGGACGCCCCAGTTCCGGCGCCACCACGAAGGCGCGGATGTCATTATCGAAAGAGACGCGGGTGCCGGTCATGATTTCGTGGAAGCGGTAACGCCGGTAGGTTATGAGGATGACGGGCTGTAAAGGCTTCTCCGGGAAATGGCCGAAACCTGCCAGCGTTTCCATGAGTGTTGTTTTGCTGACTATTCCCTTGAACATCTGCGACGGTGCGAGCTGCGAGGCGGGCACGAGGAGCCGGCGGCGCTGCTTGCTGCTGGCAAAGCCCTGCCTGGATTTAAGCTCGATAAAGACCGGAATTTCTCCGTCTTCGGGGAGATTTTCAGCGTACCAGCGGATGCGCACCTTTTCTTTCCTAAAATCGCCGGAAGCCGACCGCTCGTACTGGTCGAGGTCAGGGGTATCGAAATAAAGGCTGTGGACGAGGTCCCCGGGGTATTCGCGGTCCGGCCGGCAGACCTGCCGGAGAAAGACATAAGCGAATTCGATATTGCCGGGGATAATATAAAATTTCCGTTCGAACCTCTGCCCGGGTACCGCCGGAGAGGGAACGGACAGCTTCTTAAAGATGCCGATGATTTTTATTTCAAATTCCTCTCTTATTGATTATTTAGCGGGCGAAAACATATCGGCTATCCACATGCTGGCGCCATTGCCGCTGCCGTTGCCTTTGCCGGCGGGCCGCTCCCCGGCGAGCTGCTGCCGCACGGACTCCCACCGGGCGGCGATAACGGTCTTCAAGCCGAGTGAGTTGGGCCCGTAGCCGGGCTGGCGCGGGGGCTGCGGGGCTTCCGATGGACCGTATAAATTTTGCAGGAACAGATGGTAATTGGGGTCGGAAAGGCATTTCTTGAGCGTATCGAGTTCGTCGGCCGTAAAAGTACGGCCCAGCAGCTCGAACAGGCTTTTCGCACCACCGAAATTCTGGCTCAGGGCGGCGCTTTCTTTAGGGCTCAGAAAGAACGGCAGCGTCGGAGAAGGCCCGCCCGCCTGCCACCCTTCAAAGACGTCCGGGGGCCTCAAGTCCTCGGTCAGGCAACGCTCCCAGTCCTCATAAGAGTAGAACATCTCGGTATCGGCTTTAGCGTAAGGACGTACCATCCCGGCAAGCTGGTCAACGCGCGGCAGGACAACGTCGAGAGAGAAGGGGCCGTCCAGCAGTTCCTGCAGGTAGCGGTGATAAATCTCAAGGTAGGGCTTATAAGCCAGCAGCCGGCTGACCAGGGGGAACCGCTTCATCGGGCCGGAGGTGGGTTCGTCGATGTAATAATTGATGATGCCGTTTTTGCGGATACCGGCATTAAACGTACCAAAGGTCATATTTAAGTCCCAGGGGATAAGGTAAAATTTTCCGTTAACTTCATACATATACGTGTTGTGGCCGATGCCGATATAGTTATCCAGATGCACAATACAGGCGGATACCGCGAAGAAACGCAGGGCTTCATCCACATCCAGCACCTTTTCGATTTCCTTCGGGAAAGTCGCATCGGGTTCATTATTCAAAACGTCGAGGAGTTTAAACAGGCCGGAGTAATCCGGGTTGTCTTGATTGGTCTTCAGGCCAGCGGCCTCGAGGTAGTTGCGTGGAATTACGGACGGCATGAGAACGGCACCCTGCGTGGCGTTGGCGGTGGCAAAAACCGGGAGGGAATCTTCGGCCTCCAGGGCCTTTACGATGTCCAGTAGCGGACCTCCGCCGATATTAAGGCTAAAAACAGGGTTCTGTGCCGGGGCCGGGGCAGGGGGCATGCCGTAGATAGAAATGCCCTTATAAGCGTCTTTTTCCGTCCAGTCCAGGCGCGCCGCAGCTACCTCGGGTTTGTACAGGTTGCCGTTGTTGTTGGTAAAGTACCGCTGGAGGAAAGATTTGTCTACCGCTTCCGCCATGGTATACACCCCCAGATGCATATCGTTGACGTAGAGGTCGACTAAAGAAGCGCGGGGGGAGGGGACACCCATCTTGGCGAAAATTTCGTAAGAGATAACGTCGCGGAGCAGGGTGGGGTCGCTCCAGCCGTTATTGAAATGCACCTTTTTCATGCCGTGGAAAGTGCGCGCCCGGTTGAACAGATTAAAATCAATCGCCAGCGGAAAGCGGTTGCTGTTATAGGCAACGGTCTGCATCAGCGAAGCGTTGCCTTTAGTCCTGATAGCGACGTTCGGCACCAGCTCATCGTCAAACCAGAAATCGGCCCGGTAGTAATCCTTGGCATAGGCATTGGCTTTTAAAGATTGCCAATCCGTATCCTTCATGACGATGCGTACCGTGGCGACGCGGCTGGTATCGAAGGAGTTGACTTTGGGGTTTCCGGAGCCGCTGGCCGGGCTGATACCGCAGCCGGAAAAGCTGGTAGCGGCGAAGGTCAGCGCCAGGAGCACGGCGATGATTAGTTTAATCTTTTGAGACATCGCGAATTACGCAACTTAGTTATTAAGGGCGCAATGCGGTACGCGCCAGAATATTTTATCAAAGATTATCATAAAAAAAGAATTAACACAATTGCTACAAGCTGGACAGGGGACGGCGGCGAAATTTTTCGCCGCCGCCCGTTCTTTACTTCCGGCGGCCTACGACTCTGATGAGGGCCAGGTACCGGCCGCCGTCAGCCTCTAGCGGTGCCACTTCAGACGGGAATAACAAGGTCCCGGCCTCCCGGCAGGCTTTATCGTACTGGAGCCAGTATTTCCAGCCATCCGGCAGCAAGTCTGCTTCAATATCCTCGACGACACTCAATTTATTCCAGTGACGCCGCCACCAGGCGGCGGTGTGGAAGCACCAGCACTCGTCCACCCAGAAAGTGCTGCTGCCTCCCCACGATTTTGTCAGATGTTCCGGGACCTTGCCTCTGATCTCCCGCGCCAGCCCCGGCACGACGATGCCGATTTGACCGCCCGGTCGCAGGAACTTGTGGAAATAGGTCAGGTAAAGGTCGTCGGTGCCGTAGTACTGATACGAATCCAGGCTCACGATAGCGTCGAAGAAGCCCTCGGCGTAAGGCAAAGCATGGGCCTCGGCGTGTATGGGAAAGACCTGATTTTCCATTCCGGCCTCTTTAACACGCTGCCAGTTCTCGGTAGCGCTTATCCAGAGGTCGTTGGCCCAGACCTGCACCCCGAACTCACGCGCCAGAAAGACCGAGCTTAAAGCCTTGCCGCAGCCCATGTCCAGGACGCGCATGTTGGGCTGGAGCTCCATTTTTTCGCAGAGCCACTCCGCCAGCCACAATACATTAGGCCCCATCCACCCCTGCAATACCCATTCCGGGTCGTATTTGGCCGACCGCGGAAAGCGGTCATTTTTCAATAATTGTTTCATTCTTGTTTTGGTGAGATTCATGATGTGCCTCCTTTTATTTTTAGCCAGTATTGATGCAGCATTTCTCTATTCCACACCTGAGCTTCGATGCTGAATATCTTTTGCTCATCGATTCTGTATTTACGGGTTAACCGGGGAAGGTCACGATAAAGATAAACCTCAGGTGTGTTGGTGCGCCGGCCGTCGATGATTCTCCCTTCGGCATCCTGAACGAGTTCATACATGCTATCGGGGTAGACGAATGTCACGGCCGATAAATTGATTTCCTCAAGGGGTATCCTTAATTCTTCGGCATTCTTTTGAAGGTCGGCCCTGATATCGAATTCTCCTTCCGGCGACTCGCCTAGAGTCATGTAGACCGGGACATCGTTCACGGGGTTTCCGCCCAGCCTGATGAGTTCTCCATATATCCATTTCTCGATTTCTTTTCTGTGTACCAGGTAATCATCCTGAGCGTAAAACAACCCGATGTTGTTCTTTTTACAATCGGCCCGTTTGACACGGTTGGCTTCATCGAAAGGCAAGTCGTTTAGAGACCGAAACGGGTATTCGCCCTTCTGATAGTAGCGCGTTAAATACGCGGGTATATTCATAATTTTCACTCCATTGTTAACTATCGGGATAGCCATAAAAAAACCGCGGGGCTATCACACCCGCGGTCATGAGGACTTTATTATTTATTCGGTTAGCCAGATTCAAAGCCAAAAGCCGCTCCCGGGAAACGGCAATTTTAGTTTTACCGCTCCCCGGAGGTGTGACAGCGCGATAAATTTAGATGACTTGAGCGACCGTAATCCCACCGCTTTTTGCTTTGATTTTCGGGGTAAATGATAGCATGCGAAGGCCAAGGTGTCAAGCACGACATGGTGAGGTCTATTCGTAATAAACCGACGGTTTTGTGGTATCGTAATATTATCCGCACCTGAAAGAACCGTTAATGGTCAAAAAGCCCCGCGTTTTTTACGGGTGGTACATCGTCGGCGTTATGATTATCGCCATGATGCTGGTCTACGGCATCAGGACCTCTTTTTCCTCCTTTTTCCCCCACATCCTGGATGAGTTCCACTGGTTCCGCGGCAGCACCGCCATCATGCTCTCCCTGAATATCTTCGTTTACGGGCTCACCGCCCCCGTGGCCGGCAGTCTGGTCGACCGCTGGAAACCCAGGGCGGTGGTGTTCATCGGGATATCACTGCTGTCGCTGGCCACCGCCGGGTGCTACTTCGCCCGCGAGCTGTGGCACTTTTATATCCTCTTCGGCTTCCTGGCGCCTATCGGCTCCGCCTTCTGCGGCTCGCCGGTGCTGAACACGGCCATTATCAACTGGTTCAGTAAGAGAAGGGGGCTGGCGGTGGGGCTGGGGCAGATAGGGGGCGGCCTGAGCTTCGTCTACGTCATGCTGATAGAATGGGTGAGCAGCCGCTGGGGCTGGGAGTACTCTTTCTTCGTGATGGCCGGCCTGGTGATAGTTATCATGGTACCGCTTTACCTGGTCTTTTACCACGTCCGGCCGGAAGAAAAGAAGATGAAAGCCTACGGTTACGAGGAGCCTCAGGCGGGGGCACTGGCGGAAGATCGCCACGTAGCGAAACCAGACTGGACGTTAAAGAAAGCCTTCGGGACCTACCAACTCTGGCTGCTGGTGTTCGCCGACTTCTGCTACTGGGGGCTGGGCAACTACCTGGTGATAGCCCACCAGATAAAGTTCGCCGAGGACGTCGGCTATAACAGCCAGATGGCGACGTCGATCCTGGCCCTCTTCGGCATCGTGTCCGTCGTGGGGCAGGTCGGCGCTTTTGTCTCCGACTACCTGGGGCGGGAGAAGACCGCGCTGTTCGCGGTGGTCCTGCACGTGGGCGGCCTCCTCGCGCTGGTGTCCGTCCACGACACATCCCAGCCGTGGTTTTTGTATACTTACGCTATCTGCGCAGGCTTCGCCACAGGGACGTTTTCTCCCACCATCATCGTGGCCGCGGCGGACATCTTCCACGGAAAGAACATCGGCGCGATTTCGGCCCTGCTGCTGACGGGGGTAGGTTTCGGGGGCGCGATCGGCCCGTGGCTCGGCGGCTTTATTTACGATAAACTGGGCAGCTATCACTTCGCCTTCATCATCAGCATGGTGGCCGTCGCCCTGGCCGGTGTCAGTATATGGATAGCCGCGCCGCGGCACGCCGCCCGACTCCGCCAAAATAATCTCGGGTGGGGCTGATAGCTATCCCAGCACGTTAATTACTCGATACAAAGCCCATTAAGGTGCGACACCTCCCGAGACTACCAATACCTGCCCGACGATATCGCTGGCGGCGTCCGAAGCCAGGAAAGTGACCGCATTAGCGACGTCCTGCGTGGTAGTCAGTCTTCTTATCGGCAGGGTTTTGGGGAAATTCTCCAGCATACCTGGGGGCGCGTTTTTCGCGAAGCCGGTATTGGCCGGACCGGGGGAAACGCAGTTGATGTTTATCCCTTCCGGGGCAGCTTCCTTGGCGACCCCCATGCTGAAGGCGATAACGCCCGCTTTGGCGGCGGAATAACCGGCGGTGAACATCCCGCCGTTAATACCGGCGCCCGAGGTGATATTCACGATTTTGCCGCTTTTCTGCTTGACCATGTGCGGCAGGACCGCGGCCGTGCCGTGGCGCGTGCTCCGGAGATTGATATTGATATCGAAGTCCCAGTCTTTATCGGTCATCTGGAGGAAGGGGCGGGGCGGGGTGCAGCCGCCGGCGTTATTCACCAGGATGTCGATCCGGCCGAACTTTTCCAACACCTTTTTGACCATAGCATCCCATTCCGCCGTGCTGGTGACATCCGCTTTGATGGCCAGAGATTTACGCCCGAGCTTCTCGACCTCGGCGGCGGTTTTCTTCGCGCCTTCGAGGTCGATATCGTTGACGGCGACATCGCAGCCCTCTTTCGCCAGCTGCAAGGCTATCGCCTTGCCAAAGCCGATCTGGCTGCCGGCGCCGGTGACCAGCGCAATTTTACCTTTCAGACCGAGTTCCATATAGGCCTCCTTGAATATGCGTTAATAATATCCACTATATCGATACCGTCCGTTTCGGAATTAAAGTTTAAAACTGGTAACATGTCGCCTGATTCTTTATAATATCGTAACGTGATAAGGGAGGCAAATATGATTGACCGAAAGCAGCTTACCAGCATCGTCGGCGCCGCTAACGTCAGCACCGACCCGGCCACACTGGAAAAATACTCCCGCGATATGAGCTTTGTCAATCCGATAAAGCCGGAATACGCGGTAAAAGTGAGGGACACCGACGACGTGGAGAAGCTGGTCGTCCTGGCCAGGGGGACCGGGACTCCCCTCGTGCCGGTAAGCTCCGGGGAGCCGCACTTTCGCGGCGATACCGTCCCGGGCGTCGGCGGGGCCATCGTCGTCGATTTGTCCGGCATGAAAAAAATCATCCGAGTCGACCGTTATAACCGGGCCGCCATGTTCGAGCCGGGGGTAACGTTCGGGGAGCTCATACCGGCCGTGGCTAAAGAAGGGATGCGGCTCAATATACCTCTTTTACCTCGTAAGACAAAGTCGGTGGTGGGCAGCCTGCTGGAGAGGGAGCCGGTGGTCATGCCCAAATATCACTGGGATATCGCTGACCCGCTTTGCGACGTGGAAGTGGTGCTGGGGAGTGGGGTGCTGTTCCGCACCGGGGCCGCCGCCGGACCGGGGACGCTGGAAGAGCAGTGGAAAGTGGGCGGGGCGCAGAAAGAGGCGGCGGGGCCGTCCTCGGCTTCCTGGTACAGGATTATCCAGGGGTCGCAGGGGACGATGGGCATCGTTACCTGGGCCTCGACGCGCTGCGAAATTCTCCCCAGGCTCGAAGAGCCGTTCCTCGTGGGCTCGTCCGACCTAGCTAAAATCATGGAAATGGTGCACTGGCTGATGAGACTGCGGCTGGTCAACGAGTGTTTCGTTTTAAATAGCACGGACCTGGCCACCATCATGGCGCAGGGGAAGCCCGAAGACTATTACCCGATGAAAGGCGCGCTACCACCCTGGATTCTCTTCTATAACGTCGCCGGGTACGACTATTTCCCCGAGGACCGGGTCAAAGGACAGGTGCTGGATATCGAAGAATTATCGCAGAGAATCGGGTTAGAGGCGGCGCAATCCTTCGGCGGTGTATCGTCTTTTGAGTTGCTGAAAATGGCGCAGGGGCCGTCTCACGAGCCGTACTGGAAGGCGCCCGCCGGATGGTCGTGCCAGGATATCTTCTTTATAGCTAATTTCCAGAAAGTCGGCGGGCTGGTCGACGCCATGTATGACATCGCCAGTGAAGCGGGCTATACTACCGCCAACATGGGCGTCTATATTCAGCCGGTCGTCCAGGGCGTCAACTATCACGTCGAGTTCAACCTGTTTTACCAACTATTCAACCGGGTCGAGGCGGAAACGGTCAAGAAATTATCCGTCAGCGCCATGAGGAAGCTCATGGACAAAGGCGCGTTCTTCTCCCGCCCCTACGGTGAAAGCACACCTATCGTAATGAATAGAGATGCCGCCACCGTGGCCGCCCTGAAAAAGGTCAAAGCGATACTCGACCCCGATAATATCATGAATCCGGGAAAACTCTGTTTTTAGTCAGGAGGCAAGAGAATGGCTTTAGAAGATTTAAGAAACGAAATGGAGACCTGCCGCCGGTGCTCGGCCTGCAAGTTCATGCCCTTTGAAAAGGTGGCGGGCTACCAGCCGGTCAACGTCTGCCCGAGCATTTCCCGATACAATTTTCATACCTATTCGGGGGGCGGGCGGATGGTCAACGGCGTGGCGCTCCTCGAAAAGAGAATCGATTTTTCCCCCAAGTTCATGGAGGTGATGTATAACTGCCAGGTATGCGGGGCCTGCGACGTTTCCTGCAAATACGCCATGGACATGGAGGTCATCGAGCCCATTTACGAGACCCGCATCAAAGCGGTCGCCGAAGGACATACCAATCCCGCCCTGGAAAAAGTTGTTAACAGTATGAGGAAACAGGGCACGATGGTGCCGGGGGCAAAAATCAAAAGGGGAGAATGGGCGGCGGGGCTGAACATAAAAGACTATACCAAAGAAAAGGTCGACGTTATCTATCACGTCGGCTGCCAGACCAGCTTTAATAAAGACATGTGGAGGCTGGCGAAGACTACGGCGAAGCTTTTACAGAAAGCCGGGGTTAATTTCGGCATCGGCGGGGAGAACGAGACCTGCTGCGGCGGTCGGGCTTACCAGATGGGCTACCAGCAGGACTTTTTAAACCAGGCGAAAAAATACATGGCGATGGTTAAAAAATCCGGCGCGCGAACGATGGTGACCGGCTGTGCCGACGGCTATCACGCCTTCAAGGTGCTCTACGATAAATTCGGACTCAAGGGCGACCTCGAAGTACTGCACATTACCGAATATCTCGACCGACTCATTAAGGAGGGCAAAATCAAACCAAAGAAAAAGGTTGACATAACGGTAACTTACCACGACCCCTGCCATCTCGGGCGGTTGGGCGAGCCCTGGATACACTGGAAGGGAGAAGAAGTGCCGGGGCACATACGCATCTTCGAGCCGCGTAAAGAGTTCCGGCGGGGCACCTACGGCGTTTACGAGCCGCCGCGGGACGTGCTTAAAAGCATACCGGGGCTGAAAATGGTGGAAATGGGGAGGATAAAGGAGTACACCTGGTGCTGCGGGGCAGGCGGCGGCGTCAACGATTCCAACCCGGAATTTTCACTCTGGACGGCCACGGAAAGAATCAACGAGGCCGAGTCCACCGGGGCGGCGGCGATAGCCACCACGTGCCCATGGTGCATTAAGAACTTCAACGAAGCTATCAAAGCCAAGAGCAGCGGCCTTAGAGTCTACGACGTCATCGCGCTGCTGGAGAAAGCGGTTTAAAGGAGGTCGAGAGAAATGGCTTTAGCGAGAGATTTTTATCAAGCTTTAGAGGGCATTCTGGGGCCGGAAAACATTTCCGAGGACCCGGTGATAACGGAGTCGTATTCTTTTCCCATCAGGAAAAAGACGATGCCGGAAAAAGTTACCTACCTGCCCAGGTTCGAGGCGGTGACTCTTCCCGCCAGCACCACCGAAGTCCAGGCAATCGTCAAGCTCTGTAATAAACACAAGGTGCAGTACAAGGCATCCAGCACGGGCTGGCTTTACTGCGACCCCACCGCGCCCGGCTGCATCAAGCTCGACCTGCGGCGGATGAACCGCATCCTGGAAATCAATGAAAAGGGCATGTACGCCGCCGTCGAGCCCTACGTCATCGGGGCGCAGCTCCAGGCGGAACTGATGAAGCGCGGCCTCACCTGCAACCAGTGCGGCGCGGGCGCCAACTGCTCGGTCATGCCGCTGGCCTCGCACGTGGGCCTGGGGCACATGAGCCAGAGCGGCAGCTACACGGAAAGGAACCTCCTGGCGGTGGAGTGGGTGACCGGCGAAGGAGATATCGTGAGACTGGGTTCGCTGGGGTCGCTGGGGGAGTGGTTCAGCGGTGACGGACCGGGTCCTTCACTGCGGGGCATTATCCGGGGCAATACCACACCGCTGGCCGGGCTCGGCGTTTTTACCGCTGGCGCGGTCAAGGTATATCACTGGCTGGGGCCTGCCACCTTCCCGGTGGAGGGCGTCTGCCCGCAATATACCCACCCGGAGATGCCGCCCAACATGATGATACGCTACCTGTCCTTTAAGAATATCGACGACACGTTCGAAGCGGTGCGGCGCATCGGGGAGGCGGAAATCGGCTACTCGCTGATGGGCTTTAACGCCGCCATGATGGCTTCCAACATCGCCACGGACAATCAGGAAGACCTCGACTATCTGAAAAAGTTCGCCGGGCAGGTGCAGGGGGTGGGGTTTCTCCTGATTATCGTCGGCAACTCCGCGCGGGACTTCGATTACAAGAAGCGGACGCTCGAGCAAATCATGGCAGAGACCGGGGCGCTCTCCCTCAAGGACGTCGAGGACCCGGTCATGGGCGCCGGCTTCCTCTGGCGGTTCATCCGCATCACCGGCTCTATCAGGGAGACTTCACGCGCAACCGGCTGGGGCGGCGGCACCGTAGGCGGCTCGGACGTCTTCCCGCTGATGACCCGCTACATCCTGCATACATCAGTACTCAAGCAGAAGCTCATCGACGAAGGGCTTATCATGGACGACTTCACGCACCCATTCATACAGTCCATCGAGCACGGGCATACCGGCCACGGCGAAATCCTCATCCGCTATAACCCCGCCGGGCCCGACCATATCCAGAAGGTACAGGGCATGCTCAGCCGGGAAGCGAACAAAACGGCCATCGCAGGGCGTTACGGGGTGCCGCAACACGTCTGGAGCGACGCCCTGCACGACATGTATGGGCCGCACGTCATGAACTACCACAAGCTTTTAAGGAAGATAAAAAAGAGCTTCGACCCCAATGCCGCCTCGGAAGCCTCCAACTACATTACGGCGAAGGACGAAGAGAAATAATTAAAGCTGCATAAAAGGAAAGGAGAACACGCATGATACTTAAAGGACAGGGTCGCCATTATTACCGGGGGCGCCCGCGGCATGGGACGGGCTATCGCCCTCCGATTTGCCAAAGAAGGCTGCTCCTCGGTCATCGCCGACCTGCTCGATAAAGAGGGCGAAAAAACGGTCGACGATATTAAGAAGGCCGGCCGGGACGCCATCTACGTCCGCTGTGACGTCACGAACAGCGCCAAGGTCAGGGAAATGGTCGCTAAAGCCATCGTCAGATTCAAGAAGGTGGATATTCTGGTCTGCTGCGCCGGCATCGGCAAGCCGCCCAAATTAATCAACGATATCTCCGAGGCAGAATATGACCAGGTCGTGGCAGTCAACATGAAAGGGATTTTCCTCTGCCTGCAGTCCATCGCGCCGCACATGAAAGCCAATAAATACGGCAAAATTATCAACATCTGCTCGCTGGCGGGCATTTCCCCCGCGCCGGTTTCCATCCACTACGCTGCGGCTAAAGCCGGCGCCAAGCATTTGTCCGACTGCTTCGCGCTGGAGATGGCCAAGTACAATGTCACCTGCAACGCCATCCTGCCGGGGATGATACGCACGGACATGACGCGCGATTTCGCTCCGCCGATGATTAAAGACCTGGACGCCTTTATGGAGGGGCTGGCCAAGGGGATTCCACTGGGCCGCGAGGGCACCGTGGACGACATCGCCGCGGCGGCACTGTTCTTTGCCTCCGATGAATCATCCTATATCACCGGGGACAGCCTGAGGGTCGGTGGCGGCATGCCCAGTCGGGCGATGGGGTAGGGGGGAGGATAATTTTATCGATGGGGGCGGCGCCGGCTTGCCGGCGCCGCTGGATTTAGATTCCGGAATTTTGATTCCGCACTTTCAATTACTCGGACAGCCTCTGAGAGGTCCACACACACCGCTTTGAGTAGCCGGGTTTTTCCGGCAGTTTCAGACAGACGGTCTCCTTGTCCCTTTGTGACAGTTTTGTAAGTTGTCAATTGGTCTCTGTGAGACGTTTGTGACACCGTTTCCGTACAATTTGAATCAAACGGTCAAAAACACAAATACTCGCCAAAAAGAACAAATTATGACATTTGTGGCAAACAAACGACCGGTCAAACTATCAGGAGAGGGTTATAACTTGCTCGAGGCAGTACCGACAAAGGCATTTCTTTATAAAATATCACCCAAAAAAGTTGACAAATGGCACAAATAGTGTTACCATTGAGCCAATTGGCTTCCATGAATCGTAAGATTATCACGACCGTAAAAGGAAGGGCAATAACTTTTTCTATAGTTATTTAAAAAAGTGAGATAGGAGGTGCACGTATAACAAAACGTATAACAAAAAAGATAAAAAAGTCACCCTTGGAGTAATTTTAAGGAGGCTATAAACTACGTGAAAAGGAAAATATTTAATGTTTTATTCGCATTAGTGCTGGTGCTGGGTTTATGCCTGGTGACGGCGGTTCCAGCGACAGCAACAGTAACTACATTCAACGTTATTCCGTTCACACTTTATGCGGACGCAACTTATGGTACAGCTGCGTGGTCAACCGCTCAACATCACACCGGAAGCTCCTCGGTGTTGCTGACTCATGATGCTACCAACGTCGGTAGCGACTACGTGCAATTCGTGCCAGCCACGGGAGTAACGCTCGCCGATCTCGGGGGTGCCGATGGCACGCCTGACTGGAGCTGGTATCACTATACACCAGCAACTCAGACCAACTGGTCCCAGATAGAACTTCGTTTCACCCAACCCGGCGGCGACGCTGATATTGTTCTCGACGTAACGGCGATGCCGCTACAAAACTATCTCGGTACAGCCGCATGGGTTAAGCAGTCTTTGGTGCAGGCGACAACGGGTCTCTTGTACTACGGCACTGACGCTGCCGGGCACTCTTATTCCTGGGAGACCGGTTCGGGTTCCGGAAAGGGTGGTGATGGGGTTCTGAAGACGGTTGCGGACATTATAACCGCAATTAAAGACAACACTGTCGAAACCGACTCCAACGCAGTGCTTGACGCTCTGGTGCTTACCAGGGTTCGAGTCGAGCTCTGGGAGGCTGGCACAAGGGCCTGCTACATCGACGATATTACCATTGATGGCACGACCTACTATGGTCATATCCAGGATGCCATTGATACTGCCAGTGCTAGCGATATCATCAGTGTGGGGGCAGGAGAATATAATCGAGACACTATCCGTTACCAAGGCAAATCTCACCATTGAGTCCGTGGCTGGAGCAGCCACCACAATCATTACTGGCGCCGCGGGCACCAACAAGCTCTTTGAAATCGGTGGAGCTACCAATGATACTGCAGATGGTTTCGTGCTTGATGGCTTTACGCTGAATGGCACATACGAATTATGGCGTCTACATGTATATAAGAGGCTTTGACATCAAGAACAACATTATCTATCATCCGAATTCGGATGGCATTGTTGTGACGAATCCTACTACCGGACCTCCGACGGCGATAACTTCGGGAAACATCACCAATAATACCATCACGGGTCTGGGCGCTACTGCATGGAATACAGGCCTGGTATCCTGCTTGAATCGAACGATGCGGTTGGCGCCGCAATCAGCGGCATAATCATCAGCAACAATACCGTATCGGGTTTTGGCACAACTACTGTTGGCGAGGAAGCCGCCGGTATCAGATGCGCTTCTGTCGTTGGCATCGGTGTTGTACATGATATAACGGTAACCGGGAACACCCTCACCGGCAACCGCATAGGTCTTCACATCTACGGTTCATGCACTGGTCTGGATATCTACGGTAATACCATGTCCGCGAACAAAGATGGTGTCGTTGTCTGCAACTCCGCGACGGCTGATATTGCCAGCACCTTCAATATGTACAAGAATACCATAACGGGCAATACTCGCTATGGTGTTTATTTTTTGAAGACCGCGGCCGAGTCTATCACCGGCGCCAAGAATATAATGTACAACACCATCTCTGGAAATACTATAGCCGGCATGCTAAGTGATTTTACGGCGGGTACGGACCCTGTAGCCACGTATAACTGGTGGGGGACGGCGGCAGGGCCTACCATGCTACCACCAACCCCGGTGTCGTCGGCTAAGTGGGTAATGCGGTAAGCAGCCCATGTTACCTACGCCCCGTGGCTCTACTCTGACCGACGGTAGGCTAATGGCGGCAATACCGTCGCCAATATCTACGCCAACCAAGTGCCGGCTTACGCTAAATCAATAGTCCTCGACTTCCGGCTGGAATACCTTCTCCGTGCCCATTGCGCTGGACGGCCAGTATAACTCCTGGGGAGAGCTGTATACCTTAACCTCCCTCCCCTACACGGTGGCGTACCGCTTCGACCCCACCACTCAGACATTTGTGGCGCTGGCAACTACAGCACCTATGCCTTAGCTCCGGGTGAGGGTATCTACGTCAAGTTGACGGCCGCCAACAGCATACCCTACTGCTACAGCACCGAGATGTCAGTTCCAAGCCGCGCCCTTAGCAGCCGGCTGGAACCTCATCGGCGGCGGCGTGACGTCACGAACAGAAATAGTTAGCTGCGTGTCTATTGCCACGGCTGGAGGCACCGCGGGTTACAGCCAAATCATCAGCCCAGCGGAGAATGCAGCATCATGGGTCTACACCGCCGGGGCAGCTAGTGCTGGCAGTTTTGTTGCCGGCGAAGGGTACTGGGTCTTCCTGCCTATAGCCAGGACACTGGGTCTGTTTGACCTTACTCCAGTTACCTGGGTGGCAATCCCTTAACCGACATAAAAGGAAGTAAAACTTCGGGTCTGGCGGGGGGGGTGAGCATAATGGCCCCTCCTGCCAGCCCGGAATTTGGGGGAAAGCATGAAAGTGAAAATAAGGTTAGCCTTGTGCGTTGCCTCGATTTTAACCCTGCTCTTTTGGATGACTCCAGCACTGGCTGTGCCGCCGTTACCCCATGCCTTTTATGGTACAGTGTTAATAAATGGCCAGGCTGCCGTCGCTGGTAGTGTGGTTAGCGCCAAAATTAATGAGGTCAATGCCGGCAGCTATACCATAACGGTTGCCGGTCAATACGGTAATGTAGCCACGCATGACTACCTCGCTGTTAGCTGTGAAGGCGCTAACGATGGAGATACCATAACATTCTATGTAACTAATGAAAACGGCACGGCTACCGCCGGGACGGCTGCCTTTGAGGTCGGCGGTGGACCGACTGAGTATAATATTGCAGTCACGATATCTGTGGGTGGACCCAGCGGAGGTATGGGAGGCGGCGGCGGCAATACGGGTGTTACCTTTGTCCACGTTGACTCTCAGCATCGGTTCACCGAAAGCTACACCGCCCTTTCTGATGACAGCCTGGTTTCTCTGCATATCGCGGCGGGGACGAAGGGTGAAACGGCGGCCGGTCTGGGTCTGACCAGGATATCCATCAAGAAGATGACCTCTCCTCCAGCTTTACCGGCGGAGACCAACCGGGTCGCTCTGACCTACGAACTCGAACCTGACGGGGCTCAATTCCCCGATGGTGCCACCCTTACCATGCACTACGACGCGGCGGCAATAGAGGGCGGTACCCTGGTAATGTCCTTCTGGAACGGCTCCGCCTGGGTCGACCTCGATGGTCCTTTCCAGATAGACGAGGTGAACCATACCATCAGTACGACGATATATCACTTCACCCCGTTCACCGTCATCGAATATGTGGCGCCGGCCGCCTTTACCGTCAATGGACTGACGATATCTCCCGCCGAGGTTAAAATCGGGGAAGTATCCACTATCGGCGTCACCATCGCCAATACTGGTGATCTCACCGGCACGTATAGCGTCGTCCTCAAGGTAAACGACGTGGTTACGACAACCAAGAATGTCAGCCTCACCGGGCATGCTAGCCAGGTCGTGACATTTGTGGTATCGCAGAATACGGCGGGGACTTACACCATCGGCATCGATGGGCTTACCGGCACATTGACCGTCAACGCCTTGCCAACGCCGACGCCGACGCCCACACCGACGCCAACACCCACCCCGACACCGACACTGACGCCCACACTAACGCCAACGCCGACACCGACGCCAACACCCACCCCGACACCGTCGCCGACGCTTGAGCAGCCTAGTGAAGGCATCTCCTGGCCGATTATCGTTGGCATCGTCGTCGGGGTACTCATCATCGGCTCGGTCATCGTGATCGCTATGGCACGCCGCCGGGATTAGCCGATAAAGTAATAGGATAAACAGGTTGCTCCAGCTGAGCATCGCCAAGCTCAAGCTGGAGCAACTTTTGTATGGACTTGTGGTTAAGGACGTTTTCAGAGGTTGCTATCGATTATTGAGCCGTTTTGATACCACGTTCAGCAGTATCCCGGTGAATAAGGACAACATGCCGATAGTGATGAATAGTATCGAAACAAGGGCAAGACCGGTGGCAAAAAGAGTGGAGCCGAAATAGTAAATTTGGAGGACCATGATGCCGGTGGCCAGCCCGGCGGCCAGGAAAATGCCCCCGAAAATGCTGAAGAATAATAGTGGGCGCCTCTCGGAAATCATCACTAATATACGGTTGAAGACCCCTATGCCGTGCCTCACCGGGTTCAGCGTCGAGCCGTCCCTGTTGTAAGCTACGGAAATGGGGACTTCGACTATTTTTAAGTCGCGGGAAGCCGCTTCCGAGATAATCTCCGATGATATCGCCATCCCGGTCTCCTTGAGCTCCAGCGTGGCGATGGCTTTTTTGGAATACGCCCGGAAACCGGACTCGGTATCGGTGAGCCTTTTCCGCGAGGCGATATTGGTCATACGGGAAAGGAATTTCTGCCCCAGGCGGCGGTAGCCGGCGATTTTGTTTTCCTGCATTTCCCGCGAACCGATGACGATGTCCGCCCCATCGTTAACGCCCTGCACAAGACGGGGTATTTCATCGGGATTATGCTGGGAATCCGCGTCCAGCACCACCAGGATATCGGCGTCCCGTTTTTTTACCTCGTTCAGCATGGTCCGTATCGAGCTGCCGTAACCCCGGTTGTGCTCGTGCTTGACCACCGTGGCGCCGGCCAGCCGGGCGACGCTGGCAGTCTGGTCGGTGCTGCCGTCGTCGACGATAATCACTTCGTCGGCGTACTGTTTTGAACGCAGAATGACGGAGCCGAGATATCTGGCTTCGTTATAGGCCGGCATGCCGACGATAATCTTACCTCGGGCGGGTTGACTCATGAGTCAATTCTATATTACGTAATGTGGCTTGTCAAAGCAGAAAATGGGGAGATTTTCCTGGAGCGGGTGACGAGATTCGAACTCGCGACCTTTTGCTTGGGAAGCAAACACTCTACCACTGAGTTACACCCGCCTCAAGCGTAATTTTAGCCTAAAAGACCGGTGTTGTAAAGAAAATAAAAGGAAATAGCGAGGTGCCGTTGCCTTACCCGTTTAGAGGGTAATAAAAAGTTGACTTTTATTTTAGGCATTGCTATACTGCCTAACGACAGGTGGGGCTGACAGCCTCAAAAGCTCACCCCGCTGTATTCTCAGAAGTACCATAATAAATTAAGGAGGAATAAGGTATGTCTGAAGATTTCGTAAACTTGATGGCGGACCTCAAGGAGGAAGAGGTACTCAAGCTGGTCAAGAAGAGACTGGCCGCTGGAGAAGACCCGCAGAAAATCCTGGCGGACAATACGAAGGCCATGGCAATCGTCGGCAAGCGTTTCGCCGGCGGCGAATATTTCCTGCCGGAACTCGTATTCTCCGGTGAGCTTCTCAAAGAGGTCATGGCCCTGGTGACCCCCCACCTCAAAGAATCCTCCGCCAAAGCCAAGAAGCTCGGCAAAGTCGTCATCGGCACCGTGGCCGGTGACATTCACGATATCGGTCTTAATATCGTCGATTTCATGCTGGATGTCAACGGCTTTGAGGTCACCAACCTCGGCGTCGATGTCCCCAAAGAAAAGTTCGTTAAAGCCATCCAGGATACCAAGGCACCGGTACTCGGTCTGAGTGGATTCCTTACCCCCGCCTTCGATGCTATGAAAGAGACCGTCGAGGCGCTGGAAAAGGCCGGCCTGAGAAAGAATCTCAAGATTATGATCGGCGGCGGACAGATGGACGACGAGGTGAGGAAGTACGCTAAGGCAGATGCCTACGGCAAGGACGCCATGGCGGCGGTCACACTGTCCAAGCAGTGGATTGGTGTCAAGTAATATGGCCAAAGCGTGGGCGGAGTTATCACCGGATGAAAAGCGGGCAGAACGCTTCCGGCGGTGGCTCTCTCCTCCGGGCGTGACCTTTGCCAGTCCTCAAGCTGAGAAACTCTATAAAGAGAGAGTCACCAGGTTCACCAAGGCATTTTCCCTGCAAGAGCCGGACAGGGTGCCCTGCATCCTGCCCACCGGCTTTTACGCCGCTAACTACGCCGGCACCAACCTCGGCACGGTCATGTATGACTATGATGAGATGAAGCGCGCCTGGCGCAAGATGCTCCACGACTTTGATGGGGATACCTACGTTCCCCCCGCCCTCGTACCGCCCGGCCGGGCACTGGAAGCGGTCGACTACAAGCTGTACAAGTGGCCGGGTCATGGGCTCGCCAAGACCACGCTTTCCTACCAGGCGGTGGAAGGCGAATGGATGAAACCAGACGAGTACGATGCCCTGATCAGGGACCCCTCCGATTTCTGGCTCCGCAAGTACATGCCGCGCATCTTCGGGGCTTTTAAAGGTTTCACCCAGCTCCCGCCTTGGACGGGCTTTGAGGAAATCGCCATTCAGTCCTTCCTGCCCTTCGGCAACCCGGAAGTGCAGGCAGGTTTTACCGCGCTATTGAAAGCCGGGTCGGAAAGCCTGCGGTGGATCGCCGCCGTAGGCGAAGTGGCCGGGGAGGCGCTGGCGGCCGGGTTCCCGGGCGTCATGAGCGGCCTGGCAAAAGCCCCGTTCGATACGCTCGGCGATACTCTGCGCGGCACTCAGGGGATAATGATGGACATGTTCCAGCGCCCGCAAAAAGTTCATGAAGCCATGGAAAAGATAGCCCCTATCCACATCGAAGCGGCGCTATCGTCGGTGGCGAATGCCGCCGCCCCCATCATCATCATGCCCCTGCATAAAGGCGCGGACAGCTTTATGTCCGTGAAGCAGTATGAGACCTTTTACTGGCCTACCTTTTATAAAGTGGTCATGGCGCTGGTCAACGAGGGCGTCTTCCCCATCCTCTTCGCCGAGGGCAGCTACAATAAGCGACTCGACATCATCGGGGATTTCCCCAAAGGCTCGGTCGCTTGGTACTTCGACCAGACGGATATCTTCGAAGCCAAGAAAAAAATCGGCGACCGGTGCTGCATTATCGGCAACGTGCCTACCTCGCTGATTATGACCGGGACGCCGCAGCAGGTCAAAGAGCATTGCCGCAAGCTCATCGAGGGCTGCGGCCAAGGCGGCGGCTATGTCCTGGCCGGCGGCGCTAACGTCGACGAGGGCAATCCGGAAAATCTCCGGGCGATGATGGCGGCGGTCAGAGAATACGGAAAATATTAGTTCAAATTTCGAATATCAAAAATCAAAAACACGTCTTAAAGATAAAAACAGATTTGATTTATTGCCTGTGTCTTTGAGATTTGATTTTTGATTTTTGAGTTTTAATAAGGAGAATCTCTCATGGGAAGCGCCGAGAATTGGTCCGAGATGACCTGGCAGGGAAAGCGGGAGCACCGGTTCAAGAAATGGCTCGACACTTCCGATTTAAAGATATCCGCCGAGGCTAAAAAGAGATATAAGGCCAAAGCCACGCGGATAATGAAAGCCGTGAAAATGGAAATACCGGACCGCGTCCCCGTCCATATCCCCGGCGGGTCCATCGTGGCGTATAATGCCGGGCTTACCCTCTATCAAGTGCTGAATGAACCGGAGAAAATCGTCCCGGCCTGGCGGAAATTCCTCAGCGATTACGATATCGATAACGCCGATGCCCCGGGCATCATGTCCGGCAGAGTCAACGAAGCCCTAGACCTCAGGACACAGAAATGGCCCGGGCACGGCCTTCCGGCCGATGCTTCTCTCCACAACTTCGTCGAAGACGAATATATGAAGGCGGATGAGTACGACCTTTTCCTGAAAGACCAGTTCGATTTCGGCCTGCGGCGTTTCCTGCCCCGCGCCTACGGCATCTTCGAGCCTTTCGCCAACGTGCCGTCGTTTGCCAGCTATCAGGGGCTGCCGATGCGGCTCATGGCGATGTGCCAGGACCCCGCCTTCCAGAAATTTTTTAAAGCCGTCTGGAAAGCCAGCCAGGAAAACGCCCGCCAGAATAAAATCAACATGGAATGCGCCATGATATCACTGGAAATGGGTTTCCCCCCGATGACCGGCGGCATGGCGCTGGCGCCTTTCGATACGGTGGCGGACATGCTCCGCGGCACCCGCGGCTCCGTCATGGACATGTACCGGCAGCCGGAGAAACTGCTGGAAACTCTGGAAGTAATCACCAAACAAAGCATCGAGTCCGCCGTCGGCATGGCCAGCCTGGCGCGCAGTCCGTTTATTTTCATCCCCATGCATAAAGGCGACGACTCTTTCATGGGCTTAAAGCAGTTCGAGAAATTTTACTGGCCGTCTTACCGCCAGCTGCTTTTAGGGCTGGTCAACGAAGGCTGTGTCCCCGCGCCTATCGTGGACGGCAGCTACAACACGCGTCTGGAATATCTGACCGACCTCCCCCGGTCTTCGGTCATGTGGACTTTTGAAAAGACGGACATTTTCAAGGCCAAGAAGATACTCGGCAACGTCGCCTGCATCGGCGGCAATGTTACCGCCGCCCAGCTCTACACGCATACCGCCAAGCAAATCAAGGACTATTGCAAAAAGCTTATCGAGGAGTGCGGCCAAGGCGGCGGCTATATCCTTTCACTGGGCTCCAGCGTCGATAAGTGCAAACCGGCAAATTTGCACGCCGTTATCGATGCCGCCGAAGAATACGGCTATTACTAAAGAAATAGCCAGGATACGAGATACAATAACCAGACAATAATCAAATTCAATACCTGCGTGTTTGGTCATTGTCCATTGAATATTGGGATTTATTTGGTGTTAGTATACTGGTTATTAGTATTTTTATAAAGGGGGAATATTAAAATGGCCGCGACGAAAAAATGGGAAGATTTGACCTGGCAGGAAAAACGCGAGGAGCGCTTTAAGCGGTGGCTCAATCCGCCGGATGTAAAGTTCGTCGATAAAGGGGCAGAAAAGCTCTACAAGCAGAGGGTGACGCGGTTCATCAAAGCCATCAAGCTGGAGGAGCCCGACCGCGTTCCGGTGATGCTGCCTACGGGCAATTTCCCGGCATACTGGGGAGGCTCGAGCTTCCATGCCCTGATGTACGATTATAAGAAGGGCCACGAGATTTGGAAAAAATTCATCAAGACGTTCGGGGACATGGATACCTTCAGCGGGCCTTCCTTTGTGCCGTCCGGAAGAATCTCGGAAGTTGTCCGCTCTAAACAGACCAAGTTGCCCGGACTGGGGCTGCCCGTCACCGCCACGATGAACCAGTTCGTCGAAGGCGAGTATATGATGGCGGATGAATATGATAGATACATGATGGACCCGACCGATTATAATCTCCGGATCATGATGCCCCGCACCACCCCCATCTTCGAGTCGTTTAAAAAATTGCCGCCCTTCAGCGCAATCATGGGCAATTTCTGGATTACCGCGCTGGCTGACCCGGATATCCGCCGGACTTTCGAGACCCTCATGAGCCTGACGGAAGAGCAGAAAACCTGGATGGATTCCAATTTAGAAATTAACCAGTACATTAAAGAGCGCGGCTATCCTTCGCTGTGGGGCGGCGGCGTGATGGCCGGCGCGCCCTTCGACCATTTTGCCGATGCCTTGCGCGGCACGCAGGGCATCGCCAGGGACATGTTCCGCCAGCCCAAAAAGTTGCACGAAGCGATGGAATGCTATTTAAAGTGGGCAATTGAGACGAATATCAAAAACTTCCCCATGTCCGCCAGCCCCATCTGCATGATGCCTCTGCATAAGGGCGATGACGCCTTCATGTCCGATAAGCAGTTCGCGGAGTTTTACTGGCCCACCCTGCGCCGCCTCTTCCTGGCGATGATTAACGAAGGACTGGTGCCGATGCCCTTCGCCGAGGGGCGCTATACCAAACGTCTCAAGCAGATTACGGATACACCGCCCGAGCGGCGTGGTCTGGTACTTCGACCAGACCGATATGAAGGAAGCCAAGCGCATCCTCGGGGGCATTTGCTGCATCGCCGGCAACGTGCCGACCTCCATCGTCATCAAGGGCACCGTGCCGCAGGTGAAAGACTACTGCAAGAAGCTCATCGAAGACTGCGCCCCCGGCGGCGGCTTTATCCTGGCCGGGGGAGCCAGCATCGATAACGGCAAGATAGAAAACCTCAAAGCCATGATGGATGCCGCCAAGGAATACGGCACCTATAAGGCTAAATCAAAAATCAAATCTCAAAAATCAAAAACACAAATCAAAAATAAAAAATAACTGAAGACAAAAAACAGATTTGGTTTTTGAATTTTGTCTGGAGGACACGGATGTTTCAACGACCGGACAACTGGTCGCAACTTACCTGGCGGCAGAAACGCGACCTGCGCCTGGACAAGTGGATAAACCCCGGCGACGTTAAATTCGTCAGTAAAGAAGCGGAGAAAGGCTATAAAGCCCGCGCAACGCGACTTGCCAAAGCGACCAAGATGGAAATCCCCGACCGCGTCCCCTGCATGGTCCCCACCGGCTGGTTCCCCGCCTGGAACGCCGGCGTTCCCCTAAAGAAAGTCATGTACGACCCTGAGCTGATGAAAAAGGTCTGGCTGAAGTTCGTCGATGAATACGATTCGGACACGTTTGACGGCACGCTGTTCTTCCAGGCGCCGGTCAATGAAATTCTGGAAGCTAAAACGATGAAATGGCCCGGCCACGGCCTGCCCGATAACGCCCATTCCTACCAGTACGTCGAGGGCGTTTACATGCAGGCGGACGAGTACGACCTCTTTATGAAAGACCCCTTCGATTTCCAGTTACGCAAGCTATTGCCCCGCACCATGGGCGTCTTCGAGCCGTTTCAAGACCTGCCCGCGTTTTCGTCCTACCAGGGCCTGCCCGAGGGACTGATGATGATGTGCCTCGACCCCCGTTTTCAAAAATTATTTAAAGCGATACGCGAAGCCAGCAAATACCCGCCCATCTGGGCGAAAGCTTCCGCGGAGACCACCGAGGCGGCTGAGGCGAAAGGCTTTCCTATCTTCCGCGGCGGCCTGGCGGTCGCCCCGTTCGATGTCTTTGCCGATAGCCTCCGCGGCACCCACGGCATCGTCATGGATATGTACCGCCAGCCGGATAAAATCCACGAGGGGATGGAGTTCGTCCTGCCCCAGCTCCTGGCCGGGGCGGTCGCCATGGCTGACGGTGCCGATTGTCCCGTCATCATGATGCCCCTGCATAAAGGCGACGACGCCTTCATGTCCGATAAGCAGTTCGAGACCTTTTACTGGCCCACCTTCCGTCGGCTCCTCATGGGGATGGTCGACGAGGGGCTGGTGCCTTTCCCGGTGGCTGAAGGCGCGTATAATCGCCGCCTCGACTATATTTCCGATATGCCCAAATCCGCCGTCGTCTGGATGTTCGACCAAACGAACATGGCCAACGCGAAAAAGACGGTCGGCAAAGTAGCCTGTATCGCCGGCAACGTGCCTGTTTCAGTGGCTTATACCGCGACGACTAAAGAGATGAAGGCATACTGCCGCAGGCTCATCGAGACCTGCGCCCCGGGCGGCGGCTATATCCTGAGCGGCGGCTCGACCTTCGATATGGCCAAACCGGAGAACATCCGCGCTATGATGAATGCCGCCAAGGAATACGGGAAGTATTAGGAGATATCGTGGAAGGCGTTGCCAACTGGAAAAACCTGACCTGGGAGGAGAGACGGGAAGAGCGCTTTAAAAAATGGCTCGAGGCTCCCGGCGTAAAGTTCAATAGCCCGGCCGTGAAAAAGGCTTACCGGGAGCGGGTGGCCCGGTTCGTTAAGGTCATCAAGCTGGAAGAGCCGGATCGCGTGCCGGTGATTCTGCCGGCCGGCTATCTCCCGGCGACCTATGCCGGCTATTCTCTCAAAGAGGTCATGTACGATTATCAAAAGCTGGCCGACGCCTGGCGGAAATTTAATCGTGATTTTCAGCCGGACAGCTTTCAGGGCCCCGGTCTCGTTTACCCCGGCCGCGTTATTGAAAAAATCGGTCACAAACTGCACAAGTGGCCCGGCCACGGTCTCCCGGATAATGCCCCCATATACCAGTTTGTCGAGGGCATCTACATGAAGCCGGAGGAGTACGACGATTTCATGGCGAACCCCACAGACTACTGGCTGAGGGTCTTTCTGCCCCGCACCGAGACCGCCTTCGAGGCATTCCAATATTTAACGCCTTTCAATACTGTCCTCACTAACCCCCTCGGGTGGGTGATGTCTTTTTCCCGACCGGACGTGCGGCAAGCCTTCCGGACGCTCCTCGAAGCCGGTGAAGAAATCGCCGAATGGGCCAAAGCCGTCGGCGAAGTCTCCCGCGAGGCGCTGGCGGAGGGATTTTGCTCCTTCGGCGGAGGGATGGCCGGCGCGCCTTTCGATAACCTTTCCGATGTCCTGCGGGGCACGCAGGGCATCGTCATGGACATGTACCGCCAGCCGCAGAAAATTTTAGAGACGATGGAGAGACTGGTCCCCATCGTCATCAAGACCGCGGTCAAGGGCGCCGACATGTCGCTGAGTCCGGTCGTTATGATGCCGCTCCACAAGGGCGATAAGTCGTTCATGTCCCCCAAACAGTTCGGAACTTTTTACTGGCCAACTCTGAAGAAAGTGCTGCTCGGCATGATTGAGGAAGGGCTGGTGCCCATGCCCTTCGCCGAGGGCAATTATGAACCCCGACTTGATATAATAAAAGAGATGCCCCGGTCGTCGGTCGTCTGGTACTTCGAGGTCATGGATATGGCTAAAGCCAAGCAAACCCTCGGGGATGTATCCTGTATCGCCGGCAACGTGCCGGCCTCGCTGCTGGTCACCAGCACGCCTACGATGGTCAAGGAAGCCTGCCGCCGCCTCATCGAGTCCTGCGGTAAGGGCGGAGGGTATATCCTGACGGGAGCGGCCGGAATCAGCAAGGGAAATGCCGATAACCTCCGTGCCATGATGGATGCCGCTAAAGAGTACGGGAGGTATTAGGAGGCTATTATGGAAGGCGTTGCCAACTGGGAAAAGCTGACCTGGCAGCAAAAGCGCGAAGAGCGTTTCAAGCGCTGGCTGAACCCGGATATTAAATTCAAAAACAAAGAAGCGGAGAAGCTTTATAAAGAGCGCACGACCCGCTTTATCAAGGCCATCAAGCTGGAAGAGCCGGACCGCGTGCCCTGCATGCTGCCTTCCGGGGTTTATCCCGTCTTCAACGCCGGCTACACTCTCAAGGAAGTGATGTACGACTTCGAAAAGTTGAAGAAAGCCTATCTCAAGTTCATCGCCGAGTTCGACATGGACACTTTTACTGGCCCATCGCTGGTTTTCCCCGGCAAACCGCTGGACATGACCGACCACCGTCTCCATAAGTGGCCGGGCCACGGCCTGCCGGACAAGGCTTCACTCTACCAGTTCGTCGAAGGCGAATACATGAAAGCGGACGAATACCCATTGTTGCTCGGCAATCCCGCCGATTTCTGGTGGCGCGTTTTTCTGCCGCGCGTAGTAGGGGCTTTCGAGCCCTTCCGCAAGCTGCCCCCGATGGGCGCTATGATGGGCGTCCCTTTGCCTTTCTATGCCGCTTTCGCTGACCCGGAGGTCGAGGCAGCTCTAAAGACCTTGATCGAGGCCGGCAAAGAGGTCGTCAAGTGGCAGAAGGTCATCGCCGAGCTGAACCTGGCCTCTCTGGCCGCCGGTATCCCCACTCTCCGGGGAGGAGGGATGGGGGGAGCGCCGTTTGATTCCATCGTAGATATGTTGCGCGGCACCCAGGGCATGGTCATGGATATGTACCGCCAGCCAGAAAGACTGCACGAAGCTATGGAAAAGGTCGTCCCCAATACAATCAGGGGGGCGGTCGCCGCGGCGGATGCCACCGGCTGTCCGCTTTGCTTCATGCCCCTTCACAAAGGCGACGAGAGTTTCATGTCCCCCAAGCAGTTCGAGACCTTTTACTGGCCGACCTACCGCCGGGTGCTGATGGGCATGATCGAGGAAGGAGTTGGTCCTTATCCCTTCGCCGAGGGGCGTTACGGCGCCCGCCTGGAGGTCATCAAAGACCTGCCCCGGGGTTCCGCGCTTTGGAGTTTTGAGGATATCGATATGGCCCGGGCGAAGAAGGTCCTCGGTGGTTCCGCCTGCATCGCCGGGAACGTGCCGTCATCGGTGCTTTATACCAAGTCGCCGCAAGAGGTCAAGGAGTACTGCCGCCGGCTTATCGAGACCTGCGCCCCGGGCGGCGGCTATATCTTGACCGGAGCGGCCGGCATGAACGAAGGCAATCCGGACAACCTCCGGGCGATGATGGCCGCCGTCAAAGAATACGGAGTTTATAAATAGGACAAGGAGAAAATAAAATGGACACAAAAGTATCTACGCCCACGAAAGAAGTCATTATTTCCTATGACCGTGCGACAGTCATCATCGGCGAGCGCATCAACCCGACCGGCAAGAAGAAGCTGGCGGACGCCCTGAGAGCGGGCGACCTTTCCATCGTGAAGAAGGAAGCCCTGGAGCAGGTAGCCGCCGGCGCGGCTATTCTCGACTGTAACGTGAACGCTCCGGGCGTCAAAGATGTAATACTCCTGCCCGAGGCTATTAAGCTCATCCAGGATACGGTTGACGTGCCTCTCTGCATCGATAGCCCTAACGCCGATGCCCTGGAAGCAGGCTTGAAAGCCTACAAAGGGAAACCGCTGGTCAACTCCATCAGCGGTGAAAAAAAACGCCTGGAGTTTATCCTGCCGTTAATTAAGGAATACGGCGCGGCCGTGATCGGCCTGGCCCAGGATGACGAGGGTATTCCCAAGAGCGCCGACCGCCGCGTGGCGGTCGCCTATAAAATCGTTGAAGCCTGCGCTAAAATGGGCGTTCCCAAGGAAGATATCATTATCGACGTTATGACGTTTCCCATCGGTGCCGACCCCAAAGCAGCCAAGGACGTTCTTGATGCCCTGCACCGTATCCGCACCGAGCTCGGCCTGAACATGACGATGGGCGCCAGCAACATCTCCTTCGGTATGCCGGATCGCCCCACTCTGAATAACGCCTGGATGGCGATGGTCATCGAAGCCGGCGGCACTGCCCTTATCGCGGACGCGGCCAAGGTCCTCCCCGCCGTGCTCTCCGCCGACCTTCTTCTCGGTCGCGACCGCTTCGCCCGGCGCTATCTGGAAGACCACCGCAAGCGCGCCGCCCAGGAAGCCCAGAAATAGGCTGTCATTGCGAGGAGCACGTTCGCTTCACTCAGTGTGAACTCCGCAACGAATCAATCCGTTAACCCAAATATGGGTTGCTTCGTCCTTTCACGCTTGACACCCCTTAGATTAAGGCATATACTTAAAGTTGCGCTTCGACGCGGGGTAGAGCAGTGGTAGCTCGTCGGGCTCATAACCCGGAGGTCGTTGGTTCAAATCCAACCCCCGCTACCAATGAGATTAATGCAGCCCTCCTAAAAAATGGGGGGCTGTATTCATTTCAACTAGAGCCTGAACGATGCTATAATACCATTATGGCAAGTAAGGCTGATAGTTCCGATTTTCAGTCCATTCTCTCTGCCCTGCAAAAACTCTCGCCAGTAGACAGGCAAGCACTTATTCAGGCGCTTCAATCCGGGCCAAAAAATATACTTGAAAAGCCCGCCGATGGTGTTTCTGATTGGCAAAGTGAACTCAGGCTAAGGGGCTTAACCGAGGGCACGGTAGAGCTTTACTCCAGAACTATAAGGAAGCTACTAGAGCAATATCCAGTACCCACTAACCGAGAAGTTAGGGCGTATCTAGCAGAGAGACTTAAGGTCGTTACTCCTACCAAAGTAAGGAACGACCAGAAAGCCCTGAAATCATTCTTTAGCTTCCTTGAAGAACAGGGGTTATGGCTGACGAATCCCGTCAAGGGTATGAAGCTCATGAAGGTCGCCAAAGTAATCCGAAAAGCCCCGCCTGCCGAGGACGTTCAAAAATTATTGGAAGCCTGGCAAGGGTCACAGCAAAGGCTAAGAGATAGATTGCTAATTGCCATCTTCGTAAACACCGGCCTAAGGATTACAGAGGCTTGCTCTATTCTACGGGACAACCTTGACCTTGAAGGCGGTCAGATTAGGGTTCTAGGCAAGGGAAGGAAAGAGCGGATGGTTTACTTTTCTCCGGTGGTAGGGGACTTACTCAGGGAATATACCACGACACAGTCTAAGGGCGAGAAATACCTATTCCCTGCGGACAATAAACTTGGGTATCAGGGAATACGATCTCTTGAAAAAACCTTCAGACGCCTCTGTAAACGCCTTGGCATTAAACCAATCACCCCGCACCAGTTAAGGCATTACTTCGCCACCCATGCCCTTAAAAACGGAGCAAGGATAGAAGTCATTAGCCGTCTGCTAGGCCACTCCTCGGTTGCCATCACTGACCAGGTATATGTTCACATCGGCGAACAGGAAGCCGAGGACGAGGCCAGGAAATACGCCCCATTATCGGGTGATTAATACTGCTTATAGGGCTGGCCGGGTCTATATGGCTCGGCTAGCCCTATTTTTTTGTGTTCTCAAGCCGTATAGCTAGTCTGGCAGGGCGTAGGATTAAAATTTACAGCCTCTCACGTTCAAATAGGTAAGTTATCATTAGGTGGGGCGTGGGGCGGGTAGATTGAGTAGGGGCAAATTTTCCATGAAATCATCCTTACATCAGTTTCCTTAATACCTATAACCCAACTCGCAGATTCGCTAACGATCCTCTAGGCATCCCTAACTGACCAAGCCCTTAGCCCATCATAACTAAAAGCAAGGAAAAACTTGACCTTTTTATTTTCATCTCGACCCTTTGCGTAGGTTGTTCCTTTATATCCTCTATTCGGCACAAAAAATACTTCGAGTCCCGAGGTCATTTCAATTTTCCCAGCTTCTGGTCCAGAAATACTCGAAATTTGACCATCCATTATTTGTAACAACGCCTGCTTTTCAAATTCATCCTCCCATTTCCCAAGCCGACGGTGGTAAACAATCCTATTCATCCCACTTCCTTTACCATACCACTCAATACTATTATGCCGATTATGCAAAACACCGGCTGCCTTACTACATTCAACTATAAGATCTTTTGCTTTGTTTTTAAAAGCTACTGATCCATCAATGACAATTAAAACATGCAAGATATATATATAAAACTTTGCATCTATAGACAGGCTATTAGCTTTCCAGTAAGTTAGCCGTTCGATTGCTTGTTGCATATCATATCCGGAAATTCTTCGTACACTCTGGAACCATGTAGAAATACTTTTATCGTCTGCTGGGTTATCTCGAATGTTATCGGTCATCAGGTCGGCAATATGTTGCAAATCCCTCTGTGACAAGTCATCCCAAGAGCCATTACTTCTTCTCAAGTAAACATGAGCTAACTGTTTCCTTAGAGGAGGTTTATAAACACCTGAACGATCAAGATAGTTCCTCAAACCTTCCAAAACACGAGCGAAGTCTCCATAGATAGACCTGATACTAGTTTCACAGGAGACGATATACTGATCAAGCTCCCATCCCTCAAATTTCCTTTTTAACTCAGACAAGATATCCTCAGCCAGATTCAGAAGCTCCCGATACCAGTCATTTTGAGGAGAAATTAAAAATTCCTCACGTGCAAGACTAGACATCTGAAATCCGAAATCAACCGTACGAATTATCATCTGTATATCAGATACATGGGCATGCTCCTCTTGAGGTGGAGCCGTAAGTCTTGCTGCAGCGAATTCCTTGCCAGCTTGTTCAACTAAACTTTTAATTATCGTCATCTCGTCGACTGAACATGATTTTGTTAGAAGGCAATGATTCATCGCTTCATACGCTTCTTGCCTTAGTACCATCCCTTTCATATGTAATAATATATAATGATTAGGTTCTAAACTTAAGGCAGTATTGATGGCTTCCTTGGCTTTGTTGTAATCTCGAATTTCTAGAGCATATATTCTACCTAGGTGTCCCCAATAGTGTGCATTACTGGGAAAAGACTCTACTAGTTTGCGAAATACTGTTATTTTCCCCGATGTGTTATCAATTTCGTCAATTATTTGGGCGTATTTTGATGTTATCGCAGATTCCGAGCCAACCAATTCTCCGTATTCTCTTAAAATAAATATGCGATTCAATACGTCTATCAGTTGGTCACTTATAGTCTTGCGTACTCCAGCACATAAGTCTATGAATTTGCAGGCCCAGCTTGATAGATTCTGAGTCCATACTCGCCTATCTGGCGCGTTACCGGCGAGTATCTGCTCAAGTAACTCTTGGGCAATTAATGTGTGAGCCGGTCGCCAATTTGATTGAGACTCTTGTATGATTATCTCCTGTATCGGTCCTGGTAACACAGAATCAAGTTGAACGATTCGATTCTGTGGCAACCCCAGCAAGTTAGCGAATACTTGCTCTGGAAGCGCCTTTTGTCCATATTTATAGGCTATTGCAAGATGGACTAGTATCTCCTGTTGTACGGCAGTGCTTGTTCGTATCCGTCGGCTTACGTAGTCTCCAATAGAAACGAGGTTTTTCTCGAAGGTGACAAGCCCGAAAAAAAACACATTTCTACGTAAAATATCTGGGCTAGCCACAAGTGATAGCAATTGTGCTTTAGCATCTGGTTTAATCTCTGCATAAGACGCTGCAAAAAGCTTCGCCTCAGCTATATTTAAGGTAGCAGGAACAAATACTATGTTTTCTTTTTCGGCTATGGGGTCAAAAGTCCGAAGTACAACTAGAAATACGATGGGTAACTGTTGTCTTAGAGCTTCATCTCGTAACTCGTATACGGCTGAAATGGGTATGTCAGAACCCTCAACTAAAACTAATAGAGGAGCTCGGGTTAAATCGAATATGTACCTTAGTCGACCAACTGTCTCATTACCAGTATACTTTTGGAGTGATACTACTGGGTATTTCTTGTGCAAATTAAATGTTATACGGCGGGCAATCGTTGTTCCTCCTGATCCTGGCCAATGATATACGTAATGTATTCTAATCGAACGATCTCGCAAGTCGCGCTCGATTCTATTTTCAAGAGAGTTTGTTTTTTCGCGGTCTATATCGTAATGAAGTTCCAGTCCTCCCCAAGAAATTAGCTTACCACGAAGAAACTCTTGGCGGTTAGATTCTCCCGATTCCGAAGCGCGTACAAATTCAACGTTTTCTTCTAGCCACGGTACTTTATCTGGGGGAATCGCGACTTTTTGCTCTTCCCATCCAGGAAGTTCGATCGCCTCTATGCAAGACTTGGGATTAATTGTCTTTGATAAACCTTGGCAAATTTCATCTAGTCCAATCGGCACAGCCAATCCCCCGAATGTGTCAGATAAAGCTCCGAATTCAGGCGCTCTGTTTGAACCAAATACGAATTTGACCGAATCTCCACCAGAACTTAAGAAAGCCTCGCATATACTTCTCACGAAGTTCGGATCATCAATTAAGGAAATAACTATTATTGGCCGCTCGCCAGCAGCTTTTACGAATTCTAACGCAGTTGAATGTAAGTTACCTGAGTATTTTAAATACCATGACCTCCAATCGGCACCGCACAGAGTTGTGGGGCGATTTGATACTCCAGAACCTGCAAACCAATACGTACCCCTATCAAGATTAAACACTACTTTATCATCCAACATTCTTAGATGAACTGATCGTGACACTTCGAGTTCGGGCTTAACCACAGGAAAGATACCTGTTGTATCAGTGCAGGGATCAAAATCAATTACCATTCCCCAATCCACACGCCCAAGTGCATTTAGTTGATTTATACCTGACATTCCGTTTCCGTTAAGACATAAAACATACCGCCATCCTGGTCTGAACTTTTCGCATGTTTCAAAGAATAGATCCCAAGTAGCAGTTCCGCTCGAAGGCGTTTCTAGAATGATTTTGGCCGATTCGTCTCCTTTACTCATCCAGGCTACAATCTCCCTTAGATCCTCGGGTCTAGCGACATCGTTCGAAGAACCACGACGAAAATAAACGACATCCCTATGAAGGGTATCGCCAAAATCCTTTATAGGGACATACGGCCCATTCCTCTTGGACGGTATCTCTATAATACCAAGACTAAAAACCCCATATTGTAAAGACCTATAATGAAACGTAGGAAGTGGGCGTACCTTACCGATAAGTAATTGTTGGAGATTCGCATCATCTGGATGCTCGGAAACACCTTTGATTTCTTTTTTACCGCCGGCGTATCGAGAAACCCCGGTCAGTATATATGAACTCCCCTCACGCGGGGTATTTGCCATCGAGATAATATCTTTAACAAATAGCGCCTTGTAGTGATCATTAGTGAACTTATAACTTGAGCTCTTAAAGTCAACGGTAGGGCCTTCATCCATTTCAAGCAACGACTTAGCTAGTTCTTGATCCGCTGTCATATCTTAACCTCCGTGAGCCTACCATTACTGCTGTCCAGTCGTTGCTTTTATCTCATAGACCTTTAATACTTCATCACCATAATGGTTAATGACCTTAATGGCAATCTTGCCCGTTTTGGGTATATCGAAGGGGCGACTGATTGTAGAGTAGAGGGAAGACCATACTGCTTCGTCTATTTCAGCGCGCAATGCTCTTTGCAGTTTTTCATAGGGTTCCTCAGCCCCGGTGAAGTAGGCATGGCGGACGAAGAAGCTTTCGCCGTTATAGTCAGTATCAATGAACCAGCAGGCGATATCGTCAGTAGAGTTGCTACGTATCTGACCGGTAGTCGGGTCATAAACATCCAGGCCTTTGATTTCTACAGTGACTTTGCCATCTTTCTGTTTCTTGATATCGACGTCCGGCTCGCCAAAGACCATAAAGAGGTTACCCGCCCCGGTCGTCTTGAGCAGCTCGTCACCCATGGACAGGTCAGGGTTCATACGGGTTATTAAAATATTCAATTTGCCATAGCGTTTGGCTTCTTCGGAGACATGAGGGTCAAAGGCAAAGCCACATATTACCAGCAGGTCAAAGCCTACGCCCTTCACCGCTTCCTTAGCTGCTTCTTTCACCAGTTCCGGCCCTACGGTGCCATGCTCGGGGCCGATGCAAACGGCCACATGACGTGTCTTGCCGTCTTTTTCGGTGTATTCTCCCTCGGCATGGAGCCATTCCCCGGGATAGGGGTCAAGGCGGTCAAATTTAAGGCGTTCGTTCTTTACTGTGTTCTGCACTCCGGCCTTCTTGAGGTTATCCAGAATCATGGTTTCAAACTGGCCTATTCCGGCCTCTTTCTGCGCTGCTTTTTCTGTGGATGGCCGTTCTTCATCCAAGGCGATGACGCGGTGCGGAGATAGGCTTTCTACGGTAAACGGGCCGGTGACACGGATGCGTTTGTTATCTTCATATGGCTGGTCATAGAGGGTTTCCGTCTCGGCGTAGCGGGCGATGGCGGCGTCTATCTCCTTTCGACTCATGCCTTCTTTGATATCCGGGTTGTTGGCGATGGATTTGAGGGTGATATGCGGCACACGCTTGTATACAAAGCCTTTCCTGATGTCTCCGCCGGTCTTATAGTCCGGTGGCGTGCGACCGGTAATCTCTGTCTCTTTCTTAATCCCTTCCGGGGAATCTGCCAGCAGGTAGTAAGGAAAGCGGGCAGCCATGAGCCGGGTGCGGGCCAGCGCCAGTGCCACTCGGCTGGTATCTATGGTTATCCAGCGCCTACCCCACTGCTCGGCCACATAAGCGGTAGTGCCACTGCCACAGGTAGGGTCAAGCACCAGGTCACCGGGGTCTGTGGTCATTAACACACAACGCTCTATTACTTTATTGGCTGTCTGAACCACATAAATTTTATTCTGTTCAGACGATTGCTGACTAATTAAGTTATCAACTTGATTAAAAGGAAAATCACTTTCAAGCCTGATAAACTTAAGCGTTCCATTATCTCCACCCGATATATAGAGTCTATCAGCATTTGCTAACTTCTCTAAGCCTTCCTTTGTGGTTCTCCAACCATTTCTCGGATTGTAAGTGATACCTTTATACACAAATTCGAATTTGTTTTGTAATACACTAGCCTGTATTTGATGATAGCTTTCACTTTGCACCGAATCCTTTTCAATAAATAGCTGTCTATATTTCAATATACTAGCGTTCTTTCCATACCAAAGGATGTAATCGAAGACATTATTCAATCCTTGCCCGGGCTTTGTCATTGCTGTCCTGAAGGCGATTTGACTGTTAAAATTCTCGCTCCCAAATACCTCATCCATCAAGGCAACGGACAAGGTGCACATTCTCATCACCAATCTGCACAAAGACGCTGCCTGTTTCTGTCAGCAACTCTCTGGCCACCACCAACCTGTCTCGCAGGTAAGCAAGGTAAGAATGTATACCCAGCTTCCAGGTATCCCGGAAGGCTTTTATCTGCTCCGGCTGGCGGGTGGCGTCTTCGGCGCTGCCGTCTTTAACATCCCGCTTGCGGGTGCTTACCTGCCAGTTAGAGCCGAACTTGATGCCGTAGGGCGGGTCAATGTAAATCATCTGCACCTTGCCCTTAAGTCCTTCTTTCTCCGCCAGGGAGGTCATCACCAGCAGGGAATCGCCCAGAATCATGCGGTTTGTCCAGTTCTGGTCGTGCTGGTAAAACTCCACCAGCTCCTCAAACTGCGATGCCGTTGAAATCGGCAAAGAAGTCCATCTGGGCAGGCTTACCTTCTTTAGCCTGGGCGCGAAGGTCTTCAATGATGTGCTTGGGGTGAATCTTCTCCTGGATATAGACGGGCACAGCGGGCACCCCAGGTCTTTAGAGTCCTGCTCGTCCTTGCCTTTCCAGACAAGCTGGGGGTCGAGGGATGGGTCGCGTGGATAGAGGATAGTTTTAGGTTTAGCTTCATCTTCGGCCACAAAGTCACGCAGTTCCTCGGTGGGGATATTTGCGCGCCGGTCTTTATGCCGGATTGCTTCTATGTCTACTGATTTATTCGACTTGTCTTTTGCCATAGCAACTCCTCAGCATTACACAGATATTGTATCGATCTTCTTCCCGCACCTGATTATTTCTGCGCATGCCACCATCATAGTATAAGGTTGCCGCGATGGTCTCATTTCATTCTTGAACCATTCTGTAGAGACTTCATATAAATCGAAGTATTCGCGATTTACTTGGATCGTTGCGATTATAGAGTCTGCCCATGTTAAATTATTCTTAGTAGCGCCTATTTGTGAATTGCCAAGCTTGGCAGACTTAATATTTATTTTCTTGACATTCCAAATGGCATTGTTACTTGGCCCGGGCACCGGTTTTGCTCTCAGGTATTTTATAACCTTTTTAGCCATTTCATGCCCGAAACGCATAGCCATTCTTCCTGATTCAGTATCTTGCGGCATCACGCACCCCCTTTTAGAAAAGCGCGGATAGTGTTCTTGGCATCCCAGGGATCGGATATCTCTAAAAATGCCCATCTGCCAAAGCCACCGTGGTTATTCACCGCCGGTACCCAGAGAGTGCGGGCTGCGGCTACCTTAGCGGCCTTGTCCTTCTTCTTCTCGCCAGTGACTTCAATTATCAGGTTCAGCAGGTCTTCTTTATCGTCCTTCACCCGCACGATGAAATCCGGCATATAATTTCTGTTTTCACCTTCAAAGGAGTAAGGAATGAAGAAACTAAGGTTTTGATTCTTTACGTAACACACAACCTCATCCATTTCCTCCACTACCTGAGCCATTTTCTGCTCCCAGGACTCGGTATCCGCCACGACATGGGAGATATGGCATTTATTTGGTGCGGTCGGATAAACTGGCCGTGTAGTATCAAAGTCGACAAAGCGTGTAGAGCCAGTATATTCATACGGCTGCAGGATTGGTTTCAGGTATTTCGGGCCCGATTCAGAAGCTACAATAGCACTGTATATTTTCTCGGCAGCTGTGTAGGCATTCTCAATGAGCAATAGAATCTGCGGGAAGGTATTATCTTTTAAAATCACGCATTCTTTAAGCCATTGTCCAGCAATTCTAACCAACTGCGGGAACAGCCAGGGTTTATCATTTTCGTCTTCGTCACGGAAGTATTTGACTAGAGTCAACTTGGCCAGAAGAAAGGCTACTTCCTGCTCCCGATGTTTTTTTAGGTCATCGAGGGTATGGATGCTAGTCTCGCCCACAATAGGTGCGTTCTCCGTCTTTGTGGGTATGTCTTCAGTAGATAGCAGCATTTTGGAGTCTTCGGAAAAGCGTGCCGTAAGTCTCTCTTCCGGTAATTCGTAACGATAACCGATAAGACGAGGGAAGGTAATTTCGCAGGCATTTCGCTCCTCCAGGGCGCGTACTCGAGTGGGCATTGGCCCTGGTTTGGGGTCGGTGGACGAACCGGAGCAGGGTATAAAAGAAAACGGCACTCCATATACTTCGGCATACTCCGTATCAAACATATTGTTTTTGTTTGGAACATAGCTCATACGGCGGAGTCCACGCCCGACTACCTGCTCACAAAGAAGCTGGGTACCGAAAGCACGTACACCCATGATGTGAGTAACAGTGTTAGCATCCCATCCTTCCGTCAGCATGGAAACGGAGACTACGCATTTTACATTTTCGCCCAGTTTACCTAGTTTACCGACTGTATTCATCACTTCACGAAGGAGGTCTTCATCGGTCAGTTTCTCTGCATCACGCCCCGGGAATCGGATGGTGTATTCCTTCTTAAACTCCTCAATAGCCAGTGCTGCCATTTTCTTGAATTCCTTACTCATGGCTTCCCCGGACTCCAGTTGCTCACTATCGATGAGAATAGTATTGGGTACAGACAGCCAACCACCACCATCCTCGGAATTACGGAAAATTGGTAGATTACCGGGCACTATCACGGAAGAATCATCGGTCAGCTTCTTTTCCCAGCCTGAAATCCAGTCATAGACCAATTTTGAAACACTAGTATTATTGCAGACGACAATAAAGACGGGAGGCGTCAATCCTTTGGCCCTGGCTTCAGTGTTCCGCTCCCATTGCCGGTAGTACTTTTCATAATTCCCGTAGAGACTGTAGAGAGCGCCTTCAAGTTCCTTGGGCAGTTTAGGTTCCCTGCCACTTTCGTCACTGGTTCCCCTGCCTTTCTTCGGCAAGTGGTCTCTGATATGAATCCAAATATTACGGTAGGTAGGTAAATCGCTGGTCATGGAATCGTCGGCAACCGGCACCCGTGGTACTTTAACGATGCCGCACTCAATGGCGTCAATAAGCGAGAAATCCGATACTACCCAAGGAAACAATGTTCCTTCAGGATATCCTGAACCACGTAAGAAGAAGGGTGTTGCCGAGAGGTCATAGATAGCTTTTACACCTATTTTCTTTTTTACCGCTTCCAAACCCGATATCCAGACACGGGCTTCTTCCTCTCGTTTCTCAGCTTCCTTGCGCTCATCGCCGACCAGCTTAATATCTTCACCGCCAACTCGCCTTCGGTAGCAATGGTGTGCTTCGTCATTGATGACGATAATATTCTTCTTATTGCCTAACTCTCGACAAACTCGCCGAACCATCCGGTCTGGTGTTTCCGTGAATGAACTCTCCTGTCCTTTATTTAGAATATTCTTCGTGAGTTTTCCAGCATTTTCTAACTCACGAGGCTTAAAAGCATGAAAATTTGTGATGATTATTTTGGCCTTCCCTAAATCTTCCATCCAATCGGCGGGTAGGATGTCTCTCTGTTTATAATAATTCTGCGGGTCGTTGGGTAGCAGGACACGAAGTCGGTCACGGATAGTGATCCCCGGCGTAACAATGAGAAACGCATCAGAGAAGCGGGCATCTTGAGGATTGGCCTGCTTGTTCATCACGTGCCATGCTATTATCATGGCCATAACGACAGTTTTACCACTGCCTGTGGCCATTTTAAAGGCAATACGATAGAGTTCAGGATTGGCGTCCTCATTGAACTGCCGGATGCTGTTCTCAATCCAAGAATCCCCGTATTTATTAGCTACTTCCGTTAAATAGATTGCGGTTTCTAGAGCTTCAATCTGGCAGAAAAACAGCTTCTTTTCTCGGTCGCCATTAGTCCAATATTCCAGGAGACGGCGGGTTATTTTTGTGATTCCTTCGTAGTTTCCCTTCCGCCACAATGATACTCTGCCACGAACGCGATTGATAAATGCGTTCTCTTCGATACGGTCTTTAGTCCACTCAGTATCAAAAGCAAGTTGGGCAGCTTTTCCCCTCTTTTTTGGTTTAGCAATAGGTATGAAATAGGAACTAATACGCCGCGCTTCAACGATTTCGCTTGTAATACCTTCATCAGAGAAGCGGAAGTGCCGGGTTGGCTCCTTAAAAGGTGAATTCAAGATTGGATTTTCAATAATTACCTGTTGCATTTAGTTTTACCCAAAAAGAAGTCCTTTTAATTATGTCGATTATACACCCCATCACCAATACGGACAATATAACGTATTGAAAAAACTTCTACATTGTGTGTATTCCTAGCTATCCAGGGCTTATCTAAAAGGGCGTATGATGCAAAAAGAAAACTCCGGAATTTCAACAGAGAGTATTCATATTAGTACAATAGTACAATGTACGTAGGAGACCATAAAGACTTGTCATATATCGTTAAGTATGCTATAATACCAATATGATGATAGATAAATTTTACACACCGGAGCAAATTAGTGAATTATTGCAGGTAAATCAGATTACCGTTCGCCGATGGCTTAGATCTGGCAAACTAAAAGGGTCTAGATTGGGTGATCGACTTTGGCGGGTTAGCCAAAGACAATTGGAAGAGTTTTTAGGAACGAACCTTAAACAATAAATTAGGAAGGAGGAAAAAATGATTTGTCCACTATTTCGTTCAGCAGTTATCAGTTACGCCGAGAATGTGCCACACGGGTATAGCAGTGATCCCGACGAGGCCGCAGCCGAAGAATGTGAAAAGTGCATTCAAGGTAGATGCGCCTGGTGGCATAAATCCCATAAAAGATGTTGCATAGCCGAGATAACAAATGAAAAAATTAAGTAGGTTCCAACGGGGGATTCTGAAGGCTGCCCTCGACTACCATGACCGGGGGTTCTGTGTCCTACCTATACCCCTTGGCTCTAAGGGCTTCGGTCCCGAATGGAAGCAATATCAGAAGGTACGCCCTACATGGAAGCAGGTCGAGAAGTGGTTCTCTGACGGCTTCGACCATAATATACGACTCGTGTGTGGAGCCGTGTCCGGGAATTTCTTTGTCCTCGACTACGACGACGAGCCCTCATATAAGAGATTCCTTGAGAGGAACCCAGGCATCGAGGAGAAGACGCCGATAGTCAGGTCGGGGAGGATAGAACCCTCCCCGGGGCATCATGTCTGGCTTCGAGGTAAGGAACCCATAAAATCAGCGGGTATAGTGGAAGTCAGAAGTGAGGGGAAATATGTCCTCGCCCCACCATCGGTTCACCCTATAACCGGTAAAGCCTATCACTTCATCAACTTGGAGATTCGTGAGCTAATGGTCATAGATAACCTCAAAGAAATAGGCATAGATGTCGAGCCCAAGCCAAGAGTCGCCGTGTCCTCTGGGCGCTTGTTCCTCACGCCTGAGACCCTACGCCCGAGAAAGTTTCGAGAATTAGTCTCTCATGGTGGAAGGCATGCTCGTGCCCTTGAGGCATCACGGTATTTCTTTCACCACTATCGGAAGGATATTGCGGAGGAGAGGACAGTCTCCTGGGCGCATGAGTTTTGTGAAGGCTTCCCGGATAAAGGGTTCCCGGAAAAGGACCTCACAAGGATAATTGAAAGTGCCTATATATTTCTGACGGGGGGTAGGACATGAGTGACGTGATATTGAAACTGTTTCAAGGGTATATCCCGGACTGGCAAGTTGAGAAGACGATGGGGGGATACAAAGCTACCAAGGGGGAATTGGGGATACGATTTTTTGATATTGGGATTGATGAGAGGGACAAGGACTATCATGCCCGGATGCTTTTCTATAGGGGAGGGGGCGAGCCGATATATACCCAGAGGGCTAATATCAGTAGCGATGCGAGGCTCTATTTTGACCTTCAACATCTTAAAAATTATGAGGAATTTCTCCCCACCATCGCCGCCCTACGCCATGCCCTACATAGGGAAGAGGAATCAAGGGAAGAGGCCTTTGAGACTTTCGATGGAAATCAATCCCTTGACCTTGAGAATTGGCCCATGGAAACGGAGAGGGAGGTTATTGCTGGGTTCGCCGTCAAGCAGGGCTACACCCACCTCTTCGGGGATGCTGGAGTGGGCAAGAGTATCTTAGCCCATAACATAGGACTTCACGCTGCCAGTGACCAGCGCTATCTCGGCTTTCAAGCCCTCTTAAAGCCGATTAGAGTCCTCTACCTGAGTCTGGAGATGTACTGGGATGAGTTCCGGCAGAGGCACAATGTGCTCTTGGAGCATTTCCCTGAAATCGCAAGGGAAAATTTCAGGTTCATCTGCCCAGAGAGTTTTGATATTACAACTCCCAGAGACAGGTCTTTTCTTGGGAACACAGTCACAAAACTGGGAAGTCAACTCGTCATTGTTGATAGCCACTCAGACTGGAAGGGGGAGGTTGACACCAATGACAATGGGGAGGTGGGAAGTAAAATTATCTTTCCAGTCCGGGATATGATGAAACAGTTGGACTTCAGCATCATTCTACTTGACCATGTCGGCTGGAAAGGCGAGCATCCGGCTGGCGCTAAGGTCGTGTGGAATAAAGCCAGCATAGGGATTTTCATGGAGGGGGACGACGCGGGGGAGAACTTAACGAAAATCTCATTTAAGAAGTGGCGGAATACCGCCAGGAGAAAACCAAGGCCGATAAGTCTCACTTATAACAGGGACACCTATTTAATCGGGCGGACGTCCGAGAGTGCACTCGTGGACTTGTTTTACAAGATACACCTCCCAGCGAAAGGACCGGAGATTACGGCACAGATCATGTCTCTTCAGGGCACCAAAGACCGTCAGGCAAGAACGAAAATAACCGAGATGGTTAAGGCGGGACTCATGGTGAAAGAGGGACTAAATTACTTCCCAAAAAAGAGTGAGTGAGAAGGGTGTTTGGCAACGAGGGTAACTACCCTCGACGCGAGGGTAACTATTTTGGCAATCGCAGCACACTGCCAAAAAGGGCACTGCCAAAAAGTATCCTCGACTCACTGCCAAAAGACTGAGGGTTACATTCGGGTTTGGCAATTGGCAGTGCTTCTTATATAGATATACTATATAACCAATTTATTGCCAAAAGAGAATACCCTGAAGTATAACAATAAAGGCTTCCGCGCCGGATATCTACCCTCGACTCCAGCTCATCCCCTCGACGTCTTGAACCTCAAAGGTAGGCTTCAAACGGACACCTCGTTCTTCCCAGTTAGTCAAGACGGAGTCAGTCTTTTCGTATTCATTGGTTACCCCGCCCCTCGCCCCACCACGCCCGCCCCCCGGTCGATTTCGGTGCCATAACCGTAGATTTCTGCTACCAATGATCTCACAACCGGGGATTTTTGGCACCGTTTCACTCTTTTATCTAACAATCTAAGGTTTGTGGCTCTAGTGATTACACTCGACAATCGCCATTTCGTAGAATTATACGACCGTGTGGGTCCTATTACGCGACAACGTCAGTGAGAAATTCGCTATATAATAAGACATAGCATATATATAAAGAGGTTCATTATGGATGAGATTGGATTTAGAGCTCAGGAAATTGAATGGTTTAATAAGAACCTCGGAAAAAGAGTCGAAAGGTGGAAACAAATACTTCCTGCCATATATAACATACCTTTACCAAAACTTGTATGGGGATATTTATCAATGGCGGACGAAATGTATATTTCCGGGCAATTCGCAGGAGCTATCATCTTTTGTGCTTCAATCGCTGAATTAATTCTTGCTGACAAATTGCAGATCAGGGGAAGCACAACTCCTACAACATTAGAAAACGTTGGATTAAAACGACTAATAGAAAAAGGACATGCTTTATCTATATTGGATAATAACGAGGCTACGGCTCTCAATAATTTGAGAGAACTTCGTAACCATTTAATACATGGGAATGTTGGGAAACTAAACCAAATGGCTAAGGAAAGGTTTACTGTTGAAGGTCCCGATGGTTCTTTTTTAGATGCAGAGTTTTATCTTAATTCCGGGTTCAAAGAGGGTATTGTCCAAGATGCGCTGCGGCACTTAAAGACCATCAGAGATTTAAGCGTAAGACTATATGGTACGAATATTTAAGCACATCTGTGATACCCCGTGTAGGTCTTTTTTGTGACAACATTAGTGAGAAATTTCCTTTTATAAAATCACTTTTAGGATTAGTTGCAACTCGTAATAGAAAGAGTTGTTCTTTTATCTAATTCTCGCATTTGATCAATTTCAACCAAGTATCATAGTGGTAAGCGTTCAGTTAATTTTGCCTACAGAACTTGCATAGGATAGATTGTTTTCGGGGAGGTATCCTTCGGTTGAGGAAAAAAGGAGCAACAACCTGTGCAGTAATCTAAGATCTTACCGATATTGCCAAGTACAAAGCTTACTGCAACATCATTTTGTCATTTCTAGCATCTTCAGCCATACGCGAAATATTAGACAATCTATCGGCAAGTTTCATAGTTATGAATGCTGTAAGAACCACTTCACGTGCAGTGAATCTATGTGTTTTTCGATTAGCAGGAAGCGTAAAATCGTGTTTCGCTCCCCGGTAAAGGAACCTATTATATTTTTGCAGTAAAATAACTAATGCTTCATAATCAGGCCAGTGCCTTTGAAACAGATTTATGGCGGGACCGAGTGATAAACCAAAGACACGACGATCGTTAGTCTTTTCATAAACAGCACTTTTTACAAGCATGTCAACGAAATCACCGAGGTAACGAAGCGCATCTCTTGTCCACCTGGGTAAAAACAACATTTCATATTGGGCATAATATATGGGTCGCTTAGGGGGAGGTTTTACGAGCGCCACCAACTTGGCTTTAGCCAATTCTTTGTTCCTTTTATTGCCGGTCAATTGTACGGCTATTTCCTCGGCTTGCGAATATTCTTCCTCCGATAAAACATCTTTTGCTAATAAAACGACTTCCTTATCAGCTAATAAATACTCAGAAGCATCCGATGTTCGGTGTCGTCCCCTTATTGCTCCTGCCCCATCTTCTTCATATGGAAAATGCATTTTATTACTCCGTTGCTTTTTTAAATTCTAACATCTATTTGGAAATATTGGCAAAGTCAGTTTCAAACAGTGATCTAATTCATTTCCTTTAGGTACTCTCCACGATGAAAAAGGCGTTAATCATAGAGGGCCTACTCATTTTATGTTTCTTCAACTACTTTTACAATCTCCTCTTCCCAAGGTAAAGAGCTTGCTTCATCTTTCAGAATAATCATTTCGAATTCACTATGGCGACCCAAACGAAGAAACCGACCCCATCTTTGTTCAAAGATATCTTTATTAGTGGGTAGATCATAGTTTATACATTCATCAACGAACTCCAATGAAACTCCGGCTATGGCAGCATCCGTCATAATCATGATACCGCCATTCTCACGAAAAGCTTTTAGTAAGGCTTGGCATTCTGCTGGCTCAGAAGCACTAGTCATTAAATAAAGGGGCTTGTTGATTTCTTTCAGACTAGTATTAAGATAGTGCGAGGTGCTCACGAAAGCGGTCCAAACACATATGTGGTTTTTTCTAAGCTTACTGCGTTCGTGTAAATAAGATATTAATGCCTCCATTTTTGAATCAGTCCCAATATCTTCAATTTGATCCAATAGAGACTCCAGCTTGTTGAATAAGTCTAAAAACTGACCCGGTTTCAAGTCTATACCAAGTCGGCTCTGATCTACATCCATTAATACATCATCCGTATCACCAAGTAGGTCCTTGACCGTTACGAGCTGTTGCTGGATTTTTTGGAACGTATCTGTACGGGTAGAAATATCTCCATGTGCAATTCTGTTGCGCACAGGATCCCAAGCGTCCCGAAGTCGACGCAACATTCCCTCTACCGCATAGATACTGGATGCGGCATTCCTAATTACGATAGCCTCATGCAACTTACCAAAAGACCTTATGGTTCCCAACCTTCGAGCAAACTCTTGAATTTCACTAAAAAAGGCCTGTTCATGATTTGTTCTTCTATAGTGAATGGCTTTTAATTGCCTCTTGTTAGAAAGAAAAAGAGACTGTCCGTTCCAGTCGACTATGTCGTTATATTTATATTGGCTTGTCACAACACCTTGAAAACGGAATGGCGAACTGGTAAGCAACAGGATCCGTCTAGCTGCTCCTGATTTTGTTAACAGATCAAACAACGCCCGCTTTTTTCCTCGAAGCAAATGGCTTTCATCAAATATTACTAAATCCCAAACCACGCTCATAATACTTGAGGCTATGTCTTGGCGTTTGGCAAAGTCTATGCTCATAAGTATTATGCAAGAAATAGGCCATGGACTATCACCGGGAGGAACCATCAACTCAAGATTCAAATACGTTTTCCGATCAACAATAGTCGGCGTAATAGCCTGACTCGCTGGCGATAACATAGTTGTCAACACTGTTTTCCACTGGTGGAGTAATGATGTAGGAGATATTACAAGAATTCGCTTATAATTCATCACTTCCATTTCATACATTATGAGTGCTGCAGCCGTTCGAGTTTTACCACTTCCTACGGGGGAAACAAGTTCTCTGAACGGCATGTCTTCACTGAGAAAACTCTCGACAAATTGCACTTGGAAAGGAAGCAGCCCTTTGTCACGAAAATATTTAGATTTAACTCCGTTACCCATCTTGCACCACCTGTCTCCCTGATTCAAGTTTTATTATCTTTTTTAGGAGCCAATCTCTAGTATCTTTGAGATAGGCATATTCTTCATCTGTCAAATCTCGTCTAAAGTGAAACACATCATTTCTTAAATTCGGCAAGCGCTCCAGCTTTACTTGTGCCATTGAATAGGAACCTCCAAATTTGTCGTTAAACTTTTTCCAGAATTCTTTGTATCTAATAATTGACACGTAATCCCCTAGACTCATATCCTCGAGACAGGTAGGCACTTGGAGCAATCTCTTCTCGTAATTCTCCCTTAGACATTTGTCGATACACTGGTGAAGTTCTTCTTCTGTGACCGACGCCCTCATTAATTCTCGAATTGCAAGTTCGATCTCGCCAATCATTACGAATGCGTTAGCCACTTTAAAATAATATAGCAGCACGTCAATTGTGGTTACTATTCCTTGGAGTCTGCTTTCGGAGCCGACCAGCACAGCATCTTTCAACTCGAATTCCCCTAATAGTTCGTTCAACTCTTCATGTATCTGGGCAAACTTGAGATCCTCTAAAAATACTTCAACAGGCAAATTGGTTATATCTTGCTCCTTTTTACCAAGTTTAAGAACTCCTTCAGAAAATGAACGATACGAAAACGAACCTAGAACGGTACTTCCAGTTAAGATAGGTACCTGAGTGAGATTGTGTTCTCTCATTTTAACGAGTGCTTCCCGGGCGGATGTATTCGGATTTACAGTTATAAGTTCCTGCCGTTCTGGCAGGATGCGATCTAAGCGATGAAATAATTCCGTTAACGAGCGCTCCGTCATTTACGGCTTCTCCGTTTTTGAGTTATTACGCTAATAATCGGGTAATGGTTTATCAGGCACGTTATAGATTCTGTCGAGTAAACTATCAAGATACTGTTGCTCTATTTTCATAGATTTTGGTATCTATTTTTTAGATCAAATTATATCCAAATTTATTCCTAATTGGAGCAATATGTCAAGTATATTATTATACAATTAAATTGCTTACTCTACCCCCTCGCTACGCTAACGCTATTTTGCTTAATCAGTTAACGGTAGGGTTATGAAATCATAAAGTGAGAATTAGACCTTCGATATTCACACATTTGACAACCATGAATAAGAGCTATAATCTAGTATTCAACATGGATAAAAAAGCAATAATGAGAAAACAATGGAATCGAATACGAATACTCTTGGCTATTTTAATGCTATTTGCATGGGGTATCATCGTTTACCTATTGGTCAATGGCAACATTCCAGTAAGGATGGACGAGGCTAATGGTAGTCATTTTTACTGGTCTTTAATAATTCTGTTTGTTTTGGTAATTTTGGTGCTAATTCATATCTGCTTCCAATGGATTGGTCGTCATTTGGAATACGTTTCGTTCTTATTTAATATAGTCCTTTTCGTTTCTTCGGTAACGCTTTTAACTTCCTTGGGGATAGCTTATACGACGGAAGAGCCAATAGAGAAATGGGTAATTCCATTTACTGTACTTGGGGTTTTTGCAATGCTAGTTTGTGTTTTAGCCCAAGCTATAGCGTTGAGAATTGCACGTGATAAATTCCGAAGCAAGCTCGAGGAAGTAATTTGGGATATAGTTACACCGGACATTACTACCGGGCAGAAACGTGCATTGATAGAAGCATGTAAACGTATGATGCCGATAGATTTCTATCCTAATGGTGTGGCGAGTAGGCTTTCTGACTGTCCCCAAACTTGGAATGATATTATAAATTTGTTAACCCAACATGGTGTTGAATGGAAAGATGAGTATTTTAGTGTTGTTAGAGGTGTTGAAATACCAATGGTTCGTTGGGCGGAACAAGCTTATTTTTACTTTGGATTAGCAGGTTGGTGGATTGGATCGATCGTAATGATTCTCGGAACTGTCGCGTTGAATAGCAAATCGATTTAGGCATAAACTTCCTTTGATAAAAGTCTAATCCCAAAGCTTAAATTCGCTTCTTTCACGTTGCTTTCAATACAACCCCATTACAATAATACTGTCTTGCATAAACGTGTCTATTTCACTCCTAGCTTGTCTAAACGGCTTTGGGAACAAGCCCTAACCTCTCTTATAATTACAAAAATAGATTCTAAGGAGGTAAACCAAATGGAAGACGCAATCACTATCAAGCAACTCGCAAACCAGGCGGGAATGGAGGTAAGGACTCTCAGGAGAATTCTTAGGGCTAAATTCCCCAGAAAGGCTAAAGGAAAAGCCTATGAATGGCAGGTGAACGATCCGCAAGTTGACTTAATCCTTAAAGCCGTGGCCAACCACAAGGACAGAGTAAAAAAGGTAAACTACGACGCTAGTGAACCAAAAACTAAGGAGCCTACTAATAAGAAAAAGAACGCCAATGCCAAGCCAGCTAAGGGACAGTCAAAAACGCAAAAACCAAAAGCTACCAAAACCGAGGCAATCAACGAGTCAGTTCAGAAAGGTAGTGAAAACGATGACAAACAACCTAATAGTTAGTGGAGACCGTTCGAACATACCGGAGGTCGTTGGTTCAAATCCAACCCCCGCTACCAAAGCATTTTGGAAGCCCATCTGGAAAAGGTGGGCTTTTTCATTTTGGCTAAGGCCTTGCCAGCTTACCCTTGACTCCGTCTGTTACCCCTCGGTTATTTTCTCTCTGTGTTATCTAAAATAACGTGTTCCTCCACCACCCAGAAGCCCCCGGGGTCCATGCGGCAAAAGTTAGCCGCGTCTTTCCGCAGCTCCTGGCTGGAGAAGACCGCTTGCCGGGATTTTTGCCACGCTTCGACGTCGTCGTACCACATTTCCACGATACCGTCGCCATCGTATTCCATGCCCGGCACTTCGACCAGGTGGTTTTGGACATATTTTCTTACATAGGGGATGAGTTTTACCGCCAGGGGGGCGTGCTTCTCCAGCCAATATTGGTTGTATTCCTCTCTGGTCGTGCCGGCCTTACGGTGGGCCACGGCAATTGTTTTAATCATGGAGATGCCTCCTTTTTCGGGGTTTTCGGGCGACGCGTTCAATCAGCCGCCTCAATATTTCATGTTAGTTTACCATTGGCTTTTTACAGCAGTAAAGTCGCGACTTTTTACTTGACACTCATTTAAAAATTCGTCTATCATCAACCGACAGACCGAAAGGAGGAAAATGCCACTACCTCAATCTAAAAAACATGGTAAATACATTACGGAACTAAAGACCGGCTATTCTCTTTATAAGCAGGTCACCGCTCCCCAGATAGGTGTCTTCGGCGGGAAAGATTTAGGAGGCGCCAATTTCTCGCTGGGGTGGTCTTTCCTGACCGAGCCTTTCATCATGGTGGCGGAGGCTCACAAACACGATTTCGACCAGCTTATCCTGTTCTTCGGCGGCGACCCCACTCATATCGGCGAGTTCGGCGGTGAAGTTGAGCTGCACCTGGAAGGGCGGAAACAAATTATCACTTATCCCTCCGCCGTCTTTATCCCCGCCGGGGTGATGCACGGCCCCCTGGATATCGCGAAGGTCAATAAGCCGTTCATGTTCATCGATATCACGTTTTCGCCCGGCCCTTCCATCCGGCCTCTCCCCGCCGCTTCACGACGTGATTAATGATCATCTTTTCCGATTTTGAAGACTGACTATCGGTACGGAGGGAATAGTATGAGCAAGTATATGCTGTTCGTTTTCAGCGACTGCAAGGACCCGTCCCGGGAAAAAGAGTTTAACGATTGGTACAGCAAGACGCATATCCCGGATATGCTCGAGGTGCCCGGCATGATTCAGGCGACGCGATGGGCGAGCGCCGCGCCCAGAGAAGGCCAGTGCCGGAAGTACCTGGCTTTATACGAGCTGGAGACCGACGACCTGGAAAAGTTCGATGCCGCGGTCAGGGAAAGAGGCATGAGGACGATGAAGGAGGGACGTTTTAGCGACCTCCCCGTCTTCGACCCCCCGGATATCCCCCGCGCTTATAAACAAATTATGCCGACGAAAAAAGCTAAAAAAACCGGTGAAAAGAAACCTCAGTCTTGATGCGGGAGGATATCGCTATGGCTAAAAACAAGTACGATAAATACATCCTCTCCGGTCCGCGGCCGTGGAACCCGCCGGCCACCGGCCCAGTAGTCGCTTTTGTGGATGAGAAGGTAAATGATGGGGCTTATATCGGCAGTCACCAGTATTATGTGCACTGGGTACCCGTGGTGCCGCAGGGACTCCCCGGCGTTTCTTCCTGGGAACAGATGGGACACGGGCCGCACCAGCATAAGTTCCCGGAGGTGGTCATGCACCTGGGCACGAACCCGGACAATCCGCTGGACCTTGGCGGCGAAGTAGAGTTCTGCCTGGGCCCGGAGCTGGAAAAGCACATTATCACCACCTCGGATTTAGTCTATCTCCCGGCCGGTTTTATCCACGGGCCCTGGATCATCCGGAAGGTCACCCGACCGTTCATCGTGGTGACCGTCGAGCAGTCGCCCGCGCACACGGAGAAATCACATCAGGATTTGGTGTCTCCGGAAGAAAGGGACAATCTGCTGTTCATCGACCAGGGCTATGAGAGCGAGGAGCGTGTCTTGAAGCTGGCGAAAAAGATGAAAAGGGAGTGGTAACTTAGCTTTTCAAGATTAGTTAAAAATCACGTTAATTAAACCCATCAAAAGAGGGTCGTTGGTATTCCCGCCATTTTCCTGAACAATGCTTTACTTGTTGAGCTGGGTGGACAGGAAGACCTGGATGCCCATCTGGGCGATCTCGTCCTGGACTTCTTCAATGCCGTCGATATGTCTATCCTCGTCATTAAGGATGTTCTCCAAAATCTCGCGCGTCGCGAAATCCTTGGCGTTGCCGCAGACGACAATATCCGCATTATAAGATTTGACGGCACCGCTCTCCAGGACATGGTCGCTGGCAAACATTTTCGACACGTCCGCACCGATGTGCATCCTTCTCAGTTCGTTGACGATGGGAATGCCTTCCAGGAACAGTATGCGCGCGATAAGCTTTTCCGCGTGTTTCATCTCTTCGACGGCGCGCTTCTGGATGGTCGCGCCAAGCTTGTCGTAGCCCCAGTTTTCGCACATTTCGGAATGCACCATGTACTGGTTGACCGCCGTGAGCTCATCCGCCAGTAAAGAGTTAAGAACATCGATTACCTTCGGGTCGCCTTTCATATTTACCTCCCGTGTTTATTATTGTTTATTATACCACGACGATAGTGTCGTCAGAATTATGAGGTACGACGTATTTAGTAGTTATAACATAGATAGAATAATAATTACAAATTTATAACAAACACCGGATATGTTATAATTTTTTTCAATAGAATCAATCCGTTTCGATACCAGGTAAATATGAAGCGTATACCGTTTATCATCAGCGTTTTCTTTATATTCATATTATTGCTCTCCGTCGCGGGCTGCGGACGCGGGAATGCCAAGCCTACCTCACCGCCGTCCGCGCACCCTTCCACGATTGGCACAACACCGCCTCCAACCGCTCCGGCAACCCCTTCAGCCTCTCCAACTCCTTCACTCCCCCCGCCTCCCTCAACCCCCGCAGCGTTGGGCTATCCCTTTGGAGACAGAAACATGTTCTTCGGAATGAGCCTGATAAATGCCCGGCGGGATGCCGATCACGTCAAAGAGCTGGGCGTATCCTGGCTTTCCCTGGAGCCGCATGTAATCTGGTTCAGCATCGAACAAACGCCGGGTATTTACGATTGGAGCACGGTCGATACTGATGTCGTCCAGCTGCAGGCCTTGGGACTGGATATTACCATGGTGCTTTCGCCCATCATCAACGCCTTCGGGGAAGAACGGCAGCAGGTAGCCGCCATGGCGGCGAAGTACGGCTCTTTAACGGACTTCTTGAGAGAAAGCAACGCCGCCGACCTTAAGCTCTATCCCCACGATGAGACACTGCCGATATGGGTCAATTTCATTAAAGCGGCCGTCGACCGTTACGACGGGGACGGGCAAAATGATATGCCCGGCCTGAAATATGCCGTGAGAAACTGGCACTTCATCGAGGAATATCCCATCCCGGAACTCAAAGACGCCGCGGTCTATACCGATTTGCTGAAGACCACCTACCAGGCGATCAAGGGTGAGGACCCGGAGGCCAAAGTCATACTGGCGGGGCTGGCGGGGAATTATTTAAGATATTTCGCTTTTATGGACGGCCTGATCGCCGACGAGGACGCGGGAGTCGTCGATAACGTAAAACGCGCTCCGGCCTGGTGGAAGCTGAATCCTTTCTGGAACAAAGAAAAGAAAGATTACGAGTCTATCCTGGAGGCAAGCGAAAATTATTTCGATGTCATCGATATCCACGCCTACATCATCAAAGAAAATTTCCTGGAAGGGGAAATAGCCTATATCAAGCAGGCGATGCAGGTTTACGGGTACACCAAGCCGATATGGATTATCGAAGGCGGCGGCCCGTTTAAAAACTATCCCGGCAAGAAAGCGGAAAACACCCCGGCGGACACCTACTTCGGGTTCGGGTCGGAGAAAGAAAACGGCGAATTCGTCATCAAGCTGCTGGCCATGAGCGCGGCGCAGGGCATCGGCCGCCAGCACTGGGGGCTGGGACTGGAAAACACGGACGAAGGCTACTGGGATGGCCCGTGGAAGGGGATGGGCCTGATGGACCCGGATGCGGGGTATAAAAAACCGTCATACTATAATTACAAGATGATGCAGGAAAAGACCGGCGGCTTCACGTCGGTACAGGATGTCAGCCAGGGAGATGTGAGAATCTTCTCATTTCGGGTGGGGGGTAAAGATGTTTATATTGCTTGGAACACCGGCGGCGATATAACCGCCGACTTAAGCTCCATCTTCGGTGACGTGAATGTAAAGGTAACTCCTGTGGTGACGGAACTTGATAGTGACCGTAATCCCGTCTATCCCGCATCTGAGATTATTAGCGCCGACGCCGTACCGTTAAGTATTACCCCGGTTTTTATCGAAAATACGCCTTAGATAATTTGCGAAGCGAGGATGTAATACATGAACACTTCAAAATTCTTAACGACCGAAAACACCGCATTGCTGGTTATCGATATGCAGGAAAGGCTGTTCCCCGTCATGCACGAACAAGAAAAGCTCCTGCGCAGCATGATAAAGCTCATCAGAGGAGCGCAGGTACTGGAGATACCGCTACTCCTTACCGAGCAATACCCCAAAGGACTGGGACCGACGCTGCCCCAGATAAAAGAGCTTTTACCGGATATCAAGCCGATAGAGAAGGTCAGCTTTAACTGCTGCGACGAAGCGGTCTTTTGCCAGGCGCTGGAAACGCTAAACAGAAAACAGGTGCTCATCGCCGGCATAGAAGCGCACATCTGCGTTTACCAGACCGCCGTGGCGCTATCCCGGGCGGGATATCAAGTAGAGGTGGTCGCCGACTGTGTTTCATCGAGGGAACCGGAGAACAAGCTGACCGCCCTTTTCAAGATGGGGGTGGTGGGGATAAGCCCCACCACTGTCGAAATGGCGCTCTTCGAGCTGCTCAAGGTGGCTAAAGGCGATAAGTTCAAGCAGATAAGCAGCATCGTGAAATAGCCCTATGAAAATACCGAAGTACAGTCGTATCGAGTTCCGGCGGGAGATAATGTCTTCGCGGATGCTCAAACGCGATAAATCCGGCGATTTAGTAGAAGCGCCCGCGCCCGTGGAAATACGCTTCGACCCGCTGACGGGTATGACCTGCCGTCTCGTCTCCTATTCCACCGAACGCATTATCCGCCCGGACCTGGCTGCCCTAGAAGAAAGGTCGCGGGAGCTGACCTGCCCGTTCTGCCCGCCGCTCGTCGAAAGCATCACGCCGCGTTTTCCTCCCGACCTTGTCCCCGAAGGGTTGATCCGTAGAGGCAAAGCCATCGCTTTCCCCAATATCGACCCCTACGATGTGTATGGGGTCGTCGTGGCCATGTCCGACGAACATTTCGTGACCCTGGATAAATTCGACCCCGAGACCGTATGCAACGCCCTGACGGCGGCGCAAACCTACCTCAAGAGGGTCCAGGAGGTCGATGCCGGAGCGAAATACGGCTTTATCGCCTGGAACTATATGCCGCCCGCCGGAGGCAGCCTGGTCCACCCGCACCTGCAATGCAACGCCGGCGCATACCCGACGTACTACCAGAAACAGCTTCTGGAAGGTTCGGAACGGTATTACAAAGAAAAGGGGACGAACTACTGGAACGACCTCGTGGAGCAGGAGAAAAGGACGGGAGAAAGGTGGGTGGGGAAAATCGGGGGGACAGAGTGGCTCACCGGTTTCGTGCCTAGGGGTCGACTCTCCGACGTTATTGCGATATTCCCGGGCAAAGCCTCGATTACGGAATTGAACGAGAAAGACCTGCGGGATTTTGCCGCCGGGCTGCGTAAGGTATTTGGCTACATCGATGAGCTCAAGCTGGTGAGCTTCAACATGAGCACTTATTCCGGGTTTGACCGGGGCCAGTTCTGGACACATGCCCGCATCACGCCGAGGGGGTTGCTCCTTTATTCGCCCATCGAGACGAGCGACCAGTTTTACTACCAGATACTGCAGGACGAAAACATCTGTATCCTGTCGCCGGAGGTCGCCGCCGCCGCCTTGAGGAAGAGGTTCTGATATGGGCAAGGCTAAGACCCCGAGGCAAAAGATGGAAACAACGATGCAATCGGTAGAGACGATGGCATGCCGGCGGTGCGGCGTCTGCTGTACCAACCACCAGGCGTTCGTGACCCAGGCTGATATCGAGCGAATCATCGCTTACCTGGGGATAACCCTGGACGATTGGGACAGGCTTTATGACGATTCCAGGTGGCAGTATGCCGAATACCGGTTGATCCGGCATATCGGCGGGGGCTGCGCCTTTCTCAAATTTGAAAAGGGACTGGCCGCCTGCGCCATCCACGACGTCAAGCCTGCCTGCTGCGCCAAATGGAAGCCGGGACCGGAACGTCCGGAATGCCGGGAGGGGATGAGGATACGGCGGGGAAAACTCACCCACTAATTACCAAATACTAATTACTAAATACTCCCTTTATGCTATACTTGATATCGGTTTTGTTAAAAATATGGAATACGAAACGGTCATCGGGCTGGAAGTCCACGCCCAGCTTTTAACGAAAAGTAAAATGTACTGCGGCTGCAGCGCTGATTACGCCAGCGCGCCGCCTAATACCCATGTCTGCCCTGTCTGCCTGGGCCTGCCCGGCGTCCTGCCCGTCATTAATAAGCAGGCGATCGAATTCACCATGATGACCGCGCTGGCTTTGCATTGCACCATTGCTGAATTGACGCAGTTCGACCGCAAAAACTATCCCTATCCCGACCTCATGAAAGGCTACCAGATTTCTCAGGCTTATGCCCCCGTTGCCAAAAAAGGCTATCTCAATATTGAAGTTGATGGCATGACCAGGCAGATCGGCGTCAACCACGTCCATCTGGAAGAAGACGTCGCCAAGCTTTTACACCGCTCCGGACCCGGCGGCGAGGATTATAGCCTCGTCGATGTCAACCGCTCCGGCGTGCCGCTGATGGAAGTCGTCAGCGAGCCGGACCTGCGCTCGCCGGAGGAAGCGCGCCAGTACCTCGTTAAGCTGCGCAGCATCCTGCAGTACCTGGGCGTCTCTACCGGCAACATGGAGGAGGGCAGCTTCCGCTGTGATGCCAATATCAGCGTCAGGCCCGTGGGCGCTAAAGAGCTCGGCCCCAAGGTGGAAGTCAAGAACCTGAACAGCTTTAAGGCCGTCTTCCAGGCGATGGAGTACGAGGCGCAACGCCAGCGCAAAGCCGCCGCCGAGGGCAAGCGGCTCGTCCAGGAGACGCGCGGCTGGCTGGATACCCAGGGCAAGACCGTTTCCCAGCGCAGCAAGGAGTACGCCCACGATTACCGTTATTTCCCGGAGCCGGACCTGCCGCCCCTGGTCATCGGGCGGGACTGGGTGGAGGAGGTCAGGGTTAAACTCCCCGAGCTCCCCGAAGCCCGCCGTGACCGGTTTATAAAAGAGTATAGCTTACCCAAGTACGATGCCGATTTGCTCACCGGCTCTAAAGCTATGGCCGATTATTTTGAGGAAGGTGTAAAAACTAATCAAAAAGTGACCCCGAAAGAAGCAAGTAATTGGCTGCTTGGCGAGGCCAGCCGTATCATTAACGCCGATGGTATCGATATTAGCGAGTTTCGCAAAAAGGTCACCCCGCGGATGCTCGCCGAACTCATCCTTAGCTCCCATGGCACCATTAATATGGCGACCGCCAAGTCCGTCTTTGAAGAGATGTATAAAACCGTCAGGGAAGCTGCGGAAATCATTAAAGAGCGCGGGCTTTCTCAGATTAGCGATACCGGGGAGCTTGAGAAAATAGTCGCCGAAGTGATAAAATCTAATATACAGCCGGTTGCGGACTACCGTGCCGGGAAAGAGACGGCGCTTAAGTTCCTGGTGGGCCAGGTCATGAAGGCAACCAAAGGCCGCGCCAATCCGCAGCTCGTTAACGACTTGCTGAAGCAGAAGCTGTCTGAAAGCTCTTAAGGGCGGAGACGCTGCGAAATGATGTCTGAAATCTGGTAGCTGGAGAAAATAATATGGCAATGTATCTATATATCGCGCAAATCGTGGTCGCCGTTGCCCTGATATTGGTCGCTCTCCTCCAGGTGAGAGGCGGCGGCCTGGGGGGCATCTTCGGGCAGGCGGATACAGTCTACCGCACCAAGCGCGGCGTGGAAAAAACGCTGTTCCAGCTTACCATCGCCCTGGTGGTTATATTCATCGTCCTTTCCGTTGTTTCTTTGAGAATCGGCTCCTGATTCGCCATTGTGTATAAAATTGTAATATTTTTTTAGGCTGCGGCTATTGACAAATACGCTCAAGTTTGCTACTCTGCTAGGCAAGAACAATATTGGAGGTGTCACCATGGCTCAGGCATATTGCATGAAATGCAGGACCAAGAGGGAAATAAAAAATCCGAAATCGGTCGTTCTAAAGAACAAGAGACCAGCGATCCAGGGCACTTGCCCGGTCTGCGGCACCAAGCTTTTCCGTATCGGCAAGAGCTAGTTATCGTTTAGAGTTCCGCCCGTCCCGTTTCCGGGTTTGTCGTGCTGGTACGGTCCGCTATAGCGAGTTATCCGCGAGTCGGCAGGTTGATTTTTTACGGCTCCGTTTAGCTTCTATAGCATTATAGGTGTTATGTTTAATGAATAAGGCACTGCCCGCAGGCAGTGCCTTATTTGGTATTTAATTTTATTAAATTTTTTCTTTACGGCGTTTCCTTTATCCAGATAGGAGAGCGTATTGGGTCAGGTTATTCCCGCGAGAAAAACCCTGCTTGCCTGGCTGGCCCTTTTCCGTCTAGGACCTACCGCCCGCGGCGTGCTGCCCTTTCTCCTCGGCGGCGTCATCGCCTGGAGCCAGGGTATCGCTATCGACTGGCTGGTTCTGCTCATATCGTCGGTGGCCGTCCTCTGCGTCATGCTGATGACGTTCCTCGTGAATGAGTATTACGACTATGATACCGATATCATCAATAAAGACTTTCATACGCTTTCCGGCGGCAGTCGCGTCCTGCCCATGGGCCTTATCCCCCGCCGCCACGCTATCATCGTGGCCTATGTTTTTCTCGCCCTCGCCGCCGGCATCGGTCTATTGTTATATTTCTATTTTCGCACCGGGCCCCTGACCATTCCCCTGGGTGTTATCGCTCTTTTCATCGGCTATTTTTATACCGGCAAGCCGCTGCAGTGGTCCTACCATGGTCTGGGTGAATTAGCTATCGGGTTTAACTGCGGCTGGCTGGCGGTCATCACCGGCTACTACCTTCAGGCCGGCCACCTCAGCGCCATTGCCACGCTGGTTTCGCTGCCCGGCTCTATCAGCGTTTTCCTAGTGATACTGATGAATGAAATTCCGGATTTCGCCTCAGATAAGCTTTCCGGGAAAAATAACCTGGCGGTCCGGCTGGGCATCGAGAAGGCCGGTATCCTGTATGTGGTATTGCTCGTCCTGTGCTATGTGAATATTATCGTCAATGTGTTTTTTAGCGTGCCCGTTTTCAGCGCTTACCTTTCGGTGATCCTGCTGCCGCTGTTAGTATGGAACGTATTATCAATTTTCAGGAAGGGAATGGGCGTTAGAGAAGACCGCGCGTCGCTGAGCCTGCGGACGATGGTCTTCGACCACCTTATCACCGTCATCTATGCCGTCAGTTTTGTCGTCGCCGGTTTTAGAGCTATGGAATTAAACGTAACCTATCTGATAATACTGGCGGCGGCTTTCGTTTGCGTTTTCGCGCTGGAAGGGTTGGGGATAGCCTGTTCCCGGGCGGTGCTGGCGGAGTAAAACTACGAGGTGTACCCCGCCTTTTTTTCCCCGCCTCGAAAAAAGAAAAGAGGGGCTGGCGCCCCTCTTAAACGCCCTTGGCAACAACTAGCGTTTTCTCTTCCAGACCGTGCCCGTGGCTGTATCCTCCAGGGTTATCTCTAATTCGAGCAGCTTATTTCTTATTTCATCGGCAAGCTGGAAATGCTTAGCTTTACGTAGATTATTACGCGTGGAGATGAGCAGCTCGATAAATGGCGCGGCGTCGCCGGCTTGTTCCTCCGACTCTTTAAACGTTAGCCCCAGCACCCCGCCCAATTCCCGCAGCGTCTGTCGTGCTTTGGCAACATCTGTGCCTGTTTCCTCTACTTTGTTAATGTCGCGTGCTAAATCGAATAGGGTGGCTATCGCCTGCGGGGTATTGAAGTCATCATCCATCGCCTCGATGAATCTATCGTAATAAGGTTTAGCGTCCATTGCCTTACCTTTGCCGGGCGGGGTATCTTCCTTGGCGGCTACGCGCAGCAGTCTGTCCGCCCCATTCTGAGCTGCCTGGATGGCCTCCTCGGTATAGGTCAGCGGAGTGCGGTAGTACGAGCTCAATATGAAAATCCTGATGGCGTCAGCGCTGTATTTCTTCAGGGCGTCCCGTATCGTTATCAGGTTCCCTAGGCTCTTGCTCATCTTTTCCTCGCCCATCCGGAGCAGCCCGTTGTGCATCCAGTACTGCACGAAAGGCTTTTTGCCCGTGAAGCTCTCCGACTGGGCGATTTCATTTTCGTGGTGGGGGAAAACGACGTCCTGGCCGCCGCCGTGAATATCCAACTGGTCGCCGAGGAATTTCCTTGACATCGCGCTGCACTCGATATGCCACCCCGGCCGACCTTTTCCCCAAGGACTTTCCCACGAAGGCTCGCCCGGCTTGGAGTCCTTCCAGAGGACGAAGTCCATCGGGTCTTCTTTAGCTTCGGACGCTTCGACCCTCGCCCCGGCGATCATCTGGTCCGGACTGCGTTTCGATAGCTTGCCGTAGTCGGGCACTTTTCTGACTCTGAAATAGACGTTGCCGCCGACCGCGTACCCATAGCCTTTTTCGATGAGTCCCCGGGTCATGGCGATGATTTCCGGTATGGTCTCGGTGGCTTTGGGGGTGAAATGCGGGCGGAGGTTGTTGAGCGCGTCCATGTCCTCGAAGTGCCGGGCGGCGTATTTTTCCGTGAGTTCTTTGACCGTGATGCCGAGCCGGTTAGCGTGATTGATGATGTTGTCCTCGACGTCGGTAATGTTTTCGACATGTTTTACCTTGTAGCCGCGGAACTCAAGGTACCGCCGCACGACGTCGAAGAAGATATAGCTCAGGGCATGGCCGATGTGCGAGTCGCTGTAGGGGTTGATGCCGCAGACGTACATCGTAGCCGTGTCTCCGAGTGGTTTGAAATCCTTTTTCCGGCCGGTTAGGGTGTCAGTTATTTTCATCTTGTCCGCCTTTTATCATGGCCACGGCATATAGCCGCGATTCCCTCCCCCCTCCCGATTGTCCCCAGCCCGTTGTTCGTGGAGGCTTTGACGCTGACATTGTCCATATCGATGCCCAGCACGTGGCTCAGGTTATGCCGCATGTCGTCGATGTATTCGCGCAGGCGGGGCTTTTCCGTCACCACCGTCGCGTCGATATTGACCACCCGGTAGCCGCTCTCTTCGAGCTTTTCCACCACTTTGTCGAGCAGTATCAGGCTGGAAATATTCTCGTACTCCGGCTCGCCGGGCGGGAAATGCTGCCCGATGTCCCCCAGCGCCGCCGCCCCCAGCAGGGCATCCATGACGGCATGGGTCAGGACGTCGGCGTCGCTCCAGCCGTCCAGCCCTTTATTAAAGGGTATCTCCGTGCCGCCCAGCACCAGTTTCCGCCCCGCTACGAGGGGATGGATATCGTAACCGATGCCGATGCGCCGGTTATCTTTCATGTTCTTTCCATAACGCCTCGGCCATGGCGAGGTCGGCGGGCGTGGTTATTTTTATATTATCATAAGAGCCGGGGTAAACCTTAACTTTATAGCCGGCTTTTTCCACCAGCGAGGCGTCGTCCGTGACGTCGCCGAAGACGTGCGCGTAGGTATTCTGGATGACATCGATGCGAAAGACCTGCGGGGTCTGGACAGCCCTTAGATTTTGACGTGGCAGCGTCTGGCGCACGATGTCGTCGGCCCCGACGACCTTGATGGTGTCCGTCACCGGCAGGGCGGCTACGGCGGCCCCGGTCTCTTTAGCGGCATCCAAGCCTTTTTCAATGAGGTCGATGGTTACAAGAGGCCGCGCGCCGTCGTGGATGACCACCCACTCGCCGTACTTAAGCCTTTTCAGTCCCTCCGCCACCGAATCTTGCCGCTGCTTGCCCCCCAGGCAGACGTCTTTAACTTTAGACCACCCCTCCACCACGACGAGGCGACGGCACATCTCGATGTTTTTCGAGTTCATCACCACGATTATCTGGTCGATGGATTTACACTTCTGGAAGGTATCAATGACCCTCGCCAGGACCGGCCGCCCGATAATCGGTGCGAACATCTTATCGATGCCCCCCATCCGCTGGCTGTCTCCCCCCGCCGCGATAATCGCCGCCACCTTTTCTTTTTTATCGTTCACGTTTTAGTTGTGCCTACCTTTTTAACTCATCCTCCGCCAGTTTAAAAACCCTGTTTATCTCCCACTCGCCCTTTTCCTCGGAAAACAGGCTGAACTCGGTGATATTGTCTTCGTAGTGTAGTATATATTTCGAGAGACTTTTCTTAATATCCGGAAAAACTGAAGCAGGAATCCTCTCACCGATGGTCACGTGCGGGACGAATTTCTCTAAATTATATTGGCCTTCGGTGTACCATTCTTTAATCAGCCCGTCCAGCGACTTGATGATATCCGTATGCAGCTTTTTCACCGCCCGTTTCTTTTCTATAGCGGCGTAAGCGACGTTATTGCCGTTTTCGAAGAACTCTATTCTATACAACGCTATATTGAAAGGTTTAGTCTGTTTAGCCACTTTCTCCAGTTGCTCGATTACCCGGAACAGACTGAACACCGGCACGAACGGTTTTACCAGGGTGATATGAGGCACGATAGTATAGCCCATATATTGCTGATAATCACTGCGCAGCTTGTTGAGCGCTATTTCGATATCCTCGCATAAAGTCAGGGCTATAGCATAGAAATTTTTCTCTTCTTCCATGTTCTAAGATTCGCCCTCCTCCTTTTCCCCGCCTTTCCCTGCTACCAGTCCTCTATTCACCGCTTCCCTGAGCGTCCCCACCGCGATAATTTCCATATCCTTCGGAGGGTTAATCTTAACTCCCGTTTTAGGTATAATACATTTCTTGAATCCCAGCCGCGCGGCCTCGCTGAGTCGGCGGTCTACTTGGTTGACCGCCCGGAGCTCACCGCTCAAGCCCACCTCGCCCACCGCCGCCGTCTGCGGCATGACCTCGGCGTCACGGTAGCTGGAAGCGATAGCCAGCGCCATCCCCAGGTCGGCCGCCGGCTCGCCCACTTTGAGCCCGCCCGTCACGTTCACGAGGATGTCCTGTGCCGCGAGCTTCAGTCCCACCCGCCTGGTGAGCACCGCCGCTATCATTAATAGTCGATTGAAGTCCACGCCATTGGCGGTCCGCCGCGGCTGCCCGAAGGCGTTGAGCGTCGTTAATGCCTGTATCTCGACCAGTATCGGCCGACTCCCCTCGATGACCGGCACGACCGCCGACCCTACCGTTTCCGCCCCACGCTGCGATAAGAACGCCAGCGAAGGGTTTTCCACCTCGACCATGCCCTCTTCTTTCATCTCGAAAACGCCGACCTCGTTGGTGGAGCCGAAGCGGTTCTTGACGCACCTCAACAGCCGGTAGGCGCTGAACGGCTCTCCTTCGAGGTAGAGGACAACGTCGACAATGTGTTCGAGAACTCTGGGCCCGGCGATGGCGCCTTCCTTGGTGACATGTCCCGAGATGAATACCGGCACGCCGCTGGTCTTGGCGAACTGCATCAGCCTCATGGTGCACTCCCGCACCTGCGCCACGCTGCCCGCTGCCGACTCCATGCCGGGGGCGTAGACCGTCTGGATGGAGTCGACTACCACCAGCGCCGGCCCCGCCTGCTGCGCCTGTTCGAGCACCCTTTCGAGGTCGGTCTCCGCCATGACGTAAAGCCCCTCACCGCCCAGTCCCAGCCTTTCCGCCCGGAGCTTTATCTGGTGGGCGGTCTCCTCACCGGTGACGTAGACCACCCGGTTATCGTTATCGGCGATGGAAGCCGCTGCCTGCAATAAAAGGGTAGATTTCCCGATGCCGGGGTCGCCGCTAATGAGCGCTAGCGACCCCGCCACGATGCCGCCGCCCAGCACGCGGTTGAACTCGGCGATGGGCAGGGGCTTGCGCTCGGCGGTATCGATTTCTACCTCGGAGAGCTGCTGGGGAGGTAAGAATGGGGCAGTTGGTCTGGCTAAAGCCGGTTCCGCTCTGACCGTCATCTCCACGAAGCTGTTCCACTGCTGGCAATCGGGGCACTTGCCGAGCCACTTGAGGCTCTCTTTGCCGCACTCCTGGCAGACGAAGACGACCTTATCCTGTGATTTGCTCACAGCATAACTTTACTGTTTTTGAGGTAAGAAGGCAAGGAAAATGATAGAAAATTATTCGTTATTCGTTTTTTAATAATTATTTTGGCAATTCCGAAGCTAAATAGCTATGGTATTCGTTTTTTAATTTATGGTAAGTCCAGCTTCATTTTCCAGTTATTCGTTTTATTCGTTATATGTTAAGTTAGCTTCAATTTTTAAGTATTCGTTTTTAGACTTATGGTAAGTTTCTTTTAGGGTTCTCAATTTATGGTTTAGTATACCAGCGGCGGAGGGGGATATAAAGAGGATTTTGTCATGTGCCTTGCTCACAGAATGACTTTAAATAATTATAAAAAGGCAAGAGGAATTAGAGCAAGTATTTGGTGGTAATAGTTGAGAAGACTAGCTTAGAGCGAGTTGTCGGCGTATAAATTGGTCTAACAGTGGTACTGCAAGTATGTATTTACCCCAACGGCTTTTATGTACTAAAGCGGAATCACAAAGTGAAGAAAGCATTTGGTTTACATGACTACTACTGAAGGGATGTGGAGTCTTTTTTGAAAATTCGACAATATCCTGAACCGTGAATTCAGAATCAGAATTTTTAAGTTGAGCAATAATAGCAAGTAAGTCACGTTGTCTATCAGTTGCTCTGGACCACCTTCCGGCAAAGAAATCAGCATCAAGCTTACGTAGGATTTCTTCTAATGGTATTGAGGCAAACCTCTCTGCTCGTGCAGCATTCAATACCCAAATATCAAATACTTCCCTACAAACGTATTGAATAAAATAGGGATACCCCAATGTAATTTGATATATTTTTTTAACGGAACTGCGAGAGAATTTTACGGGACACGATGTTCCCTCTATAGGTTTGACTATTGCTTCGGCACTGGCTTTCTCAGTTAATTTATCTAGCGATATAACATGGAACATTCTCTCAGCGAAGGTTCGTGCCTCAACTAACTTGGGAAATAAAGTAGGCAAACCCGTTAAAACGAGTAAGAACGGAATTCCTTTTCTTTGAATTGATTGGAACACATCAAGAAGAAGAGATAACGGATATTGCTGTTCTTTTGGGTGATCGGCGAGATTCTGAGCTTCATCATAAGCAAATATTATCCCTCTCCTATTTAGTGAAGGAATAAAACTCCATATGTGCTCTAAAATAGTCTTGAGTTTATCAGAGGACAATCCAGGGGTATTTTCCCAAATTTTCATTAACGCCGTAAAGTCAAGTCTATATTGTTCTTCCTGTGGCTTCACTAATCCAGCAACTTTACTTGGGGTCGTAACTGTAATATTTGATGTTACTACAGCTAAGTCAGTTAGTATACGCATCGCTAATGTTCGCTCACTTACGCTACTAGATTCCGAAAAGTCGGTACCAACCCAAATCCATCCTTCTGCGATAGCTAATGGCTTGAATGTCTCTAAAAGAACAGTTTTTCCCAATCCTCTTAGTCCAGTTAAGACTAAGTTCTGTAGAACTGTCTCTTGCGCTAAGATTTTACGAAACTCAACTATCTCTGCCTCTCTACCTGCAAGATATGGGGGCATGTGTCCTGCGCCTGGACGAAATGGGTTTTTTAATTCTGTATTCATATACTATTATCCATCCTAATAAATTTAGCCCGACGCCTAATATTAGCATAGAAACTAAAATTATTCAATTGATATATGTTAAATTAATTAACTATTAGCCGATGGGCTAAAAATTAATTAAAAAATATTAGGTAGTTACGTTGCCTCCCCTTTAGTTCTCCCTCTCATATAAAATTCCCCCTTCCTTTCGTAAAGGAAGGGGGTCAGGGGGATGGATTTCAATATATTATTAAGTCAGCGGCCCTATATGCAGTCCTGACATTATCGCCAGCATGACGGCGGCCGCCATGACGGAGCCGATCTGGCCGCCGGTGTTCGCCCCCACCGCGTGCCATAATAAGAAGTTCCGCGGATTGGCTTTCTGCCCCTCTTTCTGCACCACCCGCGCGGACATCGGGAAGGCGGAAGTGCCCGCCGCCCCCAGCAGGGGGTTTATCTTGCCCTTGCTTATCACCCGCATCAGCTTCCCCAATAACATTCCCGTTACCGTATCGAGCGATATCGCCAGGAAGCCCAGTAAAAATACGAGTATCGTGTGCCACTTCAGGAAGTTCCCGCCGAGCATCGACGCCCCGATGCACAGCCCCAGTAAAAGCGTCACGATATTGGCGATGGCCCCCTGAGAAACGTCCGCCAGCCTGTTCACCACGCCGCTCTCTTTGAGCAGGTTGCCCAGCATGAGCATCCCCATGAGCGGTGCCCCCATCGGCGCAATCAGAATCGTCACGATTCCGGCGACGATGGGGAAGAGGATTTTCACCCGCTGCGAGACCTGTTTTTCGCCGGGCGGCATAAGCGTGGCGCGCTCTTTCTTGGTCGTCATCGCCCGCATAATCGGCGGCTGAATTATCGGCACGAGCGCCATGTAGGAATAAGCCGCGATGGATACCGCCGGCAAAAGGTCGCGGGCGAACTTGGACGTGACATATATCGCGGTGGGGCCGTCGCAGGCGCCGATGATGGCTATCGATACCGCTTCTTGGCGGGCGAAACCCAGGGCCAGAGCTAACAATAGCGTCAAGAATATCCCGAACTGCCCCGCCGCCCCGAAGATGAGGACGATAGGGTTAGCCAGCAGTGGGCCGAAGTCAATCATCGCCCCCAAGCCCAGGAAAAGCAGCACGGGGAATATCTCGGTGAGTATGCCGGAAACATAGAGCAGGTTGATGACCCCGCCCTGGTCGTTAGCGGACAGGCCCGCCAGCGGCAGGTTGCCCAGGACGACCCCGGCGCCGATCGGTATGAGTAGCAGGGGCTCGATCTTCCGGCCGATGCCCAGGTAAAGGAGCAGGCACCCGATGGCTATCATGACGCCACCCTGCCACGACAGGTTGAGGAAACCCTGTCCCAGGCTGTTCAGGGCGTCTAAAAAAGCGTCCATCGCGGGTTTTATTTAGGTCTTGCTCTGGCTTTTATCTTCCTTCTGGAAAGGGAACAGCTTATTGAGCAGCCGTATCAGCAGCGTCAGCAGGTAAAGCGTGATGAACGTTACGCCCATCCCCGCTACGGTCATCGTCAGTCCGAAAGTAAGGTCGTTCATACGTCTGTTCCGTTAATACTCAATTACCGCGATTTTTTCTCCCGGCTTCACCACCTGCTCCGCTTTAACCCCTATCTCTGTCACGGTGCCCCCCACCGGCGTCAATATCGGATTTTCCATCTTCATGGATTCGAGGATACAGATAACGTCTCCCTCTTTCACCGCGTCCCCGATTTTAACTTCAACGCTGATGATCTTGCCGGTAATGGGCACTTCGATGATTTCCCTGGCCAATGCTCGGTTCCTCCTAAAACACTAAGGCGGTGGGTCCTTGCCGGAACCGCCACCGCCCCATTATACAGGACTGGTGTGAACAAGTCACGCCGATATTTTAGGAATTCTTTCGCCTATAGTTGACTATCTAAACTTACCCCCTTTGCCCCTTATGAATCCATCCCCCTTGGTCCCCCTTCCTTTAAAAAAGGAAGGGGGAAGAAAAGAAAAGAGGGGCTTGCGCCCCTCTTAAACGCCCTGCATTTTGGTGAAGCAAGAATCGGGGTTCTTAGCTTACCTGCCCGCCCCTACCGGTATGTTCGGCAGCGGGAAATGGTCCTCCGACTCTATCTGGATTTCCTCGTCCTTGACATCGATGACCACGTAGGAGACGTAGACGTTCTCCGCGACGTGATAATCGGATTTGTCTTTGGCTTTGCCCTTGGCCTCTTTCAAATGCTCCTTGACGACCTTTTCCACTTCGTATTTGACGCTCTTGCCGGCAAAGACTTCGATAATATCTCCCGCTTTCTCCGCCGCCAGGATATCCGGCATTTCGTTGATATCTTTGAGGATATCGTCGATTTTTTCCGTTTTCTTGACGGAGGCTTTCACGGAGTAGACTCTATCGAAGGTCTTGAATTCTTCGCGCAGCACCGCCTCGGAAAGCCGGTCCTCGATTCTATCCTGGATAACGCGGCGCAGCGGCCTGGCGCCGTATTCCTCGCTATAGCCCTTTTCGCCGAGGAAGTCTTTAGCGGCGTCCGTCACAATGAGCTTGATTTCCTTCTCAGCCAGCTGCTTGCTGACCGTCCCCAACATCAGGTCGACGATGGACCGTATCTGCTCCTTGGTAAGGGTATGGAACACGATGATATCGTCCATGCGGTTGAGGAACTCGGGGCGGAAACCGTACTTGGGCTCTTTGAGCTCTTTGAGGAGGTTGTCCTTCATCTTCTGGTAGGACGCCTCCCGCGTCTTGGCCTCTTCGCTGCGTTGCGTGAAGCCGAGCACGTTGCCCTTCCGGATGGTCTCCGAGCCGATATTGCTCGTCATGATGATAATGCTGTTGCGGAAATCCACGCGGCGTCCCTTGGCGTCGGTCAGGTGGCCGTCGTCGAATATCTGGAGGAGCAGGTTAAAGACGTCCGGGTGGGCTTTTTCAATCTCGTCCAGGAGGATGCAGCTGTAAGACTTGCGCCGGACCGCCTCGGTCAGCTGGCCGCCTTCGTCGTAGCCGACGTATCCCGGCGGCGCTCCCACCAGCCGCGACACGGCGAATTTCTCCATAAACTCGGACATATCGATACGGATGAGCGTGTCCTCGCTGCCGAACATGAATTCGGCCAGTGTCCGGGCCATCTCGGTCTTGCCTACCCCTGTAGGACCGAGGAAAAGGAACACCCCCATGGGTCGTCTAACATCTTTAATGCCGGCCCGCGCGCGCCTCACCGCTTTGGAGATGGCGTTGACGGCCTCATCCTGCCCGGCGATGCGTCGGTGCAGGACCTCTTCCATATTGAGGAGTCGGCTCGCCTCATCATCGGCGAGCTGTATCACCGGCACCCCGCTCCACATGCTCACGACCTCGGCGATGTCTTCCTTCCTCACCACCACCTCTTCCTGTTCCTGCTCGGTGTGCCATTCGGCTTCCAGCTGCTTTATCTTCTCATCTATTTGCAGCTCGCGCTCGCGTAACTCCGCCGCGTAGTCGTACTGCTGCGTCGCCAGGGCGGCGTCTTTGTCCTTGCGGATGTTATCGCCCTGCTCCTTGGCCTGCTTGAGCGTGACCGGCATGGTGCGGTGCCTGATTCTTACCCGCGATGCCGCCTCGTCCACGAGGTCGATGGCTTTATCCGGTAAAAAGCGATCGGGGATATAGCGTGCAGCCAGCGTGGCGGCGGTTGTCAGGGACTCGTCGCTGATGGTCAGGTGATGGTGCTGCTCGTAACGCTCCTTGATGCCGCGCAGGATTTCTATCGTCTCGTCGACCGACGGCTCCTCCACCAGGACCGGCTGGAAGCGGCGTTCCAGGGCGGGGTCTCTTTCCACGTATTTACGGAAGTCGTCGAGGGTGGTCGCGCCGATGCACTGCAGCTCGCCCCTCCCCAGGGAAGGTTTTAAAATATTGGCGGCGTCGACGGCGCCTTCGGCGGCGCCGGCGCCCACCATTGTATGAAATTCGTCGATAAAGATGACGCAGTTGCCCGCGGTCTTAATCTCGTCAATAATTTTCTTGAGTCGCTCTTCGAACTCACCGCGGTACTTGGTGCCCGCCACCAGCGAGCCCATGTCCAACGCGATGAGGCGCTTGTCTTCGAGGGTCTCGGGGACGTCGCCGGATATGATGCGGTGGGCCAGACCTTCCACGATGGCGGTCTTGCCCACGCCCGGTTCGCCGATGAGGGCGGGATTGTTCTTGGTGCGCCGACTCAGTATCTGGATGAGGCGCTCGATTTCCTTGTGGCGCCCGATAACGGGGTCGAGTTTGCCGGCGCGGGCCGCCGCCGTGAGGTCGATGCCGAGCTGGTCCAGAGCGGGCGTCCGACTGCTGCTGCGGGGCATCCTGGCTTTGGGGGTGCCCTGGGTTAAAATATGGGCGGTTTCCGCGCGCGCCCTCTCTAAGGTGATGCCGAAGCTATCGAGGACGCTGGAAGCCACGCCTTCGCCTTCGCGTAAAAGACCGAGCAGCAGGTGCTCGGTGCCGATATAGTTGTGGCCCATCTGCCGCGCTTCGTCGATGGCGAGCTCGATGACCTTTTTGGCCCGGGGCGTCAGGCCGGTTTCGCCGCTGCCGGGTTTCTCACCGCGTCCGATGATGAATTCCACCGCCGAGCGGACTTTACTCAGGCCGATGCCCAGATTGGTGAGGACCCTCGCCGCCACTCCCTCTTCCTCGCGTACCAGGCCCAGTAAGATATGCTCGGTGCCGATGTAGCTGTGATTGAGGTTGCGCGCTTCTTCCTGCGCGATGGTGAGTACGCGGCGGGCCCGTTCTGAAAATTTTTCAAACCTGCTGGCCATATCCCCTTCCCGACTCTACTTTATCCGGTAGAGACCCCTTCTATTACTCATCTTAATATAAAGCAGATGGCAAAGCAAGAGATGGCGCTCTTTAGCTTATATTTCAATTAGTGTGGTTAACCGGCTCCAATATTTAGCCTCCTGGCAGTGGCATATTTTCCGCAAAGGGTTGTCCCCTCAGTATCGTCTGCGCTGGGGCGTTTCACTTCCGTGTTCGGGATGGGAACGGGTGGTGCCACCTCGCTCTAACCACCAGGAGGCATTTCAGAGCCGATTTTATTTAGTTGTTAATGACCTGCCTTTAATAATACAATTTCATTCTAGCACAACACCTTGGATAAGAAAAGGGGCAAATCTTAATTTTTCATATAAAGAGCGTAAATATTTCATATCCCGCCTGGCGAAAATAGATATATATCATCATAGCCCGGTCTGCCCTTGACAATTGTTTTCGACAAGTGATAGGTTATGGGAGGAATTTTTTAGCAAATCTGAACGGTCGCCAATTAATCGATTTCTCAATTTAAGCGGAGCTAACCTAGCGTTTTTATGGAAGATTTACGAGGTGACAACATGAGTATTGAGCTGGTCCACATCGGATTCGGTAATATTCTGGCGATGCACCGGGTCATCGCCATAGCCTCGCCAAATTCCGCCCCCACCAAACGCGTTATCCACGACGGCCGCAGCAACGGCAAAGTTATCGATATGACCTCCGGCCGCCGGACCAAGGCGGTCATCTTTACCGATGACGGCCATATCGTCCTGGCCGCGCTGGCCCCGGAGACCATCGCCACCCGCGCCCAGACGCGCACGGGCGCTTCGGGCAAACCCGAGCAGGGTGAAAATAGCGATGAGCCCTGAGAGCCGTTCCCCCCTCGCTCCCCCGGTCAAACCGCTGCTTATCGTCCTCTCCGGCCTTTTGGGCGTCGGCAAGGACACGGTTTTAGCCGGGCTCAGGCAGTCCGCCCCTCCGCTTTATATCAGCGTTTCCGCCACCACCCGCCGCCGCCGCGCCGGTGAAAAGGACGGCGTCGATTACTTTTTCGTTTCGCCCGCGAGGTTCCAGGAGCTAATCGATACGGACCAGCTGCTGGAATGGGCCAACGTCTACGGCAACCGCTACGGCATACCACGGGAGCCGGTCCGCCGGGCGTTGCAGGAAGGTAAGGACGTTATCGTCAAGATTGACGTGCAGGGCGCGGCCACCATCAAGAAAATACTGCCACAGGCGGTGTTTATCTTCCTGGTAACGCCCTATCTGGAAGAGCTGGAGCAGCGACTCAAGCAGCGGAGCACCGAAAGTTCGGAAGACCTGGCGCTACGACTCAAGACTGCCGGCGAAGAATTACAAAAGCTCTCCATGTTCGACTACATCGTGGTGAACCGACCTGGTGAAATAAAGCAGGCGGTCGCCGATATCCTGTCCATTATCGCGGCGGAGAAATGCCGCGTCACCCCGAGAGAACTGAAAATCTGATATCAGGCATTCTTGAGGGCGACTCCCTCAAGGACGTCGGCAACATCTTCCGCCCGGTCGGTAGCGGTTTCCATGTGCTCGTAAATTTCCCGCCATTTAATTATCTGCGTAATATCGGACGTGTTTTCAAAAATCTCGCCGATCGCCGCCCGATAGACGCGGTCGGCCATGTTTTCCAGACGGTTGATTTCCACACAACGCTCCAGGATTTGTTTGAACTCGGACTTGTGCCTCAGTCCGTGGACGGCTTTTTCCACTTCGACCGCCGCCTGGACGATGATATCGGCCAGCTCTTTCGCCCGCTGCGTGGGCGCGGTAATCTTATAGATAAACATGGAGTCGGCGGTGGCGTGAACGAAATCGATAATGTCATCCATGGTATGGGCCAGCAGGGCGATGTCCTCCCTATCGAAAGGCGTCACGAAGGTGCGGTGCAGCAGCGAAATGACCTGGTGGGTAATGGAGTCGCCTTCGTGTTCCAGTTCGGTTATTTCCGCCACCCGGCTATCGATGAACTGCCAGGTGTCCAGCATCTCTTTGAGCGCCCGGGCGGACTTGATGATGTTTTTCGCGCTCTCTTCGAAGAGGTCGAAAAACTTCTGCTCTTTGGGCATGAAAGACAGCTTGACCATGGATATTTCTCCTTTACCGAGTTAGGTTTCCTTTTCCTCTCCGCCCTCCGCCGCCTCTCCGGTTTCTCCCCTCTTTTTCAGCCACCAGGCTTTAAGGCGGGCCTGTACCTGTTTCTCGTAACCCAGGTTGCCCGGCGTGTAAAACTGCTTGCCCTTGAGGGCGTCCGGCAGGTGCTGCTGGTCGACGACATGCCCCGGGAAGTCATGGGCGTATTTGTAGTCCTTGCCGTAGCCCATTTCCTTCATCAGCGGCGTGACCGGATTGCGCAGGTGTAAAGGCACGCTTTCGCTCGAACCCCGGTTGATTTCGTCCTTAACCCTGTCATAGGCGGCATTCAGCGAGTTGCTCTTGGGGGCGGTCGCCAGGTAGACCGCCGCCTCGGCCAGCGCCAGGTTGCCCTCCGGCATGCCGATGAAGTGCACCGCCTGCTGGGCGGCCATCGCCACTACCAGCGCCTGGGGGTCCGCCATGCCGATGTCCTCCGAGGCGAAGCGTATCATGCGGCGGGCGATGTACAGCGGGTCTTCCCCGCCATCGAGCATCATGGCGAGCCAGTAAATCGAGGCGTCGGGGTCGGAGTCCCGCATGGATTTATGCAGGGCCGAGATAAGGTCGTAGTGCTGTTCCCCGCCTTTATCGTAAAGCACCGCCCGTTTCTGAAAGGTGTCTTCGACGATCGCCAGGGTGACGGTGCGTTTGCCCTCGGCTTCCGGCGGCGTGCTCTGGGCGGCGGTCTCCAGGGTATTGAGGGCGATACGGGCGTCGTTGTGGGACATGCTGATGAGGTGGTTCATCGCCTCTGTCGTAAGCTCGACTTTCAGCTCACCGATGCCCAGGAGCTTGTCTTTGAGCGCGCGCAGGACGAGTACCTTGATTTCCTCTTCGTTGAGGGGCTTTAACGGCAGGACCCGGCTCCTCGAGAGGAGGGGCGAGGTGACTTCAAAGGAGGGATTTTCCGTGGTGGCGCCGATGAGGGTGACGGTGCCGTCCTCAACGTAAGGCAGGACGGCGTCCTGCTGGGTCTTATTAAAACGGTGAATTTCATCGATAAAAAGTATCGTTTTTTGCATCTGGACCTGGCGGCGTTCCTTGGCCTGTTCGACGATGCGTCTGAGGTCGGCCACGTTGGCGCTGACGGCGCTGACCGGGGCGAAAAACGCCCCCGTGCTGTTGGCGATGATATAGGCGAGGGTGGTCTTGCCGCAGCCCGGCGGCCCCCAGAAAATCATCGAGGGGATGCGGTCGGCTTCGATGGCGCGGCGGAGGACCCGCCCTTTGCCCAGGATATGTTCCTGTCCCACGAAGCCGTTCAGGCTGTTGGGCGTCATACGCGTGGCCAGCGGCGCCTGCGGCATTTGCGACGCCTCGGGCTTTTTCTCGAACATGTCCATGCTCATAATTTCCCTATAACGCTCCCTAATAATTTACTCCAAATCTCGTATTTTATCCACCCCGCCCTTTCTTCCTACCCCGGTATCCATATCTGCCTGGAAGCGACCACTTCTGCGCCGCCCGGCAGCGATAGGGGCGCGGCCGACTTCGTGTAAAAGGCGAGCCCTTTATATCCGGTGAGGTACTGGTAGTTGGCTTTAAAGACTCCCCCTTTTGCCGTGACCACCAGGGGGTCTCTGGTCTTTTCGAGTATTTTCTGAAAGGCCTCCGGTGCCACTTTTACGATTGCCCCGGAAGCTTTAATCGCCTGGGCGATGGCGGCATACTCCGCCGCTCCGGCCGCCCCTCCCGTCGCGCCCCCTGCATAAGTCATATTATTGACCTCCTTGATTTATTGAACCCACCCCCTGCCCCTCTATGCCTCCGTCATTTTCTTTAAATTAGCGAGTATTTTCTTCATATCCCCGCCCACCATCATCTGGCCGAACAGCGCGCCGATAATCTTGCCGAAAATCCCCATCGGCATCTCCAGGTCTTCCCACATGGTAAATTTGCCCCCCGCGGGCGTGGCCTCGATGCTCCAGACCTGGTCATCTTTCTTCAACGAGCCGGATGTCACCCCGAAGCCGATTTTTCTATTCTCCACCCATTCGGTGACTTTATAGTTCATTTTCATGAGCTGCCCGCCGGACTTCTCCTCGTAATAGAAGGTGGTACCCGGCCCGCTCCGCTTTTCGCCGGTGTACTCAAATTTTTTCAGCAGGGTGAACCATTTCATGATTTTGTCCGGCTCGATGAGCCACGGCCAGATTTTCTCCGGCGGCGCTTTGATTTCTATTGACCTCTGTACCTGCATTTTTACCCTCCTTTATACTTTATAGAACCCACCCCCTGCCCCCTCCCTTAGAAAGGGAGGGGGTGTAAAGAAAGAGGGGCGAAGCCCCTCTTAGACACCCATATTATGATTTACCGTGACACCGCTTGTATTTTTTCCCACTTCCGCAAGGACAAGGAGCATTGCGACTAACTTTTGGCAGTGGCGGTTGCTTATCATCGACTGTAGCAAATCCACCAAAAAAAAGCGTGCCCTTTGCCTTAAGTTTAATGTTTGGCATTGTAGGATTAATAGATTTTAACACTTCGTGGGTAATTTGCCTTGTGGCAGCTCTTTCTGGTCCTTCAAGGGGGAAATCTCCTTTAGGGCTGGAAAAACGCCATGCAAGCAAGTTACGCCTTGAGAGATTTGCGTACCTTTCATCTAAATTTGGATCTACGTGGGTACCACCATCTTTATTCGCAATAGCAAGTATCAAATCTTTTCGCGTTGTCTTGATTCCTTTACGGTCTATAAATATCAGTCTATTCCACCATTCATCAAAACTTACCCATCGCGGCGGAGAGTCAGGAGGTAGCTCGTCAAATAGGCACTCATATGTGGCTCCTTCTGGTGTAAGATTCATAGCGGTAAGACCGTTGTAAGTTAAAAATGTTTTTGGATTGTATGGTATTGTTGTATCGTAAAAATTGATATTTTTTTTACCCAATTGCCCAAGCAAAGATTTTGAAGAATCCGTATCATGTAAGAGGACTCTAATACCCGCAGCTAGTCTCTTAGCTTCCCCCTTTAATCCCGTATCGTATGCCCTTGATGATAGCTCTAGCGCCTCGATTATATCTTTAAGATGTTGTTGAAGTTCCTCTTTGGATTGCTTATATTCGTTTTGCATCGTTATATAAACCTTATAAAACTAAAAAAAATATAATTATATTTTTAAAGATTCATGTTCACTTGTACCGCTTCACCTCGAAGCGATACAACTGCACCGGCTCGTCAGGGCCGATACCGCCCTTCTGCCGGCAGATGTCTATCTGGTAGTCCGCGGTATCCACCCCCTCGAGGTCAGGCAGGAGCAGGCCTCTCCGCCACCCGCACGCCACGATGACCCCGTACTTCTTCGGGTCGAGCTGGCTTTCGTCTTCTACCGGCTCGGGGCTGGTCAGCACATCGACGCTATAGTCCAGGTCTTTAAGCTCTTCCGGCCCGATGGGCGGGAAACGCGGGTCGCGCGTCGCCGAGCTGATAGCGTTGGTGATTACCTCCGCCGCCACGTTCTTCTCCTGCGGCTCAAAAGTCCCGATGCAGCCCCGCAGCTCCCCCTTCTTATGGATAGACACGAACACGCCGGCCTTCTCTTTCATCTCCGGAGTAAGCTCGGGCGGCGGCGAAATTCTTTTGCCGGTGCGGACGTATTTCTCGACGGTTTCCTTAGCTAAAGCCACGATAGGGTCCATCATCATATAAAATCCCTCCCTTTCTAGGGCCCTCCCTTTCCAGGGCCTCCCTTCTTGAAAATGACGCCGGCGTAGCCGACCACCGCGCTCTTATCGCCGGTGGCGTCGCCGCTGGTCTGGTATTTGACCAGCTCCGCGCCGGTCGCCCCCAGCTCTTTCGCCGCGGCGATAAGGCAAACGACCGGGCCGTAAGCGCACATTGATATGTTGAGTCGCTGGTAGCGGCGGGTCAGTTCGTCTGCGTCGAGGGCCAGCATGGCCTCCACCGCTTTCATATCCTTTTCTTTAGCGACGGCGTGCGGCTCGTAGTGGGTCATATCGCCGCTGGCCATAATCACCACGTCTTTCTTCAACTCCGTGATGGCCCTGGCGATGTCCCGGCCGATTTCCTTATAAGCGCCATCCGGCGCGCCGGCCAGAATGACGGGCACGATGCGCACGTCCGGCTTGACGTACTGTAAAAAGGGGAGCTGCACCTCGACGGCGTGTTCCTCGCGGTGCGCCTGGTAGTCCTCTTCCAGGTAACGGGACACCTCCACCATTTTCCCGGCGAGCTCCGCATCTACCTCAACCTCGCCCAGCGGCGTTTTCCAGGTGCCCTCGGTCCAGACGCTGAAGGGTTTGCCCAGCCCGCTGTGGGTGGGCCCCATGATAATAAATGTGTCCTTGAACTTGATCCTGGAAACGGTCGCCCCGGTCACCGCCCCGGAATACTGATAGCCGGCGTGCGGCACCAGCAGGCCGACGGCCTCTTCCTTGGGGGCGTTTTTATCGATGAACCTGGCCATCATGGCTCTGATTTCCGAAGCGGACCCGGGATAAAAGTATCCGGCGACGCAGGGATTTCTGTTCATTTTAATCCTCCCTTAAGCCGGGCCCCTCCTTGGAGACGGGCGGCCGGAAATTCAGCTCCGCCCCGCAGAACCGGCACCGTGAACCCGCCAGCCCGACGATATTAGTCTCATACCCGACCCTTTTGACGATAGTCTTGCCGCACGAATAGCACCGCGTGCTCTCGCTATCGTGTCCGGCGACATTGCCGGCATAGATAAACTTCAGGCCGGCTTTTTTGCCAATCTCGACGGCATGCTCGATAGTTTCCAGCGGGGTCGCTGGCAGGTGGGTCAGCCGGTGCTGGGGATAAAAACGGGTCACGTGCCAGGGGGTCAGCTCGCCCAACTCTGTTTTTATCCAGCTAGCGATTCCCTCGAGCTGTTGATCATCGTCGTTCATGGTGGGGATGATATTCGTAATAACCTCGACGTGCATGTGCCATTTATCCCTGGCGCGTTTCGTCACTTCGAGGATTTCCCGCCAGTGGGGCACCCCGGCAAGCTTTTGATAAAAATCGTCGGAAAAGCCCTTGATGTCCACCCTCCAGGCGTCAAGATAAGGTCCGATGGTATCCAGCGTCTCCGGCGTGGCATAGCCATTAGTGACATAGACGGTATAAAGGTTGTTCTCCTTGGCCAGCCTGGCGGACTCCAGGGTGTGTTCGAACCAGATGACCGGCTCGTTATAGGTCCAGGCGATGCCCTGGCAGCGATTCTTGATGGCCAACTCGATGGATGCTTTGGGGAGAAGCTCGCGGCAGTCGTGATTTAAAGAATCGTGGTTGGCGGTGGAAATTTCCCAGTTCTGGCAGTGCCGGCAGTGGAAGTTGCAGCCCAGGGTGCCCAGCGAAAAACACAGGGTGCCGGGGTAAAAATGGAAGAGCGGCTTCTTTTCTATGGGGTCGACCGCTACCGAGGAGACTTTGCCGTAGTTGAGGTTGAAGAGGCTGCCGTCCCGGTTATGGTACATGCCGCAAACGCCGTATTTTCCCGGGTTAATCCGGCAGCGCCACTGGCAGGTATGGCACTGTACCCTGGAGCCCGGCAGCTTTTCGTAAAGCACGGCCTCGCGCATAACCTCACCGCCTCAGGGTAATTATAGCACCGGGGGGCCGGCAATCAAAGACCGGTATCGGAGCGTTGAAGAGGGTTCCGGCCCCTCTTCATTATTTAAAGCGGGGAAAGGGCAGGTATGAGACCGGAGGGGGCTCAGGGGTGGGGTATATTTAATAAAGACAACACCCAGTTATACGCGTTCATCGGAAAAGCCGGATACAGGAATATAAAAGAGACGATATGGAAGAGGAAGATAAAAACCACGATGCCGAAGACGGTCCACTTGAGTTTGCCGGACTGTCTTTCTTTGAAAATATCGATCAACCGGGACAGCCCCATGCCTATCCCCAGGCAGATAGCCCCGACCGACGGATAGAAATAATACGGATAGGTGATGCGGTCGGTGATAAGGACGAGGGGTATCCATATCAGGTAGGTGCTGGCGAACCACGCTAAACCGAAAAGCCCCGCCTCGTCCCGCTTCTTAATCGTGAGATAAAGCAAATAGGCGAACGCCGGGATAATAAGGACCCAGACGGAAGGGCTGACCATCGAATTATAGTGCGGATCATACCAGAAGGGCATAATCTTGGTGGGGTTGATGACCCATTCCCAGGGCCGCGCCATGCTGGGGTGCGAGGCGTTATGGAAGGTGAGGCTGCCGGTCAGGCTCAGCATGGTCTTGATTTCGGTAATGGGGTTGGGGACGGCCGCAAGATTGCGGTGAATGATTAAATCACACACGGGCAGCAGCGCGATGAACGTAATAACCGATAAAGCCACCGTCAGGGCGAACCACCGGGACCGTTTGGCTCTGGTGAAAAACCAGTGGATTATCATGGCGGGCACCGACAGCGCGCCGAAGAGCTTGGCCAGCACGCTCAATCCCGCCGCAATACCGGCGTTGATGTACCGGGCGTTGAGGTAAAGCAGCCACGCCGCGAACATGAAGAAAAGATAAAAGACGTCCAGCATGGCCACGCTGTTTTGGATGAAGGTCATATTTTCAAACGCCAGCAGGAAAGTGGCGATGGAAGCGGCCCGGTTGGACAGGTTGAGGCGGCGGCAGAGAAAATAGAAAATAACGATACTGCCGGTGCCCAGGACCACCGAGAAAAAACGCCAGCCGAGCGTGTTATCCCCGAATATTTCGACTCCTCCCAGGATAATGAGCTTGCCGAGAGGCGGATGCTCCTGGCGGAGAATGGTCTGGTTATCGGAGATACTCCGGGCTTCGTTAACGTAATAAATTTCGTCCAGGATGGGTTCTTTGGGCGTATATATGATGGCAAAATGCAGGGCGAGGGTCGCCAGCACGATCAGGCAGAGCCAGATATATTCCCATTTATATATTTTTTTGAGGAGGGGACGGGCGTTCAAAGAAAATACTCCGTTATCTTAACGAACTGTACCAATTATTATACCTCTTTACGTAGAGTGCTTAAAGGACTATAATGTATTGGTCTAATAAATTAAACGGAAATTTGACCCCGGAGGATAGGTTTGGGAGTCTTATTTATCGTGGCCGCGGAGACAGCGGCCGGCAAGACCGCCATCTGCGCCGGACTCGCCATTAATTTTCTCAATGACGGTAAAAAAGTCGGCTACCTGCAGCCGCCTGCCTCCGAAAAAACCGACGCCGCCGGCGATATCGCTTTCATGAAGCAGATTCCGGGACTGGACATCGTTGGTGAAACCGGCTATAAAGGGAAGGATATCGTCCTGGCGGAGGGCAGTATCGGCTTTAAACCCGACGATGCAGTGAGTCAGGCGGCTTATGCGGCGGCCAAAGAAATGAAGGCTAAAGTCATCGCCGTGGAAACCTATTCCGGCGGGGCATCCGGTTTCCTCGAGGTCTATAAAGAGTTTGGTAAAAATTTCCTGGGCGTCATCATTAACAAGGTGCCGCCAAGCCAGTTGGCGCGAGTACGCGATGAAGCCAAAGCGCGGTGGGAAGCGGCGGGCATAAAATTGCTGGGCGTTATCCCGGAAAATCGGGTATTGCTGGCGATAACCGTCGGCGAGCTGGCCGAAAGTCTTAAGGGCAGGATATTGAATAGTCCCGAGAAATCAGCGGAGCTGGTGGAAAACTATATGCTCGGGGCGCTGGTCGTGGATTCCGGGCTCGACTACTTTGGACGGAAAAGCCGCAAAGCCGCGATCATCCATTACGACCGCCCGGACATGCAGCTGGCCGCCCTGGAAACGTCAACAGCCTGTCTCGTCCTCAGCGGCAGCCCCGATAAAGCCGCGCCGATAAATGACGTCCTCTATAAAGCGCAAAGTCGCGCCACCCCGATTATCGCCACCGGCGCCGACATCAACGATATCGTTAATAGCATCGAGGGCACTTTAAAAAAGACCAGGTTGAGCCAGGCAAAAAAGCTGGATAAACTGGCCGAAGCGGTCAGGCAAAACCTGGACATGAAGGCATGAGCCTAGCCGGCCGTCCCGGCTTTAACAAGGAGGGTATCGACAAACCGGATTAGCGCGGTCCATGGCTTGACATGTGTCCTTGCTCCTTAACAACGGGGGAGTGGGGAGGTTCCTGGGGTGGCTATATTGCTCTGGGAATTTTTATTTGGAATAACATCGCCAACGATAAAATAATCTCTAAAAGGGGGGCAGGTGATTGAATGCATTAGGAAGACATCTGCTGGTTGAGCTGCACGATTGTAACCGGGAGTCTTTAAACGACTCGGCCTTCCTCCGTAAGGTCATGGTGGACGCGGCCATCGATTGCGGCGCCGTGGTGCTCGGCGACTCCTTCCATCATTTCAGTCCGCAGGGAGTGAGCGGCGTGGTCATCATCGCGGAGTCCCACCTGTCCATTCATACCTGGCCGGAATACGGTTATGCCGCCGTCGACGTTTTTACCTGCGGCACCACCGTGAAACCGGAGAAGGCCGCCGAATTCCTGATTGAAAAGCTCGGGTCCCGGAACCACTCGCTGATGGAAATCCCGCGCGGCGTCCTGGTAATGGTATAGGGATATGGATACCGACCCGGACAAATGGCTGCGGGACAAAATCAACGGCAACTTTTACCAGCTCCACCGTCTCGATGAGGTGTTGTATTCCGGAAGGACGGCTTATCAGTCCGTCCAGGTCGTCCGCACCCGCGACCTCGGCGTCTGCCTGGTGCTGGACGGCAAAATACAGTCGAGCGAAAGAGACGAACATATTTACCATGAGGCCCTCGTACAGCCGGCCATGATAGCCCATCCCGGACCGGAAAGGGTTTTTATCGCCGGCGGCGGCGAGGGCGCCGCCCTTCGGGAAGTGCTAGTCCATCCCACGGTAAAAAGGGCGGTGATGGTGGAAATCGATGAAGCAGTGACCGCCCTCAGCCGCCAATACCTGCCCGCTTTGAGTCGGGGCGCCTTCGCAGACAGCCGCACGGAGCTGCACCATACCGACGCCCGCCAATTTTTGAAAAAGTCCAGGGAAACCTACGATGTTATTATCATCGATTTGCCCGACCCTATTGAAAAAGGGCCTGCCTACCTGCTTTTTACCCGGGAATTTTATAGAATCGTCCTGGATAGACTGACGAAAAACGGCATCATCGCCGTTCAGGCCGGCTCCGCCTCGCCGACGGAGCTGCTGAACCTGACCGCCGTCAATAACACGCTGAAAAGTGTTTTTCCTGTGGTCACTCAATACGCAACCTATATGCAGTCATTCGGGGGGCCGTGGGGCTTTTGCCTGGCCTCGCCGCGCATCGACCCTTCCCGGTTTTCCCCCGGAGAAATCGATAAGAGGATTGCCGCCAGATTGCCCGGAGGGCTACGCTTTTACGACGGCATCACCCACCGCAACATGTTCTCCCTGCCCAGATATATCAGGGAAGCGCTGGCTAAACAGAGGAGAATCATCACGGACAAAAAGCCGCTCTATCTCTACGGAGAATAACGTCCTTCGGAGAAAAACAATAGGCTGGTGAATTGCTCCACCAGCCTATCTTTTTATCTGTTTACAGAAGGGCCGTACTGCTAGCGGTTCGTCCTCATCTTGCTGAAGCAATCGCTGCAATAGACCGGCCGGCCTTCACGGGGCTCAAAGGGCACTTCGGTCGCTTTGCCACATTCGGCGCAAACGGCAGGGTACATCTGGCGGGCTTTGCCGCCGCCGCTGGTACCATACCGCTCGGCTTTCCGGCTCTGCCGGCAGGTCGGGCAGCGCTTGGGCTCATTAGTGTAGCCTTTGGACTGGAAGAACTCCTGCTCCGCAGCGCTGAAGGTAAACTGAGCTCCGCAATCGGCACATGTCAGGGTCTTGTCTTGTAAAGCCAACGGATGACCTCCTTTCTTCATTTAGTTGGTTCGAGCTAAGGTCATCCGTAACGGGGCCGGGAAAAAGACGATAATTTGCATGTATGATAACCTAGACTGAAAACCACCAGACGTAATTATATAATGGGAAAACCCAATTTGCAATAGCTAGAAGGTAATATTTTTCCGGTGTTGAGGCTGGTTTTTAAAAAACGTTATTCCTTGATAATGGCGATGTGCTCCGGCGGCAGGTAAACGTAATACTCGTTGCCTTCCTGGATAAGCGGCGCGTGCGATTTGTGCAGCGATACCTCTATCCAGTGTCCGTCAGCCCTCTCGTGGCTGGTATAAAAGAAACAGTTGATGAGAGCTACCCCGTCCACGATACGGTCGGCCCGGCATTTGAAGGCGTTCTCGCCGGGCTGGTCGACGATGTGGATATATTCCGGCCTGATGCCCACGGTTACCGGCTGATTCACGCTAAGACCGGCGGTATCCCCGGTCACCACTTGAAGAATTCCCCCAAGCTCGGGCACGAATACGCGCACCGTCGACCCCGTTACCGTCTCGACGGAACCCTGCATGATATTTCTGACCCCGGTCAACCTGGCCACGGTACGGTTGGCCGGCGATTCGATGACCCGGTTCTTGTAGTCGCACTGGACGACGCGCCCGGACTCGTAAACGGCGATTTTCGAAGCCAGTTTATAGCCCTCGGCGAGATTATGGGTGACGTATAGTATATTTCCCTTGTAGAAGTTTTGCAGGTTCATGAGTTCCAGTTCCAGGCGTTCCTTCACCTGGGAGTCCAGCGCGGAAAACGGCTCATCGAGCAGCAGGAGCTCGGGCTCCGGCGCGATCGCCCGCGCCAGGGCCACGCGCTGCTGCTGCCCGGCCGAAAGCTGCCGGGGATAGCGGTGTCCCAGCCCGCCGATATGCATTTTCTCCATGAGCTCGGCAGTCTTGGTCTTTACCTGGTCTTTCGGCAGATGGCGTATCCCGTAGGCGATGTTGTCCCCGGCGGTGAGATGGGGAAACAGGGCATAGTTCTGGAAGACGAAGCCTATCCCGCGCACCCTGGGCTTGAGCTTAATCCCCCGGGCGGAATCCAGCAATACCTTGTCATTGAGCTTGATATATCCTTCGTCCGGCGGTATCAGCCCGGCGATGCATTGCAGCGTCATGGTCTTGCCGGAACCGGAAGGCCCCAGGATAGCGAGAATCTCCTGGTTGACCGAAAAGTTCACCGCCAGTTTGAATCCCGGCAGGGCTTTCTTAATATTGACTTCAAGCAATGATTTTTCTCCTGTAGTACATGCTTACCAGGCTCCTGATTTACTGTTCGGTCAGGGTAATACGGGCGCCTTTAGGCGACTTGCGTTTCCAGTAAGCCAGCGCCGCCAGCGAGGCGAATGATATCACCAGGACAATCGCCACCAGCACCAGCGCCCGGTCGTTATGCCCGGCCTCGATGTTGAAGTAAATCGCCACCGGGATGGTGGCTGTTTTGCCGGGGATATTGCCCGCCAGCATCAGGGTGGCCCCGAACTCCCCCAGCGCCCGGGCGAAGGTGAGAATGGTGGCGGCGACTACCGCCGGCCAGGCCATGGGCATGGTGACCGTCCAGAAAACACGCCACTCGCTGGCGCCCAGCGTCCGGGCGGCGTCCTCGACGTTGATATCGACCTGTTCAAAACCGGCCCGGGCGGACATGTACATCAGCGGAAAGGTCATCACTACCGCCGCAATGACCGTCGCTGGCCAGGAAAAAACGATGGTCGCGCCCAGCCAGGCAAGGAACTCCCCGAGGGGTCCGTTCTTGCCGAATAACATGAGCAGGCCGAAGCCCACGACGGTCGGCGGTAAGACCAGCGGTAGAATAAATATACCGTCGATGATACTTTTGCCCCGTCCGGAATATCGCGCCATCCACCGCGCGGCGGCGATGCCGATGAAAAAGGTGATGACCGTCGTGGTCAGGACGGTCTTGAACGATATCCACACCGATGCCAGGTATGATGTCGTCATGTTATTGCCTGGAATTTAAAACCGGGATAACCTCCCTTACTTTTTTACCACAACAAACCCGTTCTTTTCAAAAATAGCTTTAGCCTCATCGCTAAAGAGAAAGCCTATATAAGCTTTAGCAGCATTGACGTTCTGGCTCGTCTTGATAACGGCGACGGGATAGACTATCTGGCTGTTGACCTCGGCGGGAGCGTCGGCGGCTATCCTGACTTTAGTGGTCAGGGCGGCGTCTGTGGCAAAGACGATACCGGCATCTACATTGCCGCTTTCAACAAAGCCTAATACGTGGGGCGTGTCTATTTGCAGAATTAGTTTCGCCTTTATTTGTTCGTAAATACCGAGCACTTCAAAAGCCTGCTTGCCGTAGATTCCAGAAGGGACAAATTCGGGGTCGCCGATGGCTATCTGTTTCACGTCATCCTTCAGCAGGTCCGTGAAAGCGGAGATATTAAGGGTGCTGTTGCCGGGCACTACCAATACGATTTTATTATTCAGCAGGTCCCGGCGCGTCTCGTTAATGATGAGTCCACCTGTCTGTAAGGCATCCATCTGCTTGGCCGCCGCCGAAATGAAAACGTCCGCCGGGGCGCCCTGCTCAATCTGTTTCTGCAGTATCCCGGAGGCGGCGAAGTTCGCCGTGATGGTCACGTCGCGGTGTTTCTGCATATACAGGTTATTGACTTCCTGGAGAGCGTCGGTAAGACTGGCCGCCGCGGAAACGTCCAACTCTACCGGCCGGCCTGGCACAGCCGGCGATGACCACGAGCGCCAGCAGTAAACCGACCAAGGGGGCTTTAAGTAACAGGTTTGATTTCATTTTTCTCCTTTCCGACCGGGAAGCATGGCCGTTTCCAGCGATGCTGTTGACCCCCGATATAACGGGGATGCCGGCTGTGCACCATATCCCGATGGCATCGGGATTCAGGTGGCACAGCTCTAGAGAAACCGGCTTTATTTTAGTATGGAATCTATATCGTTGTCAATATATCGGTAGTGCCGGATTGCCACCGGGGCCATCGAGTGTTAAACTTTTAACATTTGACAAGAACGATATAAAGTGATATAACTTGATAGCTCTTAATAAAATTTGAAATATTTACGGCATTGACGAGCCTATATTTGCATTTAACGAGTATAAAAATATCTGGCGGTACTAGTATATTTCTTCCAACGATTAATGCCGGCTTGAAGAGGAAAATATTCTAAAAACAGTTAAAAACTTTCTTCAAGATAAATAAATAAAAGGAGGTAAAAATTTGAAGAAGTTTATCGTTGCACTGGTAATTCTCTTGGTAATGGCAACCATTCTCGCCGGTTGCGGCGGCAAGACAACCACCCCCTCTGCTACTCCCACGCCCACCTTGGATAAATTCGGCGGCACTTTGAGGATGATCGAAGCCCTGGCGCCGGGGGCTCCGCTCGGGGCTGAATGGGAAGGTAACCTGGGCACCTATAATACCCAGCAATGGGTGCTGGAACGTCTCCTTCGAGAACAGAAAGACGGCTCCATGACGGGCGAGCTGGCGGAGACCTGGGATGTGGTCACCACCGGCAACGTCAGCGTTACCTTCCACCTGAGGAAGAATGTCACCTTCCATGATGGCTCGCCCTGGAATGCCGACGCGGCCGCCTGGAACTTAAAGATGTACAAGGACGGCAAGATGTTCGGCGGTACGACCAATTACTGGGCGTCCTGGGACGTTATCGATCAGTACACCCTTCGCGTGAATTACACGGCCTGGAGCAACCATCTGATCAGGTCCTGGGAAAACTACTTCATGGTCTCACCTACGGCTTATAATGTCCACGGCGTTGAATGGATGAGGACCAACATGGTCGGCACCGGCCCGTTCATGCAGTCGGACTACCAGAAAGACGTGTCCTTCACCGGGGTGAGAAATCCCAACTACTGGCGGACCGATGCTGCCACCGGGAAAAAGCTACCCTACCTGGACTCGGTGCAGCTGCTCTATGTCGCTGATGAAACGCAGCGTGAAAACCTGATGAAGTCCGGCGGCGCGGAAATTTTAACCTCCAGCACGAAGCAGGCTTCCCGCTTTTCCGCCACGGACTACAATATCATCGCGCGAAGCAACGGAAACACCATGATCGTGCCCGATAGCAAGCACGCGGACTCCCCCTTCTCCGACATCAACGTCCGCCTGGCCGTCGAATACGCCATCGACCGCGTGGGAATAGCCAACAGCTTCGGCTATGGTTTTGATAAACCTGCTTACCAAATTGCTTCCCCGGCAGTGGCGGCTTATGACGCCAACCTCGCCCCCCGCGTGTTTGACCTGGCCAAAGCCCAGGAATATCTGAACAAGAGCAAATTTGCCAGCGGCTTTGATACTACGATGTTCGTGGCGCCGGGGGTCAACCGCGACCCGGCGGTCGCCATACAGGCACAGTTAAAGAAGATTAATATCAATGTCGACCTGCAGTACCCGGAACCGGCCGCCTGGCAGTCTATCACCACCCAGGAAGCCAAGGTAAACTCGCTGATTTACATCCCGATGGCAGAGTTTTCGAACTACAACACCACCCTTAACGTCTTCTTCAGTCTCGCCGGATTCTATCTGCCCAGCTTGAAAAGGGCGGACACCTATGCTGACCTGTTCAAGTCGTCGCTAGCCGCTCCGGCGCCGGACCCGGTAATTTTGAAGAAAATATCCGACGCCTTCTATAACGACTGCACCGTCGTCCCGACGATCTATGGCACTACCGTCTATGTCCAGTCGCTTAAAGTGATGGATTCCAAGATAACTCAGTTCGGCAGCATGCTCGTGGCCATGGATTACTCCGGAGTCTGGTTGAAGAAATAGTCATCAGTGGCATCGGACGGGAGGTCGAGGACCCTCGACCTCCCGTCGCTGTAATAAAAATCGGTTAAAACGCGTTGCGCCTGTTTCATGGTTGATATTTATATCGAGGTCTGATACGCTTAAAACTGAGTTACGTATCTGATTCCGGCATATGAATATCGCCGATTTTCGGTGATGCGAAACAGCCCCGGAGAGAACAACATCCTGAAATAGAGATAATATCATATTGTAAATCGCGCATTACGGAAAGAAACCCTAGATGATATCCTTTATCATACGCAGATTAATCCAATCGGTAGTAGTGCTGTTGATTGTCACCATACTCGTCTTTCTGGCGATGCGCTTGTTGCCGGGCGACCCCATCCGCATGATTATCACCGCCAGCAACACGGAAAGCTTTACCGAAGAGCAGATAGCTGAGGTCAGACATCAATACGGACTGGACCGGCCGTTAGTTATCCAGTACTTCAACTGGTTAGGCGATATCTTGCACGGCGACCTCGGTGATTCCATTCTACAGAAAGTGCCGGTATCGGATGAGGTTATCCGACGCATACCCATAACCTTGCATATCGGTATCCTGGCTTTTATCCTGGGCTTAATCATCGGCATTCCCCTGGGTGTTATCGCCGCCATAAGAAGGGGGACGTGGTTGGATGCCCTGGTAACCACCCTGTCCAATCTGGGGATAACCGTGCCTGCCTTCTGGTTAGGCTTTTTGCTCATTTATTTTTTCGGTATGTATCTGAACTGGCTGCCGATAATGGGATATACCTCCCCGTTTAAAGATTTCTGGCTTAACACCAGACAGCTTATCATGCCGGTTTTTTGTCTGGCTTTATTCCCTATTGCTTCCATCGCGCGCCAGACCCGCTCCAGCATGCTGGAGGTAATGCAGCAGGACTATATCCGCACCGCCTGGGCTAAAGGCTTAAAGGAGCGGTCGATAATTATCAAGCACGGCATGAAAAACGGACTGATACCTATCGTCACCCTTGCCGGCCTGGGTGTCCCGATGATCGTGGGCGGGGCGGTCTTGATTGAGACGGTATTCAATATCCCCGGCATGGGCAGGCTGGTGGTCACCTCCGTCCTTAATCAGGACTATCCCTACGTGCAGGGAATCATCTTGATTGTCTCTGCCGCCGTGATATTTATTAACTTCGCCGTGGAAATGACCTACGGCTGGCTGGACCCCCGCATCAGATATGACTAACGGTAATCGATATGGCGAATAACATTGCATCGAATATAGCGGGACCCGTTATCGAGGAGGCTGTCCCCCGGGTCGGCGAGTGGCGCCGCTTCCGGAGGGTATTTTTAAGCCGGGGGGTGGTCGTCTTCGGCGTGGTCGTGATATTACTGTTTATTTTCGTGGCTATTTTCGCGCCCCTGATTGCCCCTTACGACCCCAATGAGCCGGACCTCAACGCCCCCCTCCAGAACCCCTCCGGCACCCATTGGCTGGGCACCGATGCGCTGGGCAGGGATACCCTGAGCCGGATTATCTACGGCACGCGTACCTCGCTGGAAATAGGCTTAATCGTCGTCTTTTTTGCCGGTATCGTCGGCATCACCCTGGGCACGGTGGCCGGCTTTTACGGCGGCTGGACATATATCTTTATTATGAGGTTTATTGACGCCCTGATGTCTTTCCCCATGATATTGCTGGCGCTGGTTATCGCGGCTTTGCTGGGCGGAGGCATGAAAAACGTCATCATTTCTTTGAGCGTTGCCCTCACGCCCGGCTACGCCCGTTTGATGTGCGGCCAGGTGCTTACCGTCAAACAGAACGATTATATCCTGGCGGAGCGAGGCATGGGAGCGAGCAATTTTCGCATGATGCTGCGCCATGTTGTACCTAATTGTGTATCCCCTCTGATTGTCCAGCTCACGATGATGCTGGGGGCGACTATCCTTGCCGAGGCCGGTCTTAGTTTTCTCGGTATCGGCATTCAGCCGCCGATAGCCGCCTGGGGAAACATGGTCAACGAGGCGCGCGACTATCTGTCCGTCCTGCCTATTCTGTCTTTTGCGCCCGGCCTGGCATTGATGCTCGTCGTATTTTCTTTTAACATGGTGGGCGATGGCTTAAGGGATGCGCTGGACCCGAGGTTACGGGGCATACTCTAATTGAGCGCAGGAGAAATAAGAAAATCCAAAGTGAAAGGGGAGTAGAAATGCTCCCCTTTTTGGTTTTATTTTAAGTTTTTATTTTACTATTGGATGCGCATCGGGATGTCTGTGTTTTTACCTTGACACCTGAACATTTGTTACCTGTAACTTTTCAAACCTGACCATCTTTGCTATGATGTATCCGAACGTAGCACCTATTATGTAAGGAGGATATATGAAAAAACTGATCTGGATGATCCTGGGCCTGGTGATTGTCGGCGCGACGCTGGCCTCTTGCGGCGGCACATCGACGAAAATCCAGGTGGCGACGGACGCGACCTGGAAGCCGTTTGAGTACGTCGACGACGCGACCAAGGCAATCGTGGGCTTTGATATCGACCTGATGAATGCCATCGCCGATAAAGCGAACCTCGATATCGAGTTCGTTAATGTAGGCTGGGACGCGCTTTTAGCCGGCATGGCCCAGGGAACGTACGATGTCGCCATCTCGTCCATTACCATTAGAGAAGACCGCAAGAAAGACATGCTGTTCTCCAACCCCTATTATGCCGCCGGTCAGATTGTCACCGTGCGCAAAGATAATACCACGATAACCGGCAAGGATACACTTACCGGGACCGTGGGCGCGCAGCTGGGCACCACCGGGGCTATGGAGGTAGAGAAAATCTCGACGATTACCCTCAGGACCTATGATGAAATAGACCTGGCTTTCCAGGACCTGATGAACGGGCAAATTAATGCCGTCGTCTGCGATAATCCGGTGGCCTTGCAGTATGTCGCTGCCAGCCCGGACAAGCTAAAAATCGCCGGGACCACGTTTACCAGCGAATTTTACGGAATAGCCGTAGCCAAGGGAAAGACGGAACTGCTGAAAAAAATCAACGACGGTCTTCAAAAGGTCCTCGACGAAGGTATCATCAAAACACTCGAAAAAAAGTGGTATTAAGCCGGGAAAGAAACAGGTAAATTTTGCCACAAAAGGGACCATTCGGGAACCTGGGCAGAATCCTTTCCGGGAGGCCGGCTAATGAAGTAAAGCCAGCCTCCACCCAGGAAGAGATAAACCGAGTACCGGGGGCCGAGCCGAGTTCGCGCCTCGACCCCTGGTGGTGGCTGGTGGCCGCCGTCGCGGTACTTATCGCCCTGATGGCAATACTTTCGCCGGACCCTTACTGGAAAATTCTGCTATACGTCCGCGACGGTGTTGGCATCACCGTGCTGCTGACCGTCGTTTCCTTCGTGTTTATCCTTCTGGTAGGGCTGGTCGGCGGCCTGGGAAGAATCGCTAAAAATCCTGTCATCCGCCTTATCGCTTCACTCTACGTCGAGATAATACGAGGCGTCCCGCTGCTGGTGCAGCTCATCTGGTGGTACTTCGCCGCACCGGTAGCCATCCAGGCGTTCGGCAGGCTCATACACGTTGACGCCATAGCCAATTACCGCTCAAACGCCATCCTGCTGGCGATAGTCGGCCTGGTGATTTGCTACGGGGCCTACATGAGTGAGATTTTCCGCGCCGGCATCGAGAGCATCCATAAGGGACAGATGGAAGCGGCGCGCAGCCTGGGCATGACCTACATGCAGTCCATGCGCCATATTATTCTGCCTCAAGCCTTCCGAGTGGTGCTGCCGCCCGTGGGCAACGAGTTTATTATGCTCATAAAAGACACTTCGCTGGTCAGCGTCGTGGCCGTAGCCGACCTGACCCGCCGGGGACGGGAGTTCATGGCCGCCCACTTTAATCCTATCGAGGTATGGACACTCATCGCCTTACTCTACCTGATTATGACCCTGTTTTCGGCGCGCCTGATTGCCTGGCTGGAGAAAAGGAGACGTTACGAGAGGTAGCCCTATGTCGGAAGCCATCATTCACATGGAAAACGTTCATAAGTACTTCGGGCGTATCCACGCGCTGCGGGGCGTCAACCTGGACGTCCATATCGGGGAGGTGGTGGTCGTCATGGGGCCGTCCGGCTCCGGCAAGTCCACGCTGCTGCGCTGCATCAATCACCTGGAAGTATATAACTCGGGGAAAATCAGTGTGGACGGGATACTCCTCAAGAGCGCCCAGAACATCAACGCAGTGAGGCGGGAAGTAGGCATGGTCTTCCAGTCCTTCAACCTCTTCCCCCATCTTACCGCCCTGAACAACCTGACGCTGGCGCAGCGCATCGTGCGCCGGCGCGACACAAAAGAATCGAAAGAAGTCGCCCTGAACCTGCTGGCCAAGGTAGGCATCACGGACAAAGCCGACTGCTATCCGGCGCAGCTCTCCGGCGGCCAGCAGCAGCGCGTCGCCATCGCCCGCGCCCTGGCGATGAACCCCAAGATAATGCTCTTCGACGAACCGACCAGCGCCCTCGACCCCGAGATGATCAAGGAAGTGCTGGACGTGATGTTAGCCCTGGCGAAAGAGGGTATGACGATGCTGGTGGTCTCCCACGAGATGGGCTTCGCCCGTGCCGCCGCCAGCCGCTGCATTTTTATGGACGAGGGACAGATTGTAGAGGAAGGCACGCCGGACCGGCTTTTTACTTCCCCCACGCAGGAACGCACCAAGCTCTTCCTCAGCAAAGTGCTGCAAATATAGGGCCGTCTCCCTTCCGGTAACAGGCTGCCGTCCCCGATTTTCAGAAAATAGCGGAGTTGATGAGTATCCATGTGGAAATTACACAACTGGAAATCTTCGCCGCGCCTCGCCCTGACGGCGCTGGTGGGCGTCACCGCTGTCTGGGGCTGGACTTTTCTCATCGTGAAAGACGCCATCCAGCTGATGCCGGTCATGGACTTCCTGGCGGTGCGGTTTACCCTGGCGGCCGTGATCATGTTCGCCCTGCGCCCGACCTGTCTGAACCACATTTCCTGGCGCGGGTGGCGGCAGGGCGCGGTTTTAGGCATCCTGCTCGGGATGGCCTACATCACCCAGACACAGGGGCTGCTTAATACCTCACCGGCCATCTCCGGCTTTATCACCGGCATGTCCGTCGTCTTCACACCGCTGGTCGCCTGGCTGCTCCTGCGCCAGAAAATCGGCCCCCGCACCTGGCTGGCGGTAGCGCTGGCCTGCTTTGGTCTGGCGCTGCTCAGCCTGCACGGCTGGTCATTCGGCACCGGCGAGCTGCTCACCCTGGCCTGCGCCATTTTCGTGGCTTTCCATATCATCGGGCTGGGACAGTGGTCGGCGAAGCATGAGACCTACGGATTGGCCCTCATTCAAATCGCCACCGTGGCGATCATCTCGCTTATCGCCGCCGCCCCCGGCGGTATTACCCTGCCTCCCGATGCCGTGACCTGGGGGACGATAGGCATTACCGCCATCCTGGCGACCGCGGCGGCGTTCTTCGTGCAGACCTGGGCGCAATCGCTGGTAGCGCCGACTCATGTGGCCGTGGTGCTCACGATGGAGCCGGTCTTCGCCGGCGTATTTTCCGTGGCCTTCGGCGACGAACGGGTGACGGTGCGGATTATCCTCGGCGCTGTTTGCGTCCTGGCCGCGATGCTCATCGTCGCGCTGAAATCAGGGCCGCGCCGGGAGGCCTGACCCGTAAAAAGACGGTGGATCGGACTACCATTGAACGAACATCGGGATGTCTGATTCTCTTGCACTATGAACATACCACCAATAAAGAGTCTTTGAGTATTTTGCCCAAAAACTAATTTCTTTTATGATCATCTCTTATTGCGAGCTTTTTATAATTCACTATTCTTTGTAGTATTTCATTTTGCCTATCGTTAATATTCGTTGCCCTACTAATATAAAAAACCGCGAATGCCTTTCCTAAAATATCATTCGTGAAAAAGCCTACTTTATATTCCTTAACAAAATCGGGCTTTACTGCTAATGTAGCTATCACTAAAACTCCTGGGTATTTATTTGTATATTCTTCATCTATTTCTAATCCTTCACCCTTCAACCCTTTATATATTTTTTGGTTTAATTCCATAAATTTGTTAAATTCATCAGATGATAGTATAAAAACATAATCTTCAGGTCTTTTTTTTATATTTTCTTCAAATTTTCCCCACTCAAATACTGCTATCGTTCTGTAATCTTTTTCTATATCGTTTTTATAAATCAATATTTCCATTTATCCGTCCTACTATTGTAGGTCTTTATTATACACTATTTCCCATGACACTTTTTGTATTTCTTTCCACTACCACATGGGTAGGGGTCATCTTTAATTAAAAAGGGGGGCATCACTGCCACCCTCTTGCTGTGGATAATAGTCTGACAGGTTACTTCTTCTTCGGTTTTTTACTACTACCGCTTCCTTTAGTAAGTCTTTTTGCTAATCCAGGGCCAGTGATGTCTTTTCTAATTTTTCTTGCCATCTACATTCCCTTCTTTTGTATAACTTTGTTATTAATTTTTTATTACCACTGCACGAACATCGGCATGACCACGTGCGTATAGTTGTCCGTGCCCACCGGCCGGAGCAGGCCGGGGCTGGAGGGACTGGTGGTCTCCAGTGCCACCTGCGACTCGCGGATAACGCTGAGGACATCGGTCAGATACTTGCCGTTAAAGGCAATTTTGGCGTCGGCGCCCTCTACCGTGGCGTCAATCTCGCCGACGTCGTCGCCGATTTCCTCCGAACGGGCGGATACCGCCATCTTGCCGGGGCTTGATTCGCTACCCGGGGTAATCACCAGGCGCACGATGCCGCTGCCGTCGCGGGCGAAAATGGAGGCGGTCTTGGTCGCCCGCAGGAACTCAGCCACGCTCACGATCATGCGGGTGTTATAGCTCTGGGGGATAAGCTGGGCATAGTTGGGGAAGGAGCCCTGGACCAGCTGGGATACCAGCTCGGTGCTCTTCAGCCGGAATAATACCTGGCTCTTGTTGGGGTTCAGCGTGATATTGACCTCTTCCTCGTCGTCGGTCATGAGGCGGTTCAGCTCGGCGAGCGTCCGCGCCGGAATGATGACCTCCGTCTTCGGCTTGATGGACTCGGCGATGGGCATCTTAAAGACCGCCAGCCGGAAACCGTCGGCGGCGGCGAGCGTTAGTGTCTTGCCTTCGAACTGTGTGCTGACGCCCGTCAGGACGGGCCGCGATTCTTCCGTGGCGGCGGCGAAGACGACCTGGTTAATCGCCTGGCGCAGCGTTTCGACTTCCACCTTGGTGGTAATGCCCTCATCGACGCTGGGAATCGGGGGGAACTCCTTGGCGTCGACGCCGCTGATGCGGGCTTCGAAACGGGCGCATTTCAGTCCCAGCGTCTTGGTCTGCGGCGAAAGGTTAACGGAAATCGTGTCGCTGGGCAGCGAACTGACGAATTCGGTAAGCAGGCGGGCCGGCACCGTGATAGCCCCTTCGTCTTCTATTTTCGCGCCGAGCCAGCAGCTGATGGCCATTTCGAGATTGGTGGCGACGAGCTTCAGTCGCCCCTCGTCGGTAGCCAGGAGGACGTTATTGGTAATGGGCAGCGTCGTCTTGGTGGCGACGGCCCTCCCGACGATGCTGAGTCCGCGGTTTAGATTTTCTTGCAGGCAGGTCAGTTTCATGGTACACCCCCAAATGCTATTGGTGGACTAGTATACAACATAATCCGCCGCTATTCAAGCTCTATTGTGCCGCTTTTACCGCCGCTTTTTTTGACAAGGCGGATGCTCTCGATTTTCATGCCGCGGTCGACGGCCTTGCACATGTCGTATATCGTCAGGGCGGTCACGGCGGCGGCGGTCAGGGCTTCCATTTCGACGCCGGTCTGACCGGTGTTCCGGACGGTGGCGGTAATTTCTATAGTGCTGTTTTTTTCATCCGGATGGAAATCGATATCGACGCTGCCGATGAGTATGGGATGGCACAGGGGAATAAGGTCGGGCGTTTTTTTGGCGGCCATGATGCCGGCCAGCTTGGCGACCGCGAGGACGTCGCCCTTGGCGGTGCCGCCGCTCTTGATGAGCTTGAAAGTGGCCGGCTGCATACGGACAATCCCTTTAGCCACGGCGACGCGCGCCGTTTCCGCCTTGCCGGTAACGTCCACCATCTTGGGGCGGCCGGCATTATCCAGGTGAGATAATTTTTTCGCTGCCATTACAGACCTCACCCCCTCCTGTTTTTATCCCCCCACCTGGGAGAAAGGACGCCCCTTTTGCTTTTTGCCCTCGGCAAGGTAATGCCTTTCGGGTTTGCAGGCGATAGCCTTTTCGATGAGCCGTTTTATTTCTTCATGGGAAGCGCCGGAGCGCACGGCTTCCCGGAGGTCGATTTCCTGTTCGCTGAGCAGGCAGGGGCGGAGCTTGCCGTCGGCGGTGAGGCGTAGTCGATTGCACTGGTAGCAGAAGTGCTCCGTGACCGGCGTGATAAAGCCGACGGTGCCTTTGGCGCCGGGGAGCCGGAAGTATTTGGCCGGACCGTTGCCGACCTCGACCTTCCATGGCTCAAGTTTACCCAGGGTCTCGATACGTTTACGCATTTCTTTGACGGAGAAAAGGCGGGTGGAGGCGGGGTCGTCGGTAATCACGGGCATGAACTCGATGAAACGCACGTGCCAGTCGTCATCGATGGTCTTGCGGGCGAAGTCGATAAGCTCGTCGTCGTTGACGCCGGCCATGACGACCATGTTGATTTTCACCGGTTCCAGGCCGACGGCTTTGGCGGTTTCGATGCCCTTTAGCGTATCTGCGAGCTCGCCGCAGCGGGTAATCTGGCGGAACCTTTCCGGCTTGAGGGTGTCCAGGCTGACGTTGACGCGCCGCAGTCCCGCTTTTTTTAGCGCGGCGGCGTGCTCCGCCAGCAGGATGCCGTTGGTCGTTAAAGATAAATCGTCGATGCCTTTAATGCCCGCCAGCATTTTCACGAGGCCGGCCAGTCCCAGCCTTACCAGCGGTTCGCCGCCGGTGAGACGGATTTTATTGATGCCGAGCCCGGCGGCCACTTTCACCACGGTATAGATTTCCTCGTAGGTGAGGATATCGTGGTGGGACATCAGCGTGACGCCTTCCTCCGGCATGCAGTAGAGGCAGCGCAGGTTGCAGCGGTCCGTCACCGAGATGCGCAGGTAGTTGATAGGGCGCTGGAAAGAATCGGAAAGTCCGGTCATAAGATACCTTCTAAGGGGTATTATACAGGAAAGCAGCTAGAAATACTAAGCACGAAGCATCAAAAAACCTAAACAAAGCTCAAAGTTCAAAAGTCAAAAATAATAGACAGAGAGTAAAAAGGGGTTAGGAGTTCAGGCTATTTGAAGGACTTTTTTAAGATGTTTATTAACCCAGGGTCGTGACAAATCACTTTATCCAGTTGAACATGATTTGCCTGTGTTAAATATCAAGATGTTCTCTACCAAAATAGCACCTACTCTTTTACTAACAGTATTAAAAGGAGGACGCAGATAGTGAATAAGTGCTTTCACGACATCCGTAACTCGTATAGTTATCGTAACGATAATGTGCTTCCTTGGGGCAACAAGACATCACCGAAAGCGATTACTTTTTGTCCACGAACGTTATCGAGCCTTCCTCTATGTTTTAAGACGCTTACCAAAAGCAGCCAAATGTCTCCCCAATATAAAGCCAAGTTTTTCGAAACTGCGACTTTTTTCGAATATGGCATATACGCCATAACTCTCGGAGGCTTTTTTGGAAATAGCGCTGTCAAGGGTGTATGGACCTCTCCAATATATTTCAAACCATTCCATTTAAGTATCCTCCCCATTTTTTGATTATTTTACACTAAATTCGCGATTATTAACATATCGCTTTCTTATAATATACACCCTAGAGAGTAATTTGCAGAGAGGGGCGCTAGCCCCTCTCCTATTAATTTCCCCCTTCCTTTGCCAAAGCGCCTGTCCTGAGCCAGTCGAAGGAAAGGGGGCAGGGGGATGCGATTAATAGAAAGACGGATTTCTTCGCTATGCTCAGAATGACAACTACAGTTGCCAATTATCTAAATACTCTCGCGCTTTCTCCGCCGCCCTGGCCCGGTGGCTCACTTTATTCTTTTCTTCCAGCGTCAGCTCCGCCATGGTCTTGCCAAGCTCAGGAATGAAAAAAATGGGGTCGTAGCCGAAGCCGTTAGTCCCCCTCGGGGTATCAATAATAACCCCCCGGCACTCGCCGGAAAAAAGCTGTACTTTGCCGTTGGGTTCGGCGAGGGCAATCACGCAGCGGAAGCGGGCGGCGCGGTTTTTATCGGGGGCGTCTTTGAGCTTGGAAAGAAGAAAATTAATTCTCGCGGCGTCGGTAGCATTGGCGCCGGCGTAGCGGGCGGATAAAGGCCCCGGCTCGCCCCCCAGGGCGTCCACCTCCAGACCGGAGTCGTCGGCGAGAGAGAGTCGATTGCTTACTTTCGCCAGCGTCATTGCCTTGAGCGCGGCGTTTTCCTCGAAGCTGCCGCCGGTTTCATTGACCCTGGCGGAAATGCCGAGGTCGGCCGGGGTGACGATGTCAAAGGGGACGCCCCGGAGCAGGCTCCGGTACTCGCGTATCTTGCCCTTATTGTTCGTGGCCAGCAGGAGCTCTGGATTTGTCTCCATCAAGGTTCTGAAACCTGCCGTTAAGTTTTTCCATCACCTGGGGCATGGTCGTATATTCCATCTCCTCCAGGGGCAAACGGTGCGGCTCAAAAGGACCGTGACGGCGCATCATATCGGCCATTTCGTTAGCCTGCTGGCGCGCCAGGTCGAACGATTTATCGGCGAACATATCGCGCGGTCCTATCAGGGTCCCGTTGCAGAGTTGATAACCCAGGCAAATGACCCGCGGTGGACCGTCGAAGCGGGACGGTGTGCTATCGCACACAGCGACCGGCATCAGCGGGCCCATGTGCGAGCCGCGCATCCATCCCTGTACCAGGATGGGGGCGGCGAAGGGCTCCAAAATCTCACCGACGGCCGGGAAAACGCCCTGCGCCCGCACGATACAGACCGGGTCGTCCTTGCCCACGTACCGTCCGGCGCTTTCATAAAGGCGTTCGGTGGAAGAGACCGCGGCGATTTCCCCGTTGTCGCGATGGTAGACGGCCTTGATGGCGAACCTGGCCGAGGCGCCGATGAGCACCAGCATATCGTAAATTTCCTCGGGGGCGTTGAACCTGATTTTTTTGTGCTCCTTGACGTCGTGCACCTCGAAGGTAAAACCGTTGTGCATGTTGGCGGCAATTACCAGGCCGATGGTATTGAAGGGGTCGGCGAACATCTTGTAGAGGGGCATATTCCAGGCGCCCGGCCGAGGTCTTGTCCGCCATGAAGATGAGGACGGGTTCGGAAATCCTTTCTTCGATCTCCATCTCGGCAAGTCCGGGTCCCATGCCTTTGACGTTACCGGAGAAAGAGTCTTTCAGCATATCCTGGCCGGCCCCGTAGAGTTTCATTTTCTTCGCCAGCTTGGTGCCGGTGACGAACGTATCCCAGGCCAGCTTATGAATATCATAGCTGCTGATGCCCTTATCATGGGTCATGATAAGCTGCAGGTCGTCGCCGCACTTGGTCGCCTGCCCGTCTATCAGCAGCCCGTCCTTTTTCGCCTTATTCAGAGATTCGGCAGCCTTGGCGATGATATCGGGGTGCGATTCGGAATGCCCTACGTAACCGCCGATATCCGCTTTGATAACGCTCAACGTGACTTTCATAGTTACCTCCGTTGCCTAATACTCGATGCCTTTACGCGCCTTGACACCTTTATCGTAAGGGTGCTTGATTTTCACCATCTCGGTCACCAGGTCGGCCATCTCAATCAGTCTGGCATCGGCGTGTCGACCGGTAAGGATGAGCTCGACGTGGGCAGGTTTTTCTTTGATGAGTTTAATGATGTCGTCCGTCTCGATAAGGTGAAAGTCCATGGCGACATTTATCTCGTCCAGCACCACCAGGTCGTAGCGGCCGCTGCCGATGGCTTCGCGGGCTATAGCGAGGGCGGCCTCGGCCTCTTTTTTCTCCTCGGGGTCGATATCGGTCGCTTTGAAAAACCGGCGCAGGCCGAAGGCGGCAATCCTGACGTTGGGCAGCTTAGTGAGGGTGCTGAACTCGCCGTAGGCATAATGGCCCTTGATGAAGAAAATAATGAAAATATTGAGTCCGTGGCCGGCCGCCCGGAGTATTGCGCCCAGCGCCGCCGTCGTCTTGCCTTTGCCGTCGCCGGTAAAGACCTGGACGAGCCCCTGGCCGTTTTTATCTGCCACTTAAATCATTTCTCCCGGAAGCAACCCAAACAGATGCCTGACAATTTTATACTGCATAAAGTGTTCTAAACGTAAGAATCTTATTAGAAAAAAGTAGGAATTAACTAGTGAGCGTGGCTGCATGCCTTTCGTAATAGTATACCAGCCTCATCATTTGTTGGCAATTATTAAGCCTGCGGCAACTCTTTTGGTCTCGTCCGGAAGAAGTGGGTGATGCCCACGAGCGCCGGTAACGCTATGCCGTAACCTATCAGCAGCGCCGGCACTTTTAACCACCAGTCCACGAGCGGCAGCGCGATGAAAAGGAAAGCCATGGAAGGGGTGACGTTTCTTCTCAGCATCAGGATAATTATCGTGGGCAGCGCCAGCACGAGTATCGGAATCGTGACCAGCACCAGCAGTATACCGATAGTGGCGCTTACCCCCCTCCCCCCTCGAAATCCCAGAAACACCGGCCAGTTATGGCCGACGACGGCGACCGCCCCGGTGATTAAGACCACGGCCTGAGACATATTGGTCGCCTGGGCGATGAGAATAACCACGGCGCCTTTGGCGGCATCGATAATAAACACCGCGATACCGGCCGCCGGCCCGAGCTCGCGGTAGGCATTGGCGGCCCCGGCGTTTTCATCGCCCATCTGCCGGATGTCCCTGCCTTTCAGCAGCCGTCCGGCGATGTAAGCCGTGGGCAGCGAGCCGAGCAGGTAACCGATGATAATTACTAACCAGGCCATTTTTCTCCACTGGTGCCGGGAGAGGGACTCGAACCCACAAGGATTGCTCCGGCGGATTTTAAGTCCGCTGCGTCTGCCATTTCCGCCATCCCGGCGTTACAAGTGTAATTGTAGGTGCTTATACCCAGAGTGTCAAGGCTTAGAAAAGGAAAAGAAAAAACACACGGCAGGGCAGATTTTCCCTGCCCTGCCGCATGCCTGAACCGTAAATGGATTTTAAATATCTGGCTACGATTTCGCGGGAGGAGGAGGTGGTGTCGGAGGGGGAGGCGTCGGAGGCTTGGAGGACGAGGCCTTTATTTTGGCTAACGGGTCTATCCCGCGATAGTCAAAGAAGCCGACCGCGATTAAGGCGAGTGAAACGATCAGGGCGATAATCTTGCCGAACCCCATTGAAGAACCGCCATATCCTGTAAAGGCAATGAGCACGCCGAGCAGCGCCAGGCCGCCGGCACCCATAATCATGAACGCCCGGTATTTGGCGTTGGAAATTTCCATAAAAGACAGGGCAATGCCGGCGAGGGACGCCAGAAACGTAAGTATGCCCCCGTTATGGAAACCATTAATTGAACCGCCAATATGAAAACCGGCGTAATTCACGCCATAACTCCACCAGGGTAAAAAGATCATAATCAAGAGGACGACGCTGACGATTAATAGGAGCCAGTTGGGCTTGGTGGTAAATTTAATGTTCAAATCAAACCTCCTTTTATAATACTTCAGGGGTTATTCCGCTTGTGAATTTCCTTATAAATCACCTCCTGGAAATTCGTCCTGCGCCAATGTTAGCCACATTGTAGGAGTTTATGGTAAACATGTCAAGGAAATGACGTGGGGAGGCGGGTCAGCGTTAAAAAAGTATTGAAGACGAAGGACTTAGTGATGCAGGTCGCGGTACGATTTTGTTTTACGGGGATGTTTGGGGGAGGTGCTGTCCGCCGGTTTTACCGCGTTTTTATCGGTTATGCCTTGAAGCGCCGTCGCTTTATTCAAGGGGGCCGGTTTTTCTTTAATGGGGGCCGTCTCCGGCCGGTTTTCTTTGAACGGTGGCTGTTCGTGCTTTTCCGGCAGGGCAGGTGTCTGGGAAAGCCCGGCTTTATTCAGCGCCGTGCCGATGAGCCCGGCAATCACCTTGACGAGTTGTGCCGTTTCTTTGCTAAGCCGCTTTTTGTTCCGTGAGGCAATCCCCAGCACGCCGTGGACGCGGTAAGTCATCAGGGGCACCGCCACCAGCCACTTGTAACCGGCGGCACGGAAAGAGTCCAGGCCGTAGCGCCCGTCGTTGGAAAGGTCCGGAATAACGATTTCGTTCCCCAGGCCGACGATTTGCTGGCTCAAACGGTGGCCCGTGTCTATCGACAGCATCTCCCGCTGCATTGCTGAATTGAAGCCGCGCTCGGCCGCCAGGTTCAGAAACCGGTTCCTGGCGTTGATGGTCTGGACCCAGCAGCACTCAACCTCGAGGACCTGCGTCACGGTGTCCAAAGACATGTTGAGGAGCTTCTGCGGCTCGTTGGAAAGGGCAAGCACCTCGTTGACATCCCTGATGGCGGCGAAAACGCGCTCGGTTTTAATTTCTGAAAAATCCTTCCGGTTATGATGAGGTCTTTAAAATTATAACTGATTTATCGTAATTAAAAAAGCGTAAATTTCTTTTTGGTTCGTTCGCCGGTCACATGCGGGCAAATATGATGACAACAGTATTCGCTGGAATGTTAAAGTTTACCGCGACTTTGATGAAATCTTCATTATATATTATCATGTATACACACTATCATATAATTTTAGTTTAGAAAGAGAGGAATCTATGGAACTTCACGAAATGCTTTCAATGGGATACGGCGGTATCTCGAGGACCTGGGAATTTACCCTCAAAGGGCTGACGGTCGCGGATATGAACTGGCAGCCCAAGCCAGACTCCAACAGCATCGGCTGGCTGCTCTGGCACCCGACCCGCTTCCAGGATATACAGATTTCCGCTCTGATGGGCGAGGAGCAGTTGTGGATTAAAGACGGCTGGTATAAGAAGTGGGGGCGACCGGCTGACCCCAAGGAATCCGGTGGCGGCATGAAACCGGAAGACCTCGCTAAGTTCAAGTCGCCCGGAGGCAAAACGGCGCTGGCGTACTTTAATGCCGTGCTGGAAAGATCGCAGAAATACTTCCCGACGCTGAAAAAGGCCGACCTGGACAAACCGATGGAAGGCATGCCTTTCAAACCGCCGCCCACGGTAGGGTTGATGCTCATCATTATCATGAGCGATAGTCTACAGCACGCCGGGCAGGCGGCTTACGTGCGCGGCCTGCGCCAGGGTATCGGTTGGCATTAAGACTGGAATGGGCGTTTAAGAGGGGCGTTAGCCCCTCTTTTTCCCCCCCTCTCCAAACATAATTATTCTCGTGGGCAATTAAGTTCTAGTTTGGAGAGGGGCAAGGGGTGAGGTAAGTCAAGTAACCGGAGGGCAAAACTTTAAGGTGATATAAATATTTTACAAAATCCTTGGCGAAATATTGACAAATCCATTATTTCGTATTATTATGCGCAAATGGCTATGAAAAATAATGTCGTTAAGCCCAGATATGCCAGGGGACAGAAAGTCATCATCAAACCCGTCAGCGAGTCGGGCCTGTCCCAGCGGGAAAATGACATTAATAAATACGCCGGCCAGGTCGGTGAGATATCCAAATCCTACTGGATAAGTCCCCGCATCGGACAGCTTTTTTACATCTACAACGTCCGCGTCGGTACCGATAAAAGGGAAATCGTGGTCTACGAAGACGAAATGCAACCAAGTTTAATGTAAGCAAGCCGATGGTTCTTGAAAGAGACGGGTTACGTTTGTAACCCGTTTTTTATTTCCTGAGGATAATGAAAATATTGGAGGCGACGGGCGGATTCGGACCGCCGAATAGGGGTTTTGCAGACCCCCGCCTTAACCACTTGGCCACGTCGCCCCGCAAACCTTTTAATTTTATTCTAAAATCGCGAACGATGCAACGTTCATGTTATCTATAGTTTCACAAGACCCCTGAAGGTGCTAAAATATGGGTTGAAAAATGATGAAAGCCACCTTGCCTTCCACTTCCATCGGCCGTGCCGGATTCCGCTGGGGCGAAAAGACCTATGTCATGGGTGTCGTCAACTTAAGCCCGGACTCTTTCTCCGGGGACGGCCTCGGTGACGATATTGAGGCGACCGTCGAACAGGCGCGGCGCATGGTGGCCGAAGGCGCCGATATCATCGACGTCGGCGGCGAGTCCACCCGGCCCGGTACGAAGCCCGGCTCTGATATCGATGAAGAACTGCGACTGGTCGTTCCTGCCATCGAGCGGCTGGCCGGAGAAATTTCCGTGCCCATCAGCATCGATACCTATAAAGCCGCCGTGGCCGAACGGGCGCTTGGGGCCGGCGCCAGTCTGATTAACGATATCTGGGGCTTGAAACGCGACCCCGCCATTGCACGGGTCGCCGCCGCGGCCGGCGTGCCCGTCATCCTGATGGCCAACCAGCGCGATGTCCAGCCCAAAGCCGGCATCGTGGCGAAGGTCATGGCCGACCTTGCCGCGGGGATTAAAATAGCTTTAGAGGCCGGCGTGCCCGCCGCGAGCATTATCGTCGACCCCGGTATCGGTTTTGGTAAGACTCTGGAGCAGAACCTGGAGTTGATTAATCGCCTGGCTGAGCTTAAAGTGCTGGGTAAGCCCATCCTGCTGGGGACTTCGCGTAAATCGATGATCGGCATGGTGCTGGACCTGCCGCCGGAAAAGCGCCTGGAAGGCAACCTGGCGGTAACGGCCATCGGCATTGCCAACGGAGCCGATATGGTACGGGTGCATGATGTCCGGCAGACGGTGCTGGTCTGCCGTATGAGCGATGCTATTATAAGAAGGGGGTCTATTAATGACTGATATCGTGACGGTATATCTTAGCCTCGGGTCGAACCTGGGCAACCGCCAGGCCAACCTGGATATGGCTTTGAAGTTGCTCTCGGAGAGGATGAGGATGGGCAAGGTGTCTTCGATATATGACACCGAGCCGCTCGGCAATGTTAACCAGCCGCGTTTCCTGAACCTCGCCGCTGAGGTCTTCACCCGCCTGTCGCCGGAAGGGCTGCTGGCGCTTTCCAAGGGAATCGAGCGGAAAATGGGACGCTATAGCCGGTCGGGCGAGCCGCGCATCATCGATATCGATATCGTTCTCTATGGCGATACGGTCCTGGATACGCGCGAACTCGTGATACCTCATCCCAAAATGGCGGAGAGGTCTTTCGTGCTGATGCCCCTCGCCGAAATCGCCCCCGACCTCGTTCACCCGGTGCTGAAAAAGACGATTAGAGAACTGAACCAGGCGATCAAGGAGAAGCAGGGCGTCCTCAAGTTTGACGTCAAATAGGGGGTGAGGTCTAATGTACGAAATAACTGTCGAGAAGCATTTTGAAGCCGCCCATTACCTGAGGGGCTATCAGGGCAAGTGTGAAAACGTCCACGGCCACCGCTATAAGGTGGTGGTAAAAGTTGAAGCCTCAAAGCTGAATAAAATCGGGCTGGCTTACGACTTTATTGACCTGAAAAAACATCTGAACGCTATCCTGGAGCGCTATGACCATGTCTGCCTGAATGACGTTAAGCCCTTCGATAAGATAAACCCCTCCGCGGAAAACATCGCGTCCACCATCTTTAAAGAGCTTAAGAAAAAGCTTTCGGATGCCCCCGTCACTTTAAAAGCTGTAGAAGCCTGGGAGTCTCCGGAGCAGGGCGTCAGCTACCGCCCTTAGACTTTAGCTTCCCCTTGCACACCGGGCAGACGAGGATATCTACTAAAGAGCGTTTCATGGTTTGATTATAACACGAAATCAAGCTGTAAGTTTTTTAAACGTTGTATAAATGCCCGGACGAAAGCCCACTAAAGAATATTCTTTACTAACTGATATAGCGATATTAAAAAGCCTCATAAGTGAAATTTCTCCGTCACGGGCCCTTTTCAGTCTGGCCATGAACGCATATTTATGTTTTATACGTCTTTGATACTCCAGCGGATTATCCCAGTGTTCGACCAGTGTTCTGGCAGTATCCATAGCCGGGGTGATGCCCATGCCGCTTAACGGGTCGACAGTTCCTGCGCTTTCGCCAATCGCGATAAATTTATCACGCACCAGCGGAAAATTCGGTCCCCCAAACCATAAGGTGCTCACGCAACTGCATACTATTTTTTTCCCCGAAATATATCTGGCTATTTCATTTTTTGACATTTCAGAAGTGATGAGAGAACCATGACCGATATGGAGTGTCCCATCGCCAAGAGGTATTAAATACAACATGTCTTTACAGTATCTATCCCAGTGTACGTTCAACCTTGGATATGATTGACTATTATCCAAAGCACGCATCTGGTATATCGTGACATATTCATCATTCGGTCTTGGCAGAAAATAAGTCCTTTTACCAGTTGCATCGATAATCCTATCGTATTTCGACACATCGGGAGTATCATAAATTAGGCTGGTGTCTCCTAAAAGTTTTTCTATCATGAGAGGCTTATTTATTACGGCATTCTCTGCCGGTATTCGTTTGCCGTCAATTTCAATCTCACTAAACCTTCCCATGACAAATTGTTCAAAGTCCATACCCGGTCCATCACCGAGCTTTTTGAATTCCGGGTAGCTGACAATCCAGCCGCATGGTCTTATTTTACATTGAGTATTCACCGGGATTGCGTAAATATCAACCTGAATATCAGGTCGGTATCTGCTCAGCATTCTGTAAAGATAAGAACCGCTAACCCCACACCCGATAATTGCTGTCCTGGTCAATTGTATGCTTCCTTAAAATGTCGTTAAGAGCTAACGGGACTGGTGAGGCAACTTTTCAATATCCTGAACTCTACTCTGTTATTTTAATGTTGTCAATGGTTTTAGCTTTGATCCTTAAGCTTTGTGCTTTCTTTTCTTGCACGCCCTTTTCTTTGCGCTAAAATAGGCTTGATTACCTATGGACACAGCTACGATTAACCATCCCGTCCTCGTGCTCAACCAGAGCTACGAGCCGCTCACCGTCTGCCGCGCCCGCCGCGCCGTCGTCCTCATCTTCCAGGGCAAAGCGGAGATGATTGAGAACGGCCTCGGCTATATCCACACGGTCGGCGCCACCATCGAGCTCCCTTCCGTTATCCGCCTCGCCCAGCTTGTCCGGAGGCCGCGCCGCTCTAGAAAGATGACCCGCTACGAGATATTCAATCGGGATAAGTACACCTGCCAGTACTGCGGAGAGAAAAGCCGCCACTTAACGCTCGACCATGTTATACCCCGATATCGGGGCGGCGAGCATACCTGGGAAAACGTTGTCAGCGCCTGCGCCGACTGCAATCGGAAGAAAGCCGGCAAGACCCCGCGAGAAGCCAACATGAAGCTTATCCGTACGCCCCTCCCCCCCACCGGCAGCCCCTTGTTCGTCGTCCCTTATCACTACCTCAGCAAGCGGGACGAGTGGCAGAAATACCTCTATCAGTAACTGACTTCCGCCAGCGGCAATTCTACCGTCGCCTCACTGTCGAGTTCCACCATCACCGTCTCTTTGAGCGGGTTGTTCCCCACCACCGTCGCCTCGCCCATCCTGGTCGATACCCGCTGGCCCACCTTGGGCATCTTCTCCCTCATGGCCTTGTACTGTTCCCCCTCGTAGGAAAGGCAGCACATCAGCCGCCCGCACGCCCCGGAAATTTTCATCGGGTTAAGCGGCAGGTCCTGCTCCTTGGCCATCTTGATGGAGACCGGGGTGAACTCGGTCAGGAACGAGGCGCAGCAGAGCTCCCGACCGCACCGGCCGAAGCTCCCCAGCAATTTGGCTTCGTCCCGACTCCCCACCTGTCTCAACTCCACCCGCACTTTGAACTTGCCGGACAGTCGCCGGACCAGCTCGCGGAAGTCCACCCTTTCCTCGGCGCTGAACAGGAACGTCAGTCGGCTGCTGTCGAGGTTGTACTCGGCGGTCAGCAGCTTCATGGGCAGTTGCAGCTCGGCAATCATTTTGCCGCACTCGATCAGCGCTTCTTCCCCCTTGGTTTCGAGCTCTTTGTCCTTGGCGATGTCCTCGGGTTCCGCCTTGCGCACCACCGGACTCAGCGTTTCCCCCGTTTCCCCCGCCACGACCTGCCCGGGTGCGATGACGACGTGCCCCAGTTCCAGACCCCGCGTTGTTTTCACTACCGCGTAGTCGCCGGCCGCCAGGGCGATGTCCCCCGCGTCAAAGTAATATATTTTACCGGCACGATTAAAACGTATACCTGCGATGTTAGGCATTTTTCACGCCACCTCCCTCCTTCTTATAAGGAATATCGAGCATCAATACTTCGAGCGCCAGCCTGGCGTTGACGTTTTGCCGCAGCTGTTCCGCCGCCGCCCGGATGCTCTCGATATAATCTCTTATTTGAGCCAGTCGATAGCCCCCGGCCGTTTCGCTAAGCTCGTCCTTACGGTCAATATTAGTAATCGTTTCAGGGCTGCCCAGTTTTATGAGCAGAAGGTCGCGCCAGTAATCGAGCCACCGGTTTAATACCTCGTAAACCGCCCCCCGGTTTTGACTGAACCCTGAGGCCAGCCGGGCGACGTATGCGAAGCGCTCGGTGTAATCGGCTTTAATGACTTCGACCATGCGGTTTACTTCTTCGTTGCGGCGCTGGAGTTCCTTCTCGTCGACCGCCGCGGCCAGGGCCCACCCCGGGCAGCCGTGGGAAAGTCCCGCGAGCAGTCTGGCGCGCTCGGATGCGATGCCCTGTTTTTCCATGAGCGCTTTTACTTCATCGTTAATAGAAAGCGGCGGCAGCTCCAGGCGCTGGCAGCGCGAGACGATGGTGGGCAGCAATAACCTGTCGTTAATCGTGAGCAAAATAAACGTCACCTTTTCGACCGGTTCTTCCAGTGTTTTCAGCAGGCAGTTGGCGGCATCCGTCGAGAGCAGTTCGGCCCCGTCGAAAATAAACACCTTGTGCTTTCCTTCGAACGGCGGGAGATTGGCCGAATGGAGTATCTCTTTTACCTGGTCGATGCTGATGACCTTGGCTTCCGCTTCGTCTTCGTTTTGGGAAAGGCCGATGACCCGGACATCCGCATGCGTGCCGGCCGCTATCTTTTTACAGGAAACACACTCGAGGCATGGCTTTTCGTCGGCTTCACAGTTGAGCGCCTGCGCCAGCAGTATTGCCAGGGTCATCTTGCCGACGTGCGGCGGACCCACCAGCAGATAGGCGTGGGCCAGCTTGCCCGCTTTAAGGCTTTGCTGTAAAAGAGAGACCGCCCGCACCTGCCCGATTACCTGCCACATTGAGAGTCTCCTCGTTAAACTAAATCGCGCCGGGTCAGGTCTTCGAGCGTCTCGCGCCGCCGGATGAGCCGGGCCTGGCCGTCTCTGACGAAGACGATTGCCGGACGGAACGCGGCGTTATAGTTGCTGGACATCGGCACGCAATAGGCGCCGCTGCCCGCCACCGCCAGGATGTCCCCCGCTTTAACTTCGGGCAGCTCGATTTCTTTTACCAAAACGTCGCCGGCTTCGCAGTACTTGCCGGATATCGTCACCGTGGCGGTATCCCTGACACTCGCCCGGTTGGCGATTAAAGCTTCCTGCACCGAGCCGTACATCGGCTGGCGGATATTGTCGCCCATCCCGCCGTCCACCGACACATACGTCCTGATGCCGGGGATTTCTTTAATGACCCCCACCGTATAGAGGGCGACGCCCGCCGTGGCTACTATTTTTCTTCCGGGCTCAATCATGAGCCGAGGCGTTTCGAGCTTGAGCTCGCGGCAGCGTTCGGTCAATCGGTTGATAATCGCCTCGGCGAATTCCGCTATCGGCGGCGGCACGGCGTCCACGACGTACTGCGCCCCGAACCCCCCGCCGATGCTCAGCAGCCTGGTCGCGAAACCGTATTTTCGCTTTATCTCCGCGGCGTACGTCAGTACCTCGTCCAGCGATTTTAAATAAGGCTCGAACTCGAATAACCCGGAGCCGATATGGAAGTGCAGTCCTTCGACGTTCAGGTTCTTCGCTGCCAGCGCCGTCTTTACCGCCTCGTCCCAGTCGGCCTTGGGCAAGCCGAACTTGGAGTCGGCGATGCCGGTCGTGTTGTATTTATGGGTATGCGGGTCGACGCCGGGGTTCAGGCGCAGCAGTATCGTAACCTTTTTCGTACCGGCTATCTTAATCAGCATATGAAGCTCCGGCAGGTTGTCCACCACGATGTGCCCGATGCCTTCCTTTACGGCCAGTTCGAGCTCCTCAGCGGACTTGTTGTTGCCGGCGAAGTGAATTCGGTTCGCCGGAAAACCCGCCGCCCGGGCGAAAGCCAGCTCCCCGCCCGATACCACATCCAGGTCCAGCCCCTCTTCTTCCACCAGCTTAATCATGGCTTTGGCGATAAAAGCCTTGGGCGAATAGCTGACGGTAGTGCTGGCGTAACGCTTGCCGAACTCCGTCTTAAATTCCCGGCAGCGCTGGCGCATTTCGGTTTCGTCGAAGATATATAAAGGCGTCCCGTACTCTTTGGCGAGGTCTACGGTATCGCACCCGCCGATGACCAGATGGTCTTTTTTATTGACCTCGGCCGTCTGGGGAAATACTGCCAGCCTCGCTACGGAAGTCTTCGTAATCATGCGCTTCACCTCTCACCTTAATGTTACCAGCGGCCACCCTTGAAGTCAATGGAATTGGTGTTTGTCCGTTAGTCTTGTCCCGTGGGAGACATCAGTGTAAAATGGAAACGGCGCCGGCAGTTCCGGCGGAACGATTTCCCCCAGATTTTTCCGATGAATAATAATCTCGACCAGTTTCGCGATATTGGCGCCGATGCCGGGCAACCCGGGAAAAGGCCGGGCGGCCTTTCGGGCTGGTCCCATAAAGCCTTTGCTTCTTTCTCGAACCCCGTCTACCGCCTTTATTATCTTTCCATGGTCGGCCACTGGTCTTCCATGAACATGCAGATGCTGACGCGCAACCTGCTGGTCTTTCGTATTTCCAGTTCCGGCGCAATTCTCGGCGTGCTGGCCCTGGCTAATGCCATCCCCATGATTTTACTGACCCTGCCCGGCGGCGTTGTTGCCGACCGCATTCAGAAGAAGACCGTGATTCAGATTTGCCAGGTGTTTTCCATCATCGTCAGCCTGCTCACCACCCTCGCCCTGGTTTTCCATTACCTGAGTCCGGACAAACCGAATTCCTGGTGGGTGCTCGTGGTCAGCGGCGTCCTGCAGGGCGCGGTCATGGGCTTCATGATGCCGGCCCGGGCGGCTATTGTTTCCGAAATCGTGGGTCCCGACCACCTGATGAACGCGATATCTTTAAATAATCTGGGTATGAATGTCTTCCGGATAATTTCTCCGGCGCTGGCCGGTTTTCTCGTTGACGTTATCGATTTCTGGGCGGTTTATGCCATCATGACGGCGATGATTGTGCTGTCCTGGCTGGCCATTTTGTTCGTACCTCCCACTCGCGTTAAGACCGTCGAGGGAGGCAGCTCCCTTTCCGATGTCGTGGAAGGCTGGCGGTATCTCCGCAGCCAGAAGACGATTATGCTGGTGCTGGCTTTTACCGTCGTTGCCACTGTCCTGGGCGCGCCTTATTCGCAGCTTTTGCCCATGTTCACGGAAGACCCGGATATTCTTGGCGTGAGCGCCACCGATATGGGTGTGCTCATCATGGTCTCCGGCATCGGCGCGATGATCGGTTCCCTGATTCTTGCCTCTCTTTCAAATCGTAAGCGGGGCTTGATTATGCTCTTCGCCGCCCTGATGATGAGCGTCGCGCTGGTCGGTTTTTCTTTCAATAAGATGTGGTATCTTTCGTTGCTTTTAATGGTCCCCATCGGTATGGGCAGCTCCGGGCAGATGGCTTTAGGTAACTCCCTCGTCCAGTTCTATTCCGATGCCGCCTATCGCGGCCGCGTCATGAGCTTTTTCATGCTGGGGTTCGGTTTCAGTAGTCTCGGGGCTTTTTTCGCTGGCATCCTCGCCCAGGGCGTCGGCGTTCAGTGGTCGGTCGGCTCGCTGTCGATACTGCTGGTAGCGGTTTGCGTTTTCGCGCTGGCCGCGATGCCGCGGATACGCAAGCTGGACTAGCCAATACTCAATTGACACGGTGTCGTAAACTCTCTTAGAATGATTAGTTCAAAGGCTTTTGGAGGAGGAGACGATTGTACCGTAAAGTTACCCTGGATAACGGACTGCGCCTGGTCACCGCCGCGATGTCCCATACGCGCTCGGTGTCGATAAGCTTTTTTATCGGCGCCGGCTCGAGATATGAAGATGAGAAGCATGCCGGCATCTCGCACTTCATCGAGCACATGTTGTTTAAAGGGACAAAAAAACGCCCTACTTCCGCCGAGGTCTGCACGGTCATCGAGGGCGTGGGCGGCATGTTAAACGCCGGCACGGATAAAGAGCTGACGATTTTCTGGTGCAAGGTGGCGGAATCGCATTTTCACAGCGCGCTGGATGTGCTGGCGGACGTCCTGCTTAATTCCCTGTTCGACCCCGCGGAAATCGAAAAGGAACGCCAGGTCATCTTCGAAGAAATCAACATGTCGCTGGACTATCCGGCGCAGCGGGTCTCCATGCTGATGGACGAGCTTCTCTGGCCGGGGCACCCCCTGGGACGCGACGTGGCCGGCAACAGGGAGTCGGTGGCGGGCATCAGCCGGAAAATGATGCTCGATTATCTTTCCCGGCAGTACCAGCCGGATAATGCCGTGCTGTCGATTGCCGGCGATATCAAACATAGGGAAGTCGCCGCGGACGTCTCCCGGGCAGTGGCAGGCTGGGTGAAACGCCAGCCCCATCCCGGATATGCCCCGTATCGGGAGAAAATGGGACGCCGTGTGCTCATTGAAAAGCGCGATACAGAGCAGACGCAGCTCTGTCTGGCACTACCGGGCCTTTCCATTATCCACCCCGAGCGCTTCAAGCTGGACCTGCTTAATGTCATCCTCGGTGAGGGCATGAGCAGTCGCCTCTTCACGGAGATTCGTGATAAGCTGGGACTGGCTTACAGCATCCAGAGCTATGCCGAGCACTTCCTGGATACCGGCGTTTTTGCTGTCTCCGCCGGCGTGGATGATAAAAATCTCAAGGTAGCGGTTAAAGCCATCCTGGCCGAGCTGGCGCGCCTGAGAGAAAAGATACCCCGGATTGAGCTGTCCAAGGCTAAAGAGCTTTTTAAAGGCCGCATATTATTACGCATGGAAGACAGCCGCAGCGTGGCCGGCTGGATGGGCGGGCAGGAAATTCTCAACGGAAAAATCCTCACCGTCGATAAGGTTATTGCCATTATCAACGCCGTGACGGCCGAGGAACTGCAAAAGCTGGCCGGGGATTTATTGATTGAGAAAAAACTCCGCCTGGCGGTGGTCGGCCCCATTTCACCGGATGAACCGCTGGAAGAGCTGCTGAAATTATAGGGATTTTTAATTTAACAGGGAGGAGGTATCATGGAAATAAAAGATAAAATTGAAAGTCTTAAATACTTGTCACAGATACATCGTCAGCAATTTGATGAACGTAGAAAATATGAGTGGAAGATTGTATTTACCGTTCTCACTTTTTATGTATTGTGCGTATCTGCTGTTTATGTACAAAAAATCACAATAAAATCTTATGAATGGTTAATATGGCTTTTCTTCATTATTTTAGCCGGTGCTGTATCAGAATTCCTGAGATGTCTCCATAAAGCTAATGATAAAAATAAAAAAATTGCACAATCTGCCGAAGATACTATTAGTAAACTAATTGGAAATGAAAAAACAGTGATTGAATCACCAATAAAGAAACCTGAAAAAGATGATTCCTCTTGGACGAAACTATACAACTCAATAAAAACAACTATATGCGATTGGCTATATAATCTAATTAAATGTGACAAAGCACAACGAAAGTCTCTGAAAAAAGAAAACCTAAAAAAAGAAGAAGATGACTACTATTGGAAGAATTTATTACTCTTAACAAAAACAACTATATGGGCTTGGCGTTGGCAAGTTTTTGTTATGTTATGGTTTGCCATAGGTGCTTCTTATTTAATTACTAATTATGACTATCCATTTTTTCACTTAATGGGTAATAAGGGCATTCTTCCCTGATACATTCTTTGTTGCGCCGGACATACTGGCACTTGATTTTCCGGTTTATCTTCAGGTTAATGCCCATCCTCGTTTTCAGAAACTCTACTGGCCGCCTCTAGCGCTTTCCGACTCGCCCTTTTACAGCAGCGCGCCCCTTCGTCCAGCATCTTGTTGAGGGCGAACGCCGTAGCTTCGTTCGCCAGCGCCCGCGACTTTCCCGTGAGCGGCGTCGCCCCGGTAAGCACACTGACGGCCGTGCCCACGCCGATGCCGCCGCCGCAGGCGCCGTAAAAGCCGCACCAGCCGCCCGGAACTTTAGAGCCCCTCTCGATGGCTTTCTCCACCGCCCCCTCGGGCACGGGATAGCCCGCGTTCTTTGCCGCCGCCACGATAATCGCCGGCACCATGGCGTGGTGTTCCGGTCCGTGCATCGGCACCGAGGGGTGGGCCATGACCTGCTCCAGTATTTCGATGGGGTCGGTGCTGGTGGTTTTATTCAATACATTCCTCAGAATGTCCAGCGCCCCGCGACTGTGACAGGTATCGCAGACGTAATGGCCCTCCGGGCAGTATATCAGGGCCTTAAACTCTTTCCCGCAGAATTCACAGCGCCTGGCCACCTCTTTAGTCCCATATACCAGTGGCTTGCCGCAGACTCCGCAGTTCTCTTTAGATTGCATATTCATTTTATGATTTTCTAATTTAAGTATAGAAGGATTTTGGACCTGTGGTCAATACAGTCTACGCCCCGCTATATCTTTCTCCCTTTCGTAAAGGGAGATTAAGAGAGATTTTGAATAAAAAAAGAGGGGGCATTTCGCCCCCTCTTTAACTATTCTTATTTAGAGTTTCGTATTCAGGATTTAGAGTTTTTATTCCTACATCCCGTAATCGCCCATACCGCCCATGCCGCCGCCACCCGGCATCGCCGCCGTTTCCTTCTTCTCGGGGATATCGGCCACCAGCGACTCGGTGACCAGCACCATTATGGCGATGCTGGCGGCGTTCTCCAGGCCGACCCTGACCACCTTGGTCGGGTCGATGATGCCCTTTGAGACCATGTCGCCGAATACATCGCCCTCGGCATCGTAGCCGACGCCCTTCTTGCTCTTGCGCACGGTATCGACAATGACCGAACCGTCCTTGCCGGCGTTAGTGGCAATCCAGCGCAGGGGTTCGGAGACGGCCTTGCGGATGATATCCACACCGGTAGCTTCGTCTCCGGTAAGGTCAAGCTTGTCCAGCACCGGCAGCGCGTTAAGCAGGCCGACCCCGCCTCCCGGCAGGATGCCCTCTTCCACGGCGGCCTTGGTCGCCGAAAGCGCGTCCTCGACGCGGTGCTTCTTTTCTTTGAGCTCGACCTCGGTGGAGGCGCCCACTTTAATGACGGCCACCCCGCCGACCAGCTTCGCCTGCCTTTCCTGCAGCTTCTCCTTGTCGAAATCGGAGGTGGTCTCTTCTATCTGGGCTTTGATCTGCTTGATTCTGCCCTTGATTTCTTCCTCGGAGCCCTTGCCCTCGACGATGGTGGTATTGTCTTTGTCGGAGGTGACGCGGCGGGCACGTCCCAGGTCTTCCACGGTCACCGAGTCCAGCTTCCGGCCGACCTCTTCCGAGATGACCTTGCCGCCGGTGAGGATGGCCATGTCTTCCAGCATGGCTTTACGCCGGTCGCCGAAGCCGGGGGCTTTGACGGCCAGGACGTTGATCGTGCCGCGGAGCTTGTTGACCACCAACGTGGCCAGTGCTTCGCCGTCGATGTCCTCGGCGACGATGAGCAGGTTCTTGGATACCTGAAGTATTTTTTCCAGCGCCGGCAGAATGTCGGCGACGGCGGAAATTTTCTTATCGGTAATGAGGATATACGGGTCTTCGATGACCGCTTCCATGCGCTCGGCGTTGGTGACGAAATAGGCGCTGACATACCCTCGGTCGAACTGCATGCCCTCGACGTATTCTATTTCGTACTTGGTGCCCTTGGATTCTTCAACGGTGATGACGCCGTCCTTGCCGACCTTTTCCATCACCTCGGCGAGCAGATCGCCGATTTCCTTGTCCTTGGCGGTGATGGTGCCTACCTGGGCGATTTGCGCCTTGTCCTTGACCTCGGTCGAGGCCTTTTTCAGCTGCTCGACCATAGCGGCCGTAGCTTTCTGGATGCCTCGCTTCAGGGACTGGGAATCGGCGCCGGCCGCGATGTTCTTAAAGCCGCCGGTAATAATCGCGTGCGCCAGGATGGTGCTGGTGGTCGTGCCGTCGCCGCAGGCGTCGTTGGTCTTGCTGGCGGCTTCCTTGACCAGCTGCGCCCCCATGTTCTCGAACGCGTCCGGGAGCTCGATGTCCTTGGCGATGGTGACCCCGTCATCGATGACGGAAGGCGCTCCCCATTTTTTATCCAGCGCCACGCAGTGCCCTTTGGGTCCCAGGGTGACCTTTACCGCGTCCGCCAGGGCGTCGATGCCCTTCTTCAGGGCGTGTCTGGCTTCTTCACCGAAAATAATTTGTTTGGCCATATTTTTCTCCCTCTTAGTCCTTCCAAAGGAAGGATTATTTGCCCTTCTTGGCTAAAATGTCGCTCTCGCGCAGGATTATCATTTCTTCGTCGTCGACTTTGATTTCCGTGCCCCCGTATTTGGCGTAAATGACCCGGTCGCCCACCTTGAGGTCCATCGGTATCCTCTTGCCGTTTTCGTCCAGCTTCCCCGGACCCACCGCCATCACCTCTCCCTCCTGGGGTTTTTCTTTGGCGGTATCCGGCAGGTATATCCCTGACTTGGTCTTTTCCTCTTTCTCGACGGGTTTTACCAGAACGCGGTCAGCCAGCGGCTGTAATTTAGCTGCCATATAACTTCTCCTCTCTTTTATTTACAGCTGAATAGCCTGATGACACTATTTAGCACTCTCCCCATGAGAGTGCTAACATCATTATCATACCGCAGATGCCAGTTCATCGCAACTTAATATAGAGTCATCTACAGCAAGCTATAGCTATTAAAATGAATAAATCTCTCGTTTGCGCTTCATATCTCCATTAATTACCCTTAGATAGTCGTTAGCTTAGATTTCTTGTCTCACTTATTTATCTCTTTTTAAGGTGATGTTATAATAAATCTAGATGTCCGAACTCAATAACGAACTAAAAACATTTATCGCTTCTCAGGGCGCCAGTCTGGTCGGCTTTGCCGACCTCCATGAGATAGATTCGGAAGCCCGGGACGGTTTCCCTTGCGGCATATCTATCGCTATTGCCCTGGACCCGAAAATAATGTCGGAGGTAAAGGAAGGCCCCACGGCGGCCTATTATCAGGAATATAAAAGACTAAATGAAAAATTGGATAATATCGGGCGTTTGACGGCGCAATGGTTGATTGATAGGGGCTATCGCGCGCAAGCCCGCGCCTACGCTTTCGGGTTAGATAAAGACACCCTCTCTACCCAACTCCCCCATAAGACAGTGGCTACCCGCGCCGGTCTCGGCTGGATCGGCAAGTGCGCCCTGCTGGTCACTAAAAAATTTGGCTCGGCGCTGAGGTTCACCACCGTCCTCACCGATGCCCCCCTCGACGCCGGAAAGCCGGTCAACGAATCCCTTTGCCTGCACTGCACCCACTGTGTCGATGCCTGTCCCGCCCACGCCCACACCGGCGCTGTCTGGCAGCCGGGCATGCCCCGTGAAGCTTTATACGACGCTTTCAAATGCCGCGACACGGCGCGCGGACTCTCCGAAAAATCGTTCGGGGAACCGGTGTCTCTCTGCGGCCTGTGCATCGTCGCCTGCCCCTGGACGAAGAAATACCTGGAAAGAGTGCGATAGACTCTTTGACGCCCCCACCCCCCGATGTTATTATCATCTTGAGGATTTTTATGCAGCGTTTGCGTCTCCGGTTCAGTCGCGGCGAGGAGCTAAAGTATATCTCCCACCTCGACTTGATTCGTTTGTGGCAAAGGGCGCTCAACCGCGCCGGCATCGCAGTCGCGTACTCGGAGGGCTTTAGTCCCCACCCCCGTTTATCCCTGGCGGCGCCTCTAGCCCTGGGCATTACCAGCGAAGCTGAGCTCATGGACGTCGTCCTGGAAAAATTTGTTTCCCCCCACTCCTTTTCCGCCGCCGTCGGCCGGCAGCTCCCGCGCGGTATCGTCATTCAGCAGGTATTCAACGCCCCCCTGGCCATGCCTTCGTTGCAGGGTCAACTGCGCCAGGCCGAGTATACGGTCGGGCTGGCCACTACGAAAAGCCAGCCGGAAATAGAGGCCGCCATGGCCGACCTGCTGAAATTGGAGAGTTTGCCCTGGCAGCACCAGCGCGATACCGGCCCGCACAAGTACGACCTCCGGGCGCTGGTCGATGACCTGTGGCTTATCGCATGGCACGATGGCGGGTGTTCGATAGGGATGAGGCTGCGCTGCGATACCTCCGGCTCGGGGCGACCGGAACAGGTGGTGGCCGCCCTCGGCTTTACATCTTTCCCCGCATCGATTCACCGCACCAGGCTGATTCTCCAGACAAACTAAAAAGGCGGAAAAAGGTGCCAGTCTTAAAAATCTCGGTTCAACGACAAAAAGTACTCGATTATATCCGGGAAAAGAAGCTGTTAGACCGCGGCGAAAAACTCGTGGTGGCGGTATCCGGCGGACCCGATTCGGTCTGCCTGCTTCATATCCTGTCAGGCCTGCGAGAAGAGCTTGGCATCCGACTGCATGTCGCCCATCTCAATCATCAGTTGCGCGGTCGGGAATCCGACGCCGACGCTAAATATGTCGCGGGACTGGCGCGCCGTCTGCGTCTGCCCGCCACCATAGAGTCGCGGGACGTTCCGGCTTACCGGAAAAAGCACCGGATTTCACTGGAAGAAGCGGCGCGGGAAGTCCGCTACGACTTCCTGGCGGAGGTGGCAAAAAATACCGGGGCGGCGCGGTTGGCGGTGGGGCATACCCTGGACGACCATATTGAGACGGTCCTCATGCACCTGCTCCGGGGCAGCGGTACCCGGGGGTTAAGAGGATTGCTGCCAATCTCCCCGCTAAAGACCGCCACGGGCATTCTAATCATCGTCAGGCCCATTCTGGGGCTGAGCCGCGAGGAGACCATGGCTTACTGTCACCAGCATCGCCTCAAGCCTCGCCTGGACGCCTCTAATCTCTCGCCGGAGATGTTCCGGAACAGGATACGCCGCTATCTACTGCCCGAACTCCGGAAATACAACCCGCAGGTAGCCGGGGCTTTGCTCCGGACGGCCGCTATTGCCGCCGACGACCTCGATTTCATCGATAAAGAGGTAGATAAAGTATGGCGTGATGTTGTCCGCGAGCAAAAGGGCGCCGTAATTATCGATAAGAAAAAGTTTATCGCTCTGCCGCCGGCGCTGCAGCGGTATCTCCTCCGGCGCTCGATCGAGTCGGTGCTGGGCAGCCTGAAAGATATCGAGGCCGGCCATATCGAGGATGTCCTAAACGCCCTGGATAAGCCCGCCGGTAAGGTCATCGGCCTGCCTTTCGGTCTTAGCTTTACTATCGAGTATGATAGATACGTGCTGGCAGAGACCCGGCTCATCTCTCTGCCCGTTTCCCGCCCTGGAAGGTGAAACGGCATTGCGTGTTCCCGGTGAGACCCGTATCTCCGGATGGAATATCGCAGCCGCCATCCTGTCCCCGTCTGAAGTAATAGCGACAAAAAGCGACGATTTATGCGCTTATTTCGATTTCGCCCGTACCGGCAGCCGGCTGACCGTCCGCTCGCGCCGCCCGGGCGACCGCTTCCAGCCGCTGGGCTTAAAACGGCCTAAAAAGTTGCACGAGTTTATGATTGACGCCCGGATACCGCAGCAGTGGCGAACGCGTATCCCGATTGTTGCGTCGCCCGGGCATATCGTCTGGGTGGTCGGCTACCGCCTCGACGAGCGCGTAAAAGTCCGCGATGATACCCTGAAAGTGCTCCGCCTGGAGTTTAAACGCTCCCGGTAGGCGTTTCCGGAGGCACACTCGGAGGGACCATTAGTGCTTCGGTTGGCAGCGGCGCTTCTTCTTTTTCCTTCCTCCAGCGCAGCCAGAGCACCAGAGCCGTCGTCAGGATGGCCACCGCCGCTACCCATATTTCCACCTGATTAACGGTAAGATATCCCTTCTGGTATAGCAGCGATCACATAGTTCATAAGAGCCGTGCAGCCCCGCGGCGATGAGGTAAAACTGCCAGCCGTTGCCCTTAGCCAGCCCGTATCCCACCAGAGACGAACAGGCGATATGAAAACCGATGGCAAAAAATCTTTCCCAGAATGGGGTCGATCGCGCATGAAGCCATAGGTTCCTATCAGGCTGAAGTGTCCAGCCGTTGCCAAGGACATTGGTGTGTACCCAGAAACCCTCGAAGATGCCGTAACCGGCCCCGGCGATCGCCCCGATAGCCAGCCCCAGTTTGGGGTCGATGTGCCTGCCGCTCCGCCACCACCAGGCCACCATCGGCACCATTTTAGCGCCTTCCTGGACGAGCCCGCTCAGCAGAATCTGCGGTAAGCCCGTTAGCAAAATCCAGTCGTTAAGAGTGGCTACGCTCCAGAAATGCGTCAGCGCCACGCCGGTATAATGTTGGAGCGGTATCTGCACGAAGGTTATCGCCAGCATGGTAAAGAAAGCGCTGAAGACCGCCACCGCCCAGAGCCAGTGCCGGCGGAAAAGCGGCGGCCAGTGAAGGAGAAGCCAGATAGCCGCGAAGGCTAGCGCCAGGACGATGCTGACGAGGACTATCTTCGCTCCGGCATCCTGATAAATGAACCAGGATTTCAGGAAAGAGTACATCTGTTCCCACATAGTTGCGCCTCCTTTAAAATACCCTCTGCAGCCGCGGGTTGGACGTGATGCCCGGCAGTCGCCCGCGCTTGGCGATAGGCTTGCCGTTTATTTCATGCAGGTCGGCGGTAAAATCGATGGGCTTCGCCCCGCTGATATAGCTGCCCACCCCGAAGCCGTCTACCGGCGCCCCGTTTTCCCGGAAATAGGCAATGCGTTCCGGGTCGATGCCGCCGCTGACGAAGATGCCCACGTGCTTGAATCCCGCCAGGTCGAGATGGGCCCGCACCTCTTTGACCAGACCGGCGGTGACCCGGCCGCGCTCGTACGGCGTGTCGAGTCGCACGCTCTGGAGCTTATCCCTTAACGCCTCGGCCACCCGCAGGCTCTCTTCCACTTCGTCTTTGAAGGTGTCCACCAGTGATACCCGGGGAACGCCGGACGGCATATATTTATCGAAAAGCATGGTGGCTTTGACCGTGTCGCCCACAATGATGATCAAGGCATGGGGCATCGTACCGGAAGGCTCGATTCCGGCCAGTCGCGCCCCGGCGATGCTGGAGCAGCCGTTACAGCCTCCCACCACCGCCGCGTAGTCCATGATGCCGGCCACGGCGGGATGCACGTGCCTCGCCCCGAAGCTGATGATAGGTATGCCCCCGGCCACCGCCACACATTCGCGGGCCGCCGTCGCCCAGCCGCTGCCGTGCGCCAGCATGCCGATGATAGCCGTCTCGTAAAGGCCGTAGCTTTGGTAGGGGGCGGTTATCCGCAGCACCACCTCTTTAGCCGCCATGCTCTCGCCCTCACCGAGCGCCCAGACCTCGCGCTTGCCTTCCGGCAGGACTTCCGCCAGCAGCGCCTTGACCTCCTCGATGCCGCAGAGCACTCCGGCGCGGCTCCCGAACACCTCCATGGTCGCCATGGGGTCGAGTCCTTCCTGGCGCAGGATTTCTAGCGTCCGCGGGAAATAGATATCGGCGGTATCGCCGCTGAGCACTTCCGGCGACGGTTTGAACCTGGGTTTCGGCAGCTCTTTCGCGACGGAGCGGGTCAGCTTCGCGCCGAGCACCTTTTCCATGTGCTCCAGGGCGTAATAGTGGGCTTTTTCATCGAACGACGCCACGCCGTCGACGGGCACCTCGACCTGATAGTTTCGATTGCGCGCGTCGCCGACCGTATGGCAGACGCAGATATCGGTGCAGACCCCGCACACAATGACCTTTTCCGGCTTGAGCTTCTTGAGCCTGGCTTCGAGGTCGGTGCCGTAAAAGGCGCTGTACCTTTTCTTGGGGATAATCTCGCCGGGGTATCCCGCCAGCTCCGGGATGACCTCTACCTCGGCGGTTCCGGCGACGCAGTGCGGCGCGAACATTTTGAATTCGGCGTCGTCTTTATCGTGGCTATCGTTGAGGAAAAATATCTTTGAACCTTTTTTCGTTTCAGATTCCAGGAGGCGTTGGATATTGGGGATAATGCGACGGGCTTTATCGCCGCAGTAGAGGGGGCAGTCTTTATCCATGAATCCCCGCACCATGTCGATGACCAGGACGGCATTAGGCATAGCCACCTCCTTTCCCCCCGGAACGAGGGGAAGAAAAAGAGAGACACTGTCTCTCTTGAAATCTCACTAATGTCTGAAGTGCCTCTCGCCGGTCAGCACCATCGCTATGTTGTGCTTATCGGCGGCGTCTATCGAGTCCTGGTCGCGTATCGAGCCGCCCGGCTGTATTATCGCCGTCACGCCCAGCTTGGCCGCGTGCTCCACGACGTCCCCGAACGGGAACATGGCGTCCGAGGCCAGGACGCTCCCTTTGGCTTTGGCCCCCGCCTTTTCCCCCGCAATCTGCGCGCTGACAATCCGGCTGGGCTGTCCCGCCCCCATCCCCGTGATCATCTTGTCTTTCGCCAGCAGGATAGCGTTCGACTTCACGTGCTTGACCGCCCGCCAGGCGAAGAGCAGGTCGGCCTTTTCTTTAGCCGTAGGAGCGCGTTTGGTGACCACTTTCATGTCCACCTTTTTCTCCGGGACGGAGTCCGAGTTCTGCACCAGGAAGCCGCCCCTGACGCGCCGGTAGTCGGTGTAGCCGCATTCCTCTTTACCGTAGCCGGGCGGCAGCTCCGCCTGAAGGATGCGCAGGTCTTTTTTCTTCGTTTTCAGGAGGTTCAGGGCTTCCGGCTCGTAGCCGGGGGCGACGACGATTTCATAAAAGACGGGGCGCATCGCTTCCGCCATCTCCAGAGTCACTTTCCGGTTGGCGGCGACGATCCCGCCGTAGGCCGCCACCTCGTCACCGCTGAAGGCGCGGCGGTAGGCCTCGGCGATGTCTTTGTAGGAGGCCAGCCCGCAGGGGTTGGTGTGCTTGATCACGGCGACGGTCGGCGCGGCGAAATCGACCGCCGCCCCCCAGGCCGCGTCCGCGTCGAGGATATTGTTGAACGATAAGTTCTTTGCCCCCCAGCTGCTTCGCCCAGGTGATGCCGGTGTTCTGCTTGGCCCCCACCGCCAGCTCCGCGTAGAAAGCCGCTTTCTGGTGCGGGTTCTCGCCGTAGCGCAGCCCGTAGCGCTTCTTCATGGCTATCGTCAGTCTGCTCCGGCAGCCCCTCTTCGTCTTTCCTGAGGTATTGCGCGATGGCCGTATCGTAAATAGCGGTGTGCTGGAAAGCCTTCTGGGCCAGTCGCTGGCGCTCTTCCAGAGGCAGGTCGCCCTTTTCCAGCTTTTCGAGAATTAAGGGGTAATCGGCGGGGTCGACGACGATGATAACGCCGGGGAAGTTCTTGGCGGAAGCCCGTATCATGGCCGGCCCGCCGATATCGATATTCTCCAGCGCGTCGGTCAGGGTGACGCCCTCTTTGGCGACCGTCTGGACGAAGGGATAGAGGTTGACCGCCACGAGGTCGATTTTCTCGATTTTTTTGTCTTTGAGCTCTTTCATGTGGGCGGGGAGGTCGCGGCGGGCTAAAATGCCGCCGTGGACCATCGGGTGCAGGGTTTTCACGCGCCCGTCGAGGATTTCTGGGAAGCCGGTGATGTCCGAGACGCTTTTAACCGGCACCCCCGCCTCTTCGATGGCTTTCTTGGTGTGGCCGGTGCTGAATATTTCGTAGCCCAGCTTTACCAGCCCCCCGGCGAAATCGGCCGCCCCGGTCTTATCGGAAACGCTGATAATGGCACGCATAAAAACTCCTTCTTTAACAGCTTTACCCCACCTTGTCCTGCCGGTAGCCGACTCCGTCGATGATGACCCTGTCTTTGCCGACCTGTTTAACCACCTCCCCGATGACCCTCGCCTCCGGCAGGGCTTTTTTCAGTGTGTTGACCTTCTGCGGCGAGCTGATTATCACCATGCCGATGCCCATGTTATAAACGTGGTACATTTCCGCCGTGTCCACTTTGCCCCGCTTCTGGAGAAGCTTAAAAATCGGCGGTACTTCCCATTTGCTGCTATCGAATCTGGCCGCCAGGCCGGACGGCAATGACCGCGGCACATTGCCCACCAGCCCCCCGCCCGTGATGTGAGCCAGCCCCTTAATATGGGGCAGCCGGGGCTTGAGTAATTTGTAATAGCAGAGGTGAGGCTCGAGCAGGGCTTCGCCGATGGTTTTTCCCAGCTCTTTGGAATATTTTTTTAACGCTTCCGGCGTTTCGCCGAAAATCCGCCGCGCCAGCGAGTAGCCGTTGGTGTGCAGTCCGCTGGACGGCAGGCCGAGTACCGCGTCGCCGGCGACGATGTCTTTCCCCATCATTATCTTGTCTTTTTCCACCGCGCCGATGACAAATCCCACCAGGTCGAAGTCTTCCGGGGTGGCGTAAAGTCCCGGCATCTCGCCGGTCTCCCCGCCGATGAGCGCGCAGCCGGCGTCCCGGCAGGCTTTAGCCAGACCTTTGACAATGCCTTCCACTTTCTCGGGTACTATCCTGCCCATGCCGATATAGTCCAGGAAAAAAATGGGCTCGGCGCCGCAGGTGAAGATGTCGTTGACGCAGTGGCTGACGATATCGATGCCGACCGTGTCCCATTTGCCCATGGCATTGGCGATTTTCGTCTTGGTGCCTACCTGGTCGATGCTGGAGACGAGTACCGGGTTCTTATATCCCTTAAATTCGTAAAGTCCGCCGAAGAAACCCACCCCGCTTAATACCTCCGGCCGGTGGGTGGTGGCGGCTAGTCTCTTGACGAGCTTTTTGGCTTCAGCCCCGATATCGATGTGGACACCGGCGGCGGCGTAGGTCTCTTTCATGGGCTTGGCCTCCCGTTCAAAAAGTGCCCGCTTAAGATTACCAAAAAGAGGGGCAAGCTGCAAATTATTTACAGATATTTTTCGACTGCGAAGTTGACATACACCCGCTATCACGTTAGCATGTTTAAAAAGGTATATCAGAGATCATGCCCGAGTTATTTTTCGGTCGGGAGATACGGGTCACCACCGGCGGCGATGTAAAAACGCCGGTCTCTTTCCGCCTTGACGGAAGCGATTACGTTGTCTCGGAAATTTTGGAGTCCTGGCCGGACCACGGCTTCGGTAAAGCCTCCGCCGGCCGCCAACGGTGGTGGCAGCGGCACCACCGCAACTATTACCGGGTCAAGACTACCGAAGGCGAAATCTACGAAATTTACTACGACCGCGGCACCAACCTGAAACATCCGGAGTTTAAGAAGTGGTTTCTCACCCGCCGACTTTGAAGATAATATGGTATGATAAAAATATATGAGCGAAATTAACAGAATCGTCAGTCCAGACACGCAGCGGCAGGGCCGGCTGCCGCCGGGACAAAAGCTTACCGAGAAATGGCCGGTGCTGCATTACGGGAAAGTGCCGGCTGTTGACACGGCGAAATGGACTTTCTTTATCAAGGGGCTGGTGGAGAAAGAGCGTACGCTAACCTTTGAGGAGTTCACCTCGCTGCCCCAGGTGGAGGTGTTTTCCGATATCCATTGCGTGACGACCTGGTCGCGGTTTAACAACACCTGGGAGGGCGTGAGCGCGGGCGCTGTTAAGGAAATTGCCGGGGTAAAGGCGGAAGCTAAATACGTGATGGTGCATGGGTCGGGGGGATTTACCGCCAACCTGTCGCTGGACGATTTCTTCCAGCCGGATGTGTTGTTCGCTCTTAAACACGATGGCAATACGCTGACCGCCGACCACGGCGGGCCGGTGCGGCTGGTGGTGCCGCGGCTTTACTTCTGGAAGAGCGCCAAGTGGGTGACCGGCGTCGAGTTCCTGGCTCAGGACCGGGCGGGGTTCTGGGAGGGCGCGGGCTACCACATGCACGGCGACCCCTGGAAGCAGGAGCGGTACCGGGGGTAGTTGGAGTCCGCATACTTTTTTCCGGCTTTATTCTATTCTCCATTGTGGTGTCTGTCATCATTTCCGTCTATCTATTGCCCGTGAAAATGGGTTGTGATATCATTAACTTACTTTTATCTTTACCGGTGAGTGAGGGCTAAATGAGCGAGGAAAATGAAAAGCTGGCGAAGCTGGAGGCCGGGCTTAAGGCGGGGGGCGGCGAAAAGGGCGTTCAGAAGCAGCACGAGTCCGGCAAGCTGACGGCCCGCGAAAGGCTGGACCTGTTCTTTGACGCGGACACCTTCCAGGAGACCGACCTTTTTGTGCAGCACCGCTCGAGCAATTTCGGCATGGACAAGGTCTCTATTCCCGCCGACGGCGTTATCACCGGCTATGGTAAAGTCAATGAGCGCACCGTTTGCGCCTTTGCCCAGGACTTCACCGCCCGCGGCGGTACGCTCGGCGAGATGCACGCGCGGAAAATCTGCCGCATCATGGACCTGGCGATGAAGATGAAGGTGCCCGTGGTGGGCTTTATCGATAGCGGCGGCGCGAGGATACAGGAAGGCATTAACGCCCTCGACGGCTATGCTAATATTTTCTACCGCAACTCCGCCGCCTCCGGCGTTATCCCCCAGATATCGGCCGTCATGGGCCCGGCGGCGGGGGGCGCCGTTTATTCGCCGGCCATGACCGATTTCGTTTTCATGGTAAAAAAGACGAGCTATATGTTCATCACCGGTCCGGCCGTCGTCAAGAGCGTTACCAGCGAAGAAATCACTAACGAGGAACTGGGCGGGGCGATAACGCACAGCACCAAGAGCGGCGTGACGCAGTTCGCCTGCGACGACGATAAACAGGCCATCGAAGAAATTAAGAAGCTGCTAAGCTATTTACCTTCCAGCAACGAAGAAAGGCCGCCTTCCGCTGCGCCGGCCGATACTATAGACAACGCCGCGGAAATTCTGGATAATGTCCTGCCGGAAAACTCGAACAAGACTTACAACATGAAAGACGTCATCAGGGCTATCGTCGATGGCGGCGAGTATCTGGAGTCGTCAAGGCAGTACGCCCAGAACATCATCACCGCTTTCGCCCGCCTGAACGGGCAGGTCGTCGGCATCATTGCCAGCCAGCCTAACTACCTCGCCGGCTGCCTCGATATCAACGCCTCGGACAAGGCCACGCGGTTCATCCGCTTTTGCGACGCTTTTAATATCCCTTTGCTCACCATCGCCGACGTGCCCGGCTTTTTACCCGGCAGCCACCAGGAGTGGGGCGGCATTATCCGGCACGGGGCGAAATTGCTGTGGTGCTACGCCGAGGCCACCGTGCCCAAGATAACGCTCATCACGCGCAAGGCCTACGGCGGGGCGTACATCGCTATGTGTTGCCAGGGGCTGGGGGCGGATATTACTTTAGCCTGGCCTCAGGCGGAGATTGCCGTGATGGGGGCGGAAGCCGCCACGGCGATTATCTTCAAAGGGGAGATTGACAAAGCGTCCGACCCCAAAGCTAAAGAGCAGGAAAAAATCGCGGAATACCGCGAGTTGCTCTATAACCCGTACGTGGCGGCGAAGATGGGGTATATCAACGCGGTGATACCGCCGGCGGAGACCCGCGCCAAAGTTATCGCGGCTTTAGAGGCACTAAAGAACAAGAAAGAGTCGCGCCCGCACAAGAAGCACGGCAATATCCCGATGTAGGGTGAGGTCAGACCTCAAATGGGCAAAACACTCGCCGAAAAAATCTTAAGTGAAAAGTCCGGCACGGACGCCCGCGCCGGGGATATCGTTATCGCTAAAGTGGACCTGGCTTTCGTGCAGGACACCACCGGCCCCCTGACCGTCCGCCAGTTCCAGACCAGCGGTATGGGCAGGCTGGCAAACGCCAAAAGGACGGTGCTGTTTATCGACCACGCCGCGCCGAGTCCCAATGCCAGCCTCTCCAACGACCATATCCTGCTGCGGGACTTTTCGCGGCAGAGCGGTTGTATTTTAGTCAGAAGCCGGGGAGGGCGTCTGCCACCAGATCGTCCAGGAGGCCTACGCGCGGCCCGGCGACGTTATTGTCGGGGCGGACTCGCACACGGTCACGGCGGGAGGGCTGGGGGCTTTCGCCACCGGCATGGGCTCATCCGACATCGCCGTGGCATTCGGTCTGGGCAAAAACTGGTTCCGCGTCCCGGAGACTTTTAAAATCGAGGTCACCGGCGACTTCCCGAAAGGCGTCGGCGCTAAAGACCTGATTTTGCACCTCATCGGCAGGATAGGCGCCGACGGCGCGACGTATAAATCGCTGGAATTTCACGGCCATGCCATTGAAAAAGATGAGCATGAGCGGACGGTTCACCATCGCCAACATGGCGGTGGAAGCGGGGGCCAAGGTGGGACTTTTCGCGTCGGATGAAACGACTAAAGAATTCCTGAAAGCGGAGGGGCGGGGCAAAGACTTCAGACCCCTCGCCGCCGATGCCGACGCCGTCTATGAAAAGACGATCAGAATCGATGCTGCCAAACTGGAGCCGACCGTATCCAGACCGCATACGGTGGATAATACCGCCCTGGCTAAAGACCTCAAGGGCACGAAAATACAGCAGGTGGTCATCGGCACCTGCACCAACGGTCGACTTGAAGATTTGGAGGTGGCCGCTTCGATTCTAAGAGGTAAGAAACCCGCTAAAACCGTCAGACTGATTATCGCCCCGGCTTCTAGGCAGGTATTACTTCAGGCTATTGATGCGGGCTATATCAAAGATTTCGTGGCGTCGGGGGCGATTATCCTGCCGCCCGGCTGCGGTCCCTGTCTGGGCCTGCACCAGGGGGCTTTAGGGGATGGGGAGGCGTGCCTGTCCACGGCTAACCGCAACTTCGAGGGGCGGATGGGCAATCCTAAAAGCTTTATCTACCTGGGGAGCCCGGCCACGGCCGCGGCCTCCGCGCTCAGAGGCGAAATAACCGACCCGCGTGAGGTATTATGATGCTCAAAGGTAAGGCGCATAAGTTCGGCGATGGCGTTTCCACCGACCATATCATTCCGGGTCGGTACGCGTCCCTGCGCAGCAATCTGCCGGAGCTCGCCAGGCACGTTTTAGAAGACGCCGACCCCGCCTTCGTAAAAAAAGTGAAGCCGGGCGACTTTGTGGTGGGGGGCAGCAATTTCGGGCTCGGCTCAAGCCGGGAACATGCCCCGCTGGTTATCAAGATGGCGGGCGTGAGCGCCATTTTAGCTAAATCGGTCGCGAGGATTTTTTTCCGCAACGCTATCAACCTCGGCCTGCCCGTCTTAATCTGTAACACGGATAAGATAGACGACGGCGATGAGCTGGAAATAGACCTGACGGAAGGAACGGTGCGGGACCGGACGAACGGCAGCGTGCTGACCTTCGGGAAGATACCCGATGTGATGCTAAAAATTCTCAACGAGGGCGGGCTGATTCCCTATATTCAAAAACACGGGGATATTAAAATATAAAGGAGTTCTGTCATTGGCTTATAACGTTACTCTCATCCCCGGTGACGGCGTCGGCCCCGAAATAACCGGGGCGACCCGCCGCGTGCTGGAAGCCGCCGGCGTTAAGTTTAACTGGGAGCTGGCTTACGCCGGGGCCGAAGTCATGGCCAGGCAGGGCACGCCTCTTCCGGAATCAGTCCTGAAGTCCATCAAGAAGAACAAGGTCGCTCTTAAGGGCCCGGTCACGACACCTATCGGCACCGGCTTCCGCAGCGTTAATGTCGCCCTACGTAAAGCCCTCGACCTCTATGCCTGTGTGCGCCCCTGTAAGACTTATCCCGGCGCCCCCACGCCCTATAAAGACGTAGATATCGTCATCGTCAGGGAAAATACCGAAGACCTTTATGCGGGTGTCGAGTTCGAGAAGGGCACCGGAGAAGCCCTCGGGCTCATCAGTTTTATTAATCGTCAAAAGGGCAATGTACTCCGCGAGGACTCCGGCCTGAGCATTAAAATGATTACCGAATACGGCACGCGGCGCATCGTGAAATACGCCTTCGAATACGCCCGTAAATACCAGCGTAAAAAGGTGACCGCTACTCACAAAGCCAACATCATGAAGTTTTCCGACGGGCTTTTCCTGAGCACCGCGCGGGAAGTGGCGAAAGACTATCCGGACATCGAATTCCAGGACGCCCTTATCGATAACCTGTGCATGCAGCTCGTGAGAAGGCCGCAGGAATTCGATGTCATCGTCGCGCCCAACCTGTATGGTGATATCGTCTCCGACCTCTGTGCGGGGCTGGTGGGAGGGCTGGGGCTGGCGCCCGGGGCGAATATCGGGGAGGCGATAGCGCTTTTCGAACCGACCCACGGCAGCGCGCCGAAATACACGGGACAGAACAAAGTCAACCCCATGGCGATGATGCTCTCCGGGGTTTTAATGCTGCGGCATATCGGGGAGGAAAAAGCCGCCGACCGACTCGAAAGGGCTATCGCCGCGGTCATCAAAGAGGGCAGGAACGTCACGTACGATATGAAGGCGCGCCGTGACGACCCCACCGCCGTGGGGACATCGCAGGTGGCCGACGCGGTGATTGAGAAACTCAAGACTTAATTATTTTGTCTAACCGGGGCGTCTAAGAGGGGTCACGACCCCTCTTTTTTTATTCCCCCTCTCCAATCAATTGATTTTACGTTTTTCATAAATATTTCTAATTGGAGAGGGGGCAGGGGGTGAGATTACCACGTAAACAATTTGATGTATAAAACTTTATATGTTAAAATTTCCCCTGCAACACTTAAAAACGAAGGAGTATCATCGTGGACAAGAAAGAAATTCTGGCATTGATCACTAAAAACCCCACCGCTTACGTGGCAACCGTGGAAGGCAAAAAACCGCACGTCCGGGCTATGGGCACGTTCCGCGCCGATGAAAACGGCATCGTCTTTGCCATGCAAAGCCCTAAAGACGTCTATAAACAGCTTCTTAAAAACCCAGAGGCAGAGCTCTGCTATTTCGCCGAGGGAGTTCAGGTAAGGGTCAGCGGTCAATTACAGGAATCGAAGGACCTGACGCTAAAAAAAGAAATCCTGGAAAAACGCCAGTTTTACAAACCGGGGGTAGACTCGGATGGTTGGGGCTACATCGGCGCTTTTATCATGAAGCATGGCAAGGCTAATGTCATGGACATGAAAGGACCGCCTACCCCTCCCGGCAACCCCAAAGCGTACGTCGATTTATAAGAGTTTCCATGAATCCGAAACAAAGCAAGACCGACTGCGTTTTCTGTAAGATTGCCCGCGGCGAGATACCGGCGAAGATACTTTACAGGGATGACGAGGTTTTTGCCTTCCCGGATATCAATCCGATAACACCGGTGCATATCCTCGTCCTCTCGGTAAAGCACATCGTGTCACTGGCGCAAATGACCGACGCGGAGACATCGCTCGTCGGCAAGATGGTCAGCGTGGCTAACCGGCTCGCCCGGGAGCAGGGGATAGCTCAAAGCGGCTATCGCCTGACTATCAATAGCGGGGCGGACGCCGGGCAGCTGGTGCCCCACCTGCATATACACCTCATGGGCGGCCGGCACCTCGACTGGAAGCATTAGGAGATTTTTATTCAGGATATCTAAGAGGGGCGTCAGCCCCTCTTTTATTTGTGGGCCTTGAGGTACTCAAAGTAAAACAGCAGGCCGGCGATGCTCTTGGAGTCCTGTATCTTGCCCGAGGTGATCATGGCGGGGATTTGCGCTAAAGGCACCGGCACCAGTTTTATCCCGGCGGTATCTTCGGCGGAGAGCGGGTCCGGAACGAGGTCGGTCACCAGGTAAAGATAAAGGTACTCGGTGGCATAGCCGGGTGATGAATAGAAACCGGTAAGTTTAACGATTTTGCGCGGCCGGAAGCCCGTTTCCTCGCGCATCTCCCGGACGACCGCCGCCTCCGGCTCCTCACCCTCGTCGATGCCGCCGGCCGGTATCTCCAGGAGCTCTTTTTCCGCGGCTTTGCGGAACTGATTTTCCAGCAGGATATTACCATCCGCGTCCACGGCGATTACCGCGATGCAGTCGGAACGCTGCACGATTTCCCGCGTGCTTTTACGTCCGTCGGGAGTGCGTACGGTATCCACGCGCACTTTAATCGCCCGCCCTTTGAAGACTACGCGACTGGAGAGGGTTTCCTCGGTCAAGTCAGGCCTTCTCCCCGGCGTGGTAGACCAGCGCGATTTCGTCGCAGTTGGGGAACTTGGGACAGCGGAAGCAGTCGGTCCAGACCTTGCGCGGCAGTTCCATCTTGTCGATGTCGCTAAATCCCAGGCGTTTGAAGAACTCCGGCTTATAGGTAAAGCAAAAGACCGTCCCGATGCCCAGCGCCTCCGCCTCCTTGATGCAGGCTTTCACTAGGCTCGCGCCCAGTCCTGTCTTTTTTCTATCCTCCACTACCGCCACCGACCTTATTTCCGCCATGTCTTCCCAGTCCACGTGCAGCGCCGCACAGGCCACCACCCGCTCGTCCTCCCGTATCACCAGGAAATCGCGGATGCCTTCGTAAAGTTCGCTCAGCGGCCGCGCCAGCATCTCGCCACTATTGGCGTAGTCGTTAATCAGTTTATGTATCTGGGGGACATCGGGAATTTTGGCTTTTTCTACTTTATTCACCTTGTTTTCCTCTCAATTTATCTTCCAGGGAGCGGTAAAACGATTCCCTTGGTCGGAGTCTTAAAAACCGGGTAATATAGGGACTTCGCCTCACGGTAATCGTGTCGCGACTGGACAGGGGCAGGTTAATATGGCCGTCGATGCTCAGCACCGCCGGCTGATAGATGTTCAGGCGCAGCGTGACCACGGCCTTTTCCGGCAATACGAGGGGATAGGGCAGGCTCAGGTGCGGGGCGACCGGTACCAGCACGAAATCGCGGGACTGCGGAAAAATAATCGGGCCGCGGGCGGCTAAAGCGTAGCCAGTGCTGCCGGTAGCGGTCGCCGCGATGAGGGCATCGGTTTTATAAGTAGTCAGCGGCTGCCCGTTGATACTGACATCGACCCGAATCAGGCGGACGACTTCTCCCCTGGCTACCACGACGTCGTTGAGAGCGTGAAAAATCCGGGGTTCCTGTCCGGGTGATTCGAGTTCGGCTAGGAGCATCGCCCGCTCGTCAGTCCAGCCCTTGCCGTCGAGCAATAAAGGCAGCTTTTCTATGACTTCGTCGGCGTCAAGCTCGGTCATGAACCCGAGCTTGCCCAGGTTGATGCCGGTGATGGGAGTCTTGCCGGGAATTATCGCCTGGACGGCCCGCAGGATGGTGCCGTCGCCGCCCACGGTCAGCAGGAGGTCGGTGCCGCTCAGCAGTTCGCAGGTCTTTTCCCGTTCCCAGGCGGAACACTGCCAGGCGGTAATGCCCTGCGACTTCAGGAATTTGGAGATTTCGCCGGCCTTTTTCCGTGTCGCGGCCACTTTGGGATGATAAAGGATGCCTATCTTTTTCATTTTATCTACCTGTACGGGAAACAAGGAAAGTGTAGCAATTCGGCATTCATAGTGTCAAGCAGGAGCAGCGGGCAGGTCTACCTTGCCTGCGGCAGGTTGCAGACGAGCCCGGTCGGGCAGGACTCGCATTCGAGCTGGAGCGTGGTGTGCGTGATATTGAATTCATGCCCCAGCACTTCGTTCACCTTGGTCACGATATCGCCGCTCTGGCTCACCGTCTGGTCGGCGATGCTTAAATGGGCGCTCAAGGCGTAAATCCCGGAGGTAATCGTCCAGATATGGACGTCATGGAGGTCGGTCACGCCGTTTACTTTTTTCACTGCTAACGCCACGTCTTCCATGCGTACATTGACGGGGACCGACTCCAGCAGGATATCCGAAGCCTCGCGGACGATACGCACCGCCCCCCACAGTATCACCACGCCGATAACCACCGCCACGATGGGGTCGGCGACATACCAGCCGGTGAAATAGATGATTGCGCCCGCAATAATTACGCCTACCGACGACAGGGTATCGCCGGCGACGTGCCAGAAGGCGGCTTTAACATTAATGCTTTGGCGGCTGCCTCTCCTGAGTAAGGCTATCCCGATGAGATTAGCCACCAGGCCGATGCCCGCTACAATCATCATTAGCGGGGTCTTGACGGTGGGCAGAGCGGAGAACCGCTGGGCGGCTTCGTAAAAAATAAAAGCGGAGACCAGTACCAGGACGGCGCCGTTAGTCAGCGCGGCCATAATCTCAGCGCGGAAATAGCCGAAAGTCCTCGTCGTGGTGGCCGGGCGTCTCGCCAGGTTCATGGCGAACAGACTTAAACCCAGCGCCAGGGCGTCGGTCAGCATATGGCCGGCGTCGCTGAGGAGGGCAAGGCTGTTGCTCAGGATGCCGCCGACAATCTCGGCGACCATTACCGCCAGCACCAGCCCGAGGGTAATTTTCAGGGGCCGCCCGGCGACATGGTTCAGGTGCTCTTCGTGGTTATGCATAAAAGACGCTCTGTATTTATGTTAACGCGATGGGGAGATGAATTCAAGATATGACACGGAAACGCATTAAAACATTCCTGCTCCGGGATTGTTGAACCTATACCAGACACAATAAGCGAATACGCCAAGGATAACCATACCAAGAATTATGGTTAAGACGATAGAGATTTTTTTCAACGGTCTGGACTGACTAGCGGTACTAATTCCCAACAAAATACCAACGATAATAGCGAAAGCGATTGGACTGAAATATTTTGTGTCGCCCCAGAAACCACTGAAATCAACGTGCCCGTCAAGATCAAGATAAGCTACGTCAGCTAATGCCCCGAATCCCAGCAACCCGCAGGCTAATACCCCAATAATGATGCCTTTAACGGTATTATTTATTTTAACCATACCCAACTCACGAACGGCCGTATTTTTCTTTCCCCTGTTGATACAAATCCCCGCCGTAAATATCGTTGATAACGGTAGCGGGGAAGTCCTTGATCTCAAGTTTTAAGACTGCCTCGGGACCGAGCTCGGGATAGGCGACGACTTCCGACTTAACAATGGTTTTAGAGATAAAAGCGCCGGCGCCGCCAACGGCCGCCAAATAGACGGCTTTATACTTTTTCAGCGCGTCCTTGACCTCCTGGGAGCGCACGCCTTTGCCAATCATGCCTTTGAGTCCGGCGGCGAGGAGGCGGGGGGTATAAATGTCCATGCGGGTGCTGGTGGTGGGCCCCGCCGACCCGATGACGCGTCCGGGAGGAGCCGGGGAGGGGCCCATATAATAAATTGTCTGCCCCTTGATATCGAAAGGCAAAGGCTCTCCCCTTTCTAACGCTTCGACTCATTCTTTTATGGGCGGCGTCTCTAGCGACGTATAACACGCCGGAAAGTAGCAGGTTATCACCGGATTTAAGGTCGGCGATAATTTTATCGGTCAAGGGAAGAGATATTTTTTTCATCATAATACTATTTCCCGGTGTCTGGCGGAGTGGCATTGTAAATTGACTGCCACCGGCAGGGCGGTGATATGGGCGGGAAAGCTCTCCACGTGGACGGCTAAAGCCGTCATCCGTCCGCCATAGCCCATCGGGCCGATGCCCAGGTCGTTGACCTTTTGCAATATCTCTTTTTCCAATTCGGCGTTTTCGGGGTCGGCGTTGTGCTCCCCGACCCTCCTTAATAGGGCATGTTTCGCCATGATCATCGCCTTTTCCGCCGTGCCGCCGATGCCCACCCCGACGATAAGCGGCGGGCAGGGATTGCTCCAGGCTTCTGCCACGGCCCTAACGACGAAGTCGACCACCCCCTTTTTCCCCGCCGCGGGCAGCAGCATGCCGAGCCTGGCCATGTTTTCCGCGCCCCCGCCCTTGGGCAGCACGGCTATCTTTAGCTTGTTGCCGGGGACGATATCCACGTGAACGACCGCCGGAGTATTATCGCCGGTATTTTCGCGGACGGAAAAGGGGCGGGTGACCATCGACTTGCGCAGGTACCCTTCGTTATAGGCGCGCCGCACGCCGGCGTTGACGGAGGTATAAAGGTCGCCCTTGGCAATAAGGACGTCCTGCCCGATTTCCAGGAAAACGACGGCGCTCCCGCAGTCCTGGCACAGCGGTATTTTGTCCGTCGCGGCGATGCGGGCGTTCTCCAGGATGGTATCGAGGGCCTGCCGGCCGGCGGGGGACTCCTCTTCTTTACGCGCCTTTTTTAGCGCCGCCAGGACGTCCGCGTCGAGCTCGTAATTGGCCTGCTTGAAGAGGTTGGCTACGGCTTCCGTAATCGCGTCCGCCATGACCCGCCGCATTAACTCTTGCCGCCTTCCGCCAGCATTTTACGCAGCTCGAGGACCATCTCCGGGATATCGATTTTCACCGGGCAGCGCTGCCGGCAGCGACCGCACGTCAGGCAGGTGTAAGCCAGGGAAGCGGCCTTTTTCAGGTCCTCGTCGGCAATGGCCGCCCAGACGGCCCCCATGCCGGCGAAGTACGTGTCCCCGAAGTGCCCCGCGGTCACCGCAAAGACCGGGCACTCGTAAAGACAGCCGCCGCAGCGCAGGCAGTAGAGCGCCTGCATGAGCTTGGGGTATTTCGCCAGCCGCGTCCGGCCCCCGTCCAGGAAGATGACATGGAACTCTTTGGGCCCGTGCGCCCCGTAGGTGGTGACCTTCTCGATATCGCCGGTCTTGCTGGGACCGGAAACGAGGCTGACGTAGGAAGGAATGGTATAGTTGGCGTAGCGCCAGGTGACCTCACTGACTTTAAAGGCGTCGCTCAGGGTCGGTACCAGCTTTTCCATGCCGACCAGCGCGATGTGCACCGGCGGCGCACTGGTGGCCAGCCGGATGTTCCCCTCGTTCTCGATAATGAACAACGTGCCGGTCTCGGCGGCGACGACGTTGGCACTGCTGATGCCGATGTCCGCCCGGAAGAATTTATCTCTCAAATACTCGCGGGCGGCGGCGACCATGTCGGCGATTTCCGCGTCGGGCTTGATTTCTTTCCCCATGACTTTAGAAAAAAGACGGGCGACGTCCTCCCGCGGCACGTGGATGGATGGCGAGGTAATGTGCATCGGCCGGTCGCCGAGCTTCTGGATGATGAACTCTCCCAGGTCGGTCTCGTAGACTTCATTGCCTTTTTCTTCCAGGTGCTCGCGGAGTCCGATTTCCTCCCCGGTCATCGATTTGCCTTTAACGATAAGCTTTTTCGTGCCTACCAGACCGGATATTATCTCCAGGGCCTCGTCCGCTGTTTTCGCGAGATAGCCTTTCCCCTTGTTCTCCTCGAGGGAGGCAATCGCCTGGCGGGTCAGCTTCTCCATGTCCGGTATGGCTTTTTCTTTAATCTTTAACACTTCGTCAGCTAAAGCCACCGTATGAGGGAACTTTTCCAGGGCGTTTTTCAAATTGGAACGGAAGCTTTTTACGGCGCGCGAAAGCGCCAGCCGGAGTCGGTCGTTGTGCGCCGCGTCCATGATTTCTTTTTTATAGTCTTTAAAATCCGCTTGTTTTTTCATGGTTCCATCGCCGTGGCGATGACCTGCGCCAGGTCCAGCACCTCCACTCCCTCGATTTTGAGCTGGCGCAGTCCGTCTTTAAGCTGGATGATGCAGCCGGGGCAGTGCGTCACGATGATATCCGGTTTGGTCTCCATCAGCTCTGTGACCCGATTGACGGCCAGCACCTGGCTCAGCTCGGGGAAAACGACCTCAAAGCCGCCCCCGCCGCCGCAGCAGGTCGCCCACTCCCGCTTCGTCCAGGCGGGTTCCACCAGCTCGATGCCCTCGATGGCGTTCAGTATCCGGCGCGGCTCATCGACGATGCTCAGGTAGCGCACCAGCTGGCACGGGTCGTGATAGGTGACCCTGACCTTGCGGGGAAAACGCAACTTGAGAGACGGGATTTTCTCCGCGACCACTTCCAGGAAATGCCTCACTTCCAGGTTATAGTCCTCGACGAAGAGCGGGAACAGCTTGGCGAGCGCGTGCGTGCAATATGGCACCGTGCCGATGATTTGCCTGACGCCCGCGGACTTGAACGTCTGGTAAGCCCGGCGGGCATTCTCGGCGAACTTTGTTTGCAGGCCGGTATGGTACAGCGGCGCCCCGCAGCAGGGCTCGTTTACCCCGAGGTAGCCCGGCTGCATCCCCAGGTGGCGCAGCACTTTGACGGCCGCCTCCAGCGGTTTTACATTGTCCTCCCCGCCCCGCGCTAAAGCTTTGCTGAAAATTCCCGGCAGGTTGAGCCCCAGCTTTTGCTGGAAGCGGGCGAAACGCATCGGCAGTTCCCCCCCGATGGCGCTTTTATCCATATCTCTGGCCAGCGACGATAGCGCTTCCAGTTGCCCGGAGAACTGGTAGCCGCACCCGGCGAAAAAGAGCGTCTCCGCCTGTCCGGGCAGATTGAGCCCCGTAGCCCACCGGGCGCTCTGCTCTTTGGTGACGCCCAGTATGTTCTGCCGGGAGAGGATGTTATCGGCGAGGTAACTGAGACCGGGAGGAATTAATTCGCTTCCCATAGCTATCACTTCAGGACACGGATTCCACTCACAATGATACATCCTGAGAGATGGGCTGGCAAGTTTGGAGACAGCCTCGGACTGATTTCTTGACATTTACGCAAACACGCTCATATAATAGGTCGAAATACGAGCCTTGCCCGGTTTTTCCTGTTCGTCTTGAGAAAATACATTCAAAGTTGTTGAATTCAGATGAAATATCTTCGACCCGCGGGCAGGCGTATCATAATTTAAGGGACTGGTTGCTATGGCTGAATTACTAAAAGTTACCGACCTGAGGACGCAATTTAAAACCGAAAGCGGGGTGGTTAAAGCCGTCGATGGCGTCTCTTATTACATCAACGAGCAGGAAATCATCGGCCTGGTGGGGGAGAGCGGCTGCGGTAAATCGGTCAGCCAGCTCTCCGTCATGCAGCTTATCAGCGCGCCGGGGAAAATAGTGGGAGGGGAGATTATCTTCGATGGCACCGACCTTTTAAAATACGATGCCAACGGACCTCAAATGCGCTCTGTGCGCGGGGCAAAAATCGCCATGATTTTCCAGGAACCCATGACCTCGCTCAACCCGGTGCTGACCATCGGGCAACAGCTTACCGAGATGCTGGTGCTCCACATGAGAATGAGCGACGATGCCGCCCGCAAAAGGGCCATCGAGTTGATGGGCCTGGTCGGCATTCCCGCCGCGGAAAGACGCATTGACGATTACCCGCACCATTTCAGCGGCGGCATGCGCCAGAGGGTCATGATTGCCATGGGGCTTTCCTGCAACCCTAAAATTCTCATCGCCGACGAGCCCACGACCGCTCTGGATGTCACCACGCAGGCACAGCTCCTGGAGATGATGAAGGATATGGTCCAGCGTTTCCGCGCCTCGCTGGTTATCGTGACCCACAATCTGGGCGTGGTGGCGCGTTACGCCCAGCGGATTTATATCATGTATGCCGGGCGTATTGTGGAATCGGGGACGACCAAGGATATTTTCGGCAAGCCGCGCCACCCCTATACCATCGGGCTCCTCAAGTGCATCCCCAGGCTTGATGAAGCGGAGGGTACCAAGCTGGTTCCTATTAACGGCCTGCCTCCCAACCTGATCAGTATGCCTCCCACCTGCGCTTTTCTCCCCAGGTGCTCCTATAAAATAGAAAGATGCTATAAAGATAAGTGGCCGGACCTGGAATCCGTTCACGATAACCACTTCATCCGCTGCTACGCAAATACCGAGGAGAGAGTCAGTGAACCACAAAAATAACGATGCCATTCTGGACATTCAGGAACTCAAAATGTATTTCGCCGTCACCCGCGGCCTGCTGCGCCGGAAGGTCGCCGATGTCAAGGCCGTCGATGGCGTTTCTTTCCAGCTGGTGAGGGACGAGACGCTGGGGCTGGTGGGAGAGAGCGGCTGCGGCAAGACCACCATCGGCCGCTGTGTGCTCGGCCTTTATAAGCCTACCGCGGGCAAGATACTGTTCGAAGGCGAGGACATCGCCACTTTCCCGGAAAAGAAGCTGCGCCGGGTTCGCAGCAAGATGGCTCTTATCTTCCAGGACCCTTATTCTTCACTTGACCCCCGCCAGAACGCGGGCAGCATCGTCGGCGAGCCTCTGAGAATTCACCAGATGGCAGGCTCGAAGAGCGATTACAATAACCGGGTAGAGCAGCTTTTCCGCGTCGTCGGCCTCGACCCCTCGATGACTAACCGTTTCCCCCACGAGTTCAGCGGCGGGCAGCGACAGCGCATCGGCGTGGCGCGGGCCCTTGCCTGCGACCCCGACCTCATTGTTTGCGACGAGCCTATCTCCGCCCTGGACGTTTCGATTCAGGCGCAGATTATCAACCTGCTTGAAGAGCTCCAGGACAGGGTCCAGGGCCTCAGCTATCTCTTCATCGCGCACGACCTCAGTGTAGTGCGCCATATCTCCGACCGCGTGGCGGTAATGTACCTGGGGCACATCATGGAAATCTGCAAATCCAGGGTCCTCTACGATAAACCTCTTCACCCTTATACCCGGGCGCTGCTCTCCGCCGTGCCTATCGCCGACCCGTTTGTCGAGGAAACCCGCGAGCGCATCATCCTCAAGGGCGAGGTGCCCAGCCCGCTGAACCCGCCGCCGGGCTGTCCTTTCCACCCCCGCTGCTTTATGGCTATCCCCGAATGCAGTCAGGCTGTGCCCCCGCTCAGAGAAATCGAGCCGGGTCACCAGGTGGCCTGCATCAGGGTATAAACGGAAAAAGCGTTTTTAAGGGAGTGCCTCACAGAGAGTCGTTTTACCCTTAATACTACGTGGCGTCTTAGAGGGGCGAAGCCCCTCTTTTTTTATTTCCCCCTCTCCAAACAAACAGAGCTAAAATTTTAATTAATGTCTCTGTTTGGAGAGGGGGTTAGGGGGTGAGGTATATCTTCGTAAAAAAAAATAGACACCAAACCCATTTACGGTAACGGGTCTGGCGTCTATCGGTTTACTTATTAAACCTTTTATTTTAAAGTCTATTTCAACATTTTCCCCAGCGGCAACACCGTCCGGCCGAACTTGCCGTTGATGATGACCGCCGCCGCGCCGTAAGCCGCCGCCCCGCCGCAGAAAAGCCCTTCCACTCCGGCAACCTTGGGAGAAATCGACCCGAAGAAAACAGCCGCCAGCAACCCGAAAAGTATCACCAGCGAGGCGAAGACGAAAAAGTGCATGAAGGTCATCTTTAGCGTGCCTATCATCATGAAAAAGGTGAAGATGCCCCAGATGATCATCGTCCAGGCCAGACCGGATTTATCTTCGGTGATAAGCCCCGTCCATTGGAAAACGAACGTCAAGGCGAGGCCGATCCAGAAGGCGCCGTAAGAGCAGAACGCGGTTAGGCCGAAGGTGTCCCCGCGTCTGCCGTCGATGATGCCGGCGATTATTTGGATAATGCCGCCCCAAATGATGCCGTAGACCAGCGGCATGGTGCTGTCTATCCAGCCGAGGTTGTGTATCTGGAGCAGGATGGTGTTCAAGCCGAATGCGGCCAGTCCCAGGGCTCCCGGGTTCGCCCACTGTGGTTCTGTTTTGGCTGCTTCTTTGGCGACCAGGACCTCCGTTCCCCGCGATCCCGGTCTCTCCCACTGTGATTCTGTTCTAGTTGCTTGTGCCACAAAAGGCCTCCGTTAAAAAATTTTATAGGATGGATATATTTAGGGGAGGCGCGGGATATCCCGCTCCACCCTGTCACTCCTGTTTTATTTTTTCCTGCCGGTAAGCAGGGTGTCCATGACGGCCGGGTCGGCCAGGGTGGAAGTATCGCCCAGGTTCTCCGTATGGCCGGCGGCAATCTTTACCAGGATGCGGCGCATGATTTTACCGCTGCGCGTCTTGGGCAGGTTGTCGGCGAACTGGATAACATCCGGGGTAGCGATAGGGCCGATTTTCTGGCGGACGTGGGCTTTCAGTTCCGCCTCCAGCTCAGGACTGGGTTTCTCGCCGGTCTTCAGCGTCACGTAGGCGTAAATGCCTTCGCCTTTCAGGGCGTGAGGCATGGGTACCACGGCGGATTCCGCCACTTTAGGATGGGATACCAGGCTGCTTTCCACCTCGGCGGTGCCGATGCGGTGCCCGGATACTTTGATGACGTCGTCGATGCGGCCCATCAGCCAGTAGTAGCCGTCTTTATCCTGCCGGGCGCCATCGCCGGTGCAGTAGTAGCCCGGGAACTTGGTGAAGTAGGTCTCCTTGAATCGGGCGGGGTCGCCCCAGATGGTGCGCATCATGCCGGTCCAGGGCTTCTTGATGCACAGCCAGCCGCCCTCATTGGCGCCAACAGGTTTGCCGTCTTCGCTCAGGATGATGGGCTCGACGCCGGGGAAGGGCAAAGATGCCGAGCCGGGCTTGATGTTCATGGCGCCGGGGAGGGGGGTAATCAGGATACCGCCGGTCTCCGTTTGCCACCATGTATCCACGATGGGGCACTTGTTTTTGCCGATGACCCGGTAATACCACATCCAGGCTTCGGGGTTAATCGGCTCGCCGACGCTGCCCAGGAGCCTCAGACTGGAAAGGTCGTGTTTGTTGGGCAGCTCCTCGCCTTCTCTCATTAACGCCCTGATGACCGTGGGGGCGGTATAAAATATGTTGACCTGGAATTTGTCGACCATCTGCCAGAAGCGGTCGGCGGCGGGGAAGGTGGGCACGCTTTCGAACATGAGGCTGGTAGCCCCGGCCGCGAACGGCCCGTAGACGATATAGCTGTGACCGGTAATCCAGCCGACGTCCGCCGTGCACCAGAAAACGTCCTCGTCCTTGATATCGAAAATCCATTTCATCGTCAGGTAGCAGTGGAGGAGATAGCCCGCCTGGGTATGCAGGACGCCCTTGGGCTTGCCGGTGCTGCCGCTGGTATAGAGAACGAAAAGCGCTTCATCGCCGTCCATCTGCTCCGGTTCGCACTTGGCGGTGATGTCCGCGGCGCTCATCAACTCGTGCCACCAGAAGTCGCGGCCCGCCTGCATGTTGATGTCGATGCCGAGCCTTTTCACGACGATGACGTTCTTGATAGTGGGGCAGGCGGCTGCTGCCGTGTCCGCGCCGTCCTTGCTCTTTATCTGTCGGCCGCTGCGCCAGTAGCCGTCGGCGGTGATGAGCAGCTTGGATTTGCAGTCCTGGATTCTATCGCGCAGCGCTTCCGCGCTGAAGCCGCCGAAGACCACGCTGTGGATCGCTCCGATGCGGGCACAGGCGAGCATGGCGATGGCCAGCTCGGGAATCATGGGTAAATAGATGGAAAGGGTATCGCCTCTTTTAATGCCTATTTTCTTCAGCACGTTGGCAAATTTGCTGACTTCGTGGTGCAGCTGCTGGTAGGTAAACGTGCGCACATCCTTATCCGGCTCGCCCTGCCAGATGAGGGCGGCTTTGTTCCGCCGCGCCGTCTTGAGATGGCGGTCGAGGCAGTTAACGCTGACGTTGATTTTCCCGCCGACGAAGTGCCGGATTTCCGGCTTATCTTTGAAATCGGCTATCTTGTATTTGTCCCATTTCTTGTACCATTCCAGCTGCTCCGCCATCCTGCCCCAGAATTGGTCCGGATTCTTGAGCGATTCGTCATAGAGCGCTTTGTATTCGGCCATGCTTTTTACCGCGGCGTTTTTGGAGAATTCTTCGGGCGGGGCGAAAACGCGGTTTTCCTCCATCATGGAGGAAATTGCCTGGTTCGAGATTTGCCCCAGAATCTCCTCTTTTGCCTTGGCGGTGTTCTCTTTGTTGTCCATGCTCACTTTATCTCTTACTCCTTTTCTCTTTCCTGTCTATCGTTCGATACTATAAAAAAGCAATACGATAGCGTATTGCCAGCCATTGGCTTTCTTTAATCACACAGCGTAACCGCCATATCGCCGTTGACCAGGGCGTTAAGAATGGCCTATCTTTTTCCCGGGTTCGCTGTATATTTAAGGCTTTTTTCGTCCTTGATTTTCCCCAAAACAGCTTCGCCAGCCTTTCACAATATGTCCATTTATATGCTATCAGGTATGTACTTTACCTTGAACTGTTTGTATTACCTATTTCATGTATCATGAAGTCGTATTTTATCCTGCCCTCAAGTACTAGTACCAGAGGTTTAAATCCCGAGGGTTGAGATTTTCCCCCGAACGTCTTAAAATAATAGAGGATATGTCAACTGCGGGAGCCTGATGAAGACGAGGATTTTAATCGCCGATGATCATGCTATGCTAAGGGAGGGCTTACGTACTCTCCTCTTGCAGGAGAAGGATTTTGAGGTCGTGGGTGAGGCGGCTAACGGCGAGGACGCGGTGCGCCTGGCTGGGGAACTCAAGCCGGATATCGTTATCATGGATATCGTCATGCCGGTGATGAATGGCGTAGAAGCCACCCGGCAAATAAGACAATTAAATCCTGCCACGTCGGTGCTGGTGCTATCGGCCTTTAGTGATGTAAGTAGTATTATTGGCACTTTGGAGGCCGGAGCCTGCGGCTATCTTTTAAAAAGTGCCCCCGGTAATGTCGTGGTGAAAGCGATCCGCGCGATACGCTCCGGTGAGCCCGTGCTCGACCCCGAGGTGACCCGCAAGCTGGTGCCGCGCCTGGCGAGCCTGTCCAGGGGCACCAAGGAGCACGGCCCCAACAGCCAGTTGACATCGCGGGAAATGGAAATTTTAAAATATGCGGCCAGTGGCATGAGCAACAAAGAGATGTCGGAAAAACTCTTCATCAGCCTGCGCACGGTTAAAGCCCACATGACCAATATCTTTAATAAGCTCGGCTGCAGCAGCCGCACCGATGCCATCATTAAGGGACTGAAACAGGGCTATATCGACCTCGACGATATGCAGTAGACCCTGCGGTTTCCGGGCAAAAAGTCGTCGCCGCTAGAGTTTAACTTTACCCAGGATATCCAGGACCCAGTACTTTACGCGCTCGTCCAGCTTGCCGGTAAACACCTCTATCTTCCCGATGTCTCCGCTGGCAATTGCGGCTGTCTCTTCATCGCTAAGGTTGTATTCTATTAACGCCGCCGCGGGGTCGCGGGCAAGCCGCGCCGCGAAAACGGTATCCTGGCTGGCCCGGTGCAGGGCGGACACCATCGCTTCTTTATGGCTGACCGGTTCGTATTTCTGTATCCTGACCGGGCAGGTCTTGTAAGCCGGTGTGCCGGTGGTGGGGTCGAGGGTCGCCGGGTCGGCGCTGATAAGCTCGTTGGTGGGCGTCTCGAAGAAATGGAAGGCCATGTGCACCACGCCTTGCGGCACCGCCCCGGTGGCTCTGGCCCTCACCTTTACCTCGCCCTGGCGGGAGGTAACCCGGGCAAGGTCGCCCGGCCTGATGCCCAGCGATGCCGCGTCCTCGGGGCTTATTTGCAGCTCTTCCTCGCTCATCAGGGCGTTCAATACATCGACTTTCCGCGTCATCGTGGCGTTGTACTGGTAAAGCCGGCGTCCCGTCATCAGCATGAACGGGTACTCCGTGCTCGTTATCTCTACCGGCGGCCGGTATTTCAGGGCGACGAAATTTCCTTTGCCGCTGGGGCGGGCGAAAATCGCTTCGTGCATGATACAGGTGCCGGGGTGGTCTTCGCTGGGGCAGGGCCATTGCAGGCTGCCTGTTTCGAGGCGCTTATAGGTTATCCCGGCATAGGTGGGCGTGAGACGGCCGATTTCCGCCATAATCTCGGCAGAATCTTTATAGTCGAAGCCTTTAGCGCCCATTCGTTTGGCAATCTCGGCGACTATCCAGCAGTCGTCGCGGCTTTCCCCGATGGGCTCGATGGCTTTGCGGACGCGCTGGACGCGGCGCTCGGTGTTGGTAAACGTGCCGTCCTTCTCCGCGTAGCTGCAGGCGGGCAGGATGACGTGGGCGTATTCCGCCGTCTCATTGCGGAAGATGTCCTGGAACACGAAGAAATCGAGCTTGCTCAGCGCCTCCCGCACGTGATGGACGTCGGGGTCGGTGAGCGCCGGGTTTTCCCCCATCATGTATATCGCTTTAATGTCCCCGTCGAGCACCGCCGGGAACATCTCGGTCAGCTTCATGCCCGGCTGGCGGCTCAGCTTTACCCCCCAAGCCCCCTCGAATTTTTTCACCACTTCATCGTTCGAGACCGGCTGGTAGCCGGTGAAGACGTTGGGCAGCGCGCCCATGTCGCAGGCGCCCTGGACGTTATTCTGTCCCCGCAGCGGGTTGACCCCCGAGCCGGGCTTGCCGATATTGCCGGTGAGCATGGCCAGGTTGCCGTTGGCGATGACATTGTCTGTGCCGTGGCTGTGCTCGCAGATGCCCATGGCGTAGAGAATCGTAGATGGACTGTTTTCGACGTACATGTGTGCGGCTTTGACGAGGAGGTCGGCGTCCACGCCGGTGGTCTTCGCTACCCAGTCGAGCGGGTAGTTCTTGAGCGCTTCCCGGAAGGCTTCGTAGTTCTCGCAGCGCTCTTTGACAAAGGCTTTGTCTTCGAGACCTTCATCGACGATAATGCGGCACATGCCCATGAGCAGGGCGACGTCCGTGCCGACCTTATGGCGGATCCACAGGTCGGCGTCGCGGACGAAATCGATCTCCATGGGGTTGGCGACGATGAGCTTGGCGCCGTTGGCGACGACCCGCCGCACTTTCATGGCCAGTACCGGGTGGGCTTCCGGCGCGTTGGTGCCGATGGCCAGGATGCATTTAGCATTGGAGAAATCGTCGATGTTATTGGTCATCGCCCCGCTTCCGAACGTGGTGGCCAGACCGGCCACGGTGGGGGCATGTCAGAGGCGGGCACAGTGGTCGACGTTATTGGTCTTTAACACCGCCCTTGCGAACTTCTGGGCGATGTAGTTCGCCTCGTTGGTGCTGCGCGCCGATGATATCACGCCGACCTCTTCGGGCTTATAGGTTTTAAGTTTGCTGGCGACCAGGCTAAGCGCCTCATCCCAGGTGGCTTCTTCGAACTTGCCGTTCTTTTTAATGAACGGTTTGGTGAGCCGGTCCTTGTGATGGACGAAATCCGCCACGCCAAAACGCCCCTTGACGCAGAGATGCCCTTCGTTAGAAGGCCCTTCCCGGTAACCCCGGACACTGATTATTTTGCCCGAGCGGATACCCAGGTATACCTGGCAGCCGACGGCGCAGTAAGGACAGGTGGTCCTGACCTCGCTGGTGACCTGGCGGCTTTCCCGGTAGGCCAGCGAGCCGGTGGGACAGCGGTAAACGCACTCGCCGCAGGTCTCGCACTTCGATAGCAGGATGGGCTTGTTGCCCAGGCCGCCGACGGTCGAGGCGTCGCCCCGGTTGAGCATTTCAATGGCGTCGATGCCGGTCACTTCCTGGCAGGCGCGCCAGCACCGGCCGCAGAGAATGCACTTATTCATGTCCCGGATATAAGCGGGATTGCTGTCATCGATAGGGACGACCTTCGTCCTCTTGCGCAAACGCCCGAAGTGCTCTTCTTCGATCCCGAGATAGAGCGCCACTTTCTGGAGCTCGCAGTTCTGGTTCTTGGCACAGGTGACGCAACGCTCGGTAATGGAGACATTGCGCAGGCAGATATCGTTAGGACCGCAGTGCTCGCGGCGGTTGCAGGTAAGGCACTCACTCGGATGGTTGGCCATGATAAGCTCCATGACGGTACGACGCGCCTGGTTGACCGCAGGCGTCTCGGTGTGGACTACCATGCCGTTGGTCGCCTCGGTGCAGCAGGATACGGGCAGTCCGCGCATTTTTTCGATTTCGACAATGCAGAGACGGCAGCCGCCGTAAGGCTTGAGGTCGGGGTCGTAGCACAGGGTGGGGATATAGATATCGGCTTTTTTCGCCGCCTCCAGCACCGTTGTCCCCAGCGGGACGTCCACTTTCACCCCATCGATTATCAGCGATACCATCTTTAGTTCTTTCTTACCTGCCGTATCGGAACCAGTCGTCATGGGTTGCCTCCATTGCCATCAAATAACCGCAACTTAAGCCTTTCCCGCGACGGGGATAGGCTCGGCGGGAGCGTTAAAAGGCTCCCCGGAAACCTTCTTGACCGCCTTGAATTTCTCCGGGCAGACCTCCAGGCAGGTGCCGCACTTAATGCACTTGGCCTGGTCGATAATATGCACCAGGAGCTTGCCGCCCCGGATAGCCTCGACCGGGCAATTACGGGCGCAGATACCACAGCCGGCGCACCTGTCTTTGTCGATGTAATAGGTCAGCAGCGCCCGGCAGGCCCGCGCCGGGCAGCGTTTCTCGTTGATATGGGCTTCGTATTCATCGCGGAAGTAGCGGATTGTCGTCAGTACGGGATTGGGGGCGGTACCGCCCAGGGCGCAGAGCGAGCCATCTTTAACGGAAGCCCCCAGCCCCAGGAGCAAATCGATATCATCCTTCCTGCCTTTACCCTGGGTAATATCATTGAGAATATCCAGCATCTGCTTGGTGCCCCACCGACATGGTATGCACTTGCCGCACGACTCCGCCTGCGTGAACGAGAGGAAATAGCGGGCGACGTCCACCATGCAGGTGTCCTCATCCATGACGACCATGCCGCCCGACCCCATCATCGAGCCGGCGGCCGTCAGCGACTCGTAGTCGACCGGCTGGTCGAGATAGGCTTCCGGCAGGCAGCCGCCGGAGGGCCCACCCGTCTGGACGGCTTTGAATTTCTTGCCGCCCGCTATCCCCCCGCCGATTTCGTAGATGATTTTGCGCAATTTAATGCCCATGGGCACTTCGATGAGGCCGCTGTTGGCGATTTTCCCGGTCAGGGCAAAGACGCAGGTGCCTTTGCTTTTTTCCGTGCCGGTGCCCGCGTACCACTCCGCGCCTTTGGCGATGATGACCGGTACCGTCGCCAGTGTTTTCACGTTGTTGATGGTGGTCGGTTTACCCCAGAGACCCGAGACAGCCGGGTAGGGGGGACGGGGGCGGGGCATGCCTCTCTTGCCCTCTATCGAAGCCATCAGCGCCGTCTCTTCGCCGCAGACGAAAGCGCCCGCCCCTTCTTTGACGTGGATGTGGAGGCTGAAACTGGTGCCGAACAGATTATCGCCGAGGAAGCCTTTTTCCTCGCACTGTTTTAGCGCCAGGCGGACGCGTTTGACCGCCAGCGGGTATTCCGCCCGGATATAGATATAGCCCTCGGTGGCGCCGATGGCATAGGCGGCGATGGTCATCCCCTCGATGACGGTATTCGGGTCGCCCTCCATCGTGCTGCGGTCCATGAAAGCCCCAGGGTCGCCTTCGTCGGCGTTGCATATCATGTACTTCTGGTCGGCTTTGGAGCTATGGCAGAACTCCCATTTCTGGCCCGTGGAAAAGCCGGCGCCGCCTCTTCCCCTCAGCCCCGACCTCTTGATAACGTCGATGACCTGCTCCGGCGTCATCTCTTTTAATACTTTTTCCAGAGATTTAAAGCCGCCGACGGCGATATAGTCCCCGATTCTTTCCGGGTTGATGCGCCCGATATTACGCAGGATGATGCGCTGCTGCATGCTGTAAAACTTGATGTCTTTATGGTAGGGATTAGCCTGCCCGCTGACCGGGTCTTTGTAGAAAAGCCTCTCGACGGGCTTGCCGTCGCGGAGATGCGATGTGACAATTTCTGGTACATCAGCGACGGCGACGTGGGTATAGAAAACGCCTTCCGGCTCGACGATGGCTATCGGCCCCTGCTCGCAGAAGCCGTGACAGCCGGTGAAATCGACATTGACATCTTTCAGGCCCATCTCCGCGAGGTGGGTTTTCAGGGCTTCGGTGATTTCCAGCGATTTCCCCGATACGCAGCCGGTCCCCTGGCAGATGGATATCGTGCGCTGGTTGCCGTTAGCTGGGTTTTTTGCTGTCACCTAAGACCTCCGCGACCTTCTTGGTCGTCATCTTGCCGTAAGTCTCGCCGTCGATCGTCATCGTGGGCGCCAGGGCGCAGGCGCCGATGCAGGCTATCGTCTCCAGGGTGTATTTCATATCGGGGGTGGTCTCGCCGGCCTTGACGCCCAGTCGCTTTTCCATTTCTTCGAGGATGCGGGGAGAACCCTTGATATAACAGGCGGTACCGCGGCAGACCCTGATCATATGCCGCCCCACCGGCACGAACTTGAACTGGGCGTAAAATGAAGCCACGCCGTAAACGGAGCACTCGGGAACACTGGTAAAATGAGATACGCGTCTCATGGCATCTTCGGAAAGGTAGCCGAGCTCCTGCTGCACGTGCTGTAATATCGGGATCAGTTCGGCTTTTTCTCCCTTGAACTCCGCCAGGAGCTTTTCCAATCTGGCCGCCGGGCTGGTTTCATCCTGGCGTACTGCCGTTTTAGTGCGATTTTCCGTCTCAGCCATGCTCGCTAAGTCCTCTCTTTATTTTACCGCTTATCGTATTGAAATTTACCGGTGAAATTTCCCCCGCCCCGCCTGCCCATCGAGTCCTCTATATATTATATCTTATTATTATTTGTTTTAGTGATGTCGCTCAGGGTCAAAATATCTCTACATACGATACTATTATTCGGTTCTACTTCGCAAGCGGACGATGAAGCTTAATAAATCGATTCTTCAATAGCCTCACCCCTTGGTCCCCTCTCCAGCCTGCAACAGTTTTAAGTTCGGCATTTTATCTGGCTGGAGAGGGGAAGTAAAGAGAGAGAGGGGCGGAGCCCCTCTCAAAGCTCTTCCCCAGAAATCAGGGCGTATAAGAGGGGTCACGACCCCTCTTTTCTTACCTCCCCCTCTCAAACAAGAGATAAAACGAGAACTATAAATATGCCTGTTTGAGAGGGGGATAGGGGGTGAGTATAAAAATCACCGAAAAGAGAATTAAGTTGAAAATGAACTTCGTAGCTTTGGAAAAAGTGTCAATGCTTACCGCATAGCTCTTCAGACAACTATTTCTGGAGATTCACATGGAGGCCGGATATCAGCGACCTCACGGCATCCGGGCAGAATTGGGCGCCGGAGCCGCTGTTCAGTTCCTTGATGGCATGTTCGATAGACATCGCCGGCCGGTTGTCCCGGTCGATGGTCAATATGTCGTAAGCGTTGGCCGCGGCAATGAGGCGCGCCCCCAGCGGTATGTCCTGGCCCTTCAGTCCCGCGGGATATCCCTGGCCGTCGTATCTTTCATGGTGGGCCAGCACGAGCTCGCTGGCTTTTTCCAGGAAGGGGATTTCTTTCAAGAGACTGGCACCTGTCGCCGGGTGCCGCCGCAGCGTTTCTGATTCCGCCGGCGTCAGCGGTTCCGATTTGCTGAATATCCGCGAGTCCATGGCAATCTTTCCGATGTCGTGGAGCAGGCTGGCATATTCCAGGGTTTCCGTTTCCTCGGGAGCAAGCGAGAAATAAGTGCTGGCCAGCAAAGTGTATTCCATCACGCGCTGGGAATGACCGCGCAGGGAAAGGTCTCTGGCGTCGATGGCGGATACTATCGCGGTGAGCGTGGCTTTAAACGTGTCCGCGATATTCTGGTGCAGCCGGGTATTTTCAATGGCGACCGCCGCCGCGGAGGCTATCGCCAGGAGGATATCCAGGTCTTTTTCGTCGAACTTGCTGCCGTTCAGTTTATTCAACCCCTCGATGACGCCGATGACGCGCCGGTGGACCATCAGGGGCGCGCAGATAAGCGACCTGGTATTGAAGCCGGTCGCGGTATCGACCATTTTGTGGAAATTTTCGCTGCGGCTGACGTCGTTAACGATGAGCGGATTGCCGGTGCGGGCGACCTGCCCGGCGATACCGTATTGATTGTTCAATTTCACCTGTTTCAGCACCCGGCCGACCGGGCTGGAGGCCGCCTCGAAGAACAGCTCCTGGTCGTTGTCCTTGAAGAGAAGCACGGAGGCGGCATCGATGTTAAGAGTCGTTTGGGCCATCTTGATGACCTGTTCCAGCATTTGCGTCATTTGCGGCATCGGTCGGTTTTTTTTAGTTATTTCAATCGTCGAATCGACGTCTTCTTTTTTAGGCCCCTGCGCCTGTCCCAGTAGGGTTGTGATGGTCTTCAATGACTCCTCGTCGATTTCCATTTAAAGACTCCCGTCTTAAAAAATACGTCCATTACACCGACTCTATATTAAGTCCGGGGCGATAAATAAAACATAAATTTCTTGAGTAGCAACTAAATAATATATTAAAAACGGGACAAAATGGACTTGAGGCGGACCGGTGTAACAAAAACGCCAGAAAAACAAACGCCGGAGTATTGACAGGCAGGGACGTGGCATGTTATGATTAAAAATGCGGTAAACGGCTACCGTATACCACAGGGGGAATATCGCTGTATTCCAGCTGGGTAGCGAAGTGGGCATTGCGGATGCAGGAGAGGTCGACCGCGTTGCTTTCATTAATATGTAGTTGAGTTTGCCGGAGAATTCGGCTATGATGCGGATAAGATACTCGCCGATAAATTTGTAAAGCGGTCTTGGCGCTGGCTCGGGCCTTACGGACGGCTTTACGCCTGCTCGCGGCGGCGGTGGTGAAAAACAATGACGCAAGTGCTGATAGTTACCGGAGATGGGACGAAGGAAGAGCTCCGTAAAAACCTGGCACGGCACAATCTGGACTGCTCTTTCGTTCCGGATGACGGCGATGTCGACGAAGCCGTCGTCGGCGGCAGACCCGATATTCTTCTCTTCGAAATGGACGGGCTATACGCCGGAACGCCGGAAATCATCGGCAATTTAAAGAAGGGGCGGAACCTGCCGGTGATCGCGCTCGTCCCGGAAGCACTCCTTGAAAATATTGACTTCAGTCCCGTTGCCGACGATTTTCTTGTCTCCCCGTACGATACTAAAGAGCTGGTATTAAGAATTAATCGGGCTTTAGGCAAAACCGTCAAAGCCGCCACTGCCGAGCAGATAAAATGCGGCGATTTGACCATCGACCTGGCCACCTGCGAGGTGACCATCGAGGGAAGACTGGCCGAGTTGACCTTTAAAGAATACGAGCTGCTCAAGCTGCTGGCCAGCGATAGGGGACGCGTCTATACCCGTGAAGCCCTGCTCGATAAAATCTGGGGCTATGATTACTACGGCGGCGACCGCACCGTGGACGTGCACGTCCGCCGACTCCGCAGCAAAATCGAGGACGCGGAACATACTTATATCGAGACGGTGCGCAATATCGGCTATAGATTTATCAAGGCCAAATAGCCGCCTGATTCCCGGTTACCGGATTTTTCCCATTTTCACCTTCATGTAATCTATTCGTAACATTTCCCCGTTATTATTGAAAGATACGGTCATCCAGGAGGTCCTTGATGCCTATCAATCCGGCGGATACTGTCTGGATTCTGATATCCTCGGCTCTGGTCATGTTAATGACACCCGGTGTCGCGCTATTTTACGGCGGTATGGTAAGGCGGAAAAACCTCCTCTCCACCATGATGATGAGTTTCGCCTGCCTGGGTCTGGTTGGACTTCTCTGGATATTTTTTGGTTACAGCCTTAGCTTTGGCACCGACCATGCCGGCATTATCGGTGGATTTAATTTCCTCGGTCTTAATAACGTCGGGCAAGCCCCCTCTCCGGTCTATGCCTCAACCGTGCCCCATCTGGCGTTCATGATATTCCAGGCGATGTTCGCCATTATCACCGTAGCTTTGTTCACCGGCGCCGTTGTCGAAAGGATAAAATTCAGCGCATTATGTGTCTTCTCCGCGCTCTGGCTGACCCTCGTTTACAGTCCGGTCGCCCATTGGGTCTGGGGCAGCGGGGGCTGGCTAGCCAACTTGGGCGTTCTTGATTTTGCCGGTGGTTCCGTGGTACATCTCAACGCCGGCATCTCCGCGCTGGCCCTGGTCCTGCTGCTGGGCAAACGGCGTGGCTTTCCCCAGGATGCTATGGAACCGAACAACATTCCGCTGGTGGTGCTCGGGGCGGGACTGCTCTGGTTCGGCTGGTTTGGCTTCAACGCCGGCAGTGCCTTGACCTCCGGCGGCCTGGCGGCCAGCGCTTTTGTCGCCACCAATACCGCTGCCGCGGCCGCTGCTTTCACCTGGATGATGCTTGGCTGGATTTACCGCCGCCCCACTATCCTCGGCACCGTGACCGGAGCCATCGCTGGTTTAGCTACGATAACTCCCGCCGCCGGCTATGTCAGCCCTTTAGCGGCGGTACCTATCGGCATCGCCGCCGCCATTGTCTGCTATTATGCCATGACCTTGTTCAAAATGAAGCTCGGTTTTGACGATTCGTTGGATGTTTTCGCGGTCCACGGTGTCGGCGGTATCCTGGGAATGTTATCCGTCGGCGTTTTTGCCTCGCTATCCGTCAACCCCGCCGGCGCCGATGGACTTATTGCGGGCAGCGGCATGCAAATCCTGAAACAGCTCGCGGGCATCGGCTCCGTCGGAGCTTACTCTTTTTGTTTGACCTGGGTCCTCGGCAAGCTGGTAGGACTTACGATGGGCTTAAGAGTAACGGCTTCCGAGGAAACGGTGGGTCTGGACCTCTCCCAGCATGGTGAAAGGGCTTACGGCAGTCCGCTCCGGTGAAACGGTTTTCATGGGCATGTAACCTGAATTTAACACATCCGTAATTTAAAGGAAATATATCCCGACTATACTTGAATTATCAGGATAATCGGGAGGTGAAAAAGAATGTCTACCAACACGGGCGATACCGCCTGGATGTTAATTTCTTCCGCGCTGGTCATGCTGATGACGCCCGGCCTCGCCCTTTTTTACGGTGGTATGGTGCGGCGGAAAAATCTCCTTTCCACCATGATGATGAGCTTCGTCTGCCTGGGGCTGGTGGCGTTATTATGGGTGCTCTATGGCTACAGCCTTTCTTTCGGCAACGACCACGGCGGTATCATCGGGGGATTTAACTTCCTCGGCCTGATGAATGTAGGGCAGGGACCTTCGCCCATCTATGCCACCACGGTGCCCCACCTGGCTTTTATGATATTCCAGGCGATGTTCGCCATCATTACCGTAGCTCTGTTCACCGGCGCCATCGTGGAGAGAGTGAAATTCAGCGCCCTGCTCGCCTTTTCGGTCTTGTGGTTGACGATAGTTTACGTTCCCGTGGCCCACTGGGTCTGGGGCAGCGGCGGCTGGCTGGCGAAGTTCGGTGTCCTTGATTTTGCCGGCGGTACCGTCGTCCACATTAACGCCGGAGTCTCGGCGCTGGCTCTAGTCCTGCTGTTGGGCAAGCGGCGCGGCTTTCCCCGCGATGCCATGGAGCCCAACAACATACCGCTGGTCGTTCTCGGAGCCGGTCTGCTCTGGTTCGGCTGGTTCGGTTTTAACGCCGGCAGCGCACTTTCCTCCGGCGGCCTGGCCTCCAGCGCCTTCGTCGCGACCAATACCGCCGCGGCCGCCTCGGCCTTTACCTGGATGGTGGTAAGCTGGATTCACCGGCGCCCCACGATTCTCGGCACGGTCACCGGCGCGGTCGTCGGCCTGGTGGCGATCACGCCTGCCGCCGGCTTCGTGCCGCCGCTGGCCGGCATCCCCATCGGCATGGCTGCCGCGGTTATCAGCTACTATGGGATGGTCCTGCTGAAAATAAAGCTCGGCTTTGACGACTCGCTGGATGTCTTCGCCTGTCACGGCCTGGGCGGTATCTGGGGTGCTTTAGCCACCGGTATCTTCGCCACCCTGGCTACGAACTCGGTCGGCGCCGATGGCTTGATAGCCGGCCACGGCATGCAGGTGCTCAAGCAGCTGGTCGGGGTGTTATCGGTTGGGGCTTTTGCCTTCGGTGTCACCTGGGCGCTGGGCAAGCTCGTCGATATCACCATCGGCCTGAGGGTGGGGCAGACGGAGGAGACGGTGGGACTTGACCTCTCTCAGCATGGCGAAAGGGCTTATGGAGGCCTGCTCCGATGAAGAAAATAGAAGCAATTATCCGGGAAGAAAGACTCAACGCGGTTAAAGCGGCCCTGGAAGAAAAAAGCTACTTCGGCATGACCGTCAGCGAGGTCAGCGGCCGCGGCAAGCAGAAGGGCATCCCGCTGCAGTGGCGGGTGGGGGAATACCGGGTCGACCTCTTGCCCAAGCTCAAGATTGAGCTGGTGGTGCTCGATGAAGACGTCGACGCGGCGATAGAAGCCATCGTCCGCAATGCCAGGACGGGAGAGACCGGCGACGGCAAGATATTCGTCCTGCCGGTGGAAAGTGTGGTGCGCGTCCGCACCGGCGATAGGGATGAAAACGCTATATAAAAGAGGAAGTTTGAGAGGGATTGATGCTATGTGAAATAAAGATGACAAAAAACTCTAGAACGGTTAAAATAACGTCATAACAGGAGGGAAAAATGGCAACGAAAAGTAAAACAGAGGCCAAGGAATATATCCTGAAGAAAGCCAAGGAGCAGGATGTCAAGTTCATCAAGATGTGGTTCGCCGATATCCTGGGCATGCTCAAGAGCTTTGACATCACCGTGGAGGAACTGGAAGGCGCTTTGGAAGAGGGGATGGGCTTTGACGGCTCTTCCATCGAGGGGTTTGCCCGTATCGACGAAAGCGACATGGTGGCAATGCCCGACCCCGATACCTGGCAGCTTTTGCCCTGGCGCCCCCGGGAGCACCATGCCGAGGCCCGCATGTTCTGCGATGTGCTCATGCCGGGTGGCCAGCCCTTCGAAGGCGACCCCAGGTTTGTCCTGAAAAGGAACCTGAAAAAAGCCGCCGACCTGGGCTATACTTATTACGTGGGGCCGGAGCTGGAATATTTTTATTTCAAGAACCCCACCACCCCGGAAGCCCTGGACAAGGCCGGTTACTTCGATTTAACGCCGCGTGACGCCGCTATCGATATGAGGAGAGAGACGGTGCTCCAGCTCGAAGAGATGGGCATCGGCATCGAGTACTCCCATCATGAAGTGGCTGATAGCCAGCATGAAATCGATATGCGTTATACCGATGCCCTGACCATGGCGGACAGCGTGATGACCTACCGGCTGGTGGTCAAGGAAGTAGCCTTTAGGCATGATACCTACGCCACCTTCATGCCCAAGCCGGTCTTCGGTATCAACGGCAGCGGCATGCATGTGCACCAGTCGCTTTTCCGCGGCGAACGCAACGCCTTTTTCGAGCCTAAAGACCCCTACCACCTCTCCAAAGAGGCCAGGAGCTTCATCGCGGGCCTGCTCAAGTATGCGCCGGAAATAACCGCCGTGTGCAGCCAGTGGGTCAACTCCTACAAGCGCCTGGTACCGGGCTACGAGGCGCCGGTCTACCTTTCCTGGGCGCGGCGCAATCGCTCGGACCTCATCCGCGTGCCCGAGTACCGCCCGGGGCGCGAAAAAGCCACGCGCATTGAATTCAGGTCGCCGGACCCGGCCTGTAATCCCTATCTGTGCTTCAGCGTCATGCTGGCCGCCGGACTGGACGGCATTGAAAAGGGTATGAAGCCCCCGGACCCCATCGAAGAGAACGTCTACGAAATGACCGCCGAGGAGAGGGAAAAACGCGGCATCGGCACGTTGCCCGCCAGCCTGCTGGAGGCCATCCAGCTCACCGAGAAGAGCGAGCTCGTGAAAAAAGCCCTCGGCGACCATGTCTTTAACTCGTTTATCGAGAATAAGAAGAAGGAATGGGACGAGTACCGCATTCACGTCAGCGAGTACGAAATAAGGAAATACCTGCCGATACTCTAAGCGCAGTATAATATAAATACCATATTAGGGAGTTGCGTAGGTTCACATGGACCAGCCGGTCGGCGCGGACGCTGAAAATAAACTGATCGCCATCCTTAAAGTACTGAGCGAGTCCTCGGAGCCGCTCGGCTCCATTCAGATTGCCCGCCGACTGGCCCAGGACGGCGTTTTCCTGAGCGAGCGGGGGGTGAGGTATCACCTGAAAATCGCCGACGAGCGCGGCTTCACCCAGCCGGGCGGCCGCGACGGTCGGACCCTTACCCCGGAGGGCCGGCAGGAGGTCAAGGAAGCCCTGGTGCCCCAGCAGCTCGGTGTGGTGCGTGATAAGCTGGAACTGCTGGCTTACCTGACCACCTTCGACCCCGTGAAACGCTCAGGACAGCTGGCGATCAACACTTCGATTATCCATAAAGATGAGTATAAAAAGGCGTTGAACGTGATGAAAGACGCCTTCAGGGCCGGACTCTGTGTCAGTAGTCTGGTAGCTACCGCCACCGAGGGAGAAAAACTCGGGGCGGTAGTGGTCCCGGAGGGCAAAGTCGGCTTCGCGACCGTCTGCGGCGCTTCTATCAATGGCGTGCTTTTAAAAGCTGGCGTACCCACGGAGTTCCGGTTCGGTGGCGTGCTGGAAATCAAAAATAAACAGCCGAAGCGTTTTGTCGCCCTTACCGAATACGCCGGCACTTCCACGGACCCCTCGGAACAGTTCATCCAGGCCAAGATGACCACCGTCGGCCCGGCGGCGCGGACGGGAAGCGGTAAAATCCTGGGGGCGTTTCGCACCATACCGGCGCCGGCCAAAGAAGTCGTCGAGGAGATAAAGCTGAAGCTTTTAAAAGCCGGCATCAACGGGATTTATGCCCTGGGCGATACCAGCGAGCCGCTCTGCCAGGTCCCGGTGGCGATGAACCGGGTCGGGCTTATCCAGCTCGGCGGCCTGAACCCGGTGGCTGCCGCCGTCGAGGCGGGCATCGAAATAGAGAATATCGCCGAAAGCGGCATGATTGACTTCGCTCAACTGAAAGATTTCTGGGGTCTCTAGAAAGAAAGTAACCGGGGCGTCTAAGAGAGGTGCAGACCCCTCTTTTTTATATTCCCCCTCTCAAACATAAAATAATCCGGACATTAAAGATGAAACTGTTTGAGAGGGGATGAAGGGGGCGAGTATAACAACACCAACGAATAAATCAGAGAAAATTAATGGGTCTTCTTTACATAAACTCTGATTTCTCCACCGCTCTCCTCAATCCCCAGGCACTCGTTGCCCGTGGTCTGGCACCAGGCCGGCATGTCCTGCTTGATGCCTTTATCATCGGCCAGCACTTCCAGGACCTGCCCTATCTTAAGTTCCTTCATTTTTTGGGCGGTCTTCACGATGGGCATGGGACAATATAAGCCCACGCAGTCCAGACTGGCATCCGCTTTCATTTTTCTCTCCCTCCCGACTAAATAAACAGGGTTACTTTAGATTGGCGGGCCTCGCCGAGAAAATACGCGGCGCCGGCGATACTTTCCACCCCGCTGCGGAAGGAACCCTCAGCCAGGCCGAACATGCCGCACGTCGTGGAGCACGGAATCAGTTTAATTCCCATTTCCTTCGCCATGGTGATAAACTCATCGATGGACGGGTAATGACTATCTTTCATGACAAGTTTCATCATCCATGTGCCCAACCCAAACATGTGGAACCTGGAAAGCTTTAGTCTCTTCGTGCTACCCTTGTTCAAAAGACTGAACATCTTCTGCTTGAACCCCTTGCCTTTCGTGCCGCCCTCGTTTTTCTTGAGAATATTCAGTCCCCAGAAAGTGAAGAACATGGTGACGTCCATGCCCATGCTGGCGCCGGTGGTGGCGATAATGAAAGCCGCCAGGGCTTTATCCAGTTCGCCGCTGAAAACCACGATGGTCAATTTTTCTTTTTCTGTTTCTGCCATCATCAATACCCCATTATCTCGCAGCCGCACTGCGGGCATTTTTCAGTGCCGCGGGGCACCGCCTCCCCGCACTCGGGACAGGTGGGGACTTTGACCTTGCAGGCTTCGCAATAGGGGAAGGCCGCCTCGGCGATTTCCTCGTCACAGAAGGGACAGGTATGCGCCGGTTTCCCGTATTTGGTCTCGTTGGCCATGGCTATTTACCTCCTGCTTTCTGTTTGCTCCGGTAATCCTCGATGGCCCGGTGCAGGGCCTGCGCGCCCAGGTTGGAGCAATGCATCTTGTTGCTGGGCAGTCCCTCCAGCTTGTCCGCGACCGATGCCGGAGTAAGCTTCATCGCCTCGTCGAGGGTCATGCCTTTGGCTAGTTCGCTGACCATGCTGGAAACGGCGATGGCCGCCCCGCAGCCGAAAGTCTTGAACTTGACGTCTTCGAGGCGGTCGTCCTTGACCTTGATATAGAAGGTCATCATGTCCCCGCAGACCGGATTCCCCTCCTCCCCGACGCCGTCCGGGTTTTCAATCTCCCCCACGTTGCGGGGGTTCATAAAGTGTTCCATCACTTTGGCATTATAGACTGGCATATTAACCGCCTCCTTTGCCGGATTTTACGAATTTGGCGTAAAGCGGAGACATCTGCCGCAGTCTGTTCACGATGGGCGGCATGGTCTCCAGGACGTAATCGATATCTTCCGAAGTCGTGTCCAGGCCGAGCGTCATCAATAGCGAGCCCTGGGCGATTTCGTGAGAGAGCCCGATGGCGATGAGGACGTGGGAAGCTTTGAGGGCCCGCGACGTGCAGGCGGAGCCGCTGGACACGGCAATGCCCTGGTTGTTGAGCAGCATGAGCATGCTCTCGCCCTCGATGAACTCCACGCAGAAGCTGGCGTGCCCGGGCAATCGATTTTGCGGGTGGCCGGTAACGACCACGTGCTCTATTTTTGCGGGCAGCTCTTTGAGGAGCCGATCGCGCAGCGGCGTCATCTGGGTTGCCCGCGATGCCATATTGGCTTTAGCGATTTCTGCCGCCTTGCCCAGGCCGACAATCCCCGGGACGTTCTCGGTGCCGCCCCTTCTTCCCCCCTCCTGGATACCCCCGTCGAACAGCGGCATCAGCCGTACTCCCCTTCTGACCCATAAAGCGCCGACGCCCTTGGGACCGTAGAACTGGTTCCCGGCCAGGCTCAGCGCGTCCACCCCGAGTTCTGTCACATTAACTGGTATCGTCCCCGCCGTCGCTACGGCGTCGGTATGCAATGGGATTTTCAATTCACGCGTTATCCTGGCTATTTCTTTAATCGACTCGATAGTGCCGATTTCGCCGTTGGCGTGCATGATGGAGACCAGCACCGTATCTTTCCTGATACTCTGGCGGACTGCCTCGGGGTCGATGGCGCCGTGTTTATCCACCGGCACTTCCGTTACCTCGAAACCGAATTTTTCCAGCGTGCGCGCCGCGTGTAACACGGAGAAATGCTCGATGGCGGAAACGACCACGTGTTTGCCTTTGGCCTGCGCCGCCAGGGCTATGCCCTTGATGGCGGTGTTATTGCTTTCCGTGCCGCAGCTGGTGAAAATTATCTCTTCCGCCTCCGCCCCGATCAGCCCCGCCACCTTCTCCCTGGCCTCGTCCACCGCCATTCTCGCCGCGTCTCCCCAGTCGTGCAGCGAGGACGGGTTGCCAAAGGACTCCCCGAGAAAAGGCAGCATGGCTTCTTTAACCTCGGGTAGCAGGGGCGTGGCGGATGCGTTATCCAGATAGACCTTCCTCATCTCTACCTCCTCAACAATTATTCATTATCAGAATAGCCTTGAATGATGCCGGGCGGAAAGGACTTTTATCTCATTGGAGAGACTAGCAACTAGTCACTAGTCACTAGTTACTTGTATTTCTCCAGCGCCCCGTAGAAAGCCCTCCAGAACGGGTCGACTATCGGGTGCTCGAGCTTTCGCTCCCTGCCTTTTTCCACCAGCACCATGCCCTTTTCCGGTGGTGTTAGTTCGCCGACGATAGACGACTTTATCCCTTTTCGCTCCAGCGCCTTCATGATATCCGTTGCTTTATGTTCCTTACAGGCGATAATTAAAGTCCCTTCGCTTATCGAGGCATAAGGGTCGATGTTGAAAAAGCGGCAGACCTCCGTTACGCCTTCTTCGATGATTATCTTTTCTTTTTCTACCCTCGCCCCCAGCCCCGCCGCCTGCGCTATCTCGTAAAGACCTCCCCACACCCCGCACTCGGTGGCGTCGTGCATGGCGGTGACCCCGTTCTCCCGCACCCCTACGCCCACCGCCGTCAGGGCGTCCTCCACGACCGACATTTTGTAAAAGATTTCCCCGGCTTTCTTCGCCAGCGAGGCACCGATTTCTTTTTCCAGGATTTTGGGGAACATGGCGCTGAAAATGCCGGTGGCCTCGATGGCCGGCCCTTTCGTGATAATAAGCTTGTCGCCGGCCTTGCAGAACCGCGGCGTGACGTATTCGTCAAGCTCGCCCACCCCCACCAGCGTCGCCCCGCCGACCATCGGATATTGGCAGTTCTCGTAGCGGGCGGTGTGCCCGGTGATAATGGCGATGCCCATCTTCTCGCACTCCCGGTGGATGACTTCCCAGACGGTTTCCAGCTGCTTTTTCGTCATCGCCATCGGCAGGTTGAGGTCGATGGACAGGAACTTCGGCCTGAGCCCGCTGGTGACGGAGTCCGAGGCGATGATATGGATGGCGAACCACGCCGCTTTTTCCCACCCGTACTCGGGCACGATGAAAACGGGGTCGGTGGTGAACGAGACCGCTTTGCCCCCGATTTCCGCGATGCCCACGTCCACGCCGTGCTGCGGCCCGACGATTATCTTATCGCTCTTGGCGCCGAGCCGCGGGAAAATAAGCTCGCTGAAAATCTCCGGCGATATCTTGCCGATTTCCGGCATTTCGTTCATTTTTAAGCCTCCTTAACGTTAATAAAAAAACCAGAGGCGGAAAAGGAACGGCCTTCTGGTTCTCTTTCACTTCCCTACGCTCGTATTACCGAGTTCAGGTTCAAAGGGTGGTCCCGAAGAAATCGGGAACTCTCAGCCTTTCCAGCTCCCCTAGTGCTCTATTCAGTTGTGGTTATATTTTATAACATAAACTCTTACTGGGGCAAGATATCTGGAATTTTACCTTACCCCCCTTGTCCCCCTACTCCTTTCAAGGAGAGGGGGAGGAATTAGCAAGAGGGGTCAAGACCCCTCTTAGACGCCCCGGGGGACATTCCATCAATCGCCTTACCGTATCTTTCTCCCTTTCGTAAAGGGAGATTAAGAGGGTTTTTAGTCTCTCTTTCGTCCCTCTTAAACGTCCCGTTATTTCAAAGGAGTGCGCAGCGAGAGGGGGCGAAGCCCCCTCTCAAACATGGTAAAAATCCAATTCTGAAAATAAATTAGTTTGAGAGGCCTGCCCTTCGAAGCCTTGGCGCAGAAGGGGGGATTAAGGGGGTGAGTATAAAGGGGGTGAGTATAAATGTATAGGACAAAGACCGCGGACTGATTACTATTTATCTTTCGCCAGCGGGGACATCGCCCTCAGCTTTGCCACGATTGGAGGCAATACCTCCAGCACCTTTTTCAAGTCCGCTTCGGTCGTCCATTTACCCAGCGTAAATCTAAGAGAGCCGTGCGCCTGCGCGTGGGTACACCCGGTGGCGAGGAGCACGTGGGAAGGCTCCAGGTTTCCCGAGCTGCACGCCGACCCCGTCGATGCGCAGATGCCTTTGGCGTCGAGGTTGAGCAGCATCGCTTCCCCTTCCACGTAATCGATGCTGACGTTGATATTATTGGGCAGTCTTTGCACGGGATGGCCGTTAAGCTTGATGCCTTTGATATTTTTTTGTAACGCCGCGATGAACCCGTCGCGGAGCCCGGTCAGCCGCGCGACTTCTTCGTTCATCTCCCTTTGGGCTATCTCCGCCGCCTTACCGAAGCCAACTATTCCCGGGACATTCTCCGTGCCGGCCCGACGGCCGCTTTCCTGCCCCCCGCCCCTCATGAAAGGGACCATGTGTGTCCCCTTCCTGATATATAATGCCCCCACCCCCTTCGGCCCGTACAATTTGTGAGCGGACATGGAAAGCAGGTCCACCCCGAGCGTATTCACGTCCGTCGGTATATGTCCGACCGTCTGGACGGCGTCGGTATGAAACAGGATGCCCTTTTCACGGGCTATCTTGCTTATTTCTGCCAGCGGTTGTACGGTGCCTACCTCGTTGTTGGCGTGCATCACGGAAATCAGGATGGTGCCGGGAGTGACCGCCTTCTTGATAATTTCGGGGTCGACCCTGCCGTATTCGTCTACCGCCAGGTAAGTGACCTTAAAGCCCTTTTTTTCAAGTGACTTGCAGGTTTCCAGTACCGCGTGGTGCTCGATGGCGGTGGTGATGATGTGCCTGCCCTTTTTCTCGCTGGCCCATGCGGCGCCCGTAAGGGCGAAATTGTCGGCTTCGGAGCCGCCGCCGGTAAAGCATAATTCTTCGTCTTTAGCACCGATAAGGCGGGCAACTTGAGCCCTGGCTCCCTCTACCGCCGCCCTCGCCTCCTGCCCGCAGGTGTGGATGCTGGAGGGGTTCCCGTACACCTCGCTGAAATATGGCAACATCGCCTCGAGCACGTCGGAGTGTACGGGCGTGGTGGCGGCATAGTCGAGATAGATTCGTTTCATCATTGGCGTTTTCGATAATCCCCTCCCCCCTCTTCCGTTATCGGTGAGGGGGGAGGGGATGAGCTATTATGGTATCGCCCGTTCTTCCAGGCTCTTGATAGCGATGCCGGCTTCAACCCCCGGCAGGGGTGTCACCGCCTCCGTCAGCGTGAACTCGCCCTTCTTTATCCAGGATTTCAGCTCGTTGGCGATTTCCACCGCTTTAGGATAGCTTGAAAGCGACGACGTCGGCACCTGTTTGCCTTTGACTTCTATCTTGCCGGTCTTGAGCTGCGCATAGCTGACCTCGCCCAGCGTGTCCGGCTTTCTCTGGGGATATGCCTCGGAATAGTCGACGATGGGGGCGAATATCTCCGCGTCCGTGACCGCCGTGTACTTCAGGATTTCCTCATTAAGTATGGGAATCGGCACGCCGATGCCGACCACCATGCTGGCGCCGTAGCCCTGCATGCTGATGCCGCGCAGGTAGGCCGACTTCATTTGCTTGAGGTCGCCGATGACCGCCAGCGTCCCGGCGGGCTTTTTAGGCACCCCGTTTTCCCCCCGCGGCGCGCCCGGATTGTGCTGCGTGCCCTGCCAGGCAACGTAGCCCACCCCCCCGCCCAGGAATATCCTCGTCCCGATGCCGATAGTCTTATAGAGGGGGTCGTTCAGCAGTGGCGAGAGCTGCCCGGCGCTGCAGTAGTTGGCGTTGCCCAGGTTGGGCTTCAGGACGCCCATGTAGGTATATATCGTTTTGCTTGATAGGTTCACCGCGACGTTATAGTTCTGGTAGGCGTTGCGCGGATTGAAAAGCACGGCTTCATTGACGTCTTTGAGATTTATCAGGGTTTCCAGCTTTTTCTTGGGATAGCAGTCCGTGCCGTAGGCGCTGGCTACCAGCCGGACGTCTTTGCCGGCGACCAGCTCCTCGATGACGTGCCCGCCGCCGTAGATGAAGTCGCCGGGGTGGACGTAGTTCCGGGGGTCGTCGTCGGGTAGGGCTGTGCAGCCGATGTAGATATCCACGGCGGCAAAGCCGGTATAGACCGGGACGTCGTTAAGCGAAGCCCGCCCGCCGCCGATTTTGATGCGCGGCTTGGTGTGCCCCACGTTGATGTAGGCGCCGGAGGAGCACATCGGGCCGAAGGTGCCGGTGGTGACCACGTCCACTTCCCGCGCCGCCCTGGCCGCCCCCTTCTCTTTAACGATACCGATGATTTCCTCGGCGGTCACGACGACCGCCTGCCCTTTTTTGATTTTTTCGTTGATTTCCGCGATGGTTTTCATTTGATGCGTTACCCTTTCTCTCTATTTTTTTATCGCCTGTTAAGCCCTTCCGGGCAGCGCATTGTCCATAATATCATCATCTCACCACCTCGACTAGATATTCTTACTGCCGTTGGCAGGTTCCTGGAAAAGCCAGGTCGATAAGTAGCGTTCGCCCGTGTCCGGCAGCACCACGACGATGAGCTTGCCGGCGTTTTCCGGCCTCTTGGCGACCTGTACCGCCGCCCAGGCCGCCGCCCCCGACGATATCCCCGCCAGTATGCCCTCTTCCCGGGCCAGTCGCCGGGCGGTAATGCCCGCGTTTTCGTTGCTGACGGTGATTATTTCGTCGATAAGCGCTTTCTTTAAAATTTGGGGCACGAACCCGGCGCCGATGCCCTGGATTTTGTGCGACCCCGCTTTCCCCCCGGAAAGCACCGGGGAACCCTCCGGCTCCACCGCGATAGCCTTGAATCCTGTTTTCCTGGCTTTGATTGCCTCGGCCGTACCGGTGATGGTGCCGCCGGTGCCCACGCCGGCCACTAAAATATCCACCCTGCCGTCGGTGTCCCGCCAGATTTCCTCGGCGGTCGTCAGCCGGTGTATCTCGGGGTTGGCCGGGTTTTCAAACTGCTGCGGGATAAAGTAATTGGGGTTCTCCGCCGCCAGTTGCTCGGCCCTCTTTATCGCCCCCGCCATCCCTTCGGCGCCGGGCGTTAATACCAACTCCGCCCCGAAAACGGCGAGGAGTTGTCTCCTCTCTATCGACATCGTCTCCGGCATGGTCAGGATGAGTTTATAGCCCCGGGCGGCGCAGACGAAGGCCAGGGCGATACCAGTGTTGCCGCTGGTCGGCTCGACGATGACCGTGCCCTTTTTAATGAGTCCTTTGGCTTCCCCGTCGAGAACCATCGCCACGCCTATCCTGTCCTTGACGCTGCTGCCCGGGTTGAAATATTCCAGCTTGGCCGCCACTTCCGCCCCGGCCCCTTCGGTAATGCGGTTCAGCCTTACCAGCGGCGTGTTCCCGATGGTTTCCAGGACGCTCCCGGCGATGCCCCGGGTAAGTTTCGGCACTTTAAGCGTATGATATTTGGTATATTCGATGTTTTTTATTGCACTCGTCATTTTCCTGTCCTTCTTTAGATGTAATACATCTCCGATTCCGCCCGGCCTTTTTTCTTCTGTTTTTCCGCGAGGTCGTGGAGGGTCGTGGATTCCAGCACGCCGTCGATCGCCTCTTTGAGCTGACCCCACACGTCACGCGTAGCGCAGGACTGCGAGCGGCGGCACGTTTTCGGATTATCGACGCACTCTACCGGGGCCAGCGAGCCTTCGAGGAGCCGGACGATTTCACTAAGTTTTATCTCTTCAGGTTCTTTAACGAGAGATATTCCTCCCCGCGGCCCCTTAGCGCTGCGGATAATGCCTCCGGCAATTAACGGGGCTACCAAGTGTTCCAGGTAGGGCAGCGAAATCTGCTGCCGCCTGGCGATGTCCTTTAAAAACACCGGCCCCTCCCCTTTATGCAGCGCCAGCTCTAAAAGCGCTCGGGTGCCGTACCGCGTCTTGGTGGATAATTTCACTGTCTCGCCTCGAAATATAATAATAGTTGACTAAAATAATCAACGATATAAACATTAACATATTCGATGATATCTTGTCAAGACCCGTTATCAAGTGGATGACGAATACTCCCCGTTTTTCTTTTCCACCCTATCTTTCGTTAAAAAAGACCGGTGGTGTTATGATGATGGAAAGGAGGTGATTCACTATGGAAAACCAGGTAAGTTACTACGACGAGACGGCGAAGTACCGGGATAAGTTTGACGCCGGGCTGCCGATATTGATGGCGCCTTATTCCGCCTTCAGGAAAGGAGTATATCAGGACGGCGCGCTGGACTCTAAAACGAAGCGCCTCATCGCTTTGGCTGCCGGTTTTATGGCGGGCTGTACGCGGTGCATCATCGGGCAGACTAAAGACGCCGTCAAAGCCGGGGCCACTAAAGCTGAAATTCTGGAAACTGTAGCGGTTGCCATTGTTATGGGGGGTACCGCCGTCAGCGCCGAGACGTGGCGCGTGGTCAAGGCGCTGGAAGAACTGGGCAAGTGGTAATTTGTTCACTGGGACCGGACGGTTAACTGGTTAGCCCTTGGCAACTTGCAGTCGGCACCAGGCGTATAAAGAATCATATACCTCGAACTGTCGTGCCAGGTTCTCCTCGTCGTCGGGATAGCGCAGGCTGTAACCGACGGCGATCGCTTCCAGCCCGCGGGCAATCGGGTCCTTGTCGATATCGGGGGCAACGTCAGCGGAGTGCACTATCTTAGCTATGCGCAGCAGCGCCGGGTCCTTGAGCTCGTACTTGAGGATTATCGATTCGAATGAGCAGCGCCCTTCGTGATGGTCGAGTTCAGTTAGACCCATCGCGTCGAAAGCAATAGCCCCGGTCTTTTCCGCGATGGCTTTTACCTGGTTTGGCGGCACGAAAAGGAATTCGGCTTCGTTATCGATAAAACGGCTGATGAGCCAGGGACAGGCAACCCTGTCGACGTGAACATGAGAACGTGTAACCCATTTCATATTGGTCCCCCCTTTCTGATGAGCTTGGTTAATATTATACAATGTTATTGACCTCTCTAAAAATTTTGAATATTACGACATTAATAAAGTAGAATTATTATCTAGTGAGAATCAAGGTTTCGCCTTTTATCCTGCTCTGTATCATGGGCGGCCTGGCCATCTTTAGCTCGACGATGGCCAAAAATCCAGCGCTGCCGCTGTTCATCCGCTCGATGGGGGTGCCCGTGTCCACCCTGGGCTTTATTGCGGCGGCGTCAACGGTTGTCGGCATTGTGGTGAGCCTGCCCGCGGGCATTCTCTCCGACCTCATCGGGCGCCGCCGCGTGATACTGATGGCCGCTATCGTGTTTGCCACCGCCCCTTTCTTATATCTGTTAATCACCGAGCCCTGGCAGTTGGTCCTGGTGCGCATCTATCACGGCCTGGCCACCGCCATCCTGGGGCCGGTCGCCATGGCCGTTGTCGCCGATACTTATGAAAAAGGGCGCGGCGAGCGCATGGCCTGGTATTCCTCGGCTACCATGATCGGGCGTTTTATCGCTCCGTTTGTCGGCGGTCTCCTCATCTTCGGCGATAATTTCCATTGGGTCTACCTGGCGGACGGCGTCGCCGGGGTCATGGCTTTCCTGGCGGCTGTTCGGCTGCCGCTGGCGACCAATACCTCCGTCTCGGCCTGGCAGGCTTTTAAAAGCCAGCGCGGCGAGTACGGCCAGGAAATCGCTTTTGTTTTTCGTCACCCGGGAATTCTGGCCACGAGCGGCATCGAGGCGGTGCAATATTTCGCCTATGGCGCCATTGAAACATTCCTGCCGGTTTATCTGAATGAAAAACTCGGCTATAAAGCCTGGGAGATAGGCCTGTTGTTTACCCTTCAAATATTAGCGGCGACGTTTACCAAGCCCATCATGGGGCGCCTGTCGGACCGCTACGGGCGTTTACCGCTGATTACCGCCGGGCTGGCGTTGGGAGGTATCGCCACCGCCGTTCTTATCCTGTCCTCCAATTATTTTGTCATCGCGGTGCTGATCGCCGTGTTCGGACTCGGGCTGGCCACGGTCACCGCTTCCACCTCGGCCCTCGTGGCTGACCTGTCGCGTCGCAGGGGCGGGGAGGCGCCCTGGGCGTACTCTCCAGCATTATGGATGTTGGCCAATCGACCGGCCCGATGGTGGCCGGGGCGCTGATTACCGCTACTTCATATCGTATGACTTTCGGCATCGTCGGCGCCGGAATGGTCGCCGTCAGCCTGATTTACTGGCTCGGCATGCGGCGGATTATCGTTCACACCCCGGCGGGCCAATAGGAAACAATTCGCGTCTCCCTTTCCTCCACAAATTATTGAATTCTCCCGCAAAAAGTCGGAGAATAGGTACAACCAACACGTTAGAGGTATGGCGATGAACAAAACAATCGGCATTCTTACCGGCGGCGGTGATGTGCCCGGGCTCAATCCCTGCATCAAGGCGGTCGTTACCAGCGCCCTGGACGAGGGCTACCGGGTCATCGGCATCAGCCGCGGCTGGGCGGGTCTGCTTTATTACAATCTGGATGAACCGGCGACTTACGACTTTTATGTCCGCGACCTGGCGGCTAAAGACGTTCGTACGGTGGACCGGTCCGGCGGCACTTTCCTCCATACCTCCCGCACCAACCCCGAAAAACTCCCCGCCGATAAGGTCCCCGACTGCCTGAAAAACTCTAAGTGGGGCCGTAAGGTCGACGCGAAGGGGACGATGGACTATACCGACTACGTGAAGCATATCATCGAGCATCTGGGCATCGATGTGGTGGTGCCCATCGGCGGCGATGATACTCTGAGCTTCGGCGTCCGCCTGCATAAGGAAGGCGTGCCCATCCTGGCTATCCCCAAGACCATGGATAATGATGTCTTCGGCACGGACTATTGCATCGGGTTTTCCACCGCTGTGACGCGCAGCGTCGAGTTTATCACCAATATCCGCACCACCGCCGGCTCGCATGAGCGCATCGCCGTCGTCGAGCTTTTCGGCCGGCAGTCGGGCGAGACCAGCCTCATCAGCGCTTACCTGTCCTTCGTCGACCGCGCCGTAATTTCCGAGGTCACCGTCGACCTTCAGAAACTGACGGATTTCCTGATGGAAGATAGGAGGGTTAACCCTTCTCACTATGCCATCATGACGATTTCCGAGGGGGCGAAGTTCGAGGGCGGAGAAGTCATTGAGAGGGGGGAGGCGGACATGTTCGGGCACCGCAAGCTGGGCGGTATCGGCCTGATTCTCGCCGAGGAAATCAAGCGTCTCACCGGTGAGGACGTGCTTTACCAGCAGCTGGCTTACCTGATGCGTTCCGGCGCCCCGGATTCCCTCGACCGCATGGTGGCGACCTGCTACGGCCACCTCGCGGTACAGCTGATAAAGCAGGGCAAGTACGGCCGGATGGTGGCTTTAAACGAGGGACGCTATACTTCCGTCCCGGTGGACACGATAACCTCCGGGAAAAAACGTGTTGATGTTGATAAGTTCTACGACGTGGAAAATTACCGGCCTAAAATTAAACAATACATCGGTATGCCCATGTTTTTAAGATAAGAATGAGGCGAAGTATTAGGAGGATTTGAAAAAATCCATCCCTAATTGCGTAGATACCTGTGTGTATTCTTTAAGTGTACTCTTTATTTCTTCTCTTAATTCTTTATATCTATCAAGTTTAATGAGCTGAAAAATATCGGGTAGATTGGAGAAATCGGTAGTTTTCAGATAATAACCAGCCTCGGAGCTATTCGAGAGTGTCATTTCATTGTAGTTTTTTATATCCCCTATCCTGCGACAATATATGTTTGCTGTGGGAATGTAATAGATGATTAATAATGCCTCCGGCCAGTATTTTTTATAGCTGTAGAGGTGTTCTTTTTTTATCCAATATCTTGATTCATCTTTCTGGCTTGTTACCTTTATCTGTAATAGAAAGACTTCTTCATTGTCTCTATCGAACACAAGCAAGTCGGGCATAGACCTGAGTTTAGAAAAAGTGGCGTTTGAATAATCTCTTTTAATAAAACGGGTAATGTTAGCATAATTGTTTTCGTATCCGTACGGATATATTTCGTATTTAAACTCGCGAAGGTAAGTAGCTATAACTGCTTGGCCTATACTACCTTTTAAATAATCTATAGCGAATTTATTGTTTTTGTGATTATTTAAAGTCCCTTGATGATTTTGAACATATACCATAATAAGAAAATAACCTAAATATGAATGAGGGGAAATAGTTATTTAGTCATGCAATACTGATACATAAGTAATAGCGTAATATAATATGTGAAAAGGCTGCTTAAAAGTATTGCTTCAATAATCGTATTAAGCGTACAATCGTAACTGGATAAAATGGAAGGAGAAAAATGCCCAAAACCAAGTATGATAAATACATCACATCGGAGGTACTCCATAAAGACCCCAAAAACCCGAACGCGAGCGTGATGAGCACGCGCCACCTGGAGGGGAAATGGGGCGGCGGTCACCTTTCTATCGATACGATTTACGTTAACCATCCGCACGTCATGATTTCCCAGCCCCACGTCCACGAATTTCCGCAGTATCTAAGCTTTTTCTCCGCCAATCCTAAAGACTCTAAAGACTTCGATGCGGAGATAGAGGTATGCCTCGGGGAGGAGCAGGAAAAACATATCATCAAATCGCCTTCGTCCGTGTATGTCCCGGCCGGCCTGCCGCATGGCCCTATTAACTTCGCGAAGATAAATAAACCGCTGTTGTTTATCGATATCGCGGTAACGGGAAAATATTCGAGAGTGGGCAACACGCCGGACTAGGCAACAGGGCAGGAAAAAGGGGAGAGGGGGGCTTTAAACCCCCCTCCTGTTAGGTTTATTTGCTTTTGCTGTCTCCCTGCGTGATGCCGGCCAGGTCGCCGATAACGTTGACCAGGCTCTGCCCGGACGGCAAGACAATCTTGGAATTGGTCGATAGTGATTTTTCGAGGGCTTCCAGTTTCCGCAGCAGCTGGGCGTTGCCGATAAAGTACTTATCGGCGGCCTCGTTGACCAGCTTAATGGCCTGCGCTTCACCCTCAGCTTTAAGAATCTGCGCCTGCCTTTGTCCCTCGGCCATTTTGATCGCCGCCCTTCTCTCGCCGTCCGCCTTGGTCTCCGTCGCGGTGGCGAAGTCCTGCGCCGCGATTTTCTGGTTATTGGCGACGACGACGCTGTTCATGACCTCCTGGACGGCCTGCGGGGGCTGGATTTCTTTAAGCTCCGTCCTGACTATTTCGATGCCCCAGTGGCTGGTCTCCTTGGCGAGCTGTTCGTAAAGCGCCAGGTTGATCTTGTTGCGCTCGCTGTTGGCTTCCTTGAGCGTCATCGTGCCGATGATGTTACGCAGTGTCGTTTTCGCCAGCGCGACGATCTGCTCGCGGTAGTTGTAGACGCCGTAGACCGACCTTTTGACGTTTTCTTCTTCCGACTTGACCTTGAAGTAGACGTTGGAATCGACCTCAGCATTAAGGCTGTCGGCGGTGATGATTTCCCGCTTTTCCGAGCTCACCATCATTTCGGTGATGTTCACCCTAATGAGCCTTTCGATGCCGAAGGGGATGAGGAAGGTCAGGCCCGGCTGGGCGAAGCGGTTATACTTGCCGAACCTCTCCACCAGACCGCGGTCGGTGGGCCGGACCGTGCGCAGGGACATGAAGAACAGGAGAACGATGATACCCAGGACAATCCATAATGCTATCATTTTTCTGCCTCCTTTTAATATTTTCTATTATTATAATCTATTTAGTATGTTTTGTCAATACTATACACAATAAATATTTGATGATGGGGGATTTATTATCTGGCTTAACACCAAATGATTCGTTGATTGTACAACGGCAGAGAGATTATACTACCTATCAAGGAGCACTGGCAAGGAGTAAATTCAATGGAGTTAGCTACAGTTTTCGGGGTAATTGCGGCCGTGTTTACCTCGTTGCGGTTTATCCCGCAGGCTTACCGGAGCTTCACCACCAGGAAAACGACTGATTTATCGCTGACTTTCTTATATTTCGTGTCCGCCCAATCGTTGTTTCTGATTCTCTACGGGATTACCAAACCCGAGTATTACGTTCTTTATATGAATATCCTGCCGCTTGTCAGCGCGGTTTTCCTGGTCTATTTAAAACTTAAATATCATTGATTGTCTTTATTCGGTTTTCTTGCGTCGTACTTTTCTAATAGCGCCGGGAAGGCTTTTTCCAGGTAGCTGTACCGACTTTGTATTTCCTTGAGCCAGGTTTTTCTTTTCACCGGGAGCGCCTTCATCATCTCGAGTCCTCGTTCGGAAAGCGACCGGAACATCTTGATTTCCTGCTCCAGCCCATGACTGATGATTTTATTAATCGCATCTTCCGGCAAACGGAAACTGTCGTGGCGTGAGCCGGGGATAATATGCCGTTCCGCCAGGCCCATCTGCGTCAGCAGTCTGACGGAGGTGCTGATGGAGCCCTTGCTGGCGTGCAGTACCTCGGCCAGCTCTCCTGCCGACTGGTAGGGAGGGTCGGAGATAAGGAGCCAGCCGAAGAGCCGGCCGGCCATCCGCGGCAGGCCCGTCTGCTCGAAGACCACGCCCACCTCCTCGATGAAGCTGCGCTCGGAATCGGTCGTGTTCATGGCTTTTCAACCTCGAATCTTCAATATAATCTATTATAAAACATTCAATATGTTCTGTCAATACTGAACAGTAATCGTATTTAGTTTCACGAGGGGTTTAAGGGGGTGACGAAGAAAATGATTTTCCGCTAGACTCTGATACAGGCGACGAAGTGCCCGCCGCCGATATCCCGCAGCACCGGCCTCTCCTTGCTGCATTCGTCGATAGCCATCTGGCAGCGCGGGTGGAAATGGCATCCCGGAGGTGGATTGATGGGGCTGGGCACCTCGCCTTTTAAAATGATGCGCTCCCGCGTCTTTTCGAGGCGGGGGTTGGGTATCGGTATCGCGGAAAGGAGGGCCCGGGTATAGGGGTGGAGGGGATTATCGTAAAGCTCTCCCGATTCGGTAAGCTCCACGATGCGCCCCAGGTACATTACCGCGACGCGGTCGCTGATATGCTGGACGACGGCGAGGTCATGGGCGATAAAGAGATAGGTCAGGCCCATCTTTTCCTGTAATTCTTCCAGCAGGTTGATAATCTGCGCCTGGATGGAAACATCGAGTGCGGAGATGGGCTCATCGCAAATGATGAGGGGAGGGCGGCAGGCAAGGGCGCGCGCCACCCCGATGCGTTGCCTCTGACCGCCGCTGAACTCGTGAGGCACGCGGTCCATCATGCCGGGGTCGAGGCCGACAATGCGGAAAAGCTCGGTGACCCTTTCACGCAGTTCTTTTCTACCGGCAGCCATGTGGTGGATTTTTAGCGGGTCCCCCACGATATTGCCGGCTGACTGCCGCGGATTAAGCGAGCCGAAGGGGTCCTGGAATATCACCCCCATGTCTTTACGATACGGCTTTATTTTACGCTCGGGTAAAGTAGAGATATCGGTACCATTGAAAGAAATGGAGCCGGAGGTGGGCTGGTACAGCCGTAAAACGCAGCGGCCGGTAGTGGTTTTGCCGCAGCCGCTTTCACCCACCAGTCCGAGGGTCTCGTGTTTCTTTATCTTGAAGCTGATGTCATCGATGGCTTTAATCTCGCCCACTTGATGCCTCAGGAGTCCCCGCGTGATAGGGAAATACATTTTGAGGTTTTGGACTTCAACCATATTGCCATTTGCGGTATCGTTCATGCTTTTTCCCCTATCTCTTCAAAACATGCAGCATAATGTCCTTCGCCGACCTGCCGCAGGGCAGGCCAGGGTTCCTTCTGGCACCTTTCGGTTTTACGGGTACACCGGGGCAGGAAAGCACAAGTCGGCGGCATACTGATAAGGTTGGGCGGCATGCCGTAAATCGGTATGAGTTTCTTGGCACCGTGTTTCTCCCCGAGCTTGGGCACGCTGTGTAAAAGCCCGATGGTATAAGGGTGAAACGGTCGATCGAATATATCTTCCGAGAGGCCGGATTCGACGATACGCCCGGCATACATCACGTAAATCCTCTGGGCATAGCGCGCCACCACGCCCAGGTTATGGGTGACGATGACCAGGGCCGTGTTGATGCGCCTGACCAGGTCCATCATCAGCTCCAGGAGCTGCGCCTGTGTCGTAACGTCGACGGCGGTAGTGGGCTCGTCGGCGAAGATTATCATCGGGTTGCAGGCAATCGCCATGGCAATCATGACGCGCTGACGCATGCCGCCGCTGAACTGGTGAGGATAATCGTCGACCCGCCGGGCGGGATCGGGCACGCCCACCATTTTCAGCAGCTCGATGGCCCTTTCCCGCGCCGATTGCCGGTCCATGCTCAGGTGCAGCTCCAGCACCTCGGTCAGTTGCCGACAGATGGTCAGCACCGGATTTAACGAAGTCATGGGCTCCTGGAATATCATGGTAATTTTGGCGCCGCGGATGGTCCTCATTTGCGGGCCGTTGGCCTCGTAGTCCAGCAAATTTTGACCATCGAATATTACCTTACCTTCGACGATTTTTCCCGGAGGGGTCGGTATCAACTGCATGACGGAAAGGATGCTTACCGATTTGCCGCAGCCGCTTTCGCCTACCAGCCCGATAATTTCTCCCTGGTCGACATGGAAAGAAACGCCATCGGCGGCTTTTACCAGGCCATATTCCGTTTTAAAGTAGGTCCTGATATTTTCTACATCTAATACTCTTGCCATACTGCCATCCTCTTTTTAACAGGGCAGCATCTTTATAATACGCCCCTTAACTTCGGGTCGATGGCGTCCCTGACACCATCGCCGACCATATTGAAACCGAACACCAGTAGCATAATGGCAAAACCGGGGAGCAGGGAAAGCAGCGGGTTGGTAAGCAAGAAACGCTGGCCGTCCATGACCATGCCTCCCCAGGAAGGGGTAGGGGCTTGGACGCCGATGCCGAGGAAGCTCAAGCCGGCTTCACCCAGGACGACGCCGCCGATGCCCATGGTAAGCCCGACGATTAACGGAGGGAAGGCGTTGGGGAAAATCTGCGTCAGCATGATACGCCAGTTGCTCATGCCGACAGCCTTACCCGCCAGGATATAATCATTCTGTTTGACGCTCAAGGCCTGGCCACACATCATACGGGCCATGCCGGGAATGCCTCCGAAGCCGAGGGCAAAGATTACAATCCAGATGCCGCCTCCCTGCAGCATACCGGCGATAAGCATCATCAGAACAATAGCGGGCAAGGCCATTAACACATCGGTCGCCCTCATGATAACAGCGAATACCCAGCCGCCGAAATGGGCGGCCGCCAGGCCCATCAGAACGCCGATGGCGGCAGAAGAAAAAACGGCGGAAAAACCGATTTCCAGGGAAATACGTGTGCCGTAAATAATGCGGCTAAGCATGTCCCGGCCGAGAGAATCGGTACCCAGCCAGTGCGCCGCGGAAGGAAGTTGCAGTCGATGAACTATGTCGTTCTTGAGGGGATCATAAGGGGCAAAAGAGGAGCGAAAATGGCGGTGATAAAGATAGCCATCACGATGATGAACCCTATGAGATATAATTTACGCCCGAAGAACACCCTGGCGAACCTGCGCCATTCGCTGTGGCGCGGGGGTGCCACGGCCAAGCCAATAGCATCCGGGGTGGTAACTAACGTGTTATCCGCCATACTGACCTCCTCATGCGTACCTGATCCTGGGGTCCAGCCAGCCCCAGGCAATATCGACGATTAAGTTGGAAAATATCACGATACCTCCGAAGATGAGCGCGCTCGCTTCCACTACCTGGTAGTCATAATCGAAAATGGCCTGGGTCATCAATCTGCCCATGCCGGGAATACTGAATACCGTCTCGATAAAGACCGAACCGCCCAGAATCATGGCTAAAGTGCCGCCGAGGGCGGTAACCACCGGAATCATCGCGTTTTTAAGCTGATGCCTGACGACGATAACTCTCTCGCGCAAGCCTTTAGCCCAGGCAGTGCGGACATAGTCCGTCCTCATGACCTCGAGCATGCAGGAACGCACCAGGCGGGCCATACCGGCGATGCCTCCTAATGCTACGGATGCGACCGGCAATATCACATAAGTGCAGCTTTTCCAGAAGTTATCCCATGGAGCAACCCATCCGAACATAGGGAACCAGCCCAGCTTGTAAGAAAAAACATAAATCAACAGGATTCCCAGCCAGAAAACCGGGACCGTCATCCCGATATTGGCGATGGTGGTAAGGGTGTTATCGATCCACGAACCGCGCCGCAAGGCACAATAAATACCTACTAATATCCCTCCGAAAGTACCGATGATAAACATTAAAGTGCCGATATAAGCCGTTCTCGGTAAAACTTCGGCGATAAGTTTGCTTATCGGCTGTGAGACTCCTATTGATTTACCCAGATCTCCCCTTAAGACACCGGTTATCCAGTCCCAATACTGTACCGGTATAGGCCTATCTAAACCGAATTGTTTTAATAAAGCAGCGTGCTGTTCGGGGGTCATGATATTCTGTTGTCCGGTACCGTTGAAATTGGCCATATATCTCATCAGAGGGTCCCCCGGTAACAGGCGGACAAGCAGGAACACCAGCATCGTTACAAGGAGTAGGATCATCAGACCGATTAATATGCGGCGAATAATATAGGCTGTCATATCGCGTCTCCCCTAATTAGCTCAGACTCGCTATAATTTACCAGGCCACGCCGGCTTAATATCCTTATGGCCGTTTACCGGACCTGCACCTTAAAAACTAATACTAATATGTAGCATACGCAGATAGGTTAGTCAAATCAATATTATAGGAATTAAGTAATAAAGGGTAATATGAGAGATTTTTGATATCTGCGGCCGACAACACGTTGTCCAGTCTCTTTCATGATTGCAATTTACACGATTTAAGGCGATTTGCGCTGAGTTTAGCATGATTTTTTTTACATGTCAATTTTTCCGCGATTCATATTCGAATTGTGTCATCCGCGAAGGTTTGACAGGCCCGGCGATATGGTGTTAAATACATAAAACACCCCTGTATCTTGAAGTAAAAAAGGAGGACCAAGATGGCTAAAGTAACTAAAACGGTAAAAGGAACTAAACCAGTTAAACGAACTAAACCAGCTAAAGTAGCAAAAACTGCCAAACGAACAAAAACCGAATCGGTACTCCAGCACCACGTACAGGCGCTTATGTCGCGCAACCTCGATGAAATCATGAAGGACTATTGCAAAGATTCAATGTTATGTACGCCGGGGGGCATCTCGAAGGGGCTTAAAGACATACGAGAGGGCTTCACGGCCGCGTTGGGAATGTTGGCGCCTGAAGCGATGGCCAATATGAAGACCATCAAACAGGACATTGACGGCGAATACGCCTATGTCCTTTGGTCGGCGCTGCCGACGGTCAAGTTCGCCGGGGACACTTTTCACGTCCATAATGGCATCATCATCATGCAGTCGTTCGTCGGCCAGATGTGACGCTGCACCAGGCAAAAGACGTTTATTCTGAATACGAGGAGACAGCACTTATGAGCGATGTATCTGAAGTGCTCAGTCCCTGGGCGGAAGCCGACCCCATACCGCTGAACGGGCTTTCCCCGCGACTGGATAAGCTGGACGGCAAAAAAATCGGGCTATTATGCAATAACAAGCGCGCCGCCCCGCTCATCCTGGAGACCACGGAAAAGCTTTTGAAACAGAAGTTCCCCGCCGCCGCCGTCAGCTGGTTTTACGCGCGGTCTTTCTCGGTGTCTTCGCTGGAGAAGGACCGGGAGGGGGAGTTCAACGACTGGCTCAAAGGGGTGGACGCGGTCATCGCCGCGGTGGGCGACTGAGGGGCGTGCACCAAGTACCTTGTGTACGACGCCATCTATATCGAGGGGAAGGGCAAGCCCACCGCCACTTACGTTTTTGAGCATTTCACCAACGACGCCATGTCCGCCGCTTCCAGCAAGGGCATGCCCGTCATCAGAATCGTCCCGGAGACCATCGTCTCCGAGTCTACCGTCGCGGCGACCGTTGATACTGCCGTCAAGGCGGTCTTCGCTAACGTTATTACCGTTTTGACCAGGCCGCTCACCGCCGAGGAAAAATCGCCGCAGAGTCGCGAGCCGGAGAATCCCCCGCGCATTATTTTCAAAGGAAATTTAGGGGAGGTCAACCGCTTTTTCTACCAGCGCGGCTGGACGGACGGCCTGCCCATAATCCCCCCGACGGAGGAAGCGGTGGCCGAGATGCTCACCGGCACCGACCTTCCCGCCGATACCCTCATTGAGAAGCTCGAGCCGCGCCTGGGCAAAGCCACCGTGGAGAAAATCGCCGTCAACGCCGTCATGGCGGGCTGCCTGCCCACCTCTATGCCGCTGCTCATTGCGGGCGTGCACGCCCTGGCGGACAACCCCGGCTGCGGCATGATGGCGGCCAGCACCGGCTCCTTCGCGCCGTTCTGGCTGGTCAACGGACCGATAGCTAAAGACGTGAATATCCGCTCCACCTACGGGGCGACCAGTCCCGGTGATATCGCCAACGCTTCCTTCGGGCGGGCGATGGGACTGATAACGAAGAACATCCGCGGCATCCGCAAGCAAATCGAGGACATGGGCGTCCTCGGCAATCCGGGAAAATATAGCTGGGTGGCGGCGGAGAACGAGGAGAACAGCCCCTGGGAGCCGTTCCACGTCAGCCGGGGCTTCAAAAAAGGGGACAGCGCCCTGACGCTGTTGTTCCCGCAGACCTTTCAGCAGATGATGCCCTTCGGCACGGACGATAAGGGCCTGCTGGCGACCGTCGTGGGGAGCGTCGTCCCGGCCAGGATGGGGTCGTTTGCGGTGATATTGACCCCCACTAACGCCAGGTCGCTGGCGAGCGGAGGCTGGAGTAAAAAGGCGATAAAAGATTTCGTCATGAAAAACGCGGTGGTTCCGGATGGTTATTACAAGAGGCTGGGACTCGACGACAGCAAGCCCTTCGACCGCGGCAATCAGGTCATCACCGGCAGGGCGGACAAAACCGCCATCTTTATTCAAAGCCCGCGCGACCCCGACCCCGTCCACCTCTTCGTTTTCGGCGGGTTCGGGTCGTGGGTGGGAATTATCCAGGGCGGCCCGCCGCCGATAACTAAAAAGGTAGAGCTGCCCAGGAACTGGGCGCTGCTGGTCAAGAAATATAAGAACGTCGTCCCTAACTACGCCAGATATTAATAGCCTAAAGAGACAGGGGTAGCTCAGATTGACCTATCCCTGTCTCTTTTCTGCCAAAATAATACGGGCCCCGAATTAATCGGGGCCCGTATTTTATTTCCCGGCCGTTTAAGTTATACGGCTCGTTTTTTAGTCCAGCCACGCAAACGTAAAGACGTAGAATTCTTTGGTCTGCCCGAAGGTGTGGCCTTTTACGTGTGAAGATATGGAGGTAAGACCGGGTGTATAGTACAGGTAGCTCCACTGGCAGTAAACATCGGTCGTCTTGCGGGAGAGTTCCTGGTATATCGGGATTCTCTTGGCGGCATCGGTTTCTTGAGAGCCCTTCTCCGCCAGGTCACAGAGTTCTTTAGGCTGTTCACAGCTTATCCAGGTAGTGACCATCCATGCCGTAGGATTGTCCGCCGGATGAATGGCGTTAAGCGGGCCGTTTATGAGGGTACTGGCCGGGTCAACCGTATTGCCCGGGAAACCGTACATCCAGATGTACCCGTCCCAGCCTGTGCCGCCGCCGCCGATCATTTCCACCAGCTGCAGGTAGCCTATTTTCTGAATATTCAGGGTGATATTAACATCTGCAAGCATGCCCTTGATTGCCATCGGGACGTCATCAACCATGCCTTGTATCATAAACAGGGTGGTGGTGAAACCGTTAGGATGGCCGGCTGCGGTCAGGTAGTCCTTGACTTTTTGTGGGCTATAAGGATAGCCGACGGCCGTGGGGTCCATGTACGGTTCAAGGCAGAACCCCTGGTTGGTGGCATGCCCGTAGCCGTAAGTAAACGCATCGACCAGCTGCTGCTTGTTTACGGCGCTTTCCACAGCGCGACGAATATTGATGTCTTTGAGGATGGAGTCCGGATTCCCGCTGGAGGGTAGCAAGCACCAGTTAAAGACCATATCGGCGGACTCTATTAGGTCAAAGCCCCCGTTGATAAGGTCGGCGGCATCCTGCGGCTGAACCCCCAGCATGGCAATCTTCCCGGATTTGTACGCCATCGTGGCAACGTTCGAGTCGGTAATGACGGAGATGTCGATACCGTCGAGGTAAGGCGCGCCTCTCCAGTAGTTCGGGTTACGGTCGAACGTCACTTTAAGGTTGGGCTCGTAGCCCGTCTGGATGAAGGGCCCGGTGCCTACCACGTGGACCATCTTCCATTCTTGGGGGTTGTTCTTCAGAGCGGTGGGGGAGAACATCATGGCGCTCCAGAAAGTTCCCAGACTCTTTGCCGCTATCCAGTCCCACTGTTTGTTTACGAAGTCCAATCTGATGGTGTAAGGGTCGACGATAACGCACTGGCTGAATTTTTTCATGTTGGGCCACATCAGGCTGTTGATGCCGTTATCGACGTTGTACTTCGCGGCGTCGGCATTGAAGGGTGTCCCGTCGGTAAAGTTTACGCCCTTGCGCAGGAAAAGGGTGATGGAGGATTTATCGGCGGCTATTTCGAATCTTTCCGCCAGCCAGGGTTTAAGAGCACCGCTCCTATCTACGAGAAGCAGCGGTTCGACCGCCAGGAAGGAGATCCCGGCGTCAGAGGGTCCGGCGGAGCCGGTGGGGTCACCGATATCGGCGATGTTGGCCATCGTAGATAGCTGGAGGCGGCCGCCATTTTTGCCGCCCGGTGGTTTAGCGAGGTCGCCCAGGCCGGGCGATGTCGCCGTAGGCGTCGGTGAAACGCTCGTCGTGGGCTTCGGTGTCGTCGCCGTTGGCTTGGGTGTGGTTGCCGTTGGCGTTGGGGTGGGTGTGGGTGTGGCTTTGCCGCAGCTTACTAGGAATAAGCCGAGCACCACGATAACCGTTAGTGCTATAAATACAAATTTTTTCATTATTTTAGCTTTTTTCCTCCTTTTAATAATAGGGAAAACCGTTATTAACTCGTTATTCCGCTATTATCACCTCCTTCCCACTGAACAACTCGCAATTATAGCTCGGTGTTGAACCCGCCAGCCACCCGGAAATCCCCCGTCAAGATTTTCCCTCCCTTATTAAGTTGCCCAGTCCTTTTGTGTATAAATTGATTAGCTGCAAAATGATACACCCCTGCTTTATTTCTTGTCAAGTTAAAACAATTCTAAATTTTCCCCTGTCTTAAATTATTTTTTTAAGGCAGATCGGATATTCAAATGCTATCCGCCGGTCATCGGCACCAGCAGCGCGATACGGTCGCCTTTCTTAAGCTTGAAGTCCATCCCGGAGAAATAGAAACTCCCATTGATATTGAACTTATATTCGTCCATCAGCCGGGCCTGCCCCGGCACGATGACCGGCCCCTCCAGCGCCGGCACCTTTTCCCGGAGCGCGGCCACGACCTCCGCCATGCCGGCGCCCTCTTTTAATTCAACCTCGACCTCCCGCTTTTCGGTAATTTCCCGCGGCAGGCCGTACATGGGTATCATCCACTTATTCATCATCTTATCTTCTGTTTTCCCGCATTGTACCACCCCGCCAGAATCAGGTCAACGCCCGTTTTGGTCAGATACCTCACCCCCTTTAGTTCCCCCTCTCCGCTTGCGGAGAGGGGGAAGAAAAAGAAGAGGGGCTTCGCCCCTCTTAAACGCCCTGTAGAAAATCAAGCTAATTCGGTGTGTGGGGGGAAAGGAGTGCGAGCATGGCTTCTCCCTTTGGAAAAGGGAGATTGAGAGGGATTTTTGTCCTCCCCATCGCCCCTCTTAAACGCCCTGTAGAAAATCAAGCTAATTCGGTGTGTGGGGGGAAAGGAGTGCGAGCATGGCTTCTCCCTTTGGAAAAGGGAGATTGAGAGGGATTTTTGTCCTCCCCATCGCCCCTCTTAAACGCCCTGTAGAAAATCAAGCTAATTCGGTGCGTGGGGGGAAAGGAGTGCGAGCATGGCTTCTCCCTTTGGAAAAGGGAGATTGAGAGGGATTTTTGTCCTCCCCTTCGCCCCTCTTAAACGCCCCGCTGATAATTCCAGGAAAACGCCTAGCTCGATCTTTCTCCCTTTCGTAAAGGGAGACCAAGAGGGATTTAAATCGGCAGGGAAGTGCGCCAGCGGGAGAGGAGGCTTCGCCCCCCCTCAAATTCTTTCCCCCTCTCAAACAAAACGTTTTTCGAACATAAATTAAGAAGCTGTTTGAGAGGGGGATTAAGGGGGTGAGAACAATCGGTTTGCCTCAAAGAGCATTTAAACCAAAGAGGTACGCCGCACCCGAACGCGGCTAACGAGGGTTGGGGTTGGGAATTTTGAGCTTGTTTAGAGTTTAGAATTTAGAGTTTAGGATTTTACTTCTACGTTGCCAGTTCGGGCGTGCTGAGTGTCTGGAACATTTTGTGGTAGAGTCCCCGCTTGGCCAGGAGCTCCTTGTGCGAGCCTTCCTCGACGATTCTTCCCTGGTCCAGCACGATGATGCGGTCGGCCCCGGTCACTGTGGAAAGCCGGTGCGCGATGGTCAGGCAGGTGCGCCCCCTGGTGAGCTTGTGCAAAGCCCGCTGCATGATGCGCTCCGTGTGCGTGTCCACGTTGGACGTCGCCTCATCGAGAATCAGGATGCGCGGGTCGGCGATGACCGCCCGCGCCATGCAGACCAGCTGTCGCTGGCCGGCGCTGAGGCTGGCGCCCCGCTGTCCCACCGGCGTCTCGTAGCCCTTCTCCAGTCGACTTATGAAGCTGTGGGCGCCGACCATTTTGGCGACTTCGACCACCTCTTCATGGGTGGCGTTTATCTTGCCGTATTTGATGTTTTCTTCGATGGTGCCGGTAAACAGGATGGGGTCCTGCGGCACGATGGCAATCTGCCGCCGCAGGGATTCTTGCGTCACGGCGCGTATGTCGTAGCCGTCCACGGTCACCGTCCCCTTTTCCACCTCGTAAAAGCGGTCGGTCAGGCTCACCAGGCTGCTCTTGCCCGACCCCGTTTGCCCCACGATGGCTACCGTCTCGCCCGGCTTTATCGTCAGGTTGATATCGTGGAGGACGTCTTTATCCGGTTCGTACCCGAAGCTCACATTCTGGAATTGGATTTCGCCCTTTATCGCGGGCAAATCGACCGCATCGGGCCGGTCCTGGATTTCCGGCTGGACTTCGACCAGTTCGAAGATGCGCGCTCCGGAAGCCATCGCCCGCTGCAGCTCTGTATATTGCATGGAAAGCTCGAGGATGGGGTCGAAGAAGCGCTGGATATACATTAAAAAGCCCATCAGGAAACCGACTGCCATGGTGCCGTCCAGCACCTGGAACCCTCCCACGATGAGCACGATGGCGAAAGAGACTCCCGTCAGGATGTTAATCATGGGCATCATCACCGCTTCCAGCTTGACGGCGGTCACGTTGGCGTCCAGGTGCGCTCGGTTGACCTGGTCGAACTGCCCCATGTTTTCGTTCTCACGGGAAAGGCTCTGGACCACCCTCACCCCGGCGATGTCTTCCTGGAGCTGAGAGTTCACCGTGGCGATGGCCGTCCGCACGCGGATAAACGCCTTCCGGGCGTATTTCTGCCATATCCAGACCCCCGCTATCATCACCGGCACCATCGTGAGCATGATTAAGCCCAGCTTCCAGTTCATCGAAATCATGATGGCGGCGATGCCCACCAGCGTTAAGAGGCTGGTAATGAGGGAGAGTATCCCCTGCGTGACCAGTTCCTGGAGCTGCTGGACGTCGTTCTGTACGCGGGACATGAGCTTGCCCACTTTATGCGTATCGAAGAAAGAGAGCGAGAGCCGGTGCAGGTGGTCGAACAGCTCGGTGCGCATCCGGAAGATGACGGACTGCCCGGCGTAAGAAAGATAAAGGTTTTGCCAGTACCCGCCGAACCACATCACGACGGATATCGCGACGAAGATGATGGCGATGACGTTGAGTCCCCCCAGGTTCCCCCCGACGATGTCGTTGGTGGCGAGCGCCACCAGGTAGGGGGTTGCCAGGGTCGTCAGGGCGCTGACGAGCATGCCCAGCGCCCCGATGCCGATCCACTTTTTTACCGGCAGGAGGTATTTGGGCAGCTTGGCGATTACCCGGCTGTCGTAGACCTTGCCGAGTACCTCGTCGGAGTCAAAACGTGCGCCGGGACCTCCCGGTCCGCCCGGCCCGCGAAACCCTCCTCCCGGAGGACCGCCGCCAAACATCATTACTCCTTAATCCACCAGACTCTCTTCGGCGCCCTGCGGCACCAGGAGCTGTGATTCGTATACTTCTTTGTAAAGCCCGTTCCGGGCGAGTAATTCCTTATGAGTTCCCTTTTCCGCCAGCTCTCCATTATCCAGGACGAGGATGATATCGGCGTTCTGGATGATGGGCAGGCGGTGGGTGATAATGAAAGTCGTCCTGCCTTTAATCAGCCTGTCCAGCGCCTGGCGGATGAGCTTTTCCGTCTGCGCGTCCACGCTGGCGGTGGAATCGTCCAGGATGAGGATGCTGGGGTCCACCAGCAGTGTCCGGGCGATGGAAAGCCGCTGCTTTTCCCCGCCGGAGAGGGTATCGCCCCGCTCGCCCACCCAGGTGTCGAAGCCTTCCGGCAGCGACTTTATGAAATCATATAAATAGGCGGCTTTGGAGACCTCGATGATTTTGTCCATGCTGGCGTCTTTGGCGCCGTAGGCGATGTTCTCTTTAATCGTCGCCGAAAACAGGAACACGTCCTGCTGGGCGGTCACGACATTCTTGCGTAACGAGGCAAAAGTGACGTCGCGGATATCCGTGCCGTCGATGAGGATTCGGCCGCCGGTGACGTCATAAAACCTGCCGAGCAGGTTGGCGATGGTGCTCTTGCCGCTGCCGGAACGCCCCAGCAGCGCCACGAGCTGCCCCGGCTGTACCTCGAAGCTGACATCCTTCAGGGCCGCCCCGAGGCTGTTATAGCTGAAGCTTACGTTATCGAAGGTTACCCGGCCATTGACCTTCCCCAGTTCAATTGCATTCGGTTTTTCTTTAACGTCCGATTCCGTGTCGAGGATTTCCAGGATGCGCTGCCCGGCGGAGGCGGTGCGGGAAAAGAGGTTGACCATCATGCCGAGCCGCCGTATCGGCATCATGAGCAGGCCCACCAGGAGGATAAACTGGGTAATCTCGCCGATGGTCATGGTGCCGGCCGCTGCCTGGTGCCCGCCGTACCATAAAATTAGGACGGTCGGTATGGAGACCAGCAGCACCATCGTGGGCATGTTGATGGACATGAGGCGGGCGGCTTCCATCGAGCTGTCGTAAAGACTCTGCGCCTGAACGCCGAACTTCTTGTTTTCTTCTTGCTGGTGATTAAATGCCTTGACCACGCTGACGCCGGAGAGGCTTTCCTCCAGCGTGTTGCCCATGAAACCCATCATCGCCTGGACTTTGAGCCAGATGGGGCGTATGCTGCGCCCGAACGTGGCTGCCAGCCAGGCTACCGGGACGACGAAAGCCAGGGTCATCAGACCGAGCTTCCAGTTCGCCATCAGCAGCACGTAGCCCACCCCGATGGCCATGAAGATGATTTGGCCCATGCCGAGCAGGCCCATGGCGAAGAACATGCGCGTGACCTCCACGTCTACCGTGGCGCGGGACATGAGCTGGCCGGTCTGGTTGCGGTCGTGGAAGGAGTAGCTCAGCTGCTGCAGCCGCGCGTAGAGGGCGTTCCTGATATTGTAGGTGACCTTCTGGGCGACGACCTCCGCGAAATATCTCTGGCCGTAGCCGGCAAATCCCCTCATGGCGCTGGAGCCGACGATGACCGCTGCCGCAATGACTACAGCGCTGCGCTGGCCCATGGTTATCACGGTATCGATGCCGTTCCCGATCATGATGGGCACGATAATACCGAAACCCGTGCCGATGATGATGCACAGGAAGGCGAGCAGCAGCATGAACCAGTATCTTTGTACGAAACCCGTGATTCTTAGAACAGTCCGCATATAATTAAAGACAAAGTGAATTCATTACGATATATCGCAATATATTATACCATTGTTTGTACTTTTCGTAAAGGGATTGTAAACTGATTTTTATTTGGGTTTACGGTTGGTTTTCTCGTTGAATCTCCTAAATTGATTAAGGGCGTTTAAGAGGGGTGAAACCCCTCTTTCTATTTTCCCCCTCTCAAACATGATGTGATTCGAGTATCATAAATGAATCTGTTTGAGAGGGGGTAAGGGGGTGAGCATGAAACTTACTTTATTCTCCTATTTCCCGCAGAATCATTTCCACGCAAACCGGTATGGCCGCCGCCACCGTCGGCGTGCAGGCCTCGCTGAAATGTTCGGTGTCCGCGGCTTCGATGGCGAAGATATCTATTTTCTTCGGCATTTTCATGCCCAGCTTTTTCCCCAGCTCGAGTGCCGTGGCCAGATTGATATCGTGAGGAGATGCGGTGTGCCGGGTGGTCTTTAAGGCTTCCGGGTCGATTCTATATATCTGCCCCGCCCTGCCGCCTTCGGTCTTGATGGCGTCTATCATGATAACTCTATCATATCCCGCCAGCAGGTCGAGCAGATTCAGGCCGCCCACGCTGGCTTCGGCGACGGTCGCTGTTTTGGGGTCGATTTTATCTTCCAGCGCGCGGGCCACCGCCATTCCGACGCCGTCGTCGCTCATAATGGGATTGCCGAGCCCCAGGATAAGCGTTTTGCCCTCGCGCTTTTTCATCGGCCCAGGTTCTGTATTATGTCCCCCCGGCTATCGTAAATTGTAATCTCCAGCGGCATCTGCCCGGGGAGGCTGTGGGTCGCGCAGGCCATGCAGGGGTCGTACGCCCGGAAAGCCATCTCCACCATGTTGAGCAGCCCCTCGGATGCCGCCTGCCCTTTCTTGATGAGCCCCTGGGCGGCTTTCTTGATGGACATGTTCATGGCCGGGTAGTTGTGTGCCGTGGCTACTATCAGGTTGACCTTTTCCACGATGCCGTTTTTGTCGGTCTTGTAGTGGTGGATAAGGACCCCCCGTGGCGCTTCCACCACGCCGACGCCTTCATCCGGGGTGGCGGTGGGAATAGTCCGGACATTAGTACTGGTAATTTCTTTGTCCCGGCAGAGCTCCAGCAGACGCTCGCTGGCGTAGAGCAGTTCGATGAGCCTGGCCCAATGGAGCGCCAGCGTGGCGTGCACTGGCTTCCCGCCGAAGGTCTGGTAAAACTTTTCATACTCCGCCTGGGCTAAAGGCGTCGCCATTCCGTCGGCCGCATTAAGTCGGGCGAGAGGACTGACTCTATAGACGCCGCTGTCTTTGCCCTCGGTAAAGCCCTTCCAGCCGACCTTTTTCAGGAAGGGGAATTTCATGTAAGTCCAGGGCTCGACGTGCTCGGCAATATAGTCGAGATACTCTGACGGTTTGAATTTCGCCACTTCTTTACCCTCGGGGTCGACCAGTCTGAGGGTGCCATCGTAGAAATTTACTTTATTGTTACCGTCTACCAGCCCCAGGTAATAGCTCTTCATCGTATAGATGTTACCTGTGATGAGAGCGAGGTACTCTTTATTGCTCAGGACGACATCATTGAAAAGCTTGAGGCTGAATTTGGCAAACTCCACCAGGGACTTGGCCTTTTTCTTCAAAGTCTTTCCGTTCTTCCTCGGTGATGGCTTTGCTCATGCCGCCGGGCAGGCCGCAAACAGGATGGGTGGCTTTGCCCCCGATAACCGTCTGGATGCTCTGGGCGTAAGCGCGGTGCTTGATGACCTCCCCGCCTATCTTGAGGCCCACTTTCGCCACCACCCCTAGGATATTTCTCTGGGCGGGGTCGCTCATCGGCCCCAGGACAAAGTCCGGAGCGGCCAGGGCGTAAAAGTGGGCGATGTGGGAGTGGGACATGTGGGCGCAGTAGAACAGCTCCCGCAGTTTTTTGGCGGCGGGGGGCGGGTCTACTTTATAGACGGCGTCGGTGGCCTTGCACGAGGCCAAATGATGGGCGCCCGGTCAGACGCCGCAGATACGCGGCACGATGCGCGGCAGCTCCTCGACCGGCCGGCCTTCGCAGAACTTCTCAAAGCCGCGCAGCTCCGGTATCTGGAGATAGGTGTTTTCGACCTCTCCCTCGGCATTGAGGAAAATCTCTATCTTGCCGTGTCCCTCCAGCCGGGTGATGGGGTCGATACTGATTTTTGCCATTTTATACTCCCTTAGCTCTGATGGATGCGTTTTCGTTTTAGCATGGCATCGGCCATACCGAACCGGTAAAAAGTACCGGCGGGGTCGACCACTTCCTCTAACATTTTGTTGATTTCTTCGGTTGTTTCGCCCTGGTAAATCGACGCGATGGCGCTGAGCATCCTGGCGCCCTGGTCGGCCACGCCCTCTGGCGGCCCGAAGCATCCGCGGCAGGGCATGTTGGCTTTAACGCAGCGCATTCCGCAGCCGCCCCGGGTGGCTGGCCCGCAGCAGATAATTCCCTGCTCCAGCAGGCATTTTTTCGGGTCGGTGATGATTTCATGCGGACGGTAAAACCTGGTAACCTTCTTTTCCTCTTTAACGCGGTCGCACTCGTCGCAGCAGGTCTTATCCGAGGCGATTACCGCCCCGATGGGTGGCATTTTGCCGGTGGCGTATAGGTCCACCAGCTTAAGAATGAGGTCGACCGGCGGCGGGCAGCCGGGCACAAAGTATTCCACCGGGACGACCTGTTCCAGTGTCAGGACGGTGTCGAAGAGTTCCGGCAATTCCAGTTCGCCCTCCGGCACTTTAGTTTTGACTTGGGGCATGACGCCGTCGTTATTGCTGTTCGATGGGGCTTCTTGATATACCCTCTTTAAAATATCGTCGCGCGTGGTGAAGTTCGCCAGCGCCGGTATCCCGCCGAAGCAGGCGCAGGCCCCGAAGGCCACCAGCACTTTAGACTTGGCGCGCAGCAGTTTCGCCAGCTCTTCCTGCTCGGTGCTGCGGATGCAGCCGTTGAAAAGGCATAAATCGATGCTTTTATCCGCCATCGCCCGGACGTCTTTATATTTAAAGTCCATGGCGATGGGCCAGAAAACGATATCGCAAAGGTTGGCGATGTCCAGGAGCTTTTCGTTGGTGTCGAGGACGGCTACGTCGCAGCCCCCGCAGGCCCCCGCCCAGTAAAGCGCCAGTTTGGGTTTAGCCATTAGCGCCGCTCCCATTCCCGCTGTATGGTCCCAGTTTCCTTACCTGCTCCGTCATCTCGTTGACGATTCCGGCAAAACGGTCGCCTTCCGAAGCCGAAACCCACTCCAACCGCACCCTCTCTTCTTCGATGCCGAACTGCGCCAGCATTTTCTTTAATAAGGGCATCCGGCGGGCGGTCTTTTTATTGCCGTCCTGGTAATGGCAGTCGCCGGGATGGCAGCCGCACACGAGCACGCCGTCGGCCCCTTTCTGGAAGGCTTTTAAAATAAAGGCGGGGTCCACCCGACCCGAGCACATGACCCGCACCACGCGCACGTTGGGGGCGTACTTTTTCCGCGACGTCCCGGCGAGGTCGGCGCCGGTGTAGGAGCACCAGTTGCAGAGGATGCCCACAATCTTGGGCTCGAAGCTCATACCAGGACTCCCTCTATCTCCGCCATGATTTCCTCGCTGGTGAAATGCCGGCCGGTAATCGCGCCGCTGGGGCAGGCCGCTACGCAGGTGCCGCAGCCTTTACATAATGCTTCGTTGATGCGTGATACTTTTTTCTCTTCGTCGAAGCTGATGGCTTTATACGGGCAGAGGTCGTTGCAGATTTTACAGCCGGCGCAGCGCGCTTCGTCGATGACGGCGATGGCCGCTTCAATCTCTACCTTGCCCTTGGCGATGAGCGCCAGCACCCTGGCGGCCGCGGCCGAGGCCTGGGCGACCGTGTCCGGGATATCTTTAGGACTCTGGCAGCAGCCGACGATATAGATGCCGTCCGTGGTTGTCGCCACGGGGTCGAGCTTGGGGTGTTTTTCCAGGAAAAAGCCGTCCGCCTTCCGACTCAGCGTCAGGATGCGGGCGAGTTGTGCGGCGTCGGCGCGTGGTTCCAGCGCGCAGCTTAAAACGACCATGTCCACCGGGAGCCGCCGCTTGCGGCGCACCAGCGTGTCTTCCACGAGCACCACCAGTTTGCCTTTCTCCTCGGGCTTTTCCGCGATGTCGGTAATTTCTCCGGCTTTGCCCCGGATAAAGTTGACGCCTTCCTCCTGCAGTCTTTCGTAAAACTCTTCGTAGCCGGAGCCGGCGCAGCGCATATCGATATATAGCTGGTAGACGTCCGCTTCCGGCAGCTTTTCCCGCAGCAGGTGGGAGAACTTTAAGGAATACATGCAGCAGACCCGCGAGCAGTATTTATGGTAGTTGGTGTCGCGACTGCCGATGCAGTGTAAAATGGCGATACTTTGCGGCTCGGAGCCGTCCTTGAGCACGACCTTGCCGTTGGTCGGTCCCGAGGCGTTGGTCAGCCTTTCGAACTCCAGTCCCGTAAAAACGTTATTATACCGGCCGTACCCGAACTGGTATATCTGCGTCGGATCGAACTGCTGGAAGCCGGTGGCGACGATGATATTGCCGATTTCTATCTCCAACGTCTCGTCCTTCTGGTCGAAGTCGATGGCTCCCGCTTCGCAGCCGGGTATGCCTTTCTTCTCGATGCCGGTCTGGCAGAGGCGGCAAACGTTTTTACCTTCGGCCAGTCCTTTGATGTGCCGGCAGTTGACGCTGTCGATGATGGCTTTATTCGGCACGGCGTAGGGCGAGGGGATATAGATGGCTTTCCGCTTGCCCAGGCCGCAGTCGAACTCGTTGGGGACGCTGGTGGGGCAGAGCTCGGCGCAGCGGCCGCACCCCGTGCATTTGGCTTCATCGATGTACCTGGCCTTCTTCCGGATTTTGGCCTTGAAGTTGCCGATGTAGCCCGCTAGCTCGACCATCTCACTGAAGGCGAGGAGTTCGATATTTTTATTCTGCCCGACGCTCGTCATCTTGGGTGTCAGGATGCAGGCGGCGCAGTCTAAAGTGGGGAAGGTCTTATCGAACATCGCCATGTGCCCGCCGATGCTCGCGTCTTTTTCCAGCAGGTAGACCTTGTGGCCGGACTCCGCAATCTCTAAAGCCGCCTGGATGCCCGCCACCCCTCCGCCTATCACCAGCGTCGCCGGATTCATGGCGACCTCTTTGCTTTCCAGCGGCTCTTGATAATAAACGCGCCTGACGGCGGCGTTGACCAGTGCTCTGGCTTTTTCCGTGGCCATGGCTTTATCGGTATGTACCCACGAGCACTGCTCCCGGATGTTGGCCATTTCAAACAGGTACTGGTTGAGGCCGGCGTCCTGGCAAACGCGCCGGAAGGTGGGCTCGTGCATCCGCGGTGAGCAGGACGCCACCACGACGCGGTTCAACCCCAGTGTATTAATATCTTCTTTAATCAGGTTCTGGCCGGGGTCGGAGCACATGTATTTATAGTCGCGCGCCACCGCCACGCCCTTCAGTCCCCGGGCGTACTCGATGACCTTACTGCAGTCCACGATGCCGGCGATGTTGCTGCCGCAGTGGCAAACGTAGACCCCGATTTTCGGCTCCATTTTCCGCTCCTTACTTGTATTTTACCAGGACCTTCTCCGCGGAAACGATACTGTTCTTTAAACCCAGCTCCTTTTCATTCAGCCCGAAGGCAATACCCATCAGCTGGGTAAAAAATAAAACGGGCAATTTATAATTGGTCTTGAACTTCTTATTGACCCGGCTTTGATAGGCGTCCAGATTCGTCTGGCACAACGGACAGACCGTAATCAGGCACTCGGCGCCGTTGCTTGAGGCAGATTCGAGGAGCTTGCGGGTCAGGTCAAGAGCGATAGTTTCTTCGGAAATGATAAGCGAGCCGCCGCAGCAGTGGGTCTTCAGTGGGAAAGGTGTCGGCTCTCCGCCCAGGCTGGCAATCAGCTTTTCGAGAGATTGGGGGTTCTCGGGGTGGTCAAAGCCAAATCCGGGGCGCACTACCTGGCAGCCGTAGTAGGGCCCAACTTTTAAGCCTTCCAGGGGTTTCTTCACTTTGGCCTTGATGGCATCGTAGCCGATATCGGTCGTTAAAATATCGAGGGTATGTCTGACTCTTTGTGTATTGTTATATTTCAGGTTGCCGGCGGCCAGGGCCTGGTCTACTTTTCCTTTAAGCTCGGGATACTCTTTAAGGTAAGTATTGGTTCGGTTAAAAATAACGTAGCAGGCGCTGCACGGCGTCACCATGTCGAGTCCGTTTTTTTCCGCGAGGGCAAGATCGCGCGCCGCTAGGCAAAACGCGCCGAGTTCATCGACAGAGCCGGACGGTGTCGAGCCGCAGCAATTCCAGTCATCGAGCTCTTTCAGCTCGAAGTCCAGGACCTTGCTGACCGCCTGGATCGACCAGTCATAGGCTCTGGCGCCGCCTTCGGCGGAACAGGAACAGCCGGGGAAATAGGTATAATATTTCACTCAGCCCCTCCTAGAGACTCAGCTTTTTGGATGATTGCCCGAAGCTGCTCACTTCCTGCCGCGGTAAGCTTTCTCGATTTTATAGACAGGCGGCCCCGCTTGAGCAGGTCAAAAGCTACCGGGATCATTCTCCAGGCGCGTAAGGGATTGGTCGCCAGGTAAAATCGGGTCATAAACCACAGTTCCGGGAGGTTACCCAGGCTGCAGTAGTGGTTGAAGAGGCGGTACATGGTCGGGGTGAGCGTCTTGGTGTGGACCAGCCCTTCTTTAATAGACAGCGACTCGAAGACATGCATCAGGCCGGTCTGTTTGATGCCCCTGGGGCAGCGTACCGTACACATGTAGCAGGAGAGGCAGTACCACATCGTGTTCGAGGACAGGACCTCTTTCTTCAGGCCGGCGCGCGCCATGGCGATGATTTCCGATGGCGTATGCTCCATTTTATCGGCGTTGGGGCACGAAGCGGTGCACGTGCCGCACTGGATGCAGACCTTGATGCCCTCCCCGCCCGGCAGGGCGCAAATCTCGTCGATAAATGTCCGCTCTTTCTTTGCTATCGCCATGGTATTCTCTTTATCGATTAAAAGGGGAATTTACCTCATCCACTATAATTATACTCTATAACGCGTTTCTGTGTCAGGTCGTTCCATTCGAATATTAACATTGGGATGTAAAAACAACGTCCGCATTGATGCTTATTTGCCTCCCGTGGTATTAGGTATAACTGCTTATTGGGCTTTTTCCCCGACTAGGTATTTATATTGTGCTATCTTTCTTTATTTTTCAGGTATTCGTACAGCCGCGTCACGTTCATGCGCGTGACGCCTTTCATGCGCTCGTCCTGGGGCAGGAACGGCATTACTTTCTGGAAATTTATCTTTTCCTGGGCTTCCTCCAGGCTCATGCCGGCGTCGATGGCGGCCTTTACCGTGTCGAGACATCCCTTGATGATTTTAGACATTTTCTTGAACTGGCTTTTATCCGTGACCGGCCCGTGTCCCGGGACGACCTTCTCCACGTCGAGCTCTTCGTACTTTTTCAGCGACTTCAGCCATTGGTCGGGTATGGACGGGCCCAGGAAGGGCGTATTGCCCACCACTACGTTGTCCGAGGTGAAGACTATCTTTTCTTCCGGGACGTACACGGCTGCCTGGAAGGGTGTATGTCCCGGCATATTAATAAGTTGGAAGGTAAGCCCGCCGAGGTAGATGGTCAGCCTCTCGGTGAACGTGATGTCCGGCGGGCGGTAGCGGAAATCCGCCGGGATGGGCAGGCTGTCCGGCGCCATCATCTTTAACATATTTTCAAAGTCCTTCACTTTAGACGCCAGTATGGCGTCACGCGTGCCTTCGTGGGTCACGAGCTTCCCCCCGAAGTAGCCGTCGCCGGAAATATGGTCGCCGTGCGGCTCGGTGTTGATTACGTAACGTAGGGGGCCGAACTTCTCGACTTCCGCCGCTACCTTCTTGGCGTTGGCGGGTATCATCGGGGTGTCGATGATCACCACCCCGTCTTTAGTGACTACCACGCTGCAGTTGCACATGCTCAGCTTGCTTTCCACGTAGACGTTGGCCGTTATTTTTTCCATTTCATCGTCCTTTCTCGTGTTACGGTTGGAGTTTATAGCTTTTAATCGGTATCGACAGGGTAGACAGGCTCGGCCCGTTTTTCTTTCTTGTAATCGTTATCCATTTGAACCAGTTCTTATCGTCTTTTTGCGGGAAGTCCTCGCGGTAGTGCCCGGCGCGGCTTTCTTCGCGCCTGAGCGCCGCCCGGAACGTGAACTCCGCCGCCATCGCCATGCTCTCCGCGGCATGGTATCTGGCCAGGTCGTGATAATCTTTAGCGCCCACCCTTCCCAGCTTGTCGCTGGCTTCTTTGACTATCCCCAGCGCTTCTTTCATTCTTCCCGCTTCACGCTGCCGGTTGTATTTCATGGGGACGACCGCGTCATGAATGCGGTACGTTACTTCGGAAGCGTCGATATCGCCCTTCCGGCCCATCGGGGTAAGCGCCCTGTCGATGACCTGTTTGGCGTTATTGTATTCGATGCCGTAGCGCTCCGCCGTCTCCGCGTATTTGCCGGCGCTTTCCCCCGCCCGGAACCCCGTCACCGCGGCGGAACCCACACCTAGGCCGCCCTGCCCGCCCCCGCCGCCCGACCAGCTGTTGCTGCTGGAGGCGCCGGCCGCCCACAGCCCATCCAGCGTCGTCCGGCAGGCGGTGTCTATCCTCATGCCCCCGCCGCTGTAGAGGTATTTCGGGGACATCTCGATTTTTTCCTTCGCGGTATCGATGCCCGCCTTCTCGCGGAGAAGTCTTAAATTGTCGTTGGCCATGAGATGGGTCAAATCTGTAGCCTGGTCTTCCGCGAGCGAAGCTATTTCTCCCTCGGTGAGTCCGGTCAGGTTGAGATAAATCGGCCCGCGCCCGGCTTTGACCTCTTTCTGCATGGCGTCGATGACCCGCGGGTCGAAGGTATAGACCGAGTGCTTGCCGGTCATTAGCTCGGGGTAATATTTGCCCATGATTTTTTCGCCGCGGGTGTTCTCCAGGTATAAATAGAAGTGAATACCGAAGAGCTCCTTCCCGAGGACGCTAGTGCCCCAGACGTAGCCGCTGCCGAACTCGGCATTGACGAGCTGTGCGCCCGCCCGGTACCCGATGGCCGCGCCGTCTCCGAGGCAGGAGGCATAGGTCTTTTCGTGGAGGTAGCCGCAGCCGCCCATTGTCACGACGACAGCTTTGGCGTTGAAGATATAGGTCTGGCCGTCCACGAGTCCGAGGCCCACCGCCCCGACCACCCGGTCGCCGTTCTTTAAGAGGTCGGCGACGTAAATCTTGTCCATCATCCGGACGCCCCGGGCTTTGGCGGTCTTCCTCAGGGCGACCAGCGACTTTGGCGCGTCGAAAAGGGTGACGTAGATGCCCGGCCCCCAGTTTAAAATGTCTATTTCGCCGTTCGTTTTTAAAAAGGTTAGGCCCATTTCCGCCAGCGTTTTTACTGCCATGTGCAGGTCCCCGCCGAAGGTGTAGGTCCAGTCCTGGTTGTTGAAATAGCCGCTCTGTACGGTCACTTTTTTGGCCCATTCGTCGACGTTCTCCGGGTGAACGTAGGCGAGGATGCCCCCGCCGATGGGTACCTGCCCGCAATAGCCGATGCCGCACTTGTCCACCACGAGCACGTCCACTTGGCTCTCTTTAGCTTTGAGGGCGGCGCACATGCCGGCGCCCCCCGCCCCGAGCACCAGCACGTCTGTCGTGATTACTGTTCCCAGCCCGTTAATATCTTTCATTTTCTGCTCCGGCGATAAACTCTAAGCCCTAAACTCTGAGCCCTATACTCTAAACTCTAAACAATATCAAAATTCAAATGTTTAAAACATTTTATATTTGGTCATTAGTATTTGTTTAGGATTTAGATATTAGTATTTAGGATTTCTCAATATGGTGACACCAGTTCGCCCCTGCCCCTCTCCGGCGAGACGTCGATGGCGTTAATGGGGCAGAACGATTCGCATCCCCAGCACGCCACGCAATCTTTAGGGTAGGCGACCCTCGCCTTGCCGGTCTCTTTATCGAGGCGCAGGACGTCCATGGGGCAGCAGGCCACGCATATCCCGCAGCCGGTGCATTTTTCCCGGTCGAGCTTTTTTACGGTCATGGCGGTCTCCTCGGTGAACAATAGGTATCTCTTTGATAATGTAGCAGAAATCGGCGAAATATGAAAATGGTAGGATAAAGTTGGGATTTGTGACAGCTCACCCCCTATCCCCCTCTCAAATAGGGTTATTTTGGGTACTCGTTTTATTTCATGTTTGAGAGGGGGAGGTAAGAGAAGTAGGGGTCGTGACCCCTCTTAAACGCCCCGCAGGTAAAAAAGGAGTGCGCAGCGAGAGGTGGCGAAGCCCCCTATCAAATTTATTCCCCCTCTTGAACAATATAAAAATCGGGCATTATCAGTGATGCTGTTCGAGAGGGGGATAAAGGGGGTGAGTATAGAAAATCAACCAAATGCAAACGGGAACTTTTTATGCTAATGATATTCGGCGGAAGGAAAAAGCAGATTCCTTCGGGCAGTTAGGTATAAGGGAACAGCTGTTCGCCGTTGTCATCGATTACCGTGATGGCCTCCATGGGACAATTTTCCGCAGCTTTCACCAGTGTTTTATTATCGGCGCTCCCGGGGTCGAGAATCACGGCTTTGTTCTTGTCATCGAGTTTAAACACGGTGGGTGCGATGACCACGCAGTTGCCTATCCCGGTGCATAAATCCCTGTCGAGCTTTACTTTCATCTGGCGCCTCCCTGTTTTCCTGTTTAAGAGATTGGATTACTCTAAGATGTAATTCTAAATGGCAGTCGATATCAAAGTTATAAAATAGGCGCAGAAATAGTTACAAAATTGTAGCAATTTGAAAAACAGTAAAGCCGTCATCGCGGCGGCTTCGTACTCCATATAAATAAAGAGCAGGCTTCTTTGGCTTTTAGCTTCAGAACGCCTGCCCTTGGCTTTGTTCCACTACTCCTCCTGTTTGGTTTCCCTCGCCAAATTCCCGTTTCATAGAACCGGGCTCTTTATTTAGCGTCCGAGGAGCTCGGGAACCTTCTCGGTAAATCTCCTTCTTTATTTTCCACATCACCTTCTTTCTCCCTTTCTCTCCTCTTCCCCTCACTCACATTATTATTATAGACGCGCCTGTAGCTTATTTCTGCGACTTTTCTCTCAATGTCTAGCTTCGAGATTGTGCTTCGGGATAGCTTTGGTAGGCCGTGCAGGATTCGAACCTGCGACCAATGGATTAAAAGTCCACTGCTCTACCAGACTGAGCTAACGGCCCGCTTTGAATGATTCCAGACTTTAATTCTAGCAAAATTTCTCTCGCCAGCGCAAGTTGCCGACTGCTTAAGTTTATACTTATACGGGGCGTCTAAGAGGGGTCACGACCCCTCTTTCTTTTCTTCCCCCTCTCCTCCCAGGAGAGGGGGATTAAGGGGGTGAGGTCTATATTAATTTGCGATTTTCCGCTATAATATACATTCAATATGCCGAAACTATCGCTCGATGAACAGTATATGCGAGAAGCTCTGCGACTTGCCCGCCGGGGACTTGGGAAGGTCAGCCCGAACCCCATGGTGGGCGCCGTAATCGTTAAGGGAGGCCGCGTCATCGCTCATGGGTATCATCGACTCTTCGGCGGCGACCACGCCGAGGTGGACGCCCTGAAACACGCTGGGGAGGACGTGGCCGGTGCGACGCTTTACGTTACTCTTGAGCCCTGCCGCCACTGGGGCAAGACGCCCCCCTGCACGGACGCCATCATCAAGGCCCAAATCGGTAAATTGGTCGTCGGTATGCTCGACCCCTTTCCGGAGATGCGTGGTAAAAGCATTGAACTGCTTAAGCAGCACGGCATCAAAACCGTGGTCGGCGTTATGGAGAGTGAGTGCCGCGCCCTGAACGAGGTCTATCTGAAGTACACCACCGCCGGCCTGCCTTACGTTACCGTCAAGTGGGCGCAGACTTTGGACGGCAAAATCGCCACGGCTGCGGGCGACTCCAAATGGATAAGCTCCCCGGAATCTTTAAAGCTGGCCCACCGACTCCGCGCCACCCACGACGCCATCCTGGTGGGCGTTAATACGGTTTTAAAGGACGACCCCGCCCTTACCACCCGACTCGTCAAGGGCAGGAATCCCGTCCGCGTTATCCTGGACTCTCATTTGAGAATCCCCCTCGACTCCCAGGTGCTGGCGAACCAGTCCGCCGCCAAAACTTTAGTGGCATCCACCCCCGCCGCCCCGCCCGCCAAGCTGGCCGCTTTAAAAAAGATGGGCATTGAAGTTCTGACCGTCCTTCCCGACTCCGCCTCCCGCGTCGACCTCAAAGCTTTATTGAAAACGCTGGCGAAGCGCCAGATTTCATCTTTACTGGTAGAGGGCGGCGCCCAGACGATTACCTCTTTCCTGCGCCTCGGCCTGGCGGACAAAATTATCTGTATCATTGCCCCCAGGCTCATGGGCGCCGGCACCGCCGCCGTCACTGACCTCAATATCACTGATCTTAGTCAATCTTTAAAGCTGACCTTTACTAAAGTCCACAGAAGCGGGGAGGATATAGTGGTGGAGGGATTATAACAAACCTAACTTAAGTTTAATACTATCTTTAAATCTAATTTTAGGGTAGTTGTTAAATTCAGAATATACACTTTTTAAATGGTTTAATTCGTAATTCTCTCTAATATCTAGGTATTTTTGTTTATCTACTTCATTTATTCCATTTTGAGGAATGTAATTCATAATACCAAGCCAAATTGATTCAGTCGTGAAAGGATAAATGGTATTTACGAGTTTTCCTGGATGATTGTCTAAAAAGGGCTCAATGGACACGCTTGTTTTATACCCCTTTTTAAATGCGTATTTTAAGGAATAAAAACGTTCTTGAAAGAGAGGAGCGTTTGGTTCCCAAAAAAGCAAAAGGCTATCATTGATAGATGTTATTGTAAATCTAAATTGAATTTGAGGGCTATATTTAGAGAAAAGACGAGTTATATCTTTAATAATATTCAACTTTGGTTTTGTTGTTATTAATATATCATTACCAGTTTCCAATAATTTTTGAATTACGGTAAAGCATGCTTCTCTGGATTCTGGGGTATCTAATATATCGTGAGTACTTGGGAACATTACTCTGCCGTTATATTTTCTAAAAGAACCCTCCACTATCTTTTTATTAATTTCTAATATTTTCCAACTTTTATCCGTAGTTCTGCCAAAACGTTTTGCCATTATTTTTGCGTAGCAATAGCGACAATCGTTTGAGCAACCTTTAATACAATTAACATTATAATCAGCCCATTCTTTCGTGCCCGATGTTGTCTTCTTTTTATTGCCTTTTATTAAAGATGAATTTATCATTCGTTAATGTCCTTTAGAGGTAATGGACGTAAAGATAATGGTTCAAAAGGCTTGGGAGGGCTGATATTCATCTTGTTTTTTAACGATCCCCAATCTAGTCTGTATTGCGGAATTTGAACTCTCCAAACATTGGCATTTCCTTTGTTAATCAAATAGCCTTTTTCTTCAAGCCAATCAAGAATTCTTTGTCTTTTTCCTTCATCTGTTACAATTTTTTCAAAAGAACGACATAAACGGTCGCAGACACCTTCTTCATGTTCGGAAATAATATCCCAAAGAATTTTCCAGTGTGCTGGCCTTTGAGCCCCGGATAATCCAATGAATAATTCTGGATGTTGATTTTTAAAATACCTGAAGGCAGAGGTGTTATCGGGTAAATATTTTGGATTATTCATTATATTTGAATAAAAACTTCTTGTAGCTCTTACACCGATTTCATAGTTAGAACATAATATGAGATGGAATATTTGCCTTTCTTTTGGACTAAAGGGCATCGGAAGTACGTATCTAAACCATTTATGTAATCTTTCTCTATAATTTTCTACTAGTTTGATTTCTTTCTCATGTATTGAGTCTTTCGTTAATATCTGATCTCGCCAATTAGTGTCTCCAAAAAGTGCATCAGCTTCTAGTACTGATTTATTTTCATCTGCTGACCAAATATTTGAATTTACTTCAGAAGGTAAACCTGAAAAATCGTTTCTGCCTAAAAACCAATCAGAAGTAAAAACGAAAATTATAAATTCCGTACCAGGCCTATAATATGTCGTTATCCTCTTTTTAGCTACTTTCTCAATTACGCTATATTCAACACTTCTTAAAGGATCAAAAAAGAAAAGAGAATTACCAAGTTGAATATTTTCTATTTGATTGAGAGCATCTTCAAGATTTTTATTAAGCAAGTAAATATTGGAGTTATTTTTATTTATTGGTCCTTCCGCCATCTTAATATCAACATTTTTCCAACGTCTATTTATCACATTTTTTAAATGAATAAAACACTGAGGGTCTTTTTCAACTAGAATTATTTTTAAATTCTTAGTATACGGATTGTTACATTTTAGCTCTAGTGTATGACCTGATGAACCTAAAATAGTTGTCTGGGTGTCTTCAATAAATACTTCGCCCGTTGCAGCATCAAGTTCAACGATTGCTGTTGGCCACTCGTGGTTTTTTACATCTCCGCCAGATGTTATATTCCACCAAAGTGGGTAATATTGCCTTATTATGTCACACTTGACTTTTGAACCTGTCAAGCCACTTAAACTTATTGCATCACCGATGAATTCAAGGGCCATTGATCTTCTCTTTAATTATTTACATAACTATATTAATTATATATTTTAATAGTTGATTGTCAATGGAATACCCCCCGCCCCTTTTCCCCTTCTTTCTTCCCGGCTTAACATAAAACGAATAACGAATACCCCGGTTGTGAAGCTGGGTTTTACATAATCTAAAAACGAATACTGAAGCTATTTCATCGTGAGAAACACCAAAAAAAATCTTCAAAAACGAATATTAAAATTCCTAATTACTAACTACTAATTACTAACTACTCGTTTGCCCGAAGTACTCCAGCACCTCGGCAATCACAAAGATGCTCCCCGCCGCGCACACCAGGTCGTTGTCCCCCGCCCCCTCCAGCGCCAGCTTCACCGCCTCCTTCACCGAGTCCACCACCCGCGGCGTCACCCCGTGCTTCTGGAACTCCGCCTTTAGCGCCTCCGGCTTTATCGCCTTGGGGTGCTTGGACGCCACGAGGATGATGTACCCCGTTATCTCTGCCGCTTCCCGCGCCATCCCGGCCACGTCCTTGTCGTTCCCGAACCCGAGTATCAGCGTCAGCTTCTCGAACCGGAAATACCGCTCCAGCGCCTCCCCGAGCTTTTGTATCGAGTAGGCGTTATGCGCCCCGTCGACGACCACCCACGGCTCCTTCCCGAGCACCTGCAGACGTCCCGGCCAGTCGACCGACCCCAGCCCTTCGACGATGGCCTCCGGTTTGATGACGGCGCCCCTTTCGGTTATGAGCTCGACAGCCGCGACCGCGTTCGAGGCGTTCTCGAGCTGGTGCTCCCCGAGCAGGGGTATCCACAGGTCGTATTCTCCTTTCCGACCCTTCACGCGGAAATACTGTCCCTCAACGTCGAACTCGCCCGCTTCCCACGTGACGTCCTCCCCGACCTTTATCAGGCGGACGCCTTTCTCCCGGCAGACTCTCTCGATGACTTCTAAAGCCTCCGGGAACTGCGGCGCGCTCACGACGTCCGCCCCGCTCTTTATAATCCCCGCCTTCTCCCCGGCTATCTTGGCTAACGTATCCCCGAGCACGTCCATGTGATCGTAGCTGATGGACGTGATGACGCACACCTGCGGTTTTACGACGTTCGTCGCGTCGAGCCTCCCCCCCAGCCCCACCTCGAGCACTTGCCAGTCCGCTTTCACCTGCCGGAAGTGGAGAAAGGCCATCGCCGTGAATATCTCGAAGGTCGTCAGTTGCCCCAGGTCGCCTGTGCGGTTCTCCGCCTCGACGTGCGGCTGGATGATTTCGGTCAGCTTGGCCCAGTCCGCCTCGGCGATGGGCTGGCCGTTCACCCGTATCCGTTCGGTATACGACAACAGGTGTGGTGACGTATAAAGCCCGACCTTATATCCCGCGCTTTTCAGCACCGAGGCTATCATCGCCGACGTGCTCCCTTTTCCCTTTGTCCCCGCCACGTGCACCGACCTCGCCTGGTTTTGCGGGTCACCCAGCCTGGCCAGCAGCCTCTCGATGCGCTTCAGGTCCCAGACGATTCCCGCCCGTGAAACCCGCTCGTAGTCGGCGAACTTTAGGAGATATTCCAGGGACTGCTGGTAATTCATACAGTATCATCATATCCCATGGATAATATAAGGTAAAGACCAAAAATCGAGGCGTCTAAGAGGGGTCGTAACCCCTCGTATTCGCCCCTACATTAAAAGGGAGTAGCCTGCCGAGAGGGGCGCTAGCCCCTCTCAATATTACACCCCTCTCCAGCTAGGTGAACAACGGTCTGTCGAATGCTGCAGGCTGGAGAGGGGCAGGGGTGAGGAAATTAGGTAAAAGTAACAAAAATGTAAATAATTAAAAAATCATTAACATCCACACGTGAAAACCTATTGACAAGCACAATATATTGTGGTAACTTATAAGCCTTGACACCACAGGATGTGGAGAAGGCCCATGAACTGCCCCTATTGCGGCTATATCGATTCGAAGGTGATTGACTCGCGTGACGTTAACGACGGCATCCGCCGCCGGCGCCAGTGTCTGCGTTGCGATTCTCGTTTCACCACCTACGAGCGCTTCGAGCGCGCCAGTCTCTTTGTCATTAAAAAGGATGGGAGGCGCGAGGAGTTCGACCGCGAAAAGCTGCTCGCGGGCATCCGCAAAGCCTGTGATAAAAGGCCCCTGGCCAGTGGCGCTGTGGTTGAGCTTGTCGATGAAATCGAGGCTCAACTTTACCAGACCGGCCGACCGGAAATACCCAGCGCGCATATCGGCGATATAGTTATGGAGCGTTTGAAGAGCCTGGACCAGATTGCCTATATCCGCTTCGCCAGCGTCTACCGTGAGTTCGCTGATATCACCACTCTAAAGCAGGAAGTCGATAGCTTGGCCGGCCATGCCCCCAAGCCCCCCGCCGACCAGCTTCCTTTGCTCCCGGTGGAAGAGTTGCCGGTGCAGACTAAAACTCAGCGGAGGTCGCGGCGATGAGCACCGGCAATCACGCGGGGAAAAATAAGTCTTCCCCCATCAATCGCAGCCAGATCGCCCGCATTGTCTTCGATAATGCTGCCGCCATGGGCATCCGCGACCGCCAGCTTGTCGAGAAGCTGACGGGCCAGGTCATCGAGCGACTTGAAAAGGCCCAGGCGTCTTTCGTCCCGACCCTGCCGGGCATGGAGGAAATGGTGGACAAGCATACCCGCCAGACCTTCCGCGGCCGCCTGCCCACCGAGGCGGAAATAGAAGCCATGGTCATGGAAGTTTTAAATGCCGAAAAACCAGCGCCGCCAGAGGAGGAAATAACCAAAATGGATACCGGAACCGAGGCCAAAACCCCGCAGGAATCAATATCCGCCAACGGCCTGACTGATACGGCTTTGCAGGTGCTGGAAAAGCGTTATCTGCTCAGAGATGACCATGGCAAGGTGACGGAAACGCCGGAGCAGATGTTCCGCCGGGTAGCGAAAGCGATTGCCGCCGCGGAGATTATTTATCGTCCCAAGGCCGATGTCAAGGCCGTTGAAGATGAGTTTTTCAAGCTGATGTCTGGGTTGGAGTTCCTCCCCAATTCTCCCACCCTGATGAATGCGGGTAAAAAGCTGGGACAGCTTTCCGCCTGCTTCGTCCTCCCCGTCGACGATTCCATGGAGTCGATTTTCGACGCCGTGAAATATACCGCCCTCATCCACAAGAGCGGCGGTGGCACCGGCTTCTCTTTCTCCCGTCTCCGCCCGGAAAACGACGTCGTCGGCTCTACCGGCGGCGTGGCCAGCGGTCCCGTTTCTTTCATGCGCGCCTTCGATACCGTCACTGATGTCACCAAGCAGGGGGGTACCCGGCGCGGCGCCAATATGGGCATCATGAACATCGACCACCCGGATATCATGAAGTTCATCACCGCTAAAGAGGATATGAAAGCCCTGACCAACTTTAATATTTCGGTGGCTTTGACCGCCGAATTTATGGAAGCGGTTAAAGCCGGCGCCGACTATGAGCTGATTAATCCGCGTACCAAAGAGAGCGTCGGTAAGCTCAATGCCAAAGATGTCTTCGATAAAATCGTCGATATGGCGTGGCGCACCGGCGACCCCGGTATCGTCTTCATCGACCGCATCAACGAGGCTAATCCCACCCCGAAACTCGGTAAAATCGAAAGCACCAATCCCTGCGGCGAGCAGCCCCTCCTCCCCTACGAATCATGTAATCTGGCCTCGATAAACCTTTCCCGGATGATGAAGAAGAAAGGCTCCGGCTATGAAATCGATTACCCCAGGCTGGCGCAGACGGTCAAGACGGCCGTCCGCTTTCTGGATAACGTTATCGATGTCAATAAGTTCCCGCTGCCGCAGATCGAGGAAATGACGAAAAAGACGCGGAAAATCGGTCTGGGCATTATGGGCTTTGCCGATATGCTGGTGATGCTCGGCGTGCCCTATAACTCCCACGAGGCGCTGGAAGTCGCGGAAGACATCATGGACTTTATCAACAAAAAGGCCACCATTGCATCGGTGGAGCTGGCGGAAGAGCGCGGCGTTTTCCCCGCTTTTAAGGACAGCATCTATGACGTCCCGGACGGGCCCCGCGTCCGCAATGCCACCCGCACTACCATCGCCCCCACCGGCACTTTAAGCATGATCGCCGGCTGCTCCAGCGGCATCGAGCCCCTTTTCGCTTTAAGCTATACCAAGACCGTCCTCGACGGCACGCCTTTCATCGAGGTCAACCCTTATTTCGAAGAGGCCGCCAAAAAGGGCGGGTTCTATTCCGAAGAGCTGATGAAAAAGCTGGCCGAAGGCACTCACCTGGGCGATATTAAAGGCGTGCCCGAAAAAATCAAGAGGGTTTTCGTCACCGCCCACGAAATCACCCCGGAATGGCACGTGAAAATGCAGGCGGCTTTCCAGAGGTCCACGGATAACGCCGTCTCCAAGACCGTCAACTTCCCCCACGAAGCCACCCGCGAGGACGTCGCCCGCGCTTATATGCTCGCCTATGAGGAAGGGCTTAAAGGCATTACCATCTACCGCGATAGGAGCCGCGATAGCCAGGTGTTGACCACCGGTAAAAAGGAAAAGGCGGCGGAAGAAGCCATCAGCCGTACCCCGCGTAAAAGACCCACCGAGACGAAAGGAACGTCCACCAAGGTCAGCACTGGCTGTGGCTCTCTCTATATCACCGTGAACTATGACGATAAAGGTATATTTGAGGTTTTTTCCACGCTCGGCAAGGCCGGCGCCTGCGCTTCCGCCCAGCTGGAAGCCATCTGCCGCCTTATCTCCACTGCGTTGCGTTCCGGCGTGGATGTCGCCCAGATTGTCAAGCAACTGCGCGGCATCCGCTGTCCGTCCATCGCCTGGGAGGGCGGCAAGTCTATCCTCTCTTGCGCGGACGCCATTGCCAGCGTGCTGGAAAAGCACGTCAACACCGGGGAAAAGGCCGGTCTGGAGGATTACGGCCTGGCCAAGAACATGGCCGGCCAGTGCCCGGAATGCTCTAATATGCTCGTCTATCAGGAAGGCTGCTATCACTGCCCGGCCTGCGGCTATACCAAGTGCTAAGGAGTTTATAAAACCTATCCCCCTTGGTCCCCCTTCCCTTGCCAAGGGAAGGGGGAATTGTTTTGAGAGGGGGCTTCGCCCCCTCAAACTCCCCCTTTTACCGTTCATCCTGAGCCTGTCGAAGGATTCCCACCCTCGCCGCCCTCGCGGCATTAAAGGCTTATCCCTTAGTTTCCCCCACCAGCAGGGAGTAGCCTGCGAAGAGGGGCGCCAGCCCCTCTTTCTTTTCTCTCCCCCTCTCCTTCACCCTGCCTCAGAAGGAGAGGGGGATTAAGAGGGTGAGGTATCAAAACAGCTTCTCTATTGACGCTTTTCACCGCCTCGTGTAGAATCAGGTCGTGAACAAGAAGACCTCCCCCGGGAAAAAACAATGGGACGGGCAAAGTATCCAGGCTTTGCGCCGCCACCTGGGCCTGACCCAGCGCGAGCTTTCGGAGCAGCTGGGCACGCGGCAGCAGACCATCAGCGAGTGGGAGACCGGGATGTACCGGCCGCGCGGTGCCTCGGCTACCCTGCTGACTTTTATCGCCGAGCGAGCGAAATTCTCATATCAGGCCGCGCCTCCTCAAAAAAAGCCTTGACAAATTACACGATACCGTGTATAATCGTCGCAAGTTATTAGTATCCCTGTTTGAGGTGTTTGATGGAAAATCATCGCCGCGCGGAAAGTCTGAATTCGTTCTTCGCCCCGGAGAGCGTCGCCGTGGTCGGCGCCTCCCGGAAACCGGGCAAGGGCGGTTATAATATCATCGAAAATTTAATAAGGCTGGGCTACCCGGGCAAAATTTACCCGGTCAATCCCCAGGCCGGGCATATCCTGGGCCTGCCCTGCTACCCCTCCCTGGCAAAAATCCCGGCGGCGGTGGAGCTGGGGATTATCGTGCTGCCTCCGGCGCTGGTGCTGGCCGCTTTTCAGGAATGCATCAATGCCGGGGTCAAGGCCGTCATCGTCGAATCGGCCGGTTTCGGGGAGATGGACGAGTCCGGGGCGGTCATGGAAAGCCGCCTGGCCCGGGCGGCCGAAGCCACCGGGATAAGGGTCATGGGGCCGAACAGTGTGGGCACCATCAACCCTTACGCCCGCTTTGATTCCAGTCTGGGCCGCCTCAATAAGCTGTTCCTGCCTCAGGGGGAAATCAAGCGGGGTACCGTCGGGTTCATCGGGCAGACGGGCCTCTTTACCGGGGTTTACCTGCCCTTAATAAATAGTGAAATAGGCATCAGTAAAATCGCCTGCCTGGGCAATAAATGCGATGTCGATGAGAGTGACATGCTCGAGTACTTCGGTGCCGACTCTGGGACGCGCGTGATCGCGATGTATCTGGAGAGCATCAAGAACGGGGGGCGTTTTATGGAGCTGGCCCGGCGTATCATCAAAGACAAGCCGATCGTCATCCTGAAATCGGCGGTGACCGCCGGCGGTGCGGCGGCTTCGGCCACCCATACCGGCTCGGTCGCCGGGGAGGAACGGATTTATGATGCCGCTTTCCGGCAGGCGGGCATCACCCGGGTGCCCGGTTTCGAGCGGCTCTGGGATGTCGTGAAGGGCTTCGTTCAGGCGCCGCTGCCGGCGGGCAACCGGGTCGCGATCGTCAACCTGGCCGGCTCCGGCTGCGTGACCGCCGTCGATGCCTGCGTCCGGCAGGGGCTGAGGATCGCCGAACTGGCCCCGCCACCCGTGCAAAAATCAAGGCGGTCTACCCGGACTGGTGGCACGTCCGCAGCCCGGTGGACGTCTGGGTGGCTATCGAGGCCAGCGGCTTTGAGGCCGCCTACCGGACCGCCACGCGGGCCGTCCTGGAAGATGACGGCGTTGATGCCGCGGTAGTGATCCTGGGCGCTATCGACTGGCTGGTCGGGAAAAGCGTGCCCGCCCTGTTTAAAGATATCCGGGAGAGTTTTCCTGATAAGCCCATTATGGCCGTCTGCCCGCTGGGCGATAGGAAAATCTACCTGGAGCTGCGCCAGGGCTTTCAGGATATCGGCATCCCCTGCTATGCTGGCGACGCTGACGCCATCGCCACGCTGGCGGCGCTGTACCGCTACCGTCAGTACCTCTCGGGTGCCGATTGACTTCAAACCTGATTACTTATTATTGACTACCAACTACTCGCTCTAAGGGGGTGAGGTGAATGGCCGGCGCCCTTCCGGAGAGCCGCGTTGTCAAATTCTGGCAGGACTGTCTGCCGGGACGCACTGACCTGTGCACCGAGGAAGACGGGCCGGTTAATGTGGTCTATCCGGGCCGTCCCAACGATGACCGGGGCGCGGATTTACGCGATGCGATTGTCGCCACCGGCGGCGTTCTCCAGATAGGAGACGTCGAGGTGCACGTCAGGTCGAGCAGCTGGTGGGGACACCGCCATCATCAGGACCCCCTTTATAACCGGGTGATTCTGCACGTTGTCTACTGGCATGACGTAGCCCGGGCGGTGGTGCTGCAAAATGGCCGGAAGGTGCCGACCCTCGCGCTGTCGAAATACATTAATAGCAAGACCGCGCGGGAGGCCGCACCTGTCAGTCTCTTGTCCCGCCGGGGGATGCCCTGCCGCGATGTTATTATCCGTCGGGGCGATATTTTTGTCGGTGAAATCCTGGACTCGGCCGGAGAACGCCGGTTTGCTGACGCAACAACCGAATTCAGGGCGACGCTGTCCCTGGTAGGGGCCGGTCAGGCCTTGTATCAGGGAATCATGGGCGCGCTGGGTTATGCGAAAAATAAAGTCCCCATGATCGAGCTGTCCCGCCGTATCCCGCTGTCGCGGCTGCTGGCAGCGTCGCCGGTAGAAATTTCGGATGAAGAATGCCTGGTCAGTTATCAGTCTCTGTTGCTGGGTATGGCCGGGCTGTTGCCGTCGTCGCGGACGGGGTGGCGCCGGTTGAATGACACTGGTGACGCCTGGGTTGACCGGCTCGAAAAGACCTGGTCAGCTTATGGAGAAAAGGTGACCATGTCGGCCGGTGACTGGCACTCTTTTAAAGTCAGGCCGGGTAACTCGGCCTGCCGCCGCATCGCCGCCATGAGCTATCTCCTGCTCCGCTACGGGAAAGAAGGTTTGCCGGCGGGCCTGATTAATCTGCTGGAACAAACCTCGTCAGAAACGGGCAGGAACGACCTGGAGGAGGCACTGCTGGTAGATGCCGCAGGATACTGGCGTCGCCATATGGACTTCGGCATGCCGGCTGGCCGCTCGGTCCCGGCCCTGCTGGGGGAGAGCCGGGCGGAGGCCATCGTCATTAACGTGCTGTTGCCCTTTGCCGTTGCCTGGGGGCGGACCGCCGCGCGCCCGGCGCTGGCGGAAAAAGCCCTCGAGATATATCGCCGATACCCCGCGTCAGCGGAAAACACTGTGGAAAAACACATGAGGCGTCAGCTGGGCATCAGCCGGTGCCCGGTCAATTCCGCCCGGGGCCAGCAGGGACTTCTCCACATCTATAAAACGCTGTGCTCGCAGGGCAAGTGTCGTGCATGTCCCCTTGGCGGCGGAGAGCTATAAATAACCGACCACTTCCTTAAGGCTCTTGAGGCGCGGGCAATCGGTGATGTCCCGGTAGTAATCGCTGCGGTCGATGAGCAGCCCTTGCATCCCCACCCCCCTCGCCCCGACGATGTCCACGTTATACTGGTCGCCGATATAGATAGCCTCGGCTGCCTGGCAGCCGCCGCGTTTTAAAGCCTCTCGGAATATCTCCGGCCGCGGTTTGCCGGCGCCGGCGTCCTGCGAGGTGACGACTATTTTCAGCCGGGCGGCAAGGCCGAGTTTCGTCAGTGTCTGCACCATGTCCTGTTCGACGTTGGAAATCAGGCCCAGTATCAGCCCCCTGCCTTTCAGGTCGGTCAGGGTGGGCGCCACGTCGTCGAAGAGGACCAGGTCCATCTGCGATTGCTGCATGGCGGCGAGCAGGCTGGGGATGACTTTCTGGTCGTATTTGAGCCCGGCTTCGCGCAGGAGTATGGCCTGGTATTGGGCGTAAAGGGTGAACTTTTCTTCTTTCGACCGGGCGCTTAAAGGCCGCCGGGCGATTTCGTTATAGATGAATTCGTCAGCGGCGATGATGGGCCGAACCAGCTTCTCCGGGCTGGTCTTAATGCCGAAATCTTTAAGTACTCTGGTCTCGATTTCTTCCCGCGGCGGCTCGTAGCGTACCAGCGTCTGGTACAGGTCGAAAAAGACGGCTTTAATCATGTTGATAACTCCTTCTTACAGTATTATTGTAGAGAAAGAGCGAGAGTCTGTAAAGCAATAGGGTAGTTACCTCACCCCCTTAATCCCCCTCTCCTGCCAGGAGAGGGGGAAGAAAATAAAAGAGGGGCGTCGCCCCTCTTAGCAGGCTACTCTCTTGGGGTATTGACGTCTCCCTTTCGTAAAGGGAGATAAGAGAGGGATTTACGTCCCGCCCTTCGCCCCTCTTAGACACCCTGCTGTAAATTCAAGCTTGAACGTGCGCCTGTAAAACGGTAAAGTAATAGTGGGAGTGAATTTTTTGGAACCTATCCCCCTTAGCCCCCTTCCCTTAGAAAGGGAAGGGGGAGTAAGAAAAAGAGGGGGTTGCACCCCCTCTTAAAAATCTTCCCCCTCTCCTTTGAAGGAAAGGGGGATAAAGGGGGTAAGGTCGAAACTATTATGATTGATTCCGGCTTTATTGAAAAACTGCGCCGCATCGTCGGCAGGAACAACGTGCTGACCTCTCCGGAAGAGATGGTGGCCTATTCTTATGACGGCACCAATATGTGGTCGCACCGGCCGGACGTAGTCGTTTTACCTTCCCGGGCCGACCAGATATCGGAGATACTTAAGCTGGCTAACGCCAACGCTATTCCAGTCACGCCGCGGGGCGGCGGTACCAATGTCAGCGGCGGCTCTATCCCCATTCGCGGCGGCATTGTCCTGTGCACCACCCGGATGAATCGCATTATCGATATTAACAAGACCAATCTGAACGCCGCCGTCGAGCCCGGCGTGGTCTTGCAGGACTTCCAGGCAGCTTTAGCTCAAGAAGGGCTGTTCTTCCCGCCGGACCCGCAGAGCTTTGCCGGCTGCACTATGGGCGGCGTCGTGGCGGAAAACTCCGGCGGTCCTTCCTGCCTCAAATACGGCGTCACCAAGCAGTATGTTCTGGGCCTGGAGGTGGTGCTGGCGGACGGCCGGACGGTGAAGCTGGGCGGTCTCACGCCCAAGAACCGGACGGGCTACGAGCTGATGATGCTTTTTACCGGCTCCGAGGGCACGCTGGGCGTTATCACTAAGATTACTTTACGACTGCTCCCGGCGCCTAAGTCTGAGCAGACCATCGTGGCTGTTTTCCGCGATGTGGCCGTGGCCGGCGAGACCGTTACGGAAATTATTGCCTCTAGCGTCCTGCCTTCCAAGGTCGAGTTCGTCGATAACTGGACGTTTACCAAGTTCCGCGGTCTTTTGCCGGACGCCGTTCTCGATAGCTCCCAGGTAATCCTGCTTATTCAGGTCGATGGTCTGCCGGAGACGGTGGCCGCCGAGACCGAGCAGGTCCTGGCGATATGTCAGCGCCGCGCCGCTGAAGTCAGAGTGGCGGCGGATAAAGCCGAAGCCGCCCGCTACTGGCAGGCGCGCCAGGCCCACTTCTCGGATATCTCCAGTCGCGCCCATACCATCATTAATGAGGACGTGTCCGTGCCGCGGGATAAAATCGCCGATTTCATTAAGTTGAGCCAGGCGAGCGCCCGCCGCCATGATGTTCCCATCAGCTTTGCTGGCCATGTCGGCGACGGTAATTTTCATCCGGTCGTGCTCACGGATAGCCGCGATAAGGAGCATTACGGGCGCGCCCTGCAATGCATTGACGATATTATCGAGATAGCCATGTCGCTGGGAGGCGTGCTTTCCGGCGAGCACGGTATCGGTCTGGAAAAACAGCGCTTCCTGAAAAAAGCCATGGACCCCGCGGCGATAGAAATTATGAAGAAAATCAAAGATGTCCTCGACCCCCATCATATCCTCAACCCCGGTAAAATTTGGGAAGAACCCGAATCATGAAGACCAGTCCTGACTTTGCCCAGGTGGAAAAATTCAAAGCCGACCTCGACCGCTGTACCAAGTGCGGCTTCTGTATGTCCGCCTGCCCCGTTTACCGCGAAGAGCGCGTCGAGTCGTCGGTGGCGCGCGGTAAAATCATGCTCGTCCGCGCCCTGCTTGACGGCTCGCTGACTCTTACCGATGAGATGGCGCAGCAGCTCAATAAATGCACTTTGTGCCTGACCTGCTCCCAGAACTGCCCGGCCGGTACGCAGGTGCCCGCGGTAATTGCCGCCGCCCGCGCGGATAAAGTGGCGAAAAAGGGCGTGCCTTTCCCCTATAACTTTATTTTCCGCTGGCTGCTGCCGCGCCGCCGCCTCTTTGGCTGGGTGGTACGCTTCGCTTCCTGGTTCCAGGGCATTTTTCTCCCGAAGACACAGGGGACGGTGCGCCATCTTTCCTTTTTCCTTTCCGCCCTCGGTAAGGGCCGCCATATCCCCCAGATAGCCCCCAAGTTCCTGCGCCAGTCCGTCCCGGAGGTAAACAAGCCCCCGGCCGGCGTTAAAGTGAAGTACACCGTCGGCTATTTTACCGGCTGTATGACGGATTTTGTTTTTCCCGAGCTGGGCAAGAAAATTATCAGTTTTTTAAATAAGAACGGCGTGGAGGTAGTCGTGCCGCGGGCTCAGGGGTGCTGCGGCGCCCCGGTCTTTTTAGGCGCCGGGGATTTCGTCGCCGGCCGCCGCTTTGCCGATACCAATGTGAAGGCTTTTAATAATCTGGAATATATCGTTACCGACTGCGCTACCTGTGCCTCGGCGATGAAGAACTACGTTAAATTTTTAGCGGATAACGAAGCAAGAAAAAAAGATTATCAGGAGTTCGCGGCAAAGATTAAAGACATTACCGAGTTCCTGGTGGACGTTTTGCAGTTGCCCCCCTCCGCCTACCATGTAGCGGCGGAGTTCCGCGGCAAGACCGTGACCTGGCACGAGCCATGCCACCTGGGACGCTACCTGGGCGTCAAGGAGCCGCCGCGTAAAATCCTAAAGTCCCTCCCCGATATCAAGTACGTGGAAATGGCGGACGCCGCGGCCTGCTGTGGTATGGCGGGGACTTTCAGTATCTATTTTTACGATTTATCCCAAAAAATCGCCGCCCGGAAGGTCGACTCTATTGCCGCGACGGGCGCTGATGTCGTCGTCACCGCTTGCCCCGGCTGTGAGATACATCTTATCGATAGCCTGGCTCAGCATCAGAAGACCGTTCAGGTCAGGCACATCATGGAGCTGCTGGATTAGCGCCCCTCTTAGATACCCTGTTTTCCCTCTTAAAACGGCCACCCGTAATAAATTAAGGCGAAGATGGCGTGCACTACTACCGAGCCCCAGAAAATCCACCAGATATAGCCGTGCAGCTTGTAAAATTTCAGGTACCAGCCGCGTTTCATCAGGCCCTTGCCTAACCTCATGAGCGGCACGCACCGGCAGGTAAATAATATCACCAGCCCGCTCGTCAGGTTGATGATGCCCAGCACCACGATAACCCGGCTGGCCGTCAGTGCGCTTATCATGAAAAGGTGTCTCCTTATTTAACGGCGTGCTATTGTACGGTCACGGTGCCGTTCATCGACGGATGAATCGTGCAGTGGTATTCGAAAACCCCTTTACTATTAAAGGTATAGCTGAAGGTGCCTCCCTTGTTCAACGGCCCGCTATCGAACAGTCCCGTTTTCGAGGTTACCGTGTGGGTGGTCGCATCATTGTTGGTCCAGGTCACCGTGGTACCGACGGCTACCGTTAGCGCGGCCGGGGAAAAAGCAAGGTTCTGGATAGTCACCGCGTTGGTCTGGGGTGTCCCGGGCCCCTGGGTTGGCGTGGTTGGCGGTGGCGTTGTGCTTTGGTATGACGTCCCGCAGGAAATGGCCGCCAGCAGCCCCACGATGATCAGAATGCACGACATCGTCAAGAGTATGGTCCTCTTCATTGTCTTGCCTCCCTGAAATCCTGTCGCGAGATTCTAACTATTTTATCCGCCCCTCCGCCGCTCTCCAGTTGATGTTCTTGAAGAATGCCGCGATGTAGTCCGCCCGCTTAAGTCCGTAATCGATCATGTAGGCGTGCTCGAAGACGTCCATGATGAGGATGGGCTGGCAGCCCGCCAGGTGGCCGGCGTCATGCTCGTTAATCCACACGTTGCAGAGTTGGCAGGAGGGGACGTCGTAGTAAAGTATTACCCACCCTATCCCCCGCATCGCCCCCATCGCCCGGAAGTTCTGCTCCCACTCTTCGTAGCTTCCGAAGTTTGCCGCGATCAGCTTCCCCAGCACTCCGTTCTTGACCAGGGCGCTCTTGCCCCCCAGGTTCTCGAAATAGTACTCGTGGAGCCTCATCCCGTCGAACTCCCACCCGAACCGCCGTTTCAGCTCGGCGTATTCCGGCGTGGCGGTCTTGCCGTCTTTGGCCATCGCCGCCAGGGCGTCTATTAATTTATTGGTGTTGGTCACGTACCCCTGGTAGAGCGTGATGTGATTGTTCAAAAGGGTATTGCTGAAGCCCTCCATGCCGATTAGTTTGTTGTAGTCCTTTGCTGTGAACGCCATAGTAAATTCTCCTTTTTTTCGATTTTTAATATTGTCGCCCGCCAGTACGGCTTATTTGACTTTCCGGATAAATTCCTGCGCCTGGTAATCCCACTCCCGGGATTCCAGGTCGACCGTACTCCCCTTCTTTTCTTCTGAAGCGGTCACGTACACCCCGCCGCCGCCCCCTTCGAAGGTGACGCAGCAGTTGCCCTCGTCATTGACCTTCAGGCCGAAGCCCTCCGGCCCGAAGTATTTCACGGCGCGTTTGATGACCTCTTCCGGACTGTGTTTGGATTTTGCCGAAAGTTTCAACATATCGTCCCCTCCTTGTATTTAATATATCAGGCCAGTTTATTTTCTTGATGCTTTTGCGCGATGGTGGCGGCCAGGTTGTCCAGCGCCTGGTAGTCGGCGTCTTTGGGCGCGCCCTGGCAATATACCGGCGGCAAAATTTCGACTTTTAGATTGGGAATCATGGCGGCGATTTGCTCCACGGCCCTGCCTCCCCACCCGTAGGAGCCGATGACCGAGGCGAACTTCGCCTTGGGTTTGAGGGCGTTGGCCAGGAGGGCGGCGTAGGCCGCCCCGGGATGGGGCCCGGTCAGGACGGTCGGCGTGCCGATGACGATGGTGGCGGCGTCCACGAGCGCGCCGGCCAGCTTGCCGATATCGCCCCCGGCCAGGTCGAATTCCTTTACGGTGACGCCCCTTCGACTCAGCGCTTCGACGAGGTAGGTCACCATCCGGCGGGTGATGCCGTGCATCGATATGTATGGAATCACCACGATGTTCCCCGGCTCGTCGTAGGCCCAGCTGCGGTAGGCTTTGATGATGAACTCCGGTTTATCGTGCATCGGCCCGTGGCTGGGCGCGATGATGTCTATTTTATAGTCCTTGATTTTCTCCAGGTTCTTCTGTATCACGAGCCGGAAGGGCATCATGATTTCCGCCCAGTACCTCTTGGCGGCTTCGTATTCCTGCCCGACATCCCGCACGTACAGGTCCGTGGTCGCGATATGCGAGCCGAAGAAATCGCACGGGAACAGTATCCTTTCCTCGCGGAGATAGGTGAGCATGGTCTCCGGCCAGTGCACCCAGGGGGCGTAAATGAATTCCAGCGTCCGGTTGCCCAGCGATATCGTTTCTTTGTCTTCGACCGTTTTGAATCTGACATCGGCGACCCCGAACCGGTCGATGAGCATCCCTTTGCACTTGGGCGTGCAGACGGCTTTGGCTTCTGGGAATTTTGCTAGTACTTCGGCGATGCTGCCGGAATGGTCTGGTTCGGCGTGATTAAAAATAACGTAGTCTATTTTTTTAATATCCAGCTGGTCGAGATTGCTGAATAATATTTCTTTCATCGGCGGGTCTACGGTATCGATAAGTACGGTCTTGTCGCTGCCCTTGATTAAATAGGCGTTATAGCTCGTTCCGTCGGGCAGCGGTATCAGAGAATCGAATAATCTTCTATCCCAGTCCACCGCGCCGACGCAATAAATATCTTTTTTAATCTCTCTCGGTTTTAAGTCGCCCGTGTGCTTTACCATATCTTTCCTCCTCATTGGACCGTTACAGGAATAATCGTGCCATAATTTTTCCGTAAAATATAGGATAAATGTCACAGTGTTGCTTAAATGGTCGATTTATGATGATAATGAAAAAGCAGTGAGTATCGCTGTCTAAAGGAGAGAAAAAATGGCAAATAAAAAGAAGTCAAAACTGACGACTGCTGCCGGCGCTCCCGTCGTCGATAACCAGAATACGATGACCGCCGGTCCGAGAGGCCCCGCGTTGTTGCAGGATGTCTGGTTCCTCGAAAAACTGGGCCATTTTGACCGCGAGGTCATCCCCGAGCGGCGCATGCACGCCAAGGGTTCCGGCGCCTTTGGGACATTCACCGTCACCAGGAACGTTACCCGCTATACCAAAGCTAAAATCTTTGCCGCGGTGGGTAAAAAAACCGAGTGTTTCCTGCGCTTCTCGACGGTTGCCGGTGAGCGCGGCGCCGCCGATGCCGAGCGCGATATCCGCGGCTTTGCCATGAAGTTCTATACCGAAGAAGGTAACTGGGACCTGGTCGGCAACAATACGCCCGTGTTCTTCCTGCGCGACCCTCTTAAATTCCCCGACCTTAATCACGCCGTAAAGCGGGACCCGCGTACCAATATGCGCAGTGCCAAAAACAACTGGGACTTCTGGACTTCTCTGCCGGAGGCGCTGCATCAGGTTACTATCGTCATGAGCGACCGTGGTATTCCTTATTCCTACCGCCATATGCACGGATTCGGCAGCCATACCTTCAGTCTCATCAACGCCAAAAACGAAAGGTTCTGGGTGAAGTTCCATTTGAAAACACAGCAGGGCATCGAAAATCTGACCGACGCCCAGGCCGAAGCCATTGTTGCTAAAGACCGGGAGAGTAACCAGCGTGACCTGTATGAAAGCATTGAAAAGGGTGATTATCCCCGCTGGACCATGTATTTCCAGATCATGCCGGAAAAAGACGCGGTTAAAATGCCCTATAATCCCTTCGACCTCACCAAGGTCTGGTACCACAAGGATTATCCCTTGATCGAAGTGGGCGTGCTGGAGCTTAACCGCAATCCCGAAAACTACTTCGCGGATGTGGAACAGGCGGCTTTCAATCCGGCCAATATCGTGCCGGGTATCGGTTTCTCGCCGGATAAAATGCTGCAGGGCCGGCTTTTTTCCTATGGCGATGCGCAGCGTTACCGCCTGGGAGTCAATCATCAACTGATACCGGTTAACGCGCCCCGCTTCCCCGCTAATAGTTATCATCGCGATGGCGCCATGCGGGTTGACGGCAACTATGGCAGTACGCTCGGTTATGAGCCGAACAGCTATCAGGAGTGGCAGGAGCAGCCGGATTTTAAGGAACCGCCGCTCAAACTGGAAGGCGCCGCCGACCATTGGAATTTCCGGGAAGACGATGATGATTACTATACCCAGCCGGGCAAGCTTTTCCGCCTGATGAAACCCGCCCAGCAGAAGGCGCTTTTTGAAAATACCGCCCGCGCCATCAAAGATGCGCCGAAGGAAGTCAAAATCAGGCATATCGGAAACTGCCTGAAGGCTGATAAAGCCTATGGCAAGGGTGTCGCCGATGCTCTGGGTATAAAACTGAGCGAAATTCCCAAATAGTGATTGATTTATCCGTTTGATCATAAAGGGAGTGAGGTTGGCCGTCTTGACAAGCTTCACTCCCTTTTTTGTTATTCTCTTCCCCTTTACCCTCCCCCTGGAAAACGGTATAATATAAGTGTCAGCACATCCTCACTCTATTGCCGTGGAAACGCTGGTTTGCCTTCGATAATTTTGGATAAAACAGTCCTCGAATGGTTATTGGCGGGACCCGCCTGGCTCAGGTACGCCGTGGCACTGCAGCTTCTGGATGCTAAACCCGGTGTCGCCCCCGTACTGCAAGACAACTCGATTCAAAAGCTTGTCGCCCGACTTAAAAGCAAAGAAGTGGGCCTGCCCGCGTTAAAGTCCGGCCGGGTGCATTATACGGAGACCGGCAAGGCCTACTGGGACCTCTTCTTTCTATCTGATATTGGCTTATCGGTGGCTGAATTAAATTTAAAAAACGAGGCGGAGGAAATCTTCCGTTTTCAGTCGCCGGATGGCTCTTTTACTATCCCCCCCAACGTCCAGGAAAACTATTTCTGCATGTCTGCTATTCTGCTCTCTTCTCTGGTGAAGATGGGCTATCGTGACGACCCCCGTATCTTAAAATATATCCGTCTGGTGATGAATTCCCGTTGTGGCGATGGCGGCTGGCATTGTTACGGCGATGAGCCGGGCGCTTCGGCTATCGATGCCTGCCCCATGGACAACTTGAATATCCTGATGTTGCTCGGCCAGTACGCGCCGTACCGGCAATCGCCGGCGCTTAAGGGCGCTATCGATTTGTTGCTGGAGCACTGGCGGTCGCGGGCTAATTTGCATGGGTTCGGCGTCGGCCGTCGTTTCATGAGCCTGCAATATCCCGCCGTGAAATATGGCATCCTGCGTGTCCTGGATTGCCTTTCGCTTTTTCCTTATGCCGTCAGCCGCCCGGACTTTCAAACTATGCTGGATTATGTGCATAATAAAGCCGTGGACGGCCGCTATTTTGCCGAAGCTTTCGACTCCGCTTACGCGGATTTTGACTTTGCCCAGGACGCCGCGCCGAGCCGCTGGCTTACTTTCCTGGTCAACCGGATCGATAAACGGGTGGGGTGGGGCAACTAAATACTAATAACTAATTACTAAGGAGCTGCTGTGTACCGCATCGAGGTCTCGGTCAAAGAAGGCTTCGCCGACCCCCGTTCCGGGGGGCTGCTCAAGGACATTCTCGACCTCGGTATTAAGTCGGTCGCGCGCGTTAAGGTCAGCAGTATCTATCTGCTGGAAGGCAGACTGGACGAGAAACAGTTTTCGACCGTCTGCCGCGAGCTTCTCACCGACCCCATTGTTGAGGAGTATGCCACGGAGGATAGTCCCGCCCCGCCCGGCGCCCGCCTCGTGGAGGTCGCCTACAATCCCGGCGTCATGGACCCCGTCGAGGATAGCGTTAAAAAGGGCATCCGCGACCTCGGTATCGCGACCATTACCGCCGTCCGCACGGCTAAAAAATACCTTTTCTGGGGCGACCTTTCCGGCGATATAATTAAGTCCGTATCGGACAAGCTGCTGGTCAACAGCGTCGTCCAGCACCTTGTCGCCCATCGGGAAGCCGTGGCTTTGCGCCCGGCGACCTATAGCTTCAAGCTGGAAAAAATCGATATCGCCTCCATGGACGACGACGCTTTAATGGCTCTCAGCAAGGGCCGGTTCTGGCTGAATATTCAGGAAATGCGCATCATCCAGGACTATTTTAAGAAATTAGGCCGCCGGCCCACCGATGTCGAGCTGGAAACTTTAGCGCAGACCTGGTCGGAGCACTGTATCCATAAGACTTTTAAAGCTAAAATCACGCTGGGCAAAAAGACCATCGATAATTTAATGAAGAGCACCGTGATGAAGGTCACCCGCGAGCTTAATAAGCCCTGGTGCCTTTCGGTCTTTAAGGACAACGCCGGCGTTATCGATTTCGATGGCCGTTACGCCGTCTGCTTTAAGGTGGAGACACATAACCATCCCTCGGCGGTTGAGCCCTATGGCGGCGCGGCTACCGGCATCGGCGGCGTTATCCGCGACCCCCTCGGCACTGGACTGGGCGCCAAACCCATCATGAACACCGATGTCTTTTGCTTCGGCCCCCCCGATTTCCCTTATGAGAAATTACCCAAGGGCGTCCTGCACCCGCGCCGTATCTTTAAGGGCGTCCGCGCCGGCGTGGCCGACTACGGTAACCGCATGGGTATCCCCACTTCCAACGGCTCCATCTTTTTTGACGAGCGTTACGTAGGCAACCCGCTGGTGTATTGCGGCACGGTGGGCATCATGCCTGTCAATATGGGCCGGAAGGGTATGCAAAAGCCCGGCGACCTCGTCGTGGTGGTGGGGGGCAAGACCGGCCGCGACGGCATCCACGGCGTGACCTTTGCCTCCGGCGAGCTCGATAAGGAGTCCGAGACGCTTTCTTCCAGTTCCGTCCAGATCGGCAACGCTATCGTGGAGAAGAAAGCCCTCGACGCCATTATCCAGGCGCGCGACCTCGGTTTATACCGCCGCATCACCGATTGCGGTGGCGGCGGTTTATCCTCGGCGGTAGGGGAGATGGCGGAGGAGACCGGCGTCCGCGTCGATTTAGAGAAAGTCCCGCTGAAATACTCCGGCCTGTCTTATACCGAAATCTGGGTCTCCGAGTCGCAGGAGCGCATGTTGCTGGCCGTCCCGCCGGAGAACCTCGACCGCCTTCTGGCTATCTGTCAGAACGAAGACGTGGAAGCGACCGTTATCGGCGAGTTTACCGATGACCGCCGACTCCGCCTTTATTATAATAACAATCTCGTCGCCGACCTCGATATGGCGTTCCTGCATAACGGCCTGCCCCAACTGGAGCGGGCAGCGCTCTGGCAGCCGCCCCGCCACCCCGAACCCGATTTCTCTTGTCCCCCCGACCTCGCCCCCGACCTGACAAAAATACTGGGCGCCTGGAACGTTTGCAGCAAGGAGTGGGTCATCCGCCAGTACGACCACGAGGTCCAGGGCACCAGCGTGCTCAAGCCCTTGGTGGGCGCTGCTAACGACGGCCCCGGCGATGCCGCCGTTATCCGCCCGCTCTCGGATTCCCCGAAGGGACTTATCGTCTCTAACGGTATTAATCCCAAGTACGGCGATATCGATACCTACTGGATGGCCGCCTCCGCCATTGATGAAGCATTAAGACAGGTTATCGCCGTCGGCGGCACCCTCGACGAGGTGGCTTTGCTGGATAACTCCTGCTGGGGCAACCCGGAAAAGCCCGACCGCTTGGGTACGCTGGTGAGAGCGCTGCAGGCCTGCTACGATATTGCTAAAGTCTACGGCGCGCCGTTTATCTCCGGCAAGGACAGTCTCTATAACGAGTACGAGACCGAGCAAGGCAGCATCTGTATCCCGCCCACCCTCCTTATCTCCGCCATGGCTGTGATGGACGATATCGGCAGGGCGGTCTCGATGGATTTAAAACAGGCGGACGATTTGATGTATATCGTCGGCGCGACCTATAACGAGCTGGGCGGCTCGCATTATCTGGCTAATCGCGGTTATATCGGCAACTCCGTCCCTAAAGTCTATCCGGAAAAGGGGAAGCAAATCATGAATGCCCTTTCCTCGGCGACGCAACACGGATTAGTCAAAGCCTGCCACGACCTTTCTGAGGGCGGTATCGGTGTGGCGGCGGCGGAGATGGCTTTCGCCGGCGGTTTGGGCATGGCCATAAATCTTAAAAATGTCCCGCTGGCGGAGCAAATCGACCGCGATGATTTTATCCTCTTCTCTGAGTCCAATTCCCGTTTTCTCGTCGAGGTCGCCCCGGTAAATAAAAAAGCCTTCGAAAAAGCCCTTTCCGGCGTTGATTTCGCTGAAGTCGGGCGGGTCACTGGTGATAACAAGCTTGAGGTCCGCGGCCTTAAGGGCGGCGTTGTCCTTTCCTCACTTATCGCCGACCTTAAAGAGGCCTGGCAGAAGCCTTTGAGATGGTAAAAAACATGTCTAAGGTAAAAGTCCTGATGCTCCGCGCCCCCGGTACCAACCGCGATGTTGATACTCAAATCGCCTTTGAAATGGTCGGCGCCGCGGTCGCTTCCACCACCGTCGGTGAGCTTTTCCGCCAGGAAAAAAGCATCTCCGATTATCATATCGCCGTCATTCCCGGCGGCTTTACTTACGGCGATGATATCTCCGCCGGTCGTATCATGGCTAATGAAATCCGACTCCGCCTGGGACGGGATATTAAGAAATTCGTCGCTGACGGCCGCCTGGTGCTGGGTATCTGTAACGGCTTCCAGGTGCTGGTGAAAACGGGCATCCTGCCCGGCATTCCCGGCCGGAGCGCCCAGCCGGTCACGCTCACCAATAACGATTCTGGTAAGTTCGAGTGCCGCTGGGTCTATCTCAAGGTGAATGAGCAAAGCCCCTGCGTCTTTACGAAGGGGATGAAGGGCATGTACGTCCCCGTCGCCCACGGCGAGGGCAAGCTCGTCGCCGAGCCGGGCATGCTGGAAAAACTTAATGTCGTTGTGCGGTACGTTGACGCTAAGGGAAAGGCTAAACCTGGCTATCCTGCTAATCCCAACGGTTCGGTCAATGATATCGCCGGCATCTGTGACGCGTCCGGCCGTATCTTTGGCTTGATGCCCCACCCCGAGGACTTCATTCGCTGGACGCAGCATCCCCGCTGGACGAGGGAAAAGGAACGGCAGGACCTTTACGGTTTGCAGATATTTAAAAACGCCGTGGACTGGGCAAAGGGTATCTAAAAATCCGGGCTTGGCTGGGGTTATTCGCCTATTCTATCCCCTGTTCTTTCAGGAAATCGATGGCGTCCTGTATGGTCACGATTTTCTCGGCGGCTTCGTCAGGTATCTCGACTTTCCGGTCCGATGTGCTGAACGTCTCTTCTAACGACATTATCAGTTCTACCAGGTCGAGTGAATCGGCGCCCAGGTCCTCCACAAAGCTGGCCGTGGGCACGACGTCTTTCGCTTCGACGCCAAGCTGCTCCACGACTATCGCTTTTATTTTATCGAAAACACTTGCCACTTTTTTCCCCCTTCTCAGAGCTTCTAGCGGGTGGCCAGCGTGCTTACCGTCCCCAGCACCCCGTTCACGAATTTGGATGATTTGTCGCTGCCAAAGGTCTTCGCCAGTTCCACCGCTTCGCTTACCGCTACATTTACCGGTACTTTATTATCGAATAAAATTTCGAAGATTGCAAGTCTCAGGATGTTCCGGTCGATGATCGCTATTTGGTCTACCGGCCAGGCCGGGGCGTACTTATGAATTTTCCGGTCGATTTCTTCCCTGTTTTTGACGGTGCCGTTCACTAGCTCCCGTACGAACTCGCTGTTTTCTGCGGTTAACCCCGCTTCGGCCAGTAACCGTTCGGTCACCGCCTCTGGTTGACGCGCCACGGCATCCACCTCGTATAATGCCTGCAGCGCTATCGTCCGCGCCTTATGCCTTCTGCCTGCCATTGTTTTAACGTCCTGAGCATTAATTATAAAGAACGTATAATAGCACGGTCAAGAGATTTTCCGTTGTGTCATTCTGAGCACGGCGAAGAATCCGTTCATTGCACGCCATTCCCGGCCTGACCGGGAATCAACTAAATATTGCGCACAGAAAGTTCTTTCTCCCTTTCGTAAAGGGAGACCAAGAGGGATTTAAGTCTACCTCACCCCCTTATATTCCCTTCAGGGAGAACCCCTCAGGGTGAACCCCTCTCCTTTCAAGGAGAGGGGGAAGAAATTAGAAGAGGGGCGAAACCCCTCTTTAACACCCTCATCAATCTTTCCCCCTTTGTAAAGGGGGACCAAGGGGGTTTTTCTAAATCGCCCCTCTTAAACACTCCCCTATTGCTTTTTAGCTATAAAATACGATACAATAAAAAAATTGTCTAAAAACGGAGTACCATGTCCATCATTAAAACGTCCCATTTGACGAAAAAATTTAAGAAGCTGGTCGCCGTGGAGAATGTCGACCTGGAGATAGAGCCGGGCGAGTGCTTCGGCTTGCTCGGACCCAACGGCGCCGGCAAGACCACGCTCATCAGGATGATTACCGCCGTTTCCCCGCCCACCGCCGGGGATATCTGGGTGGACGGACTGGATATAAAGAGGCATCCCCGCGAGATTAAAGCCAGACTGGGCGTGGTGCCGCAGGTCGATAATCTCGATGAGGACCTGAATGTCATTCAGAATCTGCGCACCTTCGCCCGCTATTTCGCTATCCCCGCCGGGGAAGCGAACCGCCGCAGCCTGGAAATTCTCAAGTCCATTCAGCTCGAGGACAGGATGAAGAGCAAAATCGATGAGCTTTCGGGTGGTATGAAGCGCCGCCTGCTCATCGGCCGCGGCCTGATTAATAATCCCAAAATCCTGATACTGGACGAGCCTTCCATCGGGCTCGACCCCCAGGCCAAGCACATGGTCTGGCGCAAGCTCAAAGAGCTCAAGGCGCAGGGCGTGACGCAGCTGCTTTGCACCCAGAACATGGAAGAGGCCGCCTTCCTGTGTAAGAGAGTGGCGGTGATGCACCAGGGCCGGATTATCGTTATCGGCAGCCCGCCGGAGCTCGTTTCTCGCTATATCGGCGAGCGTATCTGGGAGATTGAGTTTGAATCGGAAGCGCGCGATAAATTGGTCGCCGAGCTGAATCGACGTAAACTTGAGTTCGAAGAGGCCGCGGATGTGGTGTATATTTTCCATTTCGCGGACGACCAGCTGGATGGGTTGCCGGGGAGGACCCGACCTGCCACGCTGGAGGACGTCTTTTTTAAGCTTACGGGGAGGTCGCTGCTCGAATGAAGATGTTTTCCTGGCGTTTTTTCCGCGTCTGGCAGCGTAACCGGGACGTGTTCTTCCGTCTCTGGCATTTCGAGATGCCCATTTCCTTTGTCGAGCCGGTCCTGCTCCTTCTCGCCTTCGGACTGGGGATGGGCGCTTTTATGGGACTGATTAACGGCCAGCAGTACATCAATTTCATTGCTCCCGGCATGATTGCCTCCTACGCGATGTTCAGCTCCAGCAATGAATGCAGTTATTCGGCGTTTCTCCGCATGGAGCACCAGCACACCTACGATGCCATCATGGCTACCCCGGTGAATGTGGAGGATATCACCGCCGGGGAAATTTTCTGGGGGGCCACCCGCGCCCTCCTGACCGGTGCTATCGTGCTGGGTGTCGCCGGCGTTTTTCAGCTTATCGCCTCGCCCTGGGCGGTCCTCATCCTGCCGGTGGCTTTTGTGGAAGGCGTCCTCTTCTCGGCTATCTCGCTCTTCTATACCTCCATCGTTCCCTCGATTTATGCCTTCAACTTTTTCTTTACGCTGATTATCAACCCGCTGTTTCTTTTGAGCGGCGTCTTTTTCCCGCTGGATACTTTCCCTAAAGTGCTCCGGGACATCAGCTGGTTCACCCCGCTGCGTCCGCCGGTGGAAATAATCCGGGGGCTTTTTAAGGGTCAAATGCCCGACCATCTCTGGCTGGCGATTGGTATTATGGCGGCTTATATTGTAGTATTCTTTTCGATAACTCTGGTGACCATGCGGCGGCGTCTGACTAAATAGAAGCAGGTGGCAATGTCGGTCTTATCGGGAAAAGATATTCGTCGGCTCATCAATGCGAAACCTCCCCTCGTTGAGGGCTGGCTGAATCTGGACGAGCAGGTGCAGACTAACGGCTTCGACCTTACCCTGCGCGACTGCGCCCTGATGCAGTCGGCCGGGCAAGTAACCGCCGATAATCGCGATAGGATTGTTTCTGAGCTTTCCCCACTGGTGTTCGACCCCGCGGGCTATCTCGACCTCCCCGCCGGCATTTATATGATTACTTATAATGAAATCGTGCACCTGCCGAAGCATATCATGGCTTTGGGCCGCCCCCGCTCCTCCCTGCTGCGTTGCGGCGTTAACGTGGGCACGGCCGTCTGGGACGCCGGCTACGAGGGGCGTTCGCAGTCTCTGCTGATGGTGCATAATCCCTACGGTTTTCGCGTCCAGAAAAACGCCCGCCTTACCCAGCTGGTTTTCTTTGAATTGACCGGAGAATCTGAGGGCTATCGCGGCGTCTACCAGGGCGAGAATATTTGAGGAATCAATTTTTTATCGCCTTCGTCAGAAATCCGTCCACTTTTGCGATGAACTCTAACGGATATGTTTTATACGCTTGACTGTGCAGGCAGTCGTTCACCTCCCAGAACTCGCTGTCCGGTTCCCGGGCGGCACGGTAAAGCCCCTCCATTTCCCCCCGCGAGATATATTCGTCATTCTCCTCGTGGATGAAGAGTATCGGGCAAGCGATATCCCCGATAATGTCCTTCGGGTCTATCGACTTGTAGTGATAGATGGCTTCGGACATTAAAAGAACGCCCGGCGCGAAGATGTTCGTCAACCAGGCGGGTATTCCCTCGTGTTTCGCTTCCGTAATCACGATGTTATGCACCGTGGCGAAGCAGCCGACCAGCATCAGGGTGCCGACGCTGTTCTGGCTGGCGAAGATGGCCGAGGAAGCCGCCCCGGAGCAGAACCCCAGTATGGCTATCCGCTTGGCCGGATATCCCCTGGATTCGAGGTAGTCTACCGCCCCCCCGACGTCCTTCTCGATATTGGACAGGGCCAGCCCCTGGCCTTCCGATTCCCCCCTCCCCCGCAGGTCGAAGAGGAACATATTGTATCCTTTTTGCACCAGGTCGTGTGCCAGCGGCAGGGTATCGACGTTATCATCCACCCGGTTCTGGTAGCCGCCGTGGACGATAATGATGGCCGTGTCGCCCGGCGCGGGCAGGAACCATCCTTTGAGCAGGACGTTGTCCTCGCGACTCCTGAACGATATGTTCTGGTATTCAAGTCCCAGGGAGGCCGGGGAAATGTCCGGGTTGAGCGGCAGGCGCGGCAGGGGCATGGCGACCGTCGCGCCGTAGATCGATAGTCCGGTGTAGATGACCAGTAACGCGCCCGCGACTATCCCCGCGATTTTTATCCCGCGGTGTTTCCGGCCGGCTTTCATGAATATTTAAACTCCCCCGCCGCCATTTCCCCCACCCCTATCGTGCCCATCAATATCGGCTTCTGGTGGCAATCGCTGCCGCCGGTCATTAAGAGTTGGTGCCTCTGGCAGAACGCGATATAGTGCTGCGTCGTCGCCGCGTCGTGGCGCGAGTGCCAGCACTCTATCCCGTCGATGTCATTCAGCATCTTTTTCTCGATGATATCCGTCTGCCCGGTCAGGTCTTTCGTCACGCTGATGAGCGATGTCCCGTTGGGGTCGTTGGGGTGGGCGAGGACGATTTTGCCGCCCGCCCCTCTTATCAGCGCCGCGGCTTCCTCTAAAGACAGCGGGTACTTGGGGACGTCGCACTTTACCAGGTATCGGTCGAAGGCTTCCTGCCGGTCTCTTACTATTCCCCGGTTTATCAGGTAATCGGCGATGTGGGGCCGACTCAGTATCCCATCGACGCCTTCCTGCATTTTCACGAGGTCGTTTTCGGTGAAAAGGGGTCGGCCCTCCTTTTTGAATTCGGCATTTAAGTTCGCGATTATCTGCCGCGCCCTTTTTCCCCGGTGCTCCCTTATCAGGCGGAGTTTCTCGTTTAACGGCGTGTTTTTATAGTCGTATCCGTACCCCAGGAAGTCCAGCGACACGTCTTTGCCTTGGTAGGGGAACGTGACGTTGAGCTCTACTCCGGTAACGTACTTGATGTTATGTTTTTTCGCCAGCTTGATGGCTCTATTCTGGTGCTCTATGGAGTCGTGGTCGGTAATCGATAGAAATTCTATCTTCCTTTTCTTAGCCTCTAGAAAGACCTCCTCCATGGCGAGTGCCCCGTCCGACCCCGTTTTGGTGTGGATATGCAAGTCTATCTTCATGTGACTGTTAATTGCTGATTACTTCCTCTCCCCGATGATGTACCACTCCTCCGGCGGGTCTTTGGTGGTATCCACCACTAGGTGGATGACTTTCAGTCCCGGGTGCTGCTTTTTCAGGTTGTCGGTGTCCACCGCCTCGAACTTTTTCTTGTTGTTGAGGTAGGCTTCCTCGGTGAGGGCGTTGGAGACGTAGTTCTCTTTGTCGCGCGCCAGAATCCGTTTTATCGATACCTCCCGCGGACAGTCCGTCTGTAAAATAACGAATGTCTTTTTGTGTTTGGCGGCGATGGCGGCCGCCCGCTGCCTTAACGACTGCGTCACGAAGGTGGCGTCGAGGATGACGATGTTGTTGCTTTTGAGCGCCTCGTCCGCCTGCTCGAACATGACGTCGTAGACCTGCGTCCGCTTTTTCATGTCGCCCGCCACTTTGGTGTCGAAGATGTCCTCGTTTTTTAACACTTCAAGGCGGATGATGTCGCTCCGCAGCAGCTTGCCCCCCTTGATTTTCTGGACTTCCTCGGTGGTCTCCGTTTTCCACGTCCCCGGCAGCCCGCACGCGATGAGCAGGAAGCCGGACGGCAGTTTGCTTTTGATATATTTGGCAAACGGTTCTCTCATCTTAAGCCTCCGTTTAATTTGTCATTGCGAGGAGCGTAGCGACGCGGCAATCTCCTCCGGTTACAGTACCATCTCCATCTCAATCTCATCTCTGATGGGTATCCCGTCGTTGCCGGTCAGCGGTATCTCCGGCTTAAGTCTCCGCAACCGGTCAATCGCCCCGCGGTGGACGGCCACCAGATGAAAGCCTCTCTTCTGGTAAAATCGCAGAGCTTTCGTGTTGTCATTGCTGGTTATCAGCCATAATCTTTTGCACCCGGCTTTGGCAGCGACTTTCCTGACGGCGTCTATCAGCGCCGACCCCACCCCTTTTCCCTCCGCCAGGCTGTTCATCGAAACGATTTCACATTCTTTTCCCACTATCTCATAAGTTATCAGTCCGGCCTTTATCCCCTCGTCTGCCGCAACGAACCCCGGCAGCTTGTCTGCCTCGTGCACCTTGCCGCGCGTCACGATTGTCGGTCCCGCCCACCACTCCCGTAATACCTGGATTATCCAGTCTCTATCATTCTTATTTATTCGTCTTATTTGAAATTTTTTCATCAGCCTACTCGATATACGATTCCGCCAGCTTGAAATAGCTCCGGGCGCTGGCTTTCGCTTTTTCTTTTTCCGCCGCCGGTATTTGCGGGTCGTCGTACTGGAAACAGTTGACCTTGCCCCGCACGTATGCCCGGTAGCATTTATAAAAATTGAGCAGCTTCATGAGCTCCCGGTCGCCGCTTTCTTTGACGTATTCTCGGATGAATTTGTCCGCCAGGTCGCTCCGTTGATAGTGGTCGAGGTCCATCGCCAGGAAGGCCACCTCCGCGGCTACGTCGGTATAGCGTAATCTGTCGATGAACTCGATGCAGTCGTAGATGCAGATGCCCTTGTAAAAGCAGATGTGCGCGGCGTGGAGGTCGCCGTGACAGTCCCGCACGCGCCCCTCGACCATGCGTTTATGGAAAAGTGCCGTATTGTTCTTAATGAAGTCCTCGGTATAAGCTTTGATGTTTCGGTAGGTCTCCGGCTCAATGATTATCTTAAAGTATTTGTCCGTCTGGGCGAAGTTCTCCTGCGTGTTCTGGATGACGCCCTCGATGCCGCCGGTGCGGCTGATTTCCTCGCTGGTGGCCGCCCTTTTGTGGAAATCGGCGACCGTTTTCGCTACCTCGCCGACCATTTTCAGGGTGACCTTGTTTCCGGCGAGGAGCGCGTCCATCATGTTTTCCGGCGGCAGGCGCCGCATCTTGACGGCGTATTCCTCTGCCCGACCTTTTCCCCCGATGATGAACCGGTTGCCTTCTTTAGTTATCGGTGCCACCCCCAGGTAGGTGTCCGCGCAGAGCCTCCGGTTAAGCTCGACCTCCCTTTGGCAGTAATAGCGGCGTTTCTCCAGCGTCGTGTAGTCCAGGAAGCCCATGTCCACCGGCTTCTTGATTTTATAGACGTACTCCCCCGCGAGAAAGACATAGGATATCTGCGTCTGGATGAGCTCAACTCTGGGTGGCAGGTCGGGATAGGCTTGGGGGTCGAGCAGGGCTTTGATTAGCTCCGGCAGTTGGGACATTTTAAATCCTGAATTCTAAGCGCTAAATCCTGAACAATATCAAAATTTAAATCACCGGGTTTTTAATTACTTGGTAATTTGAATTTGTTTAGGATTTCGATATTCGGATTTAGAATTTACTTTTTTGCCGTCTTGGCCTGGGCTTGACTCTTCTCTTTGGCTTTTTTGGCCATTTTGAGGTGTTTGTGCCAGGCATTTCGTCTTGTTTTGTTCATCAGTAATACTATAGCTTAATTCGGCGTTTCCCGCTACCCCCGCCGATACTCAGGCTCGATTTATCTTCTTGCTCATTTTATAATAGACCAGTTTTTGCCCGTTCTTTACCGGTATGAAAGTCTCTTCCTGGACGGTGAACCCGCGCGCTTCCCAGAATTGCCGTGACACGAGTGAAGCTTCCAGGGTAAGATAATCGGGTTTCCGCCGGGACGCTTTCTTCTCGAGTTCCTGTGCCAGCATCCCGCCGACGCCCTGCCGCTGGCAGGCCGGACTGACGAAAGTCCTTTGAATATGGCAATCTATCAGCGTGCTCGTCCCCAGTATCTCGCCGTTCCGTTCCGCCACGACCGTGTACCCTGCGGCGGCGTCTTTCAGAATGGTTGCCTGGCTATGAAACGCTTTAAAAAATTTGATGGCTTCTGGGGGATAGACTCTGTTGTACGAGACGTCGATTGTCTTCTGGATGAGCTCGTAGACGGCATTCAGGTCTTTTTTACGCAATCGCCGTACTACTATATCTCCAGGTGTATTTTCTATGTTACGTGCGGCCTCTCTGGATTTTTACCCTTCAATATGTTTTCCGCCCTCTGTCTGAAGAGCTCCTGCACCAGCGGGTCGGTAAAGATATAGAAGGTCCCCTCCCCTATCGCCTTGAACACGATATCGGCGCTCTGTTCCGGCGTCAGCGTCGGGACGACCTTGTTGAATTGGCTGACCAGCGCGGCTTGCGGGCGAGCTTTAGGAGGTTCGGGCGGGTTTTTGAGGTTGCCCGGCCGGTTTCTTTCCGCCTCGAAAATCCGTGAGCTGACGAACGCCGGGCAAAGGACGCTCACGCCGATGGGAGAATTTCTTTCCTTGAGCTGGATATAAAGTCCTTCGGAAAGGGCGATGATGCCGGCTTTAGTGACGGCGTAAATCACGAGCTGCGGCTCCAGCAGCAGGCCGCCATGGACGCCGTATTGACGATGTGGCATGCCGTGTTTTGCCGCATCATTATCGGCAGAAAGACCTTGACCCCATTAATGACCCCCCACAGGTTGACCCCTATCATCCATTCCCAGTCGCCGGACGTGTTTTCCCAGACCGGCTTGCGTAAGGAAATATCCGTGTTCACCCCGGCGTTATTAAAGAGCAGGTGTACCCCGCCGTAAGCCTCGAGGGTCTTTTGCGCCAGCTTTTCTATTTCGACTATCTTTGAAACGTCGGTCTTTACCGCTAGTACGTCCGCCCCTCCGACTTTCAGCGTCTTTTCCGCCTGCTTCAGGGCTCCCTCTTCGATGTCCGCGATGACCACCTTCATCCCTTCGGCGGCGCACCTCTCCGCTATTCCCCACCCTATCCCGCTCGCCCCGCCCGTCACCACCGCCACTTTTCCGGTAAAGTCTTTCATGTATCCCCTCTTTTCCCCCCGTAACTTCTTTTTTTATTCCTTTTTATCTTTTCCCACCCGCCGCCCTCGTACCATCCTTGTCTTACCTGTCACTTCTTCCCCGCCCGTCACCACCGCCACCTTGCCCTTGAAATCCTTCATAGGTTTAAAAAATCCAAAACAATAAACATTTAATTGGTATCAATTTGTATTTATTTTGTCAGCAGGTGATTTAAAGATTAAGAGTAGTTTGTTTATGTATACCTATCTTAAGAGGTGTAATTTTTCCTTTTTTAAGATTTATACTAAGGTTCTCACCTGTTTTAACCTTTACTTGAAACAAATATGATAGTAATTTTTCTAGGAAATAGTCTGCTGCATGTGACTTATCACCATATACTATTGCCTCTTTTCCAACCATAAGCGCGCCGTATACAAGTTTTGATTGCTCAGAACTCTCTCGAACGAAATCGGGATTGAGTTTATTTACCCGCACTGTTCCAGCAACAAATTCACTATGTCGGGATGGCCCATCTTCAAATGCTTCCTCAAGATACCCAATTCGAAAGCCACCCAAGTGACCAGCCTCGCCAGATTTTTTTGAGCGCTCGCCAGTTTGCCTACCCTGTTTGTGTGAGACTCCTACATGAACAGTCGGACCTCGTTTCTTTCTTAATCCTTTTAACAATTCCAGGTCTCGGAATTGCTCTTGCTCAAGAATCTCACGGGCGATTTCGATAGCCTTTTTTTGTACTTCTGTAAGTCTTTTTTCTTGTTCTATCCTGCGTAATTCGTCGATTTCTGCTTCAAGAGACGGTCGTATTTTATCAAGCTCTACTAGAAATTGAACCCAATCTTGGTTTTCTTCAAAGCTTGTTCGAGACGGAAGAGGTTTAAGAAAATCGGCATCAATATAACCTCTTAAGAAACCACTTGCATATATACTTTTTTCTAGCCCATAAGCTGGATAAGTACTTAAGTCTTCTATTATTGAAACGCCCGTATGGCGGATTGAGACGTGGCTTTTTTGCGATGAGTCGAACCAGAATTGACATCGGAAAATTTTGAGCCATTCATCAGAAAGGTGCACTTCATTAAAAGCCTGTCCAATAATGGGTAAACTAATCTCTATTGGTTGTACGTTAAGTATTTTATCAAGAGAATTGAGTTTAAGTATCAGGCTATTTTTTCTAAGGTACGAATCAAATTTTTCTGCAAAAAAGCGTTGTAGTACTTGTGGAGATAAAGATCCTCTAAGTTTTGTCGGGTCGTGATGTAAACGAGTTATAATAATTTTCATGCCTGGATTAATTAGAGACTCCATTTTTTTTGCAATCTCTATTTCGTACTCGTCGGAATTACTTGTTAGAGTTACCTTTATTGTAGGCGCTCCCTTATATTTTTTACTGAGAAATGTGCAAGTACCTCCAACCTGATTAAATGCGAAAATCCCTATCCCCAATTCTCCAATTTGTGGTATAGTTAATTCACGTTTAATTGAATCCGCCACTCTGTTAAGAGCATCTTGAAATTCTTTTTCATCCATACCCGGCGAATTATATTCAATGCTGATTTTACTTTTTTCTAGGCTATACACAACTTCACATGGGCCAACTATCGTTCCTTTTTCTTTAGCTTTAATCCATTCATCTAAAGCATTGCTTGTGTATTCTTTAATAGCATTTGCCGGAGTACCGTATAATCTGCCAAGGTAAGTAAGTAAAACCCCGAGATTACCGCGGATTTTCTTTTTTGTCATTTCAACTACCCCTTTTTAAACGCTTGGAAGCGAGAGGTGGTAAGAGCTAACCATCTTTTGAATTTCTCCTCTTCAGTCAACATAGTCATTAAACTGGAAATGTAACCTATATCAGAAGCGTCGAGTTCTTTACGAAATTCATCTCTCATTCTTGGTTCGTTGTCTCGAAACCATCTTAATTCATCTTCGAGGAGTAGTAGAATGTACTTTATCTTTTCTGCTCTATGCCTAGCAGTGTTAATTCGTTCGTAATTTTCAGGTATATTCTTATTATTTAGGAATTCGTCTATTTTGTTTAAATGCTTTTTTGAAGGTTTTCGAGCATGTTTCGCAGTTGTAAAGAATTCCCATTTTTTAAGACTGTTGTAGGGTTCCCCCAGACTCTCTGCAAGTTGTTTATTTGAAAGATTGTTTTCTCTTGCGTATTTTTTAAGTTGACTCAATATTCTACTTTTATCTAAATCTTCATTAATACTTTGTCGTTTCATTTTTAATCCTTTTGTATTAATTCACTCAATTATAGCACGACTTACAAATATTTCTTCCTCATCTCGGCGGATAGCTCCGTGAGGAGCTGTAACGCCCTTTCCGTGTTCTCTTCGGTCAGCGCGTTGAGTCCGCAGCAGGGTAGCAGCAGGCTGTGCTTGACGATTTCTTTAATGGATAGCCCGTTGCGGGTGAACGGCGCCATCGCCTCGAGCAGCCGGTCCTTCAGGCTGGCAATCGACTCCTTCCCGACCGGTTCGTTCTGGTTGGGGACGATACCCCACGCTACGCAGCCGCCCCTGGCGATAAACTTCTTAACTTCATCGGGGTATAAAGCCAGCGACTGCGCGTAGGCGTAGGCGTCGAAGTTAAGGATATCCATTTTTGTTTTCAGGAGTATCGACCAGTCCGTGTTGCCGCAGCAGTGAATGCCCTTGAGCCCACTGATGCCGTCGAAGACCTCATCAATCATCTCGACGATTTTTTCCGGCTTGGCGAAAGCCCCGGCGGCGATGGAGGAGCCGTACGACGCCATGTAAGGCTCATCGACGAAGATGATGGTATTCTTCGAGATTTTCCTGAGCTGGTTTTCCTCCCATTTAGCCTTGAGCTTTAAAAACTTTGGCACGGCGTCGCCGAGGATTTCGTGGTAGAGTATCGACCGTTTGTTTTCGTCGGTAATGGTCATCCCCCATGATAATGGCCCGGTGACGCACCCTTTGACCGCTTTCGGGGACAGGCCCTTCTGCTCGAGCAGGGCGTAAAACCCGGCCACATGGTCGCGTCCCATGCCATATTTGGAGAAATCGTTGTCCAGGTAGGCCTGGTAAAGCGTTTCGAGCGACTTCGTATAGTCGCTGGCGGTATCGATATAGATGCGGTTGTTCTCCACGACCGCCCCCGGGAAGCCCTCGCTGTACTGGACGTACATGTTCTCCAGGAACGACATCCTCGGGAGCTGCGGCCAGGTGGGGATGTCTTTGAGGTAGCGGACGAGCAGCGCGCACGCCTTTTTGGGGTCGGTATGGGGCACACTGCCGATGATCGTGGGCAGGCAATAGAACTCCGTATTTGACATAATACACGCTCCTCATTGTCATTGCGAGCCCCGATGCAATCGGGGCGTGGCAATCTCTATTTCATCTTGCTTGATCTCTTTTGTCATTCTGACCCCGATGTAAATCGGGGAAGAATCCGTCCCTGTCTCTCTTTATATATATTTCACTATGAGTATTCCGAGCTTTTTCTTTTCGTCGGCGGATGCCAGGGAGAGGTCGGTAACGATGGCCGGACCGAGCGCATCGACGCACTGGCAGCGGCGCTGCTGTGGCACCCTGCCCGCCGCGAGCTTTATCGTCTTTTTGGCGAGGTCGATGTTATTGCGCATGGTGGTCAGAATCGTGGCGACACTGACCCCTTCTTTACTTTCGCGCCAGCTGTCGTAGTCGGTGATGCAGGCGATGCTCGCGTAGCAGATTTCCGCTTCGCGCGCGAGCTTGGCTTCGGGCAGTACCGTCATGCCGAGGACGTCCGCCCCCCAGGCTTTGTATAATCGACTCTCCGCCCGGGTGGAGAAGGCGGGCCCTTCCATGGCGACGAACGTGCCGCCTTGATGGACGGTCGCCCCGACTTCTTTAGCGGCTTTATAGACAATGTCGCTGAGTACCGGGCAGAACGGGTCGGCGAACGGTATGTGCGCCACGATTCCCCCGTCGAAGAATGTGCTCTGTCTTTGCCGCGTGCGGTCGATGATCTGGTCGGGCACGAGCAGGTGCCCCGGCTTTAGCTCTTCTTTAAAGCTCCCGCAGGAGTTGGACGATATGATGAACTCCACCCCGAACGCTTTGAGGGCGTAGATGTTGGCGCGGGAAGGGACGTTGGTAGGCGAGATGGTATGGTTCCGGCCGTGCCTGGGCAAAAAGGCAATGCCGACCCCGCCCAGTTTCCCCACGATTATTGCATCGGAAGGCAGGCCGAAAGGCGTCTCCGGCCGCGCCTCTTTTATCTCCGTCAGCCCCTCGATGTCATAAAGCCCCGTCCCCCCGATGACGCCTATTCTAGCTGTGGGTGCAGACATGTAATGACTCCTCTAATAACGTATTTAAAGTATATGTGAGAATTAGCAGGTGTGCAAGCCATGTGAAGTGATATTTTTTCCCATTAAAACAGCACTCCAGGATAAGCAAATTGATTTTAAGACTTGGTATAATCTAGTTACTGTTAGCTTACAAGGTGAAGACTTGGATAGATAATCATATCATACAAAATGTCCTGGACATTATTGATAACCGTATCACAGAAGGAATAACGCCCTCAAGAACTGGCAAAAGAATGCGGTTATTCAACATTTCATTTTAATCGCATATTTTCCAGGGTAACGAGAATAACTCTCATGGCTTATGTTACCCGTCGTAAACTGCAATACGCGTTATATGATGTTAGCTGCGGAGAAAAAATCATCGATGTTGCGGTGAAATATGGTTTTGAAACGCATGCCGGTTTTACCAAGGCGTTTAAAAAATGCTTCGGGTATCCCCCGTCTATCTACCGGATTCATGCCATTTGCAGTCGGCCGACGAGAATGGAACTTACGGAACTTATAAGTATTATATCAGGAGGAAAAATTATGTATCCGGAAATTGTAGAAATGAAACCTCTTACCGTCGTCGGCTTTACCAGCCGGCATAAAATGCCCAATGTAAGATTTACCCACGATATCCCGTTATATTGGGAAACAATCAACATGGATTATGGGAACCCCTCACCCGACTTCATAACGTTTTCAACAAATCCAGGCATTGCGAGATTACTGTATGCTTCGATATCAATCCGTTAACCAGCGAATTTACGTATATGCTCGGCGTAGGCGTGGATAATCCTGAAGACCTTGCTAAGATAGAACCCGATATGTACAAGATGAAAACGGCGGGCGGATTATACGCCAAATTCACCACTCCTCTCACTGAAGCCTCGAAACACATTCAAACGGTAAGAGATACCTGGAAAAACATCTTTGATAGCTGGCTGCCGGCGTCAGGGTACAAATTCGATGAAAAGCGGAATGATTTCGAGTACTATGATGAAAGAGACCATTATTCGCACAATAACGGTATCAAGCAAATGGATATCTATATTCCCATACAAAAACGTTAACTATGAGCGATTCATCAGTTAAATTACCGGTAGGTAATAGTTCCTGCAAGAGAGGGGCGTAGCCCCCTCAAATCCAGGGCGTCTAAGAGGGGTTCATCCTGAAGGTTCACCCTGAAGGGTCACGACCCCTCTTCCTTTCTCCCACCTCTCCAAACAAAAGATAAAACTATTTCGCAAATCTAAGGTTTGGGGAGGCTTGCCTGCTGTAGCCTTTGCGTAGGCAGGGGTCAGGGGGTAAGGCTTGCCCACCGAAGCTTCAGCGTAGGCGGGTCAACGGGACAAAATCCCATTCTCTTTCTCAACCAAACACTTTATACTAATAACTAGTCACTAGCAACTAGTAACTAGTAACCAAACACTATCCCTTACACCTGCTTAACATAACTCTAAAAACGAATACTTTGTAATTGAAGCTGGGCTTTCCATAAATCGAAAAACGAATAACCGAAGAAATGAAGCTAACTTTCCATAAAACGAAAAACGAATCATTTGGAAAATGAAGCTAGAATTTACATAATCTAAAAACGAATAACGTAGCTGATTAGCTTTGGAAAACATCAAAAAAAATTAAAAAAACGAATAACGAATGGTTTTTGGGGTCGGGACGGCGCCCCGGATAACCGGTTTATTGCCCCAGGCTCTTGGCCGTCGCCAGGTCGCTGATGTTTCGGGTCGTCACGTCCTTGTTGATGCGCCTGATAAGCCCGGTCAGCACCTTGCCCGGCCCAATCTCGATAAAGGTATCCACGCCCTGCTCCACCATGTACTCTATACTGCGCTGCCACTGCACGGGGTTCGTCAACTGGTTGATCAGCTCCGTCTTCACGGCCTCGGCTTTAGTCAGCGGCTCGGCCGTCATGTTGGCGACGACGGGAATGGTGGGGTCTTTAAAAGGCATCGACTTTATGATTTTCGACATGCCTTCCACGACCGACTTCATCAGCGGCGAGTGGAACGCCCCGCTTACCTGTAGCGGAATGGCCCGGCTTGCCCCGGCGGCTTTAGCCAGCTCCATGGCCCTGTTGAGGTTCTCCAAAGCCCCGCTGATGACTATTTGTCCCGGGCAGTTGATGTTGGCCATGACGGTACCGGATTTACGGCAGACCTCGGCCAGTTTCGTTTCCTCCAGCCCGATGATGGCCGCCATGCCTCCCGGTTGTCGCTGCCCGGCTTCGTGCATCAGCCGTCCCCTCTCGCGGGCAAGGCGGACGGCCGTGGTGAAGTCAAAGACCCCGGCGACCGCCAGCGCCGTGTACTCCCCGAGGCTGTGGCCGGCGACGTATCTGGCGGTGGTGAGCTTGTCTCCGTTGATTTCTCGGGCGGCTTCCAGGCAGGCGCAAGCCGCCGTCACCAGGGCGGGTTGGGCGTTAATAGTCTGGCGGAGTTCCTCTTCCGGCCCTTCGAAGCAAAGCCTCGAGAGCGGCAATCCCAATGCCCGGTCGGCCTGTTCGAAGATAGCCCTTGCCGATGGGACGTTATCGTACAGGTCCCGTCCCATCCCCACCGCTTGCGAGCCCTGACCGGGGAACACCCAGGCTGTTTTCGTCATCTGAGGATTCTCTAGGCGGCCGGCTTTTTCTTCTCTTCCTTCTTGACCACTTCCCGGCCGTTATAGTACCCGCAGGTAGGGCAGGCATGATGGGGCAGCTTGGGACTGTGGCACTGAGGGCAGGAGACCGTTGTTACGGGCTTCCTGGCGGTATGACTTAAACGCTGCGCCGCACGTGATTGGCTTTTCTTTCTCTTCGGTAAAGGTCCCATATTTACTCCGTTCTTTATCGTTATTTTCCACGTCTAAAGCAGCTTGCTCAGCTTTTCCCAGCGGGCGTCGATTTCCTCTGCCGGGCAATCACATTTCCCCTGGTTAAGGTTCTTACCGCATTTCTGGCACAACCCGGCACAGTGTGCATCGCAGAGCGCCTTCATCGGTATTGCCATCAACGCATACTGGCGTATCGCTTCTGTTAAATCTATCGTATGGCGCTCGTCGATGGTGAAAGCGGTGGACTCCTCCGGCGCCGGCAGCGGCGACCCGTTGTGAATATCGACGGTAGGTAAAAACTCCTCTTCAAATTTTATCTTGATCGGGTGGCGGAACCGACTCAAGCAGCGACTGCACGTAAGTTCCACTTCGCTATCCAGTGTGCACTTTACCAGGATACTGCGCTGGGTGCGCAGCAAACGGCACTTGCCCCGGACGTTATCTTCTTTCCCATCACCGATTATTTCAGCCGGGTCGTTTATCTCGTATTCTCTCGTCGACCCGATGGGTTCTTGAAGTAGTTGCGACACGTTTATCTGCATGCCACCTCGCCTCCCCTCCGTGAGTATCTACAACCTTATTATTATATTCGATAAAGCTATCTAAGGCAAGGCAGGGATTGCCGCAGGTCTAAGACTTACTCTTTTGCTCAATCATCGTTATAATAGTTGATGATGAAACACAGAGGAATCAATTTACTCGTGCTGGTACTGCTAATACCTGTCTTGTTTGGCTGTCACGCAACGCAAGATAGCCCGCTGCCGCGTTCCATGAAAGGCTATGAATTGTATTCGTGGGAGTTGGACCGCGGCTGGCATTTTACTTTAATTACCGGCACCAATCGGAACAAGACCTTGGAGGAAATTATCTCCGGTGACAATATTGAATCTGAAGACGGCTGGGTGGACATACATACGTTAGGGGTGGAGGGGATCAAAGCCGTCTTAAGCAGGATTCCTGAAAAGGAGTTTGTATCCTGGAACGGCGGGCAGTTTGTGCTACCGATGGATCAGGCGGTTGTGAAGCTGGTATTACCGCCAAAAGAAATAGTCGATGAAATAAAGACCTTCGCGGAACAGCGCGGTTTGGACTTTTATGTGACGGGTTCTTATCACACTAACCCTTGAGTTTTTTAATCAACATCGGCACCACCTGGAAAAGGTCGCCGACGATGCCGTAGTGGGCCACCTGGAAGATGGGGGCGTCCGGGTTATCATTGATGGCGACGATGCAGTCGGACGTCTGCATACCCACCAGGTGCTGGATCGCCCCGGAGATGCCGCAGGCTATATATAGTTTGGGGCAGACGGTCTTGCCTGTCTGGCCTACCTGATGGCTGTAGGGAATCCACCCCTCGTCCACCGCCGCCCGTGACGAACCCAGCGCCGCCCCGAGTGCGTCCGCCAGCTCGGCGAGCAATTTGAAATTCTCGGCTTTACCCAGCCCTCTCCCGCCCGAGACGATGATATCCGCGTCTTCCAGCTTGACTGCCTCAGTAAGGTCATCGATGAAATTCAAAAGCCGGGTTTTCGCGGTGATACCTTCTTTTTTAAAGTCGACCCTGATGATTTGCCCTTTACGGGTGGGGTCGGGGGCGCCCTTTTTAAAGACGCGCGGGCGCACGGTGGACATCTGGGGCCGCTTGTCCGGGCAGATGATGATGGCCATGATGTTCCCGCCGAAGGTAGGACGGGTCTGCCGGAGCAGCCGTTTCTCCGTATCGATCTCCAGTCCGGTGCAGTCGGCGGTAAGTCCGGTGTTCAGAATAGCCGCCACGCGGGGAAAGAAAGAGCGGCCCAGAGCAGTCGCGCCGGCCAGCACGATCTCCGGCTGATGTTCTCTGATAAGCCTCACCATCTCATGGGTGAGATAGTCCTCCTGGTTTTCGGCCAGGTCGGGGCTATCCGCCAGGTAGACTTTATCGGCGCCGTAAGCGAAAAGCCGGTTAATGTCTTTGACGTCATGACCGAGGCATACCGCTGATAATTCCGTCTTAAGAGTATCCGCCAGTTCCCGGCCTTTGGAAAGGAGCTCGAAAACGACGTTTTTCAGGCTGCCGCGCCGTTGCTCGGCGAAGACCCAGACGCCGCGCGAACTGGCGCTGACGCCGGACGTTTTTTGAGGCGCCTCGATGGTGATGGCGTTATAACCGCAGGCCGCCACGCAGGCGCCGCAGAGGTTACAGCCTTCCTTGATTACCGCCTTGCCCCGGACGATTTCGATCAGGCCGAAGGGGCAGACCGCTATGCAGTTGCCGCAGCCGACGCATTCATCGTTGACTTTGATACCAGTATCCGCCATAGGTTTCTAGACGCCCCTCTTTTTCTTTTTTCGGGCGGGTTTATTTTCCAGCGTTATCGCTTGCCAGTTGCACTGGTCCACGCAGAGCCCGCAGGAAATGCAGCCTTCCGCAACGCGGCATTTCATATCGTCGACGAGGAGCACGCCAACCGGACATACATAAATACAGGCGCCACAGCCGGTGCACTTTAATGTATCGATTTTAACTCCCATGGGCCACCGTTCCTAGCACAAACCGGCTTTCTTAAGCCGGTCGACCAGCGTCGCCACCTGCTGTTCCAGATTGCCGGAGAGCACCTCGGCTTGGTGGGCCCGCTGCGGGAAAAATACCTTAATGACCTGGGTCGACGAACCGGCTAGGCCGACCATTGACGCATCGACGCCCAGCTCTTTAATGCCCCAAGTGGTAATAGCGGCGCTTTTAGATTTCATCACGCCGCGTAGGGAGGGGAGGCGGGGCACGTTAATTTCCTTGGCGACGGTGATCACGGCGGGGAGACTGGTCTCGATGACCTCATGGCCTTCCTCCACCATGCGCCGGACCCGCAGGTATTTTTCTTTAATTTCTTCGATGCTGCTGACATAGGCGATAAAGGGTATATCGAGCATCTCGGCAAGCTCAGGGCCCACCTGCCCGGTATCGCCATCGAGAGTCTGACGTCCACAGATAATAAGGTCGAATTTTTCTATCTTTAGAATAGCGCGGGACAAGGTGTAAGCGGTCGCCCAGGTATCGGCGCCAGCAAAAGCGCGGTCGGAGAGAAGAACGGCGTCGTCGGCGCCAAGGGATATGGCTTCGCGGAGGGCGGCGTCCGCCTGCGATGGCCCCATAGTAATAACGGTGACCTTACCGCCGTGTTTTTCTTTGAGACGCACGCCTTCTTCCAGCGCATAGGCATCGAAAGGATTAATGATATTTTCAATGCCCTGCCGGATGAGGGTATTAGTCTGAGGGTCGATTTTAACTTCGGTGGTGCCGGGCACCTGTTTCAGGCAGACGACGATATTCATGCCGTCCGGCCCTTCCGTTTGCGCAGGTTCACGGCGATGGCGTTCCTTAAAATCTGGTTGGTGCCTTCGTAAATCTGGAGGATTTTGGCGTCCCGCATCATCTTCTCGACGGGGTAATCACGCATGTAGCCGGAGCCGCCGCAAATCTGCACGGCATCAACGGTGACTTTCATGGCGGCATCAGAAGCGAAAACCTTAGCCATGGCCGACGACTCGGTGAGATTTTTGGCGCCGCTATCGACGTAGCGGGCGGCGGCGTAGACTAATGCGCGGGCGGCCTCGACCTGGATAGCCATGTCCGCAAGCATGTGCTGGATGACCGGCATGTTAATTATTTGCTGCTCGAACTGGACGCGCTGCTCGGCGTAATCTACCGCTGCTTCCAGGGCGCCCTGGGCCAGGCCCACTGCCTGGGCGCCGATGCCGGGACGGGACTTATCGAAGAGGCGCATCGCCTGGATAAAGCCGAGGCCGGGCTTGCCCAGCAGATTTTCCTCCGGGACGAGACAGTTTTTAAAGACGAGCTCGCGCGTGGCCGAGGTGCGGATGCCCATCTTCTTTTCCTTCTTGCCGAAGGTAAAACCGGGGGTGTTTTTTTCCACGATAAGGGCGCTGGCGCCGCGGGCACCTTTAGACTTGTCCGTCAGGGCAATGACTGTGTAAATTTCCGCCTCGCCGCCGTTCGTGATGAACTGTTTGGTGCCGTTGAGCAGATAGCCCCCCGCCACCTTTTCTGCCGTGGTCTTAATATTGCTGGCGTCGCTGCCAGCGGTCGGTTCGGTAATGGCGAAAGCCCCCAGCTTCTTACCGGCAGCGATGTCAGGTAAATATTTACGCTTCTGCTCTTCGGTGCCGTACTCCATTAAAGTCATGCATCCTAGGGCGCTGGCGGCATAGGTGACGGCCACACCGCTGCATATCCGGCTCAGCTCTTCCGTGACCAGGCAAAGCTCCAGGCAGCCGCCGCCCAGGCCGTCGTACTGCTCCGGAACAAAGACACGGAACATATCGGCGGCGGCGAGGTCTTTAACGATGCCCCAGGGGAACTCCTCTTTTTCATCGAGCTCGGCGCGGACGGGGAGGACTCTTTCCTCGGCAATGCGCCGGGCGAGGTCTCTGATGGTCTTTTGCGACTCGGTTAAAAAGTAGTCCAAATTGATATTCCTCTCTTTAGTCGGTGGTGTGGAAAAGGTTGAGTCTAAAACTAAGATAAATTATAGAGAGTGAGGGAGGGGGAGTCAAGGAGAGGGGGAAAGGGGGTGTTATTCAGGATTATTAGTTCCATCATAATGTAGGATAACGCCATTATCACCGACAATAAATATATCTGTTGCAGAGTCGCCCCATATTCCCAATAAGGATTCTTGTGTTCCACTGTTCATTTGAACCCATTGATTACCATTATAATATAAAATGATTCCCTCTACTCCTACAGCAAAAACATTATTAGCTGAAATACCCCAAAGATCATGAATAGCATTAATTGTCCCACTATCTATAGAATACCATTTTTCGCCATCATAATGCCTCATTTGTCCGGTATACCCTGCAACAAAGATGTCTTTGGAAGAGCTTCCCCAGATGGCTTTTAAAATACGAGTAGTAGTGTCGGAATCTCTAGTTATAATTATCCAATCTCGGCCATCATAATGCATGATTACATTACATCTTCCAACGGCAAATATATTAGTTGATGATGTTCCCCAGACATTAAAAAGCTGAAAATCAAACGGAGTTTGCATTGATTCCCATATTTCTCCATTGAAATGCAAAATAATGCCAGGTCCATTAACGGGAGCAAAGACATTAGAAGAAGAACTACCCCAAACAGCGTTGAGATCATCTGTAATATAACTGTTCATTATATTCCATTTTTCCCCATCGTAATGTAAAATTGTACCTCCATCACCTACAGCAAAGACATTAGAGGAAGAGCTACCCCAAACACCCAATAACAATACGTTTGTTCCGCTATCCATTGTTGTCCATATATTTCCGTCATAGTGCAAAATCGTTCCTTTATCTCCTACTACAAATATATCCTTGGAAGAGCTACCCCAGATATCATAAAGAGCATTAGATTGCGGTCTAGTAATCTGCCAGTTCATCGTAGTTGGATATATGGGTGTCATTACTTCTTGAGAACTTTTGCCAGCACACCCGATCGTCATACTTAATATGAATAAAATAATCAAAAGAATAAATACTTTTATTGTTCTATGACTCATATCAAAGTGCATTATATTAACCTCATTTGATGTATTTCGTCATCTCCTTCAGCCTCTTCATCACCTCATCCACCGTGTCTTCGGCGGTGGAGGCGCCGGAGGTAACGCCGATGTGTTTTTTGCCCTTGAGCCAGGCTGTCTTGATATCGGCGGCGGTCTCTATTAAATGCGTCTCGGCGATTTTTGAACATAATTCGGCGATGCGGCTGGTATTGGCGCTGGAGCGTCCGCCCACCACCAGCATGAGGTCGGCCCGGTGCGCCAGCTCGAGGGCGGCCGACTGGCGCTCCCGCAGGTCGTGGCAGATGGTATCGATGACATGAATCTCGGAGTTTTTCGTCAGGGCAAGGTCGATGATTTTCTTCACGAATTCCCGGAAATGGGCCGGCACCTGGGTGGTCTGCGAAAGTATGCCGAGTCGGCGGGGGAGGGGGTCCAACGCCGCCACGACTTTTTCGTCAATAGTGGCCAGGCCCTTACCCTTCGCCCTTCCCAGTATTCCCTTCACCTCGGGATGGTCAACGTCCCCATAGACGATAACGAAAAAGTCGGACTCCGCCAGCTTGGCCGCAGCATCCTGGGCGCGACGGACGTTCGGGCAGGTGGTGCTGATGACCTCGCTATGGCGGGCGCGGATTTTGTTCTCTAAGTCGGTGCTAATACCGTGCGAGCTTGTTACCACCGTATCGCCCTGAATTTCGTCGATATTATTGACCACTTTAACGCCGATTTCCTCTAGTTTTTGCAGCACCTGCTGGTTATGCACCACCGCCCCCAGCGTTTCCACGCCCCCGCGCTCGCGGGCGACCTTTTCCAAGAGAGTGACCGCCTGTCTTACCCCGAAACAAAAGCCCGTCCGGGCGGCCTTTTCAATTACCGGCGGTTTTTTCCGTGTCATAAACTCCTCGATATTCGGTGGGAAGCAGGGCAGCGATTTTCAGCATAATAGCACTTATTATCTCCTGACGTTGTTCCTTGGTCACCCTGCCATTATGGGGCGGAAGGCTGAAGGGTCTGCCGAAGGTAACCGTTATATCAGGGTGATGGAAGAAGCACCACGTTAGATGGCGAAGCTTTTCCGTGCCGGTAATGCTCACCGGGAGTATGGGCACTCCCGCATGGCGCGCTATCAGGGCAGCGCCGGGGAAAGCCGTCTGGAGGCGGGCGTTTTGGCTCCGGCCGCCTTCCGGGAACATAATGACGGAAACGCCTTTTTTCACCCATTTTTGGGCCCGTCGGACGGCCTCCATATCCGCGATGCCCCGCCTCACCGGGAAAGCGCCGAAGTTTGCCACCCAGAAACGCGACCACTGGTTATGCCAGAGATCTTCTTTAGCCATGAAGACGCACTTGAGGGGGAGGCTAGCGGCGATGATGGGGGGGTCGGCGATATGCAGGTGGTTGCAAACGATGAGGAAGGGTCCCGGCGAGGTAATGTTTTCCCGACTTTTTACTCGCCACCACGCGAAGGGAAAAACGAGTATCCTGATAACTACCCTGCCGAAGTAATAGACCCAGTGCATTTGATAGTAATTATAACCTGCGGCAGAAAGATAAGACAAACTTTGTAAAAAATCAGGCTTCGTGTGTAAAATAGTTTAAGGACGGAGGTGCGGCATGAAGTTCGATTTCGATACGGTTTGCGACCGCCGCAATACCGATTGCGCCAAGTGGGGCGCCGTTAAGGCAATCTTCGGGAGGGAAGACGTAATACCAATGTGGGTGGCGGACATGGACTTCCCGACGGCGCCGGCGATTACCGAGGCGCTGGAAAAACGCGCCGCCCATCCTTTCTACGGCTATACCATGCCGGGTCCGGGACTGACCGAAGCGGTGGTCGACCGGATGAAGCGCAGGTTCGACTGGAAGATAGAGCCGGAATGGGTGGTCTTTACCCCCGGCATCATCCCCGCTTTAAATATCGCCGTAAGGGCATTAACGCACCCCGGCGATGAAATCATACTTACAGGAGCCGGTCTACTTTCCCTTTTTCGAGGTGGTGACGGGCAGCGGCTGCCAGATCGTCCATAACCGGCTCAAGCTGGCACGCGGTCGCTATAACATGGACTACGCCGACCTCGAGGCGAGATTCAAACCAGAAGGCAGGCGGATGGACCATAGTCGCGTTAAAGCTATCATCCTGTGTAATCCCCAGAACCCCATCGGGCGGGTGTGGAGTCGGGAGGAGCTAACGCGAATGGGGGAAATCGTTATCGGTCAGTGGGCGGTCGTCATTTCCGATGAAATCCATTGCGAGTTGCTCTATAGGGGTTACCGTCATACGCCGTTCGCCTCAATATCCGAAGAGTTCGCGGAGAGGAGCATCGTCTGCATGGCGCCCAGCAAGACTTTTAATTTGCCGGGACTGGAGGCATCGTCCATCATCATACCCAACAAGAAGCTCCGCGATATATTTAACGATGCCCGGGTCGGCCTGGTACCCGGTCTGAACATCTTCGGCCTGACGGCCATGGAGGCGGCCTACCGCCACGGTGACGAGTGGCTCGCACAGCTCTTAGAGTATCTCCAGGGCAATCTGGAAATCACCATGGATTGGTTTCAAGAACGCATCCCGTGCATCAAGGTCATTAAGCCGCAGGGCACCTACCTGCTCTGGCTGGACTGCCGCGGTCTCGGGCTGGATGATAAAGAGTTGCAAAATTTCATGCGGGAGAAAGCCCGGGTGGGCTTTGACGACGGTTTCATGTTCGGCCTGGGAGGCAGCGGTTTCCAGAGGATGAACATCGCCTGCCCGCGCTCGCTTCTCCGGGAGGCTTTAGGACGGATAGAGAAAGCGGTTAAAAATCTCTGATATAATATTAATACTATGGCAGAAATCAAAGTATACGGCACCAAGTGGTGCCCCGACTGTGTACGGGCGAAGCAGGTTTTCGAGCGGATGAAAGTGCCTTACACCTGGATAGATATTGAGAGCGATGAAACAGCGCTGGAATACGTCCGAAAAATTAATAAGGAGTATCAGAGCGTACCGACGATCGTTTTCCCGGACGGGTCAATCCTGGTAGAGCCGGGAAACAAAGAGCTGGAAAAGAAACTGGCAGAACTGAGATAGTTTTTTAGCTGGGACCTATCCCCTGTATCCCCTTCCCTTCGGTTTAAGGGAAGGGGAGTTTAATTAAAGAGGGGCTGGCACCCCTCTTGGCAGGATACTCCCTTAAGAAAACGGGGGCGTTTAAGAGGGGCGAAGCCCCTCTCGGATATCCTATGGAGTTACTGGGCTGGTGCGTTTATTTGTATAATCATAGATTCGACTATTTTAAAGACCGTTATTTTAACAGACTCCTTATTTGGTAGAAAATGTGCTTCAAGATTATAATAAGTATTTCTCGAGTCAAAGCTATAATAAACATCAGAAATAGACCAATCATCTCTGGTCTTTATTACCGGCATACCTACGATTTCAATTTTCTCTAATTCAGGATTTAGCTCTGGTTCACCCAACGATGAAGCATAGTTGCTTTCACTAATCATAATACCAACACTTGAAGTAGAACTAAGAATGATACTAAATCTGATAATAATTTCAACATGGTTTTCCTCTTGGAATTGCTTAAGAGGGCCCTCTATATAAGGTAAAGATATTACTTGACCATTTTCAGGATGGTAATTGGGTAATATGATAGGAAATGGAATCTGTTCCTGGGCTCTCGATAAAACCGAAGTATCAAAACGGTTATCAATTTCAATCCAAGGAGCATTTTTCCAGTCAGCAGGTAATGAAGAATTATTGTTATCGCTAATATTAATAGTGTTTTTTGAATAATGACAGCCATAAAGAAAAATTGCGGCGATAATTGCTAGAAACAAAAAACCAAATTGCTTTTTCACATTTTTCCCCTAGGTTCCTAGATCTCCAGCCTCCCCTTTACTCCCAGAGCTTTTCGATGTCTGTATCAGTCTGTTTTTGCGATTTTTTATCGCCGGGGGTCAAGCTGGAGTAGAACTTGGTGTCATAAGCGACCGGCTGGAAGGCCACCGGCATGGGGACAGCGTGGCCGAAGATGAGCGCCTGCTGCCGGGGGGCGAGTCGGGACAATACCGCTTTGAGCTCGTTTTTGCCGGAGACGCCCGCCAGCACGCTATCGATATCCCGCTCGTTATCGAGCAGGCAGGTAATTTTAGTACCCATCTGGGACATCACCTCGGTATCGATGCCGCTGGGACGCTGGTCGATGACGAGGAGCGAAACATTGTACTTGCGCATCTCGCGGGCGATGGTGCCGAAAATGGTCTGTCCCGAGACCTCGGGGTTGAGGAACTTGTGGGCTTCCTCGATGGTGATGACCAGCGGATGGGGCGGGGCAACGCCTTCCGCCATGGCCTTTTCCGTGCGGGACTGGTACTGGCTATAGATACGGCGGGCGAGCATGTTGGCGACCAGGATATAGGCGGTGATATCGCGGTAACGCCCGAACTCCAGCACGACATTGGTGCCGGCATCGAGGTGAGCCAGGATATTTTTCACGGCATCCAGCGGGGCATGCGGCTCGATAAAGGGCAGGCGGCGGATAGTCGCCAGGCCGCGCTTGAGACTCTGTAAAGTACTCTCGTGGATTTTCGTTTCCTCCAGAAGCTGCTTAACGTCATCGGGGTCTTCCGTGTCGATGGTGTTTTGTATCCAGGTCTTGCCGAAGCGGCGGCGCAGTTGATAGCTCGCTTCGACGGCAAGGTCGGTAAGATTCAGGGTCTGCCGCAGCAGCACGATATCCTCCGGCTCGATTTCATCATAGCCGATTTTCACGACGAAGTCGGTGCTGACGCCGCGGCGCCGCGAGTTCTCTTCGTCGAGGGTAAAGACGGCTACCTTAGACGGGAACAGCTGTTTGAGTCCCTTGACGGGCGGGCCTTTCTCGCTGGTGCCCTGCCAGCCGTACTCGTTATGCATATCGAAAATCAGGTTGACGGCTTTGCTTTTTTGCAGCATACCGATGAGCAGGATGCGGGTGAGGAAGGTCTTGCCGGTGCCGCTCTTGCCGAAGATGCCGTTGGAGCGCTTGGCGAACTCCTCCAGGTTCAGGCAGAGCTTCATCTCCATGTCCAGCGGGTTGCCGATATGGAACCTTTCCTCGTCCTCTTTCCCGAAAACGCTTTCGATGTCCTGCTCCGAAGCCAGGTTGACCGTGGAGAAGTGGGCGGGGATAGTCTTGACGGGCTGGGGACCTTCCAGCAGGGAGGCGGCGTCCCCGCCGATGGTCAGCTGAGGGCTGACATGTATCGTGCCGAAGGTGCTGGTGCCGGCCAGGACCTCGGCGATAAAGGGGTCGGCGACATCGGGTGGGGAAACGGAGAGGCGGTCGTCGGTGAACTTCAGGCTGACATCGGTAATCATGCCGAAGAAGCGGCGCTTCTGCCCTTCGATGGTGACGTAGCGGCCGACCACCATGTCCTCCACCGAGACGGGGGCGTCCAGGCGGACGTCCACGCCCTTTTCCAGCGAGGCGGTGGTGACGATGCCGAGCTTCTGGCTATTTTCAGGTTTCATCGGTTAATTCCCAAGCAAAAAATGATTCGTTTTTTAAAATTTTTTAGTTTTGAAGCTAATTATTCAAATTTTGTAGCTATATTCGTTATTCGTTATATGTTAAGTTAGCTTCAAAATCGCGGTTATTCGTTTTTTAATTTATGTTAAGTCCAGCTTCGAATCCGGAGTATTCGTTTTTCGATTTATGGTAAGTCGGCCAAACTCTAATCATTTTTACTAATAATAATCAACTATATAATGCACTTAAACGGCTCATGGCGCAACAGGGTTTTGTCACTTTAAGGAGGTCTTTATTGCAGCCTCCCCAGGATATTTTTAAGTCGGAGAAAATCATTGCTCAAGATATTGGCCAGCGCTTTGCCCGCCGCCACCAGGAAAGCACGCGGGTCGTCCTGAGCGAGGCCCATCTGGCGTAAAACCGCGCCGATAAGCTCCTCGGCAGGGATAGGGAGGGCGGCGTTAATTAAAATACTTAAAAAGTCGAGGTTTTGGCTAAATTCTTTGACCTCATCTGGTTGACATAAGTACACGAAGCCGTGGATGCGGGCGGGCTGCGGAGGGAGGTACTGGAGAATTTTAGCGTCGTCCCGAAAACCCACGACCGCCGCGGTAAAATCGCTGCGCAAAAGCTTGGAAAGCTGAGGGCTGGACGCGAAGACGGCCTCCTCCGAGGCTTCTTCCCGGCCGCGGGCGATGGGACGGCGTCCCGGCTCGATGCCGGCGGTCTCCGCGTGGGCGACGATGCCGTAAATAGCGCCGGTCCTGACCAGGCTGCCGAGGGGCGGCCCTTCTTTAGAAGGATAAAGCTCGTAGCACTGGGCGGTGAACTGAGTGGTGCCGGCCTCGATAACCTCAGCGATTTTTGGTGATATTGAGCTAATTATAAACCTCACCCCCTGTTTTCCCCTCTCCTTCGGAGGCAGGGTGAAGGAGAGGGGGAAGAGAGCATTAGAGACTCCATCCCCCTTAATCCCCCTTCCCCTCGCAGGGGAAGGGGGAAATGAGAGGAGATTGCCTGGCTGATGCCGCTATTTATTTCTTCTTAGTATCAGCGCCTTTTTTAGCGCCGCCCTTGGGTTTCTTGACGTTCTTTCTGCCTTTGCTGCCCATGGTTAAAACCTCCTGTTAATAAAATATGGCTATAGTATTACCAGTATATCCTAATACTCGATACGACGGCATGTCCGCCGGAGTCCGACTTCAAATAATAGTATGACCATAACGAGTCCCACCACAATTCGTCCCGGGCGTATTGGCCCGCTAAACGCTCCTTATTTACCGCACGGTATTCTTTATCGAGTACGACGCGGGCGCAGGTATCGGGTGGGGTAGTGCAGTCGACGTATACCAGCCCGAAATCGGTCGTGATGAAAGCGTCGAGGGCGTGACCGGCCCTGTCGCCTTTGAACCTCACCTGCACCTCAGCCGCGCGGATGCCCGCCGCTTCGGCACGATTATGGAGGTCCCGGGAGAACTGCGAGCAGTCATAAACATCGGCGATATACTCATGGTCCTCCGTAGAGTCGTTAGCGAGGAAGGACATCAGCTCGTTCCAGGTCGGATTTTGAGCCGTCGCATTATCCACCAGCGCCACATCGCGGCACTCACGGCTCAAAGAAACCGTAATTCCCAGGCCGTCGAGAGTTTCCCGGGAAATGTCCAGCTGGTGCTGCAAACCGGAGACCGAATCTTGCAGGGTGGTCAGGGATGCCTGCGAGGAAGTCAGCTGGTTATTAGCCGAGTTAAGCTCGGTTTGAGTTGTCTCAAGTCGCCGATTGGCGGCGGTAAGGTCCGACTGCGTAGAGACGAGCGTGTCTTTAGTGGTGCTGAGTTCCGAAGTCGTGGAAGTAAGGGTAGCCTTGGTGGCATCGAGCTCAGTCAGCGATGCCGCCAGCGCGTCGTTTTTGCCAGCTAGTTCCGCCTGAACCGACGCGAGGTCGGTTTTAACCGAATTCAATTCGGCAGTTAAATCGTTTTTATCCTGAGAGAGAGTAAAACAAAAATAGATGGAAGCCGCCAGCCCCAGCGCCAGGACAATGACCGCCGCCAAAAGAAGTTTTTTCATATCAGCCCCCCTGCATGCCAAGCACTAAATACTAAGCACTAAATCCTAAACAATATCAAAATATTAAATTTTAAACATAAAACACGCGGTAATCTTAATTCGTTTAGAGTTTAGATATTAGAATTTAGAGTTTCGCCTTCATACCCACCTTGTCCTTTTACTGGCGCTTTTGCCGGAGGACGGGCCGGGCAGATGGTCCTCTATCAGTGTTGATTCTACCAGTTCCCAGAAATTTTCTCTATCCGCGCCGGTAACGACCGCCTGTTCATGGGCTTCGGAAAGGACGACCGGGTAGCCGCCGCCGCGCCGGGACTGGTCATAGACGAGGGCGTGGGCCAAGTCCAGCAGCGCTTTATTTTCCGCCACCCACTGCGGCACTTCGACGCGGGCGATTTCATCAGCGACGCGCAGATAAAAGAAATAAACGCGGTGCGCACCATAGTGCTCTCTAACGATTTTCGAGGGGCTGATAAACAGCGCCGACCTTTCGCCTCTTTTTAGTAGTTCCATAAAGAGGTCGCGGTCGCGCACGCCCGCTAAACTATCACAGTCCCGCCCTTTCTCCGGCGGACACTGCTTATCGCAGTCGGGGACATCATTGGGGCAGACAGCCACCCGCAGCACGTTAACGACATCCGTGGAGCGGGGGAAGCTGATATAGCTCGCCAGGGCGAGGCGGCGGTCTTGATTGAGCTTTTTCATGGCGTCGAGGCATTTCAGCAAACCATCGTGCAGCAGCGAGTCAGTAACGAAGTCGGGGTAGGCTTCCAGTCCCCAGAGGATGAGCGTGCCGTCCAGGATGGCCAGCGACTCGCTGCCCGAAGGCAGGTCCGCGGCCAGAGCGGCCAGGTGTTGACACTCCTCAACGGAGCGCTTGGCACCCAAGATAGCGCCTTCCACCGGCTGCTCGCGGCCGCCGCCCGGGGGCATCACAGCCAGGTCCTTATCGTCGGAGTAGAGGCGGGGGGCGCTCGAAAGCACGGCATCGGGACGGCTACCGTAGCGGATAACCACCGACCCGATGTTTATCAGGTAGCAGCGGGTGTTGTGATGCCGGTCGACATCGATGTGCGAGCCGTCCGTAGCCAGGACGGTAAAATCGGCCGGGGCGGGGGGCAAAGGATAGCGTTTATCGATTCCCTCGACGATATCCGCCACGAGCCAGGTCGTTTTGCCTTCTTTTATTTTCTTTTTCAGGGCAGCGAGGTCGATGACTTCATCGCCCAGGGTATCCAGCGCGAAGCGCAGGCGTCTTTCCCTTTCGGCGCGACCGTCCTTCAGACCCGCGATCATAGCGATAACCTGCCCGGCAACTTTAGTCAAATCCAGCGACATTTATAATGTTCCTCTGGCTAAAGTATAGAGCATGAAAGGGGATAGCTCAAGGTAAGGGGAAAAAAGGAGGGGGGATTAAGGGGGGTGAGGTTTCTTTAGTCTGCCAGCGCTCTCGCCACGATTTCCGCCAGGTCCAGCACCTGCACCTTGTCGGCGGCCTCTTTATCCTTTAAGCCATCGTCGAACATGGTCATGCAGTAGGGGCAGCAGACGCAGATGGTGTCCGGCTTTTTCTCCAGGGCCTGTTCCACCCGCGCCACGTTGATGAGCTTCCCCTCCTTTTCCTCCATCCACATTCGGCCGCCGCCCGCCCCGCAGCAGAAACCCTTATCGCGGCGGCGCTCCATTTCCGTCGGCGCTTTGCCGGTGGCGGCGGCCACGACCCGGCGGGGGGCGTCATAAATAGAGTTATACCGCCCGAGGTAGCAGGAATCGTGAAAGACCACGTTGCCGAGACCGGACGCGGTGTTGAGCTTCAACCTGCCCTCTTGAATGAGGCTCTGGATAAACTCCGTATGGTGGAAGACCTCGAATTCGGCGCCATATTGCTTATAATCGTTCTTTAAAACGCTGTAGCAGTGCGGGCACTGGGTAATGATCTTTTTCACGCCCTTGTCGGCGTACAGCTTGATATTGGCTTTAGCCATGCGGTCAAAGATGTACTCGTTGCCGAGGCGCCGCAGGCTCTCGCCGCAGCACAGTTCCTCCCGTCCCAGCGTGCCCCAGGAGACCCCGCTCTTGTCCAGGATTTTTGCCAGGGACAGCGTGGTGTTGCGATTGCGCGCATCGAACGACCCCGCGCAGCCGACGTAGAACAGGTACTCCGTCTTGCCGGTCTTCGAAGGGCTTGACGGTGATATCCGCCGCCCACTTGGTACGCTCGGCGGGGGCGATGCCCCAGGGATTACTGCGTGACTCCATGTTCTCGAAAAACACCCGGAGCTCTTCGGGGAACTTCGACCGGGTTTCGACGAGGTGGCGGCGCATATCGACGAGGCGGGGCACGTGCTCGATAAAGACGGGGCAGACCTCCATGCAGGCGCCGCAGGTGGTGCACTCCCAGATGGCTATTTCTTTAACGCTCCCCTCCCCCCGGTCGCCGATGAGCGGCAGCTCCGGATGCCCGTCTTTATTGGCGTTTTTCAGCAGGTTCGTTTTGATGTCGTGAATGACGAGCCGGGGATGCAAAGTCTTATCCGTCAGCTTGGCCGGGCAGTTATCCGAGCAGCGCCCGCATTCGGTGCAGGCGTAAGAATCGAACAGCCCCTTCCAAGTAAAGTCCTCGACTTCCCCCACCCCGAAAACGTTGCCCTTTTTAAATTCCTCGCGCGGTTGCGTCCGCACCTTTTCCAGGCTCTTGAAAAAGCAGTTGGGAATGGATGTCATGATGTGCATGTGCTTGCTGTAGGGCAGGTAATTTAAGAACGAAACCAAAATAATGGCGTGGAGCCACCAGAAGACCCTGGCCGCGGTATCCAGTCCCCCCGCCCCGTCAGGAATCAGCGAAGCGCCGAAATTCGAGATGGGCATATAGGCCGCCGCCCTTTCCGTCCCCGCGGCGATTTCGCTGGCGTGCAGGCCGAAGTAGGCAATCATCAACCCGCCGACCAGCCCGAGAATAATGAATGCGTCGCGGCTCCTGGCCTCGGTGTAGGGGGGCGGGAAAGTCAGGCGGCGGATCATCGCTAAAATCACCGCGAGCAGCGCCAGGACGGACATGATGTCGAAGATATAAACGAGGGTAAAGTAGGCGCCGTCCGGCAGGCGCGCGAAGCTGATGGCGCCGGGCGCCAGTCCACTCAACAAAAATTCCGTGTTGGAGATCAATAGTATCATGAAAGCCCAGAAGAGCACGAAGTGGTTGATACCGAAGGGCTTTTTCACCACGCGCCGCTGCCCGAAGGCGTAATAGAGCATGTTCCAGAAGCGTTTGAAAAAGGCATTAAAGCGGTTTTCCGGCTTGCCTTTTAATATCAGCCCGAAGCGCCGGTAGCAGCTAAAGGCAAAGAAAGCTATCGCCAGGACGAGCATGATAATAAACGCCGTTACGGTTGCCGTCATATTGTTATAAAATCCCTCTCAATCTCCCTTTACAAAGGGAGAAGCTGTCGGCTTACCCATTATTTCCACCGCCCTGTACTATCGCTCCCCCTTTCGTAAAGGGGGACACAGGGGGATTTTGTCCTTTATATCGCCGCCTTTCCAGCCTTTTGGGCGCGCCTTTCTTTAACGTAAGTGGTTATCGCCGGTATCACCTGGAAAAGGTCGCCGACGATGCCGTAGGTGGCGACCTCGAAGATGGGCGCCTGCTTATCGCGGTTGATGGCGATAATCGTGTCCGACTCCTGCATGCCGACCAGGTGCTGGATGGCGCCGCTGATGCCCACGGCGAAATAAATCTTGGGTCGGACCGTCTTGCCGGTCTGGCCGACCTGCCTTTCGAGGGGCATCCAGCCGGCTTCCACGGCGGCGCGGGAGCAGGCAACCACTCCGCCGAGCTCATCCGCCAGCTCTTGCAGAATTTTGTAGTTCTCGGCATTGCACATGCCGCGCCCGCCGGAAACGATGATATCCGCCGCTGCCACGTCGACGCTGTCCAGGCTCTTGTCGGCGATTATCTCCAGGACTTTGGCGGCGATTTCCTCCTCTTTCAGGGGCACCTTCTCCCGGATAATCGTGCCGGTGCGGGAGGTATCTTTAGCCGGCATGGGCATCACGTGCGGCCGCACCGTGGACATCTGGGGACGGGTATATTCCGTCAGGATGGTCGCCATAATGTTCCCGCCGAACGCCGGACGCGTCTGTAAAAGAAATCCCTTGTCGTCGATAGATAGTCCGGTGCAGTCGGCGGTGAGTCCTGTCTGTAGTTTAGTGGCGACCGCTCCGGCTAAATCCCGGCCCAGCCCCGTCGCGCCTATGAGCATTATCTCCGGCTTGTATTTTTCAATCAAGTAGACCAGCGCTTTGTAATACGACTCGGTGCGGTAGTGGTGAAAAACGGGGTCGTCCACGAGATAGACTTTAGTTGCCCCGTAGGCGAAAGCTTCCTGGACAAGGTGTTCGACCTTCTCCCCGACGACCACCGAGCAGAGCTCGACGTTGCGGGCTTTAGCGAGTTCCGCCCCCACCCCCAGCAGCTCCCAGGAGACCTCGGCCGGTTTGCCCTCGGCGTGCTCGGTGAAGACCCACACGCCGTGGTATTGCCTTAGCTTGATGAGCCGGGGGTCGGTGACCTCGGCTTCCGGCGCGGCGGCAGTTGCGGCGGCTTTCTGCGCCGCCAGCTCATCGAGGATTTTTTGTTCTTCCGGCGTGTAATAAATCTCGATGGCCTGGACGGGGCAGATTTTCAGGCAGCGCTGGCAGCGGGTGCACTTCTCCAGGTCGATGACCGGCTCGCCCTTTTCGTTCATCTTGATGGAGTCTTTAGGGCATTCGGTCTCACAGCGGGCGCCGCAGGCGATGCACTTGCCCGGGATAAGCCGGGGCGTGCCGCGGGGTCGTTTAAGTTTCTTCGTTTCTTCTGCCATAGTCTTACAGGGACAGCAGGTCCTTTTCTATCATTTTGGTTATTAACAATTTAGCGGTATCTTCGGGTTTATCTCCGTTCCTGGTCAAAATCTCGCCTTTGGCCCTTTCCGGCGAGAAGATTTTGCGCACCTGCGTGGCGGAACCCTTGAGGCCGATGGTGGCTTCGTTCATCTGCATGACTTTGTTATCCCAGAGGGTGATGGGGGCGTCTTCCGCCATCAGCCGCATGGGCACTTTAGGGTAGCGGGGGGTATTGATTTCCCGCAGCACGGCAATCATCGCCGGCAGCGGGGCCGTCACCACTTCGTGGCGGCCTTCCAGCTTGCGCCGCACCCTGACCTTTTTTGCTTTAACGTCGACCTCTTCCACGCGGTCGACCAGCGTTAGCTGCGAGCACCCGAGGCGGGTGGCAATGCCGGGTCCCACCTGGGCGGTATCGCCGTCGATGGTCTGGCGGCCGCACATGACGATGGCGAGCTCTTCGTTTTGCGCCAATTTTTTAACAGCTTCGGTAAGGACCATGCTCGTGGCTAAAGTGTCCGCCCCGCCAAACACGCGGTCGGAGAGCAAAATGGCTTCATCGGCGCCCAGGGCCAGCGTCTTTCTCAAAGTGACCTCGGCGTTGGGCGGTCCCATGGAAATCACGGCCACGCGAAAGCCGTATTTATCTTTGAGTCGCAGGCTCTCCTCCAGGGCGTGGGTGTCATAGGGGTTCATAATGAAGGGAACGCCCTCGCGGATAAGCGTGCCCGTCACGGGGTCGACCTTGACCTGGGTGGTATCCGGGACCTGTTTCACGCAGGTGACAATCAACATGGCTATATAATATTACATTATTATTACGTATGCCGTAAATAAGTATTTCTGCTTACCCCCGGTTGGCTTTGCCGCGAAATGCGGCGCCGTGATACACTACTAGCGTGAAAATACTCGTCACCAACGATGACGGCGTCCAGGCCGAGAGCTTATGGGCGCTGGTGGACAAACTCAAGAAAATAGCTGAGGTGACCGTGGTCGCCCCCGACCGTGAACGGAGCGCCATCGGCACGGCGGTCACCTTGTTCCGGCCGCTCCGCGTGGCGGAGGTCGACGCGCCGCTGGCGGGCGTGACCGCTTACGCCATCGACGGCTCGCCGTCCGACTGCGTTATTCTGGCCCTGGGTAATCTCATCAAAGATGGCGTGGACCTGGTGGTTTCCGGGGTCAATCCCAACCTGAACCTGGGCGAAGACGTTTATATCTCCGGGACGGTGGGCGCCGCCATGCAGGGCTATTTCCGCGGCCTGCCCGCGCTGGCGGTTTCCGCGCCGCCGGGGAGCCGTTTCGGTATCGCGACGGCCGCCCGCGTTACGGCTATACTGGCGAAAAAAATGATCGACAGCGGCCCGGCGAGGATATTTCTTAACGTTAACGTCCCCGACCTTCCCTTCGATAAATTAAAAGGCGTTAAAATCACCCGTTTAGCCCGCGCCAGCCATATCAATACGGTCGAAGAAAATACCGAGGGTGAACAAAAGTTGTATCAATTAGTGCGGGAAAGAATTCCCGAAGCCGGCTCTGAAGGCACGGATATCCAGGCCGTCATGCAGGGCCATGTCTCCCTGACCCCACTTTATACCAGCCTGCTGGACAAGCCGCCGCAGCATATCCTGAAAAAATTGCAGGCTGAGCTTCTCAACGGATTGAAAAAGGGATAAATCGACGGTGCTGCCTAGGCCTCCCACACCACCTCCCCGCCGATAATGGTCATCGCCACTTTAATGTCTTTGATTTGTTCCGGGTGGACTCTGGTGGGGTCGCCGTTTAAAACGACCATGTCCGCCAGCTTGCCGGGAGACAGCGACCCTTTGATGTTCTCTTCAAAAGACGCATAGGCGGCGTTAACCGTATAAAGCTTTAATGCGTCTGCCGGCGAAATTCTTTCCTCGGGCAAAAGCAACTGGCCGGACTCCGCCCGGCGCGTCACGGCGGCGTAAATGCCGACCAGCGGGTTAAGGGGCGCTACCGGCGCGTCTGAGCTGCCGGCGATGACTACACCGCTTTCCAGCGGCGACCTTATGCGGTAGAGCCATGGCAACTGGCTTTCCGGCACCGTCGCCAGGTAGCGCTCGCCGCTGGCATAGATAAACGGGGGCTGGGTCACGATCACCGCGCCCAGCTTTTTTAGTCGTTCCAGAAGATGTGGAGGACACTCGCCGCAGTGTTCGATGCGGTGGCGCCGTCTTTTGACCGGGGAACGGCCATCGACGTATTCCAGCGCTTCGATAGCGGCTTTTACGTCGTTTTCGGCGATGGCGTGAAAAGCCACTTGAAAACCGGCGCGGTGGACCTCCAGCGCCAGGTCGTTAACCTCCGCCTGGTCTGGCCGCCCTTCCAGCATTACTTTGACCGCCCCCAGCCGCATCAGGTTGTCTCCGGAACCGGTCGTCAGATTTACCTTTTGAAAGTCCTTCCGGTACGGCGCGCCGGCCATGAGGGTCACCCGACTCCGCAGCTGGCGGTTCAGGATAAAACCGCAGACCGTCTCCCAGCGGTCGAGGCCGTTACTGACGGTGGCGTCCTGCACCGATGTTATCCCCATCGACAGGAATTGCCGGTTGGCCAGGGCGACGCCTTCATGCAACTCTGCATCGGTTAGCGGCGGCATAACTTCACTTCTTATATATCCCAGCATCCCGGTGAGGATGCCGTTCGGCTCGCCGGTCGCCAGGTCGCGCTCGATGCGGGCGCCGGCAGGTTCTTCTGTATCGCGGGTAATGCCGGCGAAAGAGAGCGCCAGACTGTTCAGCACGCAGGCGTGCAGCGAGCGGTGGCTCAGGACGACCGGATGGTCCGGGGCGACTTCGTCGATGTCGCGGCGGGTGGGGCAGCGTTTCTCCGCCAGGTAAAATTCATTATAGTCCGTGCCGCTTAGCCAGGTGCCGGGCGGGGTATTTCTGGCTTTTTCCCGGATTTTTTCCTTAATATCGGCGATGGAGCGTATTGCCGGCGGGCTCAGGTCGAGGCTGAGCAACTTTCGTACCAGGGAGAAAAGGTGGAGATGGGCGTCGTTAAAGCCGGGCAGGACCGTCTTTCCCCCGCCATCGATGACCCTGGTGCCGGCCCCCGCGACCGATTCCAGGTCTTTATCTTCCCCGATAAACGCTATGGTATCACCGGCGACCGCCACCAGCCCCGCGGTCGGTCTGACGGCGTCCATGGTTATCACGCGGGCATTTTTCAGGACAATATCGGCGGCTTCCATTGCCCCCCTTTGACGGGATGGTTTTTTGCCAGTATACTACTAGATAAAGAGACACTGCAAAGGAGAATGAATGGATAAGGAGCAGCGGGTCCGCGGTCTGGTAGACTGGATAAAGGATAAAGTCATGGCGGCCGGACGCCGCGGGGTGGTACTGGGAATGAGCGGGGGTATCGATTCCTCGCTGCTGGCCCTCCTCTGCCAGCGGGCTTTCCCCCTGAATGTGCTCGGTCTCATCATGCCCTGTTACAGCCCCGATGAAGATAAAGAACATGCCGAGGCCGTGGCCAGGCAGTTTGAGGTCCCGACCAAAACCCTGGTCCTCAACGCCGTGTACGATGCCCTGCTCAATGTCCTGCCCGATTTTAAGCCGGACCCGAACATAGGCCGTCTCGCCAAGGCCAACCTCAAGCCCAGGCTGAGAATGGTCACCCTGTATTACGTCGCCAACGAAATGAACTACCTCGTGGCTGGTTCCGGCAACCGCAGTGAAATCGCCGTCGGCTACTGCACCAAGTTCGGGGACGCCGGCGCAGATATCATGCCGCTGGGCAACCTCCTGAAAAAAGAGGTCAAGGAACTGGCCGCTTATCTGGGAATCCCCCGCGAGATAATCGATAAACCGCCCTCCGCCGGCCTCTGGCAGGGACAGACGGACGAGGGCGAAATGGGCTTTACTTACGATACGCTCGACCGCTATCTCCAGACCGGTACCGCCCCCGAGGCGATTAAAAGCCGGATAGAGTTCATGAAAGCCGCCTGCCGGCACAAGAACCAGCCGCCGGCCGTGCCGAATTTCTAGCCGCGACTTTTCTGGATAATTTCCGGGTATTTCCGGCTTCCGGCTCTTAGAGTGCGCTGCTGGGTAGCAAAATCGACCTGGTACAGGCCGAAGCGTTTGGTGAACCCGAACGCCCACTCGAAGTTATCAAGCAAGGACCAGTAGAAGTAGCCTTTAACGTTCATGCCGTCGGCTAGCGCCCTGTTCAGGACGCGCAGATGGTCTTCAATGAAGCCTGCCCTTTTGGTATCACTGTCGTCGGCCAGGCCGTTCTCGGTAATATAAATGGGCTTTGACGTATGGCGGGATATCATTTTCAGCGCGCGGTAAAGCCCTTCCGGGTAAATCTCCCAGCGCTATGTCCGTGAGTCTTTCCAGTGGCGCCTTGGCAACTTCGATGTAACGCTCATCGCCGGATAAAGTAAATTTCTGGAAAAACCGGGTATAGTAGTTCAATCCGACGAAGTCGAAGGCCTCTCTTACTCCGCTGTCATAAAAGACCTTTTTGGCGCCGGGTATCGAGAAATTCAAAATGCCGTCGACGAGGTACGTCAGGTGCGACTCGTTCAGGCTCCGGTTAAAAGCGCGGGCCGCCATGATATCCAGGAGGTGCCAGCGGCGCGCCGGCTCGTAATGGACGATCGCCGCCACCAGCCCCACCTGCGCCGCCGGCACTATCTTTTTAATCGCCTGGTAGGCGGCGGTATGCGCCCGGAACAGGTTGCGGAAGACCATGCCGACTTTCCCCGGGTCTTTCATGGCCGGGGGGAAATGCCCCTTGAGGTACCCCTGAGTGGCGTAAACCGAAGGCTCATTAATGGTGCACCACAGCTTTACTTTAGGCCCGAGACGGCGCACCACTCTTTCCACAAAACGGGCGAAAGTCTCCGGCGAACTCTCCTGAAGAAACGCCCCTTGTGCCTCGAACCAGATGGGGTCGGTAAAGTGATGCAGGGTAATCATCGGCTCGAGGCCGTTTTTACGCAGCTCGTCAACGACCTTTTCATAATGGTCTAACGCCGCTTCATCGAACTGTCCCGGTTCCGGCTCTATTTTGCTCCATTCTACCGAAAAGCGGTAGGCGTTCAGGGACAGCGCCTTCATGAGCTGGATGTCCTCACCGTAGCGGTTCCAGTGGTCGCAGCAGGCGCCGGCCCGCTGGGCATTTAAGATGCGGGGGCGGCCGCGTTCATCCGTGGCCGACTCGAATCTATACCAGTTGTTGTTGGTGCAATAGCCTTCCACCTGGTAGGCGGCGGTCGCGCTGCCCCAGAGGAAGTCTTTGCCGAAACGCCACGGCTCATTCTTAAGCTTCTCTATATCCGGTCGAGGGTCTTTTTTATCCATAGAACGCATTATAGCACTTTGACCTATTTTATTTAACCTTTTATACGAGCTTATCCCCCTCTCAAACACACCATAACTCGAAAGCTTGATTTAGTCCTGTTTGAGAGTGGGACAAAGGGGTGAGTATGGAAAATTAGCTTCGTGCGGATAAAAATTCCAATCTAACCACTTGATAAATTCGATACGTGATAGTATAGTTAAAAAGATGCCCTTTGCAACCATGGAAAACTTGAGACCGGTCGTCAAGCCCGCCGCTTCCCGGCTACTGACCCGAATCAGCCGCTACCTAACTAAAGAAGGGATAGCTTCGTATCTCGTCGGCGGTTTCGTGCGGGATACGCTGCTGGGGCGTGACACCGATGATATCGATATCGCTCTGGACGCCGACGCCCTGGCTGCCGCCCCCGGGGTGGCTGCCGCTCTCGGTGGCAAATACGTCACGCTCGATGCGGCCAACGGGGTGGGGAGGGTCGTCCTGCCCGGGATGGAATGGCATATTGACTTCACCACCCTGCAGGGTAGTATCGACCAGGATTTAGCCCGGCGCGACTTCACTATCGACGCCATGGCCTGGGAGCTTAATAAAAACCTGGATATCGGAAATCTCATCGACCCGTTTCACGGTCGGGACGACCTTCAGCGGCACATCATCAAGGCCGTCAGTCCTGCGGTCTTCGAGGCGGATGCCGTCCGTTTGCTGCGCGCGGTGCGCCTCGCCGCAGAGCTCGACTTCGCTATCGATGGCGCTACGGAATCGCTCATCCGCCGCCATCATGGACTTATCGCGGACGTTCCCGGGGAGCGGGTCAGGGAAGAGCTTTTACGCCTGCTGGCTTTGCCCGGCGCCGGAACGCGGCTCGCTTACCTGGACGCGCTGGGACTGCTCACTGCGCTGGTTCCGGAGCTTGGAGCCGTCCCGCGGCGTCGTCCAGCCCGCGATGCATGTCTGGGACGTTTTCGAGCATTCGCTTCAGAGCGTCGCCGCCGTCGAGTTCCTTTTAAGGGAGTCGACCTGGCAACATGCCGGCCCGGAAATTCTGGACTCCGTCCCGTGGTCTGAGTCGGCTCCAGGAGCATTTTGACGATGAAATTAGCCACGGCAGCACCAGAAGGTCGCTGCTTAAGCTGGCGGCGCTCCTCCACGATATCGCCAAGCCCGGTACAAAAACTATTGAAGAAGACGGCCGGACGCGCTTTCTGGGCCACCCTCAGGAAGGCGCCGCCGATGCCGCGGCGATCATGGAGCGGCTGCGCTTCAGCCGCCGCGAGATACAGTTTGTGGAGCTCCTGGTAAAATATCACCTGCGGCCGACCCAGATGAGCAATGAAGGCGCCCCCACCCGCCGGGCTATCTACCGCTATTTCCGCGATACCGGCGACGAGGGTATTGATATCCTTTTCCTGTCCCTGGCGGACCACCTTGCCGCCCGGGGCCCCGCGCTGGATGAACATCAATGGGCCGAGCATACCCGTATGACGGGGTACGTTCTGGACCGGCATTTCGAGGAAGCCAGCCTGTCCCGGCCTCCTAAACTGCTTGATGGCGATGACATCATGAAAACTTACGGTTTGGAGCCCGGACCCCGAATCGGTGAGCTCCTGGAAGCCCTGAAGGAAGCCCAGGCCGCCGGCGAAGTGACGGATAAACAGGGTGCTTTAGAATATGTCGCGCGCCTGCTTGAATGCGCTGATAATTCTATATAGTTAAAGGAATTAAAATGGCGAGAAGAAACGGCATCATATTCATCATTATTCTGGTTATCTTTGCCTTAACTGTATGGGCGGTCCTGCCCAATTCAAAACTATCGGAATCCCTCGGCAAGAAGGGATTGCACCTGGGCCTGGACTTCGCCGGCGGGGTTCAGGTGGCCTATCGGGCGCAGTTTTCTGAAAACGCCACATCCGCGGAAAAAAGCAATGCCATGAAAAGCGTCATCACTATTATTACCAAGCGTATCGATACCTACGGCGTCGCCGAACCTGAAATTCTCAAGTTGGGAGAGGACGGCATTCTCGTGCGATTGCCGGGCTTCACCGATATCAATGCCGCGGAGAAACTGGTTGAGCAGACCGGCTTCCTGGAGTTCCGCGAAGTGGAGAAAAACGCCGCGGGGAACCTCGTTTATCTTAAAGATTACCTCTCGGCTAATGCCACCTCTTTCTTCGACCAGAAAGAAAAGGGCAACCGTGTCTTTGTGAGTACGGAAGCGGATAGTAAAGGCACGAAGATACCCGTCGCCTTTATCACTCAGGGGGCGCACGGCCTTGTCATCACCGATGCTAGCGGCAACGTGACCGCTAATTTGAGTTCTTTGCAGCCGTACGCCCAGACGCCTTCCTGGATTATCTCCCGAGGGACCGACGGTACGGCACTCACCGGCGACCTTTTGTCGGACGCCCAGCCAACCCTGGGCGGCAGCCTCAAAACAACCCCCGAAGTATCCATCAAGTGGAACGATAAAGGAAGCAAGATTTTCGACGAGATCGCCGCGCGCCTGCATGACCCGTCGGGAGACCAAGGCTCTTATCAACTGCAGTATGTCCTGGGTATCTTCCTGGATAACGCTGTTATTTCCGCCCCTAAAATAAACTCGGCGTCCTTCCAGGGCAGCGGCGTGATTAGCGGCAGCTTTACCGTGGCTTCCTCCCAGGAGCTGGCCAGCCTTTTAAAATCCGGCTCGCTGCCGGTAGAGCTCCAGAAGCAGGCGGAAGGCGAGAAAATGATTTCCCCAACACTGGGAATCGAGTTTAAATCTTTGAGTTGGAAAGCCGGTTTGATTGGTTTGTTGATGGTAATGCTTTTCATGATAGCCTACTACCGTTTACCCGGTCTGATGGCCAGCCTGGCCCTGGTTTTCTACGCGACATTGATGCTGGCTATATTCAAGCTCTGGCCTATTACCATGAGCCTGGGTGACATCGGCGGTTTTATCGTGTCCATGGGTATCGCCGTAGACGCTAACGTGCTTATTTTTGAGAGGATGAAAGAAGAACTCCGGCTCGGACGTACGCTTACGGCCGCTACCGAGGCCGGTTTCCACCGGGCCTGGTCGGCCATCTGGGACAGCAACGTCACCACTTTCATCGCCTGTATCATCCTTTACTGGCTCGGTACCTCGGCCATGCATGACACGACCGTTATCGGTTTCGCGATCACCCTGTTCATCGGCGCCATCGTCAGCATGTTCACCGCCGTAACGGTGACCCGCACGCTCTTGCGGATGGTGACCGGTAGTTCGCTTTCCACCATGACCTCGCTATTTTTAGGTTTCCGGAGGCAATAAATAATGCTTGATATTATCGGTAAAAGGTTCTGGTTCTTTCTTATTTCCGGCGTTTTTATCGTTATTGCTATCGTTTCTCTGGCGGTGTTCGGGCTCAAGTCGAGTATTGAGTTCAGCAGCGGTTCCCAGCTATCTGTAACATTCGATAACGCGGTGGACTACACGCAGTTACAGAACAAGTTGGCCGACCTGGGCTACTCCAACGCTATTATCCGGAGCACAGGCACCAATGAGTATCTCATCCGCACAGAGACACTATCGTCAGATGCGAGAACGACGCTGGAAGCCGGATTGACCGCCCAATTTGGTAATCTAACCCAAACCGGGTTCGACCTCGTTTCCGCTTCGACGGCGTCGCAAACGACACGCAACGCCGTCATTGCGGTGATCATCTCTATGGTGGGCATGCTGCTTTACGTTACCTGGGCTTTCCGTAAAATGCCCAGCCCGTTCCGCTGGGGGACGTGTTTCACCATCGCCCTTTTTCACGATATATTGGTGACCGTGGGGCTTTTCTCTCTGTTCGGGCGGACTTATTCGGCTGGGAAATGAACCTCATGTTCATCACCGGCATCCTGGGTATTGTCGGCGTCAGCCTGGATAACACTATCGTCGTCTTCGATAGGATGCGCGAGAACCAGAAAATGGGCGTCAGCGGGGACTTCGAGGTCGTAGTTAATCGGAGCCAGATAGAAACCCTGAGTCGTTCCTTCAACACGAGCATCACCATATTGATCACCCTGATTGCCGTGCTGCTCTTTATTGGCGGGTCCATCCAGAACTTTGTCGTCGTTCTACTCATCGGCCTCATCGCCGGCACCTTCGACTCCGTTTTCGTGGCGCCGGGTCTGCTGGTGGTCTGGGACAGGCACGAGTGGGGCAGGTTCATCGGCCGCAAGCCGGCGCCGGCGGCTCCCGCTAAAGCGAGGTAGGCGCCATGCGTTCCCGCAAGACCAAGGCCGCCGCCGTCTCGATTATCTCCAATTCCTCGCTGATACTGCTGAAGATAGTAGCCGGACTGCTGACGGGCAGCATCAGCCTCATCGCCGAAGCCATCCACAGCCTGATGGACCTGGCCGCATCGGTCGTCGCTTTCTTCAGCGTCCGCGTCTCCGATAAACCCGCCGATAGGGAGCATCCCTTCGGCCACGGCAAGGCGGAGAACATCAGCGGCGTGGTCGAGGCGGTGCTTATCTTGGTGGCGGCGGGTATCATCATCTACCAGGCTGTCCAGAGGATAATCAAGGGCTCGACCCTGGAAATGCTGGAAATCGGCATCGGCATCATGGCTGTTTCCATCGTGGTCAATATCTTCGTGTCGCGGTATTTGCTGAAAGTCTCGCGGGAAACGGACTCCCTGGCGCTGGAAGCCGATGCCGGCCACCTGACCACCGACGTCCTTTCGATGCTCGGCGTGCTCATCGGTCTGGGTATCGTCCGGCTGGCGGCCGCGCTGGGCCGCAACCTGAATATCCTCGACCCCATTGTGGCGATACTGGTATCGTTCCTGGTTATCAGGACGGCCTACCTGCTGACGAATAAGGCGTTCGGGGGCCTGGTTGACGTTAAGCTGCCGGAAGAGGAAGAAACCAAGATACGGCAGGCCATTACCGAGCATTTCGGCGGGGAGGTGGTGAGCTTTCACCGGCTGCGCACCCGCAAGGCGGGCAGTCAGCGGTATATTGACCTTCATCTGGTGATGCCGAAGCATGTCAGCCTCGAGGAAGCCCACCTGATGTGCGACCACCTGGAAAAAGACGTGAGAGACCGGCTCCTCCGGACGGACGTTACCATCCACGTGGAGCCCTGCGACGGCAATTGCGAGGCGTGCCAGCTGACGTGTACGGAGAGGGGGAGGAAGGGGTAGAGAAAAATCATGGAGAACATAGAGAAAGAATTTAAAAACAGAGGCATTCGCCAAGGAAAGAAACCTTATTATTATGTATTTAGTGCGGAAAATGCTTTAGCTTTGATCGAAAAATGCCATGAAATAAATAGAATAATTTACGGTATAGATGTGTTTAGGACAAAGGAAGCAAACGAAATCGTTGACTACATTGATTATAGCGCCAAATATTATGAATTATTTAATCCAATTGAATATTTAAGGAAGTTCCACATAGAGAAAAATAAAGACTCAGGTCATTGGGAAGAAGCAAAGCAATTCATTAAGGATAGGATGAATTCCGGTTATTATTTTGAAATCGTCTACGAAACTCCCAAATCTCAATCATGACCTGAATATAAAGGTATCTATCCTTACCTTATACATACGCGATAATCCCCTTGACGATGAACTGCCCGCCGAAGTAGAGCAGCGCCAGGCTCAGGACGATGAAGACCCACTCCTGCACCTTCTCCCCCCAGAACTTGTGCGTGCGGTAGATGGCCAAAGAAACGATGGTCAGCCAGACGAAGTCGCAGAGCCAGTGGACGATGATAAAGAAGGGCAGCCCCCAGCTTCCCACCGCCGCCTTGAAATTAAGTAAAAGCAGGCTGCCCACCGTCACCCACCACAGCAGGAAGAACGGGTTGAGCCCGCTCATCAGGATACCGGCGGTAAAGGCGTTGTAGCGGGTATCTTTCCCTTCCGTGATTATCCTTTTGCGGGCGCGGAAAAGGTCGGCGCCCATCCAGACAATCATGCCCCCGCCCACCACACTGAGCACCAGCTTTAAGATTTCGTTCTGGAAGAACTCCGCCAGGCCGAAGTATACCAGCACTATCAAAGGCACTTCGACCACCGCATGTCCCAGCGATACCATCATGCCTGCCCAGGGCGATTTCAAGCTCTTGGCGAGGGTCACGGTGAACATCGGCCCGGGCATCATCACGCCGGATAGAGAGGTAACGACTACCGTGCCTAAAGCCGCTAACATAATCCTTCTGTCATTATAACATTTACGAGTGAGTATTATCTTGTCGTGAAGACCTATTCCCCTTCGCTTGAAAGGGAAGGGGTGAAATTAGAAAGAGGGGCTTTGCCCTCTTAAACGCCCCGTTATCCAAAGGGAGTAGCCCGCCGAGAGGGGTTCACCCTGAAGGGCGCTAGCCCCTCTCAATATTTCAAGGGGTGAGGTCACAAACTGGCAATCAATAGAAAACAAAGCGTGTAATGCATATTTTGTCCATCTGCCCTCTTTTTTAGTATAATAAGTTATTGGCTTTTAAATTCTCATCTTTTTCAGAAAGGAGTTGGTCCCGATGGTCAAAGAAATTCCGGTCATTTATCTCCAGACCGCCGCCTGCAGCGGCTGCGCCGTGTCCATGCTCAATACGGCCAGTCCCACCATCAAGAACGTGCTCATCGACCAGCTGGTGCCCGGCGTGCACATCAACCTCAAGTTCCATCCGGTCGTCATGGCGGCCGCCGGCGAGATGGCGATCCAGGTGATGGAGGACACCGCCAAGCGGCAGAAAGGCGAGTACGTCCTGATCGTGGACGGTGCGGTACCCACAGCCGACAGCGGCATTTACGGAGCGGTCGGCGAGAGGAACGGCAAGCCGGTCACCATGTCGCAGAGGGTGACGGAGCTAGCGAAAGACGCGCTGGCGGTTATCGCCATGGGCACCTGCGCTGCCTTCGGCGGTATCCCGGCCTCACCGCCCAATCCGACGGGCTGTGTTTCCGTGCAGAAAGCCCTCGCCGCCGCCGGCATCGATAAGCCCCTGATAAACGTCTCCGGCTGCCCCCCTCATCCCGACTGGCTGTTCGGGACGGTGGAAAGCATCGTCCTGTTCGGCCTGCCTAAAGCGGAAGACCTGGACAGTTTTCTCCGGCCTAAGGCATACTACGGCAAATTAATTCACGAAAATTGCCCGCGCCGCGCCTACTTCGACGAGGGCAAATTCGCCAAGAAGTTCGGCGAGGACGGCTGCCTTTATGAGCTCGGCTGCAAGGGCCCCATCACCCACGCGGACTGCCCCCTGCGGCGCTGGAACGGCGGCACCAACTGGGTCATCGGCTGCGGCGCGCCCTGCAACGGCTGCACCCAGCCCGAGTTCCCCAACGAGACGGCGCCCTTCTATGAAAAACTCGTCGACGTCGACCTGCCCATCGTCGGGGCTTACTGGGCGAATAAAGCCAAGGAGGTGGCGTAATGGGTAAGATTATTATTGACCCCGTCACCAGGATTGAGGGCCATTTAAAGCTAGAATGCGTCGTGGAAAACGGCGTGGTCAAAGACGCGCGGGCCACCGGCAACCTCTTCCGCGGCATCGAGCTCATCCTCCGCGGCAGAGACCCCCGCGACGCCCAGATAATCGCACAAAGAATCTGCGGCGTCTGCCCGCAGTCACACGGCATCGCCGCCACTTTAAACCTGGACAGCGCTTTCGGCATCGCCGACAAGATACCCGATAACGGGCGCATCATCCGCAACCTCATCCACGGCGCACACAGCGCTCAGGATAACATCCTCCACTTCTACCACCTCGCCGCCCTGGATTACGTCAACGTCGCCGACGTGGCCAAATACGAAGGCAACGATTCTCAATTGAACTCCGTTAAGGACTTTATCCAGCGCGGCGCCCTGGAGCCCTTCCTGCCCCGCTACGAAGGCGATTACCGCCTGCCGCCGGCGGTCAACCAGCAATGCGTCGCCCACTACGTCAAAGCCCTGGAAATGCGGCGCATCGGCCACGAGGCGGTCGCTATCTTCAGCGGCAAGATACCCCACAGTGTGGGCGTCGTCCCCGGTGGTGTGACCTCCGTCCCCACCGCCGACAACATCATGGCCTACATCTGGAAAATCAAGATTCTCCAGGACTTTATCAACAACGTCTACATCCCGGACGTGCTGGCGGTGGCCGGCGCCTACAGCGACTACGCGGGGATCGGGGTGGGGTGCAAAAACCTGCTGTCCTACGGCATGTATGACCTCGACGGCAAGAGCCCGGACTACGCCACGCGCGAGCGTCTCTTCAAGCAGGGCACGGTCGGTGCCGACCTCAAGCCCGCCCCGATAGATACGAATAAAATCACCGAGCAGGTCAGGCACTCCTGGTACGAGGACGCCGCCACCAACCGGCATCCCTCGCACGGCGAGACGAAGCCGCAATACGGTAAAAAAGACGCCTATTCCTGGATAAAAGCCCCCCGGTACGACGGCAAAGTTTACGAAGTCGGGCCTCTGGCGCGGGTGGCGGTGACTTACGCCAAGGGCGACCCCAAGATGAAAGAGATGGTTGAAGGTTCTCTGAAAGCGTTGAAAGCTTCACCGTCGGCGCTCTTCTCCGTGCTCGGGCGGCACCTGGCGCGGGCGCTCTCCGCCAAGTTCATCGCCGACTCTTTGGAGGGGTGGGCGCTCCAGCTAAAGCCCGGTCAGCCCGCCTACACGGAATACACCATTCCCGACGAAGCGACGGGTATGGGCATCATCGAAGGCTCACGCGGCGCCTTGGGACATTGGATTGAAATAAAAAGCAAGAAAATCGCCAACTACCAGGCGGTGGTGCCCACCACCTGGAATATGTCCCCCATGGACGATAAAGGCCAGCACGGGCCGGTGGAGCAGGCGCTCATCGGCACGAAGGTCAAGGACGAGAAAAATCCGTTTGAAATCGTCCGCATCGTCCGCTCGTTCGACCCCTGTATCGCCTGCGCCGTCCATTGTGTCACCCCCAAAGGTCGAGACCTCGGGAAATTCCGGGTGGTTTAGGTTTTAAAGGAGGAGAGATGATTTACTCGGAGCAAAAACCGTTCGATGAAATAATCGCCTATCTCGAGAAAGACAACAGCGTCTTTGTCATCGGGTGCGAAGGCTGCGCCATGTCTTCCGGCAGCGGCGGCCCGCAACAGGTCGCCGAGATGAAAGAAAAGCTGACGGCCGCCGGCAAAAAAGTCACCGGCACCAAGTCCATCGATTTTCTCTGCGGCAAAGCCCTGATAAAGTCCGAGCTCAAGGGCAAAATCGACCAGCTTAAAGAGGCCGACGCGGTGCTGGTGCTGACCTGCGGAATCGGCATACAGTGCGTGGCGGCGGCGGTCAATAAGCCCGTCTATCCCGGCTGCAACACGGTCAACCTGGGCGGCATCCGCGGGGAATGGGAAGGCAGCGAGCGCTGCTACGAGTGCGGCCAGTGCCTGCTCTATCATACCGGCGGCATTTGCCCCCTCACTGCCTGCACCAAGAGCCTCATCAGCGGGGCCTGCGGCGGGGCGAGCCACGGCAAGTGCGAAATTTCCAAAGACCGCGACTGCGGCTGGGAACTGATATACGACCGACTCAAGGAGCGGGGGATACTGGACCGCCTCGACGATTTGATGAAGCCGCTCGACCATAAGAAGATAATGCCCCGCCCGGAGATGATGGCCACCCCGCGCTACGGTGTCGAGAACCCGCCTCAAGTGGCCAAGCCCGCCGAGGAGGTGAAAGCGAAATGAGCCTTCAATCGAAAATCGAATCGGGCCAGTTTGCCGTCACCTGCGAGTGCGGTCCGCTGAAAGGCACGGATACTAATGAACTAAAAGAGAATATTGAGTTACTGAGGGGGAAAGTAGACGCGGCCAACGTCACCGACCAGCAGAGCTCAGTAATGCGCTTGGGCTCGCTGGTGACGTCGGTGCTGTGCGTGCAGGGCGGCCTCGAGCCGATTTTCCAGATGACCTGCCGCGACCGCAACCGCATCGCTCTGCAGTCCGACCTGCTCGGGGCATGGGTGATGGGCATTAAAAACGTCCTGGCTCTGACCGGCGACCTCCCCTCTCTCGGCGACCACCCCCAGGCGAAGGGTGTTTTCGACCTCGACTCGGTTACTTTATTGATGGCGATTAAACGCCTTAATGAGGGATTCGACCTCACCGGCAACGAGCTTATCGGCAAGCCCGCCTTCTTCCCCGGGGCGGTAGTCAAGGTGGAGTCCAACACGGAGGCTTCGGCGGAGCTGCAAATTTATAAGTTCCAGAAGAAAGTCGCCGCCGGGGCAAAGTTCTTCCAGACCCAGGCGGTCTATGACCCGAAGTCGTTCGAGCGGTTCATGAAGCGGGTGGAAAAATTTAAAGTGCCGGTCATGATGGGCATCATACCGCTGAAGACCGCCGGCTTCGCCAGGTTCATGAACGCCAACGTCGCCGGCGTGCGCGTGCCGGACGACCTTATCCAGAAAATGGCCGACGCGAAAAAAGAAGACCGGGAAAAGACCGGCATCCAGATCGCCGCCGATCTCATCAAGCAGATGAAACACATGTGCCAGGGCGTGCACATCATGGCGATAGGCTGGGAGAAGAAGGTGCCGGAAATCATCGCGGCGGCGGGACTTTAGATTTACTCAGGTTAGACGATAAAATCCCCGACTCGTGAAAAAGTCGGGGATTTTTTTATCCCCATAACTATAAACCATTACCAAAAAATTTATCAATAATGTCTTGACATTCTTAAAAATGTATGATTAAATAATAATGTAATACTTAAATAAGGAGTTACTTATGCGAACAATTAGAATTTCTGAAGAAGTTTGGTTGGCCATTGCAAGCCAAGGTAAATTTGGAGAGACGGAAGACGATGTCTTACGCCGTGTGTTTGAGATACCCATGAAAAGTGAAGGAAGTCCAATGACAATAAATAGCAGGGTTCAAGTTCATCGGAATTTATCTGGTCCTCGAAGAAAATTTGCTGAGAAACGGATGACGCCTTACATTGCCGGGGATAAACTTCACATCGAATTTGAAGATGGGAACCATTACGATTGTCCATTACCAGCTCGTAACAATAAGGTAGAGATTAGTACGATAACTCATAACGCGATTTCATGGGCAAAAAGCCATGGAGCTACGCTTGGCCAAATGAACTACGTTAGGCAAGTTCTTACTAGAAATGATTATCATATAACAAAATGAGTGAGGGCGCGGGTCTTTCTTTCTCACTCGGCCTCTCCCATTGAACGAGAGGAGGTAACGCCTCGACTTCTCCTGTTTCTTCGTTTCAATCAGAATGACAACATACATAGGGTGTCTAAGAGGGGCGTCAGCCCCTCTTCCTTTTCTTCCCCTCTCCTTTCAAGGAGAGGGGGTCAGGGGGTGAGGTTCGAAGGACTTATTCATAGTATAATATAGCTGTGAAAACGAGCGAGTTCGACTATCATCTGCCGCCGGAACTTATCGCCCAGACACCTATCGAGTCGAGAGACAATTCCCGGCTTTTAGTCCTTAATCGCCCGCAAGGCACTATAGAGCACCGGCATTTCTCTGATATCCTCGAATACCTGCGGGAAGGCGACGTAATGGTCTTTAATGACAGCCGCGTTATCCCCGCCCGCCTCAAGGGGAAAAGGGCAGGCAGCGGCGGCAAAGTGGAAATACTGCTACTGCGGCGGCGGCAGCCGGGGGTCTGGGAAGCATTAGTAAAGCCTGCGCGGCGGCTGCTTCCGGGCACCGTGATTGATATTAATCCGGGCGTGCGGGCGGAAATTAGAGAGGCAGGGGATAAAGGGATGAGAGTCGGTGAGCTTTTCCGACGAGTCCGCCCTGATAAAAGCCGGCGAAGTGCCGCTGCCGCCCTATATCCATGAACCCCTGGCCGACCCGGAGAGATACCAGACGGTCTATGCCCGGGTGACCGGCAGCGTGGCCGCCCCGACGGCCGGACTGCACTTTACGCCCGAACTGCTCGGCAAAATACAGGAGATGGGAGTGGACTGCCTGTTTACCACCCTCCACATCGGGCTGGATACGTTCCGGCCCATCACCGAGGACGACCCGCAGAACCACATCATCTATAAAGAATACGGCGTCGTGGATAAAGAGGTCGCCGGGAGGCTGAATCTCGCCCGGCGGGAGGGGCGGCGGATTATCTGCGTCGGCACCACCACGGTAAGGCTCATCGAGCAGGCGGCGCTTGCCAGTCCCGACACAGAGTTAATGCCGTTTGAGGGCTGGGTGGACCTGTTCATACTGCCGGGCCACCGTTTCCGGATGGTCGATGTCATGGTCACCAACTTTCACCTGCCCCGCTCGACCTTGCTGATGCTGGTGACCGCTTTCGGCGGCAAGGAACTTATCGATAAAGCCTACCGGGAAGCGATAGAACGGCGGTACCGTTTCTATAGCTTCGGCGATGCGATGTTAGTATTATGACACGAAAATAGCTCTTGTTCCCGGCTATTTTTTCTCTGGCGGAGGCGCGACGTTTAACTTGAAGGGAAGGACATCGGGAAACGCCTCGCGGGACCTGCCCCTGGTCAACGTCTGAGGCATTACCTGCGCCAGCTCTTCAGGGGTCCAGTGACCGCTCTTCCAGAGCACCTGTCTTACCTGCGGCGGCTCTTCGAATATCCCTATGTGACCGTTATAGACTTCAAAGATACAGCCATTAATATGGTCGGCCGACTTCACTGGCTAAATAAATTACCAGCACGGCCACGTCCTCCGGCCGGTTGACCTCGTACGCCTCTGTTTTTATTTTAGCGCCGCGCCAGGCGGCGATGGGCCGGATGACGTTACAGGTGACGCCGTATTTAGCCATATCCCGCGCCACGGAACGCGAGAGACCGGTTATCCCTTCCTTGGCGGCAGAATAGGCTGAACTTTCCGTTGCCCCGAAGCCAATATGGGAAGAGGTATTGATAATCCGGCCATAGCCCTGCGCCTTCATGAGCGGCGCGGCATAACGGGTACAATAAAAAGTGCCGTAAAGATGGGTCTTTAACATGGCGTCCCAATCATCCGTGCTTAACTCATAAATCGAGCCACGCCTGATGATCCCGGCGTTATTCACCAGGATATCCAGGCGTCCAAAGCTATCCATAGCCGTCCTGATAATTTTTTTCGTGCCGCCTTCACTGGCCACGCTGTCATAATTAGCGACGGCGACACCACCGTTTTCCTTTATCGTTTTTACCACCTGGTCGGCGGGATTACGGGACGTTCCCTCGCCGTTAAAAGCGGTGCCGATATCATTTACCACCACGCTCGCCCCCTGGGCGGCCATGCCGATAGCGTGAGCCCGGCCCAGACCGTTGCCGGCGCCGGTGATGACGGCCACTCTACCTTTCAGCATGTCTCCCATAAAGCTACCTCCTTTATCTCCATCTGACCTGGCTTTATGCCTTGAGGATGTCCTTATGCCGGAGCGCCCGCTCCAGCGAGGGCTGCATCTTCATCTCGCGGAATTCTTTGATAGCAAAGTCCAGGTGCTCCAAAGCTTCTTTTTTCTCGTCCGGGTAGTGCTCCAAAAGAATTCGGCAAGCTGGAGACGAGTTAGGGCCAACTCCGGGCGATGCTTGATCTCCGTGCAGACCTTGATTGCCTCCTGGTAGTATTTACGGGCTTCATCATATCTGCCCAGAAGCGCCGCCGCCCCGCCCAGGTGACGTGCCACATTTGTCACACCTGAAGTACCAGCTTTACGAACGTCAATGGCAGAGATCGATGCAAAAGCAGTTCCGCCGCCTGTTTATGTCCGACCAGCACCGCCGCGTCAAGATGTATGATATCGGTAAGAGCCGGAGTTTCATCTTCGGTGGAGCTAATTTCATGACGCGCCGTAACTATATTATCCAAGAATGCTATCACTTCAGAATCGCGGTCAGGATATGACCGCGCAAATAACCTTTATCAGGCTCGCCGGCATATCTGGCATTATATGAATAGCTTCATCAACTTTACCGAGATAAAAATATGGGAACGCGCCGGTTAACCGTACCAGTCCGGCAGCGGAGATAGCAAGACCCAGTTCTTCGCCTGCGGGTCAGTATTTTCTGAGTTGTCTCCACGGCTTTCTCCAAAAAACCGTCAAGCATAGCCTCGAAGCTGTCTATTAAAAGCGAAACCAATCCCAGATTAGGCCTGCCCGCTGCGTTCGGCTAGTTCTTTAACCTCCTTGTATAATTTTTCGGCGCGCTGTAGCTGACCGGCTCCAAGAAAAACGGTGCCGATGACGGCTAATGTTATACCAAGTGATTCCGTAACTACTCCAATACGTGGCTGTTCTTCCAGCTCCTCGGCCAGACGCAATGCCTCATCGAAATGCTGTGGTGCCTGTGCAAAAATTAACCACATACAGGCCATAAACCAGAATGTCTGGGGGTCATCGAGACAGCGGGACAGCTCGAGGGCCCGTTTGATTAATGGCAGCCCTTCTGCCATCAAAGCATTCTGCTGTGTGAACATTCCCGCGACACATTTCACCTCTCCCATACCCAGGTCAGCCCAGGCGCGGGCGACAGTTTCCGGCTCGGCGTAGCGATCAGCCCGCTCCACCCACATGGCCGCCTCAGGACTTCCCCAGACGACCAGATTAACGGCCCCGTAAGCGTGCAGACAGTGAATTGCCACTGTACAGGCCCGGGAAACCCGGGCGCGGTCAGCGAGTTCTTCAGCCAAAGAGAATGCTTCCTGAAGATCCTTCTCCAGAGCCCTCCGGGGTTCTCCTCCAATGCTCAGGACATGACCCAGGTCCAGCAGCAGATCACAGTACTTACCTCTGTCCTCCGGGGCAAGAACTTTTTGCACCTTGATGGCCTGGTCCAGCAAACGTACAGCCTCTCCATAGGCGTATACTTCAATAGCGCGTTGCGCCGCCATTGTGCCGTAATCTATCGCCTTGACGAGGTCGTTGGGGTCGGTGGACTGCGAGAAGTGCTCGGCCAGTTCGGCGGCGTGCTCTCCGAGTCGCTTGGCGTACTGCGTTTCCAGGGCGCGCGCCACCTGCTGATGGAGCTTGAGGCGTTGCGGGGCGATCATCTCCTCGTAAAGCGTCTGGCGGAAGAAAGCATGGGTGAAACGGTAGCGCACCACGCCCACCTGCGAGCGTTCTTCCAGCACCGAAAGGCGGACGGCGTCTTTGAGGGCACTGACAAAGACATCCTCATTCATAGCGGCAACGGCCCTTAACGTGCCAATGCCAAACTCCCGCCCGATGACCGAAGCCACCGAAAGCAGCTGATTACACTCCTTACTCAGCAGAGAAAGACGCTTGCCGATGACATCCCTTAGCCCTTCGGGGATGTTCATCTCCAGCGGCGTGTCTTTGGCCGGGCGCCAGCGTCCCTCTTTCTGCGTGATGAGTCCCTCCTCAGCGAGGAAGCGCACCACCTCCTGCACGAAGAGGGGATTGCCCTCCGTCTGGCGGTGCACCGCTTCGGCCAGTCCCCAGGGGACGCTCTCGCGGGTAATGCTTTCCAGCATCCGTCTGACCTCGTCGGCGTTAAGGCCGCGCAGGATAACTCGCCCGTAAGTGGAGCCGCGCCTGAGTTCGGCTAAAGCCGCCGACAACGGATGGGTGCGGTCGACCTCCACGTCGCGGTACGTCCCGACCACTAAAAGCCTGGCCCCGGCGAGATGACGCGAGACATGGGTCAGCATATCCAAAGTGCCTTTATCGGCATCGTGCAGGTCTTCCAAGACGATAAGCAAAGGCTGGACGCTGGCGGCATTGGTCAGGAAGCCGGTCACCGCCTGCATCAGCCGGTACCTCTCTTCCTCGGGGTCTTTCTGGGGTCGGGGTTTAACTTTGAGTCTTTCCCTTATCTCGGAAACGATACGGGCGACATCGGCGGCGCCGGTGCCCAGCTCCTCTCTAAGGTCTTTAACCTCGCGGGAAAGCACGTAAGAACGCATTGCCTCCACGAAAGCCAGATAAGGCAGCGATAGCGAGCCTTCCTCGTAGCAGTGCCCGACCAGCGTCTTGCCGCCCCGTAATGTCACGTAGGTAGACAATTGCTCGCAGAGGGCGGTCTTGCCGATGCCGGGCTCGCCCATGACCATCATCAGGGCACCCTGCCCGGACATGGCGCCATCGAAGGCGGCCTGGAGCTGTTTCAGCTCCTGCTCGCGCCCCACGAAAACTCTCCGGTAAAGGGGATTTTCTTGAGCCGTTTCTTTGGCGGCTTCTTTCGTTATCTTGCCCGCCTCAATCGTCTCCAGCGCCTGCAAGACCACGGCGGCCGATTCCGGTCTTTTTTCGGGGTCTTTCTCCAGGAGTTGCATGATGAGCGTATCCAGCGCCGGAGGCAGGTCGGCGCGGTGCCAGGCGGGGGAAACGGGCGGGGTATTAATGTGCTGGCCGATGATGGAGACGGAGTCGTCCCCCACGAAGGGCGGCCTTCCCGTCACCATTTCATAAAGCATGGCGCCCAGGGAATAAAGGTCGGCTTTAACGGTCACCTTGCCGCCCATCGCCTGCTCGGGCGGCATGTAAGCCACCGTGCCCACCATCATCCCCGATTGTGTCAGGCGCGAAAGGTCGACCGCCACGGCCAGGCCGAAGTCGCCGATCTCGGCGGTGCCGTCGGCGCTGAGCATGACGTTGCCGGGCTTGAGGTCGCGGTGGATGATACCCTTAGAGTGGGCGAATTCTAAACCTTTACAGACTGACCTGGCGATATCGAGGGTTTTATCGAGGGGCAGCCGGTGCTCGGGCGCTTTATCGATCAGCCCTTTCACGTCGCCGCCCGCCATGAAGGGCTGCACGATATAAGGCTGTCCTTCGTGGTCGCCGATATCATAGACGGTGACGATATTGGGGTGGTCGCCGAGTTTTCCCATCGCCCGGGCTTCGCGCTTGATGCGAGTGCGGGCGACATCGTCCAGCTTTTCGGTCTTGATAAGGGCGAAGGCGACGTCCCGGTCCAACACGGTATCGTGGGCGAGGTAGACCTTTTTCTTGCCGCCTTCTCCCAAAAACTTCTTGACGTGGTAGCGGCCCCCGGCAAAAGAGGTCGGCTGAGGGGTCGCTGATGGGGTGGGGCGAGTGGGTTGAGAAGTCGGCGCTCCCGTTAAAGACCGGCCGCATTCCTCGCAAAACCTGGCGGTGGACTTATTGACGTGCCCGCAATGGAGACAGACCAGGTCCGTCAGGAGTGTCTGTCCGCAGTCGGTACAGAATTTGGCGGTGTCCGCGTTTTCCGCCTGGCAGTGCGGGCATTTCAAAGGGAAAATCCTCCGTTTAAATAATGCTTTAGTGTATAATTATAGATGACATAAGTCAAGGCTGCGCCGTTTGACATCACGACGAAAAACGTTATATTGTTCAAAGGAATAAATGCCCGTCAATAAAGTTTTCCCAAGCTGCGATGAGGCGGTAGCCGATATCTTCGACGGGGCCACCATAATGGTCGGCGGCTTCGGCTCTTTCAGCGGACTGCCGGTGAATCTCATCGTCGCCCTCGCCCGCCAGGGGGCGAAAAACCTGACCGTCATCGCCAACATGGGTGGGGTAGGCTTTGAGCTGACCAAGCGCATTAAACCGGAGGGCTACTACGACCTGGGGACCGTGTTCGAACGGGGCCAGGTGAAGAAATTAATCGCCTCGGTGCCGGCCCTGGGCGGCATGCCGCCCGATTCCCCCTTCGAGAAATTATACCGCGAAGGCAAAGTCGAGGTGGAGGTCGTGCCGCAGGGCACGCTGGCCGAAAGGATACGCTGCGGGGCGGGAGGGCTGGGAGGTTTCTATACGCCGGTGGGCATCGGGACGGTCGTCGAGAAAGGCAAGGAGAAAAAGGTCATCGGCGGCAAAGAATACCTCCTGGAACTGCCTCTCAAAGCCGATTTTGCCCTGATGAAAGCCCATAAAGCGGATACCCTGGGCAACCTGGTTTACCGCAAAACGGCCCGGTGCTTTAACCCGGTGATGGCGATGGCGGCCAAAGTCACCATAGCAGAAGTCGATAAATTAGTGCCGGTCGGGGAGCTGGACCCGGAGGTTATCGTGACCCCCCATGTTTACGTGAGACGTATCGTGGAGGTGCCCAAATGAAGAGCAGGCTGGATGAGGCGACCATCGCCCTGCGGGCGGCCCGCGAGTTCGCCGACGGCGCGGTAGTCAACCTGGGCTACGGCATGCCGGGTTTATGCTCCAATTTTATTCCCGAGGGACGGACGGTCTTTTTCCAGAGCGAGAACGGCGTGCTGGGCTACGGAGGCCTGGCCTCCGACGCCGAAAAAGACTACGAGATGATTAACGCCTCCGACCAGCCCGTAACATCCTTGCCCGGCATGTGCTTTTTCGATAGCGCGGCAGCTTTCGACATGATACGCGGCGGCCACGTGGACGTCGTCGTCCTGGGGGCTTACCAGGTATCCGAAAAGGGCGACCTCGCCAACTGGGGACGGCCGGGCCGGCCGGCCACCGGGATGGGAGGGGGCATGGACCTCGCGGCGGGGGCGGGCAGGGTTATCGTCACCATGCTGCATACCACCAGAGAAGGCGGGCCGCGCATCGTGAAGAACTGCACCTTCCCTCTCACCGCCCGGCGGTGCGTCAGCCTTATCGTGACCGACCTGGCCGTCATCGAAGTGACGGAAAAGGGCCTGGTTCTCAAGGAGACGGCCCCGGGCTGGACATTCGATGAAATACAAGGCCTGACCGAAGCCAGGCTGATACCGGCCGGAGACTTGAAGGAAATAGAGCTTTAACGCCCTGCCCAGGGTTGATTCTCGGTACTTACCCCCTTGCCCCCTCTCAAACAGTTACGTTCGTTGTCATCGTTATTTCTCTTGTTTGAGAGGGGGAAAAATAAAAGAGGGGTCTGCACCCCTCTTAGACGCCCCGGATTTTTCCGAGATTAGCTCGTTTTAAAGAGCCTGCGTTTTATAGGAGAGTAGGTTGCGGAGAGGGGCGCCAGCCCCTCTTAAAAATACTTCCCCTCTCCAGTCAGCTATATCCGGGGTTTCTTCCTGATATCTCTGGCTGGAGAGGGAATTAGGGGGTGGGGTATAACCTTTTCTTACGCTTCCGGAACACTAATTACTGTTTGTATTTTCCCCAGAAAATGATTTTACTGACGTCTTTTCTGGGCCGGGGCTTGGGGTCCTCACCGGGATAGCCCAGGGCAAGGATAGTGTGCACAAAAATGTTATCCGGCAGGTTCATGGCTTGATGGACTTCTTTGGGGGTGATCGCCCCCGCACAGCAGGTGCCCAGCCCCTGGTCGACCGCCGCCAGCATCATGAAGGCGATGGCAATCATGAGCTGTTCGCCGGCCCGGATCGCCATGATGGCATCGCCGCGAAGGTACGGGGCGAAGACATCGCTCTGTAAAACTATATCCACCAGCTCGGGGGTCATGGCACCCACCGGTATCAGGCTCTTCAAGGCATCGCCGTGCCCCTTCTTGGTGAAATCATCAGCGGTCGCGCAGCAAACAATGATAACCGGAGCGGTGCCGACCTGCGGCTGCCCGCCGGAAGCCTTACTGATTTTCTCGATTTCCGCCTTGTCCTGGACCACGATAAAGCGCCACGGCTGGGTGTTCCCCCAGGACGGCGCCCGCCGGCCCGCCTCCAGCACCTTTTCAATCTTGGCTTTTTCCACGGGGTCCGGCTTCCACCTTCTTATCGTACACCTCTTCTGAATAGTCGCTGTTAATTCCATTTAGTCCTCCTCTGTTGTCTTTTGTTGAAATCCTTGCACAGTATAACACTTCTGAGAATTTTATTTAATGACAACATCCTCCATCCCCAGTGCCGCCAGGGTCTTTGGCGTGGGGAGGCCCGTCTTTTCATCCCAGCCGCGCAGTCGGTAGTATTCCCGGAGCATGGCCTTGAATTTATCGCGGTCGAGGACGTTTCCGGTCACGTCCACGGGCCGGGCGCCGGGGCCGGGCGCAATCAGCCTGCCGCCGTGGACGTTAGACGTGAGCGGCTCGGTAAAGTTGAAATCAGGCGGATAGTCGTCCTGTGGTACGCGATGCCCCTCCCGCACCCTGATGAGCCGCTGCATATTGAAAATGCGCTCCGCGTAAATATCCAGTTCACTGGCGGGGATGCCTGTGACGGCGGTAAAGATATTTCCTTCGAGGTCGGGGTCGCCGACGCCGTCGGGGGCGCTCGAAGAGTAGGTGATCGGCCAGACGAAGTCGCACAATCCCAGGCTGTCGCGCAGGTAGGTCCGGTTCTGCATGTTCCGGGCGGCCATGGCCTTGCCCGCGTAGGTCGTCTGGTCGGCGGCGGCTTCGCTCCCCCAGAAGAGTCGGGCGATCTTGAGCAACGACTCCGGCGTGACCGAGGATGATTCGGGGTCTTCCTGGTGCATGGTCCAGGCCATGCGCAGGTAGCCGATTTCGTGCACGGAGATGGGGTGCATGCGGGTCTCGAAGGGATAGAGCAGCGCGGCGGCGATGAAGGCGCGGGGCGGCGTAGCGTCATGCTGGCCGACGGGGGCGAGAGTATAGGGGAACAGCGCCCTGGCTTTATCCGGTACCTTATCGTGCACCCTCATCATGCCCTCGGCCAGGATGTCCCCGAAACCCTCCCGGTGGGCGATGGCGTGCAGCAGCTTTTCCAGGAAATCGCGGGTGCCGATTTGCGAAAGAGGCAGGCCGGTTTCCGATTCGGTCAGCGCGCCGGCTTGATAGCACCGGTAGAGCCACTCCACCATGTGCTGGAGCTCAAAAGTATCGACGGAGTAATCGTTGGTCAGGGTGGGGGCGTCGAACAATGTCTTGATAGGTTCGTCTTCGCGGCCGTAAACCCAGGGGAGGTAAAACTCCATTGCCTGGCAGCCGCGCAGTCCTTCCAGAGCGGGGTCGTCACCGAAGCGATAAATCAGCTTGGAGCAGGCCAGCCCGCACATGTAGCAATGCCTTCTACCTATCTCCTTCAGGACGTGGCCGTGGCCGGTGCCGCCGATGCGGGGGGTTATCGCCAGGCTGACGGTATTTTTTATCTTCAGGGTATATTTGGTGAGTTCCTTGAGCCGGGCGGGGTCGGCGACGGCGGGGTTGCTGCCCGTGCCGCGGACGACGATAGCCTTGAGTTGCTTGGAAGCCATGACGGAACCGAAGCCGGCGGTGACGGCGGCCAGCTGCGAGCCGAAAATGGTGGCCGTGCGGACGAGGTTTTCGCCGGCGACGCCGGTGGTGGCAAAACAGATATCGTCGCCGTGGGACTGCTGCAGCATTTCCTCGACCTTATAGGCGCCCTGGCCCCAGAGCGCGGCAGCGTCCCGGAGCTCAACCTGGTCGTTATTGACAAAGAGGTAAACCGGTTTATCCGCTCGCCCGTCGATGACGATGCCGTCCCAGCCGGCTTTCTTTAAAGTAGCGGGGAAAAAACCGCCCATGCTGCCGTAGCAGTAGCCTTCCGGGTAAGCCATGGGGGACTTGGCGACGACGCACATCCGGGCAGCGCCCTGCGCGCCGGTGGCGAGCAGCGGACCGGTCATAAAGATAAGGCGGTTCCCGGGGTCGAAGGCTTTTACCGCGGGGGTCATCTTTTCCCAGTAAAGCCGGGAGGCAATGCCGCGCCCGCCGAGGTATTTCTCCGCGTAAAGCCGGGTCGGAATCTCACTAATGTTGGAATCAGTGAGGTCGATATGCAGAATCTTGCCCATCCAGCCGTACATGATAATAGTGTATCAGGGATGAGAGGGGTGAGTCTACTACAATGAAGAATAGAGGTTTCTCAAAGTTTACATCTTGGGAATAGCCCCAAGCTGTTGCATCAGGCCGAGCGTATCCATATATGCCCATGCCTCCACAAATTTTCCACGGGCAATGCGGTACATAACCATATAGCCCATATCCACCTTTTTACCGGTGGCCGGTATCCCCTGATATGAGCCCTTATGAGTGCCGAGCATCCGCCCGAGGACAACCACCGTGTCTCCTTCGGCAACCATTTTATCTAACCCGAAAGAACAATCCGGAAAGGCGGCTATCAACGCGAAATTCAACTGTATTACGTCTTCTCTGCCTCCTTTACCCCCATCCTGATGCAAAATAAAGTCCGGTGCAAACAGTTGTTCAGCGACCGTCCTATACATTTTCTGCATCGCTGCTACCGGGTCTTTAGCTTGTTGCATCGCGCGGATCATATCAGGCGGAGGTGGGGCAAGATAGCGGCGGATCAGTTCCTTGTTCTCTTTGACTCCCATTTTAGTGCCTCCTTTTATATATTTATTACTTTGGTATAGCCCCAAGCTGCTGCATCATCCTCAGACCATCGAGGGTGCCCCACCATTCCGCTAGTTTGCCGTTGGCGATTCTGATGATGCAGGTGTTTCTCATTTCAATCTTATTGCCAGTCGGGGGGATGCCCATGAACTCACCTTTATGTGTCCCTCTCGATGTCATGAGAACGGCGACTTTGTCTCCCTCGGCAACCATGTCCTCGATGGTAAAGGTAATATCGGGGAAGGCAGTAAAAAACTCCGGGATACCCTTTTTTAGCTGCTTGAGGGATATATCGCCAGTGGGGAGGTGCTCAACGTATTCGGGAGCAAGAAACTCAAAAAATGCGTCCATATCTTTTAAGGTAGAGAGCTTATAGGCGCGGCGGACCAGCGCTTTATTGGCTTCCAGTTGAGCCTGATGACCGGGGAGCTGGTCAAGGAGATTATTAAATTCGATGATTTTTCCGTTTTTAAAGCGGCAAAAGTAGTCCTCGGTCACGGAAAGGCGGTTGCCCGCGGCGCCCGGCATCGTCCCCGACCAGGTAAACCGGAAGGCCGCTCTATCGCCTTCGGCGACGATATCATCGACGGCAATACGGAAATCGGGGAAGGTTTTTAATAGAAAGCCGCATATCTGTTTATAGTTATCTTTACCCGTTTCTGTCCCGTCGGCGGCGCGCCGGATAAAGCTATCGGCAAATAACTCATCAACGATGTCCAGATTGCCTTTAGTCACTTCCTCAAAAACCCGATAGATAGCGGCTTTGTTCTCTTTAACGGACATTTGGGTTCCCCCTTATTTTGAAATATGAGGATTATGGTTCCGCCTTATTTTTAGAGCTAACCTCTCGGCGGGGGAGGGGTGAAGGGCGGGGCGCTCTCCAGCACCACGTCCAGCAGCGCGGTATTGCCCCGGGCTATCCGGTCAAGGCAGCGTTTTATTACCTCCTCGATGTTCCCGGGTTCTTCCAGTCGTTCCCCGTAAGCCCTGAAGGCCCCGGCGATCTTCATATAGTCCGGCGCCGGGGTGATGTCCACGCCCAGGTAGGCGTCACGTGTCATCGCTATCCCCTGCGGGTAGAGACGCTGGTGGCCCCACTTCATCGCCTGGTAGCCTCCGTTATCGAAGATAATGATGAACACCGGCAGGCCGTACTCCTGGCCCAGTCCCAGGGCTGCCAGAGCCGGATTATAATTAAAGGCGCCGTCGCCGATCATCAGGACGACCGGCCGGTCCGGGCGGGCGAGCTTAACGCCCAGCGCCTCTCCCATGCCGACGCCCAGTCCCCCGTAGGCGGCCTTGATATAGCGGCCGGGCTCCGCCAGATAGGCGTGGACCGCCCGGGTGTGCATGACCGTCTCGTCGACGAGGATAGACTCCGGCGGCAGCGATTTTTCCAAAGCGCGCAGGAACCACCGGGCGGCAATGGGCTTCTTGTTCAGCCCGGCCAGCGCCTCCTGCTCGAGCCGCGCCACCATTTCATCGTGCTTGCCCCGCCAGTATTGCCGGCGCTTCCGATAATCCGGCGTTTCTCCCCTGGTTTCCCCGCGCACGAGGTCGACCAGGGCCTCCAGCGCCGGCGTGGTGGCCGCGGTGATGACCGTATCCACCCGATATCCCCAGAAAGGCAGCCTTTCGTGCAGCGGCGCCTCGTCCAGGACAATTACTTTGGCGCTTTCCGGTGGGCCGGCGGCCGGCGGGTACCAGGGCGTCACCGAATCAACGACGAAGACGACGTCCGCCTCCCGCAGCGCCTCGGCGACGTTGACTCCCATATAGAGCGGGTTCTTTTTCGGAAAGCTGGAGGCATAGGGCAGGGAGGATTCGAAGACCGGGATACTGAGAGCTTCCGCCAGCGCCACCAGGTTTTTAACGGCGGCGGGGTCTCTCCCGGCGTTTTCAGCAATGATGACCGGCTGGCGGGCATGTACGAGCTGGACAGCCACTGCCTGGAGGTCGGCAAGGCACGGCTCGACCTGAGTCGCAACGGGACAGGGCTGGGTGGACTCAGCCCCTGACCTCAATAATAGCTCTGAAGGGACGGAGACGAAAACCGGACCCGCCGGGGCCGACCGGGCTATCTGGCAGCCGCGATAGACAGAGTCCGCCAGTCCGTCCCGGGATTGGACTTCGTTACTCCATTTGACATAACTCTTGACCTGGGCCGCCGGACCGCCGATATCAGAGAGGAGGCCGAGCCAGTGGAAACCCTGGGCGAGGACCTCGTCGTCGCCGCAGTGCTCGCAGGTCTCCCCGCCAAAGATAATCATCGGGACGCGGGCGGACAGGGCGTTGCGCATGGCCATAGCTCCATGCAGCGGGCCGACCCCCGCATGCAGCAGAACGGCGGGAAGAACGCCGCTGACCTCCACGTAGCCCTGGGCCATGCTTATTGCTAGAGCTTCATCGCGGCAGTTGATGTATTTCAGGGAAGCATCGCCGCGTTCGCGGCGTTTCAGGAGGCCCTCCCAGACGGGAGTCCATTCCGTGCCGGGCGAGCAGAAAATGTATTCAATGCCGCAAGCCTGGAAAAGGTCCAGCAGCAGTTCACCGCCGCTTATGGTCATGAGCTTCTCCTATTATCGTTTAATCCGTGGCCGGCGAACCCGGCATTTTACCGTTTACCAGCGGCACCACGCAGATGAGGCGGAACGTATCCCGGCCGATGCCCAGGAAGCTGTGCTGTTCGTTGGGCAAGACGACGATAACGTCGCCCTCCATGAGCGGCGTTTCCCGGCCCTCGCTCCTCAATATGCCCTTACCCGCGAGTACGAAGACCTCGTGCTCCCAGGGGTGGGAGTGCAACGGCGTTGACGAGCCGGACTGAATCTCAAAGACGCGCATGACGAAGGTCGGGGCTTTTTCCGCCGGGCCGGCCACCACGCGCATGGTCACCCCCGGCGCCGCTTTGAGTGCATTGACCTGCCGGTAGTTCTGTACTTTCATGGTTTTCTCCTCGCAGAAAATTGTTTACAGCCAATTATCGTCAAGAGTGTAATTATTGTCAAGAAATTGACCGGTATTTACCTGTCTGTTATCCTGTTATCATGTTCGATTGGGATTGCGTCATTATCGGCGGGGGACCGGCGGGGCTAACGGCCGGGCTTTATTTAGGCCGCGCCAAACGCCGGACACTGCTAATCGATAAAGATACCGCCGGCGGTTATATCAGAAACATCGCGTTGATTGAGAACTACCCCGGCTTTACCGACGGCATTGCCGGCGCGCAGCTGGCGGCGCCGATGGTGGCACAGGCTATGAAATACGGCCTCCAGGTAGAAAACACCGAGGTCACCGGCATCGAGCTTTTTTCCGGCACGCGCTACGTAGCCTGCTCCGGCGGGCAGGGATTTACCACCGGCGTTATTATCGTGGCGGGGGGCTCGAAGAATAAAAAGTTGGGCGTCCGCGGCGAGGCGGAGCTGGCCGGGAAGGGCGTCTTCGAGTGCGCCTTGTGCGACGGCGGCCATTATGCCGGTAAATCGGTGGCGGTCTGCGGCGGCGGCGACGCCGGCGTTACGGAAGCCCTCTATATGGCGAAAATCGCCTTCAAAGTAGTCCTCATCGAGGCGATGCCGGCCCTGAGCGCGACCGCCGTCTTACGCGACAGGCTTACCGCTTTACCCAACGTGGAGGTCCGCTGCGGCTACAAAGTCGAAGCGATAAAGGGCAAAGACGAGGTGGAAGCTATCGAGATGGTCTACGGTAATAAAAAGGAGATTTTAAAAGTGGACGGCGTCCTGGTGCACATCGGTACCGAGCCGAACACCGGTTATCTTGAGGGTATGGTGCCGCTGGATGAGAGCGGACAGGTAATCGTTAACGGGAGAATGGAATCGGAAGTGGCTTACGTTTTAGCCGCCGGGGACATCCGCAGCGGCTCGCCACGGCAGGTAGTCACTGCCGTAAGGGACGGGGCGATAGCGGGGATTAGTGCGCAGAGGTTATTGCAGGAGGAGGGATAGGGACTAAAACATATTATCCGGGACTTTATACAGTTTTTTAGAACGTTCCGCTCCGCACTTAGGGCATTTCCTGTAATACCAGGACATCGGCGTTTTGCATTGAGGACAGAGCCAGCGTTTTTCTTCCTGCTCAGCATGTTTCTTAATACCGACCTTTTCAAGACGGCGGAGATTATCTAGAACCTCGGCGTGATGGGGCATAGATTTCGCAAACTCGGTAAGAGCCGAGCACGGAAAATCGTAGCAATCAGAAGAACATATAGTTTCCCCCGGCTGGTGCTTTGTACATAATTTGATGTTACATTGCCGGCACCACGGCGATAGCCGTCCCCCTCCCAGACAGCCATCGCATTCAAGGTCGGCTAAAGTAAACTTGCCGCCTCTGGCGTTAAACGCCTGTATTAACGCCTGCTGTTTTGCTTTATTGTTATCATGAACCGCGCGGTACATTTCGCAGGCTCCGCAATAGAGTCCGCAAGCGGCGATTAAATTTTCTTGGCTCATATCAACCTCACGGGATATTCTAAGCCGTCGCCTTCGGTCTTTCCCTCACCGGTGTCGGCTCTTTCGGCACGTCCAGCTCTTTCCCGGACACTTTGGTTATGGCGCTGAACCGCTCCGGGCAGACTTCCTGGCAGGTGCCGCACTTGACGCACTTATCCTGGTCGATGACGTGCACCATGCGCTTTTCTCCTTTAATGGCTTCCGCCGGGCAGGCGCGTAAACAGATGCCGCAAGCCATGCACTTGTCCGGCAGGATGTAATAGCGTACTAAAGCCTGGCAGACCATGGCCGGGCAGCGCTTCTCCAGGATATGGGCGTCATATTCGTCTTTGAAATAGTGCAGCGTGGTGAGGACGGGATTTGGGGCGGTCTGCCCCAGCGCGCAGAGGGAGCCGATTTTAATCTGCATGCTGAGCTTCTGAAGGAAAGCCGTGTCTTCCGGCCGACCGCCGCCGGCGCAGATTCTTTCCAGCACGTCTAGCATCTGCTTCGTGCCAACGCGACACGGCACGCACTTACCGCACGACTCCGCCTGAGTAAACGAGAGGAAATAGCGGGCGACGTCCACCATGCAGGTGTCCTCGTCCATGACGACCATGCCGCCCGACCCCATCATCGAGCCGGCCTCGGCTAAAGACTCGTAGTCGACCGATTTGTCTAAAGAGGCTTCCGGCAGGCAGCCGCCGGAGGGCCCACCCGTCTGGACGGCTTTGAATTTCTTGCCGCCCGCTATCCCCCCGCCGATTTCGTAGATGATTTTGCGCAATTTAATGCCCATGGGCACTTCGATGAGCCCGCTGTTGGCGATTTTCCCGGTCAGGGCAAAGACGCAGGTGCCTTTGCTTTTTTCCGTGCCGGTGCCCGCATACCACTCCGCCCCACGTTCGATAATGACCGGCACCGACGCCAGGGTTTTAACGTTATTGATATTGCTCGGTTTGCCCCATAATCCCGATACGGCCGGGTAGGGAGGACGGGAGCGGGGGAAACCCCGTTTGCCCATGATGGATTCCATCAGCGCCGTCTCTTCCCCGCAGACGAAAGCGCCCGCCCCTTCCTTAACGTGGACGTGGAAGCTGAAACTGGTGCCGAACAGATTATCGCCGAGGAAGCCTTTTTCCTCGCACTGCTTTAACGCCAGGCGGACGCGTTTTACCGCCAGCGGGTATTCCGCCCGGATATAGACGTAGCCCTCGGTGGCCCCGATGGCATAGGCGGCGATGGTCATCCCCTCGATGACGGTATTCGGGTCGCCCTCCATCGTGCTGCGGTCCATGAAAGCCCCGGGGTCGCCTTCGTCAGCGTTGCATATCATGTACTTCTGGTCGGCTTTGGAGCTATGGCAGAACTCCCATTTCTGGCCCGTGGAAAAGCCGGCGCCGCCTCTTCCCCTCAGCCCCGACCTCTTGATAACGTCGATGACCTGCTCCGGCGTCATCTCTTTTAAAACTTTTTCCAGAGATTTAAAGCCGCCGACGGCGATATAGTCCCCGATTCTTTCCGGATTGATGCGCCCGATATTACGCAGGATGATGCGCTGCTGCATGCTGTAAAACTTGATGTCTTTATGGTAGGGATTAGCCTGCCCGCTGACCGGGTCTTTATAGAAAAGGCGCTCGACGGGCTTGCCATCGCGGAGATGCGATGTGACAATTTCTGGTACATCAGCGACGGCGACGTGGGTATAGAAAACGCCTTCCGGCTCGACGACGGCTACCGGCCCCTGCTCGCAGAAGCCATGACAGCCGGTGAAATCGACGTTTACGCCTTTCAATCCGAGCTCCGCGATGGTTTTTTGCAGGGCTTCGGTAATTTCGATGGATTTGCTCGAAGCGCAGCCGGTACTCTGGCAGACGAATATCGTGCGCTGGTTGCCGTTAGCTGGGTTTTTTGCTGTCACCTAAAACCTCCGCGACCTTCTTGGTCGTCATCTTGCCGTAAGTCTCGCCGTCTATCGTCATCGTGGGCGCCAGGGCGCAGGCGCCGATGCAGGCTACCGTCTCCAGGGTGTATTTCATATCGGGGGTGGTCTCGCCGGCCTTGATGCCCAGTCGCTTTTCCATTTCGGCCAGCACCTTCACCGACCCGCGCACGTGGCAGGCGGTGCCGCGGCAGACCCTAATTAGCTTTTCTCCGAGGGGTTTGAGCTTGAACTGGGCATAAAAGGTGGCGACGCCGTAGACGGTATTTTCCGTGGTATTTAAGAACCGGGCGATTTCTCTCATGGCGGCCTCCGGCAGGTACCGGAACGCCTCCTGAGTGTTCTGTAAAATCGGTATAAGGTCTTCCCGCTCGCCCCTGTAGTTAGCTAATATCTTTTTCAGTTTCTCCCGGATATCTGTCTTGGTTAAGGTGTCTTTAGCCAGGGGTATCACCTCCGGTCTTCAGCATCCCGCCGGCGTCAAGACTCTGGCGGGCAAGTCTCACGAGCTTCCAGGCTATAATCTCGCAGAGTATGGTAATGTCCTCGGTGGGGAGGTAGTCCCCGACCGTGCTATCGAACATGATGTTGCCGTCCGGGGGGAATTCTTTATCGCCGCGCCACAGGACGATGGTGAGAGGCACGCAGGGGAAAGCGTCAACGGTGACGGCGATATCACCGTAATCGGATTTGCGTCCGCCTATTATTTTCGCTGTCTCCGGCAATTTTTCCGGCCGGTCTTTAAAATTACTGATAATCGGCTCGATTGCCCTTTTGAAGAAGGTAGGATAGTAGTTGATGCCTTCCTGAAGCTCTTTATAGGTGATGAGCCTGCCGGAAAGGGGCGTGCCCCTGGCGCGGGTGAAGTAATGTAATATCAGGATTTTATCCCGCACCGGGACGACTTCGGAGCTATCGACGAGGGATATTTCGCCTTCAGGCAGACTTATGCGGTAAGCGCGATTCAAATAGTCTATATTGATCGTATTTTCATTCTGGATGTAGCGGGCGCCGCTTTTATGGCACTGGAGCGCTATGTCTTTTATTTCCGCCAGCCGCTCCCGGGCGATTTTATAAGCCAGCTGGTGGGCGAGTTCCCTGACGCCGGGCTCCGGCACGACGATGCGTTTGGCGGTCATTTTACATTTATTTTACTTTATTTTCGCTTCGATGTCATTTGACGGGGATAAAGAGGGTGAGGTAATTTTTTATCGTTGGTGCAGAAGAATGGTTTAATTTACACTTCCAGCCATGAGTGCGAGTAAAGCGATTCTCCCATGAGCACTCTGGTGGTTTTAACGTAATTGGCCATCTCTTTAGGCAGCGAGGCTGTATCCGGCTTGTCGCCGTCCATTACTCGATGCACCAGATTTAGAATGTCGGGTCGCTGTCCTCGGGCTATTGCCATCAGGTCTTTATCGAAGGCGTCCACTATCGCGGAATAAAGCCTGTAACGCGCCAGCATAATCATGTAGGTGCGGTTGAGCCAGTGCCGGAGTTCGGCGGGGGCGCCGTTGGAGACGTTGGAAAGCCCCACCGTGGACTTGCACCCGGGGGCGATTTCCCCCAGCATCGCCATGAACTCCACGCAGGCTTTGACCTGGTTGATTTCCACCGCTACCGGGCTGGCGATGGGGTCGATCCAGATCCTTTCGTTGGGGATGCCCGCCGCGTTGGCTTTATAGACGAAGTTGACCGTGTGCATCGCCCTTTCGTTGGCGTCGCGGGGCATGCCTTCGTTGCTCCACAGCAGCCCGATGAGGTCGGCGTTATATTTATTCGCCATTTCCAGCCCCCGGTCGATGCGGCTCGACTGGAGCGATACCGAATTCATCAGCACCCTGCCATGACGCGCTTTAAGTCCGGCTTCCATGGCGTCCTGGTTGGTGGTGTCCAACGAAAGCATTTTGTCAGTGACCGACTGCACCGTATTGACCACCCACGCCATGAGCTCATCGCCGCCCTTGCGGGCCGGGCCGATATTAAGGTCGATAAGGTCGATGCCGGCTTCGGTCTCCGCCCTGGCCATTGCCTGTACCGGCGCGGCATTCCTGTCTTTTAGAGCCGGCCCGAGGGTCTGGGAAATGACGTTAAGGTTTTCCCCGATGAGAATCATCCTGACTCCTTAAGGTTTCCAGGTCTTGAGGAAGGCTGGGAGGTTGGCCGCGTCCCTGGGGCCGACGATAATTTCCCAGCCGGGCATTTCTTCTTCCAGACCGCCGCTCTCCGCCGCCACGTACCCGGGGATGATAAGCTTGCGGTGCTTGATTTTATCGGTGATGCCGCTCTTTAAAATTGCCGGCCCGATGATATCCGCCGAGAATTTCCCCGCCGCCCAGGATGTCATGACCGAAAGCCCCTCGGTGTCTTTGACGTAAAGCCAGCCGGGCACTTTGCTGTTCTCTATCTCGCCGGAGACAATGAAGTAGGTCAGTGAGAAGTTGGAGGTGACCATCAGCGGCGAGTTCTCGTTGGGACTATTGATTTCGTAGATGCCCTGCTTGGTAGCGAGCGGCCGCTGCGGGTCGGTATAGATATTAAGGCGCGCCACGAGCAGTGGAAAGAGGCTTTCCCCATGGAAATCCGAAAGGACGATGATGCCGCCGTACTTGGCCACGAACATCACAGCGAGCATCGCCTCTTTCATGGGATTGTCCGTCATTTCACCGGGAAAAACGATGGTGGGGTAGCCGAGCGGGCGGAATTTTTTATTGAGGGCGGCGCTGCGGATAACGACCTGGTCCTGGAAAGCCGTTGCCACGCTTCTGGAGCCCGAGTCGATAACGATATTTTTAATACCGGCGGTGATTAGTTTTTGCGTCAGTGTGGCCAGCTCATCAAGTCCGGCGGCTTTGACCGCCACCGGGCAGCCGTTCTCTTTAGCCAGCGTCGCCACAGCGTCGACGTTATCTTTAGTGGCGGCGTAAAGCAGCGGTTTTTTATCGGCGCAGGCTTTAAGTCCGGCGGTTAAAACATCTGTTTTCTCGCTCATTAAAATTATATTGGCATCGCTATTAGCTTTAGCTTTCCCTGCCAGCGCCGCGAATTTGGCGGCGTCACCGCTCTCGGCTTTTAGGGCGACCAGGCTGGCGCTTAACGTCAAACCCACCCTTTCGTAGGTGAGGTCCTTGACCTTTTTGAGTCGAGCGTCCACTTCCGCGTCACTCATCTTATCGGAGATAAGGATAGCTATCCCCGGCGGGTTCTCGAAGCGCTTTTCGTGGCGGAACATGACCGTCTCCCCGCCGATTTTCAGGGCTTTTTCACCTACACCAATGGTTACCGGTAGGATGGGCGGCGCCGCCGCCTCGGACAGTTTAGCCTTAGCTTCCTCGGAGATCTGGGGGCACTTGGAAAGGTCGGCTTTGCCGGCCGCCAGGCTCATGGCGAAAGCCAGGCAGGTGGGCACGCCGCACTGGCCGCAGTTGGTCTTGGGCAGGAGTTTGAATATCTCTATTCCGGTCAAAGCCATGTCAGTTTCTCCTTTTGCGGAGATTTTATTTTATAACCCCTCACCCTTATGTCCCTCTCCCCTTGGCAAGGGGAGAGGGAGGGGATTTACGAGAGGGGCTTCGCCCCTCTCAGAACTCTCCCATATTAGCCTAATATCGGGTCCAATCCCAGAGCCGGATGGCCTTTCTCCTGAAGAAAGGGGAGAATCGTTTCCTCGGTAACGCCGATGGTTTCGTCGGCGATTTTATCAAGTAAATCGGGCACGCCGAGCTCTTTACCCCTGGCCTTGATACGCTCGCCGATTTCCTCCTTGAGGCTTTTGGGTATCCAGACCATTCTTAATATCCCGCCCTCGGCGGAGAGGAATTTACGCTGGGTAGTGTTATATTTGCCGTGCCCCACAAAGCCCGGGGTGCTCAAGCCCCCGCCGATGGTCCCCGCCAGCGTGGTGAACTTCATGCCGCAGGGCGTCTCGCCGGTATAATCGCGGTTGACCGTCATCACCCCGTTGCACAGCGGCAGGACGGCCGCGATGGCCTCGCAGCACCCGCAGGTGGTCGGCGGGTCATTAACGATGCTATAAAAGTTATAATGGTCGATCTTGCCGCGCGAGGCTTTGACCAAGAACTCGTTGACGCCCTTCCATTGCCCGAGTTTCTGATTAATCACCTCGCCTTTAACGACCGGCTGGTTGGGTCCGGTGGGGTTGATTTCAAAGGCGGCCTTGCAGTCCATCCAGTTGTATGAGCCGCAGAGTCCCGTCCTTTCCGGGGAAATAACGCAGACATGGCTGGGCGCGAATGATTGACACAATGTGCAGGAGTAATAGATGTCCACGGACTCATCGGTCATGCCTTCGATACGCGCGTCCCTGATTTTATAGACGGCGCGCGCTTTTTCAATAATTCTGGTGACGTCTTCTTCTTTCGTATAAATCTTGACCTGCAGCTTATCGAAAATCCGGCCGAAGTCCTGGTGGAGCTTGGCATGCAGTATCACGCCGATGTGCTTTAATCTAAAGCCTTTTTCGACAGCCTGCTTGCTGATGCGCAGCCAGGCGATGTCTCTTTGCCCGATATGCATCAGCCCCTGGGCGTAGTTGATGAGGTGATGGATTTGCCGCTCCAGGATGGGCTCATAGTCGTCCTGCATTTCGCGGCCGGCGACCTCGACGGCGATGGCCAGGGGCAACCGGGAACCGACTTTGATATCATCGAGGTCGGGCCCGATGACTTCCACCTTGCCGTCCTCGACCTCCTCCATGCGCTTGCTGGTGACCCATTCCACCATGTGCGTGCGGCCGCCGCCGGCTTCCAGATAAATATCGTCGCCGCGGACCCTTTCGCCCTCGAAGGCCGGCCCGAAAGCGACCGGTATCGGTATCTCGGCCACGGTTACCTTAAGTCCCCTCACCTCGACCGCTTTATTAACGATTTCGCTGTGCGGCACGTTGGAGACGACGTGCTCGTAGGTGGTGATGCCGGTGGGCAGTATCTGCGGTATAGGAGTATCGGCGATGATAGGGAAGCCCCAGTTGATGGCCCCGGCACCGTTGGCATACCACTCGTCGGTGACGTCGCCCATGGTCATGGCGAAGGCGAAGACGCGGTCTTTGTTGTAAATCAGAATTTTACGATAGTCCCCCGGCTCGATGCCGCCGAAGGATATCGCCGCGCGGGTCGCGAAGCCGATGGCGAAGACCGTGGCGCGTGACGTCCGGCCCGAAAGAGACCAGCCGGGTGCCCCAGCCAATCTGGACGCCCGCTTTGACCAGCTGCTCGGCGAAACGCTCGCCTTTATGCTCGCCAGCCATGAAGACGTAGAGGTTCTTTTTCTGTAATTCTTCGGCAATGTTTTTGGCTATCTCGGGCGTGGGCGCCGCGCCCAGTATCGCGGCAAAGCCGGGAGCTGTCCCATCGACGAACTCCACGCCACGCTTCCTCATGATAATGTCGTCGGCCGCCCCGAGCCAGATGTTGCTCTCGGTGACGTCCTCCCCGCGAAGGTAAAAGTTGGGATTTTCTAAATACCTTATCGCCTCGATGATTTCCTCCGCCCAGAAGGTAATCATGCCCGCGTCGAGCGTCGGCCCCAGGTAGGGCAGGTGGTGCACGGCTTTAACGGGAGGCGGTAATAAAGCCCGGCATTTCTTCAGGACGGCTTCCATGTCACCGAGTTTGGACACCTTCATGCCGGAGATACCGTAGATAATGGGCAGATAGTAGGCGGTGTTGGGGAAGCCCACTGGTTCGTTGGCCCCCCACCGCTCCATCGCCTCGAGCCACTTTTGTTCCGCGCTTGCGACGATTTTATGGGCGCCATTAATGGCTGCCGACGCGATTATCTTAGACATTTATTGTTCACCTCTCCAGTCCACGTTAGCCTTCAAGGTCTCTTCTCATCGCCATGTCGTAAAGGACTCTTTCCCTGGCTTTATCGATGCCCAGGGCTTTACGTTTTTCGTCGATATGGGCAATCATTAAGTGGGCGGCTTTAATGGGGTCGGGTTCGAAAGCCCACTTGCCGCCGTACATCGTCTCCATGTCGTTAAACAGGTGGTTGGAAAATTCTCGGCTCCCCGAGGTCGGCCAGGTGGTCCCGAAAACCGTATAGACCCCGGAAGCGACGAAGTATTGCCCGATGGAGATGGCTTTTTCGCTCATCCACTCCGGGGCGGCTCCGGCGGCGGGTAAATCGCTGATATCGTCGCCCAGGCCGCCGTCCTTGACCACCGCCGTGGCGGCTATCAATATGCGGCTATTATCCACGCACGAACCCATATGCAGCACCGGAGGAATACCTACGGTCTCGCAGACCTCGGCGAGTCCGGCGCCGCAATATTTCTTGGCGGCTTCCGGTATCATCAGTCCGGCTTTGGCTGCCGCCATGGCGCCGCAGCCGGTGGAGAGCACCAGCACGTCGTTCTTCAGGAGTTCTTTTATCATCGTGATATGCCCACTGTCATGTGTCACGCGGGCATTGTTGCACCCGACCACCCCCGCCAAGCCCCGGATGCGCCCGTTGATGATGTTATCGTTGAGCGGTCGATATGAAGCCCGGAACAGCCCGCCGAGCAGGTAGTTGATGGTCTCGTGGGAAAAGCCGGCGATAAGCGACTGCTTTATCTGGGGAATCCTCACGTTGCCCCTGCGGTTGGGGAAATTATCGATGGCCGCTTTAATGATAGCCCGTGCCGAAACTTTGGGATTGTACTCGTCGAAGTGCATGTATTCGGCGCCGGTCATCTTGGCGCGGTCGTCGGTGGTGATAATCTTGGTGTGGAAGCAGCTGGCAACCTCTTTAATGCCCTGCATGATGCACTGGACGTCCACCACCATCGCTTCGAGGGCGCCGGTAATGATGGCCAGCTCCTGCTGCAGGTAGTTGCCGGCGATGGGCACGCCGTGGCGCATGAGAATCTCATTGGCGGTGCAGCACATGCCGGCCAGGTTGACGCCTTTAGCGCCTTTGGACCTGGCGTATTCCGTGATTTCTTTTTCCTGAGCTACCACCGCGAGCATCTCGGCGAGGGCCGGCTCGTGGCCGTGAATGACCACATTGACCATGTCCTCTTTCAGCACACCTAAGTTAATTTCGCTGAGTACCGGCGAGGGCGTCCCGAACATGCAGTCCTGTACCTCGGTGGCGATCATGCTGCCGCCCCACCCGTCGGCCAGCGCCGCCCGGGCGCCCTGGAGCATCAGGTTCCTGTAGTCCTGGTCGACCCCCATGTGGGTGCGGTGCATGAGCTCGACCACCTCCCGGTCGACGCCTCTGGGAACGACACCCAGGTTACGCCAGATTTCCTGGCGTTTCAGCGGGGCGTTCTTGATGAAAATAATTTCGCCTTCCTGCTTGCCGAACTCGCCTTCGCATTTCCTGGCGATGTCCAGGGCGATCTCCCGGTTGCTCCGCGTCCCGATATCCACGCCCAGGTCCAGGGCGAGTTTTAGTAATTTTTGTTCGTCCTTGATTTCGAAGTCTTTGCTCTTGCCCTCCGCCATGAGCTTGAAAGCCTCGACGACGCGGCGGCCGTGGTCGCTGTGCGCCGCCGAGCCAGCGGCAATCATGCGGCAAAAGTTGCGGGCCGAGATAGTCTCGGCGGTGGCGCCGCACACCCCCACCCTCGCTTTCTTCTCGGCAGGTGTTTCTTCTTTGCCCCTTGGCGGCGGCACGCGGCAGGGCCCCATAGCGCAGTTCTTACAACAGCTCCCGTCCGCCCCGATGGGGCAGGGCTTTAGCCTTTCCGCACGGTCGAAGACCGTGCTTATCCCTTCTTCGGCGGCTTTGGCGATCATGTCCAGGGACGCGGGGTCAATGCTTTTAGGTTTTTCTTCTGCCATCTTCTGTTACCTCTTATCCTACGGACAAATCCGTAATCATATCTTTAACCAGCTTTATCGCTTCGGGGTGTCTCATGATGAGCACATCCGCCCCGGTTAAAAGCAGTATCATGGCGGACATCGCTTCAAGCAGGATGCCCCGCTTTTTCGCGTTGCCCATCTTGGGGTCGTCTCCGGTCCTGGCTTCCTTGGTCTTCCAGACCTCTTTAGCCAGGTTGCAAATGATGGGGAACTGGAGCTTGGCGTCCTGCTGGGTGAGCGCGGCCATGCGCATCCTTTCCATCACTGAAAAACAGTACTCAACGCCGTAGCCGATGCTGCTAACGGTGGGGTCCATGACCAGTTGACTGTCCGGCACCCCGAGGTTGCCCAGCAAAATATTGAGCTGCTTGGCTAAATTAATATCGATGGGAGTTGACGCCACGACTGTATGTTTGTAGCCGATGGCCGCCGCCCCGATTTTTTTATGGTCGGCTTCTTCTACCGGCCCCAGGATGAGGCTCTTGTCCTGGCAGAGTTCGGCGACGGCTCTGAGGACTTCGGTGTCTTTATCGTGGTTGGCGGTGCCCCAGACGATTAACGGCACATCAATGGCGTCCGCCACCTTTTTCGCCGTCCCGGCGGCTTCAGCGGCGGGGCGGTTCTGGCCATTGGGGTCGGTGCTCGATAGCTGTAAACAAATCATCTCCGCCCCGTAGTCTTTAATGCATTTCTGCGCCCAGGCGACAGGGTCGTTAGTAACGCCTGCAAAGGGCTCGAGGGCGGCTTCCGGCCAGTCCTCGGGGGGCATATCGTAGACCTCCATGGCAATACGGGGCAGGTGGGGCATTTGCCCTTCGAAAAGGTAAAACGGATACGCCGTTTCCCCACCGACGGTAATGGCTTTATCGCCCCTGCCGAGCGTTACTTCTTTTATTTTACCACTGTAGGCGGTCTTAGGAATCTCCAACGCCATCGCGCCTCCTTTTTCAGGCGGGGTTCTTCCTCTTTTCGCTGCCGAACCAGTCGGCGCTGTACCAGTAGCGCTCGCCGGATTTCAGGTACTTGAGTTTTTCATCCCGATTTTCCAGCTTCTGACGCCAGCGGCCGGCATCTTCTCCCCTAGGTTCGCCGGTCTCGTAGGTCTCCGCGAGGATGTCCACTTTGCCCCGTCCGGGGGCTCTTTTTTTACCGTTTTTTCCTCCATTGGTTTCCTCTCTATTTAAGGCCGGCCGCCACTTTGGCGGCTTTGACCGTGTTCAACATGAGCATGGTGATGGTCATGGGGCCGACGCCTCCCGGTACGGGCGTGATAGCCCGAGCTTTTTTGCTCACCGATTCGAAATCGACATCGCCGACGAGTATCCTTCTGCCATCGGCGGTCTTGCCGATTTCGTTCACACCGACGTCGATGACCGTAACGCCTTCCTTGACCATGTCCCCGGTGACGGCCTTGGCTTTGCCCGCCGCCACGATGAGGATATCCGCCCGGCGGGTATGGAAAGCCATATCGCGCGTCCTGGTGTGGCAGACGGTGACGGTGGCGTTGGCGCCCGGCGCTTTTTGCAACAGGATATTGGCGATGGGCTTGCCCACGATATTGCTGCGGCCGACCACCACCACCTCGGCGCCTTCAATTTGCGTGCCGGAACGTATCAATAGCTGCTGGATGCCGGCGGGCGTACAGGGCATATAGTCCGGATTGCCGATCATCAGCTTACCCACATTGACCGGGTGGAAGCCATCGACATCTTTCTTGGGGTCGATAGTGTAAAGCACTTCCTCTTCGTTGAGGTGCTTGGGCAGCGGCAACTGTACCAGGATGCCGTGAATCTTGGGATTTTTATTGAGCTTTTGCACCAGCGTGATGAGCTCTTTCTGGGTGGTCTTTTCCGGGAGGTCGTACCGCTCGGAATAGATGCCCAGCTCTTGGGAAGTCTTTTCCTTCTGGCCGACATAGACCTGGGAGGCCGGGTCCGCCCCGACGAGCACCGTGACCAGACCGGGCACGAGATTGTGCTTCGCCTTGAGGTCCGCGATTTCTTTTTTCAGTTCTTCACGTATCTGCGCGGCCACCTCCGCGCCTTTGATAAGTTGCGCTACCATTTATCGTCCCCTTCCTTTTATGGCTTTTTTCTTCTTTGGAACCACTACGACCCCGGCGATATTTCCATCGCGTTCTGGGCTGCTTCAGGCAAAACGATGGATACCGGTTCGTTGTAATTATTCACGGTCATGGCCACATCCGCATCCATGTTCATTTTTTTAATCTGGGATTCACTGACCCCGACCTGCGCGGCGCTGAATTCCATGAGCATCGTCATACTCATTTTTTTAATCAGTTTGGTGTCTTTATCTATCCAGGCGGTGTAGGAGAGTTCCTTAAAGATGTCCTCCAGGTTCGGTATCTGGTCCCAGTTTACCGCCCCCGACGTCATCTGTTGCTGTTCCACCCATGTTTTCATATTTTGCATATTGGGGGACACTCTTAAAACGTAGCTCTCCGAGCCATCCAGCGTCTCATAACCGACGAACTCTATCTTCTCCGGCGATTGGAGCGGTATAAATTCCTGGCCGACCATATCCAGATTGTAGAGTTTCTTGAGCTGCTCAGTCAAGGACATTTTAACCCACGTTTCACCCGTTCCGGTAATCGTTTTCATGTACATCCAATCAGGCAACACGTACATGTCAATACTCTGCGGGCCTTGATTGTCCGTAGAATTATCCGTTACAGTAACATTTAAGCTCATCTGCAGTTCTTGAGCGGCATTATCGGCCGCGCCGCTGCTTGTCAGCTTCGCGCCCATCTTGCCCGCCTCAGTGCCGCCGGTGGCTTCCAGAGCCACGTTCATTTCCAGGGAAAATTTATAGGAGCTGACGCTTTTCACCGATTGTAGCGAATCGGTCACTATTTGCTGCAATTGTGTCTGGGTGAATCCTCCCGCCCCCGTTTCCTCCGGCCCCGCCGCCTTTCCCCCGCAGCCAGCCAACATGGGGACGGCCAGTATCAGCGCCAGTACCAGCGGCAATACCATGATTTTGACCTGTTTAAGCATATTCTCGGCTCATATTATAACATTTAACCTTCCTCACCGGATATTTTTTACGAGTTCATAAGTTGGAAAGCGCGTCCGGTGATGTTTCCACGTTTTGAACATAAGTTATGTTCATCACCCGGTCGGTACGCGGGCCCGGCTCAGCAGTTTATCCAATAACCGGTTAACCGCCATGACCGCCCGGGAGTTATCCGGCAGGCCGGAAAGAGGTTTCTGTTCCAGGTCGTATCTTTTTATTGCCTCGTCCGCCGGTATCACGGCGGCGGGGGTGATACCGAGCCTTGCCATCTCATCTTTTAACAAGGCATCTATCTCGCCCGGAACGTTATTGATGATTACCGATTCCCTTTTCACCACCAGTTTCAGTTCTTTGATCAGTTCTCTTATCCGCGCCACCGCCCTCAAGCCCTTAACCGAATGGTCGGAAACGAGCAGCATTTCGTCGATGTTCTGCGTGGTGCGGCGGCTCAGGTGCTCCATGCCGGCCTCGTTATCCAGGACGACGAAGCTATAATTTTTCGCCCATTCATCAATCAGCTTACGTATCACGACGTTAGGATAGCAGTAACATTCCGGCCCTTCCCCCCGCCCCATCGTAATCAGGTCCAGCCCCCGGCTTTCGGTCAGCGCCGCGTTTAGCTGGTATTCCAGGTAGGCTTCCTTGGTCATACCCGGCGGAATCTTAAGTTTCTCCCGCTGGAACTCGTTGAGTATCCGCCCGACCGTTTGCCTTACCTCGAGCCCCAGGCTCTCGGCCAGGTTGGCGTTGGGGTCGGCGTCCACAGCCAGGACGGTGCCCATTTCGTTCTTGAGCAGGTAACGGATGACCAGACTGGCCACCGAGGTCTTGCCCGTGCCACCCTTACCCGCTACGGCGATGTTGATAGTCAATATACCTTCCTTAATACTATAATTTCATGTATCAGGGAAAATATCAAGCCCAACCCTTCACCCCCCTCCCTGGCAAGGAGAGGGGGGATGGGGAAAAGACCCTTCTTAAACGCCTTCTAGCTTCAGCCTTCTATTAAGCGTCTTTTAGGAGACATCGTGCAGGCCGTGGACCTTGCCGGTCTTAACGTCCACGTCCACTTTTCTGAAGGCCGGGTCGGAGCCGGTGGCCGGCATCAGGCTGATATCGCCCGCTACCGGGCAGAGGAACTTGGCACCGGAGTAAATCAGGATATCGCGGATGGGCAGCGTCCAGCCCTTGGGCACGCCCTTGAGGGCCGGGTCGTGGGTCAACGATAAGTGGGTCTTAACCATCATCGTGGCATAGTCGTCGTATTTGGGGTCGGCCTCGAAGGCTTTAGCTTTTTCCGTCGCGGTGGCGTTCCAGGAGACGCCGTCAGCGCCGTAAACGACCTTGGCTATCTTGTCCACCCTCTCCCGCAGCTTCATGGTGGCGGGGTAGAGGAATTTAAAGTCGTTCTTCTGTTTGCAGGCTTCTTTCACGACCTCGGCGAGCTCCACCGCTCCGGCGCCGCCCTTGGCATAGGCGGTGGACACGGCGTAGCGGGCGCCGGCCTTCTCCGCCGCCCGGCGGACGATGTCCGTCTCTTCCTTGGTATCAGTGGGGAAGCTGTTAATACAGACCACCGGGTTGATGCCGGCCGCCCGGATGATATTGATGTGGTGCACCAGATTTTCACAACCCTTTTCCACGAGCTCCGGGGCGGCTTTCTTATAGGCATCCGGCAGCGGTACGCCGGCGACCACCTTAGGACCGCCGCCGTGCATTTTCAGCGAGCGCACGGTGGCGACGAGTACGGAAACGTTCGGCTTGAGGCCGCTATAGCGGCACTTGACGTTCCAGAACTTTTCGAAGCCGATATCGGAGGCGAAGCCGCTTTCGGTGACATGATAGTCGAACATCTTAAGACCGATTCTATCGGCGATAATCGATGACTGGCCGATGGCGATGTTGGCGAATGGCCCGGCGTGGACGAAGCAGGGCTGGTATTCGGCGGTGGAGCAGAGGGTGGGGTTAATGGTGTTCACCATCCACGCCGTCATCGCGCCGGCAACCTGAAGGTCGGTGGTGGTGATGGGCTTGCCTTTTTTATCGTAGGCTACCGTAATTTCGCCGAGCCTTTTACGCAGGTCGGCGAGGTCGGTGATGATGGATAGTATCGCCATAAGCTCGGAGCTGACGGCGATGCCGAACTTGGACTGCATCATGTAGCCGTCCGTTTTCTGGGTACCCATGCCGATGATAATATTACGCAGGGACTGGGCGCAGTAGTCGATAATCCAGCCCATCTCCACGCGCAGGGGGTCGATATTCAGGCGGGGCATATGACTGAGCCTCTCCAGCTGCTCGTCATCGTAATTGCGTTCGTGCTGCATCCTGGCGGTCAGGGCGACCATCGCCAGGTTATGGGCGTTCATGAGGTCGTTGATATCGCCGGTGAGGCCCATGGAGAATTCGGTATGCGGTATTAGTAAAGCGTTGCCGCCGCCCGCCGCCGTGCCTTTAACGTTCATGGTAGGGCCGCCTGAAGGCTGGCGGATACAGCCGCCCACGCTTTCTTTCTGATAGCCCAGCCCCTCGATGAGACCCATGGTAGTGGTGGTCTTGCCTTCTCCCAGCGGGGTGGGCGTGACTGCCGTGACCTCGATGTACTTGCCGTCCGGCTTGTTCTTGAGCCGCTCGATAACTTTAAGGAAATCAATTTTAGCGACCTTCCCGTAGGCGAGTATTTCATCTTTTTTGAGTCCCAGTTTGGTGCGCCACTCGTCCGGGGCGGGCATTTTTTCCTCGGCTGCTTCGGCAATCTGCCAGTCAGCCATTTTCGACGTGTCGTAAGCCACTTATATTCCTCCTTAATATATTTTTTCTATGTTATCGATAAGTGTCAGTTTTTTGAGCCCGGTTGACGACTTGACACGAGTTTACGGTAGATGCCCGCGACCGCTTTGGCGGTCGACGGGCTGGCGGTAAAAAGCGGTCGGTTGGCGAGGTCGGCGTCGTTGATGGCGGGGTCGTAATTAATGTAGCCCAGGATTTCGATATCGGGCAAATTAGATTTAATGAACTCCCGGTCGGCTTCGCTGCGTATCTTGTTACCGACGGCCGCGATATTACGAAGTCCGAGGTCCTGCGCCAGCGATTTTATCGTCTGGGCGGTTTCCAGGCTGCGCCGCCCCGGCTCCACTACGATTATCAGCTTATCGACGGCCCGGGCGGTGCCCCGTGACAGGTGCTCGATGCCGGCTTCCATGTCCAGGATAACGACCTCGTCCCTCTGTAAAAGCAGGTGGCTGACAAGAGCCTGGAGAAGCGCGCCTTCCGGGCAATAGCAGCCGGTGCCGCCCCTCTTTATCCGCCCCATCGCCATGATTCTGATGTCGTCCAGCTTGACGGAATATTTCTCGGGGAGGTCGTCCACCCGGGGATTGAGCTTGAAGAACGCGCCCGCGGTGCCGGGACGTACGCCTACGCGCTCCTCGATGAGGTCGTTCAGCCCGGAGATAGGGGTCATTTGTTCGGGGTGGGGATAGCCGAGGGTCGCCGCCAGGTTGGCATCGGGGTCGGCATCGATAGCGATGACGGAATAGCCGTCCCCGGCGAACGTGCGCGCCAGGAATGCGGCCAGCAGGGTCTTGCCCACGCCGCCTTTACCCGTGATCGCTATCTTCATGCACGCCTTATTATTGGCATAGTCATTACCTGGGGAAAACTGAGTACCGGGAAACTACATATCGTTCCCCTTTTGCATTGTAGCTTAATTGCGGGTCAGCGGGCAATAGCTTAAATGCTTAATATCGTACCATCCGTTAAAAAATGTGAACGTTTTGTGAGAATTATTGTGCAGCAGGGTTGTCTTTTACCGGGTCGGTAACTTAGAATAACATTATTACCACAGATCAGGAGGTAAGTGAGATGGCGATGATTGATATCAGCGTCGTGCCGGTGGGGACGCAGTCGCCCTCGGTGAGCCGCTTTGTCGCCGGCGCCGTGAAAATACTCCAGAAAGAGCCGGGCATCAAGTACGAGCTGACGGCGATGAATACCATTATCGAAGGCGACCTCGATAAGCTGCTGGCGCTGGCGAGACGGATGCACAACTCCGCTTTCGAAGCCGGCGCGCAGAGAGTCGTGACCACCATCCGCATCGATGACCGCCGCGACAAGCCTTTGACCATCGAAGGCAAGGTCAGGGCGGTCAAAGAAAAACTGGGGCGATAAGTTGGAAGCGCCGTACATCTGGGTATTGCTGGCCTTCATCGGCCTGTTTATCGGGGCTTTCGGCACGCTTATCGGCGTCGCCGGCGGCTTTCTGCTGGTGCCCATCCTGCTCTTCCTCTACCCGGATGAGACCCCGGCTACCATTACTAGCATCACCCTGACGGTGGCTTTTTTTAACGCCCTTTCCGGCTCCATCGCCTACGGGCGCATGAAGCGCATCGACTATCGTTCAGGGTTATTATTTTCCACGGTAGCGGTGCCGGGGGCTATCGCCGGCGCGTACGTTATCGATTTTTTAAATCGCGGCGTTTTTCAATATATATTCGGTTCCCTTCTCCTGGTGGTTTCCGCGTACCTGGTGCTGCGCCCCGAGAGGAAAGGAGCGACGGCCGGCCGGGTGAAATGGCAGGCGAACCGGGACATCACCGACCGGCAAAATAATAACTATAAATATTCTTATAATCTATTCATCGGGATGACCATCGCCTCTTTGGTGGGAGTGATAGCGGGACTTCTCGGCATCGGCGGCGGCATTATCCACGTCTCCGCCATGACGCAGATTCTTTTTTTCCCGGTCCATATCGCCACGGCGACTTCCCATTTTGTCGTGGCCATCAGCACCCTGGCGGCGATAATTACCCATATCATTGCCGGGACGTATACCGGCGATATCGGAAGGGTGGTGGTGCTTTCCGCCGGGGCGGTCATCGGGGCGCAGTTCGGCGCGCGTCTGTCCCAGAGGGTCAAAGCCAGCCTTATCGTCCGGCTGCTGGCACTGGGGCTGGCCATCGTGGCATTACGCTTGCTGATTGCCCCGTTTTAAATAAGGTATAATCTAAAAGAGGTAACGATGGAAATAAATATCACCACACTGGCGGAAAATACGGCGGAACAGGGCTACCTGGCGGAGTGGGGGCTGAGCATGCTGGTGGAAGCCGACGGTGTCAAGGTTCTTTTCGATACGGGCATGGGCGTGGCGGCGGTGCATAACGCCCAGCTTTTCGATATCGACTTAGCCACCATCGACAAAATCGTCATCAGCCACGGTCACCGCGACCATACCGGCGGGCTGCGCGAGGTGCTGGTGAGGATGAAAAAAGGCGCCGAGGTTATCGCCCACCCGGATATCTGGGCGGCCAAGTACAGTCGCCGCGGTAAAAACCGGGAGCAGTATGCCGGTCTGCCTTTCCGTCGGGAACTGCTGGAAAGCCTGGGGGCGCGCTTTAACATGACGAAAAAACCGGTACACATCACCAGTCATTTTATGACGACCGGCGAGATACCCATGTTGACGGACTTCGAGGAAATAGATACGGGCCTGTTCGATAAGGAGACCGGGGAGATGCTGCCCGACGAGCTCAAAGACGACCTCGCCCTGGTTATCGATACCGAATACGGGCTGGTGGTTATCCTCGGCTGCGCCCACCACGGCATCGTCAATACCCTGAGACACGCGCAAAAACTGACCGGTAAAGAGCTGATTTACGCCGCCATCGGCGGGACGCATTTGCTCAACGCTTCAACCGAGCGACTGCAGAGGACGGCCGCAGAATTGAAGAGCCTGGGCGTGCAGTACCTGGGGGTCTCTCACTGCACCGGCTTCGAGGCATCGGCGTACCTGGCGCAGGAGTTCGGGAAGCGGTTTTTCCTGAACAACTCGGGCTCAAAATGGACGCTGCCGTTTAAAGATGATTAGATTTTTTCTATTCGGGGATTTTATTTCGGCATAGACTGCATGACCTTCATTACCTCAGGCAGAGACAGCACGGGGTGTACAGTAGCCTTGATATAAGGCGAGAACTGCAAGGCGCGGCTGAGAGTCTCAGTCGTTGCCTCGTCGGCTATCGAATAACCCGCGAAGCCTCCGGCGAATATCCCCCAGTCTTTCACCTTACCGGAGTCCATGGCTTTCTTCGTTATCTCGCCAAATCTTCCCCATATAGCTGCTTGCGCCGCCGGATCGGAGGGTAAACTGCTAAAATTCGTTTCCCAGAGGATCAGAACTTTTGCCATTTAAATACTCCTTTATATTTTTTATATTGAGAAAAACTATTCAGCATTAAATTCAAGCTTCTTTAATAGAAAACCACCTCCTGTTGCTTGTTTTTATATTTAATCAGCGTTCATTATACTCTTTAACAGTATTTTGTCAAAAGTACTTTTTATTTTCGCAGACGCTATAATCGAAATATACCGCTAGGGATGCTCAGGGCTCCGGCTGGTTATTTTTACCTTCGGAAGGCGTCACCACGCAGGAAGCCGGCATGGCGAAGATAAAGGGGACGGATATTACCAGTATCGCCGCGAGCCCGTAGAAAACCATCTTAAAGCCCTGCCCGATATTGCTGAAATTTTGCAGGGCGACCGTGGTCACGGCGATGCTGATGGCGCTGCCGCTCTGCCGGAACATGCCCCTCACTCCGGTTATCGTGGCTACCCGCGTGGGCAGGAGTTCGATGCAGGCGTTATTGGCCGCCGGCGCCGTGATACCCATAGCCACGCCGGAGATAAACAGAATTATCACCAGCACGACCGTGCGGCTTAGCGACATCCCGAAGACGCTAATGCCCTGCGGCTCCATCGCGAGGAGTATCACGCTGATAACGGCAATGCCAGTGCCGATGAGCATCGGCCAGCGGTAGCCCCACTTCGGCAGGAAAATACTGGTCACAAACGATGCCGCGATCGTACCTATCGAACGCGGCGTCAGGATAAGGCCGCTTTGCAGCGTGGACATGCCGAAGATAGAAATAGCGTAAAGGGGAACGAAAGACATTACCCCCAGCACCGCCATGCCGTAGAGCAGGTTAAAGATATTGGCGGCGAAGAACGGTCTTTCCCTGAGCATCTGCAAGTCGATGATGGGGTTTTTCACCCGGGCTTCATGGCGAAAGAACAATATCCCCAGCACCGCCGCCGCGGCGAGCAATATTCCCACCACCGCCCACGACGAGTTGCTTGCCGTATTGCCGATGTGGGTCAGGGCAATCAGGAACGCGGAAAGCATGCCCGTAAACAGCCCGGCACCGGTGAGGTCGAGCTGGCCTTCTCCCTTTTTATCTTCCTTCAGCAGGAAAAGGGCGGCGACGAATACCGCCGCACCGAGGGGCAGGTTCAGCCAGAATACCGAGCGCCACCCGAAAGCCTCCACGAGCCATCCTCCAATGTTCGGGCCGATAATCATACCGATGGGAAAGATACTGCTGAACAGTCCGATGGCCTGCTGACGCGAATTGGGAAACTGGTCGCTGACAATGGAGGTCGCCAGGGGCAAAAAGCTGCCGGCGCCCAGCGCCTGGATAAAACGGGCGGTGATGAGGAAATAGATGTTGGGAGAAATGGCGGAGAGGAGCGAGCCGATGGTGAAAACGGCGATGGAAATAAGGAAGGTTTTCTTGCCCCCGAAAATATCGCCGGCTTTACCGGCCAGCGGCATGATGGCGGTGGCGGCCAGCTGGTTGACGCTTAAAACCCAGCCCGCCAGTATCAGCGAGGCATTAAGTTCGGTAGCGATGACGGGAAACGCGACGGATACGGAAGTGCCGCTGATAGAGACGAGCAATAAAGAAAGGGAGCTGACAGCGAACACGATATACCGGGACATTGTTTACAGTCTAGCATAGATGACACGGGTAGAAAAAATGAAAATCCGGTTGCTTTATGAACGGCCGTGTCATATAATTAAGTTACATATCACCGCTAGGGGTGCTCAGGGCTGAGATCCCCGATTATAATCGGGGGACCCTTGGAACCTGACCTCGTTAATACGAGCGTAGGGAAGCGGCTCGCCTGCCAAAGTACCGGAGGTACGGCGAGCAGGCCTTACTTGAAACCAGGGGCCAGTCCAGCCCTTGGTTTTATTGTTTTAAAGGGGGTGGCTGCCATGACGCAACTGGAAATAGCCAGGAGGGGAGATATCTCGCCGCAGATGGAGGCGGTGGCGCGGGTGGAGGGCGTGGAAGTTGAGGTGATAAGGAAGCGGGTGGCGGAAGGGACCATTGTCGTGCCGGCCAATATCCGTCATGCCAATCTCGTCCCCTGCGGCGTCGGGGAGGGGCTGACCACCAAGGTCAACGCCAATATCGGCACATCTTCCGATTTCGGTAATATCGCTACCGAGCTGGAGAAGCTGCGGGTGGCTCTGAAGCGCCGGCGCGGATACGGTCATGGACTTAAGCACCGGCGGTAATATTGCCGCTATCCGGCGGGCGATTCTCGCCGCCAGCAACCGGCCTATCGGCACGGTGCCGATTTACCAGGCGGGCATCGAGGCTATCGAAAAGCACGGCGCCATCGTGAAGATGAGCGCTGACGATATCTTTGCCGCGATCGGCGATAACGCCCGTGACGGCGTCGATTTTATCACCGTTCATTGCGGCGTTACGCAGGCAGCCATTGATAGACTAAAGAGACAGGGGCGGGTGACGGACATCGTCTCCCGCGGCGGCGCTTTCCTGGTCGGCTGGATGCTGCACAATGACCGTGAAAACCCATTATATGAACAGTACGACCGCCTGCTGGATATCGCCCGGGAATTTGATGTTACCCTGAGCCTCGGCGACGGCATGCGACCGGGCAGCCTGGCCGACGCCACCGACCGGCCCCAGGTGGAGGAACTGGTCACCCTGGGAGAACTGGTCCAGCGGGCGCAGGACGCCGGCGTACAGGTCATGGTGGAAGGACCGGGGCATATCCCGCTCGACCAGATAGAGACCAATGTCAGGCTGGAGAAAGCCCTCTGCAAGGGCGCCCCGTTCTATGTACTGGGCCCGCTGGTTACCGATATCGCCGCCGGCTACGACCATATCACCAGCGCCATCGGCGGGGCGATGGCGGCCATGTACGGGGCCGATTTCCTTTGCTACGTGACACCTTCGGAGCACCTGGCGATTCCGGATGCCGCCGACGTCAGGGAAGGGGTTATTGTTTCCCGCATCGCCGCCCATGCCGCGGATATCGTCAAGGGCATTAAGGGCGCGTGGGAAAGGGATAGGCAGATGGCGATGGCGCGGAAACGGCTCGACTGGGAAGAGCAGGCCAGGCTTTCTCTCGACCCGGAAAAGTTCCGCAGGGTCCGCCGCCAGCGCGCTTCTTCGAGCGCCGCCTGCAGTATGTGCGGTCAGTATTGCGCCATGGAACTGGTGGGGAAATACCTGGGGGTAAGCGCCGCCAAGTGCTAAATGCTTAAAGTCTGTTTGTTGCGCAGGTAAATTACCCAGTAGACCAGAGCGACAAAGACGACGCCGCCGATGATGTTGCCGATGGTTACCGGTATCAGGTTGTTCACAAAAAATGAGCCCCAGGTAAGGTTGTGATATTTGGCTGCGGTCGTCCCGATGCTCTGCCAGAAGATATCCGGGGCGCCGTCCTTGACGAAAATCGCAAAGGGTATGAAATACATGTTCGCCACGCAGTGTTCAAATCCGGCGGCAACAAAACCGCTGACGGGGAAGATGATGGCGGCGATTCTGCCGAAGGTGGTGCGGGCGCTGTAGGTGAGCCAGACCGCCATGCACACCATGGCGTTGCCGAGTATGCCGAGGATGATGGCCTGTACAAAACCAAGGTTTACTTTGCCGAGCCCGATATTCAGAGCGGTCAAGCCGAGGGCGCCGTTGTCCATTTCATAGTGCTGTCCCCAGAAAACGAACAGCGCCGTGGCGATAGCCCCGAACAGGTTGCCGACATAAACGATGCCCCAGTTGCGCAAAACGCGCCAGGTGGAAAGCTTGCGGCTGGCCCATGCCATGATAATCAGGTTGTTGCCGGTAAATAGTTCCGCGCCGCCGATGATTATCAGGACCAGGCCGAGACTGAACGTTAAGCCGCCGACCACCCGGCCGATTCCCCAGGGCATGGCGCCGCCGGTCGAGGTCTGGGAAACGGTAAAGAAAATGCAGCCCAGGGCGATAAAGGCGCCGGCCAGCACCGCCAGCGCCAGGGTGCTGAGGATATCGAGGTGGGCTTTCTTGATGCCGATGTCCTGCGCTTTGGAGGCCATTTCCGCCGGCAGCAACTCGTCGAAGGCGCTGACGACGTTATCGTTGCCTTCATCCGGTTCAATCATAATTATCCTTTTTTTCATTATATTCCGTAATTAGCTAGCCTTCAATGTAAAAACAGTCGCCAAGGCTCAATTTTACATCACGATTATATTGCGATAACATTAAATTAGAGGTGGCCAATATTATCCATCAAAATTCACCGGAATATTCACTGGAATTTATCAAGGCAACGCCTCCACCGGACGCGGGCAATACCGCGCCGTAACCGGACACTTGGTATATCAGGGTTAGCTTGGTTGACATTTGTCCCCATAGTAGTAGAATTACAATATTATGAAGCTCTTCGGCTCTTCCGGCATACGTGCCGTCTTTGATAAAGACCTGCTCAACCTGGCGTTCCGCGCGGGAATGGCGGTCGGCAGTCAATATCACGACGTCGTGGTGGGCAGGGATACCCGGACATCCGGCGACGCCATGAAACACGCCGTGATCGCCGGTCTGCTGGCGGCCGGCGCCCGGTGCCGTGACGCCGGGATAACACCCACGCCGACCCTCGCCTATACTACCCGTGATTTCGCCGCCGGGGTGATGATTACCGCCTCCCACAATCCCCCGGAGTATAACGGTCTCAAACTCATAAATCCGGACGGTTCTTCCTTCGGCACTGTTCAACAGACACAGATAGAACAGGCACTAGCGAAGGGGGAACTCGAGACGGCCCGATGGGACGATATAAACACAGGCAGCGCTTATGACGTTGCCGTAGCGCGCCACATCGAATGTATTTTAGGCAGCTTTAAAGATAAATTGAACGTAAAGGTGGTGGTGGATGCGGGGGGCGGGGCAGCGGCCGAGGTCACGTCCTTATTACTCGAGAAACTCGGTTGCGAAGTGATAAAGTTGAACTGCCAGCCTACCGGATTTTTTCCGCGCGGCATTGAGCCAAACGAGTCGAATTTATCCGATTTGTGCCGGATGGTGAAAGAGTCCGGGGCGGCTGTGGGTATCGCCCACGACGGCGATGCCGACCGCATGATGGCGGTTGACGAAATGGGCAGGTTCGTCTCCGGCGATAAGCTGCTGGTGATACTGGCGCAGGCGACGGGGGCTAAAGACGTCGTGACGACGCTGGACGCCTCCATGATTATCGAAACGCTGGGTTTCCGCGTCCGGCGGACCAGAATAGGCGATACCTGGGTCTCCGAGGAGCTTAAAAAGGGCGGGGATTTTGGCGGCGAAACGTCCGGGGCCTGGATTTTCCCGGCGATATCGCTTTGTCCGGACGGTATTTACGCCGCCGCCCAGATAGCGGCGATAGCGGCCCGGCGCCGGCTTTCGGAATTAGTGGATGCCATGCCGTTTTATCCTTTACGCCGCGGCAGTATCGACAGCGACGGAATAAAAATGTCCAGCCTCGAGTCTAAATTAAAATCGTTAAGACCGGAGTCGATTACCAATATGGACGGCCTGAAGCTGGACTTTACCGATGGCTGGCTTTTAATAAGGCCCTCCGGCACTGAACCTAAAATGAGGTTGACCGCGGAAGCCAGGACCGAAGCCAGGGCGCAGCAGCTATACGACCAGGGTCTGAATGCCGTCAGAGAATCGATGAAAAGCGGGAGCAGGAAAAATTGAAAGCCGTTATTTTAGCCGCCGGCGAAGGCAACCGGATGCGTCCGCTTACCAGCAACCGTCCCAAGGTAATGCTGCCCATCGCTAATAAGCCCCTCCTGGAACACCTGCTCATCGAGGTTAAAGAGGCGGGTATCGCGGAATTTATCTTTATCGTCGGCTACTGCGACGAGCAGGTGAGGAGCTACTTCGGCAACGGGGAGAGGTGGGGAGTGAGCATCGCTTATGCGGAGCAGCGTAAGCAGCTGGGCACGGCGGACGCCATCAGGATAGTCGAGGGCATGGCGGACGAAAACTTCCTGGTCGTTAACGGCGACGTTATCGTTAACCGGAAAGATATTAAAAAACTGCTAAAAAATACTCGTAACACCATGAGCGTTATCGAGGTCAAAGACCCCCGCGGGCTGGGGATGGTCGAGCTATCCGGCAAAAAAGTCGTTAACATCTATGAAAAAAGCGAACAGCCGCCCACACTTCTCGCCAATGCCGGGATGTACCTTTTCACCCCGGAGATATTCGGCGCGATATCACGGACGGAGAAATCGCCGCGGGGCGAATATGAAATTACCGATTCGCTAAAGGTATTGATGGCCGCAACGGGACTCTATTATCAACTGCTGCAATCATGGCTCGACCTCAGTTACCCCTGGGACCTATTAAGAGCCAACGAGTCCATGCTGGCCGGAATTAAAGCCCAGAACCTGGGCGAAGTCGAGGAAAACGTGGTGCTCAAGGGGGCGGTCGTTATCGGCAAGGGCACGATAGTTAAATCCGGCACTTATATCGAGGGGCCCGTCATCATCGGGGAAGGCTGCCGTATTGGTCCGAACTGCTATATCCGCCCGGCGACGTGCATCGGGGACAACTGCCATATCGGGGCGGCCGTCGAAGTAAAGAACGCCATTATCATGAAAGACACGGATTTCCCTCATCTCAACTACGTGGGCGATAGCGTCATCGGCGAAGGGTGCAACTTCGGGGCGGGCACCAAGATTGCTAATTTAAGGCTGGACAAGCAGAATATCAAAGTGGCCGGCATCGATACCGGGCGACAAAAGCTCGGGGCCATCGTCGGCGACGGCGTCGAGACGGGGATAAATACTTCCATCAACTGCGGTACAATGATTGGCAATAATACATTCATCGGGCCGGGGGTGGTGGTGAAAGGGATAATCGTACCTGATTCTAAGTTGTTTTAGGGGTGGTCTATGAAACAGGCAGTAATTCTGGCGGCAGGGGAGGGGCAGAGACTCCGACCTTTTACGGTGAACCGACCCAAGGCGATGCTGTCCATCGCGGATAAGCCGATACTGCAATACATCATCGAAGCCCTGGCGCGAAACGGCATCCGTAATATCGTCCTCGTCGTCGGTTACCGCAAAGACCAGGTCTACGACTACCTGGGTTCGGGGGAGCGGTGCGGCGTCGCAATATCCTACGTCACCCAGGACGCGCAGCTGGGCACCGCCCACGCCCTGATGCAGGCCAAAAACATGGTCGAGGATGAGTTCCTGGTCCTGTCCGGCGATAACCTGATTGAAGCGCGCACCATCGCCGATTTCGTCCAGGCAAAGCCGGAAGCCCTGCTGGCGAAAAGGGTCGGCGACCCCTTCCGGTACGGCGTGGTCAATATCGCCGACGGCGAAGTGCAGGATATCGTGGAGAAGCCTAAAGATGCGAAAAGCAACCTGGTAAATACCGGTATCTACGCTTTCACGAAGAATATCTTTAAATTCACGGAAGACGTGCTGGATATCCCCGATGCCCTGAACAACATGTTGTCCGAAGGCTATACCATCAAAGCCATGGAAACCGAAGGCACCTGGCTGGACGTGGTCTATCCTTGGGACATTATCAGCCTGAACAATGCCGTGCTGAAAGATATCGAGGTCAGCCTGGGCGGCACGATCGAAACCGGCGTTGCTTTGCAGGGGAAAATCGTCGTCGGGGTGGGTTCGGTGGTGCGTTCTGGCTCGTGCATTTACGGTCCGGCGGTTATCGGGTCCGGGTGCGATATCGGACCGCAGGTGTGCATCATGCCGGCTACCAGTATCGGCGATAACGTTTCGATTGCCCCGTTTTCCGAGATTAAAAACAGCGTTATCGGTAACGATGTGACCATCGGTCCCGGCTGCATTATCAGCGATTCGGTCATCGATAAAGGCTGCGTGCTCCAGGGGCGTTTCGCGGCCATCGGCGGCACAAGCGAAGTGAGGCTTAACGGCGAGAGTTCGCATATTAACATCGGCGTTATCATGGGCGAGGAGTGCCACATCGACAGCAGCGTCACCGCGCAGCCGGGGGTCATCATCGGCAACTATTGCCAGGTCCAGATGATGAAGGTGCTCAGCGGCCGCTTGCCCGACCGGAGCCTGGTGTATTAAGTAACCGAATTTTAAAAAGGATTTTTTAACGTGTGCGGCATTATTGGCTATATCGGATCGAAAAAGGCTCAGCCGATTCTCCTTAATTGTTTGAGCAAGCTGGAATACCGGGGCTATGATTCCTGCGGTATCGCCGTTATGGACAAGTCCGTCGAGGTCTACAAGGATGCCGTCAGGGTGAAGGCCCTGACCAAAGCGGTCCCGGCGGTGGAAGGCACGATTGGCATCGGACATACGCGCTGGGCGACCCATGGCGAGCCGTCTAAAGTGAATGCCCATCCCCATTGCGACTGCACCGGCCGGATTGCCGTCGTGCATAACGGCACCATCACCAATTTCCATAAACTCAGGGAACAGCTCGCCGCCGAGGGGCATATCCTGGCTTCCCAGACCGATACCGAGGTACTGCCGCACCTGATTGAAAAATATTACGATGGCGATTTTGTCCGGGCGGTGGAGCTGGCAATAGGTGATATCGAAGGCGCCTATACCATGATCGCGCTGATGGAGGGCGAACCCAGACTGGTGGCGGCCAGGAAGGACAGCCCGCTGATTATCGGCATCGGCGACCGGGAGAACTACATCGCCTCGGACGTGCCGGCGCTGCTGGACTATACCAGCCGGGTCATCTACCTGGAGGACGGCGACATGGCCGAGATTACCGCCGGCGGCGTCAATCTTAAGAACGACGGCGCTAAAATTATCCGGGAGGAGCATAAAATAACCTGGAGCGTGCAGGACGCCCAGAAGGGCGGCTACGAGCACTTCATGCTCAAGGAAATCCACGAGCAGCCCAAGGTAATCCGCGATACGCTGGCAGAATATATCTCGTCGGCGGAGCCGATGGCCGACCTCACCGGGGGAGGCAACCTCGAGGATTTGCTGATACTCGCTAGCGGGACATCCTATCACGCCGGGCTGGTGGGTAAATATATCATCGAAGGACTAGTCAACGTCCCGGTGAGGGTCGAGCTGGCTTCCGAGTATGTCTACAGCGGCCAGGTGTCCGCCCGCAATAAAGCGGTGGTCATCACGCAGTCGGGAGAGACGCTCGACGCGCTGAAAGCCATCAAGAGATTAAAAGAGGCTGGGGCACGCGTGATTGTCCTCACGAACGTCGTCGGCAGCACGGCCTCGCGTATCGCGGACGAGACCGTCTATACCAGAGCGGGGCCGGAGATAAGCGTTCCGGCGACCAAGACTTTCATCGCGCAACTGGTCGCCCTGTATCGCATGGCGATTCCTTATGCCAGGAGCGATATCCGGAAATTCGACGACCTAGTTCTGGAACTCCGGCAGCTGCCGGGCAGGGTCCAGCAGGTGCTCGATAACGAAATACAAATAGCGGAGGCGGCGCGGCAAATTGCCCCGGCGGAAAACGTCTTTTTCGTGGGCCGGGGGATAAATTACCCCGTTGCCCTGGAGGGGGCACTAAAGCTCAAGGAGGTTTCCTATATCCATGCCGAGGGCTACGCTTCCGGGGAAATGAAACACGGGCCGTATGCCTTGCTGGGCAGCCAGTCGCCGGTGGTAGCGGTCGTCGCCCAGGACAACACCTATGAAGCGATCACGACGGGTATCAAGGAAATTAAAGCCAGGAAATCGCCGGTGCTGGCCGTGGTCAGCGAGGGCGACGAGACCATGGTGGAGCTGGCCGACTCGGTCATCACCGTGCCGCGGACCGACCCTCTCTTTTCACCTGTGGTGAACGCGGTAGTCCTGCAGTTGCTCGCCTATTACGTCGCCAAAGAGCGGGGCTGCCCGATAGATTTCCCCCGGCACCTGGCCAAGACCCTCACCGTAGAATAAATATCCGGGATTTTCCACCCGGTCCATGGCTTTTTCGTTCCCCCGGTTATGGTAAAATTAAGCCGGCATGAATATCAAAACGGTAGCCACCAATCGCAAGGCATATCATAATTACTATATCGGCGATAGCCTCGAAGCGGGTATCGCCCTCACCGGCTCGGAGATAAAATCCGTCCGGGCGGGGCGGGTAAGCCTGGGAGAGGCCTATGTCAGGCCTGAAGGCGGCGAGATGTGGCTGGTGAACGCCCACATCGCCCGTTATGAGGCCAGCAGCTACTTGGGCCATGAACCGACCCGTCCCCGCAAGCTGCTATTGCATCGTAAAGAGATCAATAACCTGGCGGGCAAAGTAGCGGAAAAGGGGCTGACGCTGGTGGCTACGCGGCTATATATCAAGGGAAATATCGCCAAGGTGGAAATATCCCTGGCGAAAGGTAAAAAGCTCTACGATAAGCGTGAGGCCATCACCCGGCGCGAGGTGGCCAGAGAACTGGCGAGGGCGGTGAAAAAAAGGTAAAATACATTAGTAGAGGAGGTCTGATAATCCTCCCGTAAATGGGGACGCGCGGGTTCGACAGGGGAAGTGCGTTACAGGAATGCAGGCTGAGGTGCCGCTCCCTCATAAAACTGGTGGCAAACAACAAACGCCGAACCAGAAATGGTTGCAGCCTAACAACTAGGTTGCCATCCAGCCCGGCCCCTCCCCGACGGGTCGGGGTCTGGGTGCCGAAAAGCCGGGGTGCCATCGCCCTGACGCCGGTACGGACGATGAAAGATTTATCGGCTGGCCTGGCTCAACTCGGTCAGTTGAGGTGAGGCAGGTAAGATACAAAGAGCTGACTAAGCTTGTAGCAGGTCCTGGACAGCTTCTTCTGGACGGGGAGTTCAACTCTCCCCCGTCTCCACCATCCCGAAATTTTAGGACTCCATTGTAAAAATGGAGTCCTTTGTTTTTAACGGCACACTCCGAGGTTGCGAAAGCTAAAACATTGATAGAGCCACGGAAAAGAGAATATAATCATTTACAATGAACCGGCGTCTAGTCCTGATCGCCTGTTTCTTGACCGTCTTTACCGCGTACGCCGTCAGGTACGGGTATGGCGTGCTCCTCCCGGAAATGCTGGATTCCATGCATATCTCCAAGGCCGAGGCGGGCGTAATTTTTTCGTCGTTTTTCATCGCCTATACGGTGAGCTCTCCGGTGCTCGGCCTCCTCGGCGACCGCTGGAAGGCACGGTGGCTCATTTCCTCGTTTGTGGTCGTCCTGGGTCTGGGCGCCTTTCTCATGTCTTATACGTCGTCCATCCTCTCGGCCAGTCTTTTTTATCTGCTGGCGGGGATCGGGTCATCGGTCTGCTGGGCTCCGGTCATGGCGCTGGCGCAGCGCTGGACCAACCCCAAAAACATCGGCAGGACGTTAGCGATCATCGACGTCGGCAGCGCCCTGAGCCTTATCGCGACCGGCGCCATCATGCCGCTGATTGTGGACGCGTGGGATTGGCGGACCGGATGGGTCTTTCTCGGCGCGCTGGGATTTTTCGCCGCCGCCCTCGACTTCCTGGTAATCAGAGATAGACCTCAGGAATTTCAAAACAATCATAAGGTCCCGCGAAGTCAGCAAACGTCGGTCAGAACCACGATAATCAACCTTCTTAAGGATGGGAGGTTCTGGCTTTTCGGCATCGCTTACCTCCTCACGGGTTTCGCCATACTCATACCGTTTACCTTTTTGAGCACTTATGCCACGCAGGAGCTGGATTTTTCCTATAGTGTGGCGGCCAATCTATTAACCGCGATCGGCATCGGCGCTATTTTCAGCAAGGTCATCTTCGGTTCTCTCTCCGATAAGATAGGCCGGATAAGGGTCATGATGCTCTGTGGCGCTCTGATTGCCGGCGGAAGCCTGGGCATGGTTTTCGGCCATGGCACATGGCTGTTCATCACTGCCGTTGTGTTCAGCCTGGGTTACGGCGTCGTCTGGGCAATGTATGCCGCTGCCGCTTCCGATTACTTCTCCCGGGAGTACGCCGGGACCATCGTCGGCCTGTGGACCATGCTCCTCGGCGTTGGCTCGATATTGGCGCCAATTTTTTCCGGCTGGATGGCCGATTCGACCGGGAATCTCGCCTGGTCATTCGCCCTGGCTGCAGGCGCGGGGATTTTATCGCTGCTGCTGCTCATACCGGTAAGAAAAGCCCGGATACGGCCAGTTTTATTGGCTGAGCGCGCGTAACGATGGCATCAGATGGCTGATAGTTAAAACACGGTCCAGATTGTTTACTTTTTGATATTAAGCTGCAAGAGATAATCTTTGTCTTCTGTTTTTTGCCCCGCCACCGGGTAAGGTTTAAGGTCGAACGTGATTTGATAATCCATGAAACCGGTCTGGGGAGGCTCTGTAAGGCCCGGCTGGGTGAGCACTTTCTGGTAGGTAGACCCGGAACGAGAAAATTCAACCTGGCTGTTGGCTTCACCCGCCCAGATACATTGCACGCCCTGCGCACAGCGGCTGTCCCCGATAACTTTGATAAAGCGGACTTCGAGGTTCTCACCCGTTATTGAAACGCTTTGCCCGATAGCCAGATAAAAATTTTCTCCGAGCTTCGCGGTTAGCCCGGGTGTTTGACGGGAACAGGCGGGCAGGAGTAATAACAATAACGGCAAAATCCAGAGCAGGTGTTTACGCATAAGCCCTCCAATGAACGTTGGAAAATTATTACGTAAGCTCCATCATAATATAAACCGTGAGTTATAAAAAAGTTATCAAGCCCGCGAGTAAATAGTTACGTTTTTATGACATTCCGTTAGGCTCAGGTTGACATTAAGACCGGGAAGAACACCTGCCAGGCGAGCAACGATTTGGCGGTGAGACTTAAAATAATATAGACTTTCTCACCGAACAGGTAATCCCGCCAGGGCCCTACCTTTTTATACTGCAATACCATGTTGACCGCGAAGCAGTTAAAGAAAACGAATAACGAGGCAATAATGCCATAAACAAACCCGGGGGGCGATACGTTAAGTCCCGGTGCCCAGACGTAGACCGCGATCGCAACCCAGGGGATAATGCCTCCAAAGCTGCCGAACCAGAACGGGAGCCAGCCGGGCTTGCCCGGTTTTTCATATTTCTCCTGCAGCGCCCCGAAAAGTATCATGCAGGCGTTGATGCCGAAGATGGCCAGCAACGCGGCGATGTCACTGATACCGGTGATTTGAGCAATCAGCACAATCATAATAGAAGCGCTAAAGAAATATTCTATCCAGCGCGCGTAGTTGCGGTTCTGTAACAAGTTTCGTTTATACCAGGGAAAAACGGGAGGCGAGGCGATGATTAGCAGGGCGCCGGCGGAAATTGCCAGGAAGGTGAAAACGCCCCACCCGGTGGCGATATTAAACAGGTAATGAAGTTCGGGGGTGGTGCCGGGCGGTCCGCTGATGAACGTGGCGGTTACCGGAAGGGAAAAATTGTTAGTGAGTACCGCCATCAGGACCGCCTGTACGGCGAGAATGAGACCTACCGCGATATTCCAGACGCGCAGGCGGCCAAGTTGTTTTTCAATGGATTGTTCCATAGCCATGATTGACCTCCCTCCACATATTCTGGAATTCATCTAGAGAATGGAAAATAATTATAGGAGAATTGAGCTAAAAATGCAATATTTCAGGACGCACCGATTGAAACAAGAAACGGCAATGCCCTTGACGGCGGCCATGGCGGCGGAGAATACAGCGTTAGTCGTCTTCGCCGAGCAATCGGCGCGCTTTAGGGAGCCAGTCGGTAACGATAATCCTCCGGCCGCAGACTTTGACACAGAGTCCGCATTCGGTGCAGGCGGCGGCGTCGTGCCCCTCATCCCGGTAAACCGACCGCGGTATGGCCGGGTTGCCGTAGATAACGGCGTCATTATAAAGCTCGAAGATGCGGGGTACATCGATATTTTGCGGGCAGGGCATACAGCCGCGGCAGCCCGTGCAGGGGATGGCTTTTGAACTGAAATAAGCGTCCCTGACCCGATTTATCAGCAGTTCTTCCGGTACGGTTAGGCTGTCCGCCGTGACTTTACTGGCCAGAGCGACATTTTCTTTTACCTGTGCCAGGCTGCTCATATCCACGACTGCGGTCGTAATTTCCGGGTGGCTCCAGACCCAGCGCAGCCCCCACTCAGCCGGTTTACGCTCCGGCGAAGCACCCGACCATATTACGACTACCGGCTCCGGCAGCTCTCCAGCGAGTCGTCCCCCTTTGAGCGGCTCGGTAATAACGACCGCCAGCCCTTTATCGGCGGCATATTTGAGACCGCTGGTGCCCGGGTGGTGGTCAACGTCCATAAAGCTGTATTGAAACTCACCCATCGCCCAGTTATCATAGGCGTCAATAACCACCCTCAGCGTTTGAAAATCGTCGTGGAAGGAGAAGCCCAGATTGCCCAGACGCCGTCGGCCATGGCCGTCTCCGCCCGGCGGAAAACATCGCTGGTCGGCAATTTAGGCCAGGTCTGACGGTCCAGTCCCGCCAGGAGAAAAAAGTCCAGCCGGTCTATCTGCAAAAGCTCGAGTTGTGTGTCCAGATAGCGCGCGAAGTCCTGTGCTGAATTTATAAAAACCGAAGGCAGGCCGGCGGCGATTTTTATTTTATCACGGTAGCCGTTCTGGAGCGCCCGGCCGATGAAACGGCTCAGCTTTTCACGCCGCCCGGCGTCGTAAAGATAGGGCAGGTCCAGAAAATTTACGCCGTTATCGATGGCGTAGCGGAGCATCGCCTGGGCTTTGTTTTCGTCGATACTGTCTCTAGCTATCCGTGGCAAATGCCCGACGCCGAAACCCAGTACCGATGCTCGCCAGTCCAGCCTGCCGAATTTGCGGTATTTAATTTATCGACTCCTCGGGTTATTTGGCTTCCGCCCAGGGAGAAGCGTGCTCGCCGCTGAGGCAAACGACGATAAAACCGTAGGGCTTATCGCACCAGCGGGTGATGAGGGGGAGGTGGGGGAACGCCGCCGGGCAAATGGCGATGGTGGGGGTATTGAAGATATGCCTTTCATAATCCTTGCCCATGCCCAGCTCAAGCTCAGCGCCCAGGAAACCCAGGTTATCCGGGTCGAGGCCGACAAAGCACAGTATCTCCGCCTCGGGATGGTAATGGGCCTCGCCGCCGCGGTGCCATTTGCCGCACTGGCTGTAAAAGCCCCAGGTGAAATTGACGTTGAATCCTTCGAGGTCGGAGCCATACAACCAGACTATTTGGTCGCCGTTGCCCGGTCCCACTCCTCCCTGAGCCGGCCTCATGATGCCATCCCTCCCGATAACATTCGAAAGGCGATCAGCGGCGCTGGTCGGGGCGATATTCACGGTGGTAATCATCTTCTTGACAAGTCGATTGTATTTCGTGCCTTTGGTCGCCTTACCGGTCGGTTTCAACTCCTGGGCTTTATAGGCGTCGGCCAGGCCGATGGTGTAGTGGACGATAGGCCTTTCCAGGCTTTTTACCGTAACGGGGCCGTGCACGGTCCCCTTGGGGACAAGCACGCAGGAGGGCTCCTTAAACGTATGCACCTCCCGCTCCTCCCCAAGCTCTACCGAGACCTCGGCGCCCAGGTAGAGTATATTCTTGTTATCCGTGCCTTCGAAGACGAGGATTTCATCATAAGGATGCACGAGGGCTCCTTCCAGCGGGTGAAAAGTGCCGGGTTTCTTGACGAACCCCAGGGAAAAACTGGCGTTAAAGCCCTCCATGTCCCTGGCTTCCATCCAGATACGCGGCTCGGCGTAGAGTCCCTTCGGCGGATTCTTGACCGCCGCCGGCTTTATCAGGTGCGCGTACTCTTTTTTAACCACCATATGGCCTCCTTGAAAATACTTAAATTACTCGCTCTCGCACCCAAGCTTAGCAGACCGATGCAGTTGGGGTCAAGGAAATACTACGAGCTTAAATACATGAGAATCGCCCCGCACGAAGCCACGTTCAGGGACTCGGCTTTTTGGCTATCCACCAGTATGCGCAGGCGGTAATCGGCCATGTTCAGCAGTTCTTTCGATAGACCAGCGGCTTCGTTCCCCAGCGCCAGCAGGAGTCTTTCGCGGCCCTTGATAACCTCCGGCCCGACGGTACCGTCAAGGTCGGCCGCGACCATAATAAAGTGTTGATTTTTCAAAGCCTGCGCTAGTTCGAGAGAGTCTTTCGTCCGGCGCAGCCAGACGGATAGCACCGAACCGGCGGTAGCCTGGACACATTTGGGCGAAAAGGGGTCGGCCCCGTTTTCGGTGAGGATGACGCCGGAAAAACCGAAGGCCGCCGCCGTGCGGATGAGAGTGCCGGCGTTGCCGGGGTCCTGGATATCCTCCAGCAACAGGACTTTTTTACCGATATTGTGGGGCAGGGACGCGGAGTAAATATCCTCCGGCAAGCGGACGACGGCCAGGATTCCCTGCGGCGTTTGGGTGCGGCTGATATAGCGGAACTGGCTGGCGGTGACCCGCCTCGCGGGATAATCGCGGTAAATAGGCGGTGGTTCATGTACGGATAGAATTTCGGTGACGGATTCCGGCTGGCCGGCGACTATCTGCCGAACCGCTTTATCGCCCTCAATGAGAAAAGCCCCGTCGGCGAGCCTGCCTTTGCGCTCTTCCAGTTCCCGATACCACTTGAGAGGTTTTCCCGATGCCGGCATATTCTTCTGACCTTCCCGCCGTATACGTTAAGCGACGTTCCGTCTTTCTTTATAACAAAATCGGGCCCCGTGGTCAAACGGAGCCCGATGATATCGCGCGGTTGTGTCAACGGACGGTCAAAGCGGGGTAGTGTTATCAGCCCTATTCGTTAAGGGCTTTAGCCGTCTGTATTTCCTTAACCAGATCCTCGATGGTAATGGCCGCGAGCGTTAAGGGCATCATGGTCCCCCGGGAGCCGAGGGCGGAAGCGACCCTCGCGATGACGGTGTTATTGGGCGCTTCGAGAATATTGACGAAATCGTACTCTCCCAGCAGGGCATACTGGGAAATGATTTTCGCCCCCATGTCCTCGACCTCCTGGTTCACTTCCCAGATTCGGCCGGGATTCCGCATGATGGTCTTTCTGCCCACATCGGTAAGCTTGGTCAACATGACATAATACGGCATATACATAACCTCCTTGAAAAAGAGAAAAAGGCTGGAATTTCAGGCCAGTCAATGAACTTATCTTACACTAATAACCCGTAGCTGTCAATGCCTGGGCGCGATGTTACGGCGTCTTTTTAAGCGACATGGGTAAACCGGCCACCATGAAAATTACTTCGTCGACGTGCTCCGCCAGCATCTGGTTGGCCCTGCCGAGCAAATCGCGGTAGAGTCGACTGACCCTATCGCCGGGCACGATGCCGAGGCCGACCTCATTGGTGACGATGATGAAGCGGGCGTTTGACTTTTCCACGCACTTTATCAATTCTTTGATTTCCGCCGCCACCGCTTTTTCCATCACCGCGGTATCCGTTGTTCCTTCAAGCTGCTGAAAAATGTTATTCACCAGCAGGGTGATGTCATCGATAATTACCGTTTGCGCCCGGCCGATATTCCGGCTGATTTCATGCCCGGCGTGCATGGTGACCTCAAGTGTGGACCAGTCGGCCGGCCTGGCTTGGCGGTGCGCCTCGATACGCCGTTTCATCTCGTCGTCGCCGGCCTCAGCCGTAGCCACGAAAAGCACCGGCCCGCCTGATTTCAGGGCCAACTCCAGTGCCAGCCGGCTCTTGCCGCTGCGGGCGCCGCCGGTAATTAGCGTGCTTTTCAAACCTGCATCTCCATCATCCGATAAATTTTTGATATGTCCAGGCTGCGGCGGACCAGGTCCGCCAGTTTATCGTATTCTCTTTCCTTATCTATTTCAATACTTTCCGTATTTTCCGGCAGTCCGTGATAAAGTCGCAGGTTACGGAGAAAAGACCGGCGGAAGTCGTTATTGTGGAAAAGACCGTGCAGATAGGTCCCCAGTATCGTGCCCAGGGCATTCAAAACGCCATCGCGGTAATCCGCCGAGCCCTGCGGCGTTCCGAAGACCTGGAAGGCGCCGACTTTTTCGCCACTGCGGGTCTGCCCCATGTGTATCTCGTACCCGACAATTTCCTGCCCCCGCGTCCCCTCCAGCAGGCCGGGGTCGGCGATGACCCGCGCCCTGACCTGCCGGGTAGACTTTTCCGGGCTGAACTCCGTTATCACGTCGAGCAGTCCCAGCCCGGCGGTCTCGATTTCGCCGGATTCCACTTTATGCGGGTCGACGATTTTTTGTCCGAGCATCTGGTAGCCGCCGCAGATGCCCACCACCGGGGTGCCCGCCCTGGCTTTTTGGAGAATGATGTCCGCCAGCCCGGATTGCCGCAGAAAAGCGAGGTCGGCGGCGGTGCTCTTGGTACCGGGCAGGATGATGAGGTGGGCATTATTGAGGTCGGAAGAACGGCTGCTAAAATGGACCGAGCACCCGGCATCTTCCAGGGCATCGAAATCGTCGTAGTTGGAGATATGGGGCAGGCGGATAACGACGATATTCAGGTCGCCCCGGTTTGATTTTTCCGGTCTTTCATCCAGGTAGACCGAGTCCTCCTGGGCGATGCGGATATCCCTGAAGTAGGGCACCACGCCCAGCACCGGCTTGCCGGTACGCTTTTCGAGGAAGTCGATGGCGGACTTAATAAGAGTGACATCGCCGCGGAACTTGTTGATGATGAACCCTTTAACCAGCTCACGTTCGTCCTGGTCCAGCAGCTCCAGCGTGCCCACCAGCGAGGCGAAGACGCCGCCCCGGTCGATATCCCCCACCAGGAGCACCGGGGTATCGTGAATTTTGGCGATTCTCATGTTGACGATTTCCTGGTCCTTGAGGTTTATCTCGGCCGGGCTGCCCGCCCCCTCGATGACGACGATGTCGTATTGAGAGCGGAGACGCTCCAGGGCTTCCGTAACTGTTTCCAGCAGGGCAGGGGTATAACGATAATAGTCGCGCGCGGATATCGTCCTGGCCACTTTGCCCAGCACGACTACCTGGCAGCCGGCGTCGGAGGTCGGCTTGAGCAGCACCGGGTTCATGTCCACCGTGGGCGCGATACCGGCGGCCTCCGCCTGCACCACCTGCGCCCGCCCCATTTCCCCACCCCCGGCGGTAACGAAAGAGTTGAGCGCCATATTCTGCGCCTTGAACGGGGCGACGCGATAGCCGTCCTGCCGGAAGATACGGCAGAGGGCGGTCACCATGATGCTCTTCCCCGCCGAGGAGGTCGTGCCCTGTATCATCAGGGTCCTGGCTTTTTTCATCGCATTCTGTCTTTTCATGTCAGAAACGCGGCGACAGTGTACACCAGTACGGTCAATAAAAACGCCGTCGCCTCGGAAACTTCGTTAATCGCGCCGTAGGTATCGCCGGTGAGTCCGGCGAACTTGTATTTGAAATATTGAGACATCAGCACCGCCAAAATCCAGATACCGGGAATCAATAATAATCCCAGATAAGAAAACAAGGGGAAAAGAGCGGCAGCAGCCGCTAAAGTGATAACGGTAGCGATAGTAAATTGCGGCCAGCGGGTGGCGTTCTTATAAGCCGTCCCCAGTCCTTCGGGGCGGGCGTAAGGGTAAACGAAAATCGCGTAGACCATCGCCCAGCGGCTCACCACCGGCGTAAAAAGCAGCACGGCGGTCATCAATTCGGTCGGGATGTTATTTAAGGAAACGTATTTGACCAGCAACAGCAGCGCGATGCCGACTACCCCGAAAGCGCCCGTCCGGCTATCGTGCATGACCTGCCATCTTTCCTCCACCGTTTTATGGCCGGCCATGCCGTCGCAGGTATCGGCGAGGCCGTCCAGGTGCATCGCCCCGGTGAGTATGACCAGCGCCACTATCAGCAGGGCGTTGACGACCCCCGGGGGTAAAATATTAAGCAATAGCCAGTTCAGACCGGCCAGGATGCCGCCGATGATGAGTCCGACCACCGGGAAATAGGCGGTGCTACGGCCCAGCTGCGCCGGACTGAGCTCCCGCTGCAATAGTATCGGGATACTCGTTAAAAACTGTAAAGCAGCTAAGAAGCTCGACGTATCCCTAGTCTCCTTCCGAAACGCCGGCCTCGGCGAAGGTAGCCATCTCGTTGAGGGTCCGGACGGCCGCCTCGGCGATAAAGATACCCAGCGCCGCGCCGGTCCCTTCGCCAAGTCGCATGTCGAGATTTAGCAGCGGTTTGAGTCCGAGGAACTTCAGCATCGCGGCGTGCCCGGCCTCCGCCGAGCAATGGGCGGCGATTATATACTCTTTTACCTGCGGCACCAGCGCCGCGGCGATAATCGCCGCCGCCCCGGAAATAAAGCCGTCGATGACGACCGGTATGCGTCTGGCGGCCGCCCCCAGCATGACCCCGGCCAGGCCGCCGATTTCGAAGCCGCCGACTTTCCCCAGGACGTCGAGGGGCTGGGAGGGGTCGGGTTTATTGACCGCCAGGGCGCGCTTGATGACGTCTATCTTATGGGCAAGCTGCTCATCGCTGAGTCCGGTGCCGCGGCCGGTGACCTCTTCGACGGTTTTGCCGGAAATAGCGGCGAAGATAGCGCTGCTGGCGGTCGTATTGCCGATGCCCATATCGCCGGTGCCGACGATATCCAGTCCTTTCTCCGCCTCCCCGTTCACGATTTCGATACCGGTTTCGATAGATTTCAGAGACTGCGCGGCGGTCATGGCCGGGCCAGGCACATGTTTTTCGTACCGTAGTCGATTTTCCTGACGATTAATTGCTTATGCGGCTTGAGGTCGCTGGCGACCCCCATATCGACGAAGATAATCCGGGCGCCCACCTGGCGCGCCAGCACATTGATGCCGGCCCCGCCCCGCAGGAAGTTCTCCACCATCTGCGCGGTGACCTCACGCGGCCAGTTGCCCACCTTTTCATCGACGACGCCGTGGTCGCCGGCCATGGTAATCATGGCTTTTTTCTCGATAACCGGTCTGGATTTCCCCTGAATACCGGCTATTTTGACCGATATTTCTTCCAGCCTGCCCAGGCTCCCCGCGGGCTTGGTTAGAGTATCCTGGCGGGCCAGCGCCCCCGTCATCGCCTCTTTGTCCAGCGGTTTTATCATCTTAATGGTTCGGGTCAGTAAGTCCATTAAATCTCCTTTTTTCTTCTATTTATTGATATTTCGGTGAAGCTACCGGGCAAACCCGCAGGCACTCGGAACAGCCGCCCGCGGCTTCAACGTAAGTACGGCAGGCATATTTATTAATGAGGTAGGGTTCGTCTTTGGCGGGCCTGCCCAGGGCGTGCGCCGGGCATTTCAGCACGCAAACGTTACAATAGCGGCAATTTTCCTGCGGTTCGCCGGAGGTCGATTTTAATTGGGCTTCGGTCAGGCAGAGCGCGAGCTGCACCCGGGGGCCGAATTGCTCCGTCACCAGCAGGCTGCTCATACCGATATTGCCGAGACCGGCCGCCTCGGCGGCGTGTTTATAGGAAATTACCGCTGCCAGGAACCTCCCGTCCACCGCCGGTCCCTGTCCGGGCAGGGGCAGCGCTTGCAAGCCTGCCTTCCGGGCCGCCTGGGAGATTTTGTAGGCCGCGCCCGTCAGCCGCCCGCCGAGAAAGTCCGTATGGCGGCGGTATATCTCGTTCAAATTGGCAGTCCCCATTGCCCTTTCCGGCGAGGTAAGTTCGAGGAATTCCGGATATATTTCCATGCCCAGCACGACGATGGACCGCGCAGCGGGCAAGAGCTTTAACGCAGATTCTTTGAGCCTGGTGCCCTTTAAGTCCGATATCCGGGCGACCCCTACCATGTCGACATCCAGTTTCGGTAATATTTCCTGGACGCCGACGCTGGCTTTATGGATGTTTCGCTTATTGGTGGTCATATTGATACCCCCGGGGCGATATAGTTTTTTTATTATATATGTATCCGGTTTTCATATCATCTTAAGCCACGTTTCCTCCGTCCCTGGAAATGACCTCGAAAGCTTCGATGAATTTTACGCACTCGGGCATGGTGCGCGGGGAAATCCTGATATACTCCGGCAGCCCGAAAGAGGTACAGTCGCGCACTAAAATCCCCTTTTTTAAAAGAGACCTGCGGCACTGCGCCGCTTGGCCCACCTTTACCAGGAAATAGTGCGCGTCCGAGGGCAGCACCTTAAAGCCCAGCCGGTTTAGTCCGTCGGCGAGGAAACGTTTGGCTTCCCGCACCTGCCGCAGACTCTGATTGAGATATTCGTCCTGTTGCAGTACGGCTACGCCGACCTTCTGGGCGATAACATTGACGTTCCAGGGCGGCAGGACGGAGCGCAGGCAATCGATAATTTCACGGCAGGCGACAGCATAGCCGAGGCGTAGACCGGGCAGGCCATAGTCCTTGGTCATGGAGCGCATGACGATGACATTGCCCCGCTGGATAAGGTCGAGCGAGTTCCAGCTTTGCTTCGTAAAGGCGACATATGCCTCGTCCAGGACAAGCAGGCTTTCCTTTAGACCATCCAGGACGGTGGTGATGTCCTGGCGGGAGAGGTATTTGCCCGTGGGATTGTTGGGATTGCAGATAAAGACCGCCCGGGGTCGGTATTGGTTCACGAGTTCGATAATCTCTTCCATGCGCGGTGAAAACCCATCTTTTTCTAAGGAGCGATGTTTTAACACGCGGGCGCCGGAGAGTCGGCAAGCGGCTTCGTATTCGCCGTAGGTCGGCTCAAGGATGAGGACCCGGTCTCCCCGCCGGAAATAGGTCAGGGCGATGAGCCGTATCAGCTCCGTCGTGCCGCTGCCCGCCAGTATATTTTCCGCCGGTACTCCCAGGTACGCTGAAAGCGCCCGGCAAAGTTCGCCGGACTGAGGGTCCGGGTATTGCTCGATACGTATCGTGCTCATCATTTCTTTGATGCCCGGCGGCGGCATAAAGGGATTGGTGCAGACGCTGAAGTCGAGGACCTTATCAGGGTCGATTCCCAGCGCTTTAAATTCGGCGTCCTGCAATTGCCGTACGCCGCCGTGCGCCGGAGTTTTAAACCCGTCAACGACTTTTCTAGGTCTGTAAAGGCAATTTGAATACCCCCTGCGACGAAGCATATCAATATCCAGAGCGCCGCCGCTATGGAAAATACCATCACGGCGCGATCAATAGTCTGGAGTACCGGCAAGCTTTTTCCTTCTCCCAGAACGTAATGCCCCACCTTCTCCAGTCGGACGTCCAGCGCCCCGGCCATGGCCGCCATAGGCCAGCCGGCATTAGGGCTCTCGGTCTTTTGAGTGTTCGCGGAAAGCCGTCCGCCAGGCGTTGCGCCCGTTCTTTCTCAGCACGGCGGCCAGCACGAGGAGCAGCGCCGCGAGGCGGGCCGGTATATAGTTGAGAACATCATCGCACCGCGCGGCGAACTTGCCGAGATACTCGTACTTCCCGTGGTAGCCTATCATCGAATCCAGGGTATTGACCACGCGGTAGCCGATAGCCCCGGGGACTCCCAGGAACAGGAAATAGAACAGGGGAGCCACCAGGCTGTCGCCGGTGCCCTCGCCCACCGATTCCACCGCCGCCGAAATCAGCAGGGGTTCGGGCAGGTCTCCGGTGTCCCGGCTGACCAGCGCCCGCAGCTCAAAGCGCGTTTCGTTCAATTTATTATTCTCCAAGAGTTTCTTTACTTTGAAAGCGGCTTTTTGAAGGCCTTTTATAGAGAACGTAAATTTTAATAATACCGCCAGCCACGATGATTCTGATAGCTATGTTGACATCCGCCGAGATACCAGACAAGGAAATATATAGGAACGACAAATAACGCCGTAATAAACAGCGTCATCACGATACCATAGATGAACTGGCCGGCGCGATTCAGCTTAAGCCCGGCTTTTTCCAGAAAGGGATATCACCTTGCCCATCCACGCCACCGGATGAAAAGCGTTGGGCGGGTCGCCCAGCGCCAGGTCGATGGCTACCGCTATGGCTATTATCAGTATAGTTTCCATCATTGTTTCCCGGTAGTCTGGTTCCGATGGGCGCCCAGCAGGACGGCCGGCAGGCCGTTAACGGGGTGGGTGTAAACGCAGTTCTCGGCGCCGTAGACTTCCTTGATATTCTTATCGGTAATGACCTCCGCCGGCGTACCCTCGGCGTGGATGCGCCTTTCGTTAATCAGGAGCAGGCGGTCGCAGTACTGCGCCGCCAGGTTGAGGTCGTGGATGGCGGCCAGGACGGCCAGATTGTTTTCCGTGCAAAGTCCCTTTATAAGGTCGAGGATATCCACCTGCCGGCCGATATCCAGGTTGGCGGTCGGCTCGTCGAGCAGGATGGCCTTGGTCTCCTGTACCAGCACCCGGGCGATTAAGAGGCACTGGATTTCCCCGCCGGAAAGCTCGTTAACGTGGCGGTTCGCCAGCGGCAAGGTGCCGGTCTTTTCCATGGCCTGCCAGGCCAGCGCCCAATCGCGTCTGCCCTCGGACTGGAACAGGCCCAGGTGCGGGTTCCGCCCCATGAGCACTATCTCGAAGGCGGTAAACGTGCTGGGCAGCAGCGGCAACTGCGGGACTACCCCGACCAGGCAGGCGAGCTCGCGCCGGGGAATCCTGGCGATGTCCCGCCCGTCGACGGTTATTTTGCCCGATTGCGGGCGGATGATATGGCATCAGCGCCTTGATGATGGTCGATTTACCGGAGCCGTTGGGCCCGATGAGTCCCACCAGTTCTCCCGGCGATACTTTCAGGGTAATGTCCTCCATCACCGGATGGTGGTCGTAGCCCAGGTTTACTTTTTGCATTTCCAGTTCGATCATCGTTGACCCCTAAAATATCGCTTTCTTACGTCGCCGCAGGAGGTAGAGGAAGAAGGGGGCGCCGCAGATGGCGGTAATCACGCCGATGGGTATCTCCGCCGGGGACAGCACCGTGCGTGCGGCGAGGTCGGTCAGAATCATGAAAATGGCCCCGGTGAGCACCGCCAGCGGCAGCAGGAAACGGTGGTCAGCCCCCCATATCAGGCGGACGACGTGCGGAATGATGATGCCCACGAAGCCGATGGTCCCCACGAAGGCGACGCTCGCCGCAGTAATCAGGGTGGCTGCCGCCAGCAGGATTAGCTTGAGTCTTTCCACGTTCACGCCCAGTTGCTGCGCCTGTTCCTCGTCGAGCTGCATGACATTGAGCGTCCGCGCGAAGATGATAATGACCGCCACTCCCGCGGCTACGTAAGGCAACACGATTTTAACCTCCGACCACTGGCTCAAGGAGAAGCTGCCCATCAGCCAGAAGATGATGCCGTGCATCTTATCGCCGCTGGAGATGATGAGATAGGAAACGATTGACCCCAGCAGGGCGCTGAGCGCCACCCCGGCCAGGATGAGCGTGGTCACGGGCAGGGTCTTGCCCACCCGCGCCAGCAGGTAGACCGTCACGGTGGCCAGCAGCGCCCCGACAAAAGCGAGCAGGGGAATCAGGCCGAAGCCGGCGATGTTCCAGGTTACGGGCAGCAGGAAGCCGATGACGGCCCCCAGCGAAGCCCCCTGGGCCACCCCGATGAGATAGGGGTCGGCGAGGGGGTTGCGGAAAAGCCCCTGGTAAGTTGCCCCGGCGATGGCCAGGGCGGCGCCGACCAGCCCGGCGAGGATAACGCGCGGCAGGCGTATATCCAGGACGATGGTGGCAAGAGTGTCCGGCCACGTCTGCGCGACATTCACGAAAGGCAGTTTATCCGCCAGGATGTTGAAAGTCGTCGAAAGCGGTATGCGCACGCTGCCGATGCTGGTCGCGATGGCGATGACGACCAGCAGTAACGCCAGCAGTCCCAGGATACTGTAAAGGCGCGTACGCCTTCCCGGGGAATAGGTGCCTACCGACTCTACGGCGTATGTCACTCGACGACATTTAAAAAATCCTCGTATAGCTTACTTAAATAACTCCGGATGGAGCATTCGGGCGAACTCCTCGAGGGCGTCGACTATCCTCGGGCCGGGACGGCCGATGAGGTCGTTATTTATTGAGTAGATGCGGTTATTCTGGCGGGCTTCGGTATCCTTGAGCCTCGCCTCTTCCTTGATAAACTGCAGCGGCAGGTCCTCTCCCTCTCCCATTCCCACCCCCGCCACCATCACCTGGGGATTGGCGGCGACGACCGCTTCCAGGCTGATATCGGCGTAATCTTTGAGGTCGTGGGCGATATTGGCGCCCCCGGCTTTATAAATCAACTCGTCGATAAAAGTTCCCGAGCCGGCGGTCATCAAAGGGTCGTGCCAGACGGCGTAAAAGACGCGCGGCACCTGGGCTGCGGTAAACCTGCTTGTTTTATCGGTCACGGCTTTAATCCGGCTCTGCATATTTTTCACGAGGTCGGCGGCCGCCTGGTCTTTACCGGTGATTTTCCCGACCAGCGTGATGGCGTCCAGCACTTCGTCGATAGTCTCCGGGGACAGGGCGACCACCGTGAGTCCTTTAGCTTCGAGCTGGGGAATGACCTTGTCTTTGTGGATGTTCGCCGCCAGTATCAGGTCGGGCGCAGCGGCCACCACCTCCTCGATATTGGGCGTGCTGAAGTCGCCGATTTTTGGTTTAGCTAGGCCTCCGGCGGATAGTTACAGAAGGTAGTTACGCCGACGATACGGTCGCCCAGACCCAGCGCGAAGAGTATTTCCGTGTTAGCCGGGGCGAGGGAGACGATTCTCTGGGGATTGGCCGGCAGCGTTACGGTCCTGCCGAGCTGGTCGGTAATTGCGCCCGGTGACGGCGTGGGTGTTTCCTGCGCTGAAGAGCAGGAGACTAAAAGCGTGGCGAACAGGATGGCGGCCAGCAAGACCAGGGCAAGTTTGTTGGGCGTGATTTTCATTTTGTCCTTTCCATTTTTTAAAAATAAACCCCTCGCATCCAATCGAGGGGTTTATAAGACTTAATAAAAAGTCCTACCACTCCCCGCGGAGTGCTGTAGGTTTTTTGGGGGCTGGCGTTCTGGCTCAGGATTCTATCCAGGGAGAATCCATCACAGCGGCGCGGCCGCGTCGGACTTTCACCGACTTGCCTTCCAGTTGGGCCCTCGCTCGCGCTCGGGCGCCCCTGTACTGATATTCTGTTGTGATATTAATATACAGTATGCCCAAGAAAAAATCAAATCGACATACACAGGGTTCTGTTTTGTCACGGTGAATCGAGCGGGCTCACCCCCTTTCCCCCTCTCAAACAGGTCCATTTTCCATGCCCGTATTATATCGTGTTTGAGAGGGGGAAATAAGAAGAAGAGGGGTCTGCACCCCTCTTAGACGCCCCGTTTTCTAAAGGGAGAAGCGATTATAACAATCAGTCGGTGATACTATGATGAGTACGTCTGAGCTTGGCGCGGATACGGGCGATGAACGGCCTGATGCCGAATGGGATGCGAATGAAATCATCGGCGCCGTGGGACAGCGCTTCCTGCATCGTGTCCGCCTGGTATTCCGTGCTCAGCATGATGATGGGGACCCTGGATTGCCTGCGTATCTGGTCGAGCATGGTGAGGTTGTCCTTCTCCGGATACGCCACGTCCAGAATGACGAGGTCGGGGTTGACGCTATGAAGCATGCTCGTGGCGGCGTCAATATCCGCGACGATGATGGTGTCAAAACCCTCCTGTTCCAGGGTGTTGTTTAAAAAATTCTGCATGTCCTGGTCGTTATCCACCACCATGATACGCTGTTTTTCCAGCATATCCGGCGGCTGGTTTTCGTTCTGAAATAGCAGTGGTTTGTTTTCGTTCTCGTAGGTCATGAAAATTGCCCCTAGTTCTGCGAACCTATGGGGAGCCCGATTTCCCAGATAGGAAAGGTAGTTGTCCGACCGCTCGAACTAAAAAGGCGGTTAACGCCGCCCGCATTGTCCTGGAGCTGGATATCATCCGGCACCGGCATGTCCTTGAGCAGATTCCACACGCATTCGGAAATCGCCTGGTGCCCCTGGCGGAATCGTCTCATGTTTTCCAGGTGACGTTTGAATGACTTTACATCGTTCCAGACTAATATCATTGCAGCGCTCACTAACACAATACAAAATACGACTCACAAATAAGTCACAATAGTCTCAAGAATTATTGCAAAATAATCACGGTTAGCTATCCGGTGAATGTATAAAGAGAACATTCGTATAATGGAACGGTTTGATTCCAGAGGAAAGGCGGATTTAACCTGTGATTTATAGTGATTTTACGATGATTCCAGGGGTTTGGACATGATGTAGCCTATCCCGGGCCGGGTAAGAATATAGACCGGTCTCTTGGCGTCGTCTCCCAGCTTTTTCCTGAGGCGGGCGATATTGACCTGGAGGAGATGGGGGGCGCCCATATATTCTTCGCCCCAGACCTTATCCAGCAGCTGGTCGGGGGTAACGACGCGCCCGGCGTTAAGGGAAATATATGACAGTAGTTTATATTCCGTTGAGGTCAGTTTCAGCTCCGAGTTATTAACCATGACCCGGCGCGACGCGAAATCCACCAACAGGTCTTTGTAGCGGAAAACGACGTCCTGGGGACGGTCTTTGGTCCCGGAGCGGCGCAGCACGGCGCGCACCCGCGCCGCCAGCTCGCTCGCCGAGAACGGTTTGGTGACGTAGTCGTCAGCGCCGATATTCAGTCCCTCCACCTTCTCCTTGTCGTCGCCTTTCGCCGTCACCATGATTATCGGGACCTGGGAAAATTCCCGGATGCGCTGGCACACGGTATAGCCGTCCATGTCCGGCATCATGATGTCCAGCAATACCAGGTCCGGGGTCTCCTTCTCGAATGTTTTCAGGGCCATGTCCCCGCCGTTGGCGATGATAACCTGGAAATTCTCCAGCTCCAGCATGCGCTTCATCATCCGCAGCATGCGAATATCGTCATCGACTACCAGCACGATGTTTTTCTTTGAAGACATTACAACACCTCTCTTCCTATGGAAAGGAAGCGGCTCCTAAAATATTGGTCACTTAACGCCAGCTTTAACATTTTCCTGTTTGGCATCCTTTGTTTTACTGATTTTGCTGGTTATGGGGAGGGTAAATTTAATGGTGCTTCCCTGTCCCAGGACACTCTCCGCCCAGATTCTCCCGCCGTGCGCTGCCACCAGCCTCTGGCAGATGTATAAGCCCAGCCCCATACCATTAACCCCCGAATAGACCCTCTGCTCTATCCGGTACATCCGGTCGAAGATATTGGTCAGCTCTTCAGCGGGTATGCCGGGCCCGTGATCGCGCACGCCGATGAGGAGTTCGTCGCCGGATTGTTCCGCGGATATCTCGATGTCCGTGTCCGGGGGTGAGTACTTGACGGCGTTGTCGATAAGGTTATCAAATACCTGCCTGATACGCTTGGCGTCAATATTTACTTTGGGCAGCCTCTTGCCCTCCAGGGTTAAAACGTGGTGCTGATTATCCCGGATATTGGCTTCCACGGCCACTTTCTGGATAAGCTGCGTTAAGCTGACCGGCGTTTTTTCCAGGTTGAGCAGTCCCGCCTCCAGGCGGGACGTATCCAGCAGGTTATCGACTAATTTCGTCAGACGGTCGGTGGAGTTATCGATGGACTGGAGATATTCCCTCGTCTCATTGGGGTCGAGCTTGGCATAGTAGTCGAGTATCATGGTGGAATAGCCTTTTATCGTGGCCAGGGGCGTGCGCAGCTCGTGGGAGACCGTGGCCAGGAGGTCGCTCTTCATCTTGCTCAGTTCTTCGTATTCGATGACTTTTCTTTCCAGATATTTCCGCTCGGTGATATCCATCAGGTTGCCGACAATGGCTTCCCGGCCTTCGTAGTGGATGGGCGAAACGGTCTGCATCACCCATTTAATCTGTCCGGTCTTGCTCAGGATGCGGTATTCGCAGGGATAGGGGCTGGCTTCCTTTAAAGTAAAGACCATGCTTGATTTAACCACGTCGATATCTTCAATGGCGACGATACTGAGCAATTCCCGGCCCGCCAGTTCCGCCTTGCCGAAGCCGGTTATTTTTTGGAACTGAGGATTGGTGTACTGTAATTTCTCGTCCTGGACGATATAAATGCCCAGCGACGTGCTCTCGTAAATGCTCTGGAGCAGTTCTTGAGATTGTTTTTGTTCGGTGATGTCGGTGGTCACGGCAATAATGCATTCTTCGCCGGCAACATCGATGCTATCAGCGGAAACAATGGCATTTCGCAACTCGCCGGATTTGGTGCGGAAGTTAACCTCTTCGTTTTTTACTCTGCCTTTTTTTTCAAGTATCTGGAAAAATTTATTACGGTCTTCCGTTTTCAGCCAAATATCAATCTCGGGTACTTTTTTGCCGATGACCTCTTCACGACTATAACCGGACTGACGGGTGAATCCATCGTTCACCTCGATGACCGTGCCGTCTTTGATGGACATAATGGTTACCATATCGGGAATGGTACGGAAGGCCCGGGAAAATTTCTCCTCGGATTGCCTTAAAGCATCCTCCGTGGAAAGACGGGCAATCGTGTTCCCGATCTGGGAGGCGATGGTCTCGAGACAATCACGCCCCAGCGGCGGGATGGTGTCCCGTGAATGGGAACCTACGTTAACGCAGGCGATGACCTCTCCTTCATATTTGATGGGAACCATACCGAGGGCAAGCAGCCCTTCGTCGAGTGACGGGTCGTTTAACGGTAAACCTATTTCCGGGTACTTTACATAGGCGGGTTTACCCGCCTTAACCAGACGGGCATTGGGCGCGTTGGTATCGTAATGGGAGGCATGTTTTATAAATTCCGCGGATAGCCCCTGATGATGCGCCAGGTTTACCTCCCCGGTTTTTTTATCCACGAGATAGATACCCCCGCAGTCCATTTCGGAAACGGTAATCGCCGCTTCCAGGCAATACTTGAAGGCTTTTTGCAGTGAGTTCGTGGCGCTGAGCATCATCCCCAGGTTGCGTTCGATGATGATGTTCTCCTCCGCCTGACCGTGTTCGGCGATGGCCCCCAATCGCTCGGCGACGGCGTCCAGCAGCAGTTTCTCTTCTTTGGAAAACAGCCCGTTTTCCGTCACCGGCGGCGATTTGGTATACCCGACCTCCACCATGCCCACTTTAGAGCCTAAAACGATAATGTCGGCGGCAATTTTCTGGTCCGTCTTATGATGGTTCGTCGTCTTGAAATTTTCGCCGGCCAGAGTAATTTGGGCAAAGGTGATATCGGGGTGCTGGAAGGCTTTGGGGAGGATGCCGGCTATCTCGAAGAATTTTTCCCGTACCGTGGTGTCCGGAGTCCCCGTGATACTCGCGATGTCGTAGAGACACCGCAACTCTTTGACGCGCTTGTCCAGGGCAAGTTCCATCTTGTTGCGTTCGTATTTCTCAATAGAGTCCCATTTCCCCCCGCGCTTGATAAGGGCGAACTGGTGGGCGCTGACGGCGTCAATGATTTCCGGCGCGGCACATTTATTCAGGGAAATGCTGCAGACGGTTAGAATGTTACCGTTAGTATCCTTATTTAGTTTTCCAAAATCCATTACCAGTTGCCAGTCCTTGTCCTCCACCCAGTCCATATCAAAAGTGCATCTTAAACCGTCATAGCCGCTGGATATCGCCGCGCTGAGTTTCGCGAACCAGGCATCCAACATTCTCGGCAGGTCCAACGAGCCGTCTTTGAAGAACCACCTCGAATAGGGGACGATCTCCATCTGTCCCTTTTCGAGATATTTGTCCATATTAAACAGGGACTTCCGCAAGACCTTTTCCGCCGCCTCTTTATTAAACGGTTCGGAGGTAATCCATAGGCAGGCCTCGTTGTTTTTCAGCCCGGCTTTGAAATAGGGCACCAGAATATCCACCAACTCCTCGGCGTCCCGGTAGAACAGGCAGATGCGCGCGCCCCAGGATACGTCGCCGATAATATCGACGCCCGATTTCCGGATCTTTTTCTCTGTTTTACTCGCGCTGATAACCATATTAAAATTTCTACCGCTCTAATATTAACGAATTGCAGTGATTTCGTCAAGTGTCCAAAATAGGTGAAATGTATGCTTATTGGCAATTTTTCATTATTTTTCTTCTTTTATGGCATCCTTCGGAGAATAATTACCGTCCTGTCTGGTTCTATTTGCTGATGATTATTTCAAATGTAATCAGGCTGACAGTTCTATCCGCAGTAGCGTTTTCTCCGAATATTACCGACGTTTTTTCGTTGAGTTCGTTGATTCGGACATCGGCGAACGCCTCTTTTTGCTCCAGCGCGGCGGCGTAGTCTATCACGACGAAAACGTTATCGGTTTCGCCGCGCACGGTGACCAGTTTGTTGTCAATATCTATCGACGTTAATTGGGCATTCGGCGGTAGCGCCTCGGCGACCATCTGCAAGTCACGGGTAAAGTTACCCCGGTTTGCCAGAAGACCCTGGTTGATGGCTTGCAGCGTTTCGGCCCGGTCGATTACCTGCTGGATGGTATTGTCTGTCTCAGCATCTTCATCGGCGATAATTCTGGTGATATTGAGCTGTCGGCTGATATCGAAGAAGTCGCTTTCCTGCCGGGCATTTTGCGCTTTGACATTACCCAGAGACTGGTAGAGCGGGTAAATAAGGACGATGGCCACCGCCAGGAAGGCCCGCAGCAAGATATATCCGGCGGACAATGGCTTTGGTTTAACTTTACGGTACTTGCCGGAGAAAATATTGATGTTGATATCGTGGTAGCGGTCTGCTTCCTCCTTGGCGTCGGTTTTAGCAGGCATCTTTTTAAGGGCCAGACCTATATTGGCAGCATATGAGGCGACCGGCAAGCCCGGCGGGAAATCCACCGGAGGAGTGAGCGCTTCTACGGGATATTCTATTTCGGACTGTAAAAGTCCGCTGGCGGGCGTTACCATCGCCTGGTCGCCGGTCAACAGTAAAGGCGTCTCTGGACCTAACGCGCTCTCCGGGTGGCGGCTCTGGTAGAAAGCCGCGGTTTTCGTCAGTTCGTCGGCCAGTCGCTTGACATTGTCTTCTAAGGTGGCGCCTTCGCTCCTGGGGCTGATGGCGTGTATCACCGCGGGGAGGCCTTCTGCAATAAAGACGATATCAAAGCAGTCGGGCTCCAGGTTGACGACGATGGCGTCTCTCCGGCTGGCGGCCCTGGCCAGCGCCAGCCCCTGTAAATCCATGAGATACGGCTCGATGCCGGCGATTTTCAGCGTCTCCGCCAGGGCGTCCACAAAGTTCCGCGGCACACCCAGGACGAAGTAGCTCTGCTCTTCCCCCTGGCCGGGCAGGGGCTGCCAGGAAAGATATAGCTCCTCCTGGGGCAGCGATATTTCCTTTTTCGCGGCGAGCCGGATAGCCTCGTCGAGGAGGACCGGTTTCATCCGTGGCATATTGAGAAAGCGGTAGGTAAAGGACAGCCCGTCCAGGCTGGTGATGACCTTTTCTTTAGGTATTTTAGTTGATTTGAACAGTGAGGCGATAGCTTCGCCGACGGCCGGCGGCTGGAGAATCAGACCGTCCTTCACCATTCCGTTGGCTAAAGCCAGGCTGCCCCATTTTGCGACGCGGTTCCCCTTCACGGAAAGGATTTTGATATTGCGGTTGGTTAGCGTCAGCGTGGCGTACATGGTCAGGCAGCCTCCTGGTTATCGGTCGGGGAGGGGGGCCGGGCATAGACGACTATATCCAGCTTGGCTTCAAATTCTGCATCGGTTTCCGTTGCCTGGTCCATTAATAGCGACTCGATGACGAGCGTCGCGGGTTCATCCGTTTCCAGTCTGCTGATAAAGTCGGACAGTTTTGCCAAGGTGCCGGTGGCGGTGACACTGAGACGGAATACCGAGTAGTCCTGGTCGCTGATATTCTCCACCGTCCAGGGCTGGGTTACCAGCGGTATCGCTTTTACCCCGACCTCTTCGGCAAGCCTGAGGATAGCATCGATTATTCCAGTAGTGTTCAGGATATCCGGGAAAGAGTTTCGCGCCTCTTCCAGGCGGCTCTGCGCCGCGCTCAGTCGTTCCTCCAGGTCGGTAGCCGGAGGAGGTACCTGCGCCAGCAGTTGGACAACCTCGTTGGTACGGGACGCCATGGCTCTATATTCCCGGCGCTGCTTAAAGTAGTCCGTTGCCATGAGGCTATAGACTACGAGCAGCGCCAGCACCAGTATAGTGGTAAGCCATTTTTGAGTGTTCAGGGTCGCCTCTCTTTATTTTTTACTCATTCTGCCACGAGACAATGGTTGCGGTAGTATTATCGGTATTAACGAAAGCGCGGATAGACCGGTCGCCGGCGGTAGCCACGATTTCATAGGCCGCGGCACCACCGGATTTCGCTATCTCTACGGTCTTAACGTAGCCATCACTGCCCGGACCGCGATAGGCGATGGCGTAAATATTACCTGAGGTATTGATGATGACTGGTTCGTAACCGCTGGAACCATCGAATTGCATGGTGTCGATAGCGGAACCGGCGATGTCCCCGCCGGCAGAAATCGATATCGTTTTCAGGTCGCCCCGGTTGCTCGGGCCGCGGTAGGCTATAGCAAATATGCCGTTCGAAACGTTGATAATGCAGGGTTCGTAGCTATCACTATCGAATGAGAAACTATCGATTACCCCGTTGCCGATATCGCCGTTGGCCGCTATCGTCACCGTTTTCAGCCGGCCGTAATTTGTCGTGCCGCGGTAAGCTATGACATAGTAATTTCCTGATACGTTAATAATGGATGGCTCATAACCATCGGCTGGGTCGTACTCCAGTGTATCGATTACCGAGTTGCCAATATCTCCGTTAGTGGCGATAGATACCGTCTTCAGGAAACCGTCATTGTTTACACCCCGGTAAGCTATGGCGTACACGTTTCCTGATATAAAAATCAAGGAAGGTTCGTGACCGTTGGTAGTGTCAAATTCCAGCGAGTCGATAACCAGAGGGCCGATGTCGCCGTTAGTGGTCGATGGATACGGTCTTGAGGAACCCGTCATTGTTCACGGACCACGGTAAGCTATAGCGTAGACGTTTCCTGATACAGGTATCACGAATGGCTCATAGCCGTTGGCCGTATCGAATTCCAGCGTATCGATTGGCGAATTGCCGATATCGCCGTTGGAGGCAATAGAGACTGTTTTAATGTAGCCGTCATCATCTGCGCCTCGATAGGCTATGGCATAGGTGTTGCCGGATACATGGATGATACATGGCTCGCGGCCATCGCTAGTGTCATACTCCAGCGTATCGATTGGCGAATTGCTGATATCGCCATTGGCGGCGATAGATATCGTCTTCAGGAAACCATCAGCGCTCGTGCCGCGGTAAGCTATCGCAAAAATATTACCAGTTACGTTCAGGATACTTGGCTCAAAGCCGTTAGCGGTATCATATTCCAGCGTATCGATGGCCGTATCGGTTATCTCTCCTCCGGTGCCTCCGCCCGTAGCGTTGGCAGTTACCGTGACGCTGGTGGTCATACCGTTGATTAGCTCACTTAGTTGGTACGTTACTTCATCACCGGGCGCGGTAAATTGCTCGGCCAGACTGCCTCTGGTAAGGCTCCAGATAGCGTGTTCCACCCCGGCGTCGCAGGCGCTCTGTTTGGCGATAGCCTCGCCGTAGACCCGCGAGCCGATAAGGTCGCTACCGGCATAGCCGAGAAACGGCCCGACTACCAGCGAGCCTATCGTCAGGGCGAGTATCGCCAGGGGCAGGGCCTGACCGCTCTGGTGGTTCATCATCCTGTCTCCGCCGGTCTCAGGTAGACCCGGTATGTCCCGTTCTCGCTCACGCCGTACCGACCCGCCGGGGCCGCCGTTAAAGACATGGTAATGACGCGGTTATTGATGGAAAAGGAGGCGCTGGCGATGTTACGCGCCAGTGTCATCGGATAGCCGCCGGCGGTACGAATCATCTGTGTCCCGGATAGCCCGTAGGTAACCGAGGAGTTGTCCGACATGGTAAGCGCCAGCGTGGGCCCTCCGGCAGCTACTTTGGCCCCCTGCCCGTCCAGGTTGAACCAGTGGGCGATGTTCTCCAGTTCGTGGGTGGCGGTGAGCCGGTCGTTGCCGTAGCCGGAGACGGTAATTATCTGGTAAATGGCCGTGCCCAGGAATACGACGATGATGCCGGTCGCGGCAATCGCCACAACCAGTTCCGCCAGGGTCATGCCTTGCTGTCCCTTCATCGGTTCACCTTATAGTCCTGGACCTGTATGATATTGCTGCCCTTGTGATTGATGGTGACGGTTATTTTCTGGATATTATTATCGGTACTGGGCACCGCGCTGACGCCCACGGATATGCTGTAGCCTGCCGGCGCGGCTATCAGGGGATAGGTGGCGGCGGCGGGATTATAAGTATAGCTCTTGGTGTATTCCAGCTGGCTCCGCGCCAGTCCCTGGACAATCGCCTCGCTGTCGTTTTCGCCCACGGCAATCGACCCCGTGGAAAGAGCGGTGACGAAGGCTACCACCGCCGTGCCCAGGACCGCTACGGCCATGAGCGTTTCCACCAGCCCGATGCCCCTTTGACCGCGAAACCAACAATTAATTTTTCTTTTCAATGCATCGACCTTAATATCGAATAAAGCGGCGTTATCATGGAAAGGGCGATAAAAATGACCACCAGCCCCACGATAACCGTGAGTACCGGCTCGATCATGGAAATGAGCATATCTATGCGGCGGCTGACTTTCTTTTCATAGAAATCCGCCAGCGTCGAGAGCGTGCTGTCCAGGGCGCCGGTCTTCTCCCCGACGACCACCATTTCCACCAGAAGCGGCGGAAAAAGCTGGTTCTCTTCCATCGGCTGAGACAGCCCTTCCCCCTGCATCAGCTTGTCCCGGACATGGCTGAATGCCTCGCGGATAACGTGGTTTGACTTGCTTTCAACGATGATGTCCATAATCGCGGGCAGGCGCAGGCCGGCCTGCAATAGCATCGCCGCGGTCTGGCAGAAAAATTGCATGTTGCGCTCGATGCCGATTTTCCCGATGACCGGTATCTTCAACAGGAGCTGGTCTTTGAAGGCTTTAAAGGACGGCGTCCGCTGCAGGACCACAAAAGCCAGCGTTAATACTAATATGCCCCCCAATACGTAAATGCCGCGGTCGTGCAAGAAGCTGGCCACCGCGATGAGCAGCTTCGTCATCCAGGGCAGCTGGGCGCCGAGCGACTTGAACAGGTTGATCAGCGGCGGCAGGGCCACCGTGATGAGCAGCACGGACACGCCGACGGCCATGAGGAGGACGAAGGCGGGGTAAAGCATGGCGCGTTTGATTTTCTGGTTGGCGGTCAACTGTTTTTCCAGGTAGCTGCCGGCCTGTTTCAGACCGACTTCCAGGTGGCCGGCCTGCTCGCTGGCTTTTATCATCTGGAGATAAGTAACGGTAAATGTTTTGGGGTAATGGCTGAGCGCCTCAGATAACGCACTGCCTCCCTGGATTTCCTCGACCAGACTGGCGATTATTCTGGTTAACGACTTTTTGGCGCTCTGCCCCTTGAGCAGTTCCAGGGCGGTGACCAGGCTAATGCCCGACTCTATTAAAGTGGCCAGCTGACCGGAGAAATCGATAACCTCCTGGGTCTTCACCCCGAAGAGACTCGGCAGCAGCTTTTCCAGGCTGAGCCCCGGGCTTATTTCCTTGAGGCTGAGGACGCGCAGGAACCCGGCGCGGTAGAGGGCGCTCTCGGCCAGGCTTTCCGAGGCTACTTCAATCGTGCCCTGGACGATTTTTTTATCGCTGGTATAAGCTTGATATCTATAGGTCATGGACCTCCCGGATATATCCTGAAATTAGTATTAGTCAATGCCCGTTAAGTGATGGAAAAGACGCTGCGCTGCACCTCGCTGATGGTCGTGATGCCCTCTTTTACCTTCAGCATCCCGTCCTGTTTCATCGTCTCCATTCCCTCGGCGATGGCCTGCGCCCTGATTTCGCCGGAACCGGCCTGGCTGCGCAGCATCTTGCGGATAGCCTCGCTCATGACCATGAATTCGAAAATACCGGTCCGCCCGCGGTAGCCGGTGTTGGCGCAGAGGTTGCACCCCGCCCCGCGGAACGACGTAGTGACTTCTAGCTTTAATTCCTGCTTAAACATCTCCTGTTCCTCCCCGTTTAGCTGGTAGGGCGCCCGGCAGTTGGTGCAAATGCGCCGCACCATGCGCTGGGAGACGATACCGATGAGGGTCGAGGAGATGGAAGAAGATTCGGCGCCCAGGTCCATCAGCCGGAAAAGCACCCCGACGGCGTCGTTGGCATGGATCGAGGACAATACCAGGTGCCCGGTAAGAGACGCCTGTATGGCGGTGGTCACCGTATCGTTGTCTCTGATCTCGCCGATTAAGATGACGTCGGGGTCGTGGCGCATGATGGCACGCAGGCCGCTGGCGAAGGTAATCCCGGCTTTGGTATTTACCTGGCTCTGGTTGATATCCATGAAGCTGTACTCGATAGGGTCCTCGATGGTCATAATGTTGCGCTCGTTGCGGTCCAGCTCGTTGATGGTGGCATAAAGCGTGGTCGTCTTGCCGGAGCCGGTCGGTCCGCCCGCCAGTATCATGCCGTGGGGCCTTTTCAGCATCCCCCGGTATTTTTGCAGGACATCGGGCTGCAGGCCGAGCTCGGATAGCGTGAAGAGGGCCAGGGACTTGTCCAGAATCCTTAACGTTACCCTCTCGCCGTAGGGTGTTTCCATGGTGGCGGTACGGATATCCACGGTGTTGTTGCCCACTTTGACGGAGAATTGCCCGTCTTGGGGGCGTCGCTGCTCGGAGATGTCCATCTCGGAGAGGATTTTCACGCGGGACACCAACGGCGCGTGGACACTGATGGGAAAAGAAAACATATCGTGAAGGATACCGTCAATCCGGTAGCGTATCCGGAGCCTGTCTTCCTGCGGTTCGATGTGCACGTCCGAAGCTCGGTCTTTGATGGCCTGGGTAATTAGCAGGTTAAGCGTTTCCGTAATCGGCGTGGTGGCGGTAATTTCCGGCGCTTCTCCCGTTTTTTCCGCCGCCGGGGTAAACTGGCTGACCTGTCTGGCGATGGCCCCGCTCGAGCGGTAGTTGATGTTGATGGCGCGTTCGATATCGGATGGGACGCCGAGGGCTACCTCAATCCTCATCTTGGACTGGGCTTTGACGTCTTCGATGGTGCGGATGTCTTCCGGGTCGGCCATGACGACCATCAGGGAATCGTTAACGATATCCATCGGAATCAGCATATATTTCCGGGCCATCTCTTCGGGGATGAGCCGCAGGGCCTGGGGCTGTATCACGTGCCTCTTGAGGTCGATGAGCGGCAGGTTCAACTTGATGCTGAGTAAAACGGCCAGCTGCTCGGGTTTGACGGCGCCCTGCTTCAACAGGATGTCGTTGAGCGTGCCTCCCTGTTGCTTTTGCAGCGCTTGGGCGATTTCCAGTTGCGCCGGTGTGATGAGTTTTTCCTCGAGCAACATCTCCTCCAGGCTTTTTTTGGCCGCTTTATCCGTGGCGAAGGGCCTGTTTTTCTCGCCGCTCACACCTTCTCCTCTGCTCGGGCAATGCTTTTCTTGCTCGCCAGCAATTTCCCGATTCGGTTAACGATTTCCGCCGGCGCGGCGGGCTTGGGCAGATAATCGTCGGCGCCCACTTTCAGTCCGGTACTTTTATCAATCTCCTGGGCTTTAGCCGAAAACATCAGGATAAGCATTTGCGCCGTGTCCGGCGCGGACCTGAGGCGGTGACAGATTTCAAAGCCGTCTATCCCCGGCAGCATGACATCAAGGATGACCAGGTCCGGGGCTTCTTCATGCGCTTTTCGGATTCCATCCAGGCCGTTGGCGGAGGTGATGACCTCATAGCCCTGGTGCCGGAGAGTATAATCAACCAGTCTTGATATTGCTGGGTCGTCTTCGATGATCAATATTTTTTTTGCCATGACCGTTGCCTCCCTTAACATCAATGGGCAGCGTAAAACTGAAGGTGCTGCCTTCATTGACCTTGCTTTCCGCCCAGATGCGCCCCCCGTGCGCATCAATAATTTGTTTAGTGATGTATAATCCCAGTCCGGTGCCGCTCCGGGCCGTATTTTCTTTGGCGCGGTAGAACCTCTCGAAAAGGTGCTGCATGGCTTCCGGAGACATGCCGATGCCATGGTCGGATACCTGGAAAAGCAGTTCCTCCGGGTGTTTTTCCGCCCTGACCATGATACTGCCGCCGGAATCGCTGTATTTTATGGCGTTGCTGAGTAAATTCACGAACACCTGCCGCATCCGCTCATTGTCTACTTCCATTTCCGGCAGGTCGTCAGGTATTTCTTCCTTGAGGGTGATATTTTTATCCCGGGCAATCGTGTGGAAGCTCCTGATGGATTCGACCATGGTGTCCCGTATCGCGGTGGGTTTGGGGTATATCTCGAAGCGGCCGGACTCCAGCCGCGACAAATCGAGCAGCCCATTGATAAGATTGCCGAGGTGCTGGGTCTCTCCATCGATAATCTGGAGGAATTCCTGCTGGGTGGCGGCGTCCGGCACCTGGCCGTTCATAATCAGCTTGGTGAAGCCGCTGATGGACTGCAGAGGCGTGCGCAGCTCATGAGAGACGTTGGAGAGGAACTCAGACTTCATCCGGTCGATTTCGCGCAGTTTTTCCTCGGCCTCTTTGCGCACCGTGACGTCCCTGACGATAGCGGTGACGATATGAGACCCTTCATTCTTCCGGATGGATAGCGACATTTCAATCGGGATGTTGGAGCCGTCTTTCCTCTGGCCGACGAACTCCAGCGTCCCGTTGACGCCTTCCCTCGAATCCGTTTTGACCAGCAGGCTGACTCGGTTTCCCATTTTAGCCCGGTCTTTTTCCGGGATGATTTTAAATACGCTTTGCCCGAGCATTTCTTTTTCCGTATACCCGAAGATTTTTTCTGCGCCCTGGTTCCAGATGATGACGCTCATCTGAGAATCGGCGGAGATGATGCCGTCGATCGAGGTGCTGATGAGCTCGCGGTATTTTTCCTCGCTGCGTTTCAGCGCTTCCTCGGCCAGTTTACGCTCGGTGATGTCTCTCATGATGGCGGTAATAAAAAATTTATCTTCGGATTTTCTCGTTGATAGAGATACCTCGATAGGTACCAGGGAACCATCTTTTTTCAGACCGTGAGTTTCAAATACCCGGCTGGTGATTTTACCGGGGTCTTCTTTCTTGCTCTGGATGAGTTCCCGGGACAGGTCTTTTTGGCTCTTTTCCGGAACGATCGTCATGATAGACTGTCCCAGCATCTCTTTTTCCGTATGGCCGAGCAGTTTTTCCGCTCCCCGGTTCCACACGATGAATCTCATTTGAGAATCGGTGGAGATGATGCCGTCGCTGGAGGTATCGATAAGTTCGCGGTATTTTTCCTCGCTGCGTTTCAGGGCTTCTTCCGCCAGCTTGCGCTGGGTTATCGCGGAAGAAAGAATCACCCAGCCGTAACGTTTATTATCGCTTTCGATGGATTGAATGCTGGTGTCTACCCAGACGTCCCCATGTTTAGTGCGGTGCAGCTGTTCTTCCCGCAGGTAGCCGTCGGCTTCCAGTCTCTTGAACCTCCTTTCATTTTCCTCGGGGAGGTTTTCCTCTATTTCGATGATGCTCGTCAGCTTTTTACCGATGGCATCGGCGGCCTTAATGCCGTAGATTTTTTCGCTTATTTCGTTCCAGTGAGTGATGATATATTTCGTATCCATGGCGATGACGCTTTCATGGATGGACCTGAAGGCGGCATGTGAGAAGCGCAGCTCATCCTCCGCTTTTTTCCGTTCGGTAATATCCGATATCAGTGTCACCCAGCCGTAGCGTTTGCCGTTGCTTTTTATCTCCTGGCTGTGCACGTCAACCCAGACGTTGCCGCGGGGCGTATGGTAAAGTTGCTCCTCCCGGTTGAACCCCTTTTGTAAAAGCAGGTTGATACGTTTTTCGTTTTGCCCCGTGTATTCCTCGACTATATCGATGACTTCGTTGGCCATTTTACCGATAGCCTCGGCAGCTTTAATGCCGAATATCTGCTCGCACGTCTCGTTCCAGCGGGTTATTTTGTATTCATTATCCAGGGCAAAAACGCCTTCGTGGAGGGAGTTCAGGGCGGTATCCGAGAAGTGCAGTTTTTCTTCTACCTTTTTCCGTTCGGTGATATCGGTCGTCACGGAGAGCATATACTTTTTACTGTTGATATTGATGATTTCTCCGGAAAAGAGCCAGACGCCGGTTTCACCGTTTTTCATGCGGAACCGGCATTCCTTGTTGCTGACCATCCCCTTTTCTTTCAACGTTTTAACGGCATCGGCGCGTTCTTGCGGATCGGCCCAGACACCCACCTCGCTCGACTTCCTCCCGACGATTTCTTTATCGGTATAGCCGGTCTTACGTAAAAAGGTATCATTGGCTTCCAGTATCGTGCCGTCTTCGATGCTGGAGATAACGAATGCCTCCGGGCTGTGCCGGAAAGCTTTAGAAAACTTTTCTTCGGATACCCGGAGGGCTTCCTCCATCTTTTTACGTCTGGTAATATTGCGCAGGGATGCCAGGTAAGCCGGCTGGCCTTCCCAATCGATTTCCACTACGTTCATCTCAGCGGTAATTGTCCCCTTGACACGATGGCTGATTTCGATTTCTGATGTCTTGCCGCCGTCAAGAGGGAACAAGAATGGTGTGTTAATCAGGTCTTTTTTCCTCTGGTCTAAGAGAGATGCCGCGGCCGGGTTGGTGAACAGGATCTTCTTATCCTGGCCCGCAACGATGATGATGGCGTCGGCGTTTTTATCCAGGATTTTTAATAGATTGCCCTGGATTTTAGAAATTTCCTGGGTATGTTGTTCCAGTTCGGTCTGTAGCTGGGTCCGCTCGATGGCGTAAAATAGGGAGCGTTCCAGCTGCCGGCCCTCGAGCTGCCCCTTGACTAGGTAGTCCTGGGCGCCGGCCTGGACGGCCTTAAGGGCCGTAGCTTCATCATCAAGCCCGGTCAATACTACCAGCGGTATATTCGGCGCTTCGCACATTATTTTAGTGACGGTATCGAGTCCATGACTGTCCGGCAGTCCGAGGTCGCTCAGAATAATATCCGGTTTGTTCTGGGCAAGGTGCTCGATGGCATCGTGGAGGCTCTTCACCGCGGTTACCGTCAGCCGGCCGTTGGCGGATTTGCCCAGTTTTCTCTGCAATAGCTCCTGGTCGTCAGGGTTGTCTTCAATCAGTAAAATCTTTATCGCCACATTTTCCATATCACACCTGATTTCCTGTAATAGTATGTTTTTTTATTTCGCGGTCAGGAGTCCTGTACCGGCGATTCATTGATCAAGAGCCAGTAGAGACCTATCTGGTGCACGGCTTCCACGAACTTGTTGAAATCCACCGGCTTGCGCACGTAACTGTTAGCCCCGTTCTGGTAGCCGCTAATCATGTCTTGCTCTTCCTTTGACGACGTCAGGATGACGACGGGAACAAGCTTGGTGCGCTCGTCGGCGCGCAGCCGCGCCAGCACCTGGAGGCCATCGAGTTTGGGCATCTTTAAATCGAGGAGAATAAGCCTCGGGTTTTCGTTGTTCGCGCGGCTGGTGAATTTACCGGTGCAATAGAGATAGTCCAGCGCTTCCACGCCGTCGCACGCCACCACCAGCTTGTTGGCGATGCGGTTTTTACGCAGGGCCCTCCTCGTCAGCTCCACATCATCGGGGTTGTCCTCCACCAGCAGTATCGTTTCATCTCTGATAGGCATCTCTACCTCCTTCAGTCCAGGGTGAAATGGAATGTGGCGCCTTTCCCCACGTTCCCTTCAGCCCAGATGGCACCGCCGTGGCGGTTAATAATCCGCTGTACCGTCGCCAGGCCGATGCCGGTGCCGGGGAACTCCGTGGCCTCGTGAAGTCTCTGGAAGGCGCCAAAGAGTTTATGGGAATAGGCCATATCGAAGCCGGCGCCGTTGTCTCTGATGAAATAAGCTTTCTTGCCGTTGTTCCGGTCCATGCTGAATTCAATCCTGGCTTCCGGCTTTTTGCCGGTGAATTTCCAGGCATTGCCCAGCAGGTTTTCCAGCAGCACTCTTAACAGCTGCGGGTCTCCGTTAGCCGTCAAATCTTTATCGATGACGAATTTCACCTTGCGTTTCGGCTGTGTTTCCTGGAGTTGGCTGGCAATCTCTCCGGCCAGCGTGCTCAGATCTGTTTTCTCATGGTGCATTTCACTTCGGGTCAGTCGGGAAAGCTTCAATATGGCGTCGATAAGCTCTCCCATTTTCTGGCTGGCGCTGCGGAGACGGTTCAGATAGTCCTGGCCGGTCGCGTTAAGTTTTTCACCATAGTCTTCCATCAGCGCCTGGCTGAAACCGTCGATGCTCCTCAGCGGCGAACGTAGGTCGTGCGATACGGAGTAGCTGAAGGCTTCCAGCTCTTTGTTCGTCGCCGCCAGCTGGCTGCTGGATTGCTCCAGGTTGGCCATCGCCTCTTTCAGTTCTCCTTCGGTCTTTTTGCGCTCGGTGATATCGATAGATACGCCGATTAAACAAGGTTCGCCGGTCACAGCGATTTTTTCGGCGGAGAACAGCCAGGTGCGTATATCGCCGGATTTTTTACGGAAGTCAATCTCTTCGTTGCTGACCCTACCTTGTTCGTCTAATATTCGGAACACCCTGGCGCGGTCCTCGGGTTTTACCCAGATATTAAAGTCGCGGGCGGTCCGGCCAATAAGTTCTTCGCGGGTATAGCCCATGGAGTTAGCGTAACTTTCATTGACATCAACAAATCTGCCTTCTTGGTACGTGTTGATGGCAATGGTCGCGGGACTGGAGCGGAAAGCTAAGGAAAATTTCTCTTCGCTTTCTCGTAAAGCTGCCTCCGCCTTCCTTTTCTCGGTGACGTCGGTATCCACCCCGCGGTATCCCAAAAAGTTACCTTCCTCATCGATTACGGGAACGCCGCTGGTCAGGAGATCGACCGTTTTGCCGTCCTTGCACCTGTTGCGGTTCAGGAATTCCTTGAGCGGCTCCCTTCTGGCAAAAGCTTCGAAGGCCGCTTTCTTCAAGTCCTCCCTCTCTTCAGGAAGGAAGAAATCATAAAAATGGCATTCCAGTATTTCTTCGGTAGTGTAGCCCAGAATCTTCTCTACCACCGGGCTCGAGTAAGTGTACTTCCCTTTCGCATCGACCTCCCAAATCCACTCCATGGCGTTCCCGGCGATATCACTGAACCTTTTCTCTCTTTCCCTGACGGCTTCTTCGGCCCTCTTTCTGTCGGTGATATCCACTGATACGCTGATGATGCATGGCTCGCCGGCAATATTGATTGGCTCGGCGGAGAATAGCCAGGTGCGTATTTCTCCCGACTTCCTGCGGAACTCTAATTCTTCATTATTGACGCTGCCTTGCTCTTTCAACATCTTGAGCATTTTCGCGCGGCTGTCCGGTTTAGGCCACATATTCAACTCGGTTACCGTGTGGCCGATTAGCTCTGTTACCGCGTAGCCCACAGAACGGGCGTAGCTCTCGTTAACTTCAACATATCTGCCTTCTTTTAGCGTGGTGATGGCAATGGTGGCCGAGCTGGAGTGGAAGGCCAGCGAGAATTTTTCCTCCGATTCCCTCAGGGCTTTCTCCATGCGGTTGCGTTCGGATATGTCCCGGCAGACGCAAAAGATGAGCTTTTGCCCCCCAAACATGGCTCCATTGGTGCTTATTTCCACATCATAAATCGTGCCGTCCTTGCGCCGGTGCTGCGTCTTGAAATGGTCTCCGGCTTCATCCACCGTCCTTATCATTTCCTTGACCTGCTCCGGAGTATAAAGGAATTCCCAGTCCCACACGTTGAGGCTGAGGATTTCTTCTGGAGAATAGCCCAGCATCTCCGCAAAACGGCGGTTGGCTTCGTGCACCTTCCCGTTCTGGTCGAGGATAACGATACCGTCGCTCGACTGGTCGATGAGGATGAGCCGGCGGGTCGCTTCAATCGCCAGGGCCTCCTCCATTTTCTTGCGCTCGGTAATATCGGTGCTGACGACCAGCAGGCAGGGTTCCCCGCCGAGGTGGATATACTCGGTCGATACGAGCGCCGTATGAAGCTCCCCTGATTTGGCGCGGAAAACCATTTCTTCGTTGTGGATTTTAGTGTGTTCCTGTACTTTCCGGAGCATGTTTTCCCGTTGCTCGGCATCGACCCACATATTAAATTGGTCGGCGTTTTGACCGACCACCTCTTCCCGGGTAAAGCCGAAAATGCGGGTAAAATTATCATTAATTTCCACAAACGCGCCGTCACTCAATTTGTTTATGGCAATGGCATCGGGGCTGGCCTGGAAAGCCCGCGAAAACTTCTCTTCAGATTCTCGTAAAGCACTATTGGTATTTTCTACGGACGTGAGCATTTCGTTGATGCTATTGGCCAGTCCTGATAACTCGTCACTCCCGGGCATGATAACCCGGCGCGCGACGTCGCCGCTGGAGCCTATTTCATTGACGTTTTTACTGAGCCTGGTTAATCTGGATAGGATTACGTTCCTTATCAGCAACATAAATATGATAAAAAAGGTGATGCCGATGGATATCAGCAAAGTATGCAGGAGCATGACCGCTTTGGTCTCCTGATGATGGATATCTCTGGGCACCACTACCTTAAAAACGAAGGTCGGGTTTCCCTTAAGGTCTTTTACATAGGTGTATCCGGCGATAATATCGCTGTCCTGTGCCTGGACAAACGTCGGCCCGGATTTGTCCAGCGACGCGATAACACGGTTTACTTCGGAATTGGCATCATCGGCACTTGTCGCCGGTATCGGAAGCAGGTTGACCGCTAGATGGGTGGTCTCCGAGAGGTGATAGATGATCGCGGCATCAATAAAGCGCCCGAAGATCATGGCCCCGGCGCTGGGCCCTTCTCCCAGACTGGTGAGTATCGGGCGGGACACCACCATCATCGGCTGGCCCGTTATAACTATGGTTCCGGTGATTATCTCCCCTGTTTCTGCCGGTGCCGCGAGTCCTTCGGCTTTCAAGTTGTCTGCTAAATCATCCGGTAATTGAATTTCCTGAGAATCGACAAGGTCAACGGCTTTGCTATAAACTATTTCTCCGGAGGAGTTAAAAATAGATGCAAAACTTATCTTCGAACTGGTAAAGGTCTCGTTCTGGAAATTCCTGTCCACGTAATCCTGGTTGTACTTTTGCGCGAATTGGTAGGTGTCGTCCCATACCGCCCAGTCATAGCTGAGAGTCGCCAGGGCGTCCAGACTCGCGGACAGGGCCTGGGTGACCTGGGTGACATTTTTTTCTACCGTCTGCCTTTCAAGTTCTTCGAAGCCGTTCCGGTAGATTAAATAGGAAATTACATTCAGCAGCACCATCAGGACTAACAAGGGGCCGCCTACCATGATGATTGTCTTCTTATATATCGACATACCAACCCGTCTTTTCATGTCCCTATTTTGCTATTGTTTGTTGAAACCCGGCGTAACGAACGAAATTATCTTTTCGCCCCCTGACACGGACCGCCCCCTCAGCTTTAGGTCCTCTCCCGACGCTTGCCCGCAAGTTTTTGGATCGTTTGGCGTTGTTCGGGGCCTGGCTCTTTTAATAGCCTTTACTTACCTGGGTGACCAGTCCGGTGGTGCTGCAGGAATAGGTACCCTTGGTGCTGGCTGTCCGGAGATAATCGGGGTAAAGCACATGGCCCGTAGGAAAAGCGGACATATCGCTGGTCGCGGATGTGGCGGTAACGGAGGTGGTATGGATCTTAGCCATCATCGTGTCCATGGCGGTCTGCACGGTAACCAGTTCGGCCTTGGCAGCCTCGTCCTGTCCCTCGCCGGCCAGTCCGGTCACGTTGGGAAGGACAATCGCCGCCAGTACGCCCAGTATCGCGACGACGATGAGGAGCTCGACCAGCGTGAAGCCTTTACTGTTCCGGTCGATTCTCTTGAAGAACCTGCGCATAAAATTACCTCCTGACTCTTTACTGGATTTTTCTTTTCGCACATTTCACCTCCCGTGAGATTTTGTTTTCTTAAGTCCGGCTGCTAACGCCCTTTTTCCTGGGGCGTATTTCGTATCGGCATATGGTATTTATCCAGGAACCGGGAAAAAGCGGTGCTCTCGATGCGGAAATGGCCGCCGGGGAGCTTGAAGGCCGGCAGCTGCTGCGTGTTAATCCATCGTAAAACGGTGGTATTGCTGACGCCGCACCGCTTGGCGATAAATCCGACGGATATATATTCGGGCGTCCATGGCTGATAGGTTCTCTGCAAGTTCGCCTCCCGTCTGCTGCCGGACTAGCAATATTGTGATAAATCCAAACAGTAAATACGTTGCTAGCGGTGTTTGCTACGTTTGAGTATATGAAAAGCAAGTCACAGAGATGTCACAGAATTCAGGCAGAAGCATACAGGAATATCACAACCGGCTTTCGTGATACGGGTTTCAGGTGAGAGTGCCGGGGATGGGGTTAGCGGTAATGGAAGTGTCCGGGCGGGCACGGGTGGGATTTGATGACCGGTTTCCCCCCCACCCGTTTTCAGAATTGGTTATTTGGCGCTATTGGTGCGGATGGGTATGCTGTGCTTGGTAGCAAAAGCAAAGAAGTCGTCCCGGTGAATCCGGTTCTGCCCTCCAGGCAGCCGGAAAGACGTCAGGTTGCCTTTTTCAATCCAGCGCAGGACGGTGACTTTACTGACACCACAGTGCCTGGCGACGACACCGGTGGTGAGGTATTCCGGATATGTCCTCGTCACATTTATTGCCAAGTCTCTGCCTCCTTCAAACCATACGGCATTATCGGCGTACTGGTTTTTGCTTGTTCTGGTACTATCATCGAGATTGTGTACGGTGTTCACGCGGTTAACCATGTTAACGAGAATACTTTAACTCCGCTTTATTACAGATGAATCACAAAAAGCGGTCAGGCTATTACAACAAAGTCACATTTATTGGGGAGCCCTTGGCAGAAAAATATATATTCTGTGAAGCGTTTAAGAGGGGTTCATCCTGAGGGTTCACCCTGAAGGGCGCCAGCCCCTCTTCTTTTTCCTCCCCCTCCTTTTCTAAAGGAGGGGGACAGAGGGGGTGGATTTTAAGAAAAAGGGCAAAGCTACCAGTAGCCGTAGCCCGATTTGCCCGTGACGTAAGGGTTATCGCGTCTTTCCGCGCCGATGGTCGTCTCCCGGCCGTGGCCGGGGTAAACGATAGTGTCGTCCGGCAATACCATCAGTCTGGTCTGGATGCTCTCTATCAATTGCCGACGACTGCTCCCCGGCATCAGCGTGGTGCCGATGCCCCGGCGGAAAAGCGTGTCCCCGGTAAAAACTTTATCGCCGGTAAGCAGGCTGATGCTGCCGGGAGTGTGTCCCGGCGTGTGTATTACCCTGAAGCTCATTTCGCCGATGTTTATATCATCGCCCTCGTGGAGCAGCCTGTCGGGAGGGTGGGGAGTCCGGTAAGATATGCCGAATTGGGAGCTGGTTTCGAGGAAATTGGCGTCTTCACGGTGAATAGCGACCTCCGCGCCCGTCCTGTCCTGAATATCGCGCAGGGCGGCAATATGGTCGGAGTGGCCGTGGGTCAGCACGATAATGCCTATTTTAAGGCCGGATTCGTTAATCGCCCGGTTGATTTCTCCGGCATTGCCCCCGGGGTCGATGACCATCCCCTCGCCCGCTTCCGTCCCGATGACATAGCAGTTGGCGGATAGCGACCCCACCACCAGCCGTTTAATGAGGATTTTATCTTCCATGCGTATCTATTCAATTATGAAGGGATTTTTATATCTGTGTCAACGTGATTCTCCGGAATAGCCTGTAGTATAATATCTCAGTATCAACTTCGGTTTAGGAGGCTAATAAGTTGGGCAAATACGATAAATATCTATTGAAAAATAATCCGCCGCCTTTTCCCTTTATCATGGGCCCGATTCTGCAGCGCATGGACAGTAAAACTATTGCCGGCAGCAATTTCTATTTCATTCACTGGGTGCTCCCTCACGAAGAACCCCGTATGAAAATCGGGCACCCGCCGCATATCCACTCGGAAGCCGAGCTGCTGATCCACATCGGCACCGACCCGAATAATCCCGACGACCTCGGGGCAGAGGTTGAGCTGTGCCTGGGTCCCGAGATGGAAAAGCACATCATCACCGAGAGCACCGTCGTCTTTATCCCCCCGAACTTTATCCACGGCCCCTGGAACCCTCGCAAGACCGTCCGGCCCTGGATATTCATCGAGATTAACCAGGGACTCAAACACACGGAAAAGTTTTATCCCCAGCTCTTGACTAGAGAGCACCGGGCGCAGCTCGACTGGTCTTTCTGGCATGACGATGCCATGAGCGAGGGCTATAGCAATATGCCGGTAGCGAAAAAATCAGGTATACCGCGTAACCGGAGTTAAACGCAGCCGGTCGGCTTGGGCACGCCGGCCCACTTGCAGGCGGATTGCGCCGGCCCTTCCGGGAAAAGGTCGTAGAGTTTCTTTAAGGTGAATCCGGTTTCCTTGACGAGCCGGCGTATCATCGGGCAGATGCCGTTCTGAAGATAATAGCTTCTTAAATAGTTGATGGCCGTCCAGTGGTCGGGGGTCAGTTCGTTGACGTTTTCTTTGGCCGCGTAAGCTTTAGCGATTTCCTCATTCCATTTCGCCGTTTCCTGTAAAAAGCCGTGCTCATCGACTTCATACGTACTGCCGGCCAGTTCCATCTTTGCCATAAGGTTCACCTCAATAAGTCTTTATCGCGCGCCCAACCCAGTATACATTAATCGCCCCATGTTGATGAAAGGCTTTTTCACGTCGACCATCGCGTTAACGATGAGCTCGGCCAGGCCGCCGCACGAAGATGCCGGACTTTTCCTTTGCCCCGTAGTGCTCGAATATCTCCCGGAATTGCAGCTTGCAGTTCAGGCAGGGCGCGCAGACGTATTTTTTTACCTCCGGTCCGGGCCGGTCGGCAAACGCCTCCAGCACCTGTTTGAATTTCATCCTGCCGGAGATATTCACCTTCCAGTCGGTAAAATTGACGTTGTTCATAACGCTCAGGCCGCCCCCGCCCCCGCAGCAATAGTTGTCCACCCCGTGGGGCGTCATCTCCCGGAACTCAGGGCAGAGATAGCGCAGGATGCGGCGTTGGGGCTCGACGATGCCTAAATTCCTGACGATGTTGCAGGGGTCGTGGAGCGTTACCGGGAAGTCGTTTTTAGACGGGTCGAACTTAATTTTGCCGCTGAAAACGATGTTTTCCAGGAAGGTCATGGCGCTCTCCCGCGGTATATTGAGGTCACCGGTAAGCAGCCGGTCCGCCACCGTCATCAGGGCTTTATGCTCGTGCCCGCACTCGCCCATGACTATCTTTTTCACCCCGAGCTTGCGGGCGATTTGCGCGTGGCGGGTGGCAATCCGGGCTAACTGGATATCGTCGTAAAAAAGCCCGTAGTTGACGCCGTCATATCCCGGCGCCTCCGAGGACAGCGTCCAGTTGATGCCGGCGGCATTACATAATATTCCGAAGGCGACCACGCTCTCGGGAAAGCTTAGCATGTCCCCGGCGCTGTGGATTACCAGGACATCGGCGCCTTTCTTGTCCCAGGGCGTGACGATTTTCAGTCCGGTACTTTCGCTAAAGTCCTCATCCAGGAACGTCATGTTGTCTTTAACGACATCCGGTCTTAAACCGGTAGGGGAGCCGACCTTCAACTGGAGCACGGTGCCGTCGTCGTGAAGCTCCCGCGGCGCCCAGCCCAGCTCCTGACTGAACAGCTTGCGTATCTCCCTGGTGATGAGGGCGTTATCAATGCTCATGGGACATGCCTGTGAGCAGCGGCGGCACAGGTTGCAGCGGTAAGCCAGTTCGTACAACCGGCTTACGGTTGCCCAGTTAAGCTCGATATCGTTTCCGTTGAACCTGGAACCTTTGTTTCTGGCATATTTATTGACCAGCCGACGGAATATTTCCGAACGATAGGTAGGGCGGTAAAGGTCGTTTTTGCCGCTGGCAATGTAGATGTGGCAGGCTTCGTTACAGGTCTGGCACCGGGCGCAGTAGTCCAGGGATAAGCAACAGGGGCTGCAGAAAAGTCCAGTTATTTTCTTTATCGAGGAGTTTTTTCAGCCCCGCGACGAACTGCCCGACGTATTTCTCTTCTTCTGCGGCGTTTTTCGGGCGGGGCAAAGCCAGCGCCACGAAACCGTCGAGGTTGCATACCAGTCTGTTTTGCTGGTCTGGGGTAAGTGCCTTTATTGCCGGAAACTTTTCGCTCTTGTCGTAGGGCGGCGGCAGCGGTAGCAGCTCGTTAATGTCAACCCCGCTGAGCTGGGTCTCTCCGTTTTTGGATATATCCTTAAGTTTAAGGTTTTTCGGCATTATCAGCTTTCCCGGACGCTATTTCCGCCCAGCTTTTTCCCGACCCCGCGTGCGGTGCCGACCAATCGGCAGGTTGGTCTATAAGGTCTCGTAATTTTTCATCCATTTTTTCACCCAGTGGTTCATCGTTCCAGCGTACCGCGTGATAGGTAAAATATTTAGCAATAAAGTGGAGCATGTCTGTAAACGGCAGATAGACGATAAACAGCAGTGATATGATAATGTGTGTTGCCAGAGGCACGCCCGCCGAGATGCTGTTATCAAGCATTATAAGATTTTTTACAAGCTGGCTTGTTTCGGAGGCAAAAGCTGCACTGGCGGCCCAGGCCCAGATGCCGCTGATAAATACCGCCCCCAGAAATACGAGCCGGAAATACATCGGGATGGTGGTGAACGGTCTATAATCGCTGTCCAGACGGCGTTTCAGGATGAGCGATATCGCCCCCAGGCCCCCCTCCAGATACCCCGCCAGAGCCAGGACCGAGGTAATGCTCTGAAACACGTTAAGGACTGAGGCCGGTACGCCGGTAATAATGAACATGGCATTAATGATGTGTAACACAAGCGTGATTACGAATAAATAAATGCCGGCGTGTAGTAATAAGGAAAAAGGCCACAGAGAACGGTTGTTTTTCCATACTCCCCTAAGGATGACTATTTCCCGGAGCATATATATTATCGGAGCGGTGCGTGAGCGGCGCCGCGGCTTCCGCCACCATTCGTATTCTTCAAGGTAAGAGCCGCCGTAACGGTTTTTCCCCTTTTCATGTGGTATCGGCGCCAGTTCCCACCTCAGATGTACCGGCAGCCTGATGATAGATAGGATACGATATGCGGCTTCAACCAGAAAAATGAATATCGCGCTAAAAATAAAGACCGGCCAGAAAATACCGGACATGACTGCTCCCGTGGTGTTATTTCATGCTATCGATGATGAACCCGGCCGCCAGGCGGCAGCCAACCCCCGGCGGCAGCCCGCATTTCTCAAAACCCTTCTCGCCCGCGAAGCTTATCATGGCCGCCTCGCTGTCACCGGGATTCAGTCGGCGACCCAGTATCACCGTTTCGATGATGTCCGAGCAGTATAAATGGCCGACCGCGTCCTCGAAATAGGCCATGAATTTCTGGGAGGTCATGATGACCTTGTTCGTGGTTTCGACGTCGAGCCGGTTATCCGTGCCGAAATACAGCCCGAAGGCGATGAGGCTGCCGGTAATGCCGCCGCATATTTCGCCCGTCCCGCCGATGCCGGGAAAAGGCGTCAGGGCTTTGATGATTTCCATGTTGCCCAGTCCGAATTCTTCCATCAGCGCCATCGCGGTGCCCTGGGCGCAGTTCTTAAAAATAAAGTTATACTCCTCCGCCCGCTGCTGAACGCGGTCGAGGATTTTGCTTTTATTGGCTATCATCTCTTTCGGGTCGAGCTTTTTGCGCGGAATGCCTTTTTCCATCAGCTTTTTTACCCTGGCTTCGATGCCCTTCACGTCCCACACTCTCTCGGCCAGTTCGTCCACCTTTTTCTTCAAAGCTACATAGTCCGGCATAGGTCAATGGCCTCCATTTCCCGAGTCCGGTATAATTATAGAGGATTCCAATGCCAATGAACAATCAATTAATTAAATAATACGGTGATCGCCCCAACTTACGGTCTTGACGTGCGTTATAATATAAGACGAAGAAATATTTAATAGGAAGGCACTAAAATGAAAAAGATATTTATCTTTGGTCTGGTTGCCATCCTGCTGCTGCCCTGGCTCATCACCGGTTGTGCCTCGGCCAAAGAGGCCACCCCGACCCCCGCCCCGGCAACCGGGGCGATAGCCATCACCCTGGACCAATTTGCCGCGCAGAAAAGCATGCTGAAATACGTCGACACCACCTATCCCGGTACGGTTACGGTCAGGCTCGGCTCTAATCCCACCACCGGATACAGCTGGTTAGTTACGGAAATCGTCCATCCGGAGTATATCGTGCAGGCATCACAAAATTACGAGGCGCCTAAAGGCACTCTCCTTGGCGCCGGCGGTACGGATGTCTGGGTCTTCAACACGAGGGACACCGGCCTGGCGATGATTCGGATGAGCTACGGTCAGTCATGGCCCGAGGGGGAAAAGGATTTATATACGGTAACGGTGAACGTAAATATAAAATAAGGAATAGTAACGCGATAAGTAATGAGGGGGGAGCCTCGCGGCCCCCCCCTTTTTGTTATAGTCCGGCGGGTATGACCTGGCGTTGGGATGAGCGCTGCAGCAGGGAGTTTACCCTGGCCAGGAACTCCAGCGGGCCGAAGGGCTTTCTTATAAAGTAGTCCGCCCCGGCGGCAATGGCCCGGGCGCAGGCATCCGGGCCGGCGTTAGTGTCCACGACGATAAGCGGAATGGCGGTGATGCCCTTTATTTTCTCGCAAAGTTGCCAGCTCCCCGAGCCGTGTCTTTCTATGATCACGGCGATGTCGTAGGCCTGCGTTTCCAGTTGCCGCAATCCCAGGTCGGCGTCGGCCGCCAGGTCGACGCCGAAGCCCGTCCGGGCCAGCATCGCGGCCACCAGGGGATGTGCCAGGGTGTTACTGAATAATAGAGCCCTTCTACCCGTTTTCACCTCTTCACTTTAAGCCACTTCGCCCCGGGTGAAAAGCAAAATACCCTCTATTTTATCTGAGGGTTGACTCCCATTAAAAAATAGAGGGCAAAGCGGTAAAAATGGTTATTGATACCGGGTTTGAGGTCTTGCCGGCGGGGACTTTAATAGCCTTTTTTTCTATCGATAACGTTCAGGAGTTTCTTCCCGGCGAGGTAGCGCCGGAGATTTTCGCAGAACAGTTCAGTGGCGCGCACCATATAGTTTTCCTGGCCGCCGGAGATATGCGGGCTCAGGATGACGTTATCCAAGTCCCAGAGCCGACTGTCGGCGGGGAGGGGTTCCCTTTCGGTGACGTCCAGCCCCGCCCCGGCGATGCGTTTTTCAGCGAGGGCCCGGACAAGCGCCGCTTCATCGATAATGCCGCCCCGGGCGATATTGATGATGTAAGCGGTCGACTTCATTACACCGAGTTCCTTTTCGCCGATGAGATGGTGCGTTTCCGGGGTGTGCGGTGTGCATATCACCACAAAGTCGCTTTCTTTAAGCAGCGACGGCAGTTGCTTCGCGGGCAATAGACTGTCCACGTATCTGAGCCGTCCCTATCTTCCTGGACGACCTTCTGGTGGCGATGACCCTCATCCCGAAGGCTTGGGACAGCCGCGCTACCTCCCGCCCGATATGCCCCAGGCCGACGATGCCCACCGTTTTGCCGCGCAGCACCGTGGAACGATACCTTTGCCATTCACGTTTTTGCTTCATCTGGAAGCTCCGCGGCGCTCCCTTGACGAACATCAACATCAACTGGAGAACGAATTCGCCGATGGGCGTGGCGTGGATGCCGCTGACCCCCGTTATCGTTAACCGGCTCCGCCAGATTTCGGTATCTCTTAGGCGGTCGACGCCGGCGGACATCATCTGTATCCATTTCAGCTTTGGGGCTCTGGCGAGGATGTCCCGGGGTAAAATCAGCCCGTAAATGACCTCGGCTTCGGCCAGGAGGACATCGAATTTCTCTTTGGCGGAATTATCTCCGCGGAATTCGGCTATCAGCAGCGACGAGGCATCGTTGACCTTTATCCCGGGACTGACGAGGCTGATTTGACGCAGGGTCTCTTTATCGGCGGTGGGTAATGTTTTATCGAAAGCGGGAGTGACGATGAGAACGTTAAGCGATTTCATCAACGAGACACTCCCTCATTTGTCATTAATTACCTGACTTTTTCCGCTTTCTCCTTTTAATTATATACCAGATGAGCCAGATTATTAAAATAATCACGGCGATGGTCGCCACGATAAGCCACCAGTTAATCCAGAGCTCGCTCAGGAAGTCCCCCGTAAGCTCGCCGACGACTACGGTATACGTGCCCGCCTCGTTGCCGGTCAAGGAGAACGACACTGTCTGGGTCTGCCCTGGTTCGAGTGTTATGGCTTTTCTTTCGCGCTCCGCCCCGTTGACCATCAGGATGGCGGCGTAAGTGCCCGGCTGGCCTCCCTTATTGGTGACATCCACGGTGATAAGCGCGTTTTCGCCCGTCCTGATGACGTACGACAGATTTTCAAAGATTCTGTGTACTGACGGATTAATACCTAAATTGCTCAGTTTAAACGACGCGCCCAATACCGGAGGCGTGGGTGTGGGGGTGGGCTCCGGAGGTTGTCCGCCTCCCTGTTCCGGCGGCACTGTTGCCAGCACGGCGAACACGGTAAAGTGATTCACCGGCGCGGTCAGTTTGCCCAGCTCGGCCACGCTGGAGGACTCGGTCTCCAGATACGTCCAGCCGGTGCTCGTATAATAGGCCGCGCCCACGGATATCACGTCCTCGGGCAGGTCGTTGACGTTATAGCCCAGCGTCAGCTTTATGGGTTTATCGAAGACCGTCCCGGTGGGCTTGAATTCGTAGGCTTTGCCTACCAGCCGGGTATTTTCCGGGAGCGGCGGCGACTGCGTTTCTCTGATTTCCAGCAGGGTAACTATATTTCCGGCGCTGTCCCTGGCGGAGGTGAATGCTTCTATTACTATCAGGTGAAGGCCGTCCGGGCTGGGTGCTTCCATGCGCTTTATCGGTCGTCCGAGGTCGTCAGCCAGCTCCCTGGTGATTTTACCCTCGAAATCCACGGTAAAGTATTGCGGCCCTTCGGGCGTCACCGTTGGCGTTGGCGTAGGGGTCACCGTCGGTGTGGGCGTAGGCGTCGGTGTTGGTGTCGGCGTGGGCGTGGGCTCTGGAGGAGGAGGCGGTGGAGGCGGCGGCCCCGGATTGACGCCATTGCCGGATAACGAGACGTTAACCACCGGCTCGTCGGGGTCGTTAGAGGGTATGGACAGGTTGGCTGACCGCGGTCCCTCGTCTATCGGGATAAAAATTAAGGAGATATTGGCGGAAGCGCCGGGGTTCATCGTCTGACCGGAGATGTCACTGCCGCCGACGATATAAAACCGGGGTGCATTGAAAGAAAGGGTTCCGATGTTCAGCGGAGCGTTGCCTACGTTGCTTACAGTGACCTTTTTGACCTGACTGGCTGAGCCCACGTCGACATTTCCGAAATTGATAAATAAAGGCGTGACATCAATATCTGGAGCGGGAGTGGGGGCGTTGCCGGTCAGGGTCACGATAGTTACCGGTTCGTCCGGGTCGTTAGACGGTATCGCCAGGCTGGCGTTATAGGTCCCGACCGCCGTCGGGGTGAATATTAGACTGATAATGCGGGAATCACCCGGGGCCAGCGTTTGACCGGAGATATTGCCACTGACAATGGCGAACTGGGCATTATCGATGGTCAGGTTATCGATGACCAGGTTGGCGGTGCCGTTATTGGATACGGTTACCGTCCGGGCCGCGCTGGACGAGCCTATGTTTATCGTCCCGAAGTCGAGAGTTTTCGGGACCACGTTGATATCGGGTAAATCGCCGGAGGGCATGACCATCGTGGAAGCAGAAGCCGAATTATTTAACGGATTGAGGTCGGTCTCGCTGCCGCCCACCGTGGCGGTATTGGTGATAAGACCCGTTGCCGCGGGCGCGGCAACCACGATGGTGATATTGGCTGAAGCGCCAACGCTGAGGCTGCCGATGTTCCAGGTAAGGTCGGGGGCGGTAAAACTATATGAGCCGGTTGACGGTGAGGCCGTTTGGAATATTGTACCGGCGGGCAGTGTATCGCCCACGCTGATGCTGGTGGCGTTATTGGGGCCGTTATTCGTGACCGTAATGGTGTAGGTCAAGTTATTCCCGGCGATAACGGGGTCCGGGCTGTCGGTCTTCAGTATCTGGAGGTCGGCTGGACTCGGAACAAAGTTGACCTGTGTGGTTGCCGTCGCGGTATTGTTGCCCGGGACGGGGTCGGGATTGCTGGCGGAAACCACGGCGGTATTGGATATCGGACCGGATGCCAATGGCGCCTGGACCACGATAGTGAGATTGGCTGAAGCGCCAACACTGAGATTACCGATGTTCCAGGTAAAGTCAGGGGCTACATAACTATATAAGCCTGTCGAAGGCGTGGCAATCTGGAATATCGTGCCGCCGGGCAGCGTATCGCTGACGCTGACGCCGGTGGCATTAGCGGGGCCATTATTTGTTACGGTAATTGTATACGTCAGGTTGCTGCCGCCGGTCACCGGGTCGGGGCTATCGGTCTTGGTGATAGCGAGGTCGGCGTCGGTCGGCAGCGTTACCATCGTCGTTTCCGTGGCCGTATTATTGCCCGGGATGGGGTCGGTACTGCCCGCGGACACACTGGCGGTATTGCTTATCGGGCCTGTGGTTGATGGCGCCGTGACCAGGATGGTGAGATTGGCTGAAGCGCCAACACTGAGATTGCCGGCGTTCCAGGTAACATCAGGGGCGGTAAAACTATATGAGCCGGCTGATGGCGTGGCACTCTGGAATATCGTGCCGCCGGGCAGTGTATCACTGACGCTGACGGTGGTGGCGTTGCCGGGGCCGTTATTCGTTACCGTAAGGGTATAAGTAAGGTTACCGCTGGTGGCCACGGGGTCGGGGCTATCGGTCTTGGTAATAGCCAGGTCGGCGGTGCCGGCGGCGACTACAGTGGTGGTTTCCGCGGCAGTATTATTAGCCGGGTCGGGGTCGGGATAATGGCCGGACACCGTCGCGGTATTCGTGATGTCCCCCGTAGACGCCGGGGCTGTCACCAGGATGGTGAGCGTGGCTGAGGCGCCGACGTTAAGGCTGCCGACGTCCCAGGTAACGTCAGGAGCGGCATAACTGTATGAGCCGGCCGATGGCGTGGCACTTTGGAATATCGTGCCGCCGGGCAGGTTATCGGTAACGATAATGCCTGTCGCATCGGCAGGTCCATTGTTCGTTACGGTTAAAGTATAGACGAGATTGCCGCCGACGGCGACCGGGTCGGGATTATCACTCTTAGTAATCGCGAGGTCGGACTGGGCGATACCGGTAGTCTCCCAGTCATAATTATTCGAGGTGTCGTTATCCACCACCGGCCCTGATACCAATGCCATATCGGTAATAACCGATGAAAGAGGTATGGTGGCGTTGGCGGTGGCGACCATCGTCAGAGTCGCCGTGGCGCCGGATGCCAGGTCGCCGACCTCCCAGTAGAGGTAATCCGTATCGGGCGGAGAGCCGAGTATCACGGAAAGCCATGCCGGCAGGGTCTGGTTCGCAGTGCCCGTTGACGGCATGGCTGACTTGAAAGCAAGCTGTGACTTTACCCAGCTGTCCAGGACGAAAACCCCGGTGGCGTTATCCGGGCCGTTATTCTGGATGGTGATGGTGTAGGTAATGTTATCGCCGGGGGCAACCGGGTCGGGGCTGTCGGACTTCGTGATAGACAGGTCGGCTTGAGCGAACGTCACTTCACTCGTGGTAGTGACAAAAGCCGTGTTATTTACGAAATTCGGGTCTCCCAGCGTGCTTAATACGAGCGCCATATTCGGCAGGGTAAATGACGGCAGTGCCCCCGGGCCCATTAAAGCGAGCAGAGGAGCTGCCGGTAAAACAGACGATAAAGTGAAGTTCGCCGAGGCGACCATCGTCATATTGACCGAGGCTCCGGCGGCGAGGTCGCCGATGTCCCAGTACAATACCGACGTGCCCGCCGAGGGCGTGATAATCGGCAAGCCGGTCTCGGTGGCAAAATCTACCAGCCAGGCGGGCGGCGTCCCGATTACCGACCCCGCGGAAGGGGTGATGGCATGAATATCGGTCTCGGGCGAGGCGTACGTGTCGATGGCGATGACGTCGACCGCATCTACGGGGCCGTTATTGGTGACCGTGACTACCCAGGTAAAGTTGTCCCCGAGAGCCACCGGGTCGGGGAAGTCCGTCTTGGTAATCTGGAGGTCGGTGGCCAGTATTGCGGTGCTTTCGCTGGCGGTATTATTGGTCAGGTCGGGGTCGGGCTGGTTTCCCGCCACCTGAGCGTCATTAGTAAATGAGCTTACCGTCATTAACGCCAGCGCCTTTAAAGTCACGGTAATATCCAGACCGGCATTGGCGCCGCTGGCCAGGTTGCCGATATTCCAGTTGACGGTGCCCGCTGTTTCGGTAGCTGAACCTGACAGTGTATTGAGTGATATTAAGTTAAGGTAAGGCGGCAGGGTATCTGCAACTTGTACCCCGGTGGCGTCATCGGGGCCGTTGTTCGTGACGGTCAGCGTATATACAAAATCCTCCCCGAAAACCACCGGGTCTAGGTTATCCTTCTTCGTAATTTTCAGGTCGACGGTAATTATCTTGCCCGTGCCGGACAAAGTGACAATCACCGGGTTTTCGCCCGGGTCCGGGTCATTAGAGGGTATGTTAAGGTGAGCCGTTTGCAGGCCGGTGGCCGTCGGAGTGAAGACGATAGAGATATTGGCGGAAGCGCCCGCCGCCAGCGTTTGACCGGAGATATTCCCGCTCACGATGGCGAACTGTCCGTTATCGATGGTGAGGTTATAGATATTTAAAGGTGCGTTACCTGTATTACTGACCGTGACGTTCTCAGTAGTGCTCGGAGTACCCACCAGCACGGTACCAAAGTCGAGAGATAATGGGTCGACGTTGATATCCGGTATCGGCGTTTCCAGGCCCGTGCCGGACAAAGCGACAATCACGGGGTTTTCGGCCGGGTCCGGGTCATTGGAGGGTATGTTAAGGTGAGCTGTCTGCAAACCGGTGGCTGCCGGGGTAAAGACGATAGAAATATTAGCGGAAGCGCCTGCCGCCAGCGTTTGACCGGAGATATTCCCGCTCACGATGGTGAACTGGCCGTTATCTATGGTGAGATTGAAGATATTTAAAACAGCGGTACCCGTGTTGCTTACCGTAACATTCTGGGAAACGCTGGTAGTCAATACCTGCACACTGCCAAAGTCGAGAGATAATGGGTTGACGTTGATATCCGGTATCGGCGTTTCGGAGCCCGTTCCTGATAGAGTGACAATCACGGGGTTTTCGGCCGGGTCAGGGTCATTGGAGGGTATGTTAAGGTGAGCTGTCTGCAAACCGGTAGCTGCCGGGGTGAAGACGATAGAGATATTGGCGGAAGCGCCCGCCGCCAGCGTTTGACCTGAGATATTCCCGCTCACGATGGTGAACTGGCCGTTATCTATGGTGAGATTGAAGATATTTAAAACAGCGGTACCCGTGTTGCTTACCGTAACATTCTGGGAAACGCTGGTAGTCAATACCTGCACACTGCCAAAGTCGAGAGATAATGGGTTGACGTTGATATCCGGTATCGGCGTTTCAGAGCCCGTGCCGGACAAAGTGACAATCACGGGGTTTTCGGCCGGGTCAGGGTCATTGGAGGGTATATTGAGGTTAGCTGTCTGTAAGCCGGTCGCCGCCGGAGTGAAGACGATAGAAATATTGGCGGAAGCGCCTGCCGCCAGCGTTTGACCTGAGATATTCCCGCTCACGATAGCGAATTGTCCGTTATCAATCGTCAGGTTATAAATATTTAAGACGGCATTACCTGTATTACTGACTGTGACGTTCTCAGTAGTGCTCGGAGTACCCACCAGCACGGTACCAAAGTCGAGAGATAATGGGTTGACGTTGATATCTGGTGTCGGCGTTTCGGAGCCCGTTCCTGATAGAGTGACAATCACCGGGTTTTCGCTCGGGTCAGGGTCATTGGAGGGTATATTGAGGTTAGCTGTCTGTAAGCCGGTCGCCGTCGGAGTGAAGACGATAGAGATATTGGCGGAAGCGCCCGCCGCCAGTGTTTGACCTGAGATATTCCCGCTCACGATGGCGAACTGGCCGTTATCGATCGTCAGGTTATAAATATCTAAGACGGCATTACCTGTATTACTGACCGTGATGTTCTCTGTAGCGCTGGGAATCCCCACCTGCACGTTGCCAAAGTTGAGCGTTAATGGGTCAACGTAAATATCTGGCTTTTTCGGCGTTTCCAAGCCCGTGCCGGACAAAGTAACAATAACGGGGTTTTCGCCGGGGTCCGGGTCATTGGAGGGTATAGTAAGGTTACCCGTTTGCAGGCCGGTGGCCGCCGGGGTGAAGACGATAGAGATATTGGCGGAAGCGCCTGCCGCCAGCGTTTGACCTGAGATATTCCCGCTCACGATAGCGAATTGTCCGTTATCGATAGCGAGGTTATAGATATTCAAAACAGCGGTGCCGATGTTGCTTACGGTGACGTTCTGGGAAACGCTGGGAGTACCTACCTGCACACTGCCAAAGTCGAGAGATAAGGGGTCGACGTTGATATCGGGGTTTTTCGGCGTTTCCAGGCCCGTGCCAGACAAAGTGACAATAACGGGGTTTTCGCCCGGGTCAGGGTCATTGGAGGGTATGTTAAGGTGAGCTGTTTGCAGGCCGGTGGCCGCCGGGGTGAAGACGATAGAAATATTGGCGGAAGCGCCCGCCGCCAGCGTTTGACCGGAGATATTCCCGCTCACGATGGCGAACTGTCCGTTATCAATCGTCAGGTTATAAATATTTAAGACGGCATTACCTGTATTACTGACCGTGACGTTCTCAGTAGTGCTCGGAGTACTCACCAGCACGGTACCAAAGTCGAGAGATAATGGGTCGACGTTGATATCGGGGTTTTTCGGCGTTTCAGAGCCTGTGCCGGACAAAGTGACAATCACGGGGTTTTCGGCCGGGTCCGGGTCATTGGAAGGTATAGTAAGGTTACCCGTTTGCAGGCCGGTCGCCGTCGGAGTGAAGACGATAGAGATATTGGCGGAAGCGCCCGCCGCCACCGTTTGACCGGAGATATTCCCGCTCACGATGGCAAACTGTCCGTTATCAATCGTCAGGTTATAAATATTTAAGACGGCATTACCTGTATTACTGACCGTGACGTTCTCAGTAGTGCTCGGAGTACTCACCAGCACGGTACCAAAGTCGAGAGATAATGGGTCGACGTTGATATCGGGGTTTTTCGGCGTTTCAGAGCCTGTGCCGGACAAAGTGACAATAACCGGGTTTTCGCCCGGGTCCGGGTCATTAGAGGGTATGTTAAGGTGAGCCGTTTGCAGGCCGGTCGCCGTCGGAGTGAAGACGATAGAGATATTTGCTGAAGCGCCCGCCGCCAGCGTTTGACCTGAGATATTCCCGCTCACGATGGCGAACTGTCCGTTATCGATAGCGAGGTTATAAATATTTAAGACGGCATTACCTGTATTACTGACTGTGACGTTCTCAGTAGTGCTCGGAGTACCCACTTGCACGTTACCAAAGTTGAGAGATAACGGGTCGACGTTGATATCGGGGTTTTTCGGCGTTTCCAGGCCCGTGCCGGACAAAGCGACAATCACGGGGTTTTCGGCCGGGTCCGGGTCATTGGAGGGTATGTTAAGGTGAGCCGTTTGCAGGCCGGTAGCTGCCGGGGTAAAAACGATAGAAATGTTGGCGGAAGCGCCTGCCGCCAGCGTTTGACCGGAGATATTCCCGCTCACGATGGTGAATTGTCCGTTATCGATGGTGAGATTATGGATATTTAAAGGCGCGTTGCCCGTGTTGCTCACGGTAACGTTCTGGGCAGTGCTTGGAGTCAAGACCTGCACATTTCCAAAGGCGAGAGTTAATGGGTTTACGTCGATATCCGGTTTGCTGGGTGGGGCTTCAATGCCGGTTCCTTTGAGTAAAACGTAAACGTACCTTTCGTCGGGGTCATCGGAATGGATACGCAGGTACGCCGATTTGGCACCCGTGGAACCGGGCCTGAACTGGAGGGTGGCGGTGACCGATACCTTCGGCGGTATCTTATAAGAGGTGGAATTAACACTGGAGACGCCAAACATGGTGGCATCAGGACCCACGATATCGACATAACAGATGGTAAGTACAGCTTCACCTTCGTTGGTCACGGTGACCGTCTGGGGCGGGCTCAGCGTGCCGACCGTTACCGGGCCAAAGTCCAGCGTAGTCGGGGTAACGTTGATATCAGGCACGCAGGCCGCCGCGCTCTGCGGGAATATAATCTGCATCAACACTACCAGAATCGCCAGTACGGATACTTTTCTCATTGATTGTCTCTTTTTTTATTCAGTTCTACTTGTATTTGCCTCGATGTAAACCTTGAACACGTAAAATAAATACACATATGGCAATGTAATTTACCTACGTATCCATTTTTAATGCTACTAGTACCGGGTTAGAAGTAAGTATTAGACCGGTTTAATTTTGGTCAGAGCGACGCGTATGAAAAAAAGATAAGGTGATAACACAATAAAAGATAATAAAAGTATAAAAAAATACAATTATGTTAATATCCGTGGCGAAAAATAATATGAGCTACTCTTTTCGAATCATGAATATTTATTCCATTACTTGTTAGTACTAGCTACGAAAATACCCGCCATTGGGTGACTATTAGGTGATTCTGTGGAGATGTGGCGATGAATAAGATTGAAGGTAGTGAAATTATCTTTAAGGACCTGTCTGTTCCTGACCCTCATTTTCGTCAGCGTCTTCGCCGGCTGGCAGGGAGTCGACGCGAGCTACGCGGCCTCCGCGGGTAGCGGCTCTCCCGATAGTGTTTCGGGCTGGCGTGCGGCCGTGCCTTGGCCGGTGGTCAAGCCGGCGGAAAGCGTAAAAACGGAGAGCCCGGTCTTGCCCTCCGGAGCTTCTGGGTCCGGTCTGAATTATGCGGGTAATTCGGACGAGAAATCTCAATGGGCGCTGGGGCGGATTCACGCTTTGCCGTTAACACAGACGGTAAAGCAGGCCAAGCCGGTGCTGGTGGCGGTACTGGATACCGGCATCGATAAAGACCATGAAGACCTTTACGGCCGGGTAGTGGCGGAAATAGATTTATCCGGGAGTCCCTCCCCCGGTGACGTCTACGGTCATGGCACATTCATCGCCGGGATTATCGCCGCCGATGCTGATAATAACCTCGGCGTGGCCGGCCTGGCGCCGGATAGTCGTTTGCTTAACGTCAAGGTCGCCGATGACAGCGGCAAATGCCTGCTGACGAATCTGGCGGCTGGCATTATCTGGGCGGTCGATAACGGGGCGAGCGTTATCAATATCAGCATCGAGCTCAAGGAGTACACGCCCGTTTTGAAAGAGGCGGTGGACTACGCCTGGAGTAAAGGGGCTCTCGTTATCGCGGCCGCCGGCAACGACGGCAACTCTCTAGCCGTCTACCCGGCCGCCTTCGATAAATGTATCGCCGTCACGGCGCTTCAGGAAGACGACTCCCTGGCGCCGCTCGCCAATCACGGCGACTGGGTGGATGTGGCCGCCCCCGGCATGGATATCTATTCCACCCTCCCCGGTGACCAATACGGGTACAAACATGGTACCTCCTTCGCCACCGCCTATGTCAGCGGTCTGGCGGCGCTGCTGTTTTCCCTGGCGACCGATACCAACGGCGACGGCCATCTCAACGATGAAGTCCTTCGGTCGATTGAGGACGGTTGTAATGCCCTTGATACCGCCGGCACCGGCCACGGTATCATTAACGTCAGCGGTTCCATCGCCGTGCTGGCGCCGAATTCTTAAGGCACCGCCGATATCACGCTTCGCATTATTTCTTTAGCATTTCGCGTCGCTCTCTCCACAGGCTCCACTTTACTTAATTTTCGTTTGAAATTCTCTTTAAAGTGCTTTACAATTGTGGTAATTAATAGTAGTATCCTGTATTAATAGGGATTCTATAAGGTAACGCGTCGGGCACAGAGGTGCTATGAAGCGGGTACTCGGACTGCTTTTTATCGCGGCGGTTTGTATCATAGGGTACCTGTCTGTCTGGGGATATCTTCCTTTTATGCCTGTCATCGGTTCCAGCATGGAACCGGAAATCCGGTCGGGCAGTCTGCTGATTACCGAACCCTTGATGGTGGCCGGCGTTAAAGAAGGGGACTTCGTGGCCTACTACGTGCCCCTTTCCCTCCGCGAGAATAGCGATTATCCCCCCGTGGTTGCCCGCCGCGTCGTCGATGTCTCTTACGGCACGTCGGGTCTGCAGCTGCTGATCAGGGGTGACAGCGCCGATACCGAGCCCTTCCCGGTAACGGCGTCGGATATCAAGGGTGTCGTGAGAAACAGGATACCCTATCTCGGGTTCCCGCTCGTCTTTTTACACAGCCGCCTCGGCATGGTTCTCACGCCCATCGCTTTTGTCCTGCTGGCGTTGTTGCTTTATCTGGACGATATTCTGAGCTGTTTCCGGCGGCGTTACCGCGAGTCTGTTACTCCCATCGTCGAGGAGAGTCACCGGGTCAGCCTGGTACTCTCAAATCGATTTGAAAGCACGGAGAAGGCCGTAGAAAGGTTCGCGAGCTCCATGCAGGAATATGCCCACCACCTGGACAGCCATACCAGCGCCGTCCGGGGACTCAGCGAAGCTTCACAGGCGCTCAAGAACAGCGCCGTCGAGCAAAATCAGATATTGTCTAAGCTATCTCAACCGCCCGCCCCCCAGAAGCCGGAAAAGGAAATTACCGCGGTGGAGAAAGTGGTCAGCGAGCTAGAGGAGAGAACGCAGCTGTTCTTGCAGGTTAAGGATGAGCTGGAAGGGAAAATACTGGCCGCAGAAGCAACTCCTCCAGAAGAAACGCTGACCATCGAAGTTGTGAAACGCGGTGCCGAAGCGGCTGAAATTATCATCAAAGAAGCGCCGGTAATTTCATTAGGTGAAATAGCGGCAAAACCGATACCGGCGCAGAAAATTACGGTAAAAGAAGTTCTGGTAGAAAAAGTTCCGCCGGAAGAAAAATTAACATCGCCGCCCGGGTGCCTGGGCAACCCTAAGGCTTTATACCGGAAGGAGCATATCGTGAAATCGGCCCCGTGACGGGCTGGATTGGCGGTCTTTTCATTTAAGCTGGAAAGGCTTGCCGTCTACGATTAGCCCTTTAATGAAAGCCTGCCCCGCGCCGTTAATCGCCACCCGCACTTTGAGGTCTTGGGCGGTTTGAATCGCGATGCCTTTGCCTTCCGGTACGAAATAGGCCTCAATGCCGTAGGTTATTGATACCCTAACCCGGTTGTCATAGAGGCTTTCCAACTTGCCGGCAATGAAGTATTCCCAGTCCGCGTTTTTATTTTTCGCCACTCCTGTCGCCTTCCAGACTTCGCCGTCCTGCTCCAGGTGCACGTAAATTGTATCTTCGAAATTAAGCGTGTTTATTCCCGGTACGTTAGTGATAGTCGAAATCTGGTAGCGTAATTGGACGTAATCCCCGCGGAACAGGTCCATGGGGTCGACGGGCACGGTCTGGAGGACGACTTCCTTGCCGGCGGCGAGGGAAATTTCGTTATATCCGGTCCAGCCCACCAGGACCAGTACCTGGAATACCACGATAAGAATAAAACCCAGCCTAGTTTTCATTTTCGTCGGTAACCTCAACCGCGTGCATCTGCCGCAGCGTTTTGCGCCGCAGCCTCTCAAGCAAAATACCTACGCCTAAAAGCAGCAGGCCGCCCACGATAAAGAACGCCGAGCGCGGCAGCCGGTTCCACGTGAGGTCGAAATACCGCCCGATAACGAACAGTCCGAAGAAGACCAGGGCGATGTTGACCAGCGTGCCGACCCCCTGGAAATAGCCGAGGAAGATAAGCCCCATGATGGCGGCGAATAAAACTATATTGAAAATGATAGCGTAAGGCGCCGCGCTCAGGAAAGGCAGGAACAGCGCCGTGTAGCTCATCGCGGCTATAATGACGATGCCCGCCAGGTCGCTCGACATCCTGCCGGATACCTGCTTACGCTTTAAATCGATGGCAAAACTCCATGCGGCCCCGGCGATGGCGATGGCCACCACGACATGGAAAGTGATCACGAACGCCGCCGGTAAAGCGTTGAAGTTCCAGTGTGCCAGGGCATAACTGTTATAAATATCCTTGAAGGACAATATATACATGAAGATTAAAACCAGCAAGAGCCCGAACGTCTGGTAGGCCGGCGTATAGTATTTCAGACGAGGGAAACGGGAGTGCACCGCACCGATGCTGTACAGCACCGTCCCGAGTACCAGGTAAAATGCGAACACCGCAAATTGCGGGTCGTTCACGCCTCTGAGCCAGTGTCCGGTTTTATAACCCAGTCCCCCCAGCGCCGCCAGTATCGCCAGGGTCTGTATTGCCCTGGAGCGGGTCAGGTAAGCCAGCGGCATCACGCCGATGAACCACCAGATTAATAGCTTGGGGTCGTCTATCGGCATGTGGTATTGCTGCCCCACCAGGAAGAGCGCCGCCCCGAAAATCATCGCCCCGACGAATATTATGGCGCCCCCCGCCCGCGGGTAGTCTTTTTTGTATTTAAGCCAGTACCCCGCGTAGTAGGCCCCGGCCACCAGCACCAGCAACATCAGCAGTTTCACCAGCCTGGGGATTACCTGCCAGTTCGCCGATACGAAGATAATGACGCCGACTCCCGCCAGTACGGCGCCCAGTGTTACCAGGATAACGATCAGCCTCCCGTATAGCGGTGACACCACGACGTATTGCGCGAGAATCGCGTCGGCTTGCTCGCCGGTGACCGTGCCGTTCTGTTTCCAGCTTTGCAGCTCAGTTTGCAGCTGCTGGTAAAACTTTCGGCTGACGCTGCGTCGCGGCTTTTCTTCGGTCATATTTGTTCCTGAGTCTCCTTGCCTTAACGATAACATCAGATATAGGTGATGTCAATGGATTTGGGCTGGAGAGGGCAGGGGTGAGGATTAAAAAGTAATGAAGTATAATTAATATAAATAGTTGGACTATCGGAATAAGAGGTAATCTGATGAAAAAGACCGGCGTGTTTTATCATGATATTTGCGGCAAAGAGGCTTACAGCAGCCTGGCCATGGGCGTTGAGGATGGCTTTCTCGGTATAAAAAAGGCGGGCCTGTTCTCTCAGCCGAACGTGACCTGGTTCGAATCGCGTCCGGCGGTCGAAGCGGAAATTGCCCGCATCCATACCCGGGAATGGATTGAGGAGGTTAAGCGCACGGAGTGGTGGCGGGTCTCGCTCTACTCCATCGGCGGACTTTTACAGGCTACGGAGAAGGTCCTCCGCGGGGAAATCGATAACGCGCTGGTCATTGCCGGCGTCGGCGGTCACCACGCCCACCGCGATAGCGCCTGGGGCGGCTGCTATTTCAGCGTTACCGGCCTGGGCATCCCCCACGCCCGGGAAAAGCTGGGCGTAAGACGGTTCGCTATCGTGGATACCGATACCCATCACGCCGATGGCGTCCGGGATATTTTTAAAGACGATGACGATGTCCTGCATATCTGTTTTTGCCATGATTACGGGTGGGAATACCCTGACGGCAGCCTCGCGGCGAGCCGGACCAAGCTCTGTTTCCCCCACGGCGCTTCGGACGAAGAAGAAATTGCCAACGTGAAAAGGGAAGTCCCGGCTAGAATCGAGGAGTTTAAACCTGACCTGATTTACTGGATATGCGGTATGGATACCCACCGCGATAGCTATGGCACGCAGGCTTTGACCGAAAGCTGCTATCCGAGATTAGCTGAAATTATCAAAGCCGCCGCCGACGAAGTCTGCGGGGGAAACTCATCGTTAAGACCTGCTGTAACGCCCCTCCCCACGCCACCTCCTACGCTCTACCCCGCATCGTTGCCTGCCTGGCCGAGCTCGATAAATATTCCAGCGTAAGCCAAAATCCTCACACTACCTGATGATGCGGCTGAAAGACGTGGAAGCCAGCGAGACCAACACCGCGGTCGCCAGGAATGTGACACCGAAGTCCATGGCGATCCGGTGGTAGTCCGCAGTGACCAGCATTGCCCGCAGTGCCTCGACGATATAGCTGAGGGGGTTGACCTGGGCGATCACTTTCAGCCAGGTGGGCATGAGATCAATCGGGTAGATGGCGCTTGAGGCAAAGAATAGGGGCATCATAATAGCCTGGCCGATGCCCATAATACGCTCCCGGGTCTTAAAAAATGAAGCCAGGAAGATTGACAGACCGGAGAAGCACATGCCGGTGAGAATAATAATGATGAGCGTCCCCAATGATACTAACTGGAGTCAATATCAGATGGACGCGGATGATTATCGCCAGGAGAAATATCACCATCGCCTGAATGACTGACCGTACCCCGGCGGAGAGAGTTTTACCAAGAACGATGCTATAACGCGGAATAGGAGTGGACAGGAGTTTGTGCAAAAGGCCCATGTCCCGGTCCATGACCATGTTAAACCCATAGAAAATGGCGACGAAGATGACTGACTGTGCTAGAACGCCCGGTGTGAGGAATTGAATGTAACTATAGTTTCCGGTGGATATTACACGCACCTTGGACATGACCTCACCAAAGACGAGCAGCCACAGGATCGGCTGTATCGCCCGGATGAATACCTGTGATGAATCGTGCCATATCTTCCTCAACTCGAACTCGGTGATGGTGAAAATATCGGTGAATAATCGGACTACGCTCATTTACCCATGCCTCCTGGCCGTTCTCCGGACGGCTCGCGTGGTCTGCCAGTTCAAGTCTCCCTCGCCGATACGTTTGCCGGCGTATTTGAGGAAGACATCGTCCAGCGTGCCTACCTTCAATGAGACGGATGCCGTACTGACACCCCCGTTTTTAAGTTTATCGATAATTTCGGGTATCTTCCTTTCCCCGTCATCAACCACCAGGTCGCAGGCACTATCCTCGGACTGGGGCAGGAGCTGGTAGCCCAGATTCTGCAATACCTGGCGGCAATTGGAGTTGTCCGAGGTTATGGTGATGATGTCGCCGCCCAGTTCTGTCTTGAGCTTGGCGGGGGGGCCGGTAACGACGATTTTGCCCCCGTTCATAATCGCAATACGGTCGCAGAGATGGTCGGCCTCGTTCATGTCATGGGTGGTGAGGAGAATGGTGGCGTCAAACTCGTCTCGCAATCGGAAAGTGTAATCCCAGACCATCCGCTTAGCCACCGGGTCGAGCCCGATGCTCGGCTCATCGAGAAAAAGCACCCGGGGGCGATTGACCAGCACCTGGCCTATCTCCAGACGCCGCATCATGCCCCCGGAATAGTTCTTGGCCAGTTCGTTGGCTTTATCGGCAAGCTCCATGAAGCGGATAACTTCCTGGATGCGTTGTTTACGCACCGACCGGGGGACGTGGAAGAGCTCGGCATAAAAAAGCATGTTTTCGTAGCCGGTGAGGTCGCCATCCACCGAGACATCCTGAGGAACGTACCCGGATACCTCACGCACCTGCTGCGGTTTCTTCAGGACATCGAGACCGGCGATTTTAGCGCTGCCGGACGTCATCGGGATGAGGGTGAGCAGGCAGCGGATGGTGGTCGTCTTGCCGGCGCCATTGGGGCCGAGCAGTCCGAATATTTCACCTTTATCTATTTGAAATGATATTCCGTCCACCGCGGTGAACTGCCCGAACCGCTTGGTCAGACCGTCAACTTCAATCATGTTCATCTGGTTTCTCCCCCGCGCGCTCCCGCCGCTCCGGCTAACAATTTCAGTCCTTGAGCTAGTGTTGCCAGCTCATTCAGGTTTAAATTCGCCAATACTTCAGACAAATAACTCCTTCTTCTTTCCCGGAGTTTTACCACCAGCTCTTCGCCTTTGACTGTAGCTTGCAGTAACGCCACGCGGCGGTCCTGCGCATCCTCGGTGCGGCTGACCAGGCCTTGTTTTACCAGTCGGTCGATGATGCCCGTCACGTTGGTAGGGGTAACCCCGAGCGCCAGCGCCAGCTTCCCGGAGTGAGTGCCCCCCTGGTTGCTGATGAAAAACAGACTTTTGAGTTGGGCCATGGTCAGGGGCAGGCCCATCCAGACATCAAGCTCATATTGCCTCCGGGCCCGGTCAACCTTTCGCTGAAGATCGATAATCTCCTTAATCAGCTCCAATTTTTCCATTACTTATACCTGCCTTCATAGTGTATGTTACACTAATATTGTAATCTACATTCACTAATATGTCAACATTACCAATACCCAAAAACAACGAACCTTGAGATAGCTGGAGTTATCCCCCGGACCTCGTAAAGTGATAGAATAGGCGTAAATAATATCAGAGGAGGTTAATATGGCTGATAAAGGAATTTTCGACCTTTCGGGTAAGGTCGCGCTCATCACTGGGGCCAGCCGCGGCCTGGGGAGGACTTTCGCCGAGGCGATGGCGGAATTCGGCGCCGACGTCGCCTGCGTCGGCCGCGATGAAGCCAAGCTGGCGGAAACGTTAAAGATACTGGGTAAATACAAGCACCGCGCCGTCGCCATCAAAGCCGACGTGACCAAAGAAAACGAAGTCAAGCGCATGGTCGATGAGGCCGTCCGGCAGCTCGGCAAAATTGATATCTTTTTCAATAACGCCGGCATCGCCCGGCCGCCGCACCCCATCCACGAAACGCCCACCGAGGAGTGGGACGCGGTCATCGAGACGAACCTCAGGGGCGCCTTCCTGGCCCTGAAATATGTCCTGGGGGCGATGGTCAAGAACAAGAAAGGCTCCATCATCAATATTTCCTCCATCGCCGGCTTGCGGGCGGAGGTGCCCGAGGTTGGTCCGGCGGCCTACGGTGCCGCCAAGGCGGGCGTCATTCTCCTCACCAATATTGCGGCCATGGAATACGCTAAAGACAATATCCGCGTCAACTGTATTGCCCCGGGTATGCATAAATCGGAGCTCGGCCGCAATAATCCCGGTCCTAAACTCCCGGCGGCGGACATGGACAAAATGATAGCAAAATACTGCGCCGATGAAATACCGATGGGGCGCATCGCGGAAACGAGCGAGCTGAAAGGACTGGCGGTGTTGCTGGCTTCCGATGCCTCCAGCTATATTACCGGTAGTGTTTTCGTGGAGGACGGCGGGCAGTCGGCCAGGCTGTAGTGTCAGGGCAGGTTATCCGGGCGGGGAGACCGGGGCAAATCATCGGCCCTGTTTCCCCGCCTTTCTTTAACTCCGACCTTGTCAATATAAGTTGTATTAACGGCATTGATATAATATATTTAGAACGATGGTCGACGAAAACTGGGTCGAGCAAATCCGCGCCGATTTCCCGTCGCTGAAAAATCTCCGGAACGGCAAGCCTCCGGTCTATTTCGATAACGCCTGTACGACGTTAGTCCCGCAGCCGGTCATTCAAGCGATGAATGAATATTACACTGGTTTCCCCGGCTGCGGCGGCGCCCGGAGCCGCCACTGGTTCGCTGAAGAGGTGACCGACCGTATTGAAGGGAATGAGGAAAAAGGCTTTAAGGGCTCCCGCCGCATCATCAAGGATTTCCTTAACGCCGGATCGGAAAAGGAAATCGTCTTTACCCAGAACACGAGCCATGCCATCAACATCGTTGCTCTGGGTTTTAAGTTCCGGCGCGGCGATACCGTCCTCCTGACCGATAAAGAGCATAACTCCAACCTGCTCCCCTGGCTGCGACTCCAGAACAAGGGCTTGATTAAAGTCGACCATGTGGATTCGGACGAGATAGGCGGCTTTAGCCTCGACGATTTTAAGGAGAAGCTGGCCCGCCGGAGGGTCGCCCTGGTCAGCCTGGCTTTTACCTCCAACTTGACCGGCTATACCGTTCCGGTCAAGGAAATCATCGCGCTGGCGCATCAGCACGGGGCGAAGGTCCTGCTCGACGCCGCCCAGACGGCGGCCCACCGGGCTATCGATGTCCGGGACCCGGACGTCGATTTCCTGGCTTTTTCGCTGCACAAGATGTGCGGTCCGAGGGGCGTGGGCATTCTTTATGGCAAACAGGAGTTTCTGGGCCAGGCCCTCCACGAGAAAGACGAGAGCGAAGTAGCCCTCGAGCCTTGTATGCTGGGCGGCGGCACGGTAGGGGATACCACTTACGAGGCTTATTCCCTTTTGGAGCCGCCGGAACGGTTCGAGGTGGGGATTCAAAACTACCCCGGTCAGATCGCCGCCGGGACCGCGGTGCAGTACCTGCAGGAAATCGGGATGCAGAAAATCAGCGGCCGCATGAACTATCTAAACCGGTATCTCACGGAGCAGCTCCTTGATAAGTACGGCAATACGGGCTGGTTCCGCCTGCTCGGTCCCGAAGACGCCGGTCAGCGCGCCGGGATATTGACCTTCGAGGTCAGGCGCCCCAACGCCATGGGCATCGCCGAGGAGCTCAGCGAGCGGAACAATATCATGATCAGGGACGGTGTTTTCTGCGTCCACTCGTATTTGAACTTTCAATATGGCGAAGGGTGGCTGCGACCCAGGCTGCCTTCCGAACACCGGATGACCTACCGCGTTTCGCTGTATTTCTATAACACTCTGGCAGAGTGCCGGGTTTTCCTGGACACGCTGCACGCTGTTTTTGAAGAACGCAGCTATCTGTGAGGATATCGCCGGATGGATGAGCTGGTGGTTAAATATTATCGCCACATGTGCCGGAAAGGCTTTGAGCATACCGGTGAGCTGGAAAACCCTTCGATATTTCTGGACACCGTCGGCGAGAGGATACGCATCTGCTCACATGTCGGCCACGCTTATATCCACGTTTACATTAACGTCCGCGCTGGCATTATCGATGACATCCGGTATCTCTGCACCTGCGACCCCACTGCCAACGTGGTCGTGGAAATACTCTGTTCCCTGGTTAAAGGCAAGTCGATTCCCGGGGCGGAAGCCCTCACCGAGGAGGACTTTGTCCGGGTGCTGGGGGGCGGCGGCGAAGAGTTCCGGAAAAAAGCCCGCGGCATCATCGAGCTGCTGTACCGGGGACTGACGCGCTACAAGTTCAGCCATCTGTAATTTTGCGCTCGGGGTGTTTAAGAGGGGCGTCAGCCCCTCTTCTATCTCCTCCCCCTTCCTTTGCAAGGAAGGGGGATAAAGGGGGATGGATTTTAACGAGGAATATAGGAGAGACGATCTAAATCAACAATAGCAGACAAATTCTGTTGACAAGACTGCTATATAGATGATATTTTAATGGAAAATGTATCATCTCCATTAATACAATAGAAAACATTCTGAAAGGGGGTCAAATAAATGCCAAATGTTACTTTAACGGTTAACGGTGTCCAGAGAAAAATAGACGCCGGCCCGGGCCTGGTACTGCTCGACCTGCTGCGCGAGCAGTTGGGGCTTACCGGCACCAAGCAGTCCTGCGACCGCAAAGCGCAGTGCGGCGCCTGCACGGTCATCGTCGATGGCAAGGCCGTCCGTTCCTGTATAAAGAAAGTGGCCGACCTGGACGGCGCGGACGTCGTCACCGTGGAGGGGCTGGGTACTCCGGATAATCCCCACCTTGTCCAGGAAGCCTTTGTGCTCTCGGGGGCAATCCAGTGCGGCTATTGCACCCCGGGCATGATTATGGCGACCAAAGCCCTCCTCGACCAGAACTCCGACCCGGATTTAGCCGCCATTAAAAAGGCCCTGACGCGCAATCTGTGCCGCTGCACCGGCTATGTCAAAATCATCGATGCCGTGAAGCTGGCGGGTAAGTTCCTGCGTCAGGAGACCACGCCGGCGAAAGTCCGCGCCGGACTCAACAAGAAAAAGATGATTGGCGAATCACATCCGCGTCCCTCCGCCATGCTGAAAGCCTGCGGCCTCGCCAAGTTTGGCGGCGATATCAAGATGGACAACATGCTGGAAATCGCCGCGGTACACAGCACCGAATACCACGCCATCATCAAGTCTATCGATGCCTCCGCTGCCAAGAAGATGCCGGGCGTCGTCGGCGTGATGACGGCCGATGACATTAAAGGCACCAACCGCATCCGCGTTATCGCCCCGGACCAGCCGGTGTTGTGCGAAGATAAGGTCAGGACGCTGGGCGACCCCGTGGCGATCGTCGCCGCGGCAACGAGGGAGCAGGCGAGGGCGGCCGCGGCCGCCGTCAAGGTGACCTATGAAAAATTAAAAGTCATGTTGACCCCGGAGGAATCGCTGGCTAAAGACGCCGTCCAGATTCACCCGCATTCGCCCAACCTCTGCTTCCAGCAGCCCCAGATTAAGGGAGACGCCGATAAGGCGTTCAAGTCATCGGCGTTCAGCGTGGAGGGTGATTTCTCCACCCAGATGAACCACCAGGCGGCGTTAGAGCCGGAGGCCTGCGTGGCTTATCTCGATGGCGACGAGCTGGTGGTCATCGGCCGGAGCATTATGATTCACGCTCACGCCGCTATCATTAAAGAGGCGGTCGGCGCGGAAAAATGCCGTTACATCGAACCTTTCTCCGGCGGGCAGTTCGGCATCAAAGCCTCGATTTCTTCAGAGGGCATCGCCGCCGCGGCCGCCATGCACTTTAAGCGCCCCATCCGCTATATCCCCACCCTGGCGGAATCTATGCTCATCACTTCCAAACGCCATCCCTTCTCGATGAAAACGAAGCTCGCCGCTGATGCTAAAGGCAATATCGTTGCTTACGCCAACGATTTTATGCTCAACAAGGGCGCCTATTTTCTGCTGGGTCCCATCATGCCGGGGCGCGCCCTGCACATGTTGAACGGCTCGTATAATATCCCCAACGTCTCTGCCATGGCCAGGCTCGCTTACACCAATAACGGCAGCGGCGGCGCGGCGCGGGGGCCGGCCCGCCCCAGGTAATGTTCGCCCTGGAATCGCTGATGGACATGCTGGCGGAGAAGATGGGCAAAGACCCGCTGGAGTTCCGCAAGATGAATGCCTTGAAGCCGGGGCAGACCCGTTCCACGGGCGCCCCCATCGACCAGACCAGTTTCCCGGAGCTCTGTGACGATATCCGGCCGCATTACGAGCGGGCTAAAAAAGACGTCGCCGCGTTCAATAAAAAGGGCGGCAAAATCAAGCGCGGCGTCGGCATCGCCTGCCACTCCTTCGGCATCGCCGAGGCCGGCGACCAGGCTTCTAACTTTGTCGAGATTAACCCCGACGATACGGTCACCATCTATGCCGCCATCGCCGACCCGGGTGAAGGCAACGATTCCATGCTTTCTCAGCTGGCGGCGCAGGTCCTCGGCCTGCCTCTGGAGAAAATACGCCTCTATACCCGCGATACCGCTAAGACCGTCGGGGCGGGTCCTTCCGCCGGCAGCCGGCAGACCTATATGGGCGGCGGCGCCCTCGTCAACGGACTGGAAAAAATGGCGAAAGCCATGAAAGAAGCCGGCTCCAAGACCTATGCGGGGCTCAAGAAAGCCGGTAAGCCGATCCGTTTCGAAGGCGTCAAGCAAATCGCCGGGGCGGACCGGCTCGACCCCAAGACCGGGCAGACCGACTCCTTCGATTCGCAGGTGCACAATATCCAGATGGCGGAAGTCGAGGTCGACACCGAAACTGGCGATGTTAAAGTGCTGAAAATGACCACCGCCGTGGACGCCGGCCCCATTATCCACCCGCAGAACCTGGAAGGCCAGCTCGAAGGCGGCATGGACCAGGGCATCGGCTACGCTTTGCGGGAGGAGTTCGTCCTGGGCAAGACCAAGGACTGGATAACCTTTAAATTCCCCACCATCGAGAACTCCTTCGAGGTGGAGTTTATCAAGCGCGAGACGCCGCGCCTACGGGGCACGCTGGGCGCCACCGGCATCGGCGAAATGACGATGGTCTCCACCGCCCCGGCGGTCACCAACGCCATCTATCACGCCTGCGGCGCCCGGATTTATCACCTCCCCGCCACCCCGGAAAAGGTCATGGCGGCACTCAAATTGAAACAATAGAGAAGAACCAGGGAATCGGCAGGTTCCGGGAAAAAACCTGCCGATTCGTTTCTAGAGGACACATCGTCATGAACGAGAACGAGTTCCTCGCCAAAACGGTATGTGGACTGCTCGAAGCCGGACAACCGGTTGTCCTGGCCTCCATGATGGGCCTGCAGGGATCGACGCCCCGGCATATCGGCACGAAAATGGCGGTGGGTGCCGACGGGAAAAGCTATGGGACTATCGGCGGGAGCCTGATCGAAGCCGCCGCTATCAGGGAGTCCCGGAAAGTTTTAACCGCCGCTAAATCGAGGATATTGGCCTACGAGCTCAGCGGCAAAGACGTCGCTTCTCCCGGCATGATTTGCGGCGGCACCGCCGAGATATTGCTGGACTACCTTCCGCCGACGGCGCCAAATCTTGAATTCTCCCGGCGCTGGCGTGACGCCATGCAAAGCGGCAAAGACTTCTATCTGCTCACCCACCTGAAGGGTAAAGGCGCTGATTTTACCGTCCTCGGGCACGGCATCATTTATGCCGATGGCAGCTTTTTTGCCTCTTCGCTGACTGCGCCCGATATGGAGAAACTGAAACCGGAACTGCATAATATCTCTGAGACAGCCGTTTTATCCTTCGAAGACGCTATGGTGATGGCGGACCGGATACGCCGGTTGAAGACACTTTACTGCTGCGGGGCGGGGCACGTGGCCGTCCCAACCGCTCATCTGGCGGCGCTGGTAGGCTTCCGGGTGGTCGTTATCGATGACCGGCCGGAGTACGCCAGTGCGGAGCGCTTCCCGGAGGCCAACGAGATATGCGTTATCGGGGATTATGGCCGGGCTTTCGCCGGACGGGAAATCGACGCGGATTCGTTCATCGTTATCGTGACCCGCGGCCACCAGTTCGACCGCGCTTGCCTGGAGCAGTCCCTTAAGACCAGCGCCGGCTACATCGGCATGATCAGCAGTCGGCGGAAGAAACAGGCTATTTATAAATATCTGCTCGCCCGGGGCTTTAAACAGGAGCGGCTTGACCAGGTGCACGCCCCCATCGGCGTCGATATCGGCGGCGAAACGCCGGAAGAAATCGCCGTCAGCATTGTGGCGGAGCTTATCAGCGTCAGGAGTGGTCAAACGACGTGAAAGGGCGTTATGCGGCGGTGGTCCTGGCAGGCGGGCTTTCCACGCGCATGAAACGGTTCAAACCCCTCCTCCCGCTGGGCAAAGCCACCGTCACCGACCACGTTATCGATACGTTTTTAAGTACCGGTGTCGCTGTCTTTCTGGTGGTGGGCTATCGCGGCGACGAGATCACCGCCCGTATTAAGCCTCGCGACATTATCACCGTTTACAATCCTGATTACAAGCGGGGCATGTTCAGCTCGATTCAAGCCGGTGTCCGCCGCCTGCCGCCGGGTTATAAGGCGTTTTTTGTCCTTCCCGTCGATATACCGCTGGTAAAACCGGCCACCATCCGGCGATTAATCGCAGTATCAGAAGAAAAACCCGGCCGGATAATTTATCCGACCTTCGAGGGGAAAAGGGGACATCCGCCCCTTATTCCGGCGGGACTGGCCGGCGATATCCTGGCGTGGCAGAAAAGCGGCGGACTGAAAGCCGTCCTGAAATCGCAGGAAAATCTGGCACGGGAAGTGCCGGTCGCCGATAGCTTTATTCTTTTTGATATCGATACCCCGGCAGACTATGCCGCATTGCTGGAGCGCGCGCGATAGAAATACGGTATCTTCTTGGAACTTTTACTCAATATACAGTTCTTCAACCCGCTCCGGCAGGGGAACGCCCTTAGCGTCCCAGCCCATGAGGGTGTAGTAGTACCGTTTGGCCAGCTCCATCTTCTCCGGGTCCAGCGCCCGTTTGGAAAGTATTCCGGATGTCTTGGGTTGGAAGAACCGCTTTGGTAACCGGTCATCTGCGTCGGTAAAGCCTTCCCGGATGTTGAACAGTCGGGCAACCGTCATCACCCGCTCCGCGATGCGTAGTAAATCCATCACGCCGGTTCGTATGCCGGTGACCGCTTCCAGAATATCCACCATCACCGGCAGGTCAACCGCGACGGTGGCCAGGTGGCACATCGCCAGGCAATCGAGGAGAGCCTGCCGCAAGTATTCCACCTTGAACACGGCCACTTTGCGCGGGCCGATATCTTCTGCGGGGACAGGGTCATAGAAACCGAATTGGTTCATCGACCTCATGCCCGCTTTATACGCGAACCTGGTGTCATGGACGTTACAGCAATGGTCGGCTCCGTGAGGGTTGACCATGAAGCCGAGTCCCATAGCCGGCATAAGGCGGGGTTCGTGCTGGCCCGGGTCTAAGCCCTTCACCTGAATGGCGAACTCTTCCGAGCCCTGGCCGACCCACTTGGCTACGGCGTTAATGCCCTCCGCCAGGATATTGCCGAAGCCTTCCCGCCAGACGATTTTCCGGATGCATTGTAGCATTGCCCCGGCGTTGCCCCACGTCATCTCGATGCCATCGGTCTGCTCTTTCGTCAGCAAACCTCGCTCGTAGCATTCCATGCAAAAAGCGATAACTCCGCCCGTGGAAATGGTATCCAGCGAAGCGGCGTTACACAGCTCGTTCCCTTTGACGATGGCCTTGAGGTCATCGATGCCGAGGTTACTCCCCAGCGACGACAGTGTCTCGTATTCCGGCCCTCCATAGGCAGGGTCGACGGGATAAGGTTCATTGAACTTCGCCTTTTTTTTGCAGCGTATCGTACAGGCAAAGCAGCCGTCCATCCCGGCGCCGATGGTGTCTCGCAGCGTAATGGCGGTGATATTGTTGATGGTAGGGAAATCCCCATCGCGCCAGTTGCGGATGGGTACGTCTCCGGACAACACACCGGCGTCCATGTCAAAACCGGTACCCGCTTCCTGCCAGCCCTTGAGAATATTTACTTTGTCAACCGAGGCAGCCAGGATTTTTCGTAATTCCCCGAGTTTTTCCGGGTCGGCCACGGGTATTTTCCCGGTTCCACGCACGGCGATGGCCTTGAGGTTCTTGGAACCCATCACCGCTCCCAACCCTCCCCGGCCGGCCGCGTCATAGAGACCCCCCATGATGCAGGCATACTTGACCATGTTCTCGCCGCCCGGCCCGATCAGCAAGACGCGGACTTTATCGTCGTGAAGCTCTTCGCGTATCGCCTGCTGGGTCTCCCTGGTTTCCCGGCCCCAGAGGTGAGCGGCATCTTTCAACTCTACCCGCCCATCCTTGATGTTAATGTAAACCGGCGTTTTTGATTTACCCTCGATGATTATCACATCAAAACCGGCGCGCTTAAGCTCGGTGCCCCAGAACTCGCCGACCTGCGAAAGTGCGATACCGCCTGTTAGAGGAGACTTTGCCCCTATCGAGTGACGGCCGCTCCCCAGAATAGACGTGCCGGTTACCGGCCCGGTAGCGATGACGAGAATATTTGGCGGGCTGAGCGGGTCAATCCCGCTTTTGAGTTCCTTCCAGAGGAAATAAGAAATAAACCCGGAACCGCCGAGGTAGCGGTGGCTTAGCTGCTCATCGATGGCTTGAGTGGTGATTGAGCCTGAGGTGAGATTAACACGGAGAATCTTACCGATGTACCCGTAAAGGGCTTTTTCAGGAGCCGGTTCTTTTCTATCTGTGGTCATGACTGAATCCTTCACCATGCGTCTAACGTGAGTAAAATACGCTGCTACAGCGGCTATTCGAACATCAGTACGTTGCGAATGACGTCGCCTTTTTCCATGGATTGCATGGCCTCGTTAATCTGGTCGAACTTGAAATGCCCGGAGACGAGTTCATCGAGCTTCAGCCGGCCGTCTTGATAGAGCTCAATGATGCGCGGGATATCCAGTCGCGAACGCACCGCGCCCATGGCGCTGCCGGTCAGCGTGCGGCCGCTGCAGAATTCAACCGGGGTCCAGGCTTCCATTTTCTCCCCCGTACCGTGCCCGATTACGCACGTGGTGCCCGCCCCGGCGCTCATGAGCCACGCCTGTCGCAGGATATCGATGCCGGCGCTGGCTTCGATGACAAAATCCGCGCCGCGCCCATAGGTTAATTTCCTGACTTCTTTTACCGGGTCCGGTACTTTCTTCGAATTGATGGTGTGGGTCGCACCGAAGGCTTTGGCCGTCGCCAGCTTGCTATCGAGAATATCTACGGCGATAATCGGGTAAGCGCCCACGAATTTGGCGCCCTGGATAACGTTAAGTCCCACCCCGCCGGTACCGATAACGGCGACGCTGCGGTTGGGTTGGACTTTAGCGCGGTACAGGACCGCACCGATGCCGGAAATTACCCCGCAGGAAATCAAAGCGGCGAGGTCCGACCGAAAGTCCTGCGGCACCTTGACTACGTTGACCTCCGGCAGAACTGTATATTCCGCGAAGCCGGCCACCGGCCCTTCGAACTGGGTGATGCGCTGGCCTTTTTTGTTGGTATAGCGGCCGGGGATGAAAAGGGCAATGCGGTTGACCTCGCACTGGCCGGGCGCGCCGATACTGCAGTAGTAGCAGTGGCCGCAGCCGACCGGTATGATGGTGGCGATCACCTTATCTTTGGGCTTAACGTAGGTCACATTTTTTCCTACTCCTTCGACATACCCGCAGACCTCATGTCCGCCGATAGCCGGCAGGGGATGGATACCGTGCTCGCCGTGCATGCAGTGGATATCGCTGTGGCAGATCCCCGTGGCGGCGATTCGTATGAGGACATCGTTATCGCCCGGCGGAGCGAGTTCTACCTCTTCCATCACGAGCGGCTGGTGGTATTGGTAACTAATAGCTGCCTTAACTTTCATATGACACACCTTTCTTCGCTGGAGTATTACTGAGGATGTTTGATTATACTTCTTCCCGCTTAGCGCAGGCAACTTTGATATGGATGACTATCTTATTGTGACGTTTGAATTTACTGGTGATTATGGAGCATTATGGAGTAAAATAAAAGACAGGATCGTTTAATATTTAGGCACAAATGTTCAAAGAATTTCAGTTTCCATATGGTAATTCCGCTTTAACCGCCCGTATTCCTTCGGAAAATATTGCCTTTATCTTAAAGAGAAAACATGCCAGGGGCCTGGCGGATGAGACTGCCGCCTTGTTAGAGGCTATCAGGCATCCCTATTGCTGCACCTCCCTTGCTCGACTGCATCAGCAGGAATGATAAGGTTATCATTATCGTCACGGACAATACCCGGCCATGTCCCGACGACCGGCTGTTGCCGCCTCTTCTGGCGGAACTGGAATCGAAAATACCCGGAGGAAAATATAACCATCATGGTCGCCCTGGGGCTGCATGCCGCTCTGAACAAGGACGAACTGAATAAAAAGCTGGGTAAGGATATCGTATCCGGCTACCGGGTGCTTAATCATGATACTGCCGATACGGTGAATATTGGGGTCACGTCCCGTGGCACTCCGGTTGAGGTCAACCGACTGGTCATGGAAGCGGATTTCCGTATTAGCACCGGCTTCATCGAGCCACATTTTTTCGCCGGCTTTTCCGGCGGCAGCAAGAGTATTGCTCCGGGTGTGTCAGGTAAGAAGGCTATCTATCACAACCACGGCTACGAAATGATTCAGCATCCGCTTTCCCGGGCCGGAATCCTGCAGGGAAATCCGATACACGAAGATATTGTGGAGCAGGCCAGGATGGCCGGGCTTAACTTCATCGTGAACGTTTTACTTAATGAGAGCAAGCAAATCACCCATGTGGTGGCCGGCGACCCCTGTGAAAGCCCATGAGAAAGGCTGCCGGATTGAGAGAGGACTTGCCGGGGTCAAAGTGGACCACAAAGTGGACATTACCGTAACCACCAATAGCGGGGCGCCCCTGGACCTTGATTTATACCAGACCTGCAAAGGAATAGATAGCGCCTCAATGATAACCCGGGAAGGAGGCATAATCATCATGGCCTCTTCCTGCAGCCACGGTGCCGGGCCTGAAGCGTTCACGCAATCGCATTTAGCTTGTCACTCCCCGGCAGAGGTCCTGCAAAATTTAAAGGCCGGGGGTCACCAACCATCTTCCGTGGCAGAATCAACGTCTGGCCTGTGCCCAGCTAATTAATGAAGTCTACCTGGTTTCCGAACTTGATGACCGCCTGGTCAAAGACATGATGATGGTACCGGTCCGCAGTATCGAGGAGGGTCTGAACAAAGCATTTCTCAAGCTCGGTAATAAGGCCGAGATAGCGGTAATACCGGAAGGGCATCTTGTTTTACCCCTTTTGCAAAGCTAGAGCCCAGGGAAATATGTCCCTCAAGTTTTATTTGTTTCATTGGGTAGGTCAGGAGAAAAACAAGTGGTATCACTATCGGGGACAGGCCAAGACCGTTGGGAACAAAATATATTACAGGAGGTAATAAATGGAAACCTACGGTAATTATGATGTAGTGGTGGTGGGTGGGGGAGTATCTGGCTGTGCGGCTGCCATCGCATCAGCCAGAGTTGGCGCTAAAACTATCCTGATTGAGCGCCTTGGCATTCTGGGCGGCATGATGAACGTTACAGGGCCTCCAGGATGGGCTTTCTCTCACCTCTGGAATGAACGCGGTGAGCAGATTATCGCCGGCCTTGTAGAGGAGACACATCATAGGTTGGAGAAGGAAGGGCATGCCCTGCCGTATCCCAAACCCGAGGACCGCAACTTCAACAATGCTTATTCGTTTGTTGATCCGGACTGGTGGGGGCTCCTCATCTTTGAAATGCTGAGGGAAAACAAGGTAGAGCTGCTGATGTACTCGCTGGCGGTAGAATCTTTGAAAAAAGGCAACAAGATACAGGGCGTGGTCGTCGAGAACACAAACGGCCGGATGGCCGTCATGGGCAAGGTCATCATTGAGGCCACCGGCGAGGGTGACATCGCGGTAAGGGCCGGCGTGCCGTTTTCCAAGGTTGACCGGACCAAGGAGGAAATCGATCCGCCCTCTATTACCTTCCATATGGACGGTGTAGACTGGGACAAGGTCACCGCGTACATGAAAGCCAACCCCGACCAGTTCATCGGCGATGGGTGGGGCTTGAAACCTACCCCTGAACAGGAAGCGACAAGGAAGAAAGCCCTGGAAGGGCTCAATAGCTGCAAATCCATTCTTGACCTGGTCAGGGCGGGAACGCTGGGAACTATCAATTTCCCCGCCCTTACCCATAAAGCTCTCGATGCCGGCGACCTTCATCCTTACGGCGACCTGGGCTTCTTTTTCACACCCCGGGATGGCGGACACATACAGCCCATATTCCAGCATTCGGCCCAGATACCGGATTGCGACGCTACCGATGTCCGGGAGCTAAGTACCGGCGAGTCGGAAGCCAGGAGACAGGTGGTCATCGCCCTGAAAGCCGCCAAGAAGTACCTTCCCGGCTTCGAAAATGCCTACTTTACCAGACTGACCATTGGCATGAGGACCCGGGAGGGGAGACACATGGTCGGCGACTACCAGTTGACCAGCGAAGATGTGACTGCAGCGAGAAAGTTCCCCGACGTTATCGCCAAATGCGCCATGGCCACGCAAACAGGAGGCCCTTTCCACTCTACCGCGCACCCCGGTTCCGCCATGAATATCGACCCCAATCGCAAATATCACCGGCCCGGGGATAGAGGGTCGTACGATATTCCGTATCGGAGTATGGTGCCGAAGAATGTCGAAAACATGCTGATGACCGGTAAACTGGTATCGGTGAACGAGGATTTTAAGAGAGACCTTTTGCCGGACAACATCGCGACCGGGCAGGCCGCCGGAATAGCCGCTGCCCTCTGTGCCCGGAAAGGCCTCACGCCCCGGCAAATGGAGAAAGACGTCAAGGAGCTCCAGGATATCCTGGTAAAACAAGGCGCTATATTAACCGGAACACATTAGGTACATAAAAGGAGAAAACCAAGTGAACATCGTTGATAGTTTGATATCCGGCGCCATTGATATGCATGTCCATTTTGGGCCGGAATCTTTGATGGAACGGCGTCAAAATGCTTTACAACTGGCCCGTACCGCCAAAGAGTACGGCCTCAAGGCCCTGGTGCTTAAAAACCGGGAATATAATACCGTGCCCATCGCGAAAATGGTGACCGAACTGGTCCCGGAAGTCCAGGTATTTGGCAGTGTAACTCTAGAACCCGAAATCGGAGGGCTTAATCCGGCTGCCGCAATATCCGCCGTAAAAATGGGGGCCAAGGTCATCTGGATGCCCACCTTTTCCTCTACCAACTCCAGGTCGGTATGCGAGAAGGTCCTGGGGTTCAAGCTGCCCGGGCTGGAGCAGGTGATTCTGGATTCCAAAGGCAAGCTAAAAGCGGAAGTCAAAGAAATTTTTCAAATCGCGAAGGAATTTAATATCGTCATCGGGAGCGGGCACATCTCGCCCAAAGAGACCCTCGCGCTGGCAGAGGAAGCCCAAAGAATAGGATTCAAGAAACTGGTCGTCACCCACGCTCTGCAGGGAGCGCTTACTTCCGTTTTGTGTACCAATGATGAACTTAAGCAATTGGCTCGCGGAGGCGTTTACATCGAACATTCATTTTGGGATATATTGCCCACGATGAATGCCTATGACCCGGTACGCATTGTGGAACTGGTGAAAGCGATTGGCGCTGAACAAAGCATTATGAGCACTGATTTGGGCCAGAGCTATAACCCTCCGGCTCCGGAAGGTCTGAGAATGTTCATCGCTACTCTGCTGAGGAAAGGACTGGAAGCCAGAGAGGTTGAGATCATGGTAAAGACCAATCCGGCCAAACTTCTAGGACTGACTTAAACTCAGGCACATACACACTTGAATTCAAATAAATAGGCCAGCTTGATAAGCCTGATACATGAGCAAGCTGGTCTATTTGCTTGTTGATTATCGCTGTCTTCTATTTATGCGGCGACTTTAAACCGGGCTGAGGCCCGGCGGCTTCCGGCCAGTGCATGACCGCCTCGTCGCTATCATAGCCAACATCGACAAAAAGCATTCTCTTCAGGTCTTCCTTTGACACGAGGTCCTTGCGGGACTTTTCCGTGTGCTTGGTCGATTGGTTGACTTCCACCAGAAGAAAAGGCCTGGTAACCTTAAGAATCCTCCACGGGGCGTGCACGAAATTAGCCGGTATACAGATAGCGGTAGACTTGTTGAAAGTATATTTTTCCATCTCCGGCCCCATGCACATCTCTATTTCCGCGCCCAGGTCCATCGGATTGTCCGGGTCCGTCCCCAGGTGGACAATGAGCTCGGGATATTTGTGGGTGTGCGGGCCGTGCATGATCTCGCCCCATTTTTTAGTTCCATAAGGGCCATAAGGTTTATCGCCTACCCAATATATGTGATATTCATTGCATCCCTTAAAAGACTTGCCGTCCAGAAAGGCAATGGCCGGGTACGGCCTCTTGGCCTGTATTTCCGGGTCTATTCCGGATATGAATAAATTCTCGTACTTTCTCTTCGCCACCTTAGTTGAGCTCCTTATTTTTTCGTTACCTCGACGATGCCTTTGGCGGCATCCACTTTCACCCAGTCGCCGGTCTCAATGACTTCACAGGGGTTTTTATCCAGCCTGTCTACGAGCGGAAAACCGAGTTCGATACACAGGGCAGCCCAGACGGGGTGGGCGCGGACATTGATAATGGCTTTGGGGGTAGTACCGGCAACCTTCATATCCATTAATATATTGGAACTGAAGATGCCGCCCTTGCCGGTGGGGAAAACAAGTACCTTGTCTTTAAAGCTTTTACCGTATACCGAGGGAGTACCGACTTTATTCGTGAACGTAGCATCCGTGGGGTCGGTCCAGACATTGCCGGCATCGGCCATGAGATTGACCGGCTCCTGGCAGACCAGGGCTTCGCCTTCTGCCGTGCCGTTGATACCTTTATGCCCTTTGAGAATTATTTTGTTCGCCATCATTATCCCTCTATCTTTCCGGACAGCGCGATTTTTACGCAGTCCTCGAGATTCTTAAGAACGGGTTCGATTTCCTGGTTGCCGATGTAGTGGCAGGACTTGGCATCGAAGAAGACCAGGGTATTTAGTCCAAGCCGTTTAGCGGAGGTGACGGGGTTGTTGGAGAAGTCAGCCCCCGTGACGCCTTTTCTGGTCTTGAAGTATTCTTCCATGCCGATCATGATGCCGGCTTGCTTGATAGTATCGGATATACCGACTTTATCGCATACCTGTTTTACCGGGCCGTCAACGAGACAAACGGTGGGGAATTTGGTGGTAACTTTCTTGCCTTCGACTAACTCGGCTAACTTATACATATTCTTGATCGAGACGTTCGCACCGAAGCCACCGAGGGAGATCATGTCCGGTACGCTTTTTTTCGTCGAGAAGGTATCGAAGACGCTCTGCATTTCTTTAGGCCCGACGGTATAGGTCTCAATAGGTTTCTTGCCGCCGAAAGCCATTTCTACCGTTTGCGCTTCCGGAGAAATGCCGACTATCATGGAATGGACGACAGCGCCGTAGGCGGGGATACAGCAAGAGAACGCCACAAGGTCGTCATCCGATACCTTGGAGGTATCCACACCGGTGATGACCGGCACGTCCCAGTAATGAGTGCCCAGTACTTTAGAAATGTAGTAACCGAGGGCACCCCAATCGGTTTCATCCTTAATGTCTACCTTAACGTTGAATAACGTCTTGCCGAGGCGGTTCTCGGTGAGGTGATAGCCGTATTCCGGGGTCTTGCCCACGATGGCGGCGGAATACTGGCCGATAAAGCACTCGGTGTTGGCACGGGCGCCGATGTACGAGTTGCAGTAATGCGTTACCGCGGTGCCGTCAGCGACAAGGTGCTGCCCGAATACGGGCCTGGTGAAGAGGTTGCGCGGATGGCCGCTCCCGCCGATAGCGAAGACACCTTTTAACCTGGCGTGGACGTCCAGTTTCACGTTGAGTTCACCCATTAAAGGGGACATGGCCAGCGGGCATTTGTAGGTTGCCCCTTGGTCGGCGAACCATTTCACCCATAGTTGGGCTTGAGCAGGTTTGGCGGGGCTGGGGCCCAGTGTCAGGAATGCCATGGTGACGGGAATCAGGCGCTTGGCATCATAAAACTCCCCCATCTTTACGAGGATTTCTATCGCTTTTTTATAGCCTTCCCCGTAGCCGCCGGATAACATCTTTTCTTCGTCTTTGGTCAATTGCATGCAGCGTGTATCTCCTTTCCCTTAATTTTAAAAACAGAGTATGAAAATCTGGTCTATTTTAAACAGCCTGGCTGATTTCTTCAAGCGCCATACAGCGGCGCATCCTTGTTTTCGGCTTGTTTAATGTCATATTATACTACATACTGGGATTCAATAAAAAATCCGGTGAGGCAAGTAATATGAAAATAATCATTGCGCCGCAGTCCTTTAAAGGAAGCTTGAAAGCCTATGAAGCTGCCGAAGCCATGGGGAAAGGGGTCAAATCCTATGATGCCAGCATCGAGACAGTGTTATTACCCATCGCTGACGGCGGCGCGGGCACGGTAAGGGCACTCGTTGAAGCAACCGGCGGCAAATTCTTCAAAGCTAATGTTCACGGCCCCCTGGGCGACATGGTAACAAGTGCGTGGGGCGTTTTGGGGGATAAAAACACCGCTGTTATAGAAGTGGCGGCTGCTTCAGGCCTTGACCTTATTCCCAACGATAAACTCGACCCCATGAAGTCCGGCACTTACGGCACGGGAGAATTGATTCTGGCGGCGCTCGAGTCCGGCTGTAAAAAGATAATTATCGGGCTGGGTGACAGCGCTACCGTCGATGGGGGGGCGGGGATAGCGCAAGCGCTGGGCATAAAGCTACTCGACGTAAATAATCAGCCTGTTCCCCCCGGCGGCGCCGGCCTTTCTCGACTAAAGCACATCGACATTTCCGGTCGCCACCCGTTGGTCAACCAATGCCGGATTCTCTGTGCCTGTGATGTTACCAACCCACTCTATGGGCCGGATGGGGCGGCTTACGTATACGGTCCCCAGAAGGGGGCTACGCCGGATATGGTAAAACAGCTTGATTCTGCCCTGCGTAATTATGCCAGCGTAATAAAACAGGATTTAGGCCTGGATATCGCCAATCTGCCGGGCGCTGGAGCCGCCGGTGGCTTGGGAGCCGGACTGGTAGCATTGCTGGGGGGTACCTTGCAACCCGGCGTGGACTTGATATGTGACAGCATCGGATTTGATAAATACCTGGTGGGTTCTGACCTTGTGATCACCGGGGAAGGCCGGATAGACTATCAAACGGCTTTTGGCAAGACGGTCGTCGGTATTGGCAGGAGGGCTAAAGCCGCCGGAATACCGGTAATTGCTATCTGCGGCGAACTTGGGCAGGGATACCATGAGGTTTACCAACACGGAATCGATGCCGTAATTAGCATTTTATCAAGGTGCATAAACCGGGATGAAGCAATGCGAGAAGCGAAAGAACTCCTTCGGGATGCCACGGAACGGACGATGCGGCTTTTTTGTCTATCATACTCACCACCTAAAGATATCAGACGGTAACAATCTGTCTTCCGGGTTATCATTCTCGGCGTTGACATTAAATAGTATTAATGCTATATTTCTGTGACAACATTTTTACACAGTAGCCGGGAATAGAGCTTTTGAGCCCTTGGTCGGCGGTTCAAATCCGACCAAGACTACTATTAAGCCAGGTAAAAGCCTTTAGACCATAGGTCCTTAGAGAAAGGTCAAAGCCAGTTAGTCATAATATATATTTCAGAAAGGAGTATGTTATAAAGAGAAATAATCAGATTTTTTTGATTGGGCAAATCCAGTAAAAAAAGAGGAGGTTAGACCCATCGTGAAAAAACTATTAATCATAGCGTTTGCATTAATTATCATCAGCGGGATGTTGATTGTAGGCTGCGGCAAAACCACGACAACACCAACCGCGTCTCCGACCGCGTCCCCGACAGGCACGGTAAAAACACCTGTATCTGGTGGCACTCTAAGAATTATCCAGTCATCCGGTCCGCAGGTTCTGAGCTATAAACCCATCATGGGCCCGGGTGACTATGTAGCTACTTATCCGGGGGCAGAACCGCTGGTATCCACGACCAGCGAAAGAGGAGAAATGTCTGCCGGAATTGAACCGGTCCTGTGCGATAGTGTCAATGTTGATGAAAAGAATCTGACCATTACTTTCAACTTAAGACACGGCGTCCTCTTTTCTGACGGGTCGGAACTGACGGCCGATGTCGTCGCCTGGAACCTTCAGATGTGCATCGATGCCAAGAGCCTGCCGTACCTGGATTACTTTAAGGACATGAGGGTTACGGACAAATATACGCTGGTGATTGACATGACCCAGTGGAATAACCAGATGATGCCTACCTGGGGATGGTGGACACCCATATACTCCAAGAAGGCCTGGGATGCGGCTTCGGGCGGAGACCTGAATAAAGGCATCGAGTGGGCCCGTTCTCATCTCGTCGGCACCGGTCCTTTCATCTTGAAGGAGTTTATACCTGACGTCAGTATGACGTGGGTGAAGAACCCCAATTACTGGCAAAAAGGCAAACCCTACCTTGATGAAATTGACATCAAGTTCGTCCCCGATTCCGTGACCGCCCGGGCGGCTTTCGAGTCGGGTGCCGCCGATGTTTGGGCAGCTCCGGCGAAGGATGCCACAGAGCTGATCGCCAAGGGCTATTTTGAACAGGTCTCCTGGGCATTGTTACCCTGGGGCATCTGGCCGAATACCGCCAACCCCAATTCAAAAATGCAAAACAAGGACCTGCGGGAAGCGGTAGAATATGCTATCGACAAAGCTGCCATCGCTAAAGCCATCGGGCACGGTTTGTTCAAACCTTTGAAGAGCGTCCCCTGGGAAGGCGAATGGGGTTACGACCCCACTATGGGCCGGGTGTATAACCCCGATACCGCCAAGGCGCTGCTGACCAAGAATGGCTATTCTGCCTCCAATCCCTGTAAAGTCAGCCTGCTGTTAACGAATGCCTTCGGTCCTGACATGATTGATGCCTGTACCATGGCCAAGCAAATGCTTGATGCCGTCGGTTTTCAAGTTACGCTGGATATTGCCGACGCCGGCAGATTCTTCGGCGTTGAACTTGGCAGAGACAATGTGCCCAGGGCAGACCAGGATTTGTGCTGGTATTTTGCCGGAGGTTGTGACACTAACTACCTGCAGACCTACATACGCTGGTTCAGCTCTCAACCATTCAACTGGGTCTCCTTTATGGGTCGTACCGCCGAGCAGAAAGCCATGGATGTACAGGCCATGGGAGTAACCACCATTCCGGAGCAGATTACCTGGACCGGGAAGTTGATGCATTATATAATCGATAATTGCTTAGATATACCGGTTTATGGCAGTCTGGCCTATGTCATACAGCAAACTTACGTGCACAGCACTTTATATACTCAAGGCTTAACCCGCTGGCAGACGGAATTAGTCTGGATGGAAAAACACTAATAACCTGATGTAAAAAGCCGGGTGGCTCACCCTTAAAACACCATCGTGTTGAGAGATGCTGAGCCACCTGGCTTTTTTATTTATTATACTCACAACTTAAAGACCGGCGTTGACATTAAATAGTATTAATGCTATATTTCTTTGACGACATTTTTGCACAGTAGCAGGGAATAGAGCTTTTGAGCACTTGGTCGACGGTTCAAATCTGACCAATACTACTATTAAGCCAAGTAAAAGGCTTTAGACTATAGGTCCTTGGAGAAAGGGCAACACTAGTTCATCATAATATATATTTCAGAAAGGAGATGTGTTATAGAGAGAAATAATTGGACTTTTTTAATTGGGCAAATCCAGTAAAAAAGGAGGAGGTTATACCCATCATGAAAAAACTATTAATTATAGCATTTGCATTAATTATCATCAGCGGGATGTTGATCGCGGGCTGCGGCAAAACCACAACAACACCAACCGCGTCACCGACAGCTACGGTAAAGCAACCCGTGTCTGGTGGCACCCTGAGAATTATCGCCTCATCCGGCCCGCAGGTTCTGAGCTACACAGCTATAATGGGTCCGGGTGACCGCACCTGGATTTTCCCGGCGGCGGAAGCACTGGTAGACACCACCACCGAAAGGGGAGCATTTACGTCTGGAGTGGAGGGGGTACTGGCCGAGAAGGTAGACGTGGATGCCAAGAATCTGACGATAACTTACCACATAAGGAAAGGTGTTAAATTCTCCGACGGGTCGGACCTGACTGCCGAAGTGGCGCGCTGGAACCTTCAGCAGGTCATCGATGCCGGGGCTATGCCTTACATGAGTTACTTTAAGGACTTCAGGGTTACCGACCAATATACCCTCGTGGTCGACCTGACTTCGTATAATAACCAGATGATGCCCACCTGGGGGTGGTGGTCAGCCATGTACTCCAAGGCTGCCTGGGATGCCGCCTCGGGCGGAGACCTGGAAAAAGGCAAGCAGTGGGCCCGAACCCACGTTGTTGGCACCGGTCCTTTCATCTTGAAGGATTTCCAACCCGACGTCAGTATGACGTGGGTGAAGAACCCTAACTACTGGCGGAAAGACAGGCCCTACCTTGATGGTATCGAGATAAAATTCATCCCCGACCCCGTGACCGCCCGGGCCGCTTTCGAGGCGGGTGAAGCGGATATATGGGCCTCCGGGGCGAAGGATGCGGTCGAGTTAATGGCGAAGGGCTATGTAAAACAGAGCGCCTGGCCGCGGTTACCCTGGGGCATCTGGCCCAATACCCGCAACCCCGCCTCAAAAATGAATAACAAGAGCCTACGTGAAGCAGTAGAGTATGCCATCGACAAAGCGGGAATCGCCCAGGCGATCGGGCACGGAATATTTAGCCCCATTAAGGCTCTGCCCTGGGAAGGGGAATGGGGTTACGACCCGACTGCAGGCCGATCATATGACCCCCAGAAAGCCAAGGACCTGCTGGCGGCGGCCGGCTATTCTACTTCCAAACCCCTCAAGATTAATTTCTTGACCACGAATGCCTTCGGTCCCGACCCCATTGATGCCTGCACCATGATAAAGCAAATGCTTGATGCCGTCGGTTTTGATGTTACGCTGGATATCGCCGATGCCGGCAGATACTTTGGCACGATCTACGGCAAAGATAATGTGCCCGCGGCAGACCAAGACATTTCGTGGTATTTTGCCGGAGGCAATGATACCAACTACCTGCAGACCTACATACGCTGGTTCAGTAACGAACCATTCACCTGGCTTTCCTATCTCGGGCGCACGCCTGAACAGGTCGAAATGGATAAGCAGGCGATGGCGGCTGTCGACATTGCAGATCAGGTGGAATGGGCGAAGAAGTTGATGCGCTATATGACGGATAACGCCCTGATAATACCGGTTTACGGTATGCTGGGATTTGCCATGCAACAACCGTATGTCCACAGCACGGAGTACACGCAGGGCTTTGTCCACTGGCAGATGGAAGAAATCTGGATGGAGAAACACTAAATAGCCCGATATAAACAGCTGGGTGACTCACCCTTAAAACATCATCGTGTTGAGAGATGGTGAGCCACCCAGTGTGGTAATAAGATAAGGGATTATCCATAATAGCTGCCTTTCGATGGCAGCCGATAAGCCCGTGAGGTGATGGGGATTATTTTTAACTGGATGCATCCTGGATAACGGTTCAACTTTAAGATGACGGCATATATCATTCGTCGGTTGTTCCAGGGGGTTATTGTTCTCTTCTTAATGACCCTGATTGTCTTCTTCGCGATGCGCCTGTTACCCGGCGACCCACTGACTATTTTCATGGGTCAGCAAGCTTCGTCCGGAGCGATGTCGGATGTACAGTTAGAAAGCATGCGGCACTACTATGGTCTGGATAAGCCCATCCTGGTCCAGTATATTGACTGGTTTGGGGGAATCTTCCGGGGGAATCTGGGAACTTCGATATATTACCACCAGAATGTAGGTAAGCTTCTGGCGCAACGTCTCCCCATTACGTTATACCTGGGCTTATTAGCGTTCGTCTTTTCCAATGTTTTTGGCGTCCTGTTAGGAGTGCTGGCAGGCATAAGACGAGGGACCTGGATAGACGCGGTATCGACCACCATCGCCAACCTGGGTATAACCATCCCCGTTTTCTGGCTGGGGATATTGTTGATGTATGTTTTTGGCCTCAAGTTCGGATGGCTTCCCATCTATGGTTATACCTCACCGTTTACAAATTTCTGGGAGAGCACCAGGCAGGCCGTCATGCCGGTTTTTTGTCTTGCCATTACCGGTTTGGCGTACATCGCACGCCAAACGCGCTCCGCCATGCTCGAAGTTATCCGGCAGGACTATATCCGCACGGCCTGGTCGAAGGGCCTGCGTGAACGTACCGTAATCATGAAACATGCCTTGAAAAATAGCATTATTCCGGTGATTACCTTAATGGGTATTGGTCTTGGCCTGATTTTTGGCGGTGCGGTTCTCGTGGAAACTGTATTTGCCATTCCTGGCATGGGGAGACTTCTGGTGACCAGCGTATTTTCCCAGGACTATGTCGTTGTTCAATCAGGTACGTTGGTAATTGCCGCCCTAATCATCTTGGTTAACCTGATTGTTGATATATCCTATGGCTGGTTTGATCCCAGGATACGTTACGCCTAGGAGACTTTTAATAATGACCGAAAAGGCCACGACGTTACAAGATTTTATCGAAGCACCGCCGCGTGTGAGTGAGTGGCGGCGCTTTCGCCGGGTATTTTTACAACGCAGGCTGGTTGTATTTGGTCTTGTGATATTAGCTCTCTTGATTATCAGCGCCATCTTCGCCCCATTATTGGCTCCTTACGATCCCTATATTGGAATTCTGAGTGAATCTCTGGCTCAACCTTCTTGGCACCATCTCCTCGGCACGGACATTCAAGGCCGGGATACTTTAAGCCGGCTCATCTACGGTGCCAGGACCGCCCTGCTCGTGGGGTTTGGGACAACCGCGTTTGCAGCGGTCGTGGGTACGTTGCTGGGTTTGCTGGCCGGTTACTTTGGCGGCATCACTGATACGATTATTATGAGGGCCATGGACGCGCTCATGGGTTTCCCCATGCTCTTGCTGGCTCTGCTCATCGCGTCGGTGCTTGGCAGCGGTCTCCAGAACGTGATCATTGCCCTCATGGTCGCCACGCTTCCCGGATACGCCAGGGTAATGCATGGACTGACCCTGAGTATTAAAGAAAATGACTACATTAAGGCCGCCGTAGCCATGGGTTCCACTAATCGACGTATCATGTTTAATCACATCGTACCGAACACACTACCGCCGATGATAGTGCTATCAACGCTGCAACTTGGTACCATTATCCTGGCTGAAGCTGGACTCAGCTTTCTTGGCATCGGCATCAGGCCGCCGGGAGCAGCCTGGGGCTCCATGGTCTTTGATGGCTACCGCTTCCTGATTTCAAATCCTGTCCTTTCCTTTGCTCCCGGTTTAGCCATCATGCTGGTCGTCTTTGCCTTTAACATGGTGGGAGACGGGGTGAGGGACGCTCTGGACCCAAGGCTCCGCGGTATACTTTAACATCAGGTGACCTGCTCTCCAAAATGGGAAATTGTCTGGGAAAATGCGAGCCTGCGTTGAATTAGCATGCCCCCAATGGAATTCGAATCCATGTTCGAATCCCTAAGACGGGCTTTGAGAGCCAGCACGGCATCCAGAATTTTATCGAGGAGCTGTGCAACCTGGGGATCGTTGACTTTGTTGTGAAGCTCATCTATTTCCATATTTTTTTCCCGCGGGATTGGTATACAACAGCATACAACCTCTGCAAACAGTATTCAAGACCCCAAATTAGTGTTTTAACAGTAAATTTTTCTGTACTTTATCAACAATTTCGAACCTGCGACCACCTGATGAAAAGTAAATCTCTCGTTCTGTCTTGTCCAATAAATTAATATAGAAATTGCGCCAGTTGCATCTTAGGGTACAGATAGTTCGAGGTATCCTTCTACATCACGGTTTGGAATAATCTTCTTTGGTGGACCCGGGGGGATTCGAACCCCCTACCTTTTGACTGCCAGTCAAACGTTCTCCCAACTGAACTACGGGCCCGTATACGTTAATAATTTAGCATAATACGAAGCGGCTGGCAAGCGTTGCTTACCGCACGGCGATACGTTAAAATCTAAAAGGTATGGCGCTCGGCGAAAGGAATGGTCCCATGAGAATTCACATGATGCTGCGGTTGATACTCGTTGCGTTAATAATGCCGGCCAGTTTTCTGGCTGTCTCTTGTTCATCCGGTTCCGAAACGCCGCCGGGATGGGTCCAGATGCCGATGCAGACTGAAGGAGGTCAAATGTTGCAGTGGAAAGAGCCGCCCAAGATGATGATTGATACGAATAAACAGTACCGGGCCATTATGGAAACGGAACACGGCAAGATGGTGCTGGAGCTGTTCGCTAAAGATGTGCCGAAAACGGTCAACAACTTTGTCTTCCTGGCGACCCGCGGCTATTACGATAACACTACCTTTCACCGGGTCCTGGCCAACTTTATGGCCCAGGGCGGTGACCCCACCGGGACCGGTTCCGGCAGCCCCGGCTATACTTTTGCCAATGAAATCACCTCGCACAAGCATGTCGTCGGCGCTCTTTCTATGGCGCATTCCAGCCTTCCCAATTCCAACGGCTCGCAGTTCTTTATCTGTTTTACCGCCCAGCCCAGGCTTGACGGCCAGTACAGCGTCTTCGGCCAGCTCGTCGAGGGGATGGATGTCCTGAAGAGTATCAGTCTGCGTGACCCGGATGCTAATCCCCAGTATCAGGGCGATAAGCTGCTGAGTGTGAGAATCGAAGTAAAAGAGGGGGATTAAGCTTAAAGGTTTATCCCCAGCGCGTTAAATAATGCTCTAAACCCGAAGTAGCCGGCGTAGACGATGGTCATGCACTTGATGATCTTGCCGGCGATCACTACCGGAATGAATTTCTTTAAGTCCATGCACAGCGCCCCGCAGGCAAAAGCCGCTGGATAGAAAAACGGGTTCATGATAAAGGTCACCAGGAACAGGGCGATGACGCCGTGGCGCCTGATGAAGTTCAACATTCGCTCGTAAGTCTTTTGGACGCGGGCGTATTTGCTGGCGCTAATGGCCTTTCCGGCTCCTTGACCGGTCATGTAAATCGTCAACCCGCCGATTACCTCTCCGGCCGCGGCCGCCAGGCCCAGCAAGAAGACCTGCCACGGTCCTGCCATGGCGCCTCCCAGCGCGAAGACGACAGGCTGCATGGGTACGTAGATGATAACGGTGGCCCCACCCAGGATGCTGATGAGAAAAGCCCCCAGATAGCCCCATTGCTGCATCCCGCGCAGTTCTTCCCGGAAAACGATGATCGCGGCAAACGCCGCCGCCGTGAATGCTACGCCGAGAATGCCCAGGGCGTAAGCCTTTCGCGACGACTTTTTAGCGAGGACTGCCTCTTCAACAAGGGCGGCGTTCTCGCCGATAGCCGTCTTTTCAGACAATTGTTCTGTCATCTATAAATATTATACCATGCGTTGAGTACCCTTTCGGTTTGGTATTATTGGCAGGAAAAAGAAAAAGGGGGGGATTTAAATCCCCCCCTCTGTTTAGAGGCTGAATCTTTCAGACGGTTGCCCTGGCCGCCGCTCTGGTCTTAAAGGTCGGTTTTCCTTCTTTATCGATGTCTATCTTGATGACGTCCCCATCCTTGAGTTCGCCCCTTAAAAGCTGACTGGATAGCGGGTTCTCGATTGAGCGCTCGATGACCCTCCGCAGCGGCCGCGCCCCGTAGACCGGGTCGTAGCCTTCCCTGGCCAGCCAGGCTTTAGCTTTTTCCGTCAGCTCCACGCTTACCTTGTGCTCGCTGAGACGCTTTTGCAGGTCTTTCAGCATCAGGTCGACGATGCTCTTGAGCTGTTCCTCGCTAAGCTCGTGGAAGACGATAATGTCGTCGAGTCGATTTAAAAACTCGGGGAGGAAGCGTTCTTTGACCTTCTCAGTGACCTTTTTCTTCATGTCTTCGTATCGCTGGTTCTGCGTCGTGGCCGTCTCCCGCCGCGTGGCGAAGCCGAGCTGGCTCTCGCGCTTGATTACTTCGGCGCCGGCGTTGCTGGTCATGACGATAACGGTGTTCTTAAAGTTTACCGTGCGCCCGTGGCCGTCGGTGAGCCGGCCGTCGTCCATCACTTGCAGCAGGGTGTTGAAGACTTTAGGGTGCGCCTTCTCGATTTCATCCAGCAGGATGATGCTGTACGGCCGCCGCCTTATCGCCTCGGTGAGCTGCCCGCCTTCGTCATAGCCGATGTAGCCGGGCGGCGCCCCGATCAGTCGTGCCGTAGTATGCTCTTCCTGGTACTCGGACATGTCCAGCCGGATCATGGCGTTCTCGTCGCCGAACATGAACCACGCCAGGGTGCGCACCATCTCCGTCTTGCCCACGCCCGTCGGTCCCAGGAACAGGAAACTGCCGATGGGTCGTTTCGGGTCGGTCAGTCCCGCCCGACTTCTCCTTATCGCTTCGGATATCGCTGCCACCGCTTCCTCCTGGTCGATCAGGCGCTCGTGGATGCGTTCCTCCATGTGGATGAACTTTTCCTTCTCCCCCTCGACCATCTGGGTCACGGGGATGCCCGTCCAGTTGGAAACCAGCTGGGCGATATGCTCCGCCGTGACTTCTTCGCTGATTTTCTCCTGCTTGAGCCGGCGGCTCTTAGCCTCCTTGTACTCCGGTTCCAGCTTTAGCTTGTCCGCCTTGAGCTTGGCGGCCTGCTCGTAGTCCTGCCGCTGGGTCGCCGCCTCTTCCTCGTTAGCCAGCTGTTTGATGCGCTTCTCTAGCTCTTTTTCTTCCGGCGTGGCACTTTCGGTATCGATGCGCAGCTTGCTGGCGGCCTCATCGATAAGGTCGATGGCCTTGTCCGGCAGGTGCCGGTCGGCGATATATCTCTGACTGAGCCTGGCGGCGGCGTCGAGGGCGTCATCGGTAATTTTTATCTTGTGGTGCGCCTCGTACCTGGGTCTTAAACCCTTCAGGATTTCAATGGTATCTTCGATGCTGGGTTCGTCGATGAAGACCGGCTGGAACCGTCTCTCCAGCGCCTTGTCTTTCTCGATGTGCCGGCGGTATTCGTCGAGCGTCGTGGCGCCCACGCACTGCAGCTCGCCGTGCGCCAGCGCCGGTTTCAGCATGTTACTGGCGTCAATGGAGCCTTCGGCGGCGCCCGCCCCGACGACTGTATGTATCTCGTCGATGAACAGTATCACTTCTTTCTTGGATTCTTTAACTTCATCCATGACCGCCTTGAGTCTTTCCTCGAACTCGCCGCGGAACTTGCTGCCGGCCACCAGCGCTCCCATGTCCAGGGCCACGACCTTACGTCCTTTCAAAGAATCGGGCACGTCGTCGTCCGCTATCTTCTGAGCCAGTCCTTCGGCGATGGCGGTCTTGCCCACGCCGGCCTCGCCGACGATGACCGGGTTGTTCTTGGTGCGCCGGGTCAGTATCTGCATGACCCGCTTGATTTCCCTTTCGCGTCCGATGACCGGGTCGAGCTTGCCCTCGCGCGCCATATCGGTGAGGTCCCGCCCGTACTTTTTCAGGGAGCGGTATTTACTTTCGGCGCGCGTGTCTTCCACGCGCCGACTTCCCCTCAGTTTCTGCAGGGCGGCGTAGACTTTCTCCTGGGTGACGCCGGCGCTGTGCAGGATATTGGCGGCCTCGCCCCTGTTTTCACTGACCATCGCGATGAGCAGGTGCTCCGTGCTGATGAATTCGTCCTTGAGCCGCTTGGCTTCCTCTTCGGCTTTTTGCATCAACATCGCGATGCGCGGCGTGGCGTAGATTTGCCCCGTCTGGTAGGATACCTTGGGCGTCTTCTCCAGGGCTTCATCCACCCGGTTCCTTATCATCTCCGCGTCGACGTTTATTTCCTTGAGTATTTCGCCCACCAGCCCTTGCTTCTGGACGAGCATTGCCAGCAGGATATGTTCCACGTCCCACTGGCTGTGCTTGAACTGCATCGCCATCTGCTGGGACGTCTGTAGCGCTTCCTGTGCCTGTTCGGTAAATTTTTCCTGTCTCATGCTATTTTCCTCCGCGTAGCTTCTCTATCTGCTCGTGGGCTTCTTCCAGCTCGTTCTGGAGTTCCCCCATGTGCTGGACCATGCGCAGGATGACCTCCACGCCGGGTAGATTGATGCCCATGTCGTCCACCAGCGACTTCACCCTCTTGAGAAGGGCGATATCTCTATCCGAATATAGCCGGATGTTCCCCTGGGAGCGGTGGGGCTCGATGATACCCACCTTTTCATAGTAGCGCAGGGTGTGCGTCTGTATTTCCAGCATTCTGGCCGCGATACTTATCACGTAGCGGGGCTCGGTATTATATTTATCTTTGTCCATCGTCACTCATCCTCCTCAGGCCGGTCTCATCTCGTTGAATCGCCTGAATAGTTCTTTTTCCTTTTCGGATAGCCTGGTGGGTAAGACCACGTTGACTTTAGCCAGCAGGTCGCCCCGGGTGGACTTGCCGAGGTGGGGCATGCCCTGTCCGGCCAGACGGAAGACCCGCCCGTTCTGGGTCTCCGCCGGGATTTTCAGAGCCAGCTTCCCCTTGAGTGTCGGCACCTGGGCTTCGCCGCCCAGTATCGCCACCGTCAGGGACACCGGGACGTTAACGTAAAGGTCGTCTCCCTGGCGTTCAACTGTCGTGTGCGGCCTGACCGTAATATTCAGGTAAAGGTCGCCGTTGGCGCCGCCGTAGCCGGGCTGTCCTTTGCCGGCGACACGTACCCGTGAGCCGGTGACCACGCCGGCGGGAATCTTTACCTCGATACGCTTTATATTCGCCACCACGCCCGCGCCCCGGCACACCGAGCAGGGGACGTTTTGAATCCGCCCCGTGCCCCGGCAGGCGGCGCAGGGCTCTTCCACCTGGAGGCTGATAGTGCGCTGGGTGCCGGCGTAGGCTTCTTCGAGAGTTACCTCGGCGGTCGTCTCCATGTCCTGGCCGCGCCTCGGCTGGGGACGGCGGGAAAAGCCGCGTCCGCCGCGTCCGCCTCCGAACAGCTCCTCGAAGACACTATCCAGGTCTTCGACATTGCCGCTGTACTGGAAGCCGCTGCCGTCTCCCGGCGCAAACCCCCGGTACTGCGCCTGCTCGCGCTCCGCCTGTTCTATCTGGTCGGCGTACTGCCATTTCTCGCCGTATTTATCGTATTTCTGCCTTTTGGCCTGGTCGGAAAGCACCTCGTAGGCCGCGTTAATTTCCTTGAATTTAGCTTCGGCTGCCGCTTTGTTCCCGGGATTGACGTCCGGGTGATGCTGGCGCGCCAGCCGGCGGTAGGCCTGTTTGATGTCCTTATCGCTGGCGCCTTTGCTTACCCCGAGTATATCGTAGTAGTTCTTACCGGCCATTTATTTTCTCCGAAAAACCTATACTTCTATTATACGGTTTATGAAGTAAGATGTCAATTAATATTGATAAAAGTTAATACTGCGTTATTAAGAGATACCGGAATATCCTGACCTTACACAGAACGCCGATATTTACAATTTTAACCTTGAATAGGTAGAATAGTTGCAAAAAAGTCGTAAAAATAGTTACAAAATAGTGACATTTCAGGAACGAATGGGCGGCCGCCGTTGACGTCGTATTGACAAGCTGCTTTAATCACGTATAATTTAAGAGAAAGGAGTTGCTATGCCGGCTTGTCCCAATTGCGGACGCCAGACCCTGAGGACCCGGGACTGGGCCTGTCAGTGGTGCGGCTATCCGCTATTGTCCCGCGCTTATAAAAAGATTGACAAGACCTTCAAGCAGCTCCAGGAAGAGAGGAGCGCTTCCTTACGTTCGGCGTATCCTGCCCCGGAACCGGAGACAGAAACCGAAACTGAATACGGTCCCGTACCGGAAACCGCTCCTCAAGCTCCCCCCGCCTACCAGCACCCCGTTAAGCCTGCTTTCGATTTTCGACCGGAACCGGCCGCCGCTCCGGTACGCCCCCCGGAACCTGAGGAAAGGCGCCAACCGGAAGCGCCGCCGTCAATCTCTGCTCCCCGCGCCGAAATAATCGTGACGCCCCGGCCTGCCCCGGTAGCTCCACCAGCGCAAATGGCCCCGCCCGCCCCGGTGGCCCCGCCGCCTCCCGCCCCTCAACTGGCGCCGCCGCCGGCGCCACAACCGCCTCCGCTGCCCGCGCCGGTCGCCGTAGCGCCCCCGAGCCTGGATTCCATTGATGATGGCTCGGTCTTGAGCGTGGACCAGCTGGATGCCCTGTATGCGGCCAATCGATTGGGCGTACACTCAAAATTGCTGAACAAGACCATCGTGGTCACGGGATTTGTGGAAAAGGTCTTTATCCGCGACCATATTGATGTCCGATATATCGTGCTTACCGGCGCCCGCAAAAACGTCACGTGGCCCGTCCGCTGCAACTTCGATAAGGAAAGTATTTCCAGGATGGAGCGTCTCACCGAAGGGCAGGAAGTGAGCCTGCGCGGCCGGTATGACGGTTACGGCAAGAACATCATTTTCAAGGAATGCGTTCTGGCTTAGTCGGTCCTTTTTTAAGACCCTCTAACGTTCGCCCTGATAAATCCCGCCGATAATGTCCAGCAGTTTCTTTAGAATCCGGGCCGTGGCCCCCCAGATGACCTTCCCCTTGTAGTCGTAAATATAAGAATCGATTGGCTGCCCGTCCAGTGTCTCCATGCCCGGTTTACGGCTGTCCTTTTCCAAGAGGGCTTTGACGGGCACCTCCATGATCTCCGCCACCTCGTCCTTGTTTTTCTTAAAACGGTACGGCCACGGTATTATGGCGATGAAAGGGGTGACGACGTAGCTGGAGGTGGTGGTTACCTCGTCGTCCATCTCCCCGATTACTTCGATGTCTTTCGTGCGCAGCCCTATTTCCTCCCGGCTTTCCCGGATGGCGGTGTGCAGCAGGGTCCGGTCCTCGGCCTCCCGCGCCCCTCCGGGAAAGGAAATCTGGCCCTTATGCACTTTGACAGTCTCCGTGCGCTTGATAAAGACGATGTAATACTCACCGTGTTTCTGGTAGATGGGTATCAATACCGCGGACGGCTTGAGGCCGCCTTCGTTGATATAGCGCTTTTGGTGTTGCGCTAATACTCGTTCGAGCGCTTCTTTCATCGTCCCTATCTTAATACCGATTAATCCTGAATACAACTTGTCCTAGCCCGTGAATGAGTTTATTGTGTATAATTGAGTTGTATTTATGGAGACGACTTTATTAACGGTAACGGAGCTTGTCAGAGGCAGGCCTCGACTGTTTTTACGTAAGGGTGGGGCTTTCGGCACTGTCCTGAAATATATCGAGGTCTTAAAGCCCCTGCCCAGCGTCCTGCTGGCTTTTATCGGCTTCGCCGCGGCGGTTATTGCCGGCGGCGGCCAGCTTTCGCCCCGACTGGCTTTAGTTCTCCTGACGGTCTTAATCGCCTCGGCCGGCGCTAACGGCCTGACCAACTTTCTCGACCGCGCTATCGATGCCCGTATGCAGCGCACCTGCTGGCGGGCCCTCCCCTCGCGGGCTATTTCCCCGCCAGGCAAAGTGCTGCCACTGGTACTCAGCCTAATCGCTATCGGATTAGGCCTAGCCTGGTACCTGCACCCCTATGTCTTTCTCGCGGACGCCTCGGGCACGCTGGTCGCCGCCACATGGCGTAAGAAGCTGACCTGCGTCTATCCTCAGGGCGTCCTGGCTTCCTGCGCCCCGCTGCTGATGGGCTGGCTGGCGGTGAACCGCCATGTAAGCTGGGAGCTGCTCTTGCTCTGTCTCCTTATTACCGCCTGGCTGCCGCTGCATGTCTGGAGCGTCAATATCGCCCATCGCGATGATTACCGTCAGGCGGGCATCAAATATTTCCCCATCAATCTGGAGGTCAGGGACTCGGTCAAGCTGCTGCTGGTCTTCTCGATATTGCTGTATACCTTCTCTGTCGCCCTGTACTTTGTCGGGGGTTTCGGTTGGCTTTACCTGGTTCTCGCCAATATCCTGGGTATCGTGATGGTCTATGCCGCGGCCCGCCTGGTAATTTCCCGTGCCGCCGACGACGCCTGGAAGCTTTATCGGCTTTCCTCTTTTCCGTACCTCGGGGTTATTTTCCTGGTGATGTGCCTGGATATCTGGATTCGTTAGCGGAGAGTGTCGATGGATTTTAATCTGAGCGAGTCGCAAAAAATGCTCCAGAGCCTGGCGAAAGACTTTGCCGCTAAAGAAGTAGCCCCCCGGGCGGCGGAAATCGACCGCTCCAATGAATTCCCCGCCGACCTGGCTAAGGAGATGGGCCGGCGCGGCTTTCAGGGACTGCCTTTCCCGGAAAAGTACGGCGGCAGCGGCGCCGGCTATCTGGGCTTTATCCTTGCCCTCGAACAAATCTGCCAGGCGTCCGTTTCTGTGGGGGCTATCATGGCGGTGAATACCGTACCGGAGGAGGGTATCTATCGCTTCGGCACGGAAGAGCAGAAGCGGCATTGGCTCACCCCGCTGGCTAAGGGGGAGTTGCTGGGCGGTGTCGGCTTTACCGAGCCGGATACCGGCTCGGACCCCGCCGCCATCACCACCACCGCCCGGCGCCGCGGTAAGGGCTTTGTCATTAACGGGCAGAAGATGTTCATGTCTTTAGCGCCCGCGTTGGACGTGGTGCTTCTTTTCGCCCGCCGCGAGGGAGAAGGTTTGAATGCCTTTATCGTCGAGAAAAAATCTCCCGGATTTGCCGTCCAGGAGGTCCTGGAAACGATGGGACTGCGCGGACTGGGCACGTCTATCGTAAATCTCGATGATGTTTATGTGCCGGAGGAGAATTTAATCGGCAAGGAAGGGCAGGGGTTCGCTATCCTGCTGGAGGCCATCAGCGTCGAGCGGATGAGCGTGGCGATGCAGGCGGTGGCCGTAGCCCAGGCGGCTCTGGAGCTTTCGCTCGACTACGCCCGGCAGCGGCAGGCGCGGGGCAAACCGATTTCTAAAATGCCGTCCATCCAGCAGATGCTGGCGGAGATGGCTTCCCGCATTGAGGCCGCCCGCTGGCTGGTCTACCGCACCGCTTTCCTGCGCGACCAGGGTCAGAGCATTCAGTACGAGTCCTCCATGGCCAAGCTCTTTGCTTCGCAGGTAGCCGTCGAGGTCACCCGCCTGGCGATGCAGGTCCACGGCTCTTACGGCACCATGAAGTCGTTGCCCGTGGAGCGACTCTACCGCGACGCCAAGATGACCGAGATATACGTCGGCATTTCCGAGGTGCACCGTAGTATTATCGCCAACCGGCTGTTGCAGTAGTTTTAGGACAGGGCTGATGGTAGATCCTCACCCCCTTAGAAAGCGGGGGAAATCGGCCAAAATAGTGTGTACTTTTTCCCTCCTGCCCCTGTATACTATAAAAAATATGCCCTGGATTTTTATGCGTAGCGGCGAGGCGTTTAAGTTAAAAACGAATACCCGGAATTTAAAGCTAATTTAACATAAATCGAAAAACGAATAACCGCGGAATCGTATTTGGCTTAACATAATAAAAAAACGAATATCGAAGCTAATTACTCGTAAAATAGTTAAAAAAATATAAAATAAACGAATAACGGATAACCGGTCAGGTTTTAAAAAACGATATAATGATTGAAAAACACTTTAACCTGCTTAACACCTCATGTCTCGCCCGCGCCGGCGAGCTTGATACCCCCCACGGCAAAATCCTGACCCCTGTGTTTCTGCCGGTAGGCAGCCAGGCCACCGTCAGGACCTTAACCCCGCAGGAAATTAAAGACCTGGGCTTTAACATGCTGCTGGCCAATACCTATCACCTTTACCTTCGCCCCGGCATCGATATTATCGAAAAACTGGGCGGACTGCACCGCTTCATGGCCTGGGACGGCGCCATCCTTACCGATAGCGGCGGCTACCAGGTTTTCAGCCTCGCGCCTTTCCTGAAAATCACCGATGAAGGCGTGGCCTTCCGCTCGCATATCGATGGCAGCGAGCATTTCCTCACCCCGGAGCTAGCGGTCCAATACCAGGAGGCTTTAGGCGCCGATATCATTATGGTATTGGATGAGTGTTCCGCTTATGGTGACAATAAAGAGAAGGTGCATCGAGCGATGGAAAGGACGCATCGCTGGGCGGCGCGCTGCCTTAATGCTAAAACAAAAAATACCCAGGCCCTTTACGCTATCGTCCAGGGAGGGACGTTCCCAGAACTGCGGAAGCAGTCGGCGGGTTTCCTCACTGGTCTCGATTTCCCCGGCTATGCGATCGGCGGACTGAGCGTCGGCGAGCCTAAAGATGTTACCCTCTCGCTGGTCGCGTTGACGGCGTCTTTGCTTCCGGAAAACAAGCCCCGCTATCTCATGGGCGTCGGCGCCCCGGAGGACATTATCGAGAGTGTGGCGCGCGGCATTGATATCTTCGACTGCGCGCTGCCCACCCGCGTCGCCCGCAACGGCGCTTTGTTTACCCGGAAAGGCCGCGTGAATATCCGCCGCGCTGTTTATCGCAAAATGGATCGGGCTATCGACCCCGATTGCGATTGCTATGCCTGCCGCACTTTTTCCGCCGCCTATTTGTGCCATTTATTCCGCAGTGAGGAGCTGCTGGCTTTGCGACTGGCCTCGATTCATAACCTGCGTTTTGTGAGCAACCTTATCCGTAAGATACGCGACGCCATCCTGGCCGACTCTTTCGACTCTTTCCGCCGGGATTTCCTGGCAAACTATAAAACTACCGATGAGCGGGCCCGCGTCGACCAGAAGCGGCGCTGGCTGGAGAATCGGGCATAATTTAATAAAAATGTATACTTTTTCCATTCCGTGTATGATTTATTATATTATTGTTCTGCTACAATTAATTGAAAAACCTAGTATGGAGGTACTTTATGCCCGAAGAAGATAAAAAAGAATTATTAGATTCTTCTCTGACCCCATATCCGCGCCCGGTGGAAACACCCCACACCCCGATTAAATCGCGTGAAAAATACATCTGCCCGCATTGCCAAGCCGAAGTGCCGGTAAAGCAGGACTGCCCCGGCTGCGGGGAGGAAATCGATTGGTCCAAGATATAGCAGTTCGAGCGAACGGGAGGTACAGCATGGCTAAGGAAAAGAAAAAAGACAAGCACGAAAAGCCCATTAAAATAGGTGATGAATACATCTGCCCGCATTGTAAAGCCGTGGTGCCGATAAAGCAGGACTGCCCCGCCTGTAAGCTGGAGATCGACTGGACCAAGGTCTAGCTTAACATCTTAGCCGCCGTGGATGACGTAGATGATATTGAGCTTATCGCCATCCTTGAGCGGCGCGTTCATGTCTTTGGGGTAGACGCTTGCCTCGTTGATGAAATAATCGTAGGAATGCATCAGGTTCCCGTCGTTATCGAGCAGCATCTTTTTCAGTTTGGGGTACTGCTGCACCAGGTCGTGCAGGCTTTCGCGCACCGTTTTTCCCGCCACTTTCATGTTGAGTTGGCCGCCCGTGTATATGCCGAAGATGGAAGATAGCTCTATTTCTACGCTCATTTTTTCTTCCCCGCTGCTTTTCCGCAGTGTTCGCAGTTCGGGTCCGGCTTGATGGTGAACTCGGTAAAGCGCATCCTTAGGGCGTCGTAATTCAGGATTCTATTGGTCAGCAGCTCGCCGAGCCCCGTTAAATATTTAATAACCTCGGTCGCCTGGATACAGCCGATGACCGCCGGCGTTACTCCGATGACCGGGAACTTTTCCTTGGGCACCCGGGCGTTATGGTAAAGGCAGTTGAGACAGGCTGTTTTGCCCGGTATTACCGTCATCGCCCTTCCCTCGAAGCCGTAGACCGCCCCGTGGAAAAATGGTATTTTCTTTTCGAAGATTACCCTATTGAGTAGGTACCGGGTGGGCAGATTGTCCATCGCATCGACGATTAAGTCCGAGTCTCCCACCAGGCGCGAGACATTGGCTTCGGTTATTGTCTCCGCGGTGGTCTCTACTTTTATATTCGGGTTCAGTTTCCTCAGCTTCTCCGCTGCCGAGTCCACTTTTCTCCCGCCGATGTTTTCTTCCCAGTGCAGTACCTGCCGGTTGAGGTTGCTGAGCTCTATCGTATCGTGGTCGGCGATACGTATCGTGCCGATGCCCGCCGCCGCCAGGTAGATAGCTACCGGTGAGCCCAGTCCCCCCGCCCCGGCGATGAATACTTTGGCCTTTTTTAGTTTCTCCTGCCCCGCCTCTCCGAACCCGTATATCATTATTTGCCGGTCGTATCTTTGTTTTTCTTTCTCGGTTAGCATGGCTTTACCTCCCCGTAGCCTCGCCGTCTATCCAGTCCAGGTAGTCCTTGTCCCCGCCGACTACAGGCAAGGCGATTATTTCCGGGACTTCGTAGCCGTGGATTTTCTTGACCGCTTCTATAATTTCCCCCAGCAGGGCCTCCCGGCTCTTGACGATGAGCATGCTCTCCTCGGCCGACTCCACTTTTCCGCGCCACCAGTAATGGGAATCCACCTCCGCCGTGATGTTGATGCAGGCCGCCAGCCGCTGGTCGAGCAGGGCATCGGCGATGTCATGCGCTTCGTTGGTGTCTTTCGCGGTGATCAGTACCACGATATACTTTGATTTTTCCATGTTTCACACTCCTGACAGCATGCGGTCGACCGCTCTCTTGGCGCGTATCCGGATATCCTCCGGCACGGTCACAACCGGCGCCATCGTCTCTATTGATTCCAATATCTTGTCCAGCGTGATCTTTTTCATGTTGGGGCAGACGGCTTTTTTTGAAGCCGCGTAGAATTGCTTGCCCGGGTTTTCCTTGTTGAGCCGGTGCAGAATCTCCACCTCCGTCCCCACAATCAGTTCGTTAACGTCCGGGCGGGCGGCGTAGCGTATCATGCCGCTGGTGCTCAGGGCTTCGTCCGCCAGCGCGATGACGTCCGGCCGGCATTCGGGGTGCACCACTACTTTAGCGTTAGGATGCTCTTTTTTCCGGTTGATGATGTCTTCGGGCAGGATGCGCACGTGGGTCGGGCAGTAGCCCGGCCAGAGCGTCAGCGTTTTCCCGGTCCGGCTGGCGATGAACGCCCCCAGGTACTGGTCCGGCACGAAGATTATCTCCGGATTATCAATGCTGCCGACGATTTTCACGCCATTAGCTGACGTGCAGCAGTAGTCGGATTCCGCTTTGACGGCGGCGGTGGAGTTGATGTACGTGACCACGGTGGCGTTGGGGAGTTCCCGCTTTTTCCGCCGGAGCTGCTCGGCGGTAATCATGTTGGCCATCGGGCACACGGCGCCCGCGTCCGGCAGCAGGACGGTCTTGCCCGGATTCAAAATAGCCGCGGTTTCGGCCATGAAATGCACGCCGCAAAAAATGATGACGTCGGCGTCGGTCTGGGCTGCCTTCTGGCTTAGCTCCAGTGAGTCGCCGACGAAGTCCGCGATGTCCTGGACCTCGCCGCGCTGGTAGTTGTGGGCGAGGATGACCGCCTTCCTCTCCTTTTTGAGCTTGAGGATTTGTTCTTTCAATACTTCGTTTCTAGGCATGCTCATCTTGCCGTCCGTTTTATCTAGCGCGGTCTTCTTCGCAGGGCACCCTCTCGGCGCCGGTATAAATCTTCATCCCCGCCCTCTCCGTTACTCGCACTTCCATGTCGGTGTTGATGCGCGTCCCGGCGTCCCGCACGAAGCCGATGATGGTCAGTCCCAGCTTTCGGCCGATTTCCCGTCCTTTATCGGTAACGGCGGTCTTGGTGGCGACCAGCGGGATGCCGGCCCGGCCGATTTTCGCCACCATCTCCGAGGCCATCCGCCCGGTCGAGACGAGAAAAGTGTTGCCGCAATCGACCCTGTTTAACAGGGCATAGCCGATAACCTTATCCATGGTGTTATGCCGGCCGATGTCTTCCACGATACAGATAAGGCTTCCCTCGGCGGTGAAAAGCCCGGCCGCATGGACGCCTTCCGTCTCCCGGTAAATCCTGGCGGTCTCGAAAAGGGTGTTCATCGCCTTGTAGATAATGCGCTGCCGGATTTTCCGATGGTCGCGTATCTCCGTCGACTCCGCAACATCGGCATAGGCGATACGTCCGCCGCCGGACACGATGCGGTAGCTCGCGGTTCCTGCCGTCTTCGTCGGCTTGCCGGTATCTTTCAGTCGCACCTGCGCGGCGCTATCTTCTATCGCCACGGATGTCACTTCTTCCAGGCCGTTGATGAATCCCTGCCCGTACAGGTAGCCGATGACGAATTCCTTTTCCATGACCGGCGTTATCGAGGCCGTGACCAGGTGTTTGCCGTTGACGTATATCGGCAGTTCCCTTTCGATTATCACGCTGGTTTCTGCCCGGGAGAAACGCCCGTCGGCCAGCTTCCAGCACTCCATCGCTTTAGAGGTAGCCGTCCACTTTTTCAGTCCTATGTCTCTACTTTTCATCGCAGCCCTCGATTCTCTCCGGATGCGAGTAGACTATCATATTTTTTCCCCGCACCAGCCCGGCAATCGTTATCCCGGCCTCCCTGGCGATCTCTATGGCGAGGGTCGTGGGCACCCCCTTGGTAGTGATTATCGGGATGCCCGCATTGCGGCACTTCAATATCATCTCGGAGGGCTGCCGGCCCGTCGAGGCCGCTACCGTCCGGCCGAAATCTATGTCATGCAAGAGCCCGTAGCCGATTACTTTATCCAGGGCATTGTGCCTTCCCAGGTCTTCCGCGATGCAAATCGTTTCTTTCCCTTTAAGAAACAGCCCGGCGGAGTGCACCGCCTCCGTCTCGGTAAATACCTCGGATTTCAATATGGCTTTAACGCATTTGAAAATATCTTCCTGGCTTACTTTAAGGTCGGACTTGATTGTTTTCGGAGCGGTTTTATTTCTGGTTTTTTCCGTTATGGTTACTTCGGCGATGTTGTTTTTTATGGTCAAAGACGCGATATCGTCGGCGGTTTTTATGACTCCCTGCACATATAGGTTGCCGACGACGAACTCTTTTTCTAAAGTGGCTAAAATCATCGCCGTGGCAAACGGCTGCCCGTTGACGTTAATCGTCAGAGTGGTCTCCTTGACGATTCTTTCCTGCGATGCCGTGCAGCCGTCATTGACTCTGGTATATTCGACTGTTTCCAGGATTTTATTTGGCATTTTTCCCCTATCTTTTGGCCTTTTCGTCGCTTATTTCTAGAGAATCGCCGGGCTTGACGGTGCCGCCGCGGATGACTTTAGCGAAGATTCCTTCCCGCGGCATGATACAGTCGCCCACCTGCTTGCGGATTTCGCAGGCTGCATGGCATTCCTTGCCTATCTGCGTTACCTCCAGCACCACCCCTTTTCCCGCCTTCAGCTTGGTGCCGATAGGCAGCGCCGCCAGGTCGATGCCCTCCGTCGTCAGGTTTTCCGCAAAGTCCCCCGAGTGTAACTCGAAGCCCTTGCCGCGCATCTTGTCGATGCTCTCGTTGGCCAGCAGGCTCACCTGCCGGTGGGTCTGGCAGTCCGCGTGGGCGTCGCCAGCGACTCCGTAGTCTTTTTTAATCTTCATTTCGGCTTGCGGGGTCTTTCGCGTGCCTTTTTTCTCGCTCTTGCATACCGCGATTATCTTGGCCATAGTTATCTACCTCGTTTTAATATCGTTCCCCCGCCCAGCACCCTGTCCCCGTTGTAAAACACGACCGCCTGTCCCGGCGTGATGGCCATCTGGGGCTCGTCGAACATTAAATAAACGGTATTATCGTCCCGCGGGGTCAACGTTGCCGCCGCCTCCGGCTGGCGGTACCTGATTTTCGCTTTAATGCGCATCGGATACTCCGGTGCTGGCGCGGCTATCCAGTTGAGCTCCTCGGCGGTAAGCTCCGTGCTGTACGTCTGCTCTTTCGTCCCCACGATGACCTCGTTCCGGCCGGCGGCGATGGCGGTTACGTAGAGCGGCTCGGCCGCGGCGATGCCCAGTCCCTTGCGCTGGCCGATGGTATAAGACGCGATGCCCCGGTGCTGCCCCAGCGTTTTCCCCCGCTCGTCCCGTATTGCCCCCGGCTCGGGAGACTCCGGCATGCGGTCTTTCATGAATCGGGCGCGGTCATCATCGGGAATGAAGCAGATTTCCCGACTTTCCGGTCGGGAGGCCGTCGCTAGCCCCAGTTCCGCCGCGATTTTCCTGACCTCAGTTTTGCTCAGCTCGCCCACCGGGAAAATGGTGTGGCCCAGCTGCTCCTGCGTTAGCTGGTAGAGGAAATACGACTGGTCTTTCCTCACGTCCTGCCCCTTTTTCAGAACATATCTCCCGTGGTCGTCTTTTTCTATCTTGGCGTAATGCCCGGTGGCAAGTAAGTCCGCCCCGTATTTCACCGCTTCCTCCCAGAGCGCGCCAAACTTGATGTATTTATTGCACAGGACGCAGGGATTGGGTGTCCGCCCCAGACAATACTCCCGGCAGAAGTAATCGATAATCCGGTTTTGAAAAATATCGCGTAAATCCGCGACGTGATGTGGTATTCCGAGTTGCCGGGCGACTTCCGCCGCATCTGTCTCGGTGCAGGAGTCGTCGGTGAGCCTCATGGTCAGGCCGGTGACGTCATGCCCCGCTTCTTTAAGCAGGGCCGCGGCCACGGAAGAGTCCACCCCGCCGCTCATGGCTATGGCTATTTTCACGATTTTGTTTCCTGAATCTCCCGTTTTCCCACCCGTTTACCCTCCTAAGCCTTTGCACAGGAGGGCCCTAAATCCCGCCGCCCTGTTGGAATTCTTTTTCTATCTCATGGCGGCTTTCTTGGAGTTCGTCCGGCGGGGTGGTCAGGCCGCATTCTTCTTCCAGTTTTTCCAGTCGTTGTTCGAGCCCATCGTACTCTTTCAGGACAAGTCGGATGGCTTCCGCGACCGGGTCAGGCAATCGCCCGTGTTCGAGTTCGGTGATGGTTCGGTCCGTCTTAGTGACGACCCTGCCCGGGATACCCACGACGGTCACTCCCGGCGGTACCGACTTAATGACTACCGAGCCGGCGCCTATCCGCGCGCCATCCCCGATGGTTATCGCCCCCAGCACTATCGCCCCGGCGCCTATCACCACGTTATTGCCGACCGTCGGATGGCGTTTCTCTTTATTGGGGGAAGTCCCCGCCAGGCTGGCGCCTTGGTACATCAGCACGTCGTCGCCTACCTCGGCCGTCTCCCCGATGACCACTCCCGCCCCGTGGTCGATGAAGCACCGCCGCCCGATGTGCGCTCCGGGGTGTATCTCTATTCCCGTGAAGAACCGGTTGAGGTGCGAGAGCAGCCGCGCCGGCAGCTTTAAATGGTGGCACCACAGGAAATGGGCAATCCGGTGGCACCATAAAGCGTGCAGTCCCGGGTAGCACAGGAGGATTTCCGTCACGCTCCGTGCCGCCGGGTCTTTATCGAATATCGTCTGGATGTCTTCTCTGATGTGCATGGCGTTTACCCTGGCTCTATCTTTTTATTATACCCCAGTCAACTGTAAACTGTTAACTGTAAACTCTTTGTTGTAGAATAAGCTCGATGGAGACTGAGTTCCGGCGGCTCCCCCCGGTGGATAAAGTCCTGGCCGATGCACGGCTTGCCCGCGGCCATCCCCACGACCTGTTAGTTGATATTATCAGAAATCGCCTTGAGATTGAGCGCCTGTCCATCGTCACTGGTCATCCCTGCGCCTCGTTAGACGATATCGTCACCTCGGTTTTAGTGGAGTTACAGGCTCTGGAAAAACCGGGTTTACGCCGTGTCATTAATGCCACCGGCGTGATATTGCATACCAACCTGGGCCGCGCCCCCCTCAGCCCTGAAGCGCTCGCGGCGATGGAGGACGTCAGCCGGGGCTATGCCAACCTGGAGTTTGACCTTAAGAGCGGTAGTCGGGGCTCCCGCCATGTTCACGTCGAGGGACTTTTATGCCGGCTGACCGGCGCCGAGGCAGCGCTGGTCGTGAATAACAATGCCGCGGCGGTCCTTCTGGGTCTGACGGCCCTGGCGAAACGTAAAGAGGTCATTGTCTCTCGCGGTCAGGCGGTGGAAATCGGCGGCGGCTTTCGCATCCCCGATGTCATGCGCCAGAGCGGCGCCAAACTCGTAGAAGTTGGCACCACCAACCGCACTTATGCCGCCGATTTTGAACAGGCGATAACTCCCCGCACCGCCGCCCTGATGCGGGTACATTCCAGTAATTTCCGCCTGGTGGGCTTTATCAGCGAAGTCTCTCTCGAAGAGCTTGTGGATATTGGTAAAAAGCATCACCTCCTTGTCCTTGACGACCTCGGCAGCGGCTGCTTCCTGGACACGACCGTTTACAGGCTGGCCCCGGAGCCGATGGTCCAGCAGAGTGTAAAGGCCGGCGTGGCACTCACTTTTTTTTCCGGCGATAAGCTCGTGGGCGGGCCGCAGGCGGGCATCATCGTCGGCCGGAAAGAGTATATCGAAAAACTTAAACGGCACCCTTTGGCCCGGGCGGTGCGCATAGACAAGACCCGGCTGGCCGGTCTGGCGGTGACTTTGCGGCACTATCTCAAAGAGGAAGCCGTGGCGAAAATCCCAGTATGGCGTATGATTGCCGCGCCTCTGGAGGAGATTGAAAAGCGGGCCGGACTCTGGGCGAAAGCTCTGGGAGACCTGGCAGAAATAATGCCCGGCGAGACGATGATTGGCGGCGGCAGCCTCCCCGGCGGCACTCTGCCCACCCATCTTTTGGCTTTTGGCGGCCGTGACGTTAAGGCGATTGCGGAACGACTCCGCCTTCGGGACGTGCCGGTCGTCGGGCGTATTGAGAAAGATAAACTCCTCCTCGACCCCCGTTCCGTCCTCCCTGAAGAAGATATTATCGTTATCGCCGCATTGAAATCTTTGGCTCTTTAGAATTTAGGATTTCGAATTTGTTTAGGATTTAGAGTTTAGGATTTTGAATTTCGCTATGTACGTACTTGGTACCGCCGGACATATCGACCACGGCAAATCCCTGCTCGTCAAAGCGCTGACCGGTATTGACCCCGACCGCCTCCAGGAGGAGAAGGCGCGGGGCATGACTATCGAGCTCGGTTTCGCCTGGCTCAAGCTGCCTTCCGGCCGCGAGGTCAGCATTGTCGATGTCCCCGGCCACGAGCGTTTTGTCCGGCACATGCTGGCGGGTGTCGGCGGTATCGACGTGGCTTTGCTTATCGTCGCCGCCAACGAGGGCGTGATGCCGCAGACCCGGGAACACCTCGCCATCCTCGATTTAGTCGGAGTGAAGCGGGGCATCGTGGTTATCACCAAAAAAGACCTGGTGGACGAGGAGATGCTGAGTCTGGTCAGGTTGGAAATTGAGGAGCTCATTGCCTCCACGTCCATCGCCGGGGCGCCCATCGTGGCGGTCTCGGCGCTGACGGGCGCGGGACTTCCCGGGCTGGTGGCGGCCATCGATAATCTCCTGGACACCACCGATCCCCGGCCCGACCTGGGCCGCCCGCGTCTTCCCATCGATAGGATTTTTACTATCGCCGGCTCCGGCACGGTGGTGACCGGCACGCTGATTGACGGCTCGCTTACGGTAGGGCAGGAGGTGGAGATTGTTCCCTCCGGGCTCAAGTCCCGGCTCCGCGGTTTGCAGACCCATAAATCGAAAATAGACACCGCTCCCCCCGGCAGCCGGGTGGCCGCCAACCTGGTGGGCATTAATACTAACGAGTTGGTGAGGGGTGACGTGGTCACGCTGCCTGGTTGGCTGCAGCCTGCCGATTTATTAACGGTAAAATTGAAGCTGATTTCCTATTTAAAGCGGCCGTTGCGCCACGGCGCCGAGGTCAGCTTTCATTCGCTGGCGGCGGAAACCATGGCTAAAGTCCGCCTGCTGGAAGGCGAGGAGCTTCGTCCCGGGGGCTCTACCTGGGCGCAGCTTTCCCTGGAAAGGCCTCTGGCCGTCATTGACGGCGACCGCTATATCATCCGTTCGCCCATCGAAACCCTGGGGGGCGGCGGTGTTATCGACGCCCGGGCGAAACGTCTCGGGCGTTCGCGCCCCGAGGTCATCGAGAATCTCCGACTGAGGGAGGGCGGCTCCGCAGAAGACGTCATCTCGGTCTTGTTGGAGACGAAGCAGCCGCTGGAAATTCCCGCCTTGAGCGCCGCGTCCCGTTTGCCGATGGAGAAAGCTAAATCGGTCATCGCATCGTTAGTCGCGTCGGGAAAGATTATCGCCATGGGCGAAGGCGAACACCGTGTTTTGTTAACGGTGACCGGCTGGAAGCGTCTCGCGGAAAAAACGGTGGCGGCCCTGGCCGACTATCATAAAAAGTTCCCCGCCCGTCCCGGCATGCCCCGGGTAGAGCTAAGCACCCGCCTGAAGCTGGGCAACTTTATCGCGATAATGGTGGATAATTTCATTAAACAGGGCCTTGTCCTTGAGGAAGGCGGTCACCTCCGTCTCCCCTCCCACCGGGTTCTACTAACGCCGGCCCAGCAGGCAAAAATCGACTCTTTTCTTAAGTCTCTGGCGGCCAGCCCTTACGCCCCTCCCAGCGAGCTTATCCCGGAGTCCGATTTGCTGAATATCCTTATCGGGCAGGGGCGGGTGGTGAAGGTCAGCGATAACGTGGTCTTTGCGGCTCCCATCTATAATGAAATGGTTAATAAGATAATCTCCCGGATTAAAGATAAGGGCAGGATAACTTTAGGTGAAGTGAGGGATATATTCGGGACGAGCCGAAAATACGCCCAGGCTCTATTGGAGTACCTTGACCGGGAGAAAGTTACCCGCCGCGTGGGCGATGACCGGGTCTTATACTAGACCTGTAACGAATTCTTGAAAACGATATTGATATCATCGGCCGCGGTAATTACATCCTCCACCTGGGGCACGTTCCGCAGTATGTCGAGCAGCGGCAGCGGTTCTTTGAGCTCGAACAATATGGCGATTTCTTTTTCCGAGGCGTATTCCTGGACGTACTTGATATTGGGTATGTGGGTCAGGTATTTCTTCAGGCTTTTCAGGTACTGGTAGTCGAAGGAAGACGATATCGACTTCATCTCCACCTTCCCGCTGAAAAGCGGCTGACTGCCGTGCTGCCCGTTGGATTTGGCGCCCAGCACCCGCACTGAAAGCGTCGAGGTTTTTTCCGGTTCCAGGCCCTTGCTGAAAGGCGCCGGCCGGGCTTCTTCCTCTTCCTTCACCGTGAACTCGGCGAATTGCTGGATTTTCTGCTGTGTCTCCGTGATGGTTCTGGCCAGCTCCATGGCGTCTGTTTTGAGTTTGGCTTCAAACTCTTCTATCGTCTGCCGGGTACGGCTGACGATTTCATTGATCATCCGGTTGATTTCCTGGCAGTTGGCGACGATACCGGTCGTCATTTTTTCGGCTTTTTCCCGCGCTTCGTGGACCGCCCGCGATGACTCTTTCTGGGTATCCCGCCGGCATTTTTCGGTTATTTCTCTGATGAGATGTTCGGCTTCCTGTCGGGCCGCCGCCGCGATGGCATTGTTTTCCTGTGCGGTGGCCTGTCTGGCCTGCTCGAGCATGTCCTCGGCATCTTTTTTGGCTTTGCCGATGATTTTTTCTACCTGTGATTGGGTCTTTTTAGTGGCTTCTTTTTTGCTTTTTTCTTCCGCCTCGTCGATTATCTGCTGCGCCCGGCGTTTCGCCGCCCGGATAATCTCTTCCGCCGCCAGGTCGACCGGGGTTATCAGATCTTTAGCGTTTCCCGCCGTTTTTGTCTGTATGCTGGAGACGGTTACTTCCGCTTCCTCGGCATCTTGGCCGGCGCCATCGGCCGCCGTGCCGGTCTGGGCCGGATTTTTTCCCGCCTTGCGGGATATCTCGTCGATTTTCGCGCGGTATTCGTCAAAAATCTTTGAGAATTCGTCTTTCTGGGGTTCGGTTTTGGTTTCTATTTTTGTCATTTTCGCCGGCTTTAGGCTTAATGTCATTGGATTGGATGGTAATTACACTTTCACCTGTTGATATTTTATGCCGCCATATTGGGGTATGATATAGCGAGATAGTACCATTTTGTTAATTACGTAATTATCCTTTGGTACGGGATAGGCTGTGCAATCTCCGACCAACTTTAAACCTGGCTAACTCTTTTTTCTAACATTGTTCTATTAAGATGTTTATGGGCGTAATTGACGTCGCCTCGTCTTTATATTAAGATAATTGAGGTTGATATGGCAGAAGAAACCGGAAAAACCCTGGACCTTACTCCCAAAGATGGCCACCAGATTATTGAGTTGCTGACGCAGGCTGAAGGTTTGCTGAGGCAGGAGCTGAAGCAGCATTGTAATGATGGCCGCAGCCTGGATTTGCAGTTCTTACTGGAAGCCCAGCTGAACGTTTCCCGGGCTCTGGAAGCCCTCTATGACCGGGCCTCGGACAACTATACCTTTTAAGGTATTTCAGGCGGGACAAATCTGGCGGGAGCGCATGGGAGTCGAACCCACCGAAGACACTCGTGGTGCCCCCCAACGGATTTGAAGTCCGCGAAGCCCACCGGGACTTATCCGCTCCCGTAATCGCGATTAGTATATCTTAACGTGCCGCCCCGTATCAAGGTCAGCTCGGCCATCATCAATCTTCAGGCGATTTCTTATTTCCTTTTAGTTCTTCGTCCCGGGATATTTCCGCGTACCACCTGGCGTGGTGTTTTTTAGCATACTCCTCCGTTATTTTTCCCTTGGCCATGGCGTTCCAGGCGCCGCTCATGAGGGGATGGAAAACACCGAGGTAGAGGTGGAGGAGGAACAGCGCGCCCGTGGCGATAAACGTGATGTCATGAATGTTGATTATCACCCCTAAAAAGCCCGGCGGGGCGCTGACTTTAAAGAACCACATGACCAGTCCGGTGACGGTGAAAATCACCCCGGCGACAATCGTGACGAGCCACCACATTTTCTGTCCGCTGCTAAAAAACCCCTGCGGCGGCAGGCTTTTTTCGTCGCCGAGGAGGTAGTAGCGGGGGGCGGCTTTGAGCCACTTCAGGTCATCCGCTCCCCAGCTGAAGGCAAGTTTCAGCCCCCGTGCCACGGCGTTCGGGTTGATGAAAATATAGAAGAGGGGGACGATGATGAAAATAGTGGCGGCGGCGTGATGTATCAGGCGTATATTGCCGTTCTCGGCCAACGACCTGAACTGCGGTACGAAGAACACGAGCCCGGTCAGGAAAAGGACGATGAAAGCCCCCGAATGTACCCAGTGCAGTATCCGCACCGGTCTCCAGTATTTTTCGATTTCCGACTGTTTCATTTTGTCTCTATTCCGGTCTCCTTGAGGACGGTTTTTACTATTTTAGGCAGTTTAGCCTTGAGTGTGGGAGAAAGCTCGGTGCCAAAGCCTGTTTCGGCGGGCTCGATTCCTATGATGACGATTTCCCCCGGCTGGTTGCCGGTCAGGGCCATTAGTTTGAGATTTTCGAGTACCCCCATCTCGTGCGCCGAGGTGAGCGTTCCCTTCCCGCTGGCCAGGTCTTCCGGCTGGAAGCGGTAAATCGACCCGGCACGGCCGCCGGCTTTAGCAGCGTCGATGATGATTACCTTATCTCCGGCCCTGGTGTAAGCCACGAGGTCGGGCGATGTCCCGCCGTCGATAAGTTTGATATCGGCAGGCAGGTCGATTTCCTGCAGTGCCTTCACCACATGGACGCCGATGCCTTCGTCTTGGAGCAGCAGGTTGCCCACGCCTATTATCACGATTCTCGATGGCGTTTCCTGGGGCGGGTAATCGGGGGCTATAGGTGTCACCGCCACCTCCGTTAACATATTCTAGGCAATAGCTCGCCGACCGGCATATCGATAATGCGGGATGCCCCCAGGCTGGTCTTCATCGCCACTTGCCCCGGGTGCTCTTTAACTACCTCCCCGATGATGGCGGCTTTACCGCCGTATTTGTTACGCCTCATTACGGCGAGCACGGATTCGGCGTCCCGGGGAGCGACGGCCGCGGCCAGCTTGCCTTCGTTGGCGATATGAAGCGGGTCGAGGCCGAGCATTTCACAGGCGGCCAGCACCGCTTTGTCTACCGGAATTTTATCTTCTTCAATCCTTATTCCGGCGTGCGATTGCCGGGCGAAGTCGTTGAGGGTGACGGCCAGCCCGCCGCGGGTGGGGTCCCGCAGGCAATGAATGTTCGTGGAAATCGCCAGCATCTCCGCCACGAGCTGGTTCAGCGGGGCGCAGTCGCTGGGTATAGGTGTGTGGAATTTCAGCCCCTCGCGCTGGCTCAGCACGGCGATGCCGTGGTCGCCGATATTCCCGCTGACGATTATCTTATCGCCGGGCCGGGCGTTGGCGGCGGAAATATCGACCCCTTCCGGTACAGTGCCCACGCCGGCGGTATTGATAAAAAGTTTATCGGCGCTGCCCTGGTTGACCACTTTGGTGTCGCCGGTCACGATCTTGACGCCGGCTTCCTCGGCGGCTTTTTTGATTGATACTATTACCCGTGTAAGTTCGGCTACCGGCAGCCCCTCCTCGATGATAAATGCCAGGCTGAGGTAAAGCGGCCGGGCGCCGCTCATGGCGAGGTCGTTGACTGTGCCGCAGACCGCCAGCCGCCCGATGTCCCCGCCGGGGAAAAAGAGGGGATTGACCGTATAGCTGTCGGTGGTGAAGGCCAGGCGCCCCCTAAAATCGAAAACGGCGGAATCATCCAGCCTGTCCAGTATCGGGTTAGCCAGCTCCGGCAGGAAGCTCTCAATGAGGTCGTGCATGAGCTTGCCGCCGCTGCCGTGCGCCAGCAGGATTTTATCTTCCATCTTTATCCCCGTACTGGTAATAAGTGGCGCAGCTGCCTTCACTGGATACCATGCACGGCCCCACCGGACTCTCCGGCGTGCAGGTCCGGCGGAAAAGCTGGCACTCTAAAGGAGTACTCACTCCCCGCAGCACCGCCCCGCAGATACAGCCCTTCGGCTCTTTAGCCGGGCTGGTTTTAATATCAAACCGTTTCGCGGCGTCGTATCTTTCATATTGTTTATTAATTTTTAGCCCGCTTTTAGGCACCTTGCCGATACCCCGCCAGTCCCCATCGCCGATTTCGAACACTTTTTCCATCAGGTTTAGCGCCGCTGGGTTGCCCTCCGCCTTGACGCCCCGCCGGTAAGTGATGTCTACTTTAGGTTGACCGCTTTCAATCTGCTCCACCAGGCTGTCCACGGCCATCAGGATGTCCACCGGCTCGAAGCCGGAGACAGCGCAGGCGATATGGTAGTCGTCGGCGAGGAACTGGTAGGGACGCGACCCTATAACGGCGCTGACATGCCCCGGGCAGATGATGCCATCGAGCTTTACTTCCCCCAGGTCGAGGATGGCTTTCATGATCGGCGGGCATACCTTGTGCAGCGATAGCACATAGTAGTTTTTTATCCTTTCCTGCTCCGCCTGTAAAATCGAGGCGGCGATGGTCGGCGCCGTCGTCTCGAACCCGATACCGATAAAGACGACCGATTTTTCCGGATTTTCTTTAGCGATGTTTAAGGCGTCCTGCGCCGAATAAACGACACGCACGTCCGCCCCTTCCGCCTTGGCTTTTTGCAGGCTGCTGCGACTCCCCGGCACCCGGACCATGTCCCCGAAGCTGGTAATAATGACGTCAGGCAAATGCCCCAGACCGATGGCTTTATCGAGGTCAGCGCTGGCGGTGACGCAGACGGGACAGCCCGGACCGGAGAGCATTTCTATATTTGAGGGCAATAGCTGGCGGAGTCCGTGCTTGAAGATAGCCACGGTATGTCCCCCGCAGAACTCCATCAGCTTTATCGGTTTATGGGAGTTCCGCCTGATTCTCTCGAGCAGCTTTTTCCCCAGCGCCGGGTCCCGGTATTCGTTAACGTATTTCATCCGCCTCCGCCATTTCCCTTAAAAGCTTTAGCGTCTCCTCGGCCTCTTCCGCGTCGATGATGCCGATGGCGTAGCCGGTGTGCAGCAGGACGTAGTCGCCCACTTTGGCTTCTGGCGTCAGCTGCAGGCTGATGTCCCGCGTCACCCCCTCGATGTCCGCCACCGCTTGCTGTCCGTCTATCGATTTAATGAGTGCCGGTATGGCTAAACACATAATAATTACCTCTTATTTTGCTAGTTGTCTTTCCCAGTCGTCTTTAACGTCCCGAATTTCTTTACCGATACTGAAAGCCTTGCCGATAACGTCACCGAGCTTGTTATAGGTGCCGCCGGGGTACGTCATGTAAACGATAGGGTCGATTTTGCTCGCATCCAGTTTGCCGTCGGTAAGGCAATCGTTGGAGACGTAAATCTCCTTAATCGGGCCGGTAATTAGGTAGTGGCTGCCCAGCTTTAAAATGTGCTCGGCGGTACAGCCGATGTTGATGGGGCACTGCTCGATAAATGGGGCGTGGGCTAGTTCTCCGTAAAACACCTTGAATTTACAGTCTTTAGCTTTATCCTGCGTCGCGCCGGTGGCGATACCGCAGTAGTCGGTCTCTTTTACCATGGAAGTGTTGGGGATATTGACGGAAAAAGCCATGTTTTCCCGGATGCCCTTAAAGGAATGGCGGACGCGGTTAAGAGCGATGGCTATCCAGGGCGGGGTGGCGCAGGCGATAGTGGCCCAGGCTACGGTGACGAAATCCGGCTGGCCGACTACGTCTGTGCCGACTATGACCGTGGGATGGGGAAAGAGGATGGGCATGGGGCCTAACTTAGTTTTCTTCATCGTCTTCCCCCCGTCTTTTTTGGGGGCTTGATTTCCCATCCGACCTTAAACGCCTCGGCAATAAACTTCGCCTATGGCGTAATATCCGCCGGGCCCGAAGGCGAACGGCTTGGCTTTCTTGATATCGGGTCGGTCATCGGTCAGGCAGTCTTCGGAGAAATAGGTCTCCGCCACCTTGCCCACGACCAGCATATGGCTGCCCAGGTTGAGAATGTGCGCGACCTCGCACTCCAGGTTGATGGGGCATTCCTCGATCATCGGGGCGGTCTTTAAGTCTCCGTAAAACACCTTAAACTTGCAGTCCTTGACCTTGTCGGTGTCTTTGCCGGAGACCATCCCGCAGTAGTCGGCCTCTTTAACCAGGTCTACCGACGGCACGTTGACCGAGAAATTCCGGTTCTGGTAAATGCCCTTGAGACTGTAGCGGTGGGGCTGCAGGCCGATGGCTATCGGACGCCGGATTGCCCGCCGCCACTCCGGCCCAGGCCACAGCCGCAAAGTCCGGCTTCCCGTCGACGTTAGCCCCCACCAGGACAGTCGGGTGGGGCCATATCATTGGCTGTGGGCCGAGTTTCTTTTTACTCATCAAATTGTCTCCTGTGGCCATTTTTTCAGTTTCTTGCCGACGTCGTAGGCCTTCCCGAGGACTTTCCCTACGGTGTTATAGCGCGCCGCCGGCCCCCGACTGTACACGAAAGGCTTTATTTTCATGATATCCGGTTGGCCGTCGGTAAGGCAATCTTCGTTGATATGCGTCTGGATTACCTCGCCGATGACGAGCATGTGGGCGCCGATGTTCAGCAGGTGCATGACTTTGCATTCCAGGTTGATGGGGCATTGCTCGATAAGCGGGACGCTTTTCAACTCTCCGTAAAATATCTCGAAGCCGCAGTCTTTGGCTTTGTCCGCCTGGGCTCCCGAGACCATGCCGCAGTAGTCGGTCGCTTCGAGCAGGTCGATGGACGGGACGTTTACTGAAAACGTCCGGTTCTCCAGGATGCCTTTCAGGGTGTGTCGCTGGTGCCGCACGCCGACCGATACCGCCGGCGGTTCGCCCCCGGCAATGCCGCACCAGGCGAAGGGCGCGAAGTTCGGCTTTCCCTCGTACAATGTCCCGATAAGCACGGTAGGGTTGGGGAAAATCCACGGCTGTGGTCCGAACTGTCTTTTACTCATGATTATAACTCCTCGCTGAAATTGGCGATGACCGCTTGGCCCAGGGAGATGCCGCCGTCGTTGCAGGGTACCTGCCGATGAGTATATACCGTGAGTCCGGCTGACTCAAGCAATGTTTTCGCCTTCCTCGTTAGTAGTCGATTCTGAAAGACCCCGCCGCTCAACGCCACCGACCTTATGCCTGTTTTAGCGGAAATGGCTTGACATAACTCAAAAATCATACGGGCTATCGTGTTATGGAACCGGGCGGCGATAATCGCCCGGCGCGTATGGTGATTTATATCCATAATCACGGCCATCAGTAAATCATGGATTTTTATCATGTTAACTCCGTCTTGTTCTTCAAAAAGAAACGGGTAAAAGCCTCCTTCATCAGGGGCGTCGCCAGCCAGTATCTCCAGGTCTATCGCCGCCTGTGCTTCGTATTGGATGACGCCCCTCACCCCGATTAACGCCGCGATAGCGTCGAAAAGCCTTCCCATGCTGGATGTCAGTGGCGCGTTAATCCCCTTTGCTACCTGTTTTTTGATAATCTCCAGTTCTGCTTTCTCGATTTGTTTGAAAGGAGGCAGTTCACGGTCTTCAAGCCCCAGTGCCACTAAATATCCTATCGCCGTCCGGTAGGGCTTTTTTATCGCCAGGGCGCCGCCGGGCAGGGGGAGATATTCCAGATGGGCTAACCGTAGAAATTTCCGGTAATCGGCCACGAGAAATTCCCCGCCCCATATTTTCCCGTCTGTGCCGTAACCCGTGCCGTCAAAGGAGACGCCGATAATTGGCTCCTCGATACCGTTATCTGCCAGGCAGCTGGCGATGTGCGCGTGGTGGTGCTGTACTGGGACGAGTTTTATCTTTTCTTTTTCGGCCAGCTCTTTGGCGTATTTAGTCGGTAAATATTCCGGGTGCATGTCGTGGGCGATGATTTCCGGCTTTATCCGGAACATATTTTTATAGAGTTCGATGGTATTTTGAAAATGTTCCAGCGTCTCCAGATTTTCCATGTCGCCGATGTGCTGGCTGACGAAAGCGAAGTTGTCGCGCGTGAGGCAGAAGGTGTTCTTTTCCTCCGCCCCGCACCCAAGTATCTGACGGCTTTGGTAAGACAGGTGAATGGGGTAGGGGGCATAGCCTCGCGCCCGCCGCACGAACTGCGGCTGTTCACCTTCCACGATCATCACGCTATCGTCGTAGCGGGCGTAGATGTCCCGGTTGTGCTTGAGGAAATAATCGGCGATGCCGTTCAGAGTGTGTAAGGCCTCGTCGTTGTCCCGGCAGATGGGTTCCTCGCTCAGATTGCCGCTCGTCATGACCAGCGGCCGGCCCGTTTCCCGCAGCAGGAGGTGGTGCAGGGGGGTATAGGGCAGCATTACGCCGAGGTATTTCAGCCCGGGCGCCGCGGCTCTGGCTATCGTCGATTCTACTTTCCATTTCATCAGGACGATCGGACTCCCCGGCGACGTCAGCAGTTTGGCTTCGGCGTCGTTTATTTCGCCGTGCTTGCCAACTTCTTCCAGAGTAGCGACCATCACGGCCAGCGGCTTGGCGGGTCGATTCTTCCGCCGGCGTAACCGGTTGACCGTTTTTTCGCTGGTGGCGTCGCAGGCCAGGAGAAAACCGCCTAACCCTTTTACCGCCACTATTTTGCCTTCTCTGAGCAGTTCGCCGGTCCTGGCGATGATATCGTCGCCGACGACTTTATCGCCTCTGGCGTCCACCAGCTCGAGTTGCGGACCGCAGACCGGGCAGGCGTTGGGCTGGGCATGAAAGCGCCTGTTGAGCGGGTCGTCGTATTCCCGCTGGCATTCCGGGCACATCCGGAACGCCTTCATCGTCGTGTTGGGGCGGTCGTAGGGGATATCGGCGATAATGGTGAACCTCGGCCCGCAGTTGGTGCAGTTGGTGAAGGGATAACGGTAGCGCCGGTCTCCGGGGTCGAAAATTTCCTTCAAGCAGTAGGGGCAGGTGGCGATGTCCGGCGATACTAGCTGGTATTTGCCTGCCTCGGCGACGCTCTCTCGTATTTCGAATTTCTCATAACCTATCGGAGAGCCCGCAGTTGCCGTTACATCTTCCAGATGGGCCAGCGGCGGCGCCTGTTCGCGCAGTTCCGTGAAAAAACGCTCAATGTCCCCGCCTTTTCCCTCCACTTCGATTTTTACGTCTGCGGAGGTGTTGCGCACCCAGCCCCGGAGATTGTGCTTCGTGGCTAGCCGGTAAACGAAAGGTCGGAAGCCGACGCCTTGCACCACCCCACGGACGCTGATACGGACCAGGCTGAGAGCTGTTGTTTTTGCCATGAACTTACTTTGTCTTTTTGATTTTTACAGCGGATTCCACCCACACGAACCAGGCGGCCATCCCCGCCCCGGTCTTACAGGACACCGGAAAGATGATGACGTCCGGGTTTAACCCGGTCACCGCTTTCTTAAAGGCGTCCGCATTAAAGTCGAGGTACGGCTGGAGGTCGATTTTGTTCAATAAAATAACATCGGTATCGGCGAACATGGCGGGGTATTTATAGGGCTTGTCGTCGCCTTCGGGCAAGCTGGCAATCATGACCCGCTGGTCTTCCCCCAGCGCGAAGGCATTGGGACATATCAGGTTGCCCACGTTTTCGATGAACAGCAAATCGGTGTCTTTCAGGGGCAGGTCGTCGAGGGCTTTGGCGACCATGCCGGCTTCGAGGTGGCACCCGCCGGCGGTATTTATCTGGACGACGGGAATACCTAGCGCGTTGACTTTCTCGGCGTCGACGCTGGAAGCCACGTCCCCTTCGATGACGGCTATCCTTATTTTTTTACGGAGCTGTTTTATCGTGCTCAAAATCAGGCTGGTCTTGCCCGCCCCCGGCGAGGACATGATGTTTATCGTCAGGATGCTGTATTTGTCCAGCCGGCTTTTATTAGCACGCGCCTTTTCCTCGTTCGCCCCGAGGATGTCCTCGCCTACGGTAATTACCTTTACGCTCATTACTCCACCTCGATGCTTTCCATATAGCACTCCCGACCGGACACTATTTCGATACTGACCTCATGGCAGTCGGGGCAGGACCACTGGCTGTCTTTAGGCTGAAAAACAGCCTGGCATTTGCGACATCGCAACTGGGTCGGTCTCGTCTCGAAAGCTAGCTCGGCGCCCCCGGCCATGGTATTTTTACTGATAGCGTCGAAGTAGAACTGGACGCATTCACTTACCACCCCGGATAGTTCCCCCACCACCAGGTTGATGCGGGTAATCCGGCCGGCTTTGGCTTCGCCGGCTTTTTCCAGCGCCAGCGCCATGATGCTTTCGGTGATGCTGAATTCATGCATGCTTAATTTAATTATAGATGAGCGCTGTGGTGCGGGCAAATTGAGGGGATGTCTTATGCTATTTCTTAACTCACCCCCTTTGGTTCCCCCTCTCAAACAGGTTTTTCGGAGTGCCGGATTCTTTAGGTGTTTGAGAGGGGGAAGAAAAAGAAGAGGGGTCTACACCCCTCTTAACGCCCCGTTATCTAAAGGGAGTAGCCCGCCGAGAGGGGGCAGCGCCCCTTCTCTCATTACTTCCCCTCTCCAGCCATGGATATCTGCGGTTTTTTACCAACGTCTCGGGCTGAAGAGGGGTTAGGGGGTGAGGTTAAAATTCGTGTCAAACGTAAATTCTGCCCCAATTATTTTCCTTGCATACCTTATTATAAAGTGTTATAATCAATTTGCCTGGAGTTGAATAGCTGTGCTTTGAAGTGGGTTTGATTCCCACTTTTTTAATTTTTGAATATGTATATCGGAGGTTGGCATCCGAAATGAAGAGCGATTTCCTGCTCGCTATAACGCAGCTTTCGGCGGAAAAGAACCTGCCGAAAGAGACTGTGCTTACCGCCGTGGAAGCGGCTTTGGTATCGGCCTATAAAAAAGACAACTTTAATCCCAACCAGAACATACAGGTCAAGATTAACCCGAACAGCGGCAAGGTGGAACTGTGGGTGGAGAAAAACATCGTCCCGAAGGTCGCCGAACCGCGCATGGAAATCACGCTGAAAGAAGCCAAAACCCTTAGTAAAGATGCCAAAGTCGGTGGCGTGGTGATGGTCGAAGCCACCCCGGAGAACGCCGGCCGTATCGCCGCGCAGACTGCCAAGCAGGTCATACTTCAGCGCCTCCATGAAGCGGAGCACAGCGCCATCTTTGAGGAATACGCGGATAAAGAGGGCGAGGTCGTCAGCGGGGTCGTCCAGCGCTTTGAGGCCGGCCAGGTCTATATCGATATGGGCCGGACGGAAGCCGTCCTGCCCCCGGCGGAGCAGGTGCGCACCGAGCGCTACCGCGTCGGTCAACGTCTTAAGGTCGTCCTTTTACAGGTCGCCCGGACCAGCAAAGGCCCCCGGGTCATCGTCTCGCGTTCTCATCCGGAGCTGTTGCGCCGCCTCTTCGAGCTCGAGGTGCCGGAGGTCTATAACGGCACCGTGGAGATAAAGTCCATCGCCCGCGAGGCCGGGTTCCGGAGCAAGATTGCCGTGGCCGCCAAGCAGGAAGGCATCGACCCCGTCGGGTGCTGTGTCGGCCTGCGTGGCATCAGGATTCAGAATATCGTCTCCGAGACCAACGGTGAAAAAATCGACGTTGTTATGTGGAGCCCGGACTCGGCCACTTTTATCGCCAGCGCCCTCAGCCCGGCGCACATCCTCAGCGTTGAGCTGAATAAAGCCGACCAGGTTGCTACCGTTATTGTCCCGGACAAGCAATTATCTTTGGCTATCGGGAAAGAAGGGCAGAACGCCCGGCTGGCCGCCAAGCTCACCGGCTGGCGCATCGATATTAAAAGCGCCTCCGCCGCCGAAGCGGAAAAAATCCCGGTGACCCCGGTTAAGGAAAAAGTCAAAGCCGGCAGGGAAGAGGCCGGCGAAGCTGTACCGGAAGCCCCGGCTGCCGGAGAGGTGCCGGTTGAAATAGCCCTCACTCCGGAAGAGCTCGGTATTATTGAGGAGCCCGCCGCGCCCGAACAAGTCCCCGTCGCCGCCGGGGCCGCGCCGTCAGTGGAAGAGATTCTGGCGCCCCCTATCGTTTTAGAGTCGCCGGTCGCGGAAGGTAAAACGCAGCTCAGGTTCGCCGAAGACATCGTCGGCGTCCGGCGCTCCCGGACCGAGGCCAGGCCGGCCCGCGCCAAGAAGAAAAAGAAGGGCGCTTACACCCGTGAAGGCAGCGAGGACAGCGTCAAGGCCAGAAAAGGCCGCCGTGACTATGAAGTGATTGAAGATGAAGAAGATGTCAGTTAGCCGTCCCGTCGGCGCCCGGCCGGTGCCGCAGCGTACCTGTGTGGCTTGCCGCCGGGTAACCAACAAGCGGGAGCTGGTGCGCCTGGTGCGCACTTCCTCTGGAAGTGTCGAAATCGATAGTACTGGCAAGAAAGAGGGGCGGGGTGCCTATATCTGCCCGGAACCCGCCTGCTGGGAAAAAGCCTTGAAGGGCAAGCAATTAGCCGTCACGTTACGGACCGAAATTACTCAGGCCGACCGTGAAAAACTTTTAAAAAACGGGGAAGACCTGATTAAAGGAGTCACTTAGTGCCCAGGGCCCGCAAACAGACAAAAGCCGCCGAGCCCGCCGTGGAAAAGGTCGCCAAAGAGCCGGCCGAGCCCAAGCTGCCGGTGTTTGAGTTGCCGCGCTCTATCAGCGTGCACCAGCTGGCGGACCTTTTAAAGGTTGATTCGATTTTGATTATCAAGCAGTTGATGCGTAATGGCATCATGGCGAATATCAATCAGCTTATCGATTATGAAACCGCCGCCCCGATTGTCGCGGGGTTCGGCTTTAAACCCCACCTCCAGCCCCTTAAAGACCAGCAGATGGCGACTGCGGTGGAGGAGAGCAAGAAGACCAAGCGCCGCTACGGCAAAGAGGCCGCCAATCTCCTACCCCGCCCGCCGGTCGTGACGGTCATGGGCCACGTCGACCACGGCAAGACCAAGCTGCTGGACGCCATCCGGCAGACCAACGTCGTCGATTCCGAGGCGGGCGGCATTACTCAGCATATCGGCGCCTACCAGGCGACCATTAACGGCCAGAAGATAACCTTTCTAGATACCCCCGGTCATGAAGCTTTTACCGCGATGCGGGCGCACGGCGCCAATATCACCGATGTAACCATCCTGGTGGTAGCCGCCGACGATGGCGTAATGCCCCAGACTATCGAAGCCATCAACCACGCCCGCGCCGCCGAGGTCCCCATCGTCGTGGCGATTAATAAAATCGATAAGGATAATGCCGACCCCAATCGGGTAAAACAGCAGCTGGCCGAGGCCGGGCTGGTCGTTGAAGAGTGGGGAGGCACCGTCGTCGCCGTCGAAATCTCGGCTAAAGAGAAGAAGGGTATTGAGAAGCTGCTGGAAAGCGTGCTGCTCGTCGCTGAGATGGAGGAGCTGAAGGCCAACCCCAATCAATCGGCTGTCGGCGTGGTTATCGAAGCCGAAAAAGACAAGACCATGGGCCCTCTGGCTACCGTTTTGATACAGGCCGGCACTCTTAAAGAGGGCGACACCGTGGTCGTCGGCGATACCTGGGGTCGGGTCAGGGCGATGTTCAATGATATAGGCAAGCGTATCAAAAAAGCCGAGCCGTCCACTCCCGCCGCCGTGCTGGGCCTGGACGATGTCCCTGAGGTGGGAGACAATCTGGTGGCGGTGACCGATGAGCACCACGCCCAGGCGATGCTCGCCAGGCGCCGGACCGAAAAAGAAGAAGAAGCCGCCCGTACCGCCAAACCGGTCAACCTGGATAATCTTTACGACCAGATTAGTGCCGGTAAGGTTAAAGAGCTCAATGTCATTCTCAAGACGGATGTCCAGGGCAGTATCGAGCCCATCCGGACCTCACTGGAGCGTTTGGGCGGGGACGAGGTGAAGGTCAGGATTATCCACAGCGCCGCCGGTAATATCACCGAGAGCGATGTCATGCTGGCAGCCGCTTCCAATGGTCTTATCATCGGTTTTAACATCAGTGCCGGTGAAGGCGCCCGCCGCCTGGCGACGACCTCCGGCGTGTCCATACGTTATTACGATATTATTTACACCCTCATCGACGATGTCGATAAAGCCCTCAAGGGCATGCTGGAGCCTACCTACGTCGAGGTTATCGACGGCCGCGCCACCGTCCAGGCGGTCTTCTCCGCCGGCAAAGGGGCTAAAGTCGCCGGCGTCATGGTCAACGACGGCAAGGTCGCCCGCAACGCCTCTGTCCGCGTAAGGAGGGGCAAGCAGGTATTGACCGACTCCACCGTAAGCAGCCTGAAACGGTTCAAGGATGACGTCAGGGAAGTGGCGGCCGGTTATGAGTGCGGCGTCGGCGTCAAGGACTTTAACGATTTCCAGGTCGGTGACGTTCTGGAATTTTATCGGATGGAAAGAGCCGGGTAGCCGGTATCTGTATTTAGTGCCATGTCACGTCGTATCGAACGCGTTAATACGCTTATCCGCCGCGAAATCAGCGAGCTTATCCAGCATCACCTGAGAGACCCGCGACTCGCTGAGTTTGTCGCCGTGACCGAGGTCGAGACCACTCCCGACCTCAAGCACGCCAGGGTCTTCGTCAGCGCTATCGGCGGCCAGCAGGAGGAGGCCATGGTCTTAAAGGTTTTGAACTCGGCCACCGGCTTCCTGCGTTCCGAGCTGGCGAAAAAGGTGCGACTCCGCCACACCCCCGAGCTGAGCTTTCACTGGGACAACTCTATCGAGCACGGCGACCGTATTCTCCGCCTGCTTGACCAGGTCAGCGCCGAGCACGAGGACTGACTTTGGACGGCATTTTAAATATCGATAAGCCCCCCGGCCGGACCTCCTACAGCGTTGTCGCCATGGTGAAACGCCTGAGCGGCGAGCGGCGCGTCGGCCATGCCGGCACTTTAGACCCCGCCGCCTCCGGCGTTCTGCCGGTCTGTCTCGGTCAGGCTACCCGCGTCGTTGAATTCCTCATGGCTACCACCAAGGTCTACCGCGCGGATGTTGAGCTCGGTGTCGCCACGGATACCTACGACGCGACCGGGCAGGTCACGTTTCGCGCCGACGCTTCCGGTATCGCTATTGCCCGACTGGAAGACGCGCTGGAACCGTTCCGCGGCGCTATCCGCCAGACTCCCCCGATGTTCAGCGCCCTTAAGCACCGCGGCCAGCCGCTTTACCAGCTCGCCAGGGCGGGCGTCAGCGTTGAGCGCCGGAGTCGTGCCGTAACCATACATCGCCTTGAGCTTATTTCCTGGCAGCCGCCGGTCGCTGTATTAGAAATTGAATGCGGCAAGGGCACTTATATCCGTTCCCTGGCTCATGACCTTGGCCAGTCTCTGGGCTACGGCGCCCATCTTAAAAACCTCGTGCGCACCCGCTGCGGCATCTTCGATATCAGAGACGCTGTTTCGTTACCGAAGCTCGAAGAAGCCTTGCAACGGGGTTACTGGGGAGACTTTTCTCTATCCCGTCGATAGCGTCCTTCAGAACTATAGTGCGTTAGTCGTCGATGACGCTATTGAGGCGGATTTGAGAAATGGTAAGATGATAAATATTGTCGGGAAGGATATTGCCGGTGAGCAGAAATATTGCCGCGCTTACTCTCAGGACGGCCGCTTCCTGGGGATGTTATGCTACGTCCCGGATACGGGTCTCTGGCATCCGGAAAAGGTATTTGTGTAAGCATGTCCCTGAAGCTAAATAGAAGTAAAATCTTGACAGCCTGTATCTAAACAGAGTATATTGGCACGGATGCCAGCCCTGGAAAGGAAATCAGCTATAAACCTTGCGGTGGCATCTCTATAGAAAGGGGAATATCGTACATGGGAAAAATTAATGTGGCGATTATCGGCGTGGGCAACTGCGCCTCCTCCCTGGTACAGGGCGTTTATTATTACCGAAACGCTAAAGAAACCGAAGAAGTCCCCGGGCTGATGCACGTCAATCTGGGCGGCTACCATATCAGCGATATCAACTTCGTCGCTGCCTTTGATATCGATAAGAACAAGGTCGGCAAAGACCTCGCGGAAGCCATTTACACCAAGCCCAATAACACCTTTAAGTTCTGCGATGTCCCGGTAACCGGCGTTAAAGTGCAGCGCGGCATGACCCATGACGGACTCGGCAAATACCTCTCGGAGATAATTCAAAAGGCCCCCTGGCCGACCGTTGATATCGTCAAGGTCCTCAAGGAGACCAAGACCGATGTCGTTCTCAATTACCTGCCCGTCGGCAGCGAAATGGCGACCAAGTGGTACGTCGAGCAGATATTGCAGGCCGGCTGCGGCATGGTCAACTGCATCCCCGTCTTTATTGCCAGTCGCAAGGACTGGGCGGCGCGCTTTGCCGACCATGGCCTGCCGGTCATCGGCGACGATATCAAGTCGCAGGTCGGTGCCACCATCGTGCACCGCGTGCTCGCCAAGCTCTTCGTCGACCGCGGTGTCAAGCTGGAAAAGACCTACCAGCTTAACTTCGGCGGCAATACCGATTTCTTGAACATGCTGGAGAGAGAGCGGCTCGAGTCCAAGAAAATCTCCAAGACCGGCGCCGTCACCTCGCAGCTCCCTTATAAAATGGACCCCGACGATATTCATGTCGGCCCCAGCGATTACGTTCCCTGGCTGCTCGACCGCAAGTTCTGCCACATCAGGATGGAAGGCCGCACCTTCGGCGATGTCCCCCTTCTCGTCGAGGCCAAGCTGGAGGTGTGGGACAGCCCCAACTCCGCCGGCGTCGTTATCGATGCCCTGCGGTGCTGCAAGCTCGCCATGGACCGCGGTATGAAGGGCGCTTTAACGGCCCCCTCGTCCTATTTTATGAAAACGCCCCCGGTGCAATACTCGGATGAAGAGGCGCGCCGCAAAGTCGAGGAGTTCATCGCCGCCGGTTCACCGCCTTCTGCCAAGGCTAAACGGCCCGCTAAACGAGGGTCTGGCAGGTAGCCGGATATGAAAATAGCGCTGGTATCGCCCTATGACTTCGCCTATCCCAGCGGCGTGGTTCACCATATCTCTTGCTTGGAGCAGCAGTTCACCCGCTTGGGCCATGACGTTAAGATTATCGCCCCGGCTTCCCGGGCGGATACCCTTGGTGAACGGCTTATTCGTATCGGTACGCCCCGCTCTCTCCCGGTCAGTGGCTCCGTCGCCCGTATTACCCTGTCCATCAGACTGGCATCGCAGATAAAAGAGGTTTTCGAGCGGGAGAAATTTGATATCTGTCACCTCCACGAACCTTTGATGCCCACGCTCTGCCCCACCATCTTAAGACTGAAAATGGCCCCGATGGTCGGCACTTTTCACGCCTCCGGCGGCAAACCCTGGTACACCATGTTCTCGCCCATTATGAAGTGGTATCTCGACCGCTGGTTCCGCAAGCTCGACGGCCGCATCGCCGTGTCGCCGGTCGCCATGCGTTACGTGAATAAGTATTTCCCCGCCGAATACACCATCATCCCCAACGGGATAGACACGCACCATTTCAACAACCATATCGTCCCCTTCGATGATTATCTGGACGGCAAAATCAATATTTTATTCGTGGGGCGTATGGAAAAGAGGAAGGGCTTTGACTACCTCTGGAAGGCTTACCGCCTGGTCAAGCAGGAAATCCCGGATAGCCGCCTGATTGTGGTGGGTCCGGGCGTCCGTTTGCGCAATAAATATGAAAAGCGTATCAGTCGGGCGCACCTGGACGATGTCGTTTTTACTGGCTATGCCCCTTATGCCGACCTCCCCCGTTATTATAAAACCGCCGATATCGTTTGTTTCCCGAATACGGGATGGGAGAGTTTCGGCGTTGTTCTGCTGGAAGCGATGTCCGTCGGCAAGCCCATTGTCGCCTCGGCTATCGATGGTTTCACCAGCGTCTTTACGGATGGTGTTGAGGGCATCGCCGTGCCGCCCCGCGATGTTAACAAGCTCGCCGAAGCCCTTTTTAAGCTCATCAGGGACGAGCAGCTTCGCCGGGAGATGGGCGCCCGCGGCAAGCCGAAGGCGCAGCAGTACGACTGGTCTCTCCTCGCGAAAAGGGTCCTGGATTTCTATACCGCCACACTGGACAGGATTCACCGTTCGGTTTCGGCCCCGGCTGCATTGTCCCGGGGAAACGCCGCAAATTCCTCAAAGCACTAAACCATGTCAAAACTTGAAAAGACCCGCAGGACCCTGGCGGACTCGGTCACGCCGCCACTTGCCCGGCTGCTGGCCAGGACACCGCTTACCCCGAACATTTTGACCTGGCTTGGGTTCTTTATCAGCATCGGCGCGGCGGTGCTCATTGTTTACGACCATTTTCTGGCCGCCGGCTTTATCGTGTTGGTGGCCGGACTCTTTGATATGCTCGACGGCGCCCTGGCGCGCCTCACCGGCCGGGTTTCCCGCTTCGGTGGCGTTCTCGATTCCACCCTCGACCGCCTTTCCGAGGGGGCGCTCCTGCTGGCTTTACTGGTGGTGTTTGTGCGAGACCAGCACGTTATCGTCAGCCTGGTCGTCGGTGTGACCCTGCTCGGCTCCATCATGGTCAGCTACATCCGCGCCCGGATGGAGGGTATCGGCATTGAGTGTAAAGCGGGCTTTTTTACCCGGCCCGAGAGAGTCATTATTCTGGCATTGGGTCTGATGTTGCACCAGTTCGATAACGCCCTGCTCGCCGCCCTGGGGGTAATTGCTTTCTTTAGCTGGGTCACCGTCATCGAGAGGCTGGTATACGCCTGGCGCCAGACTAGAGATAAACCGAAAACGGACGTTTAAGAGAGATTAGCACCCTCCAGACTTTCACCTTTCCTTTTAGGGGTCGCGGATGGATTAAATACCTATAAAACACCTGTGGACAACGCACGCCTTTGATGGTAGAATGTATGGGTTTTGCGTGAGGAGGTTAATATGCCGGTTGTAGCTGTTATCGGGGCCCAATGGGGAGATGAAGGTAAAGGTAAAATCGTCGATATGCTTTCGGAGAGGGCCGCCTACGTGGTGCGGTTCTCCGGCGGTGATAATGCCGGCCATACCGTCGTTAATCCTCACGGGGAGTTTAAGCTCCGCCTTACCCCTTCCGGTATCTTTTATTCCAATGTTGTCTCGGTCATCGGTAACGGTGTGGTGGTCAACCCCGCTGTCTTGAACAAAGAGGTGGACGAGCTCAACGCGCGCGGCATTGACACCTCACGTCTGCGCATCAGCGACCGCGCCCACCTGATTATGCCCTACCACATCGCCCTGGAAGCGCTGGAGGAAGAAGCCCTGGGGAACAAGGCTATCGGCACCACGCTTAAGGGCATCGGCCCCGCTTTCGCCGATAAGACCGCTAGGAATGGCATCCGCGTCGGCGACCTCCTTGATATGGCTGTTTTCCGCGACCGCCTGGCCACGGTGCTCGAGCAGAAGAACCGGATACTGGCCGGCATCTACGGCAAGCCCCCGCTGTCTCTGGACGGTATTTACCGTCAATATCGCGCCTATGCCGAACGCTGGGCTCCCTGTATCTGCGATACGACCGCCCTTCTGGCTGAAGCTGTTGCTCGTGACGATAATATCCTTCTGGAGGGCGCTCAGGGCGTCCTTCTCGACCCTGATTTCGGCACCTATCCTTTTGGCACTTCCTCATCTCCCACGGCTGGCGGGGCCTGTCTGGGCGCAGGTATCCCCCCCAATAAACTGGCGCATACCCTGGGGGTCTTCAAGGCTTTCCAGACCAGAGTCGGCGCCGGTCCCATGCCCACCGAGCTGAATGATGATATCGCCGAGACCATTCGCGCCCGGGGTAAGGAATACGGCACTGTCAGCGGGCGCCCCCGCCGCTGCGGTTGGTTCGATGCCGTCGCCGCCCGTCTTAGCGCCCGTATCAACGGCTTCGACTCGATAGCCGTTACCCGGCTGGACATCCTTGATATCCTGCCGCAGTTGAAAATCTGCACCGGCTATCAAGTTGACGGGCGGACGATTAACGACTTCCCGGCGAGTGTTACCGTGCTGGAGAAATGTCGTCCCGTCTATGAGGAAATGCCGGGTTGGCAAAAGCCCACTGACGGTATCCGTCTCTTTAAAGACCTGCCGGTAAACGCCCGCAAATATATCCAGCAACTTGAAGAGCTTATCGGCTGCCCGGCCAGCCTGATATCGGTGGGACAGCGACGCGACCAGACTATCGTGAGAAAGTCGGTTTTTTAACTCTGAGTAAATAGCCATATAGCCAGAGTTGACAGAAACCCGGGGATTCAAACTAATTTTTAAGCGTATTATCTATTGTTTTATTTCTTTTTAAGCTGGCTAAGGTACTCTTCTACACCTTTTACTTCTGATTGAAGCTGCTGGAGATACTCCTGGAGTTGATTGATAGTCTCCTCTTTGGAATAAAAACGACGGTGTGTATAACCTGAGGAACAGCAATCACCTTCGGCATGATGTGATTCTCTTGAAACACCTTGGTGTAAGTGACACCCGCACCCACATTCATTATTTTTCATTTTAACTCCTTATATATTAGTAACTACTTAATTACTAATATACTTCGATAATGAAAGTTTGTCAAATTAGTTGAGGAATAATTCCACCGTTTATCGGGGGTTTAGCTCGTTCAATCGCTATGGTTCGTTATATATTAAGCATTTGCTAATATACTTATATAAGTTACCTTTACGAGGGGCCTGCGGCTGTTTTGAGTTTTACTCGGCTATGGTTAATGCCGCCGCCATAAGCTTTTGACAACTCCTCAAAGCCTGGCGGTTTATGGAATAGTGAACATGGTAACCCCGCCTCTCCCCGTTGACGAGGCCAATATTTTTTAAGATGCGCAGGTGCTGGGATATTGCTGATTGAGTAACCCCGAGAAGTCCGGCCAGAGCGTTGACACATAATGCATCGGGCATGCTCTGCCGGGAAAGCAGCCTCAACAGTTTGAGGCGGGTAGGGTCGGCCATGGCCTTAAATAAAGCTGCCTGTTCCTGGATTTTTCTTCGGGCAACTGTTTTTTTGGTCATATATTAGTTTCCATTAATATGCTTAATATTAACTCTCGAATTTAAGCTTGTCAAGAAATCTATCTTAAATACGCCAGATTTAATTTTAAATCTTCTTCCTGAACACTACTCTATCTACGCCCGGCCCGCTGTAGTCCCTGACCACCGGCACGCCTTCTTCATTCGGTTCCCCCAGTAATTTCATGCCGATGCTTTTGTGAAAGGCTATGGAGATTTTGTTGGAGGGGGAAGTGATAGCTTTAAGTTCCCGGCAGCCTTTTATCTTGGCAAATTGGGCGAAGCGTTCGTAAAGTCGCCGCCCTATACCTCTTTTCTGGTACGACTGCCTCACCCCGATGAACTTTACATACCCCACCGGTTCTGTCTGGGAGATGAACCCGAAGAGGTACCCCACCACCTTATCGCCTTCTTTAGCGACGAATGCCGAGTTGCCGAACTCGTAAAGGAGGACGGGATTATGCAGGCTTTTCGTACGTTCACTGCCCCAGAAGTCCGTGATGTCCGTGATAATCTGGTCGAAGTCCGACTTCGTGCAGAGGGTAATTTCCATTTTCGTTTATTTCAGTTTGCCCGCTTTCTTTAACGACTTGCATTATCATCCGGATTTGACCTCGGGTCTTTATCTTGGGACTGGCTCGAGGTATCGCCGGTCCACCAGATTTGGATTATCTTTCCCGTAAGTTGTGATATATGGAGCGTCGGTTGCACGAAAATAGTTGCGCCCTTAAATTGTATCGATGTCATGGCCAACCAGAACGCCCCCCAGTATACGGGTTTTTTATCCAGGCAAACTATAAAACTTGTGCCGGATGTTGATACATTTATCTGCTTGACCCGTTCGTAAGCGGCGTCCGTGAGTTCTATTTCATGTGTATCTTTATAGTAAGTAATAATATCCTTAGTAGCGATGATTGACTCATCGGCAATGGCCATATCTAACGACATCTGGGCAACGGGTACATCGTCTCTGGTCAGGTAAATGGCAAATCCCTCGGTCTTCGGCGAACCGCAACTATTAAAAACTAGCGGCAGCAATAGAGTAGCAATTGATAATATCGCCAACAATGTTTTCTTTATTCTGGCATTCACTTGACTATTACCTCTTTATTCGGTGCGTCTAAGAGGGGCGTCAGCCCCTCCTCCTAAATTTTCCCCCCTCTCCTTCATCCTGCCTCGTAAGGAGAGGGGGACATAGGGGGTGAGGTTATTCATTCCTATGCTTTCAAATCGATTGTTTGCTTTTTGAGCTCCGCGATTATCTTTTCGGCTTCTTTTTCCGTCGGCGGTACCAGCGGCAGGCGCGGTTTGCCCACTTTAAAGCCCAGATAGTTCAGGGCATATTTTATCGGCGCCGGACTCGGTATGGAAAACATGGCGTTGACCAGCGGCACCAGCTTGCGGTGAATATCCGCGGCTTCTTTAATCTTGTCGGAGAGTATCAGGTCGATCATGCGCTTGTACTGCTTGCCGGTCAAATGGGTCGTCACCCCCATGACTCCGTAGCCCCCCATCGCCATGATGGGGAAGGTGTCGTTATCGTTCCCGCTCCAGACGTAAAACCCTTCCTTGGCGTTGCTGATGGTCTGGGCTACCAGCTCCATCTTGCCGCTGGCTTCTTTGACTCCCACGATGTTTTTAAACTGGCTCAGTCTGGCGATGGTCTCCCAGGACATTTCCACGACTACCCGGCTGGGTATGTTATACATGATAATCGGCAGGCTCGTGCATTCGGCCACCGCTTTGAAATGCTGGTAAATCCCTTCCTGGTTGGGCTTATTATAATAAGGCACGACGGAAAGGCAGGCGTCCACCCCTATTTTCTCCGCTTTTTCCGTGGCTTCCACGGCCTCTTTAGTGCTGTTGCTGCCGGTGTATGCCACGAGTGTCGGTTTATCGCCCACCGCCGCTTTGACTTCGGTGAAAATGCGCATCTCTTCGTCCCAGCTCAACGTCGGGGCTTCTCCGGTCGTGGCCGCCAGTACCAGCCCGTCGTTGCCGGAATTGAGCAGGGCTTTAGCCAGCTTTTTGGTCTCCGCGTAGTCAACTTCCCCGTCTTCTTTAAAAGGCGTTACCATCGCCGTTAAACATCGCCCCAGCGTTTTTTTCATCGTCGGTCTCCTTCCGGTTTTACCCAGTCCCTTTTTATCATTTCCTCGGCAATCTGGATGGCGTTGAGCGCCGCCCCCTTACGCAGGTTATCGGCGCAAATCCACATCGCCAGCCCTTTAGGGTGCGAGGCGTCTTTCCTTATACGCCCCACGAATACCTCGTCGGAACCGGCTGCCGACCACGGCTGAGGGTAAAGGCTGATGGAGGTGTCGTCCAGCACTTTTATCCCCGGCGCCCGCGATAGAATTTTTAGTGCTTCGTCCGGCAGCATCGGCTGGGAAAACTCTACGTGGACCGCCACCGCGTGACCTATCAGCACCGGCACCCGTACGCAGGTGGCGGATATCATGATGCCGTCGGCGTGCATTATCTTCCGGGTCTCTTCGCGCATTTTCCATTCCTCTTTGGTATAGCCGTCGTCCCGGAACACGTCGATTTCCGGCAGTACGTTGAAGGCTATCTGGTGGGGGAATACGTGGGGCGTAGTGACCTCCCCCTCCAGCACCTGCCTGACCTGTAGTTTGAGTTCTTCCAGTGCCCCGATTCCCCCCACCCCGGATACGGACTGGTAAGTATCCGCGATGATGCGTTTGATGGGGTTGACTTTGTGCAGCGGGTAAAACGCCACGACCATTTGTATCGTCGAGCAGTTGGGGTTGGCGATGATTCCTTTGTGGTGCTTGATATCGTTGGGGTTGACCTCCGGCACGACCAGCGGCACGCCCTTTTCCATCCGCCATGCCGAGCTGTTGTCGATGACCACCGCGCCCGACTCTGGCGGCGATGCGGTGCGAAATGTTTGCTCTGCTCCGTTCCGGCGGAAAACAGGGCGATGTCGATGTCTTCGAAGGACTCCGGGGTGGTTTCTTCGACCTCAATTTCTTTATCGCCGGCCGGCATCTTTCTACCCACCGACCTGTCTGAGGCCATGAGCCGTAATGAAGCCGTGGGGAATTGCCGTTCCCGCAGTATCTTGACGAATTCCTGCCCGACCAGTCCCGTCGCGCCGACGATGGCTACGCGATAGTCCTTCACTGTTTCTCTCACCGACCCCGGCTGCTTGCCTATAATCCCAGTAGTTTGTCCAGGCCGTAGATGAATCCCTTTTGCTTTACTACCGCTTTGATGGCCAGTATCACCCCGGGCATGTAGCATTCCCGGTTGATGGTATCGTGCCGGATGCTCAGCGTCTGCCCCGCCGCCCCGAAAATGACCTCCTGGTGTGCCATCAGCCCGGGCAGTCGTACGCTGTGGATTTGTATTCCTTCCGCGCCTTGGCCGCGACTTGTCGGGGGTATGAATTTATTATCTTGTGCCGCCGGCGGTAGGAACGCTTTGCCCCGCGCCTCCGCCATGGCTTTGGCGGTCAATAACGCTGTCCCCGAGGGAGCGTCCAGCTTTTTATCGTGGTGCAGTTCGATAATTTCGGCATGGTTCATGAACTTGCCGGCTATCTTGGCCAGGTGCATCATCAGGACGGCCCCGAGGGCGAAGTTGGGCGCCGCGACGATGCCGATTTCGTTAGCTTCGGCGAGCCTTTTCATCTCGTCGAGTTCCGGCGAGGCAAAGCCGGTGGTGCCGATGACCATGTTGACGTTTTTCCTGGCGGCGATGCGCACCGCCGGCAGGGAAGCCTTGGCGGTGGTGAAATCCACCATGACGTCCGGCTCGCAGCTTTCGATGATGTCCGTCAGGCTGGTACCGAAGGGCGCCGTCGTTCCGTCAGGCAGGGTTATTGTGTCTGCCGTGGCTTTAACGTCGACCGCCCCCGCCAGCACCATTTCCGGCTCCTGGCAGACCGCTCTGACCACCTCTTGCCCCACCCTGCCGGCCGCCCCATGGACTAATACCCTGATTTGTTCCATAGTCGAATACCTCAAAAGGAAAGTGGAGATTTAGCTGCGCTTGTAGGGAGGCCGTGAAGGCCCCCGGTTTGACCTCGGCGGACGGTCGCCGCCGCCGAAGCGCGGCTTGTCCCGGAATCCCGGGGCACCGCCGGTGCTGCTCTTCCGGAACGGGTAGTCCGCGGTGGGCTGGTCTTCTCCTTTGGTCTCGGCGCCTGGGGATTCCTTTTCAAAGAGCGCCCGGCGGGAAAGGTTTACCCGCCCCATGTCATCGATATTGATTACCTTGACGGTAACCTCGTCGCCGATTTTTACCTCATCTTCAACCCTGTCGATACGGCGTTCGGCCAGCTCGCTGATGTGAACAAGTCCCTCTTTACCGGGTAGTATTTCCACCATCGCGCCGAAGTTCAGGATGCGGCTGACTTTGCCGGTGAAGATGTCGCCCACTTTCGCTTCCCTCGTCAGACCCTCGATGATAGCAATAGCTTTCTGGGTTGCTTCCGCATCCGAAGAGCCGATGACCACCGTGCCGTCGTCGCTGACGTCGATGGTCGTCTTGGTCTCCTCGATGATGGACCTGATGGTCTTGCCGCCTGTCCCTATGACCGCCCCTATCTTGCCCGGGTCTATCTTTATCTTGGTCATGCGCGGCGCGTATTTGCTGACATCCGCCCGACTGGCGCTGATGGCCTGGTTCATTTTATCCAGGATGAACATGCGGCCTTCGCGTCCCTGAGTTAGGGTCTTTTCCACTATCTCCAGGCTGATGCCCTTGAGTTTGGTGTCCATCTGTATCGCCGTGATGCCGTCTTTCGTGCCCGCGATTTTGAAGTCCATGTCCCCGTCGAAGTCCTCTATCCCTTCGATGTCCGTCAGCACGGCGTACCGGCTATCGCTGCCGGTAATCAGCCCCATGGCGATGCCCGCCACGGCTTTCTTCATCGGTATGCCGGCGTCCATTAGGGACATGCTGCCGGCGCAGACGCTGGCCATCGAGGTACTGCCGCTGGAGCTCAATACCTCCGAGACCAGTCGTATGGTATAGGGGAAGTCCTCGACGCTCGGTAATACCGCCTGTAGCGCCCGTTCGGCCAGGGCGCCATGTCCTATTTCGCGCCGCCCCGGCGAGCCGACTCGCCGGACTTCTCCCGTGGAGAACCCCGGGAAGTTATAGTGGTGGATGAATCGCTTGCTTTCCTCCAGCCCCAGCCCGTCGAGCATTTGCTCCTTGCGGGTTGAGCCCAGGGTGGTTATCGTCAGTACCTGTGTCTGCCCCCGGGTGAACAGTCCGGAGCCGTGCGTGCGGGGCAATATCCCTACCTCGCAGGTGATGGGGCGGATTTCTTTGAGTCCACGCCCTCCCAGCCGCTGCCCTTTGTCGAGTATCCCCGCCCTGACCTCGGCTTTGACCTTGGCGTCGATGGCCGCGATGATGTCTTTGGCGGGGTAGGTCTCGCCGAGTTGCCGGCTGCTTTCTTCGATTAGCGCGTTCAGTTTGACTTCGCGCAGGTCTTTATCTGCCTGTCTTAATACGCCTTCCAGCTTGTCGTCGACCAGCTTGGATAGTGCCGCGACAACCTCGGGGTTTAAGGTCTCGGCGGGCACGGGCAGCTTGGTTTGGCCGACCGCCTCCCGGAGCTGTCTCCTGCAACTGTATGATGGACTGGTTGGCTTCGTGGCCGAATTTTACGCCCTTGAGGACGATTTCCTCGGAGACCTCTTTGGCCCCCGCTTCCACCATGATGACCTTGTCTCTAGTGCTGACGACGACGAGGTCGAGCAGGCTCTCGTCCATTTGGGCCATTTTCGGGTTCAGCACGAGTTCACCGTTGATATAGCCGACATGCACGGCGCCTACCGGCCCCTCGAAGGGTATCTCGGAGATGGCCAGGCACGCGCTGGACCCGATGACCGAAAGTATGTCCGGGTCGTTTTCCTGGTCGGCGGAAAAGACCGTGGTGATTATCTGTATCTCGCTGTGCCAGTTCTTAGGCAGGAGCGGCCTTATCGGCCGGTCGGTCTGCCGGCAGGCCAGGATGGCCGCCTCGCTGGGGCGCCCCTCCCGCCGTATAAAGCCTCCCGGTATTTTACCGGCGGCGTAAAGTCGTTCCTCGTAGTCGATGGTCAGGGGCAGGAAGTCCACTCCCTCCCTCGCCTCCCGGTTGAAGCAGACGGTTACCAGGACGACTGTATCGCCGTAGCGTACCGTTACTGCCGCGTCCGCCTGCTGTGCCAGTTTGCCTGTTTCAATGAATAAATCGCGTCCGCCGATGTTGCTGCGGAAAGTTTGTGTGTCCAAAAAACTCTTCCTTCCATCCAAAAGGCTCTACTTGCGCAGTCCCAGCCTCTTGATTAAATTATTGTATCGCCCCACGTCCTCCCGGCTGAGATAGGCTAAGAGCCTTCGCCTCTGCCCCACGAGTTTGAGCAGTCCCCGCTGAGTGTGGTGGTCTTTCCGGTTGGCGGCCATGTGCGCCGTCAGTTGTTGGATTCGGTCGGTCAGCAGCGCTACCTGCACTTCGGTGCTGCCGGTATCGCCTTCTTTAGTCTTGTAATTGCTGATAGTTTCCGTCTTTTTCTCTTTGTCCAAATTCGTCTTCTCCACTTATTTTATGTGTCTATTTACGCCAGAATTATAACATAATATCGCCCGTAAGTAAATTTTACTGCTGGCTCCTCGCCTAGAAAATCCCCCGTCCGAAGGGTTATAATGGTTATTGTGCCCTGATTCCGAAAAGCGAATTTATCGGGGAGGTGGCCAATATGAAACCTGTAGAACTGGACACGGTAAAAATTAGACCCATGGTGAGCAGTGATATTGTCTCGACCCTTAATATCTGGTGGACGGAGGTGCCGGGGAAGGACATTCTGGCTTCCCAGATGGGCGGTCGTTTCGACCTCAGTCTTATCGCCGAGTATGAAGGCCATCTGGCGGGCTTTCTTCTGGCGCGGCTGATTTATGCCGGCCTGCCCATGACCGGCGTGGCGGTGATGTTCTTTATCGCCGTCAACCCTGAATATCATGGACAGGGTATCGGCTCTTTGCTGATTAATACTTTAAAAAGCAATTGTAAGGCCGCCGGTATTAAAACGGTGCGGGCGCTCGTGCCCCAAAACGACGCCAAAATGATGGCGTATTTTAAAAAAGCCGGCTTTAGCCGCAGCCGTACTATTAATCTTGACAGTGTCATTTAGGTGATGTCTACGCCTTGATGTTCCGGGAGTGTTAGCTTGGATATTGCTGGATTAAAGTCCGCCGTTATCGCTGATATCGATGCCCTTTACCCGCAGGTAGCTGGCCTCAGCCGTCAGTTGCATGATAACCCCGAGGTGGCTTTCGAGGAGCGCCGGTCGGCTGCTTTACTGGTCGACTTTCTCCAACGAAAGAGCTTTGCCGTCGAGAAGGGCATCTGTAAACTGCCGACGGCTTTCCGTGCTACACATGGAAAAGGCAAGCCCGTCATCGCTTTCCTCGCCGAGTACGACGCCCTGCCCAAAATAGGGCATGCCTGCGGCCATAACCTTATCGCTACCAGCGCCGTAGCTGCCGGGCTGGCTTCCCGGAAGGCGGTGGACGCGCTGGGCGGCACGGTTGCCGTCTTCGGCACGCCCGGCGAGGAGCTGTATGGCGGCAAGTCTATCATGTGTGCGGCCGGCGCCTTTGCCGACGTTGATGTGGCAATGATTGCCCACCCCGGCGGCGGCGACCGCGTGCTCATGAGCACTCTGGCCTGTGAGACTCTCAAGGTGGAGTTCAAAGGACTGGCGGCCCATGCCGCCGCGGCGCCGGAGCTGGGTATCAATGCCCTGGAGGCGATGATTCAGTCCTTCAATGCCGTTAATTCCCTCCGGCAGCACATCGGGGCTAAAGAGCGCATCAGCGGCGTTATCACCGACGGCGGTGAAGCGGCCAATATCGTGCCGGCCCATACCGCCGCCACGTTTATCGTCCGCGCCGAGGACGATGTCCGCCTCGATGCCCTGAAAAAGAGGGTCATCGATTGCTTTGCCGGGGCGGCCAGGGCTACCGGCGCCAGGCTTAAATATAGCTGGGGCGAGCGTTATGCGGCCATGGTCAGCAACGTGGCTCTCGCCCGGCTTTTCCACGAGAATATACGGTCGCTGGGTCATCCGGTAAATCTGGGAGACAATACCACGATGAGCTTCAGCACCGATGTCGGCAACGTAAGCCAGTTGTTGCCGGCCATTCAACCGATGATAGCTATTGCCCCGGACGGCGTGACAATACACACCCCGCCGTTTGCTAAGGCCGCGGCTACGGAAAGTGCTTTACGTACTATGTTAGATGCGGCTAAAGCTATGGCGATGACCGCGATCGACCTCCTTTCCAGCCCGGAAACGATGGAGAAGGTCCGGGGGGAGTTCCTTAAAAATAAATGACTCTCAGGGGTGTTTAAAAGGGCTAAATCACTGTATGTAAGGGGCGTCTAAGAGGGGCGAAGCCCCTCTTCTAAATATCCTCCCCCTCCCTTTCAAGGGAGGGGGTAGGTGGTAGGTCAGAATCGGGGAATAATATTTTGGGTGATAAATCAGGGAAAAACTATGCAACTCTATCTGGGTATCGACGTCGGCGCGGTCACCACCAAGTTCGCCTTGCTGGACGAAGCGGATAATTTAATCGCCAGCCTCTATTTTCCCACCGGCGGTGAGCCGTTGGCGATGGTCCAGCAGGGGCTTAAGCAAATCTCTCGTAAAATGCCGCCGGGCGCTGAAATTAAAGGTGTGGCCGCCACCGGGAGCGCACGCTATCTCGCCGGGGCGGTCGTCGGCGCTGACCTCGTTAAGAACGAAATCACCTGCCAGGCTGTCGCGGCCGTTCATTATGTCCCGGACGTGCAAACGGTCATCGAAATCGGCGGGCAGGATAGTAAAATTATTATTATTCGCGACGGCATGGTGACTGATTTCGGACTGAACACTGTCTGCGCCGCCGGCACCGGCAGCTTTCTCGACCACCAGGCCGCCCGACTTAAAATGAATATCGAAGAGTTTTCCTGCCGGGCGCTGCTCGGTTCGGACTCCGTGCGCATTTCCGGCCGCTGTACCGTCTTCGCCGAGTCGGATATGGTGCACAAGCAGCAGACCGGCCACCGCGTTGACGATATTATCTACGGCCTCTGCCGGGCTTTAGTGCGCAACTTTCTTGGTGATGTCGGTTCCGGCAAGGATATCCGGCCGCCTTTAGTCTTTCAGGGAGGGGTGGCTTTTAACGCGGGTATTATCCGCGCCTTTAGGAACGAGCTTAAAATGGATATCATCGTCCCGGAACACCATGAGGTCATGGGGGCAATCGGCGCAGCTTTGCTGGTGCATGAGCAGGCCCCGGGCGGTCCGGGGCGTTTCAAGGGCTTCGGCGTCAGTGATATTGCATTTCAAACGTCTTCTTTTATCTGTCATGTCTGTCCCACCTCGTGTGAAATTGTCCGCATTGCCGAGGACGGCCGCGTCGTGGCGGGCTGGGGTGGACAGTGCGACATGTGGGAAGGTAAAATCATCGGGCAGGGAGTATAACTGAAAATATGAAAATTGCTGTGGATGCCGCCGGCGGCGATTACGCCCCGCATGAGATGGTCAAAGGGGCCATCAAGGCTGTTCGCGAGTTCGGCGTGGAAATTGTTCTGGTCGGCCGTCAGAATGTCCTGCGCAAGCTGGCGGAAAAGTCTCCGGTCGATTTCGGTCTGACCATCGTTGATGCCACCCAGGTGATTGATTTTAACGAGCACCCCATGAAGGCGATTCAGAGCAAACCGGATTCATCGATTGTGGTCGGTATCAATCTGCTCAAAAGCGGCGAGGTCCAGGCTTTTGTTTCGGCAGGCAATACCGGGGCGGTGGTGGGAGGGGCGTTGCTGAACCTCGGCAAAATGGAGGGGGTCAGCCGACCCGCCATCGGCTGTTTCCTCGACCCCCTGCCGACCAAGCCGGCGCTGCTGGTGGATGCCGGTGCTAACGCCGATTGCCGTCCGGAGCACCTGCTGGAGTTCGCCCGCCTGGGCTCTGTTTACAGTAAAAACATCCTCGGTATCGAGCGACCCCGTGTCGGTCTGCTCTGTAACGGCGCTGAAGAGGGCAAGGGCAACCGCCTGGCGGTGGAGACTTACCCCCTTTTGAAAAACGCCCCCGATATCAATTTCATTGGCAATATCGAGGGACACGATATCGTGAAAAAAACCGCCGATATCGTTGTCACCGATGGCTTCACCGGCAATATCGTCCTCAAGACCATCGAGGGCTACCAGGATAATTATCTCGTTTCCGTGCGGCAAATCGGGCGCGTCTTTTCCAGCGCCTCCCGCCTACAGGGCCGCCAGCTGCTCCGCGATATCGGCCTGACGGCCTGGATTAAGAAAATGGACTATACGGAGTACGGGGGCGCCTGCCTTCTCGGCGTTAACGGCAATGTCATTATCGCTCACGGGCGTAGCCAGGCCCGGGCGATTAAAAACGCCATCGGTCTGGCGAAAGAAACGGTGGAACGCGGCATCATGGTAAAATATAGAGAGGAGCATTATGAGCAAGCCGGTTGAGATTGAAGAAGCCAGGTTCGATGAGACTGTTTTAAAAGCCAAAAAGCCGGTGCTGGTCGATTTCTGGGCACCCTGGTGCGGACCCTGCCGCATGGTAGCGCCCATCGTCGACGAGCTTGCCGTTGAGTATGTTGATAAGGTCGACTTTTTTAAGCTCAACGTCGATAATAATCCCAGGGTCGCCTCCAAGTTTGGCGTGATGAGCATACCCACGCTCATTCTCTTTAAAAATGGCGCGCCGGTGTCCAACATCGTCGGCTATCGCCCCAAGTCCGAGTTGAAGAAGAACCTAGACCAGGCTCTATCATGAATTCCGTAAAAAAATACGATGTCGTGATTATCGGCGGTGGGCCAGCCGGCCTCAGCGCCGGTATCTATACCTCCCGCTCCCGCCTGAAGACCGTGCTGATTGAAAAGGGGGCCGTCGGCGGTATGATTATTAACGCCAGTTTGGTGGAAAACTACCCCGGCTTTGTCGATGGCCTCAGCGGCATTGATTTGACTCAGGCGATGCAGCAACAGGCGACCAAGTTCGGACTGGAGACCGTTTCCGCCGAGGTTACTGGCGTTACCATTGAAGGCAGAGATAAGGTTATTAAAACATCTGAGGGGGATTTTTCCGCCCGGGCGGTCATCATCGCCGGCGGTTCGGAGCGCCAGAAACTGGGCGTTCCCGGCGAGGCGGCATATATCGGCAAGGGCGTTTCCTACTGCGCTACCTGTGATGGCGCTTTCTTCCGGGATAAAGTGGTGGCGGTCATCGGCGGTGGCAATGCCGCCGTCACGGAAGCTTTGGAGCTTACCAAGTTCGCCTCGAAAATTTTCGTCGTCCACCGCCGCAACGAGCTGCGCGCCACCAAGGTTGTCCAGGAAAAGGCTTTTGCCGAAAAGAAAATCGAGTTTATCTGGGATACCGCCGTCACGGCTGTGATGGGCAATACCTTTGTGAATAAAATCCGTGTTCGTAATTTAAAGACAAATACAGACTCGGTACTAAACGTCGACGGTGTTTTTGTGAATGTGGGCTCGCAGCCCGCCACCGGTTATCTCAAGGGCGTCCTGGCTTTAGACGCCGTCGGCGCCATTATTGTAAATGATAAAATGGAGACGAGCGTTCCCGGCGTTTTTGCCGCCGGTGATATCCGGAGCGGCTCTATCCGTCAGACCATCGCGGCCGCCGGCGATGGCGCGGTGGCGGCGGTTAACGCGGGCAAGTATATCAGCGACTAAATATTTTTTCCTGTTATCGGGGCTTTGATAGGCCGGGAATATTTGACGTTTCTTTATGGTTGGGTGATAATATCTTGTCATCAATAAAAGGAGTAACGTTGTGAAGGTTATTTTTATCGAAGATGTCCCAAACGTCGGGAGGGTAGGCCAGAGCAAGGTGGTCGCCGATGGTTATGCCCGCAACTACCTCTTCCCCCGCAAGCTGGCCGTCCTGGCGGATTCTCAGGCGGCGGCCGCCATCGATGCCCAGCTTAAGAAGAAAGTCAAGCAGCGGGCGCTGGAAGAAGCGGAAATGGCCGAGCTGGCGAAGAAGATAGAGGGCATCCAGGTCACTTTGAGAGCCAAGGTCGGCGAAAACGATAAGCTTTACGGCTCCATCACCGGCGCGGATATCGCCGAGGCTTTGAGCAAGGCCGTCGGCCGCGAAATTGATAAGAAAAAAATCGAGCTGCCTGAGCCCATTAAAACGGCCGGCGCTCACGATATTACCATCCGGCTGGCTCATGAAATTTCCGCCGTCATTAAAGTCAATGTCATCTCGGAGGAGGCGGTTGAGGAAAAGCCGGTCAAGAAAGCGGAAAAGGCTGAAGCTAAGGCGGAAAAGGCTGAAGCCAAACCGGAAAAACCCGAGAAGAAAGAGAAGAAGGAAAAGAAAGAGAAGCCGCCTAAAGCAAAGAAGGCGGAAAAACCCGCGGAAGCGATAAAGGAAGAAAAACCCCCGAAGGAAAAGAAAGCCAGAAAGCCCAGGGCGGAAAAAGAAGTCGCGCCGGAACCGGAAAAAGAAGAAAAACCGGCGGCTGAGGCAGCCCCCGCCGCGGAGAAAAAAGAAAGGAAGCCCCGCGCTAAAGCTAAAAAGGCCGAAGCTGTGGAGGAAAAGAAGGAGTCGTAACCGGTGAATGACGTCAGGTTGCCGCCCAACGATAATGACGCCGAGGAAGCGGTCATCGGTTCGCTGCTGATTGACGGCTCGTCTATCTTCCAGATTGCGGATTTTCTCCAGCCGTCTGATTTCTACTTCGAGCAGAACCAGCAGTTGTTTGAGTCCTGCCTCTCGCTTTACCAGCGTGACGAGGCTATCAACCAGGTGACGCTGGCCCAGGAGCTTTCCCGCCGCGGTCGGTTGGAAGCCTGCGGCGGCGCCGCCCGTCTCAGCTACCTGGTATCTATCGTCCCCACCTCCCTGGATATCGTCCATTATGCCCGCATCGTTTATCGACTTTCCGTCATGCGCCAGATGATTATCGCCGGCGGCCGCATTTCCGCCATCGGTTATGAGTCCGGACCGGACGTCGAGGAGAGCCTGGCGAATGCGGAGAGCATTTTATTTAAACTGCGCCGCGGCCAGGGCTCCGGCGACCTTACCCACATCCGGCAGGTGCTGGATAAGTATTTTGAGGTCGCTCCGGCCGCCACCGGCGCGCAGCCCGAACGTTTGCCTTTTGTCCTCTCCGGTTTCGCCGGTCTGGATGAATACCTCCTCGGGTTCCAGCGTTCCGACCTTATTATCGTCGCCGGTCGGCCTTCCATGGGCAAGACCAGCCTGGCTCTGAATATCGCCCGTAACGCCGCCGTCGAGCGCCGCGCCTGTGTCGCTTTATTCTCCCTGGAAATGGGCCGCGATGCCCTGGTGACGCGTTTAGTCTCTTCGGAGTCGGGCGTAAATTCCCGCCGCATCCGTTTCGGCGAGCACAAGACCGAGGACGAAGAGCGTAAAGTCATGGAGGCTACCGGCGTCCTTTCGGAAGCCTCTATTTACATTGATGATACCCCGATGATTCGCATGGCGGAGATGCGCAGCAAGGCCCTCCGCCTCAACTACGAGCACGGCATCGATTTGATTATCCTGGATTATCTCCAGTTGATGTCGGGGGAAAGCTCCGGCCGCGGCGAAAACCGCGTGCAGGAAATCAGCTATATCTCCCGGGCGCTCAAGGCATTGGCCCGTGAAATTAATGCCCCGGTGCTCGCGGTATCCCAGCTCAGCCGCGCCGTGGAGTGGCGCGCTTCCCACGAGCCGCAGCTTTCCGACCTCCGTGAATCGGGCAGCATCGAGCAGGATGCCGATGTCGTCATCTTTATCTACCGCGATGAATATTATTACAAGAGCGAAGAGGAGTGGATTGCCGCCCACCCCGACCGGGAGTACCCGCGTGAAGAAGCCGATGTCATTATTGCCAAGCACCGCAACGGTCCCACCGGCCGCGTTAAGATGCGCTTCCGCCAGAACCTCGCCCGGTTCGAAAGTATCGGCACTGCGGAGCTGCCGCTGCTATGAAAGAGTTCGCGGGTTTCCCTTCCGGCCGGGTGGAGTTTACCTCCATCCCTAACGTCTTTTTCAGCAGCCTACTGCCCGGTATTGACGATATGGCGGAGTTGAAGACGACCCTTCACGTCATAGCGGCGCTTTACCGCAAGAAGGGCTATCCGCGCTTTATCGGCTTTAATGAATTGCTGGCGAATGCCGGACTGGTGCAGAGTCTACAGGGCTCTGAGGAGTCGTTGCGCGACTCTTTGAAAAAAGCGGTGGCCAGAGGCACGTTATTAGTCAGGGCGGTCGAAAAAGACGGGGCTTCGGAAGAAATCTTTTTTCTTAATGATGACGCCAGCCGCCAGGCGGTCGCCAAAATCGACGCTGGTGAGCTCACGCTGCCCGGGCTTAAAGTTTCCCCCGGTATCCCCGCCCCCGCCGAACCGCTGCCGGATATCTTCACCCTTTACGAGCAGAATATCGGCATGCTGACCCCCATGATTGCTGATGAGCTCCGTGATGCGGAAAGGGTTTATCCGCAAGATTGGATTCGTGATGCGATTAAAGAGGCGGTTTTACATAACAAGAGAAATATTAGATATATTAACAAGATTTTAGAAAATTGGTCGGTGGAAGGTCGTGGTGATGGAACATATCAGCGAGATTCTCAAAAAACAGACCCTGACCGGTTCATCAAAGGAAAATACGGACACATGGTCCGCCGCTGATGACACTCCCGTCGCGGGTTCGGATTGCCCCGTCTGTAAAGGCGCCCGCGTCGTTCATCCCCGTTTGCCTTCGGGACAGCCGGATTATAGTCGGGTCGTTCCCTGCCGCTGCGTTAAGAGCGAGCTGGATAAAGAGCTCCAGGCACGCTTAAGGCAGTACAGCAATCTGGGCTCTCTGGCCCGCTTCACGTTTGAAAATCTCATCCCGGAAGGCCGGAGCGGCAACCGCCGCGCCCAGGAGCAGTTCGGCCGCGCTTATAAGGCGGCTAAAGCCTTCGCCGCCGAACCCAAAGGCTGGCTGGTTTTTAGCGGCCCCTCCGGCTCGGGCAAGACCCATCTGGCCGCCGCTATCGTTAACGAGCGCGTCCGTTTGGGCCAGCCGGCTTTCTATATCACCGCCCCCGACCTCCTCGACCGCATTCGCGCTTCTTTCGGTACTGATAGCGGGACGCCGTACGATGAGTTCTTCGACCAGGTCAAAAGCGCCCCTTTGCTCGTGCTGGATGACCTCGGCGTGCAGTCCGCCACGCCCTGGGCGAAAGAGAAGCTCGACCAGCTTTTAAATTCCCGGTTTAACAGCGAGCTGCCCACGGTCATCGTCACTATCACGCCTCTGGAGCAGATGGATGACCGGATGCGCACCCGTCTGACCGATTCTCGTCTCTGCCAAGTTTATGTCCTTGAAGAGGCGTCGCCGACCTCTGTCTATAGCTGGACGCCGGAGTTCGAGCTCCAGAAGAACATGACCTTTGTCAACTACAAGCGCCGCACCGATTTGTCCGTGGAGCAGCAGGACAACATGGACGCTGCCTATCGCCTGGCTTTTGATTTTGCCAAGAACCCGGAAGGCTGGCTGGTCTTTATGGGCGAGACCGGCAGCGGCAAGACCCACCTGGCGGCCGCTATCGTTAACCACCGCTATGAAATCGGCAAGCCAGCCCTTTTCGTGGTTGTGCCGGACTTTCTCGACCACCTCCGCGCGGCGTTCAGCCCGGATAGCAAGGTCTCCTACGACCAGCTTTTTGAAAGCGTGAAGACCGCCCCGCTTTTAGTCCTCGACGATTTCGGCGAGCAGTCCACTAATCCCTGGGTCAAGGAAAAGCTCTACCAGCTGATCAATTACCGCTATAACAGCCGCCTCCCCACCGTTATCACCACCCGTCTTTCCCTTGATGAGATTATGACGGAGGTGGATAGCTCCATTAGTTCGCGCCTCGTCGACCGCCAGATGAGCGTGACCTTTAATATCATGGCGCCGGATTATCGCAATGAGCGCCGCCCCGGCCAGAAGCGTTCGCCGTCTTCCCGCCCCAAGTCCCCCCGCTATCGCTCTTAGATATAATGCATCTGTCATTCTGAGGAGTCCCGATTACCTCGGGACGACGTGAGAATCCGTTTTTCCCCCAACCCTCCCCCTATCATTAACCTGCCTGCCCGCCGTAGCCTTGGCGCAGGCGGGTCATTCCCGCGAAAGCGGGAATCCAGCCCCTTTTCTCCGCCCCTCGGTTGTCATCTATCCCACCCGACCCGCCCTCGTTTCATTCTCGGCTTATCCCTTAGTTTCTCGACTTCCACAGGGAGTAATCTCGCTGAGAGGGGGCGCAGACCCCTCTCATTATTATTTCCCCCTCTCAAACAAAATATGATACGAATACGGTTAATCATCCTGTTTGAGAGGGGTCAGGGGGTGAGCTAGAAGAGATTTTTCTTACTTCAATGTCAGCGCCCCTGTCGGGCACACCTTAATGCACTCTGTGCAGTCCAGGCACCTGTCCTTGCCTACGGGCTCGTCCGCAAACGTCGTAAGCCTTCTCTCGAAGCCCCGGTGCGCAAACCCCAGTATGGCTTTTCCTTTTTGATTTTTACATTCCCACACGCACCGCCCGCACAAAATGCATTTGTTGGGGTCGGAGGTAAATAGCGGGTTGCTATCGTCTATCGGCAGACCTCTTAAAAGAATGCGCAGGTCTCTGGGCTTCAGACTGCACCCCAGCACTTTGGCTATCTTTTGCAGCTCGCAGACCCCGTTGGCGTTGCAGTGGACGCAGTCCAGCGCATGCGATGCCATCAGCAGGTCGAAGCCGGCGCGCGTTAAGCCCCGCGCCTTTTCCCCCCTCGTCTTCACCGCCATCCCGTCGACTATTTCTTCTGTGCAGGCGGTCACCGGCTTTACCTTCCCCGCCACCTCCACCCAGCAGAGCCGGCAGGACGCGTTGGGCTTCGGTTTGTCTTTGATGGCGCACACGTTGGGAATATAAATCCCGTTCTCCAGCGCTGCCCACAGGAGTTTTTGCCCTGCTTTGGCCTTTATCTCTTTACCGTCGATGGTCAGGGTCACTGTCTTCATTTTATCGGCACCTCGCTCGGCGGTGAGAGCTTGACGATGGCGTTATACTGCGGCGGACATGATTTCAGGCAGGTGCCGCACTTGACGCACTTTTCCTGGTCGATGACCTTGATTCTTTTTTTGTTGGGACTGATGGCTTCCACCGTACAGCTGCCCACGCAGGCGTCGCACGACCTCTCGCACTTTTCGGGGAGGATGTAGTACGCGATGAGGTGCTGGCACATCAGCGCCGGGCATTTGCCCATCATGATATGTTCTTCGTATTCGTTTCTAAAATATCTCAGGGTGGTGAGTATCGGATTGGGCGCCGTACGCCCCAGCCCGCATAGCGACCCCTCTTTGACTTCTTTCGCCAGCGTTTCCAGCGTTTCGAGGTCTTTAATCTTGCCTTTACCGAGGGTGAAATCGGTGAGCAGCTCCAGCATTTGCTTGGTGCCGAGCCGGCAGAACGTGCACTTGCCGCAGGACTCCCGCTGCGTAAACTCTAAGAAGTACCGCGCCATCTCCACCATGCAGTCGTCCTCATCACAAACGATCATTCCCCCCGACCCCATGATCGCCCCGGCGTTTTGGAGGGAGTCGAAATCGACCGGTAAATCGAGTGCCGCTTCCGGCAGGCACCCGCCGGAAGGCCCGCCTATCTGTACAGCTTTGAACCGTTTGCCGCCCGGTATGCCGCTCCCCGCGTCGAAGATGATGTGGCGTATTGTCGTCCCCATCGTTACTTCGACCATCCCCGTATTGACTATCTTTCCCGCGAGTGAAAAGGCAGCCGTGCCGGGACTTTCTCCAGTTCCGGTCTTGCTGAACCAGTCGGCGCCCCTATCAATAATGTGGCGTACGTAAGCCAGCGTCTTAACGTTATTGACCACCGTCGGTTTACCGAACAGTCCTTCCGCCGAAGGATAGGGCGGGCGGTGCTCCGGCATGCCGGCTTCCCCCTCCAGCGAGGCAATCAGCGCCGTTTCTTCCCCGCAGACAAACGCCCCCGACCCCTCGAAAAGCGTTATGTCGAAAGAGAAATCGCTGCCCAGTATTTTATTACCGGTGAGCTTTAGCTCCCGTGCCTGCTTTAAAGCGATTTCGAGTCGCTCTACCGCTAGCGGGTATTCGGCGCGGACGTAGATATAGCCGTGGTTGGCGCCGACCGCGTATCCCGCGATAATCATCCCTTCGATGACTGAGTGCGGGTCGCTTTCGAGTATCGCCCGGTCGACGAACGCCCCCGGGTCACCTTCGTCGGCGTTACAAATAATGTATTTAGGTACTCCCTCGGCCTCCCGGCAGGCGTGCCATTTCTCTCCGGTGTTGAATCCTGCCCCGCCCCGTCCCCTCAGCCCCGACTTTTTTACCTCCTCGATGATGTCTTGCGGTGGTTTTTGCAGGGCTTTGGCCAGGGCGCCGTAGCCGCCCGCGGCGATATACGACTCTATCCTGGTAGGCTCGATTTGCCCGCAGTTTTTGAGGATGATTTTTCGTTCGTATTTTGCCCTGGGGAAGTCCTGGAAGCTGGGCAGGATATCGCTTGCTTCCAGCGCCCCGAGGATGAACTCCGGGCACGGATTCTCTCCAATAATGAATTCGTTGACCAGCCTCTCGGCGATGACCGCGTTGACGCGCCCGTACGCTATCGGCGGATAGCCCGACTTGCGGATAATCACGATGGGTTCGGCGTAGCAGTGCCCGATGCAGCCGACCTCTATCACGGGTACATCCAGGTTATGCTTCTGAATTTCTTCCTTGAAAGCCTTGATGACGTCTAGAGCGCCCGCCGCTCTGCCGCACGTGGCTGCGCCGACCATTATCACCGCTTTACTTTGCTTTAGCTCCCGCGCGTAGGCTGCGACGCGTTTTTTTATCTCATCGAAGGCGGCATTTATTCTCGCCCGGTCAATCGCGGTCACTTTCCCCCTTTTTCCTTATTCGTATAGTCATGCCCGAAGGCGAGCAGTATCCCGTCCACTCTGGTCGGTTCTACCTTGCCTTCCGGCTTGTTATCCACGACGGTCACCGGCGCCATCGTGCAGCAGCCCACGCAGGCCACGGTGTCCAGGTCGAACTCCCGGTCCGGCGTCGTCTGCCGCGGCTGGATGTTCAGCCGGCGTTTCCAGGCGTCCAGCGTAATATAGCCGCCTTTCATGTGGCAGGCGGTCCCCAGGCAGACTTTAATGGAATGTTTGCCCGGCGGGTTGAGCCGGAACTGGTTGTAGAATGTCGCTACCCCGTAGACGTCGATGGGGGCGATACCGAGGTAAACGGCGATTTCCTCCATGGCTTCCCGCGGCAGGTAGCCGAGCTTTCCCTGGACTTCCTGCAATATAGGTATCAGGCTCGCTCTTTCCCGCTTGTATAATTCGAGAATCTGCCTTGTTTCCTGGATAGCCTGTTCTCGTTCTTCTCTTGCCATGCCGCCTCTTCGATTGCTTTTGGCGCTTCCGTTTCAATTCTGGCGAAGCTGTGGCTATTTGTCAAGGAACGGGCCGGGGTATAATATTTGTATTTAGGAGGTATGTTCGATGAAAAAAGTTCTCATTGTTTATTTTAGCTCGACTGGCAAAACAGAAGCGATGGCGCAATATATTGCTGAGGGCGTGCGTTTTAGCGGGCAGGAGGCTGTCGTTAAGAAAATACAGGACATAAAAAGCGCGACTGACTTGGCTGGTTATGACGGCTATATCTTTGGTTCCCCCACGTTCTCGTTCGACTTGCCAAAACCTGTGAAAAATTTTCTGTCACTAACGCTGAAGGCAAAGCTCGAAGGTAAAATAGGCGGCGCGTTTGGCTCGTACCGGCATGACGTTTCGTATAAACACGATGCTTATGCGCCCGCGATTATCTTCGGTGTCCTGCAAAAGGAAAATAGGATGGAGCTGTTTGACCTGGGCCCTTTCAACCTGAGCGAAGATAACGTAGAAACAAGAGAGGGCATCAAAGCATGCCAGGACTATGGCCGAGTTTTCGGAGAGAAGTTGCGCTGAGCGTGCGCCGGAGCTGGTAGCTTTTGTCAGGGAACAGGATAGTTGGCTTTGACACCCCTCTCCCCGAATATCCGGCTCCCTATCCTCACGATATTGGCTCCCTCCTCTATTGCCACTTTGTAAGAGTCAGTCATCCCCATCGAAAGGTATTTCATTTGGACGTTCGGCAGGTTGAGCTCTTTGATTCGTTCGAATATTCGTTTCGTCTCGACGAAGCAGGGCCGTACCTCTTCCGCCTTCTCGGTCAGCGGCCCCATGGTCATTAGCCCCTCCACCCGGATATGCTTTAGCCCTGCCATTTCTCTGATGAGTGGCTCGGCGTCCTCCGCTTGGACCCCGCTTTTGCCCGCCTCCCGTCCGCTGTTGATTTCTATCAACACTGGCATTACCTTGCCGGCCGCGGCGCACCTTTTATCGATTTCTCCGGCGATGTCGGCGGCATCGACCGTCTCTATCATGTCGAATATCTCGACGGCTTTTTTAGCCTTGTTCTTCTGCAGGTGCCCGATGAAGTGCCATTCGGCTTTCCCGCCGATTTCCCGTTTCGCCCTTTCCGCTTCCTGCACGTAGTTTTCCCCGATTATTTTTACGCCGGCGTCGATGGCTTCGAGGATTTCCCGTGGTTCCCTGGTCTTGGTGGCGGCTTCCAGTTGCACGCCTTCGGGTAGTTCTTCAATGATTTGCTGTACGTTCTGCTTGATGGTCACTTTATTAATATTTGAGGCGGGAGAAACTCCATGCTTAAGAGAGAAAACTGGTGGCGCCGGTCTGGGAAGTATCGTAACCGCCCACGCCGTCCACGATTTTCTTAAACTCGTCGCTATTGATTATCGCCAGCATTGGCGCCAGGCGCGGGCTGCGGAAGTTGGCTACCGGTATCACCAGGTCGTACCGCTCGCGGAACATCGGTATGAAATCCAGCCCGGAGCTCAGTGCCGCCGCTTTGATGCCCAGGCCGGCGTCGGCGTCGCCGCGGGCGATTTGTGAAGCCACCGCCAGGTGCGTGTCGAGCTCGATGTCGTATCCCTTGATTTCCGCCGGCGATATCCCCTGCCGTTTCAGTTGCAGGTCGAGCAGTACCCGCGTGCCGGACCCCTTCTGGCGGTTGACGAAACGAATGCCGGGCCGTTTCAAGTCTGCCAGGGTCTTTATCTTTTTGGGATTTCCCTTGGCGTACATCAGCCCCTGGATGCGGAAGGAAAGGTTGACGATAGCTATCTCACGACCCGGTAAAATTCTTTTAACGTAAGGATAGTTGTATTCCCCGGTCTCTTCGTCCAGCAGGTGGGTGCCGGCCAGGTCCGCCCGGTCCTCTTGGAGGGCGATCAGCCCCCCAGGCTGCCGGCGTGCGTTACCTGGGTCTGGAGGCCTGCCACCCGCTGCCGCAGCAGGTCCAGCAGTATATTAAGAGCGAGGTCGTGGCTGCCGACGATGCGGATGACGTTGCTGGCTTTTTTGGAGGCGGCCTTCTCTTTGGGTTTATTGGCTTCCGCTTGTCTTTCCTCGCGCCATTTTTCCAGGCTCAAATAGAAAGCCGCTTCAAGTTCCTCGGGACTGTAGCCCTGGCTCAGCGACTTCACGATGTCTTCATTCATGTTTTCCAGGAGCTTTTTCTGGCGGCCGCCCCGTACATCGGACATCCTGTCCTTGGACATGACGCTGGTGCCCCCGCCGCGTCGCGAGACGAGGATTTGCTCCTGCTCCAGCTCGAGGTAGGCGCGGCAGACCGTGTTGGGATTAATATTCAGCGATTGGGAAAGCTGCCGGATGGAAGGCAGGCGGTCGCCCGGCTTTATCTGCTCCGTGGCGATGAGCTGGCGGAACTGCTCGGCGATTTGCTGGTATAACGGCGTTGAGGAACGGAGGTCCAGCTTAATATCAACCATTTTTGCCTGCCCGCGTTTTATTGAATATGGCAAGTATACCAGATTCCCGCTTCGAAGTAAATTATCGGAGACTATTTAGCGCCTGTTGCAGGTCGGCGGGCAAAGAGGACTCGAACTCGACGTAACGGCCGCTTGAGGGCAGGCGGAAGCCGATGCGGCTGGCGTGGAGGAACTGGCGCGATAAATGGGGCGACGTGACCCCGTAGGTGGTGTCACCGACGACGGGAAAGCCGATGGCGGCCAGGTGCACTCGTATCTGGTGGGTGCGGCCCGTCTGCGGCTTAATTTCCAGCAGGCTGTAGCCGCCGATATATTTGAGGACGTGGTACTCTGTGCGGGCTTCCCTGCCTTGAGAGACTACCGCCATGCGCTGGCGGTTGCGGTGGTCGCGGCCGATAGCCGCCTCGATAATGCCGCTCTCAGGAGTTAATTTTCCTTTCACCAATACTACATAGGACTTGGCTACGGCGCGCGACTTGAATTGGTCGGCGAGATTTTCGTGGGCGGCGCGGTTCTTGGCGACGATTATCAGCCCCGAGGTGTCTTTATCCAGCCGGTGCACGATACCGGGACGGACGCCGTCGGCATCTTCTACCAGTGCCGGCAGGTAGCCGAGAATGGCGTTTACTAACGTATGGGAGGGGTGGCCGGGCGCGGGGTGGACCGCCAGTCCGGCCGGTTTGTCCACCACGAGCAGGTCGCGGTCCTCGTAGACGATTTTCAGGGGAATGGGTTCGGCGGACAGGGGGCTGGGGGACTCGGGGGGGATGGAGATGTCCACTTTATCGTTCAGGGTAAGTTTAAAGCTAGGTTTGGTCGGGCGGCGGTTTACCGTTATCAGGCCGTCCTCGATGAGTTTATGGGCGCGGGTGCGGGATAGCTCCGGGCATCTCTCGCCGACGAATTTATCGAGGCGAAGTCCCGGGACATCCGCCGCGAAGGAATAATGACTGGTCATACCCGATGCCTGGCCGGTTTGGTCCCCCAGAAAATGATGCAGAAAATGAGTATAATCACGCCGACGGTTATCGAGGCGTCCGCCGCGTTAAAAGTCGGCCAGACTTTAATGTCAAGAAAATCGGTGACCTGCCCCACTCGGAGCCGGTCGATCAGGTTGCCGATAGTGCCTCCCAGTATCAGTCCCATGGCCGACCGTACCCACAGGCGGTTCAGAAAGGTCCAGCGGCGGCTCAGGTAAAAGACCAGCCCCAGGAAGATGGCGATGCCGATGAAATCAAAGACCGTAAAAACCAGGGGATGCCCGCGGAAAATGCCGAAGGCGGCCCCGGTATTCTGGACGCGGATAATCCGGAAAAAACCGGCGTCATAGAGCGTTTCCCCCAGGGCCAGATTGGAAACTATCCACCACTTGCTGAGCTGGTCGGCAATAACGACGAGCAGCGCAATACCGGCGAAGACCATGTCCCGCCTATTTAGGAGGTGGTGCAACTTTGACATTCTTCGTCAGCAGCGCCTTACACTTCAGACAATAAGCCGCCTGCGGCAGCACCTCGAGACGCTCGGGGTCGATGGGCTGGCCGCAATTTTCACATAGTCCGTAAGTGCCCTTCTCAAACTTCTCCAGGGCGTGCTCGATATCGGCCATTTCCGTGCGGACGCGGTTTTCCAGGGCGAGCCGCTTCTCCAGCTCCAGCGTTTCCGTGGCTTCCTCCTCGCGTTTGCCGAAGGGACTGCCCTCCCGCCGTTCCTCGGAAGTGGACGCATTGGTCTGCAAATTGCCCAATTCCTCGGCATAGCGTTTTCGCTCGCTCTCCAGGAGGGCGCGCAATTGTGCGTGCTTATGGTCCGTCATGTTTCTCTCCATCCGCCTCATCGCCTCGTTTGAGAAGGCTTAAGTTAATGTCCTCCCACCAATCCAAGCATGTATGCCAGTATACGGTAAAAATAAAAAGAAATTGAAAGAAGCTACCGATTAGTTAAAAAATGTCCACACCTGGCTGAAGGCATGCGCCGGTTGCCGGTGCCCGCCGTCAACGGCAAAGTTGCAGAATTTTCCTTGCCCAGCCACTATAGAACAGGACATACCAACAGTGTAACCTATTTGTCCCATTTGGTCAATGGGTTCCGGGACATTTTTCCTGGAAAATAGTCCTGCGGGATAGCTTGCATGGTTCTGAGGGGTATTTTTTATGGCCCGACCCTTACTGGCCGTACTTGAACTTCGCCAGCAGGAGAGTGCTGTTGAGGACGGCCCCGATAGAGTTCCAGATAATCAGCGGCGCCAGGTCGGCGACGATGCCATATACCAGCCAGATAATCACGCCCAAAAGCATCGCGGAAGTGAAGATAAAACTTATCTCATGGGCGCTCTTTAGCTTATACACGCGCATGATTTGAGGCACGACGGCGAAAGTGGTAAACACCCCGGCGATGAGACCCAGATATTCGGAAGACGGCAAGTCAAGACCTCCTGATGTGTACTGTGCTCTACCCATTTTATCATAAGCCGCCCCTGAATAACCTGTCATTCCCGAAAAACGATTTGCGCCGTACCGATATATCGCGTTATAATATTTATGACCAAATATCGATATTTAAAGGGAGATAATTATGCAATATCGCAGGTTCGGCAAGCTGGATTGGCAGGTCTCGGCGCTGGGCTTCGGTGCCATGCGTCTGCCTGTCCTTGGTACAGACCAGTCGAAAATCGACGAGCCGGAAGCCATCAAGATGATTCGCTACGCCATCGATAACGGCGTTAATTACCTCGATTCCGCCTATCTCTACCACATGGGCCAGAGCGAGGTGTTGGTCGGCAAGGCGCTTAAAGACGGCTATCGTTCTAAAATCAAGGTGGCGACCAAGCTGCCCGCCCGCATGGTGGAGAAGGCTGAAGATTTCGACCGCATTTTCGGGGAGCAGCTTAAGAAACTCGATATCGGTATGATTGATTTTTATCTTTTGCACGGGCTGGATAAGAACGGCTGGACTAAGGTGCGTGATTTCGGCGTGCTCAAGTGGGCGGAGGCCCAGATGGCTAAAGGGCGCATCGGCCGCCTGGGCTTTTCTTTCCACGATAGTTTCGAGGTCTTTAAGGATATTATCGATTCTTATGATAACTGGGTGCTCGCCCAGATTCTCTATAACTATATGGACGAAAACGAGCAGGCCGGCCGCCGCGGCGTGGAGTACGCCGCCTCTAAAGGCCTGGCGCTCGTCGTTATGGAGCCCCTCCGGGGCGGCCGGTTGGCCAAAAGCCCTCCGCCCTAAACCGGTCGCTGATGTTATTGCGAAAGCTCGGCGTAAAATGAACAACGTGGCGTGGGCTTTCCACTGGGTCTGGAGCCAGCCGGAAATCTCCGTGGCTCTCTCCGGCATGAGTACCATGGCGCAGGTCGTGGAAAACGTTAAAATTGCTGGTAAATCCCGCCCCGGCTTCCTTGCCCCCCCCGACCTCAAGGTTATCGGTAAAATTAAGGCGGCTTATAAGAGCCTGAGCCCCATCCCCTGTTCCAACTGTCGTTATTGCCAGCCCTGCCCCAATAAGGTTGAAATCCCCCGCGTCTTTCAGATTTATAACGACGCCGTCATGTACGACGATATGCAAATAGGGAAGTTCATGTATAACGGCCCCTTCGGTATCCCGCAGGACCAGCGGGCCGACCAGTGTCTAGAGTGTGACGAGTGTCTGGCGAAATGCCCGCAGAAAATCGATATCCCGGAATGGCTTAAGAAAGCCCACGCCGCGCTTTATATGGCGGTGCCGCCCGGCCCGCCCGGCGGCCCTCCCCGCCCACCCGCCCCAGCCAAAAAAGAGTAGTGGCTGTCATTGCGAGGAGCGTCAGCGACGGGGCACTCTCATCCGCTCGCCCTGAGCTTGTCGAAGGGTCATTCCCGACTTGATCGGGAATCCAGCCCCTTTATCCCCCCGCCTCCCTCTCTTTAATAGGTGACAAAATCAGTGCCGTAAGACCGAAGAAAATTTGTCCATTTTTCTCTGTATTCGGAGACGAGTTTATCGGGATTGTTTGCTCTGATGATTTTCTGTTTTATTGCTGAGGCTTCGGTTAATACTTGAGTTTGCACGGTTTGTTTATTATGGATTTTCGGCGTATCCACGATTATTTGGCAGAAATCATTTGAATCAGAATTAATTTTGAGCAAGGACACTATTTGCTGCAATCCAAGAATTGACCTTCTTAATTCTTTTATTACTGTTACGTAGTCGGTTTTTAGTTCCCTCAGCCCCTTTTTTAAGGCTTCGATATCCTCGATGGCTTTTTCCATTCCTTCATTCGTTATCATACTCTTCTCCTTTAGGGGAGCCGATTCCTGGCCACTCGCACCCACGCTCATACTCCTTACTTATGCAGCCACTTCCTTAACACGCGCCGGCTTAAAAACGGCATGACCGCCCACGTTAGAAGGCTCACCAGCAGCGCTGCCACCAGGAAGCCCTCCAGGTAAAAATTCAGGCCCTTCACCGCCCACCGCAGCAGGGAGAGGATGCCCAGCGATAGCGCGTACACCGCCAGGAACGTCACGACGGCCATCTTCCACGCCGGCGGCGCCTCCAGCTCCGGGCACTCCGGGATGTTGAACCAGGTCTCCAGCCCCGTCGCCTCCTGCCGTACTTTACGTGAAAATTCGTCCGCCTCGTGCGATAGCTTCTGCCGGGTATACGATGTCTCCCAGATGTGCATCGACTTTTCGTCCCCGAAGCGCATCACGACGTGGTGCAGGCCGCCTTTTCCCGTCTCCGGCACCAGCAGCGTTACCCCTTCGATGCCCGGCGTCCCCTCCGATGCCGCCACCAGCCGCCGCACCCACTCGTCGTACTCCTTCTCCCGGGCCGGAAATACCCGCCGGCTTATCACCACCGTCACCCCCTTCTTCCCCGCCACGATTGTATCGGTATCGGTCTCGCTAACCATATGCTTACCTCCCGGTCGACTTTCTCCTGCCAGGGCTTTTTACTCATTATAAATCCTCGTTGCTTTTCTGTCATTCTGAGGGAGTCCTTCCATCGGAAGGACGACCGTGAGAATCCGTTCTCACCCGCTCGCCCTGAGCCTGTCGAAGGGTCACTCATGGCATTTTATCGCTGCTGGGTGGTAGAATGAATACGTATGGATAATCCCGTCAGGGTACGCTTCGCCCCCAGCCCCACCGGCTATCCTCACGTCGGCGGCATGCGCACGGCCCTCTTTAACTGGCTCTTTGCCCGTCATGCCGGCGGCGCTTTTATTCTCCGCATCGAGGATACGGATGTCCCCCGCACCGTCCCCGGCGCCCTCGAGGCTATCATGGCAGGTCTCCGCTGGCTTGGACTGGACTGGGACGAAGGCCCGGCGGTCGGTGGCGATTATGCCCCCTATCTACAGTCGCAGCGGCTCGACCTCTATCAAGCGGCCGCCGCTAAACTCGTCGAGCAGGGCGATGCCTATTATTGCTATTGCTCCCCCGAACGACTCGACTCGATGCGCCAGGAGCAGGTCGCCCGCCATCAGCCGCCCGGCTACGACCGCCACTGCCGCGAATTGAGTCCCCCGGAACGCGCCCGCTGCGAGGCGTCGGGCGTCAGGCCGGTGGTGCGCTTTAAAGTCCCGCGGGAAGGCCGGACTGGGTTCACCGATATCATCTACGGCGACGTCGCCTTTGATAACGCCACCATCGATGATTTCGTCATGCTGAAGTCGGATGGTTATCCCACCTATCACCTCGCCAATGTGGTTGACGACCACGCGATGAAGATAACCCATATCCTGCGGGCTGAGGAATGGCTTTCGAGCACGCCGCGTCATCTTTTGATGTATCGTGCTTTTGGCTTCGCGCCGCCCCGGTTCGCCCACCTGCCGGACGTCCTCGGCACCGACCGCCGTAAGCTGAGCAAACGCCACGGCGCCGTGTCGATTCTGGATTTCCGCGACCAGGGCTACCTGCCGGAGACGATGCTTAATTTTCTGGCCCTATTGGGCTGGTCGCTGGATGATAAGACGGAGATGATGACCCGCCGGCAGCTTATCGATAATTTTTCCTTAGAGAGAATCGGCAAGACCGGGGGTATCTTTAACGTAGACAAACTCGATTGGATGAACGGGGTTTATCTCCGCGGTCTGGCTATCGACGATTTCACGCGGAGGGCGTTGCCTTTCCTGGAGAAAGACTTGCCCGCTCCGGTCGAGCGGCCCGCTGGACGTTAGCTATGTCCGCCGTATCATGCCCCTCGTTCAGGAGCGGGCTAAAAAATTGACCGACGTTCCGGACCTGACCCGGTTTTTCTTCGTCGCCGAGCTTGAATACGACCCCGCGCTACTGATTGCCAGGAACATGACCCCGGAATCGACGCTCTCGGCTTTAAAGGTATCCTCGCAAAAACTGGGCACGATTTCCACATTTGACGAGGCTTCGTTGGAATCGTTGCTCCGACCCCTGGCTGAGGAACTGGGACTCAAGGCCGGCCAGCTTTTCAGCGTCCTGAGGACGGCCGTCACCGGTGAGTTAGCCACGCCGCCGTTGTTTCAGACCATGGTGGTGCTGGGTAAAGAGCGCTGCCTCAAAAGGATTGATGAAGCTTGGCAAAAGCTTCGCCGGCTATCCTCGTGATGGGAGGGGGACCGTGGGTGCTTTATCGGGCTATTCTGTCCTGGCTATTACCGACGAAAAATCTGCGCTCTGCGTCAAACTTCTCGCGGACATGGGCGCCGATATCACGCCCCCTGGGCTAGAACAAGCGGCACAAGTCGGGCTCCGCGAATTGGTGAAAAAAGCCGATGTCTTTATCGAAACTTTTCCGCCGGGTCATTTGGCGTCATTGGGACTGGACTATCCGGACCTGGTGAAAATCAATCCCCGCCTGGTGATGGCCTCCCTGACCCCCTTCGGGCAAAACGGGCCATATCAGGGCTTCAAAGCCTCCGACCTCACCCTCCAGGCATTGGGGGGCTGGCTGTCCGTTACCGGCGAACCCGGTGCCCCCCTGAAGCTGTTCGGGAATCAGGCTTATCATACCGCTTCGCTTTTCGCGGCTAACGCCATTATGCTGGCGCTCTGGTACCGGCACATTAGCGGCCGGGGGCAATATCTGGATATATCCATATTTGAATGTGTCGCGGCTACCCTCGACCATGCCCTGCCGCGCTATTTTTACGAGGGTATTGTCTCCCGGAGGCAGGGCAGTCTGCACTGGAATAACGCCTTCCGCGTTTTCCGCTGTCAGGATAGCGATGCTCTGCTTTCTCTTCATGCGCATTGGGACACGCTCGTTGCCTGGCTTGATTCCGAAGGCATGGCGGCGGACTTAGTTGATGAGAAATGGGGGGATAGGGTGGAGCGTAACCGGAATATCGCTCGCATTATCGAAGTCCTGGAAAACTGGACGGCCCGCCATAAAGTCGGTGAGCTGGTCGAGAAGGGGCAGTTGATGCATTTCCCCTGGGCGGAAGTGAAAAATGGCCGGTAAGGGTGAAATGAGCCGGCGGAAGGCCTGGCTGATTGTCTTGGTATCGCTCCTTGACGATGCGGCGGTGCTGGTACTTATCTTTCTTGGGCTGTGGATTTTCCACGTTAAAATAACCTGGCTGCTTATCTTGGTTATCGCGCTGGTTATTGTGGCGTTTATTTTTATTATGCACCAGGCAGTCGTGCCCGCCTTGCGCCGGAGGAAATTGACCGGCAACGAGGCCATGATCGGTATGGCGGGCCGGGTGACGGAGACGTTGCAGCCTGAGGGAACGGTCAAAATAAAGGATGAATATTGGAAAGCTAGGTCGGTAGAGGGCGAAATCGGCGTTGGCGAAGATGTCGAGGTACTGCGCATCACCGGATTACATCTGGAGGTCAAAAGGAAAAAATCGTGAGTTCTTACGAGCCGGAATACCTCGCGCTGTATCGTTCGGGTGAGCTGGCACGCCGTGCCGCGCGACTCGAAGCCCGACTCGCCGAGTGCGATATCTGCCCCAGGGAATGCCGCGCCAGGCGAATGGATGGGGAAGTCGGCCACTGTCATTCCGGTGTTTTGCCGATCATCTCTTCTTTCGCCGCCCACCACGGCGAGGAGCCGGTGCTTTCCGGCACCCGCGGGTCGGGAGCAATATTCTTCGGCAACTGTAATATGCGTTGTGTTTATTGCCAGAACCACCAGATCAGCCAGGACCCTGAAGCCCAGCGGCGCAACGAGGTCAGCACCGGTGTACTGGCGGCGCGTATGCTGTATCTCCAGGATGAGCTGCATTGCCATAACATCAACCTGGTGACGCCGTCCCACTTCGTGCCTCAAATCGTATGTGCTTTACTCGAAGTCATACCACAGGGGTTCCGCTTGCCGCTGGTCTATAACACCAGCAGTTATGATTCTGTTAAAACGCTGCAGGAGCTCGAGGGCGTTATCAGCATTTACCTGGCGGATTTGCGTTATGCCTCCGACGAAATAGCGAGGAAATATTCCCGGGTACGGCATTACGTCGAAAGTTCGCGGACGGCCATCAAGGAAATGCAGCGGCAGGTCGGCGACCTCTTGTTAGATGAGGAAGGTATCGCTCAAAAGGGGCTTATCGTCCGTCATCTCATCTTGCCCAATGGCATGGCCGGGAGCGAGGAATCGTTGCAATGGCTGGCAAGGGAGGTCTCCTCTAAAGCGGCGGTGAGCATTATGTCCCAGTATTACCCCGCCCACCGGGCGCGTAAATATCCGGAATTGAATCGGAAGATAACGCCCGAGGAGTATCAGGAAGTGGTAAAGATCGCGGAGAAGCTCGGCATCGAGAAGGGCTGGGTGCAGGATATGGCGTCACCGGAAAGCTATCAACCTGATTTTGCGGCGGATAACCCATTCGAAGGGAGGAAGCGAAAGCGGAACAGATGAGTCGACCGGTTATTTCCTCTTGCGCTTGGTAAAGCCGAAGCGGATTTTGAGGCCGTTCAACTTGTCTTTTTTGTTGACGTTTTCGATGAAGTTCTGTAGGTCTCTAGTGGGTGGAGCCGGTTTAGCGTTTTTAGCTGTCATGGTAGATTCATTATAGCATAGATAGTATGGCCAATCAACCGATTTTACATAATATCCGCGTCCTGGACTTTACCTGGGTGCTGGCGGGACCGTACGCCACCCGGCTGCTGGCGGACTTCGGCGCCGAGGTCATTAAAGTCCAGCCGCTGCTGTCCAGTGAGACCGACGACGTCTTTTCACGTGGTTATTACGCTACGTGGAACCGGAACAAGCTGGGGATTACGTTGAACTTAAACAAGCCCGAAGGAATCGACCTTGCTAAAAAGCTGGTGAACATTTGCGACGTCGTCGCGGAAAACTTTACGCCGCGCGTCATGGCGAACTGGGGACTGGACTACGAAAATTTAAAGAAAATCAGGCCGGACATCATCATGGTCAGCCTGTCTTTGATGGGGCAGGCGGGCCCGTATAAAGACTATACCGGCTACGGGCCGGCGGTACACGCCTTCTCCGGCATGACGCATCTGACCTCTTTCGCCGGCTTTACGCCGGCGGGGCCGGGCTTTTCTTACGCCGACCATGCTGCCGGGCTGTACGCTTCTCTGGCGGTTTTGGGGGCGCTGGAGTACCGGCGTCGAACGGGCGAGGGGCAGCACATCGATATCTCCGAGGTGGCGGTGATGAGGAGCTTGCTGGACGAGGCTCTTAACCGCCAGGAGCTTGAGCCGGCCGGTAATAGTTCGAAGAACGCGGCGCCGCACGGTGTCTATCCCTGTCATGGCGACCGCTGGTGCGCCATCGCGGTATTTACCGATGAAGAATGGCAAGGGTTCCAGCGGGCGTTGGAGCATCCGGCCTGGGCGGAGGCCAAAAAATTCGCCGCGCTTTCCGGCCGAATCGAAAATAGGGTCGAGCTGGATAAACATGTCGGGGCCTGGACGAAAAAGCACACCGCCGCCGAAGTTATGGCCGGACTCCAGGCAAACGGCGTCGCGGCCGGTTTAGTCCAGGACGCCGCCGACATCGCCAATGACCCGCAATTGAAAGCGAGGGGGTTCTTTATCGCTAAACCGGAGATGGGGAAACTCGTGGATGCCAGTCCGATAAAACTTTCCTCTTCTCCCGCGCAATATAATCTCCCCGCCCCGCCCTCCGGTCATGATAACGCTTATGTCTACGGCAAGCTGTTGGGCATGAGTGAGCAAGAAATAGCCGAGCTGAAGGAGATGGGTGTCATCAAGTAAATAATAAACGGGAGCATTTAAGAGGGGCGTCAGCCCCTCTTTTTGTTCTTCCCCCTCTCCTTCACCTTGCCTCCGAAGGAGAGGGGGATAAAGGGGTGAGGTCATATAAATGACAAAACCCTGTTGTTCTACCGACCTTTTAGGTGTAACCTGTAGTTTGGCAGCCGTCGATAAGTTAATTAATCGGCTTAACATAAAACGAAAAACGAATACCCGAGTTTTGAAGCTGAATTTAACATAAATCGAAAAACGAATAATAGCTATAAAAAATATAAAATCAGCTATAAAATTCAAAAATGAAAAAACGAAAAAACGAATCCCTTCCCTGGCTTTCTTGACGGGTACCCTAACGGGCAATTAGAATATCACCAACAAACCCGAGGAGAACGCGATATGAAACATGTCTGGGCGCCGTGGCGCATCGAATACATCAAGTCGGTAAAACCGTCGGGCTGCATCCTCTGTGATAAACCCTCAGAACATAAAGACGCCGCCAACTATATCCTCTACCGGGGCAAACTGAACTTCATCATGCTAAATTCCTACCCCTATAATCCCGGCCACCTGCTGATCGCCCCTTACCGGCATGTCGGCACGCCGGAAGACCTCACCGTCGCGGAGCGCAACGAGCACTTCGAGATCATCAGTCGGTGCATCGCGGTCCTGAAAAAGGAGTTGAAGACGGACAGTTTCAACATCGGGGCGAACCTTGGCAGGGCAGCCGGCGCCGGCATCGAGGACCATTTCCACAGCCACATCGTGCCCCGCTGGAATGGGGACACCAACTATATTCCCGTCCTGGCGGATGTCAGGATCGTGCCGCAGGCCCTCGCCGATACCTATCAGGCGCTCGTCGGCAGGTTTCTAGTGGGCTATCATTAAAAGCTCGGCGGCATTACGGAAGAAAATCTTCTCTTTTTCGGCATCGGGAATCGCCATGCGCGCGATGGATTCCGCCGTCTCGCCGGTAAGTCCGAACTTCGGACCCAGCGGGAAGTCCGTCCCGTAGAGGATATGGTCGGCCCCGTAAAAATCGTACCCGCACATCAGCGACGGCGTGTTCCCGTAAACTGCCGTATCTGTGTAGAACTTGCGGAAATGTTCCTCCGGGTGTTTGATATCGGGGTTAAGGCCGGGGACGAGCGAAAGCACCCACTTGATGCGTTTGTTGAAGTAGGGCACCATGGCGCCGCAGTGGTGGACGATGAATTTGAGGTTGGGGTGGGCGTTAAAGACGCCGGACATCACCAGCCGGTACATCGCGGAAGAAGTCTCGAAAGGCCAGCTGAAAACCCCGATGTCCTGGTCCAGTTTGTCGTAGGTGGCGGGATGGATCCATATCGGCAGGTCGAACCTGGCCATTTTCTCCCAGAGTGGCTTGAATTTGGGATTGTCCAGCGGTTCGCCGTTGATGCGGGTATAAATCTGCACGCCTTTCAGTCCCAGTTTGGTGATGGCCCTGTCGGCTTCGGCCAGGGCGGCGTCGATATCGTTCATGGGCAGGCACGCCACGCCGGCGACGAACTTGTCCGGATACTTGTCCACCAGCTCGGCGAGCTCCTCGTTAGCTATTCGCGCCAGTTCGATGGCGTCGGCGGTCTTAGCGAAGGTCTCCAGCGGGATATTCGCGACCGTCAGTACCTGTAAAACGTCGGGATAGCGGTTCATCAGACGCAGCCGCACGTCGAGGTCAACGACGGCGGTGCTGCGGTACTCGACGCGCTGCTTGACGGCTTCGTTTTTCTTGGCATAAAGCTCGGTGTATTTTTTGGGCATGATATGGGAATAAATGTCTATTTTCATAAAAACCTCCGGAGGTTTAAACCTCGTTATATTATAGTCGAAACAGCTAAACGCGTGCCATCGCCTGGCGCTTGAGGTCCGGCGGCATTTTTTCAATGGCATAGCGGAGGGCGGTGCGGGGCATCACGCCCCTGTTTCGGATAACGTAGTCGAATACCTCCCGCTGGTGCAGACGGCTGGCTTCTTTAAGCATCCAGCCGTACCCCTTTTGTACGAGGTCGTCCTGGTCACGCAGGAGGCTATCGGCTATAGCGAAAACGTCAGGGAGGAAAAAACCGCGCCGCGCCGGCAATATTAAAGTTACCGCCGCCGCCCGCCGGAGCCACCGGTTCGGCGACTTCGTCCAGGCCTTGAGATGTTTCAGATAGTCGGGATATAACATGATAAAATCGCCGACCGTATGGTTGCAGAGCGTGTCACATTTTGCCCAGTTATTCACGTATTTTGTGAGCCACGACTCAAAAACGGTGAAATCTTCCGGCTGGAATTGTTTGTGGAGTCGCTGGGACCATTCGAAGGCGATATAAGCCTCTTCAGAAAAATCGGATTTCAGAAGCTCTTCGCAGAGGTCAAATATTTCCGCTTTGGGCAGGTTTTTTATTTCCTGAAAGTATTTTCCGGCGATTTTTGTAACGAGGGAGGTTTTCACGCCATAAACGACGATTTTTTCTTTAAAGAACGACTGGGAAAGCTCTAGGGTCTTAGCGTCGACCTCCTCGCGGAGTTCGCGCCGCACCGCGGCTATTATATCCATAACGATATTCTCATTATAAAGGGGAAGAAAAAAATTAGCCAGCCGAAGGGCGGCTGCAAATTTGACTTGGTAGAGCGAAAGTGCCGATAATTAATTATCAATCGGAACAATCAAGGAGGAGCGACCTGATATGGATGTCACGAAAGCAATTAAAGAAAGGTATTCCGCGCGGGCGTTTAAACCCGACCCCGTGCCGCTGGACCTGTTGAAGAAAATCGTCGAGCAGGCGCAGCGGGCGCCTTCCTGGGCGAACACGCAGCCGTGGGAGTTTGCTATCGCCTCCGGCGCAAAGCTCAAGGCCATCGAGGAAGCCTGTGTGAAGCGGGGCTCGCAGGGCATGCGGAACGCTCAGGCGGAGGTCGCCCGACCTCCTGATTACCCCGAGCCTTATATCAGCCGCATCAAGAGCATGCAGGCCCAGGAAAACCGGGGACGGACCAGTGAGATGAAACCGCAGGATTTCGAAGCCGGCTTTGCGAAGAACGCCCGGCACTATGGCGCGCCGGCTTGCATCTACCTGCTGGTGGGCAAGAACTTCCTTTACCAGGAAAAGGGCATTAACGTCTGGGCGATGTATGACTGCGGGTCGGCAGTGGAAAATATCATGCTGCTGGCGACGAGCTACGGTTTGGGGACGATTGCCCAGGCGATGGCGGTCGTCTACCCGGATATCATCCGGAAAGAGCTGGGGATACCGGAGGACAAGCTCATCGCCTTGGGAATAGCGATAGGTTACCCCGATAGCAAAGACCCGGCCAATAAAGACCGGCGGGAACGGGTACCGTTGGACGAAATCGCTAATTTTTACGGTTTTTAGGTTGCGGCAGCGCCAGCTTTTGACGTTACCCTATCTTTAGCTACTCATTTAGGACTATGGTACAATAAAGCCAACCTGTAACCCCCCGTGAAAGTTAAAATGGCTTTAGCAATAGTCCGGCGTATCAACGTCTACCGCGTTATCACTGCCGCAGGCTTTATCATCGCCGTCGTGCTGGTTATGGTCATTCCGGCGCAGATGAGCGGCGCTTCGCCCTGGGCATATTACTACGGGGTTAAAAACTTTTCCCGCGGTAAATTGGTAATCGACAACTACCAGCTTTTCCAGGAGATGAACGAAGCGAAAGCCAGGGGCGGGGTACTCATCCAGTATGTCAAGATTGGCGATGACAAATGGGCTCTGGAAAAAGCCCCCGGCTATGTCTTCTACCTCGTTCCCTTCGAGTTGGCCGGTATCCCGCGGTGGGGAAACGTCCTGCTGGCGGCGGGCATGGTCGCCGTCACTTATATCCTTCTCAAACGCTGGCGGGACGAAAAGACCGCCTGTCTCGGTTCGCTGCTGATATTGTTTTCCTCGATAGGGCTGATCATGTGGAACCGCGCCTACATGGACACCTTCGCTTCGCTGGCTTTCCTGGCGATGGGCGGGGGAATTTATCTTTACTACTTCATGGAAGGAAAAAATCTCCGCCGGTTCACGGGAGGAGCCTTATTATTTACCGCGTTCCTGTTGATAGGATGGTCGGTGATGACGCGCTATTCCAATCTCCCCATCGCCATCATATTGGCATTGCATTTCGCCATTACCCGTGCCGTCGCCTGGTTCAAGGGGGACAGAGCGGGAATACCTGTGGAGGTACTAGCGGTATTTCTGGGCGTTTGCCTGCCGATGACTGCCTTATTTCTCTATAACTCCTTCGTTTTCGGCTCGCCGCTGGCTTATGGCTACCAATATACGCCGTTTCCGGTGAAATTCGCCTACCAGTACCTCGGGCAGGTCAACGCCGGCGGCCAATCCATACCGCTCAAGATAATCACCGATAATCTCAAGACCGTGCCGCAGGCTTTACTGAAGGGATTTCCTCTGCTGGTCATCGGCATACCCGCGGGCATTGCCGTGTTGTATTTCAAATTCTTTCACCGGGGGGGCAAGCCGACCGGCCAATGGTCAAGCCTGCGTGAGGAGTTGCCCTGGGGCATCCTGCTGGTATTGATCGGCTGGTTTTTAAGCGTTTACCTGCTCTACATGACCTATGAGTTCACCGCGGAATTTCTGACCGGCAGCAGCTCTTTCTTCAGGTATGCCCGTTACTATCTCCCGGGCTTATTTCCGGTTGTGATAATTAGCGCGCTGGTTATCTCCAGGTTTCCGCAAAAGCTGGCTGTTCCCATCGTTATCGCTATTATCGTCGCCAGTTCGATTTTATATACGCAGGTAGCCCTGAATCCCTACGCCTGATTTGCGTAGCTATTTTGACTTAATCCCGCTCGTGCATTATCATAGGCGCGACAAGCAGGTGCCGGGCCGCAGCTCACCCGCCGGCCTGCGGAACCGGGGAAAAAATAAAGTCAGGGGTTTGATTAAATATGGCTAAACTGAGGACGAGTAAATATATTGTCACCGATGTTACCCCGGACCGGATATTCGCCGGGGCGCCGGCGGGGCAAAACAAAATACCCGACGGCGTGCGCGTCCCGCCCACTCACGTTATGTGGCTGGACGGGACGGTGGTGCCCGGGGCATTTTACGTGGAATGCGTCTGGGTCTGGCCGCAGACCGCCTCGGAAGAAGTCGTCGCCCCGGCCCATTCCCACGATTTCCCGGAAGTCGTCGCCTTTTTCGGTACCGACTTCAATCATCCGCATGACTTGTGCGGCGAGGTGGAGCTCTGGCTCGACGGCGAAAAACATATCCTGACGCAGAGTTTTTTGGCTTTTATCCCGGCGGGCATGACCCATTGCCCCCTGATTACCCGCCGTGCGGACCGGCCCCTCTTCCATTTTTCCATCGGGCTCGGGGGAGAATACAAAAGATAGGGTTAAGAAATACCCTCTTTTTCAAGTTGGCTTATTAAGGGCGTTTAAGGGGGTAAGGTCACTCCTTTTAGCCGCTCCTGAAGTTGCGGATAATCTCTCCGAGCCGTGGTCTCTTGCCGTACATCAGCAGGTAAATCCGGAGTACCCTGATTGATAGCAGCAGCCCGCCGACGATGGAGAGCGCCATGACAATAATGCTGACCGCCAGCTGCCAGGCGGGAATACCGCTAACGCCGAGGCGGAGCATGACTTCCACCGGCGCGGTGAGCGGGAAAATAGTCAGGGCCACCCAGAGGGCATTCTTGGGGAATAGTATCAGCGTGGACGAAAACCAGAGAGGGGCCACCGCCGAAAGAGTAAAAAGGGTGGCCAGCTGCTGGCCTTCCCGGGCATTGGGGGCGATCGCGCCGATGCCGGCGGAAATTACCGCGAACAGGAGATAACCAAGAATAAAATAGACGATGCCGAGGACGACAAAGTTGGCGGGTAATTGAATGTTACTGAAAAATCCGCCGAAAGCGGAGGAGGCCAGGTTCAGCAGGAGGGGGGCGGAGATCAGCCAGACCGCCACCTGGATAAGCCCGGCGGCGCCCAGTCCCAGAATCTTGCCGATAAGTAGCTGGCGCGTGGAAACCGAAGAAAGCAGCACCTCGATGAGGCGGCTCTCCTTCTCCTCTCCCAGTCCCTGCAGCAGGTACGCCGAACTGAACGCCAGGGAAAGCGCCAGGAGAAGGGCAAAAATACCGGGTATCAGCAGGTTCCCATAGCCGCCCTGCTCGGGGGCGACGGCGCCGGTCTCGGTGAGCCGGGTAATCTGGATTTGCAGGGGGGATTGCACCAAGATTGCGATGTTCTCCGGGACTTTACCGGACAGCATATTGCTCGTGAGGAAGTCCTTGATGGCGGCGGCGGTCTGGGGAGGGGTCTCCAGCTGTTTTTCCAGGGTATAACGGTTAATGACATCGGTGGTGAAATAATCCCGCGAGATGACAATATATTCCGCTACCGCTTTATGGATGAGGGCGTCGGTCGCTAAATCGCGGGTGTCGAACTGGATAAACTGGATTTTCCCCTGGGCCGTATAGTTTTCAAAACCGCCGGTAAGGTCAACGTAGCCCACGTTTACCGTCTCCGCCGCCGCAGGTTTCGTGATTTGCGAGACCAGCTGGAAAATACCGATTCCCACGAGCGCCAGAACGGGCACGATGAGGGTCATGATAATAAAGCCGACCCTCTTCAGAGTGTAGACGAATTCGTGGCGGAAAATTAAAAACGCTTTATTCATTACCTTTACCCACGACCCTGATGAATATCTCCTCGAGGGGAGGGGTGGCGATTTCAAAGCGATTGATGGCGATGCCGCGGCTCACCAGGCGCTCCAGGATCTGTTGCGGCGTTGTCCCTTCCGCCAATGCCAGTTCCACGTAATCGCGGTGTTTGCGTACGGCGGTGACCCCCGGGATTTCCCCCAGCTCTCCGTTATAATTCACCAATACCGCGTCACTCTTAAAGCGCGACTTTATTTCATTAAGGTCGCCGTAAAGGACGGAGGCGCCTTTATTGACCATCAGGATGCGGTCGCACAGGGCTTCCACCTGGTTCATCTGATGGGTACATAAAATAACGGCTTTGCCCTGGGTACGGAGGTCGAAAATTCTGTTTTTCAAGAGCTCGGTGTTCACGGGGTCCAGGCCGAAAAAGGGCTCGTCCAGGACAATCAATTGCGGGTCGTGGATGATGGTCACGATGAACTGGATAAGCTGCGCCATGCCCTTGCTCAACTCTTCGATTTTTTTGCCCTGGTGCGGCAGCATCCCGGTCTGCTCCAGAAGCTGGACGGCTCTATTAGCCGCGGCGCTGCGGTCCATGCCCTTGAGCGACGCCAGGTAGACAATGGCGTCGAGGACGCGCATCTTTTTATAGAGTCCTCTTTCCTCGGGCAAATATCCCAGCCTATTTTTGGTGGACTCTGATACCTTCCCGCCGAAGATGGTCACCTCGCCCGAGTCCGGCCGGATGATATCCATCATCATCCTGATGGCGGTGGTCTTGCCGGCGCCGTTAGGGCCAATCAGGCCGAATATCTCACCCTGCTCGACGGTGAAAGAGAGGTCGTTAACGGCGGCCTTATCGGCATAAGTCTTGGTGATGTGACTGATTTCCACGGCAGGCATAACGCCCCACATTATAGCACAAGGTCACTCGTGACGACTATTGACACCCTTACGGCGGGACGGCTCCGGCGACGCCGCCGGAATTCGTCCGTCTCAAGAGGAACTGTGCCAGAGGTATCTTCGGCACGCCGCGGCGTACCTCGACGAGTTGACGCACCATCAGGATGGCCACCGGCCGCGCAGGATGCCTGAAAGTGCAAAGAGCGAGAGCAGTTGGTAGCCGAACAGACTGGGAAGATAGGGCACGAGGTACCCGCCGATTAATGCCCCGAGAAAGGTCGCCAGGCAGGTGATAGTGTTAAACACGGCGATATGCTTGGTGCGGTTCTGCGCTTCCGACGCATCATAAACGTAGTTCACGCCGGCCAGGTTAAAGCCGGACCAGGCGTAACCGCTGACAATGTTGCGCGAAAATCAGGTAATAAACGTTTTTGCTGGCGAGCCACAGCAGCGGCACCAGGGGAATCATGAAGGAGGTAATTTTTACTACCTTGATATTGCCCGCCAGGTCCGCGCGCCGTCCCCAGTACATCAGAAATGCCAGGCCGGCGAGAGAGGCGCTGGAAGTCACGACGGTATAGGTGACGTAATTAAAGTTGAGGTCGCTCAGCATGTAGACCGAAAAGAACGGACTGGCGATGTTCGTCACCAGGCACACCAGGGCGATATAGACGGTAAACCTGCCCAGGTTGGAAGAGCCCACGTGGCTGACCATGTGCATCAGGCTGCGGTCGTCCTCCATGTTGTCCGCTGGTTCCGGCTCGTACATCCGGGACAGGAAGTATAAGGACAGCAGGCGGAAAACGGTCGCCCCGCCGAATAGAATAGCGAAACCGATAAACGGCGTGTTTGTGAGGAGTTGTAATATCCCGCCGGCGATGAAGGAAAAGACCAGGGTAATTATCCCGGCGATTCTGCCCCGGGAGCTGAAATACCGGCCTCTCAGGCGGATAGGGACCAGGTCCGCCATCAGGCTGCCCCAGGCGGGGTTGGAGATCGCCCCGAAGACGGTGCTGACCGTGATAAAGGCGATTAGCCACCAGACCTGCGAGTTCTGGAAGATAAAGGGGATGAGCAAAACAGGGACAAACATGATGGCATGTAAAAATACCATAGGCAGAATCAGGCGCTTGCGGCTGCCGGCCCTTTCCGAAAGGTCGGGGGCGGCTAGCTGTGAGAAGCCGACAATCAGGTTGGGAATGCTCGAGAGCAGGCCGACCTGTGCGGTGGTGGCTTTGAGTGCCAGCGCCAGCGGCGTCACATAGTTCTGGATGAGTCCCAGCATGGCGGCGTAGGCGGCCCCGTCCAGGACGCTGAACCTCAGGCTTTTTCTAACGGCATTTCTGAGGTGCGGGTTCTTCATTAATTTATTCCTCTTTCCGGGAAGATAGGAGTTTTATCTGCGCTGAAAATAAAAAACCCGGAAGTTTTTTACTCCCGGGCCCGGCGCTCCTTTTATTTCAATGTCTGGTTTCATGTCCCGAACAAACCAGAGGTCCACCAGGCCCGCGGCGTCTTCTCTTTAACGCTGGCGGTACGGTTAAGCATTTTATTACCCCTGTTTGCAGTAAACATCTATTAATTCCTCAGGAAAATTACGATAAATTATATTACGCCGATAGAAACACTGTCAATAGGTCAACATATAATTTGATAAGGTTTTTTAAGGTTTTGAACGAGAAAAATCGGAGTAATATATGATAAACTTATCGATAAGGTTTTACTTCGGCGTGCTTTAGAAAGGAAGCCCGGAGAGGATGGTGCTCCATGAACAACGCCGCCATCAGCGTCAGTAAGCTGGCTTTTTACTACGGAGGCCTTAAAGTAATCGACGACATGTCCCTGGAAATCGAACCCGGCACCAGCTACGGGCTGCTGGGACCCAACGGCGCTGGCAAGACGACGCTGATTCGGTTAATGGTCGGGCTGCTCAAGCCGGCGGCCGGCGGCATCAAATGCCTGGGAAAAACGCCGTCTCCTGCCAACGCTAGGCTGACCGGCTATATGCCGCAGTTGCCTGCGCTGTACTCGGAGCTCTCGGTGGCGCAGAACATCGACTTTTTTGCGCGCATTTACGGACTTAAAGATAAAAAAGAAAGGGCGGCAAGGGTAGAGGAGGTCATAAAATTGATCGACCTTTGGCCGAAGCGTAATACCCAGGCGATGAAGCTGAGTGGCGGCATGAAACAGCGCGTCAGCCTGGGCTGCGCCATCGTCCACCGGCCGTCGCTGATTTTCCTGGACGAGCCGACGGTCGGCCTCGACCCGGAGCTGAGGGTGCATTTCTGGGAATACTTCGAAAGCTTGACGCGGCAAGGCGCGACCCTCGTTATTTCCAGCCACACCTTCGATGACGCTGCGCACTGCCAGAGACTGGCTTTCCTGCGGCTGGGCAGGGTGGTCGCCCAGGGAGCGCCGGCGGAGCTCCGCGCCGCCACCGGCAATAAGGAAGCCACGCTTGAGGACGCCTTCCTGTACTTTATCAAACGCGACGGGGTGAATAAAAATGTCGACTAATACGTTTACCGTGGCTCGCCGCGTCATGCTCCAGGTAGTGCTCGACCGCCGCACTATCGCGCTGATTCTCATCGTACCGCTGGTCATCGCCAGCATCGCGGGTTTTAGCATCCCGGATAAAAGAACGCTGGATATTTTCTCGCCGGCGATACTGGCTACGCTGATATTATTTTTCGGGTTTCTTATTACCGGCATTAGCTTTTTAAGAGAGCGTACCCAGGGCACGCTGGAACGCATGTTAGTTTCCCCGTTATCCCGCTTTGACATCGTGGCGGGGTACTTGCTCGGCCTGCTGCTTTTCGCTCTTATCCAAACTCTGATTATGTTCTTTTATATGGTTTACGTCCTGGATATCAACTACCGCGGTGACCTGTGGCAAATACTCGTCTTTCAGGTGCTGATGGGCGTCAATGCGGTGTGCCTGGGGACCTTCTTTTCTGCCTTCGCCCGCAACGAATTCCAGATGGTACAGTTTATCCCTCTGATTATCGTTCCCCAGATATTTCTCAGCGGTCTTTTTATACAGACGAGCCAGCTTCCAGTCGTCCTCGAATGGATATCAAAATTTTTGCCGCTAACTTACGGGGTGGAGGGAATGAGGGCGTTAATGGTTAACGGGCAGAGTCTGCTGGATATCGGCAAGGACATCGCGGTGCTGGCGGCCTACGCTGCCGGGCTGCTGGTGCTGGCCGCCTTGACCCTGAGGCGCGGCGCTTCGGGGTAAAGAAACACCCGGGTCGGTACAAAATATTCGGAAATTATCAGGAGGCGGTAGCTGTCCTGAGTTAATGACAGTGGTGGCACTTGACTTGGTGGTTCGTGCCCACAGAAACCAACTCGGGGATGTCCCGCGCGCATGCTTCCGTCGCCTCTTCACAGCGGGTGTGGAAGCGGCAGCCGGGTGGGGGATTAAGCGGGGAAGGCATTTCGCCGGTAAGAATAATCTGCTGGGTTTTCCCCGCGGCTTCATCTTCGGGCAAGGTCAACATCGAGGCAGAAATCAGCGCCTTGGTGTAGGGGTGCATCGGTTTCCCGAATATCTCCTCGGCGTCCCCGTACTCAACGATCTGGCCGAGGTACATAATGGCCACGGTGTGGCTCATGTAGCGCACCGTCGCCAGGTTATGGGCGATGACCAGGTAGCTGAGTTGCAGCCGTTCCTGGAGGTCTTTAAGTAGGTTCATGATCTGGGCGCGGATGGAAACGTCCAGTGCGGAAACAGGCTCATCGAGTATGACCAGCGAAGGGTTCAATGCCAGGGCGCGCGCCACCGCAATTCTCTGACGCTGCCCGCCGCTGAACTCATGGGGATAGCGGTCGACCTGGTCGGCGCCGAGCCCGACCTGCTCGAGCAGCTCCATGACCCTGGCCCGTATTTCGGTTTTCGATTGCGTACCGTGGACCACGAGCGGCTCGGAGATAATGTCCTTTAAACGCATCCTCGGGTTCATCGAACTCCAGGGGTTCTGCTGCACGTATTGCACCCTGGGGCGATACAGTTTTTTCAGCTCCTTGTTGGAGTAACTGTAAAGGTCTTTGCCCTCGAAGAGGATGGTCCCTGAGGTAAGCCTCTCGAGGAGAAGCACCGCCTTGGCGGTGGTGGTTTTACCGGCACCGGACTCTCCCACGAGACTTAGTGTCTTGCCCTTTTCTACGATAAATGAGATTCCGTCCACTGCTCTTACCCAGCCCACGGTACGCTGAAGGAATCCCCGGGTGACCGGATAATGTTTGGTAAGATCGCGGCCTTCTAACAAAACCTCAGGCATGGTCTATTTTACTCTCCAACAAGATACGGTGTGGTCGGCACCGACGCTCACCTCGGGAGGTTCCTGCTGGCGGCACGTTTCCTGGGCGACCGAGCAGCGCGGCGCGAAGCGGCAGCCGGGCGGGAGGTTCAACATCGAAGGGGGCTGCCCCTCAATCGAGTAAAGACGTTTGTCCTTGCGGTCGAGAAGTGGTACGGAATTGATCAGGGCGACCGTATAGGGGTGCCGGGGTGCCTTAAATATCTCCCGGGTAGGGGCGGTTTCCACGATTTTACCGGCATACATCACGCCCACGCGGTGGCACATATTAGCGATCACGCCGAAATCGTGGGTGATAAAGATGATGGCGACATTCGTTTTCTTCTGGATGTCTTTAAACAGGGCGATGTACTGGGCCTGTATGGTGGCATCCAGGGCGGTGGTGGGCTCATCGGCGATGAGCAGGCGGGGACGGCAGGACATGGCAATGGACCCCACCACGCGTTGCCTCATACCGCCGCTGAGCTGGAAAGGATAGTTGCCGAGGATCGTCTCCGGGGCAGGTATTTTCAGGAGCCGGAGGGACTCGATAATTGCCGGTTCGACCATATTTTCCGGAAGGGCCTGATGCAGGCGTATCGATTCGCCTATCTGGTCGCCGATGGTATAGACCGGGTTGAGAGAGGACATGGGGTCCTGGAGTATCATGGAAATCATTCTGCCCCGGTAAGCCCTCATCTTCTTCTTGCTGAGTTCGACGAGATTGACGCCATCCAGGATAACTTTACCGTTGATAATCTGGCCGCCGGGTTCCGGAAGCAGGCGGAGGATAGAAAGGCCGGTGACCGATTTGCCGCAGCCGGACTCGCCGACGATGCCGAAAGTCTCCGACTCCCTGACGAAGAAGGAAACCCCGTCGACGGCTTTAACCTCACCCATGCGGGTAAAGAAAGACGTGTGGAGGTCTTCCACCTGAAGGACAACTGCGCTCATACCTGCCTCAACCTCGGGTCAAGCTTATCGCGGATCCAGTCTCCGAGGAAGTTGCCGGAGAGCACCACTAAACCGATGCAGATGCCGGGGAAGGCGGATATCCACCAGGCTCTATCCAGTTCAGTTCTGCCATCGGACACCATGGAGCCCCATGAAGCCGTCGGCGCGGAAATGCCGATGCCGAGGTAGCTTAAAGCGGATTCCGCCAGAATAATCATACCCACGGATAGGGTCATGATAATGATTATTGAATTGATAACGTTCGGGAAGATGTGTCTGGCCATTATTCTGAATCCTGAGGCGCCATTAACCCGCGCCTGTGCCACGAAGTCAGACTGGCGTATGCGCATGGCTTCTCCCCGGACGAGACGCGCGTACCCCGCCCAGCCGAGTATGGACAGCGCAAATACGACCATCCAGTAACCCGGGCCGATGGCGACGGCCAATAACATGGCCAGCAGCAGGCCGGGGAAAGATAAAGCCATATCCGTTATTCTCATGATAAAGCCTTCAAGACGCCCTCCGAAGTAGCCGGCGATTATACCCAGCACTGTCCCGATGAAGCGCGGTGATAAATATGACTATCATCGAGACGCTGAGAGATACCCTGGCGCCAAAGATGACGCGGCTCAGAATGTCCCTGCCCAGTCTGTCCGTCCCGAGCAGGTATGCGCTCTTGCCCCCTGCCATAAAAGAGGGCGGCAGGAGCTTGTCTCTTATCACGCCCATATTGGGGTCATGCGGCGCCAGGCCGATATGCGGTAAACCTAGCCAGGACAGGTTGGCAAATAAGGCCATGATGATCATGAGAGCCATTATCGTCGCTGGGATTATCAACGTGAGGTTTCTGGTAATGCGGGTGCGCCGTAAAATACCGTTGGTATTTCGCTCTGGTCTTTTCTTCGAAGGTCAGTCCCATATTCTGCATCTTAAAATTCTCTATGACCTCTGATACCTGATTTGCGGGTCAACGTACGCATAGGAAATGTCCACCAGCAGGTTAATCCCGAGGACGAGGACTGCCGTTAATATCGTGATTGCCTGTACCACCGGGAAGTCGCGTTGGAATGTCGCCTGGACGATGAGCGAACCCATGCCGGGCCAGTTAAAAATCTGCTCGGTAATCACGGCGCCCAGGACCAGCCCGGGCAGCAACAAACCGATAGTGGTCAGCGGCGTTATCAAGGCATTCCTCAGGGCGTGTTTCCAGATGACTACCCTCTCCGGCAAGCCCTTGATTCTAGCCATCTTGATGTATTCGCTATCGAGCACGTCCAGCATGGTGGAACGTACCAGGCGCATCATCCCCGGCATCATAAAAAAGACCATCGTAGCCACTGGCAGGACATAATTGGACGGATGAGCCATGCCGGCCACCGGCAACCACTTTAGGTACACGGAAAAAATCAATACGGCCATGATCGCCACCCAGAAACCGGGCAAAGATTGCCCCAGCACCGCCAGGAACTTTACCCCGTTATCCCAGAAGGAGTCGCGGTAAGTGGCCGCCGTAATCCCCAGGAAAAAGGCGATGAGCATGCTGAGAATAAAGGAAGGAACGGTAAACTTAAGCGTATTGGGCAGGGATTCTTTTACCATGGTAAATACTGTTTTGTCTCTAACCAGTGATTTACCGAGGTCGCCGCGGGCAATATCTTTCATGTAAATTAAGAATTGCTCGCCCCATGGCTTGTCCAGTCCCAGCCGGACCTTAATCGCCTGATATTGCTCCGGACTCATGTTGGGGGCTGCCAGCAGTGCCATGGGGTCGCCGGAGGCACGGACCAGGAAAAAGACGATTATCGTGATACCGATAAGGGCAACGAAAGCTTGCAGCAGCCTGATGACAATGAAACGCAGCATCTAATAACTTTCTTAGACCGTATTAGCTCTTGACGTTCCTCATATAGCCTGATATCACTCTACCTGGGATTATCTCAATTTATATGACGGACGTCAAATCAAAGTCATTATATCATAACCCTGAGATTGCCACAAACTCTCTTTAGAGTGATTATATTTATGGTGAAATTGAGTAAATACTTGGCTTTTTTTAGGATTCCGGGGCGAGGCTCAACGCCTCGCCCCGGTCTATCACGACAGTTCGGTGTTGGTAGGCTTTATTTGGGGTGCTGGATGCCGTTTAGAGCGTCCTGATAGCTCACCCAGTTTCTGCCAGTCCAGGCACCGATGGTCTTCGGGTTCTGGACTATCAGGGTATCGAATGTGCAGACACCGAAATTAATGTATAAGGTCTTGACATATGCCTGGAAGTCGTTAAAGTACTTGGCGGATTTGACCGGGTCAGTCTCATTGGCGGCTTTCAGGTAGAGCGCATCAGCTTGCGGGTCGTTACCGGTGCTGTGCATACCGTAGGAACAGTACATGTTGGCGGAATGGTACGTGCAGTTAAAGAAGGCTTGGTACGTCCAGTCTGTCACCCAGCCTACGTTCTTGTCGCCTGGCTGAATCCTCCCGACGAAGTTGTGGAAGACGTAGGCGGTGTAGATGGTGCTGTCGACAATTTCCAGCTTAACCTGCATGCCGGCAGCTATCCAGTAGCTCTCGATCAGGAGGTGGTAGTTCTGCCCGAAGGCGGTCGTGTAGTCATGGATAACCGGGTCAGCGAAGGCAGACGGATAGCCCGCTTCCGCCAGCAGGGCTTTGGCTTTGGCGAGGTCATAAGGATCGTTTCTAAGATTCTCACCCCAGCCGAAACAGCCTGGATACATGTAGAACTGTCCGGCGGTGGGATCGCCATAACCTTGGTACCAGGTATCGACTATTTCCGCGCGGTTGAGGGCATAGGACATAGCCTGTCGGACGCGGATGTCACCCGTCGGACCGGCGGTCGGCAGCCACGTGCCCTGGAGCATCCAGCTGCTCGTGCCAGGGGGTCCGGGCTGTTTCACTATTTCGAACCCGGCATCCTGCAGATCGGCGAGCCGGTCATAGTCAATGCCAAGGGCGATATCGCATTCGCCTCTCTTGAGCATGGCGATACGGGTAGCCTGCTCGGGTACCATCTTCTCGACGTAAAACTGGTAGGCGGGTATCTCATTGGGGCGCCAGTAGTTGGTATTGGCTTCCAACGTCATTGTTTGCTTCGTGACCAGCGATTTGAACATCCACGGTCCGGAGCCGATAGGATGAGCGCGGAAGTATTCCTGACCGTTCGTCTCGAAGTATTTCTTGGGCAGGATACGCGTCCAGGCGAAAACGATGGCCTGGGCCGGCTCGGGATGATCGCTTACAAATTCAAAAGTGTAGTCGTCGACGACGCGGGAACTCTTTCTTATTGTAGCCTTCACTGATGTATCTGGACCATGGGTTCTGAGAATTAGCCGCATCGCCAAACCGGTCTACGGAGAATTTGACATCGGCGGCCGTCAGGTCATCGCCGTTATGGAACTTGATGCCCTTGTGGATTTTGAACGTCCAGGTCAGGCCGTCGGCGCTTATGGACCAGCTGTCGGCTACCCCGCCGATAAAGATACCGTTTGCGTCCCAGCGGAGCAGCGAGTCATAGAATGACCAGCCCCAGAGGGATTCGTAGAAAATGGGGTCGGTTGATTCAAAGCCGAAATCTGCGGTGACGGCGGTTATCGTCCCGGTGGGGACAATCTTAGTGGGTGTGGTTGTGGGTGTAGCTGTCGGAGTTACTGTTGGCGGCTTGGTGGCGGTGGCGGTTGGGGTTGGTGTCTTCGTTGCCGTTGGCGTCGGTGTTGGCGTTGTCGTCGCTTTACCGCAACCGGCTAAAATCAAGCCAGCCAAGATGATGACAACCAACGGGATGAATAACAGTTTTTTCATTTTTCCTCCTCTTAATTATTGGGCCTGTACTAAATTTAGCTGCTTCTTGCTTATTATCACTACCTCCTCACAAATTAAGATTTGGCTTTACAGATACCTTACGTATTTACTTACGGAACTGGCGTATTCCGTAAAGGTACTATCTAAGGCGTAATATTCAGGGGTTTCTCATAAATATATGCCAGATTTCCTTAATTGTCAACTGTGAACATTTTCATGAATAATTTGATGTATCCCGCTAAAAAAACGACTGTCGCATTCTAATTTCAACACGCTTGAGTATCTGTTAATGCTCATTGCCGAAAGGGTGGATATCCGCCATGATGATGGGTCGGTTGAGTTTCAGCACCCCGCCCGGCCAGTGGGGCAGAAAGGGCGGCGTCAAAATAGCCGTGGACTTGTTGAACGTATACTTTTCCATCTCCTTGCCCAGGCATATCTCGAAGTCCGCACCCAGGTCACTGAGGTCGTCGGTGTCCGTCCCGAGGAACATCATTATCTGGGTGGTCGGGTGGGCGTGAGGTTTTTCCGGCTCCGGGCCGATACGGTACGGGGCTTTTTTCATGCTCTCGTACAGCATCACGAAGTCGAACCCGGCCGCCTCTTTAGTTCGTACGAAAGCCAGGTAGCCGCCGCCATCGTCGCGGTTCGTGGGGCCGTAATGCCAGGCGCCCTTCCGCGTAAAAGCCAGCGGAAGGATATATTTACGCGTGGCGGACCGCCAGCCGGCAATCGGCCCCGGTTTCTTATCTATGTGTATCGGAGTTTCGGCGTATGAGGGCGTCATGGATATCTCGTAACAGAAAAATCGCTTATTTAATGTATTAACTATGGCGGGGAAATGAGGCAATCCTTTCGGAATCGCCACGGCGGTGGTAGTGGTAATCATATGCGTTTCCAGGTCGTCGCCCAGGCAAATTTCGATTTCCGCCCCCAGCTCCCCGATATCGTCCATGTCGCTCCCGGCAAAAAGAAGGACCTGGTCGAAATCATGAACGTGGGGCGTAAAAGGCTCCCGGCCCATTTTGCCCGCCATCCCGTAAGCGCCGTATTTAATATGAACGTCGAATCCCAGCCATTCTTTGTCCAGCTCGACCCCCTGGCTCAAGCCGCCTTCATCGTATGCTTTAAACGGTACGCTTTTTGCCAGATTGGCGTATTTTTTCGAGGCCATCTCACGAACCCTCCTGTTTTACGGGCTATTCCGCCCGATATACTTTACATAACAGCGCCCGGCTGGCCCACCCGCCGGTCAGCGGGTCGCAGAACTCGTCGGAGTCCGGGGTCAGGACATTGGCGTTGGACTGGAACACGCCGAAGAGCGATGGGTCTTCTCCCGGCTGCTCGGGGAACCACCAGCTGGCCTCGCAATTGACCACGTCCGGGAGTATCGCCGGGTCCAGGCTGGCTTTCTGCTTGATGCGTCCCCTCCTGGTCTCAATCCAGACCCAATCGCCGTTTTTGATGCCCAGTTTTCCGGCGGTATCGGGGTGAATGGTCACCAGGGGGTCGGGATGTCTTTCTCGCATGCCGATACCGAGCTGCCGGTGCTCGGAGTGGAACATGGGCATGAAGCGTCCGCCCGTATTGAGAATCAGGGGATATTCTTTAGCGACATCCGGAGTACTTATCGGCGATTCCGGCGGTTCCTCGTAAAAAGGCAGGGGGTCCTGCCCGAGCTTTTCTAGGACGGTGCTGGCCAGTTCCACCTTCCCCGAGGTGGTGGCGAAACCTTCTTCCTCGTATTTTTTATATTTCCTCGCCCCCAGGATGTAGCCGGTACGGGCAAATTCCTCGTAGGTAATGCCCAGGGGCTTCAGGCGGTAGGCAATAACCTCTTCCAGCGTCTCCCAGGGCCAGTCGTTTTTCGCTTGGCCTGTGGCTAGTGCCAGGTCGCGGAAAAATGTATAGTCGTCTTTCCTTTCGCCCATGGGCGGTATCGCCCGCTCCCCTCCCCAGACGACGTCTGTAAAGTCCTCCTGGGTGGAGCACATGGGGCGTTCCAGCCAGCTGGCGGCCGGCAGAACGTAATCCGCCAGCTGGGCCGTGGGCGTTATCCAGTAGTCCTGCACCACGCTCAGCTCAAGATTGGGGCTTTTCAGGACTTGATAGAGCTTCTTGATATTAGGCGCCCACATCAGGGGATTGGAGCCCCAGGTGATGACGGCTTTGATAGGATACGGTTTCCCGGAAAGGATGGCCTCGTAAAGCATGGGCACGAAGCCGCCGAGGCGGTGCATGGTCGTCTGGTTTACCCCGTGCAGCTTTTGCCAGGGCGTATTGGTCAGCTCATAGCCGGCCCAGGTCATGAGCGGCGCTTTCTCCCGGCCGATTTGCAATTTTCTTATCGCGGCCGGCAGCCTTTCCGTGAGCTCCATCTGGGCGTCGCGGATGAACCACTTGCCGTCGATGATGGGTCCCACCGACGGCACGAGGTCGCCGCCGGGGATATCGATGTTGCCGGTGATGGCCCGGACGGCGTTCCGTGCCTGGCTGACCCGCGCGGAGTTCGGTCCGATTTGGTCGGTGGCGAGTCCCCGGTAAAGCGTGGCGGGCTTTGTCGTGGCGTAGAGCCGGGCTGATACGACGATTTTTTCCGCGGGAATCCCGGTTATCTGCGCGACCCGCTCCGGGGGATATTCGTCGGCTCTTTTGGCCAGCTTATCGAAGCCAGTCGTCCATTTGGCGACGAACTCTTTATCGTAGAGTTTTTCGTTGATGATGACGTTTATCCAGCCCATGAACAGCGCCGTGTCCGTGCCGGGACGTATCTGGAGATGGATATCCGCCATCTTCGCGGCTTTAGTCACGATGGGGTCGATAACGATGAGCTTCATGGGCGCCTGCGACCGCCGCCTCACGATGGACGCCAGCGTGCGCGGCGAAGATTCGTGGGGTCTCATCCCCGAAAGGACCAGGCAGCTGGTGTGGGCGATGTCGGGCGTGGCCATGACGGAATCGCCCATCATCGCCTGCTCCGTGGCCAGGCAGTTCAGTGTGCAGACCACCCCGGGATGAAAGACGTTCTGAGGATTTTGAAAGAGGTTGCAGAAACGCGACCTCGCCCAGATGTTCTCACCGCGGTAGGTCCCTTCGAAAACGGCCAGGGTCTGCGGGCCGTATTTAGCTTTGAGTTCGTTGAGCTTGCCGGCAATTTCCGCGATGGCTTGCTCCCAGGTTATCTGCTGCCACTTGCCCTCCCCGCGTTTTCCCGTCCTTTTCAAGGGGTGCTTGAGCTGGTCGGGGTGATAAAGCCACTTGATGGCGTACCGCGGCCTTTCGCAACTAAAGCCCCGACTCAACCGGTTGTCCGGGTCCGGCTCTATCTTGATGATTTTGCCGTCCTGCACGTGGACCAGCATGCCGCAGCTGACGGCGCAAAAACAGCACCCCACTTTTTTAACGATTTCCCCGGCCAATGAACGCCTCCCGAATTTACTGCCCTAAGTTTGCCACAATCTTGTTCATATTTCAATTTCAGGATAGCGTGATAACAGTCACAGACGATATACCTTAAAAATGTTATTTTTATCATGAGGAGAATTGGATGGACTGGGCTCAAGCTCAAGACAAATGTATTTGCCCTGACTGTCCCACGTATTACGATTGCGGTGAAAAGTTAGCTTTTTGCTTCCCGGAAGCGCGGAAAAGCGCCTGCATTAATTCCGAAAATGGCTGTCTCTGCCCCGCATGTCCGGTACAGGAAGAGATGAACTTTAAACACGAATACTATTGCATCAGGGGCAATGAAAAAATATTGACGGGAGCGTTAAAAAAGTAACCCGACGCGCAGTTAAATTGAATTTGCCGTGGGGTATAACCTATAATAACGCATTATGGAAAAGAAAATCGAAGAACTGTTAGCCGATTTTACGTGTGACGACGTCATCAAGTGCCAGCAGGCGCGGCGGACGATGGTGGCGATGGGGAGCAACGCGGTGGCGCCTCTGGTAAAAGAGCTGTCCAATAAAAAGGTCTGGGTGCGCTGGGAAGCGGCCAAAGCCCTGGGGCAAATCGGGGACGCGGCCGCGGCCAGAGCTCTCGTCAAAGCCCTGGAAGATAAAGAGTTCGATGTGCACTGGCTGGCGGCGGAAGCCCTGATAAATATCGGGCGCGGTTCCGTCGTGCCGCTCTTGGAAGCCCTGGCCGACCACGGTGATAAATCACTTTGGCTGCGCCAGGGGGCACACCACGTGTTCCATGATATGAAGCGGGGCGACTTGGACGGTATTTTGCGGCCGGTCATGGTGGCAGTGGACCCTTCGGCGCCTGCTATCGAGGTATTGCGCGCCGCCAGGAATGCCCTGGAAGCGCTAAAGAAACGGTAGATTGCCCCTCATCTGGAGAAAATAACCGAGAACTCGCTGCCGTGCTGCACCAGGTACACAATGACCCAGACGATGATGGACAGGAAACTAAGCCAGAGAAACAGCGTCATGCCGCCGTGGCCTTCCTTGATGTTATTGGCGAAATTGATGGCGTGCGCTTCGGTGTCGTGCACCGAATATCCGCGGCCGCTCCTGAGTATCAGCCACATTAGTATCACAAAGCTGACCGCCACCGCGATGACGAGATAAGCACTGTTCATCACCGTTTCTCCCCCGCGTCTTCTTTCCTTTTTTCTGTACTGTTATCTTCACCGTCGTGAAATATGCGGTACTTAGGTTCTTCGATATTGTGGAACTGGCGTGACCGGATGCCCCAGATTAGCAGGCCCAGGAAAATCCCCAGTATCAGCAAGGTCATTATCGTTAATGCAATTGTGGCTTCGTCCATACTAATCCTGCTTAAGGTTTCTAGCGAAATCGGCGGTATATAACGGCGCCCACTTGGAGTTGTAGTCGTCAGGGTTTGAGAAAGATTGAATGTAAAATATAACCTTGAAAATTTCGTCATCGTTCAGGACAAATTTCCAGGGGGGCATATTGGTCGTTTCGACGCCCTCCCGCACCTTCCAGACCCATCGGCCATAGTTGGTAAAATCGCCGCCGGATTCCTCGAAGTTGGCTGGTTCCGGGGTGATATAACCGCCGGCAGTTGCCGACGCCGGGCCGTCGCCGTGACCATCGGTGCCGTGGCACTGGGCGCAGTAAAGTACATATAACTGCTGGCCCATCTGGTAATCATCAGCCGTGCCGGCGATGGGTGGCGTGATGTGGGTTGTATCGTTGAGATTATCGCCCTCGTCGTCCGAGACTCCTCCGTCGATGCTCCGCAGAGCGCCTTCGGCGAAACTCATCTCGTAGGTGATGATTTTCCACCGGGTCGCATCGTCCAGAGATAAACCCCAGGGCGGCATGGCGGTGCCGGGTACACCGGCGCTGACACGCCAGTGCTGGAAAGTGTCCTTGGGGTCGGGGTAGTTAATAAGTCGCTCGTGGAGGTTAGCCGGGCGCGTGACCACCTGGCGGGCGTAAGGCCCCTGGCCAATGCCCGAGCACCCGTGGCAGGACAGGCATTTCTCGATAAAGAGCGTTTTGCCCTCGTCGAAAATATCCGCCCATTGCGCCGCCAGCGCATCGCTGCCGGAGAAGGTCTGGTTATCCGAATCGTAGTACTGCATAACCTGCTGCATCATCGGCAGATAGGGGTCGTTCTGGTTCTGATACTCGGCGGGGACGGGAGGCTGAAAACCGTTGGGATTCAGGTCTTCCGTGCCCAGGTTTTGCAGGTAGGTCGCCAGGCCGTTAAGTTCTGTATCGGAGAGGAACCCGAAGTCCGGCATGATAGAACTGGGTGAAACGCTCCGCGGGTTTTCGTGGTGCATGATATGCCATTCGGTGGGGCGTTTACCGCCGATCTGGCTCAGGCTCGGGCCGGTGCGTTCCGTGCCCAGGAAATTCGGAATGGAATAATAAAAATCGCCGTTCTCCGAGGTGACGCCCATCGCCCAGTCCTGCGGACGGACGAACTGGTTGTGACAGTAGAAACATCCGTTGGCTTTATACACGCTCTCCCCGAGTTTTTCCTCGGCAGAAAGCACGTGGGCGAGGGCGGAAGGCTCGTTGGGGCCGAACATGTAAGGCATCGCTACGACCATGAAGCTCATGATAATGAATACCACCAGTCCGCCGATGGCGATAATCGGCATGCTCAGCGTTTCCTGACTGCGCCGCATAAACTCGGATGGTGGCTGGTTGGTCCGGGCGATGGCGGGCGCGTGCTCCGGCTCCTCATGAGGACGCCTCGAGCGAATAAAGGTCATGATGATGTTGTAAGCGAAAATGAACGCCGCCAGGACCACGACGCCGCCGGCCATCGCCCGGAAAATGAAGTGGACTCTGAGCGTGACCAGTGTCTCCACCACGTTGATATGCACCCACCAGTTGGAGTTCTGGACGAGCCCGGCGATGGTCATGGCCAGGAAAAAGAAACAGAACCCGATGAATGCCACCCAGAAACTGAGCCGCGCCAGGCTGGCGCTGAATACCTGGAGTTTAAGGATACGGGGGACGAGATAATAGGCCGCCCCGACCGCGAGAAATCCGAAGCCGCCGAGCAAAGCCAGATGGGCGTGCCCGACCGGCCACTGCGAAAAGTGGGTGAACATGTTGGTATCCCGCAGCGCCTGAAAGCTGCCCTGGATGGAAGCCAGTGTATATAACAAGGCTCCGGCTACGATGAACAATAGCGGGACGCTGTCCTTGACTTTGCCCCAGGAACCCCGTAGCGTCAGTAAAATATTGGTGGCGAAGGTAATTACCGGCACAATCATGAGCATACTCATGATGACGGCGGTCGTCTTGAGCCACTCCGGGATGGGTGCCTGGAGCAGGTGATGAGACCCTACCCCCGTATAGAAAAACGCGATGGTGAAAAAGGCGATGAGCGAAAGCAGGTGGCTGTAGAGGGGCCGGTTAATCAGCTTGGGAATGAAATAATACCAGGCGGGGATGCCGAGAGTCGTGAACCAGAGCCCCAGCACGTTATGCCCGTAATACCAGTTAAAGATGGCGTCCTGGACGCCGTTGAGGGCCCCCACGGGAGGATTCCACATGACATTGCCGATGAAATAGACGATGGGGAACCAGAGGAGGGTGCCCATGTAATACCAGAGGGAGACATAGAGCTTCTTTTCGCGTCTTTTTATGATCGTGCCGAAGACGATATAGCTCATCAATAACAACGTTACCATTACGGCAACGTCTATCGCCCAGGGTAGCTCGGCGTATTCACGGCCCTGCGAGCCGCCGAGTAATATCCAGATAATGCCGGCCAGGATAGCTCCGTTCCACAGCACCGCCGCCAGCATCGCCAGACGAGGACGGTAAAGTGGCGCGGCACATAAGCGCGGTACGATCCAGAACATGGCGCCGAGGAGACCGGAAGAGATAAAGCCGAATAACACCCCGTTAACGTGGGCCGGCCGGACGACGCCGAAGGTAAACCAGGAGGTATTGCCGATAAAATCCGGGTTGAAAAACTTGATGGCTAGGATAAAACCGAATGAAGCAAAAATCGGGAACCAGATGACGGAAAAGAGGAACCACAGCCGGGCGGCACGGTCGCCGGAACGATAATCGTTTTCTGCCGGGAACGATTGTAATTCAGATGGAGTCGAGGGCAAACCCGAACGATTATCGGCCATCAAGTTCTCCGGATTTTTCTTATCATAAACTTAAGTTAGATTTTTGTCAAATGTATCGGAATTGACAGAAAAACCCAGAACGGTGATAATTTGGACGTGGTATATCAGGCTATTTCCAGCACTGCCGCTTTATACGGAGAAAGATTAGCCGTCGCACTCGGGTTTTTTACGCTGGCTTCGGTAATCGTGATTATTGTATCCTGCCGGAGCTGGTTGGGGCTGTTTAAATTCCTGCACTTGCCCAACCCCATGAACACGAAAGCCTTTCAATCGTTCTATAAGTACCATGCCTACTACTGGTGGCTCTTTGTGGTGGCCATTTTTTTGCATCTGACGACCGGCGTGACCCATGTGGCACTGCCAACCCCGGGCGACCCGGACGCATTAATTCACTGGATAATCCTGGGGTTTGGCGTCTTCTCCCTGGTGTCTTTCATATTGGTGATGGTATCCTGCCGGAGTTTTGCCGGTTTACTGGGATTTTTTACCGGGAAGAATTCCCTGGCGATGAACTCGTATAAGAATTTTTACAGGTTTCATTCCCTGTACTGGTGGCTGTTTGCTATTGCAGTGGCAGGGCACTTCGGCGCCTCATACGTGCACATCGGCTTGTGGCCATAACAATAGGGCATGATGATGGGGGGTATCCCGAGAGCATTGGGATGACTTTCAGTGGGTAAAACACTAACCTATGGATTTGTTTTCCGCCTAGCGCATTTTGTTAATCAGGCTCAGCGAACTTACCGTCTTCTGGTAGCTATCTCTGGTGTCAAAGCTTACGCTGTCTTCTCCGCGCTGGATATCCCTGGGAAGACATCCTATTTTTAATGCCTTTTTACCGGCGTCAGCCTTGGCCCTGGCCTGCTCTATCCAGATTTTCCTCGTGGCTACCCAGAAATAGTCGTTCTCCTCTTTGTGAACCCAGGCGAAAACACCCATTTCACCATGAACATCGGAGCTGAATTTATTGAGGCTATAAGTGCGGTCGTTGGCTTTGGAGTAATGACAGCCGATGTCTTTGGCAAGCTGCTTAACGAAGCTCTCGTCCTGTTCGGCGAACTCCATTTTTTTCATTGGTCTTTTTTCTATCATGTAGGGTTCCTTTCCGGCGAAGGCTGACCGATTTAAGATAGACATGGGCTGAGGTTGTCCCCAGCCCACATCTTTTCGCACAATCAGTCGAAGTTACCGGCTGACTCTTACTTTGCGGTAGCAGTCGCTGCAGTAGACCGGTCGGCCCTGACGGGGCTCGAACGGGACTGTAGTTTCCTTGCCGCAGTCAGCGCAAACCGCGGGGAACATCTGGCGTGGGGATGAAGATTGGTAGCCGCCGTTTCCGTAGCTGTTGCTGCCGTTTCCATAGCCGTTGCCGCTATTTCCGCGCTCCGCTTTCCTTGCCTGACGGCACTCGGGGCAGCGTTTGGGCTCGTTGGTATAGCCTCTCGTCTGGAATTGCTCCTGTTCCCCAGCGCTAAAGGTAAAGGATTTAGTGCAATCGGAACACGTGAGGGTTTTATCCTGAAAACTCATTGGATGCCCTCCTCTCTTAAATATTTAGTTAGAGCTCGGGTCATCCAATACTTGATAGAAACCTTGAGGGGAATTTAAAAAGCTTGTATTAACCTAAACTGGAACTATATATTAATTATACAATAAATAAATGAAATATGCAAATTGTCAAGATGACGGACTTTTATCTCCTGGCTGATTTGGGCGATGGTTACCTGTGTTTCAACGTTGAGGCCCCGCTAACGGCCACATTGCCGAGGGCCGGGTTCCCGGTATATTCCAGCCTGGAAGCGCCGCTTAAGCTGATATCCAGTTGAGCGTTCACTTTGAGCTGGGCGTTGCTGGCTCCGGAGATGCTGGTTTTTGCATTATTAAGGGAAAATACGGCCAGTCGAGCCTGGCTGGCGCCGGAGAGTTCTAACGTGGCGCTGGTTCCGTAACCGGCGAGTTCCACCCTGCTGGCGCCATTGATTTTAAACCATGTGTCTCCGTTCACGTTGATGTCCCCGGCGATATTGCTGGCCCCGGAAACTTCAAATTTCATATTGCCGGAAGATATCGAGCTGATTTCGAGGTGGCTCGCCCCGTTCAACTTCACCAGCAGTTCATGGTCGGAGTGAAATCCGCGGGTTCTGACCTGGCTGGCCCCGGACAGGGCAAGTTCGTCGAGCTGGGGCATGGTGACCCTGACGTTAGGCCTGGCGCGGAAAATGGATCTCAGGTCAATGCCCCTCCGCCGGATTTTCAGGGTATCGCCCGTTTTTTCCGCTCTGATGTAGCTGAAATCGTCCGAATCGGCGGTCACGCTGTAGGCATCGGACCTCTCGATATCGACGGAGAGGGCGCTCTCTACGATTACCCGGGTAAAATCACTGATATCAAACCGCTGGTTGTTCATTTTCCGCCTCAATCTGAATGTCAATCATTCTAACACTAACTATTGATTGTCAACAAAGAAGTCCGGGCCGACCTCTCCAAAGTCGGCCTGGACTCTATTTCACCAATTAGTTTGCCCCCGCGCCGGGTTCACCCGTTACCGCGATTTCATCCTCATCGACGGTGACCGGCACCGGGCTGGCGATCACCCCGCCGGCGGGGATTAATCGACCCGTGGTTACCGGCGTTCTCGGAACGTTGGTCGCTTCGGGTTGTTCACCCAGGCTGACATTCGGTATCCATTCCAGCCATTTTGGCAGGTACCAGTTATATTTACCCAGCATCTTCATCGTCGCCGGGACAAGGACGCAGCGCACCAGGGTCGCATCCAGGAATACGGCGGCGGCCAGACCGAAACCCATCTGCTGCATCATGACCATGTCGCCGACGGCGAACCCTCCGAAGACCGCGACCATTATCAGGGCGGCGCCGGTTATCAGCCGGCCCGTTGAGCGCAGGCCGAAGGATACCGCCTCGGAGTTGTCCCCCGTCTGCTTGTAGCGCTCGCGGATGCGGCTCAGCAGGAAGACGTGATAGTCCATGGAGAGCCCGAAAAGTATAGTGAAAAGGAACAGGGGCAGCCAAGTTTCGATAATGTCGACCTGCTGGAACCCGAACAGGCTGGCGCCGATTCCCTTCTGGAAGACCAGTACCAGGAGACCGTAGACGGCCCCCACGGAGAGCAGGTTCATGATGATGGCGGTGGTGGAGATGACGATGGAGCGGAAAGCGAGCGTCAGTATTACAAAGCTCAGCGCCAGCACGAAGACGAAGATAATCGGCGTATAATGGTTCGTGGTTTCGTTGAAGTCCAGTATGCCGGCGGACTGGCCGGTAACCAGCACCCTCGCGTTACTGTCATTGAATGCTTGCGGAATATAGTCAGAACGAAGTCGGCTCACAGCATTCATAATCGGCGTGCTCATCGAGTCGCCGGTAAGGCCGATATAAACAACCGCCAGGTTCTTGTCCGGATGTGATACGACATTAAAGGCAGCAAAGGCGGCGTCGGTGCCGATGGACGACTGAAGGCGGGCAATACCTTCCTGGGTCTCTGCCGAGTTTATATCTCCATCGATTACCACTACCGCCGGCGTGTCCAGACCGATATGGAAATCCTTTTGCAGCAGCAGGTATCCCTGCTTGGATCTCAGGCTATCGGGCAGGCCGCTTATCCCGGACATGCCGGTGTGTTTATCGAAGAACGGGAAGGTGGCCGAAGCCAGTATCGCCACGACCAGTATGATGCTCGCCACCGGTACCCGCGTCACGACCCGTGTCATGCGTGCCCAGAAGCCGGTGGCGTTTTCGTAGGTTTGGACCGCCTGCTTACGCTGGATAAAGGGAATGCGGAGGGCGTTTACCTTGTCTCCCAGCAAGCTTATTATCGCCGGAAGCAGGGTCAGCGAAGCGATGATTGCCGCTACGACTACCAGGATAGAGCCGATACCCATCGAAACGAATATGGTTAGCGGGAAAAGCACCAGACCGGTGAGGGCCAGCACTACGGTCATACCGCTGAAGAAAACCGCCCGACTGGCTGTCGCGCCGGCTGTGCCGATGGCATCCATTTTACTGAGGCCGCGTCCCCGTTCCTCCCGGAAACGGGTCAGAATGAACAGGGAGTAGTCGATGCCTACCGCCAGTCCCATCATTGTAATCATGTTGGTGACGGTGAAAACCAGGTCCATCGCTTGTCCCACCAGGGCGGTAAGACCGAGGGCGACGACAATGGCCACCGCCCCGAGGGTAATCGGCAGGAAGGCGGCTGCTAACGCTCCGAAGACGATGGCCAGAATGACCAGTGCCGCCCCGATACCGATGGTCTCACCGTTCTGGGCCTGTTTTTCTCCCAGTTTCATCGAATCGGCGGCGAAGGAAGCACTGCCGGTGTGAAAGACCTCGAAAGTACCACCGGCGGCATATTTATCACCGACGGCATAAACCTGGTCCATCTTTTTGTCTCCATCCGGAGGCATGGTGAAGGAGATGAACGTGCTATGCCGGTCGGCGGAGACCATCGATGGATCTTGAGTCATATAATAGGTGGCGCCGCCCAGGAAAACATCCTGCCCCAGCGCCGTCAGGTCGTTATAAATTTGCTCGACCTCGCTGCGGAAAGCGGGGTCGTCAACCGTCAGTGTGCTCGACTTTACGATGAGCATTTCATCCAGGTTCTTAGATTCGGTTATCCCCAGGCGTTCGTTCATCAGCGTGAGGGCCTGGTTTGATTCGGGATTATTGGTGGGCTTGGTATTCGTAACGAGTGCCCCGCTCAGGAAATGGCTGATACAAAAAACGGCCAGCACCATCGCGGCAATCCAGGTGCCCACCGTGACCCAGGGCCGCCGGGCGCAGGCCCGGGCTAAAGATTCTGTCCAACTTCTCTTGCGCATTTCTGTCCTCCTCAGGATAAGTATTCACTTACCACTATAAACCCGGCTATAGTGGCGTTTGAATGCCCATACGGAGAGACTTATCGCTGGTAGAAATGATAGACCGGTACTGGTCTAAAGGACAGGTAAATAATCAGAGAAAGAGCTTTATATTTAAATAAACTGGAAACTAATCAGCGATAACTGTCTACTTGACAAGTTTGTGCTTCAAAGCCAGGGCCACCGCCTCGGTGCGGCTGGTGACGCTCAATTTAGACAATATGTTGCTGACATGGAACTTTACGGTGGACGCGCTGACGACGAGTCGCCCGGCGATTTCCTGGTTGGGCAGGCCTTCCACCATCAGTTCCAGGATTTCCTGTTCACGGTCCGTAAGCTCATACGTTGCAGACTTTGGTTTTTTCAGGCTTTGCATGAGCACCTGGGCAGCTTCGGGAGAGATGCTGGGTTTATCGGACATGGCGCCCCGGATAGCGGTTACCAGTTCCGCTGCGGAGACAGTCTTTAAAAGATAGCTCATGGCGCCGGCCTTAAGCGCCCCCTCGACCAATTCCTGTTCGTTGAAGCTGGTGAGGGCGATGATACGTACACCCGGTAAGCGCTCGTGAATGGTACGGGTAGCGGTAACCCCGTCCATGACCGGCATCATTAAATCCATGAGTATCACATCGGGATTAAGCTGCTGACACAGCCGGACCGCCTCTTCACCGTTGGCGGCCTCGCCCACCAGGCTCATATCGTCATGGGACATCAGCACCGCGCCGAGTCCGCTGCGCACGACCGCGTGGTCATCGACCAGCAAGATACGGATATTACCTCTTTCCGTCATGTTCAGCCTCCCCCGGTAAATTATTCCAGACTACCTTCACCCTGGTGCCTTTGCCGGCCTGGCTCCGCACGGTTATGGAGGCCCCGATTTCCCTGGCGCGCTCCTTCATGATATTCATGCCGAGGCTGTTGGGCGGTATGGTTTTTTTGTCAAAGCCTTTGCCATCGTCACTCACCAGCAGAAAGACCTTCCCGGCACGGCAGAGCAGTGTTACTTTGGCCTCATTAGCCCCGGCATGCTTGGCCACGTTGTTCAGGGCTTCCTGGGCAATGCGGTACAGCGCCACCTTGACTTCCACCGGCATGGCGCACTGGCCGGTTACCTTTACCGCGACGGGTATGCGGGAGCGACTGGTAATCGATTCGGCGAGCTGGTTTAAAAGGTAACCGATTTCCGCTTCGACGAGTGAATCCGGGCGCAGCTCCAGCAGCAGCGTCCGCATTTCCGCGAGGGCACCGCGGGTAAGCTGGCGTACCTCGCCCAGGCGCTTGCGTCCTTCTTTCTCGTCGCGCTCCCACAACCTTGGCAGCACCTCGGATATGAGACTGGCGGAAAAGAGCGTCTGGCTCACGGCGTCATGGAGGTCGCGGGCCAGGCGGTTACGCTCGGCGGTGGCGGCCTGCTCCCGTTCCTGGCGTGCCAGTATTTGCTCGCTCCTCTTCTGCTCGGTGCGGTCGATGCCCACGCATAAAATATCTTGGAGCTTTCCCTGCTCGTCGAAATGAGGCTGGTTGGTCCAGACAATCCAGACCCGTTCCCCGTTCCGTCTCATGTTTTCGTTCTCATTGTGGAGATAGCGTTCCGGGTTCTTGATGATATCTTTGATCATGGCATCCAGGTCCTTATCCGCTGAGTCCCTCGGGGGTACGATGGTGCCGATAACGCTCTTTCCCAGTATCTCCGACTCGCGGAAGCCGAAGAACTCCTCGGCGAAGCTGTTGAAAAAGGTGATTTTGCCCTCGGTGTTCATCTCGAGAATGATAGTATTAGCGCTCTGCACTAGGTAGCGGTATTTGAGCTCGCTCTGGCGTAAGGATTCCTGGGCCAGGGCGCGTTGGGTCATCTCGTTCTGGAGGAGGCGGTTGGTCTCGCTCAGTTCGCTGGTACGCTTTTCCACTCGGGTCTCCAGTTCTTCGTGGGCCCGGCGAAGGTCCTCTTCTGCCTTTTTCCTTTCCGTAATATCCAGCACCTGCCCTACGGTCCTGAGTTTTCCGGAAACCGACCTGAATATGGTGGAGCTTATTTCCACGCGCCGCTTGTTGCCGTCTTTCTGGACGATGTTGAACTCGTAGCGGGTGGGCACATCCTCTCCCATCTGACGTCCGATATATCGTTCGGCGACGAGCTGTTGGCTTTCCTCGTCCAGCAGTTCGCGGAAATCGTGACCGATAATCTCCTCGTTGGGACGCAGCACCAGCTTGCTTACCATGTCGTTGGCGTAAGTGATGTGAAAAGAGTCGTCGATGGTGAATATCCCGGCATGGGAGTTTTCGACGATGGCGCGGAACATCTGCTCCGTTTCCAGGCGTTGTTCGTCGGATATTTTGCGCTCGGTAATATCATGGACGATGGCGAGCAAGACCGGCATGCCCTCGAACTCAACCCGGTTGATGCTGACCTCGGCATCAAAGAGGGAGCCATCGGCCCGCCGGTGTTGCCAGTCGAATAGCTGGGAGCTACCGGCCGAGGCCAGACTGATTTTTTCGAGGGACGCTTCTTTCGAATCGGCGCCGTCAGGCTGTGTCTCCGGAGAGAACTCGTAAGGCATCTTGTGAAGGAGCTGCTCGCGCTTCAGGCCGAACATCTCTTCCGCTTCACGGTTGCAGTCCACGAAGCCGGTATCATCCAGAAGGAAAATGGCGTCGTTATTTACATTGTCGGCCATTATCAGAGGAAATTCCTTTGTCCCATCTTATGCTGAAACGATTCGACCATCCAGTTAATTATGAATAATTTCCCGCGATTCCGCAAGGAAAGATAAACGTAGTCCGGGAAAATCCGCCGATATCGGCTGAGAATTGGTTAAGAGGCTCGCGAGAGATGAGTATTGATAATAGTTTTTTGCGTATAAGCAGATACCCAGAAAAATTCTCTAATACTTTGAAGCCCCTATCTCCTCCATTTTGCCGGTCACCACGTAGACTACCCGCTCGCAGATGTTGGTGACCCTGTCGGCGCTGCGCTCCAGGTTATGTGCTACCCATATCAGGCGGGTTGCCCGGGTAATCGTTTTAGGGTCTTCGGCCATGAAGGTCAGCAACTCGCGGAAGATCTGGTCGTAAAGGTGGTCGACCGTGTCATCTTCGGCGCTGATTTTCTTGGCTGCCTCAGCATCGCGGTTAACAAAGGCATCCAGGCTGCGGCGTAGCATATCCACCGTCTGCTCCGCCATGCGTGGGATATCGATAAGCGGCTTTAACGGCGGCTCGTCGCCAATCATAATCGCAATTTTGGCTATTCCTTCGGCATAGTCGCCGATTCGCTCTACTTCGGATATGATATTGAGCACGGCCAGAATGATACGCAGGTCGCTCGCCATGGGCTGCTGCGTGGCGATAAGCTCCACGCATTTCTCCTCTATCTCGAACCGTTTCTGGTTTATCTTTCTATCATCTGAAATTATCTGTTGCGCTAACCCCAGGTCGCGGTTTTTCAGCGCTTCGATAGAACGCAGCATCGCCTTGCTCACCATGCTGCCCATCGCGAGAATATCGTCCTGTATTTCTCTTAATTTCTTGTGAAATGCTGTCCTCGTTTCCATGCCGTCCTCCTTAAAGTTATCCGAACCGCCCGGTAATGTAGTCCTCGGTGCGTTTGTCTTTAGGATTGGTGAATAGCTGCGCCGTAGGGCCGTATTCAATAAGCACTCCCGCCCTGTCCGGCTCCATCATCATGAAAGCTGCTGTGTCCGAAACGCGGGCCGCCTGCTGCATGTTGTGGGTCACGATAATGATGGTGTAGTCCTCGGCTAGACTGCGCATCAAGTCCTCGATTTTCAGCGTAGCTACAGGATCGAGGGCGCTGCACGGCTCGTCCATTAAAATAACCTCGGGCTCCACCGCCAGCACCCGTGCGATGCAGAGTCGCTGCTGCTGTCCCCCGGAAAGAGCCAGTCCGGACTGCCCCAGCTTGTCCTTGACCTCGTCCCAGAGGGCGGCGTGGCGCAGGCTTTTCTCGACGATTTCCTCCAGTTCGCCGCGGCTCTTAATACCGTGCCGTTTCGGGCCGAAAGCCACGTTCTCCAAAACGGACATGGGGAAGGGATTGGGCTTCTGGAAGACCATGCCCACCCTCTTTCTTAGCTCGACGACATCGATTTTGGAGTCATAGATTGGAATGCCGTCCAGTTCCACATTACCCTCTATCCTGATGCCGGGAATAAGGTCGTTCATGCGGTTAAAGAGGCGCAGCAGCGAGGACTTGCCGCAGCCCGAAGGCCCGATGATGGCGGTAATAGAGCACGACGGTATATCCAGCGTGACGTGGCGCAGGCACTGGAAAGAGCCGTAGTAGACATTAACATTCTCTACTTTGAGCTTGGTGACGCATTTGTCCACGGGCCTGGTGGAAATGTCCGGCACACTGATATTGATGTTCATCGCTATTTCCTCTGTCTCGTTTTAATCCTGATGGCCGCGGCTAATATGTCGAAAGAAAGCACGATGATGAGCAGCACCAGCGCGACGCCCCACACCGTCGTCTTGGGCATGTTGGGGACGTGGGCGGCTACCGTGTAAAGATGGTAGGGCAAAGCCATGAACTGGTCGAGCGGAGACCGCGGCAGCTTGGGCAGGAGGAAGGCCGCCCCCACCACCAGTATCGGCGCGGTCTCCCCGGCGGCGCGGCTTATCGCCAGCACCGCCCCGGTGATGATTCCCGGGAAAGCCTGCGGTAAGACAATATGCCGCACTGTCTGCCATTTGCTAACGCCGATCGCGAGGCTGCCCTCCCGGTATTCTCTCGGTACCGCCAGTATGGCTTCCCTGGAGGTGGTAATCACCATCGCCAGCGCCTGGCAAGCTAAAGTCAAGCTGGCCGCCAGCAGGGATAGCCCGAAGTGAAACGCCGCCACGAAGACGCTCAAGCCGAAAAGACCGAAGACAATGCTGGGGACGCCGGCCAGATTAACGATGGCCAGGTTGATAAGCCGGGTCAGCCAGTTGTCCCGGGCGTATTCCGTGAGGTAAATGCCCGCCAGCACCCCTATCGGTAAGGCAAAAACGAGGGTGCCGAGCATGAGGTAAAAAGTGCCGATAATCGCCGGCAGGATGCCGCCGGCTCTACCCGCCTGTGATGGAAATTGCACCAGGAAGTCCCAGCTTAGCGCGCCGCCGCCCTTGACGATGGTATAGATAATAATAAACAGCACCGGCGTAACGGTGACCGCCGTCGCCACCCCGAGAAAGGTGAAGGCGGTACGCTGGGAGATGCGGCGCGAGTTTAAGACGGTCTTGGCCATTAATTAGCTACCTCGCGAATTTCCTTTTCTGCCGCTCGAGTACCCTTTCGGCGATGATGTTTACGGCTAACGTGAGAATAAATAAGATGAGCCCAACGGCAAACAGCGCTTGATATTGGACGCCGCCGCGGACGGCATTACCGATGCCGGAAGCAATTGCCGAGGTCATCGTAGTCATGGGGTCGGTAGGTGAGGCCGGTACGGCCAGAGCGCCGCCGGCCACCATCAGGACGGTCATCGTCTCGCCGATAGCTCTGCCCACGCCCAGCATCACGGCGGCGGCTATCCCGGAGAGGGCGGAGGGGATACAGACATGCCATATCGTTTCCCACTTCGTCGCCCCCAGCGCGTAGGAAGCCTCTTTGAACTCGCGGGGAACGGCGTGCAGGGCATCCTCGGAAACGCTGACGATGATAGGCAAACTCATGAGCGAAAGCATGATGGCAGCGGTCAGGCCGCACAGGCCGGTGTTCAGGTGAAATAAACTCTGCACGAAAGGTGACAGCAGCGCCAGCCCGATAAACCCCATCATCACCGACGGTATGCCGGCCAGTATTTCTACGATGGGCTTTACCGTCTCGGCCACTCTACGGGGCGCCACCTCAGACAGGTATGCCGCGCAGGCTACCCCGATGGGCACGGCCACCGCCGTCGAAATAAGCGTAATCCATAGGGTGGACACGAAAAACGGCGCGATGCCGAAGACCGGCGGATTGGCAGACGGGTACCAGTGCGTTCCGAAGAAGAAGTCCCACGGGTTGGTGTTGGCGAAAATAGGCAGGCCCTCTCTAAGCAGGATAAATATAATACCCAGCAGGACCACTATCGCCAGCAGTCCTGCCAGGAATATCCAGCCCTCGATGACCCTTTCGCCCAACCGTAACCGCCGCTTCAGTCCCACGTACGAGACTTTGGCGGCGGTGGGGGCAACATCCTGTTGCAGCATCGTCTTTTATTGTACTATTTTAGGGCAGCGGAACGAAACCGGCGGTGAGCACTTCCTTCTGCCCTTCCGTCGAGAGACAGTAGTCGATGTAAGCCTTGATCACGCCGGAGGGCGCGCCGTTGGTGTAGTAGAACAGCGGGCGGGAGATGGGATAAGTGCCCTTCAGGGCGGTATCCACGCTGGGTTTAACTGCCGTGTCATTGGCCGTTTTCTTGATACCCAGGGCTTTCACGGTATTATTAACGTAACCCAGCCCTGAGTAGAAGATGCCATTGGGGTTGCTGGCTACCTGGTTTATGCCTTCTTCCGTGGAGGGGAGCATCAGGACTTTGCCGCCGTATTGCAGCGTCTTATCCGCGTTAGGCAGTCCCGCCATTTGTATCACCGTTTCCAGGAAGTAGGTAAAGGTGCCGGAGTTGTTATCGCGGGAGAAGACCACTATGGGCGCGTCATTACCCCCGACCTCTTTCCAGTTGGTTATCTGGTTGGTGTAAATCGCCGATAGCTGGGCGAAAGTGAGTTCCGCAACCGGGTTGGCCGGGTTGACGACGACGGAGAGCGCGTCCGTGGCGACCTGGATTTCGTAGGGATTAACGCCTTTGGCTTTAGCCTGGTCGATTTCCGCGCTGGTAATGGCGCGGGAGGCCTGGCAGATGTCCGTGGTGCTGTCGATGAGGGCGGCGATGCCGACGCCGGAGCCGGGGCCGCTGACGGCGATGCTGACTTGGGTATTAGCCTTCATAAAATTTTCCGACCAGACCGAGCTCAGCGGCGTGATGGTGTTGGAACCGATGACTTTGAATGAGCCGACCAGTACGGGTTTGGTGACGGTGGCGGTAGCGGTGGCGGTAGCGGTAGCTGTGGTGGTCGCCGTTGCTGTGGTGGTTGCGGTGGTACCGCACCCGGCCAAGGCCAGGGCGACTACCATTACCATCGCCAGGGGTAAGAGCCATTTTTTAACTGATTTGAACAACTTTTTTCTCCTTATCTTTCTTTTTCGATTTTTATTTATTGACTGACGCCATTTCCTCGAGAAATTGCGCCTCCATGTGATGCCCGCTTAATGCTTCAGGGTGCTCGACGAGGAGATGCAAGACTGCTTCCGCCGTAGCGATGTTTGTCGCCAGCGGGACGCCGTGCGCATCACAGAGTCTCAGCAGGGCCGAGACATCCGGCTCGTGAGGATGGGCGGTCAGCGGGTCGCGCAGGAAGATAACCGCGTCAACATCTCCATTGGCTATCAAAGCGCCAATCTGCTGGTCGCCTCCCAGCGGGCCGCTCTGCATCAGAGTAACCGGAAGCCTGGTTCTCCCCATGACGAGTTGTCCCGTACTTCGGGTAGCTACCAGATTAATCATGGATAGTTCCTCTTTATGCGCCTTCACGAGTTGCACCATGTCCTCTTTTTTGGCATCATGGGCAATAAGTGCCAGAGTGAATGTTTTCATTTTTCACCCCCTTTCAATTCTAATTGGACTTCCAGGTATAGTTCTTTAATCAGCGTTTCTACTTTGTTCCTGATGGCATCTCTGATTTCCCTTACTTTCTCCACCGGCTCGCCTTCGGGGTCTTCTATCCCCCAGTCTTCCATGGGAACGATGCCGGCGGGGCAGGTTTCCTCGACGCCGCAGCCCATACTGATGACCCTGTCGGCGCTTTCCATCATCGCCAGCGTCAGTAGTTTCGGCTTCCGCCTGCTGATGTCGATGCCGGCTTCACTCATTGCCTGGACCACGGTGGGGCTGATTTTTGAGGCTGGCCGGGTTCCGGCTGAAGAAGCGGTAGCTTTCACTCCGGCAAGATGGTTGAAAAACCCTTCCGCCATCTGGCTCCGGCCGGAGTTATGGACGCATACGAACAAGACCTTTTTCTTTTCCATCTAATAATAGTCTAGCTGGGAGAGTTTAAAGGTAGTTTAAGGGGATGTTAAGGTTGTGTTAAATTTTGGGTGGATTAACGGCGGGGCAGGCTAAAGCTGAAAGTGGAACCATTGCCCTCTTCGCTTTGAACATGAATCTCGCCGCCGTGGGCCTGGATCGTGTGCTTGGCAATCGCCAGTCCCAGCCCGCTCCCGCCGCCGGTGCGGGCTCTATCGGCTTTATAAAAACGCTCGAAGACATGAGGCAGGTCTTCTCTGGAAATGCCGATCCCCGTATCGGCGACGCTTACTGTGACCGAGTCGCTATCGTATTCCGTGGAGACGGTTACTTTGCCGGCGGGTTTATTAAATTTTATCGCATTATGCACCAGGTTAATTATCGTCTGCCGGATTCTATCCTTATCAACTTGGATGTCGGGTAGGTCGGGAGATAAATCTTGGGATAATAATACCTGCTGCCTTTCCGCCAGGGGACTCATCTCCGCGATGACCTCGTCCAGCATCGCGTTAAGGTTCACCGACTCCATTCTTAATTCCGCCCGGCCGGTCTCGATGCGGGAAAGCTGGGTCAGCTCGGAAACTATCTGCGTGAGGCGGTCAACCTCGCCTGCAATCCTGCTGAGGAAATTCTGCGCTGCCTCTTTATCATCGATGGCGCCGCCGCGCAGGGTTTCCGCCATGGCCTTGATGCCGGCGATGGGTGTTCTGAGTTCGTGAGAAATATTGCCCACCAGTTCCCGCCGCATTGTCTGTAAATTCCTCAGTTCGGTGAGGTCCTGAAGCAGGATTAACGCCCCGCTCAATACGCCGTTATTTCTGAGGGGTATCGCGATTGCCCGGATGAACCGCCGGGCAATGCCGGACTCGAATTGAGCGGTTGCCTCTTTGCCTGCTTTAAGACATAGCTTTGATATTTCATCTACTTCATGGTCGTGGATTACCTCAATGAGAGGTTTGTTCACGGCATCTTCTTCTTTGAACCCGAAAAGCCGGCCCGCCGCCGGATTGGCCAGCACAATGTTCCCCTCGGTATCCGTCATCATCACGCCGTCAGCCATATTGGCGAGAATACTGGTAAGTTTCGTCTTCTCCGTGGAAATAGTATCTACCGTGGTTTTAAGGTTGGTAGACATCTCGTTAAACGCCTTGGCGAGCTGGCCGACTTCGCCTTTGGTTGATATGGTTATCTTTTGTCCCAGCTGCCCGCCGGCAATTTCTCGGGATGCCCTGGTCAATTGTCGTATCGGGCGCGTGGTAGTTCGGGCGATAAGCCAGGCCGCAATTATCGCCAGTACGGCGATGATGACGGTCGCCAGGATTATGGTTCTCGTCACGTGATTTACATTTTGCTCCACGGTGGTTAGAGGCATCGCCACCCTGGCTATCCCCACGATTTCCCCCTGGTTTTTAACCGGCACGGCAACGTACATCATCTGCTCCTGCACCGTGGTGCTGTAGCGGGTACTCTCGCCGATGCCGGTTGCCAGGGCGTCCTTTACCTCAGGGCGGGTGGCGTGGTTTTCCATGGTAGCGGGGTCTTCCATCGAGTCTCCCAGGACCGTGCCGTCGGCGGCAATGATGGTTATCCGGCTATCTATTTCCTGCCCCAGCTTTTTCGCCAGAGCGTCGGGACTCTCGCCCTGTCCCAGCAAGGATGTCAGGCTGGCTTCAGCGGTAATTCTTGCCTCCTGCTCGAGGTGAAAGCGCAAATTATCGAGCTGTGAATTCCTGACGGAACTTGTCAGATAAACCCCCAGGGCCGTCATGCTGGCGATGATAAGGACGGTAAAAGGGATAATGATTCGCCACTGGAAACTGCGCAAACTAACCCTCCAGCTTATAGCCGGTGCCGCGGACGGTTACCATGTATTTTGGATGGCTCGCGTCCGTCTCTATCTTTTGCCGTAACCACCTGATATGCACATCAACCGTGCGCGTATCACCGGTAAAGTCATAACCCCAGACTTTTTCCAATAGCTGCTCCCGACTGAATACCAGCCCTTTGTTCCTGGCCAGGTAAGCCAGTAGGTCGAATTCCTTGGGCGATAGCTCCAATGCCGTCCCGGCTAAAGACGCTCGGTGGCGGGCGGTATCCACTTCTATGCCGCCGATTTTTATAACTTCTGGCCCGGTTGGCGCTTCGACCATTTTTGACCGCCGTAGCATCGCCCTGACGCGCGCCAGCAGCTCTCGCATGCTGAAAGGTTTGGTCATGTAGTCGTCGGCGCCTATTTCCAGCCCGACTATTTTGTCCGTTTCATCGGCCTTGGCGGTCAGCATTAGAATAGGCACCGTCATCTCTTTACGTAATATTCGGCACACCTCAAAGCCGTTCAGCTTGGGAAGCATGATATCGAGGATAAGCAGGCTGGGTCTTTCTCTGCGGGCAATCGTTAAAGCCTGCTCGCCGTCGCTGGCCGTGATGATGTCATAACCTTCTTTACGGAGATTGTACTTAAGGGTCTCGAGTAAATTCGGGTCGTCTTCTACAATAAGGACCTTGTTATCAGACATTTTACCTCTACGGCTAGTATAAGACTAATGGCATGGTTCATCAAATTCATCAGATAACAAAGGCAGCCTCCCTGCCTGGGGAGGCTGCCTCGTGGCTAACCTGGGCTATGGGTGCTTTATTCCCAGCGGAAAACCTTGAGCGAAATAACATAGCAGGCCAGTACCCACGCTGCCATCACCAGCAGTTGCGGCCAGATATCGCCGATACCGGCGTGCTGGTATAAGACCTGTCTTAAAGCGTCGCTCATCTGGGCCGACGGCAGCGCATTGGCGATGTGCTCCAGGAACTTGGGCAGCATGCTGTTCGGAAAGAAAACCCCTCCGAGGAACATCATAATGAAATAGGTCATCTGGTTGACGGGGGTGGCGCTCCGCGCCGTCTTGATCAGGCCGGTTAAAGCGAAGCCGATGCTCATGAAACACAGCGCCCCAAGTGATAGCACCAGCCAGAACAGGAACGGATTGCCGGAAATTTGAACTTTAAAGGCAATCACGCCGACGGCTATCAGCAGCACGGTCTGCACGATAATGACGATATAATGCTGCAGCAAGTGGCTGGCGATAAGCGTCTCCCTATTGAGCGGGGTCAGCGCCAGGCGGCGATAGATGCCTTTTTCCCGCTCCTGGACAAAGCCGGCGGACGTGCGCATGATGCCCGTGACCATCGCTCCCATGACGATAATGCCCGGCATGAGAAAATCCACCGAACGCATGTTCATGCCGCTCCAGGTGGAGTTGCCGTAGATGAGCCCGAAAAGCACCATGAACATTATCGGGAAAGCCAGCGTCCACAGGAGTTCGTCTCTTCTTCTCAGAAATAATTTGGTCTCGATGGCGGTCTGTCTCAGCAAGGTGGTCATTTTCCTTTACTCCTATTCCCTCAATTTCCGGCCGGTCATGGCGAGGAAAACGTCTTCCAGTGTCACCTTCCGGACCGAAATATTTTCCAGTTCGATGTTATGGTCAAAGCAGAGATTGGTCAGGTCTTTCAGTATCGAAGAGACCTTATGGGCTTTGACCTCGTACTTATGAGCGGTGCCGTTGGCTATTTTTTGTAAGCCGGGTATGAGACTGCCGATGCCGTTTAGCTCCCGGGAAGTAGAAAACTCGATCGACGTATCCAGACCGGCGCGGTTAATGAGGCTGTCCGGCGTGCCCATGGCGATGATTTTTCCGTTATCGATAATGGCGAGGCGCTGGCACAGGTGCTCCGCCTCTTCCATGTAGTGCGTCGTCATGACCACCGTTTTACCGCGGTCGCGGAGCTTTTCCACGATACTCCAGATGTTATGCCGGGCCTGCGGGTCGAGGCCGGTGGTCGGCTCGTCCAGGAACAGCACTTCCGGGTCGTTCACCAGCGCCAGCCCCACGCTAAGGCGCTGCTTCTGGCCGCCGGAGAGAGCGCCCACCCGGCTGCCGCTTTTATCCGTGAGGGAGACCTCTTCCAGGATTTCGCTGGTGGGCACCGACTTCCGGTAATAGCCGCCGAAGAGCTCGATGGCTTCTTTAACATAAATATTATCGTAGATGCTGGTCGCCTGGAGCTGCACCCCGATAATCTGCTTAATGCGGTCAGCTTCTTTCAGAGCGTCGATATCGCAGACCCTGATGCTGCCGCCGTCCGGCTTGCGCAGCCCTTCGATTATTTCCACCGTGGTGGTCTTGCCGGCGCCGTTAGGCCCCAGTATGCCGAACACTTCTCCCCGCTCCACGGCGAAGCTCACCCCGTTAACGGCGGTGACGGCGCCATACTTTTTCGTGAGGTTATCTACTTCGATGATATTCTGCATGTTGCCCTCCTGATTTAGTATCATTTCCAGTATAAAAGGAAATCCCCCCGATTTCGCCGTGCAACCGGAGGGATTTAAGACTGTGGAGGTAGGTAGATTAAAGACTGGTCACTTGACCAGGTGTAGTTTAATCGCCAGGGCCACCGCTTCCGTTCTGCCGGCGACACCCAGCTTGGAAAGGACATTGCTGACGTGGAATTTCACCGTAGACTGGCTGACGATGAGACGTTCGGCGATTTCATTATTGGAAAGCCCTTCGACCAATAAGACGAGGATTTCTTTCTCGCGGTCGGTCATATCCTGGCCGGGCGGAGGCGGTTCGTTGACCTTTTGAATCAGCACCTGCGCGGCTTCCGGGGAAAGGCTCGGCTGCCCGGCTACCGCCCGCCGTACGGCGTTCACCAGCTCCTCCGCCGAGACATTTTTCAGAAGATAGCCGTTGGCGCCGGCTTTTAACGCCCCTTCCACGTACTCTTTTTCTTTAAAACTGGTCAGGGCGATAACCTTGATTTGCGGCCAGCGTTCTTTAATCGCCCGTGTGGCCGCGACCCCGTCCATTTTGGGCATTACCAGGTCCATCAGCACTACGTCCGGCTGGAGGCGTTCGCAGAGGCGGATAGCTTCCTCTCCATCACCCGCCTCACCCACCAGTTTCATATCATCGTGGACCGCCAGCACGGTGCTTAAGCCGCTGCGTACCACCATGTGGTCGTCCACCAGCAGGACTCTTATTTGATTGGATTGTGTCATCGCGGCACCTCCCCGGCATCTTCATGCCAGTCAACGGTTATTTCTGTTCCCTGATTAATTTTACTATCGATTTTCAGTGAAGCGCCAATTTGGCTGGCGCGTTCCTTCATATTATTCAGGCCGAAACTGCCGGGGGCCGCCTGCGCTATGTCGAAACCTTGCCCGTTATCGGTAATATGCAGGGTAATCCGCTGCGGCTGGCAATGCAGGCTCACCTGGGCCCGACTGGCTCCCGAGTGTTTGGCGATATTGTTTAAGGCTTCCTGGGCAATCCGGTAAAGAGCGATTTTCACATCAGTAGGGACTTCACAGGTCCCATCAACCTCCAGCGCGACCGGCACCCGCGCCCGGCCGATGACCGAATCCGCCAGTTGCCTCAGGAGGTCGTTTAAGTCTGCATCGGCCAGGGCGGCCGGCCGCAGCTCGAAAAGCAATGTCCGCATTTCTGCCAGGGCGCCGCGGGTCAACTGGCGCACCTCCTCGAGCTTTTTCAGCCCCTCTTCCTTATTCCGCTCCCACAATCTGGGCAGCACTTCGGCAATCAGGCTGGTGGAAAAGAGCGTCTGGCTCACTGCATCGTGAAGGTCGCGGGCGAGACGGGTGCGCTCTTCCGTGGCCGTTTTTTCCTTTATCTCTTGGGCGGCCAGTTCTTCGGCTTTTTTCTGCTGTGTCCTATCGATGCCGGTGCATAATATCTCTTTCAGATTGCCGGCGTCGTCCAGGATAGGTTTATAGGTCCAGACCATCCAGACCTTCTCGCCGTTCTTGCGCAGGTTTTCCTGCTCGTCCGGAGCCGTGACCATACCATTGATCGTCGCCTCAAGTTTGGCGGCCATCGGGGCCGAGGCGGGGACAATCGTCCCCACCACGTTGCGCCCCAGTATTTCCCCTTCTTCAAACCCGAAAAAACCCAGGGCGAATTTATTAAAGAAAGTGATGTTTCCCGCCGTATCTATTTCCATGATAGCGATGTTGGCATTATCGATGATATGGCGGTATTTAACCTCGCTCTCGCGCAGGGTCTCTTGAGTCACGCGCCGCTTCTCGATTTCCCGCTGCAGGAACCAGGAAATAAAGATTACGGATACCCCGGCTACCACGAGGGTCCACGGCCACCAGGAGTTAAGGCCAACCAGAAATCCCACGCCGACTAATATAAGAATTACGCCCGGGATGACTCTGCCGATGATGTGGGGGCGGTAGGATGGAAAGAAAAAGTAAGCCCCCGCCTGAATAAGGAAGATACCCCCCAGGCCGATGACAAACCCTTTCCAGAGGTCGTCGGCGCCTAGCTTGTGCTGCTGATAAACAAAAATGAGGATCGCCCACAGGATAAACATCAGCCCCCAGAACAGATAGCGCATCGGCGGACGCTGGGATTTCCTCTGGCGCCGCAGTTCCTTGCGCACCCGCCGCAGTTCCCGGTACGTGCGGCGGGTGTATCTATCTTCAGAGCCGTTTTCCATATTATCGATGTTCTTATCGTCAGGCATCGTCGACCGCCAACTTGTTCTCAAGGCTACGTCATTATAGCATTTCAAGATTTAGGGTAACACGCTTGACTGGCGCCAGAAGAAGCGCAGGAGAAAAGCGACACCGGCCACAATCAAGACCACCGGCCACCACTGGCTGACTCCGGCCATTAATAGCGCGCCGATGAGGATGAGGACCGTACCGGCGATGAATTTGCCGAAAGCGCCCCAGCGGAATCCGGGATATTGATAGTGCACCACCCCGCTGATGATGAAGATGACGCCCAGCCCGATGAGCAGGGACTGCCCCAGGGTGTCCCCGGTGATCCACCCCGCCTGGTTGCACAGGAATAAAACACCCAGCAGGACGAGGGTGAGTCCCCAGAACAGGCCGCGAAAAGGCCATCTGTGCCTTTGCTCTCTCATCTCATGCCGCCAATGCCGGCGGTCTTCCCGCCAGTCCCGGCAGGTGTCACCCTTGTTTTCCGGATTTTGCCCGGCTGCCGCATTTCCTTGAACATTGTTTTCCATTTCTCTCCTCCTTTTAAAGAGCCGGCCGGACTTTTTTGCCTGCTCTTTACTTTAAGTGTATAGAGAATTACCGGAAAAAGCGCTGGGCAGCCGGGTGAATAATTGTTGGTCGGTAGGGGGGCTTTTTACTGGCCGGTCGGGCAGGGAATACGAATCTGAGCGTAATTGATTAGAGGAGCTGCACGTTGAACACGACTTATACTCAAGGGTTAACGAGTCTAAGTCTGGTCGGCGTACCGCCACCAGGCGCCGGTCGCTATTAAGCTGATGACACCGACCCCGCCCACCAGGATATAGCTGATAAGACCCAGCGGTGTGGCGGCTTTTCCGGTTAATGCTTCCGCGGCGCCGCTGTACAACATGGGGACTGTCCAGGGGAAATATTGCCCGTTACCGAGTTGACTGATAACCTGCCCGAGGATGAGGACCAGGAAAATGCCCCCCACCGCCGGTAGGTAGCCGCGGGTAAAACTGGCCACCAGTCCGAACGGTATGCAGAGCAGTATCGTCAGCGAACCGGTACCTAATAATAGTGCCAACCCATTCAGGACAGTTGCCGCTGACCATTCCGGCAGCTGCAGTATCGCCCCGACGGCCAGCATGAGGACGAATACCAGCAGGATGAGCGCCAGCGACCAGTACGCTGCGGTAATAATCTTCGCGCTGACGATGGTTACCCGCGAGGTGGGCAGCGCTAGCATGTCATAAACCGTCTTATCGCTGAATTCCCGCCCGAAGACCCAGACGAAGATAAAACCGAAAATTATTAAACCGCCGACACTCACCAAAATCAAAACCAGGTTGAAAAAGCTCGGCCAGTCAGCCGTACCTCCGAATATCTGCGCCTTGGCCCCCACCAGACCGAGACGGCGCGCCTGTTCCGGGTCCTTGAGGATATACATGAATAGCCCGCCGATGAGGACTGCCAGGAAGATACCCAGGGCGGTTATCCAGAGCGTCTTCGAGCGCTGCGCTTTTTGGAGTTCGACCCATAGCGAAGGGACAATTTCGCTGGCGATGTTCTTCATTGTTTTTTCTCCTCTTTCAGGCCGACCAGCCTGAGGAAATAGGATTCCAGGTCGCCCTGCTCGACCACCAGCCTGGTCGGCGGACAACCCGCCTGGACCAGCAGCGTCGCGACCCGGTCGGGATGCTGCATCACGGGCTTATCCGTGACAACCAGTGTGTTATTTTCCTCCAACCTCGCCGTGATGCCGGCCTTCCTCAATGCGGATAGGGCGGCATCCACATCACGAACATCGATAGCTAGATGTTGTTCTTCTTGTTCCGCCAGCTCTTTGGCGTCGAGTTCCTTTACCAGCCGTCCCTCGTGCACTACGCCTATTCTCGTGGCCAGCCGCGCTACCTCGCTCAAGATGTGACTGGAGATAAAAATCGTCACGCCGCTGTTTTTAGCCAGGTCCCGCAGCAGGTTTCTTACCTCGACGATGCCGGCAGGGTCGAGGGCGTTGGCGGGCTCGTCAAGGATGAGCAAATCGGGATGATGAATGAGCGCCTTGGCCAATCCCAGCCGCTGGGCATTGCCGAGTGAAAGTGTTTTGGCACGCCGTTCGGCGTATGGCGTCAGACCCAATTCCTGAATAACATTTTTCACCGCGCCGTTGTCCTTCAAATGATGCAGTCGCCGGACTATTTCCATGTTCTCCAGCACGGTAAGGTCGGGATAGGCGTGGGGAGTCTCGACCAGATACCCCACCCGTCGCCATATTGCCTGTTGACCGGGCTGTACCTTAATACCAAAAAGAGAGACGGAGCCGGCGCTCGGTCTAATCATTCCCAGCAGCATGCGGATGGTCGTGGTCTTACCCGCCCCGTTCAACCCTAAAAAGCCGTAGATTTCCCCGCGGCTGATATTCAGAGAGACGTTGTCAACGGCTGCAAAGTTGCCAAAACGTTTCGTCAACCCGGAGGCCGCAATCGATAGTGGTGCGCCCATTTTCAAGCCCTCCCGTCTTATTGCCCCGCGCCTTATGGAGGTCAATCGTTATATATACTGGAATAGTATGCTATAATTATTATAGATATTGTAACGTACTATTATTGTAATTGTCAACATGATGTTATATAATAATTATAATATATCAAGAGTGAGGGCAGAATATGGACGGATTTGAACGTAGGAAACAGCAAAGTAAGGAAGATATCCGCCGGGCGGCCGAAGAGCTTTTTTCCAGGTTCGGCGCTGATAAAGTCAGCGTCAACGATATTGCCCGTAAAGCCGGGGTTTCTCAAGCGACGATTTATAATAACTTCGGCAGTAAGGACGAGCTGATAAATGATTACCAAAATATCATTGTGAAAAAGATTGCCAGCAGCTTCCGCGGGATAGCGGTGATGAAGAAGTCATGGGCGGACAAATTCCAGAAATTCTTCCAGTCCTGGATAGATATCGCTGACCGATATAAAATCGACCTTGAAGGTTCCGGAGCGAAGCCGTCCCCTGGCTCTGTTAGCGGGGAAATCGAAAACTCGTTCCGGGAATTTATCAAGGAGGGACAAGAACAGGGCAACCTCCGCTCGGACCTCTCCGACGAGGCAATTGTCACGTACATCAAGTTTTTCCAGCAGGGCATCGCCAGCAACCCGGGAGTTTATGATAGGATGCGTCGTGATGCAAAACTATCTCGGGACCTGCTCTCACTTTTTATGTACGGAGTTAGCCGACCAAGCAGTTAAATTCAGAATAATACACGTGAATTCATACTGTATGGTATGGTGGGCGGTACAGGGCTCGAACCTGTGACCTTCAGTGTGTAAAACTGACGCTCTAACCAGCTGAGCTAACCGCCCGGGTGGCGCGCTTGGCGGGGCTCGAACCCACGACCTGAGCCTCCGCAGGGCTCCGCTCTATCCAACTGAGCTACAAGCGCGTATTCGGTGCTGGTGCCGAGGGGGAGAGTTGAACTCCCATGCCCTTACGGACACTACGCCCTGAACGTAGCGCGTCTGCCATTCCGCCACCTCGGCCTGATAGTTTATTCTAACAATAAAGAGGGGCCTTTTCAAGGCTTACGTATGGCGATAGAATTGATTTGTTACCTCTCCCCTTACCCCTCTCCACCCTGAAGCATCGTTAGAAACTGGCATTTACATTGGCTGGAGAGGGGAGTTTAGAAGAGAGGGGGCGCAGCCCCCTCTCAAGATTTCTCCCCCTCTTGAACACAATCAAAACCGGGGACTGCGGTTACACCTGTTCAAGAGGGGGATTAAGGGGGTAAGTGAGTAAAATCATACAATGCAATGTAATAAAAAAGGAAGAGGGGCGTAAGCCCCTCTTAAACACCCCTAACTACTATTAGTTACTTCTTAAGGCCAGTACAGCTTTTCCGCTTCTTTCTGAAGGTCGGCGCGGAAATCCGGGTGGGCTATAGCGATAAGGTCTAATGCCCGCTGGCGCTGTGTCTTGCCCTTGATGTGGGCGATGCCGTACTCCGTGACCACGTAGTCGGAAATAGTGCGCGGCACGGTGACCACCGTTCCCTCGGCGAGGAGGGGCGTGATACGGGACAAAAGCTTATCGCCGCTGCCGGCGGTGGAAGTCATCACGGTAATGCTGCGGCCTCCTTTAGACAGGAACGAACCGATGGCGAAAGAGGTCTGGCCGCCGGCGCCGCTGATCACGCGGGGCCCGATGGACTCCGCGGCAATCTGCCCGGCGAAGTCCACACTGACGGCGCTGTTGATGGCCACCATGTTGTCGTGCGCCGCGATGACTCTAACATCGAGGCAGTATTCGGCGCTGTGCAGTTCGAAAGCCGGGTTCATGTTGACGAAGTCCATGTCTTCCTTGGAGCCGCCGCCGCAAGCGGTGGCGATGGCTTTATAGGGGTTGATGGTCTTATGCTTGCCGGTGATGATGCCTTGGCGAATCAGTGGGATGATGCCGCGGGGGGTCGTCTCGGAGTGCCAGCCGAGGTCGTTCTTGCCCTCGAAGGTGCCGAGGGTGCAGCACCACTCGCTGGTGGAACCCACGCCGACCTGTAGGGTATCGCCGTCGCGGACGAGGGTGGCGACGTGTTTCGCGATGGCTTTTTCCGCGTCGCCGGCCTCGACGCTTTTGCGCCCCAGGAGGTCGGTGCCGCCGGGCGTTTTCCCGGTAGGCGTGTGCTCGACAAAATAATCGATTTCCGAGACATGGATATAGTTATCGCCGTAGGTGCGGATAAGGTTTTTATTGACCTCCGCCAGGGCTATTTTGGCGCGGCGGATTTCCGTTTTCTTGGTCCAGACGGAGGCGCCGAAGCTGCAATAGCCGTGCTCGTCCGGCGGCGAAAGCTCGACCATCACGACGTCGGCGGGGCCGCGGTCCTCCTCGGTGAAAATAAAGCCCAGCCCGCCGATAGCCAGGTCGGCGCGCCTCTCGGCGATAATCTGGCGGACGATGGGTAGCGGGAAGCCCACCTCTATCTTGAAGGACATCTCGAAGACCGGGTCGTACCAGCCGAAGTCGCGTCCCGGCGTGCGTAATGAAAGCAGCACGTTTTCCACCTCCCCCAGCCGCGCCGCCAGGGCCAGCCCTAAAGCTTGCGGCTCGTTGCCCTGCACGAAACAAACGCGGTCGCCGGACTTGATGACGCTGACCGCCTGCTCCGGCGTTACCAGCTTTTTCTTATATTCCTCTTGCCAGCCCATAATTTGACCTCCTTTAAACACCTCGGGGAGGGGAGACAGAATGTGTCTCGCATCCCCTCCCCGTTTACCCTGAGCGAAGTCGAAGGGTTATTTAGTTTAGTATCTTACCGCCGAGCAGCGGCAGGTCAGGCAGCGCCGCGCTTCGGTCACGCAGGTCGGCTTGTCTTTGAAGCCAAGGTTGACCTCTTTGAAGCCGTTCTTCCGCGTCGCGGCTGGCGTGGCTTCCTGTAGCGTGCGCGTTTCCTTGGTATATTCCCTCAAATGGAACTGGAAAGCTGCCTCGGTGACGTCCGCCAGGATGGGTTCGGGCGGGGCGGGCGGCAGGTCGACGCCGCGCAAGTAGCAATCGATGGCGATGGCGGCTTTCTTGCCGTCGGCCATGGCCTCGATCATCGTGCCCTGGCCGCGGGCGACATCGCCGCCGGCGAACACACCGGCCACGCTGGTCGCCAGGCTGCGGTTGTCCTTGGTCTCGATGGTGCCGCGCCTGGTGGCTTTGACCTTGCTGTCCTTCATGAAGGAGAGGTCGACCCTCTGGCCGATGGCGGTGATGACCATGTCGGCGTCGATTTTCTTGGTCTCTTTCTCGTCGTAGACCGGGGCGAACTGGCCGGCCGCGTTGTAGCAGGTGGTGCAGCGCTTTAGTTCGACGCCGCTGACCTTGCCGGACTTCGTGATAATCGCCTTCGGGCCCCAGCTCATATCGACGTTAATGCCTTCCTCGATGGCCTGCTCGATTTCCTCGTTCTGGGCGGGCATTTCATCGTGGCTGCACTCGAGGCAGACCACCTGGACGCTGCCGGCGCCGAGGCGCAGGGAGGAGGAGGCGACATCTATGGCGACACTGCCGCCGCCCACGACCACGACCTTCTTGCCGACGGCCGGTTTCTTGCCCATGTTGACGTCTTTCAGGAATGCCAGCGCCTGGAGAACGCCCGTGGCGTCTTCGCCGGGGACGTTGAGCTTGGCGCTGTTCTGCGAGCCGACCGCCACGAAAACGGCGCTGTAGCCCTTCTTCAGCAGGTCTTCCGGATTGCCGACGGGGCTGCTGGTCTTGATTTCGATGCCCATCTTCTTCAGGGCGTCGATTTCCCAGTTGACTACTTTGCGGGGCAAGCGGTGTTCGGGGACGCCGAAGGCCATCATGCCGCCGGCGACGGAGGCCGCCTCGAAGACGGTGACGGCGTAGCCTTTCTTAATCAGGAAGTAAGCGGCGGTCAGCCCGGCGGGCCCGGAACCGACCACAGCGATTTTCTCTGTCTTGGTGATGGGGCATTTCTCGGGTAGCGACTGCTTTTTGAGATAGTCCGGCAGGCCCTCGGCCATCACGGTGTCCGCCACGAAGCGTTTGATATTGTTGATGGCGATGGGGTCGTCCAGCTTGCCGCGGTTGCATTCTTTTTCGCAGGGGTGTGGGCAAACGCGCCCGATCACGCCGGGGAAGGGTATGTATTGCTTGATGTAGCGGTAAGACTCGTCTAGCTGGCCGCGGGAAGCCATGAGCACGTAGGCGTTAATGTCCAGGCCGGCGGGGCATTTATTCTGGCAGGGCGGCATGAATGGCTCCGGCAGCGGCCGGAGGGCCTGGGCCATGGCGGCGGTATTATATTTGGGGTCGTATTTTTCCCGGCCGATGTTGGGATTCACGGCGCAGCGTATGGCCAGGCCGCGGTTGAACCGCGCGAGGCAGACGTTGCAGCGCAGGCAGCGCGTGACCTCGTCAACTGTGCCTGTCTCCCACTTGCGCGGGGTGCGCTGGTCGGCGACGAGCTGGCGGCCCATGGTGATGGCGTCCGCCCAGCCGTTGCGGAGGACTTCCTCGGCAAGGTAGGGGTCGTGCTGGCCGGGGACGATTAGGGGTATCTTCAACTCGGGTTTAAAATGCTTGGCATGCTCGATAAAGTCGTGCGAGGACTGGGGGAAGAACCATTTCCTGCCCTCGTAGGAGCCGTCGGAAAGGTGGATATAGCTGGCGCCGAGCTCCTCGCACCACTTGGCAACCTGGATAAGCTCTTCTTCATGAATAGCGCCGGGCATATGCTCGTCGCCGCTTAATCGGATACCGAGGCAGAAGTCAGGACCTACTCTCTTGCGGGAGGCAACCAGCAGGTTTTTCAGGAAGCGGAAGCGGTTCTCCAGCGAGCCGCCGTATTCATCGGTGCGCTTGTTGGAACGGGGCGATAGGAATTGGTGAATAAGATAGCCGTGCGGGCTGTGGAACTCGACGGCGTCGTAGCCGCAAATCCTGGCGGCGGCGACGGCGGTGGGGAAAGTCTCCTCCATATAGTGAATCTCTTCCATGGTCAGCACCTTGGGAGGGGTGGTAGCGCCCAGCGTCTGTGCCTTGGTCTCGTAGCCGCGGGGCATGATTCTGTCCTCATAGTCCTGCGGTCGCTCGGAGGGTATTGCAGAAGGAGCTCCGGGTACTTCACCTGAAGTCTTGCTGGAGCCCTGGCGGCCGAAGCTGGGGGTAATCTGGATGAAGGCTTTGGCGCCGCACTGCTTGATGCCCTCGGCGAGGTTGGACTGTCCCTCGTAGTAAGAGCGGCCGGAGATGCGCGGGTTGCCGAAACTGGTGGTCTTGGCGCCCCAGTCGGTGGCGAAGGTGCACTCGATGGTGATGAACCCGGCCCCGCCTTCGGACCGGCCGGCGTAAGAATAGATACACTCTTCACGGATGAACCCATTCTGGTCGGCGCCGCCGGTGGTGGTGCAGGAACCGCCGATTCGGTTTTTTATCTCCAGCGGGCCGAGTTTGATGGGGGAAAACAATATCGGGAATTCAGTCGACATATATTCTCCTTCCTTAAATTATTTGTTATTTCACGCGTCTCTTGGACGTATCAATGCCTAGCAGTTTGCCGAGGTTTTCTCCGAATATCTTGCGCTTGATTTCATCGGTCACCGGGGCGTAGCCGTAGCCCTTCTGGAGGTCTTCCGGCATCTCGAATGTTCTCAGGCCGATGACCGCCTCTCTAAACAGCCCGCCGGGGCCGTAGAAGTCGGTGCCCCAGACTACGCGGTCCGGACCGGCAAACTGTATCGCTTCGCCGATGATTTCGGCCAACCGCCGCGGCGCTTGTTTATACCAGGGCATGATTAAGCTGAAGCTGATATATACTTTAGGATGAGATAAAGCCACCATGTTCAGGTCGTGGCAGAGTGGCTAGCCGGCGTGAAAGGCGATGATGTTCAGGTCGTAGAAATCGTTAGCGACCTCGTCCAGCAGGACCGGCAGGCAGTATTTGGCCTTGCCCGGAGGACACCAGCTCCAGCCGGTATGGATGGAGACGGTAACTCCAAGTTCCTCGGCCCTCTTGTAGAAAGGCCATATCCTCTCGTCGTTGATATACGTGTCTTCCGGGGGATAGAACTTGAACAGTTTGACAGCCTCTCTCCTGCGCCAGGTAGTCCAGCTCCCAGAGGAAATCTTTCATGCCTCTCTTGATAAATGGGCCCACGTTAGCCTGGACGATTAACCTGTTAGGGTACTTTTCGGCGGCAGCCAGCAGGTAGCCGTTGGTCGACCATTTGGTGGAATAGCCCGTAGTTTCCATCATGGATTCCGGGAGGATACAGGCCATGTCCACGCCGTAGCGATCCAGGTAAATTATCAACTGATCTTCTTCCGCCAATTCCGATTTTTCGGCTTTGGTTACCGGTGGTTCTTTCCAGTCTTTGGTAACATGGTGGGGAACGGCGTTGAAAGCACGGGCAGTTTCCGCCGTGCCGTAGACCCACTTCCTGTATTCGGGGAAGTAGTTAAAGTATTTCTTGTTCGCCTCGCCGCTGAGGTGACATTCGACGTCTATCTTAAAGTAGTCATCCTTGGCAAATTCGGCATATTGTGCCATGTATTTACCTCCTTGTCAACGGAAGGCGCGACTATTTTTTCTTGGTGTCCGCCGGTTTTTCCGGGCGGTAGCTGCGGAAATACTTGGTATTGTTCAGGCGCTCTTCGTATTTCTCATGCATCTTGTGGAAGGCTTCCCTTTCGCCCATCGTCTCGCGGTCGCGGATGAACATGAGCTCGCGCTCGTCATCGCTGTATTTCAGGTTGGTGCTGAAGGTGTGGTACAGGATGACCTCTTTGAGGTTGGTCAGCCCCAGCCGGTCGAGCATATGCCGCCGGGCGAACTTGCCCATGACGACGCAGTCGCGGGGGAGCAGGGAGATCGCGGCGGCGAGGTTATGGACCTCGGACTCGAGGTCGGCTTCGGGGACGGCCTTGGTCACATAGCCGGCTTCCTCGGCCTCTTTGCCGCTGATGGTGCGGCCGGTGAGCAGGATTTCCTCGACCTTCTTGGTATGGCCCATGACCAGTTCCAGGGGCAGGGTGGGCAGCCCGCCGAAAGCGAGCCGCTGGCCCATCTGGGAGAACTTGGCGTTATCGGCGCAGACGACGATGTCCGACGCCTTGGTGATGTACAGGCCGGCCTCGATAGCCCAGCCGTGCACCTGCACCATGACGACCTTGTTGCAGTCCAGGATGGCCTGCGGGAATCCGTAAAGCTGGTCCTGGTCGGTCTGGAGGCGGATTCTCTGGCTGGGTTTGACGCCCTTGGCGCCGCCGTAAACGCGGTAGACCATGGAGAGGTCGAACCCGGCGCAGAAGTTCTTGCCGGCGCCCCTGAAAACAACGACATTGCAGTCGTCATCGTGGTTGATTTCCCACATGGCTTTCTTGATGTCGCCGGTCATATACTCTTCGCCGATACTGATGGCGTTGTTCTTGTCCGGCCGGTTCAGAGTGAGGTAGGTGACTTTAGGGTATTCCGCGTCCTTTTCCAGTAGTATCGAGTTGAATGTTGGGTAAGACATACGTTTTCCTCCGATTTTAGATTTTATATATTAAACAGCATGAATATTCGAACACGCCGACCTGTTTGGCGTGGGGTCGGGATTACTTGGCTGCGTGGAGAATATCAACTGCTGTCATCGCCGTAAATTGGCTGAGGGAGGGCAATAAACCCTGCATTAATTGAAAATCTCTTTTTACGTCCCTTTAACAGTCCCATCTCACCAGTACAGCAGAAATAGTTTCGCTTTATTTTAACGTAAATGTGCGAGGGATGTCAAACCGTGGAACAGGGGCGCCGTTGGAATTTGACCGGTGGTGTTTAGATGTTCCACGGCAGCTTGTTGACCGACCCCGCCGCTAGCGCTAGGAGGTAAATCCGGGCGGTATTTTCCAGCCGCTCGCAAACGTGGAAGGCCTCCGCCATGGTTTTACCCACGCCCACTGCGCCGTGGTTGGCCAGCAGCACGGCGTTGCGGTCGCCCAGCGCGGCTACGGCGTTTTTTACCAGTTCCGGGGTGCCGCTGGGGGCATAAGCCGCCGCCTTTATTTCCCCGCCCAGGTAGGCGGCTTGTTCATCGAGAATCGGGGGTAAGTCCCGTCCGGCCACGGCCAGGGCGGTGGCAAAGACCGGGTGGGTATGGATGACGGCGTTGACGTCCGGCCGGGCGCGGTAGATGCCGATATGCAGCGGTGTCTCTACCGAGGGCGGCAGGTCCCCCTCGACCTTTTTGCCGTCGAAGTCGAGAATCTGGATATCGTTAGGGGTGAGTGAAAGATACTCCCGCGAGCTGGGAGTGATTGCTAACAGCGGCTGGCCGCCTTCCGGCCCCAGGCGCCGGCTGACGTTGCCCGCCGTGCCGGTCACGAGCCCTTGTGCCAGCATTTTACGGGCGGCGGCGAGCACTTCCTTCTTTTCTTTAAGCCACCGGGCCATCGATTGCCTCCATTTATGGGTATATTATTGGGCTAGCTTAATCCCCGGTCTCTGTATGGCGATGTGGGCAAATGAGGCATCTTTGGTCGCGCCGTGCCAGTGGATTTCGCCCGGGGCGATAAATATGGTGGTGCCGGGCGTCACGGTGTATTCTTTGTCGTGGGTGGCCACGATGCCCTTCCCCTCGGTGACATATAGGATTTGTTCGTAGGTATGGGCATGGAAATTAAGTCTGGCGCCCGGGCCGAAACTGACCAGCAGCACGCCGAACCCTCCCGTGTCTTTGGCATCGATTAGCGCCTTCCGGTAGACCGGCCCTTTACGGACGATTTCATCTTTGGTTTCTACGGTGGCCACGTTTTCGCTGTTGACGACTATCATGTTTCCTCCTCATAAGTTGAACGGACTTTCACTCCGGCGGCATTTTCCCGGGTCATGATTACGGCATCGATGCCTTTGTCCTCAAAGCCCGCCGCGATAGTATTCTCCAGGTCCTTGCGCACCGCCTCGCCCACCGGCAGTGGCACGCCGTTTTCTTTACCCAGCGCCAGCGCCAGGTTGATGTCCTTGTAAGCCAGCGCAACTTTGAAGCCTGGCTCGAAATTGCCTTTAAAGACCGTGTTGGGATATTGCCGGGCGCACCAGTTATCCCCCGTGCTGACCTTGATTATCTCCAGCAGCATCGCGGGGTCGATGCCGGCGCGCGCACCCAGCGCAAAGCCTTCGGCGGAGGCGGAATTGCAGATGAGCGATATCAGATTATTAACCAGTTTGACGACGTTGCCGTTGCCCGCGCCGCCTACCGCGAATATCCTTTGTCCCATCGTCTCCAGGATTTTTCTGACCTTTTCCAGGGCGGTCGCTTCGCCCCCGACTATTATCGCCAGCGTGCCGGCCTCCGCGCCTTTAACGCCGCCGCTGACTGGGGCGTCCAGCACACTGACCCCTTTTGTTGCCGCGTCCGCGGCGATGCGGCGGATGACGGAAGGGGAATTGGTGCTCATATCGATATAGATATCCCCGGAACGCCAACCCTGCGCCAGGCCGTCTTTTCCGTAGACCACCTGCTCGACGTCCTGCGGCTTCGGCAGGGATGTGATGACTACCCGGCAGGCTCTGGCAACCGCGGCGGGACTGTCCGCCCATACTGCGCCTTGTTTTACCAGGGGAACGGCGGCTTCCTGGTTTATATCATAGACCACAAGCTGATATCCGGCTTCGAGGATACGGCGGGACATGTGTTTCCCCATCTGCCCGATGCCGATAAAGCCTGTCTTCATATGTGCCTCCGGTATTTATGGTAGCGTTATTTGGGGCCGGTCGAAAGCCTGTAGGGCCAGGCCGCCACGCTGCCGTCCATGAATTTGACGTCCTTATAGCCGGCGCCGTCCAGGATTCTCTGTGCCTGGTAGGCGCGGATGCTCGTCCGGCAGGTAATCACTATCTCCTCGTCCGGGGAAAGCTCGCCGAGCCTGCGGCGCAGTTCGGGGAGGGGAATCAGCTTAACCTGCTCGGCTTCGATGCGCTCGGCTTGCCACTCTTGCAGCGAGCGGACATCCAGCAGGACGAAATGCTCGCCGTTGTCCAGCTTTTTCTTTACCTCTATGGGAGACAGCGACCGCGCCTGCCGCGTCAGCTTATTGCGGATGACATTGGCGGCGTTATGGAGCGGGTCGAGGGCGGAGTTATAGGGAGGGGCGTAGCCCAGGTCGAGGTTGGCGAGGTCGTCCACCTTCGCTCCGAAAGTCAACGCCGTTGCCAGGACGTCGATGCGTTTGGAGGTATCGCCCGTGCCTACCGCCTGCCCGCCAAGCAGCCTGCCGGTGGCTTTATCCGCTACCAGCTTTACCATGATATCGCGGGCGCCCGGGTAGTAAGTGGCGTGCTCGAATGTAGGCACCAGCGATGTGATGATTTCAAGGCCGGCCTCCCGCGCCTGGGCCTCGTTCAAGCCGGTCCTGGCCACGTTGAAATCGAAGACCTTGGCGACGGCCGTGCCAGCCACACCGGGAAAGGTATCGCGGCCGCCGGTAACATTGGTCCCGATGATACGGCCATGTTTATTGGCGGTGGAGCCCAGGGGGACAAAGGTCTTTTTATTGGTAATTACGTTGACCACCTCGACGCAGTCCCCGCCGGCGTAGATATCCGGGTCGCTGGTCTGGAGTTGGTCGTTGACGGAGAGACCGCCGGTAGCCCCTATCGCGAGCCCGGCTTCTTTGGCGAGGGCGATATTCGGGCGGACGCCGAGAGACAAAAGCACCATGCCGGCTTCGAGTTCGGTACCGCCCAGGATGACCTTACGCACGCGGTTGTCCTTATCTCCCAAAAACCCGGTGACGCGCTGCCCGCAGCGGACGTTGACGCCTTTAGAGTTCAGGTGTTTTTCCACGTGGGCGGCGATTTCGGCATCGAGCAGGGCCGGCAGGGGCCAGCCCAGGGCTTCGATAACGGTGACTTTCAGGCCCCGGGTGTAAAAAGCCTCGGCCATTTCCAGCCCGATAAGCCCCGCCCCCACGATGATTACCTCTTTATTCTCCAGATTCGCTAGATAGTTGCGGATGGCGGCGGCGTCTGGGATATCGGAGAGGGTAAAGATGCCGGTGAGGCCTTTTCCTTCCCAATTAGGCACGACCGGTGAGGCGCCCGTGGCGATAACGAGCTTATCATATTCAATGGTTGAACTACGGTCTGTTTTTCGGTCGGCGATTTCTACGGTATGGGCTTTAGGATGTACCGCCAGGGCGCGGGTGCCGGTCAGCACCTCCATGTCCATGACATCACGGAAATAGTCGACCTGGCGGGCGACCAGGGCGGTTTCCTTTTTAATAATGTCGGCGACGAAGTAGGGCAGGCCGCAGGTGGCGGTGGAAAGATTGTCTTTCTGCTCGATAATGGTTATCCGGGCGGAGGGGTCGCAGCGCCTCGCCCGGGCGGCTGCCTTGGGACCGCAGGCCGTCCCGCCGATAACCACAATGCGGTTTTGGTTTGACATATTCTTCCTCCGTACTAAATAAATACAGACAATGTGAATAATATTATACTTGACCGGAAGAAGCAATTTCCGTTGGGCGGGCTATTCTTGCGGCCGGAGTAGTTGGTCAGGGCTCCCCTCGATAAAAAATTGCGTGGGCCTAAACGATTTTTTCCACCTTAAGCAGGTTGGTGGAGCCGGCCACGCCGATGGGTATGCCTGCGGCAATGACGAGCAAATCGCCGGCCTTGGCAATGCCCAGCTCTTTCGTAATCCTGGCAGCCAGGGCAAACATCTCATCTACGGAGGTCGGTTCAACTATGATATAAGGGCGTATGCCCCAGTATAAAAGCAGCCTGCCGGACACCGCGCGACCGGGCGTCAGCGCCAGAATGGGCGCGCCGGGTCGATATTTCGATACGCGTATGGCCGTGCTGCCCGACCGCGTAAACGTCACGATGGCGGCGGCGCGCAGACTCTGCGCCGTCTGGCAGGCGTTGTAGCTTATCAGTTCGTCGGTAACGCGCTCCAGCCAACCGCGCCTTTCCGCCAGGACATCGTCATAGCGCAGCTGCTTTTCGGTGGCGCGGGCGATTCTGGCCATCATTCTTACTGCCGGCACCGGATATTTGCCGATGGCCGTCTCGCCGGAAAGCATGATGGCATCGGTGCCGTCAAAGATGGCGTTGGCGACGTCGGTGGCCTCGGCGCGCGTCGGACGGGGATACTCTATCATCGTCTCCAGCATTTCGGTGGCAGTAATGACGGGCTTGCCGGCGCGGTTGCATTTCCGGATGAACTCCTTTTGCAGCAGGGGGACCCTTTCCAGGGGAACTTCCACCCCGAGGTCGCCCCGGGCAATCATAATGCCGTCGCTGGCTGCTAAAATACTGTTGAAATTTTTGACAGCTTCGCCGCGCTCGATTTTAGCAATGATTGGTATCTCGGTATTTTCCTTCTGTATCAAAGCCCGCACATCGGCAATGTCCTGCGGACCGGTCACGAAAGATATGGCAAGGAAGTCGGGCCGCTGCTTTGCGGCGAAGTGGATATCCTCGCGGAGCTGGTCGGTAATGTAAGGGAGAGAGATGCGCATCCCGGGCACCACCAGGCCGCGTCCTTGGCGGAGCAAGCCCCCCACCACGACGCGGCACTTGATATCTTCACCGTCTATCTCCCTGACCCTGAGCTGCATGGCGCCGTCGTCAAGTATAACGATGTCCCCCACTTTGATATCGCGGGCGAGGTCGGGCAAAGTGACCGGGAGCAGCAAGGCGTCGCCTTCGATATTACCGGAGACGAGTCGCACCAGGCTGCCCTTTTTCAGCACTGCCTGGCCGTCTTTCAATCTGCCGATGCGGTATTTGGGCCCCGGCAGGTCGATGAGTATGGCTACATCTATCCCCGCACGTCGGCTCAGCCTGCGCACGGTTTCGATATAGCGGGCGTGTTGGTCAAGACTACCGTGGGACAGGTTAAGGCGGGCGACATCCATCCCCGCCCGGATAAGCTGTTGTATTACCGCCGGCGATGCTGAGGCCGGGCCGAGGGTGCAGACTATCTTGGTGCGCCGGTTAAAGTATCCGGGGTTTTTCATATCGTTATGATGAGTAGATTAAAAACGTATCAGGAGCGCGGCACTATCGGCTGAGACGGCCTAACCAGCAAAAGCGGTGTATTGCCGCCGTGAAGGACTTTATCGGCCACGCTGCCGTGGTCGAAACGCCCGAACCCCGAATGCCCGTGAGTCGACATCGCCACCAGGTGCGGGCGCATCTCTCCCTCCAGTTTGATGATTTCCTCGCCGGGAGAACCTGTTTTCATTGCGTAGCTTGTCCGGATACCTTTAGCAGCCAGCTTATCGTTGATGTCCTTAATGTATTTTTCCGCTACGGCCTTCATGGGTTTCATTTCTTCTTCCGTATAAGGTATGCGTATCATTCCCGCGACGCCGTAGTAACCTAATCCTTCGGAGTAGGGATAAACATGGTAGGGTGGTTCAACGACGTTAAAGAGACTGATTTCGCTATTGAGCTTGGAAGCCAGGTTTTCCACGTAGGGGAGGACCGCTTCACTCGGCTGGGAGCCATCCAGCGGGACCAGTATTTTCCCCAGACTGACCTTGTGGGGTGAATCGGCGCCGGCCCTGATGAGCAGTAGCGGGCACGCCGCCGCCCTGGCTACCTTATTGGCCGTGCTTCCCAGCGCCCACCGGCTGATGCCGGTCCGGCCGTGCGTAGCCATAATCACTAGGCCGATGTTTTCTTTCTCGATATAGTTAAGTATCTCTTCGGGAGGGTTAGTCACCATGGCGGGCGAACCGAGCAGGACCGATGTCACCTGGACCTTGGCGCCTGGCGCCAGCGCGCGGGATTTTTTCATGTTCCGCTCGGTCGCCGCCGTTATTTCTTTAAGATAAACGCTATGGTCGGATTTATCGTCCGTCAGCGTCCCTACGTGTAATAAAATAAGCTCCGAGCCGAGTTTTACGGCCAGCTCTTCGGCATAGGGCAGGGCTATTTCCGCTAGCTTTGAAGTATCCAGCGGAACAAGTATTTTCTGATACATTTAGTGCCTCCTTCAGGTTTATCTTCAAAGGATACCATATCAACCATAGTTTTAATAATCGGTCGGTCCATCAGGATTTCGGGGTCTGGGTGAGGGTGATGGTGACCTTATTCTGAATCGTCCCCCGGTAGTAGGTTATTTCTATTTTTTGCCCCACCTGCAACGAGTTGATATAGTCTAGCAAAGCGGCGTCGTCGGTCTGCGCTTTACCGTCGATGGCGATAATCACGTCGCCGGCGTGGAGTCCGGCGTTATCGGCCGGGCTGCCGCTGGCTACATCGGCAACTAATACGCCCTTATTAACTCCCAGACCATAAAAGGCGGCTACCGATTGGTCAACGGTATAGACAGTTATACCGAGGTACGGTCGCACTATGGAGCCACCGGTTATTAGCGTATTGATGATGGGCGTGGCTTCATTAATATTGATGGCGTAGCCCATGCCTTCGACACCGACCTGCGAAACCTTGAGGCTCGTGATGCCCACGACCGCTCCGGTCATATCCACCAGCGGGCCGCCGCTATTGCCCGGATTTATCGCCGCGTCGGTCTGAATGAGGCCATGCAGGGTCTGCCCGGGGCTTTCCGATAGAGAAATACCCAGCGCGCTCACAATCCCTTTGGTGGCGCCAATGCCTTGCCCCAGCGCATTACCGATGGCCACGACCCAGTCGCCCACGTTCAGGTCTGCAGAATTTCCGATGTTCAGCGCCGTCAGGTTTTGTGCGTTTATTTTGACAACCGCCAGATCGGTAGCCGGGTCTGTATTAACCTGGGCAGCCGGGAACGTCCGGCCGTCGTTCAGGGTGACGACGATGTCGGTGGCGCTCTCGACCACGTGATTGTTGGTCACGATATAGCCGTCGCTGCGGACAATCCAGCCCGAGCCGGCGCCCTGCTCTTGGACCGGCCGATCAAAAATGTCGTAGGCCGTAATTTGGACGTTAATCGCGACGACCGAAGGCCTGACCTTAGCGACGACCTCCGTGATGGACGGCAGCGCCGGCTGAGGTACCGGGGTCGGTACGCCTCCCGCGGGCGGCGTCGACCCTGTGGAGGTGCCGGTTGGCGCCGGGGAAGTGTTTACCGGCGTTGTTGGTGGTGTGGTACTGGCTGATATGGCGCAGCCAAACAGTCCCGCGGTAAACGTAACTAATATAACGAGCACAGTAGCGATAAATAACTTTTTACTCATCTTTTTTCCCTCATATCCCCAGCCCGCTGCGAATGTTAACAAAGTTAAGTAGGCTTTCCCGCGTCACCATACCCACCACCTGGTTATCCTGCACTACGGGGACCTGGTTGATATCGTTTTCGGTCAAAAGGCGGAGTACCGCAGAAAGCTCCTCATCGGGCTTGACCCACTTAAGTTTATCGAACGGCGTCATGGCTCCCCGCACGGTCTCCTGGTTCCAGCGGTCCTGAGGCACCGCCCGGACATTATTCAGCGTCATCATCCCAACGACCTGCGAGCCGGAGACCACGGGGAAACAGCGCCGCCCGGTGGCCAGGATATTTTCGTTGACCAGGCTGTTAATCGTGGTTTCCGGAGGAATTAAAACGCAGTCGCGGGACATCACTTCGCTGGCGACGTGCCCTTTGAGCATCTCCTGCATCAGGAGCTGCCGGTAGCTGCCGACGGCTGCGCTCTCCAGGAACCAGCCGATTAGAGCAAACCAGATACCGTTGATCCAGTAGCCGGCAAATACCAGCCAGATGCCTCCGAAGATGAAAAGAAAACCTATTACCCGGCCGATGTTTGAGGCTATTTTAGTGGCATTTCTCAGGTTGTTGCTGCGCCACCAGACCAGCGACCTCAAGACGCGCCCGCCATCGAGGGGGAAGCCGGGGATGAGGTTGAAGACACCCAGTGCCAGGTTGATATAGCCGAGCCAGTAAGCGATGGCCGTGATGAACTGGACGGCAAATATATTAGAATTGCGTAGGCCGAAATAAACGCCGATAAGTATGCCGCCGATTACCAGACTGCTTAAAGGGCCGACGAAAGCCATGCGGAACTCGTCTTTAGGTAGCTTTGGCTCCTCGCTGATTTGGGAAACGCCGCCGAAAACAAAGAGGGTGATGGACTGGACGGGTATACCCTGGCGCTGGGAAACGATGCTGTGCATCAGCTCGTGCACCAGCACCGAGCCGAAAAACAGCAGGCTGGTGATGATGCCGGCGGCTATCCGGCTGCCCAGGCTCCATGTCGGATATTCGGTCGGGAAGTAGCTGGCGGTAAGCGCCCATGTCACCAGGACGAAGATGATGAACCAGGAATAATGCAGCCTTAACGATATGCCGAACGCCTTGCCGATGGGTATCCCGCCTCTTAGCATTTTACACCTCTTTCTTTACGTTTTTTCTTCTCTTTAAGTCACGACGAACGTACCCGTCATTGAAGTCGGATGCACGTCACAGCGGAAGAAGTAGTTGCCGGGCGTGCTCGGGGCGGTGAACGTGTACGTTATCTTGTTCCCGGTGACAATCGTGCCGATGAATATCGACGTGCTGGCGCTGGAATTCGTATACAGCGCGAAATTGTGGGGCACGCCGTCTTTATTATCAAAGTTTATCGTCACGGTCGCGCCCGCCGGGACGGTGATGGTGCTCATGTTAAACGCCATTCCCTGCGCTATCAGGTCGATGGTGACGCTCTGGGGGGTCGGGGTTGGTGAAGGCGTGGGCGTGGGAGTTTGCGTCGGCGTCGGGGTAAGGGTGGGCGTCAATGTCGGCGATGGTGTCGGTGTCGGGCTGGGCGTGGGCGTTGGTGTGGATGTCGGGGTGGGAGTTGGAGTAAGCGTAGATGTCGGTGTGGGTGTCGGTGTGGGCGTGGGCGTGGGCTTAGATGAACTGCAGGCGGACAGCACCGCCAGTGAGAGCAGGACAATAGATAATGTCATCAAATAATAAAGTATGCGACTAATCTTTTTCATTTTTCTATCCTTTGCATTATCAATATTTTTACCTTATTTATCCTTTTGTCTTAAGGCCCGCCGCCGGAAGATTCCTTGACGACGACAACAATCTTGACGACGACCGGCGAGCTGAGCGGCGTATGATCGTTGTTGACCAGCTCCACCGAGAAGGTATGCGTGCCCGGGGCGACATTATGCCAGGTGAAAGATGTCGCCGCTGTTGTCGCGTAGGTCCCCGCTTCCGTGACGGCCGGCTTACCGGCTTCCGTCGGCGCTGCCACGTCTATGAAGTAATGTATGTGGCCTTCACCGGAAACATTGGCCTGCCCCTGCTTTTCCGCCAGGTTGAAATTGGTCACTTGGACAGTGATGGTGATATCGCCGGGCGGCAGGACGGAGCGGTTGGCCGGCGTTAATATCTTTATCTGCGGTGAGGGCGGTACTACCAGGATGGTGGCTTTGGCTACCACCGGCGGGACCAGCGGCGTGTGGTCGTTATTGACGAGTTCGACCGCAATGGTATGTGTGCCGGCCGCGACTCCGCCGAAAGTAAAGATCGTGTTGGCGGTATGTGCCCAGGAGCCGCCGGGTGGAATCGCCGGTGAACCCGGGGCGGTGGGAGGTTCGGTATCCAGGAAATAGTGCAGGTGTCCTTCGCCCGATACGTTGGCTTGACCCTGCTTTTCTACCAGTTTGAAGTTAAGGGCCATGGCGGACACGGTGATATTGCCGGTAACAACGCTGGAACCGTCCGACGGCGTGATGGCCATAGTAGGCGCGTTGGCTCCGAGCCTTAAGGCCATCAGCACCGGGAAGGGCGAAGCCAGGCCGACCGGCAGGAGCATCGTGTCTCCGGCGAAAGCCGGCCAGGCATTGATGGCGCCCGGCGCCTGGTAAGTCCAGGCCGTTTCGCCGGTAGCTCGATTTAGGGCGTATACCATACCGTCGAAGGTTGCTGTGAACACCAGGTCGTTGACTACGGTCGCCCCGCCGACATTGATTGACGGGAAAGTCTTGTCCCAGAGGATTTTGCCGGTGGTCACATCGATAGCCACGAGCTCTCCCGTGCCCTCGTTAAACGGCTGGCCCCCGGCGACGGTCGAAGGAAGGTATTCACCGTAGAGGTTGAGCAGCGGTACATAAACGACTCCGTCGGCATAGGCCATGGGCGTCTCGACGCCGCCAAAAGTGCCGGGATATACTTTGGTGGCATTGTCCGAGGGGATGCTCGCCAGTTGGTCGTTAAGATGGGTGCCGACGATGGTTTCCCACAGGATGGCGCCGGTCTGGCGGTTAAAAGCGACCACTCGACCCAATTTGCCGGCGCCGATGACGATATCCTGCTGGATACCGCCGATTTTCGCTGAGGCGAGAATCGGCGGGGATTCAAAGTCAGCGTCGAAATTATCGTGGGGATTGACCTGGGTAAACCATTTCAAGGCGCCGGTCTTGCCGTCGAGGGCGACCAGCGAATCGGTATACAGGTTGGGGCCGGGACGGCTTGAGCCGTTGGGGAAATCTTTGGTGCCGGGCCACGGGGCGGGATTGCCGATGCCCCAGTAAGAAATGCCCGCGCTGGTATCAAACGACGGCGTGTACCAGGCGCCGCCGCCGCTGTTTACATTTTTATTGCCCCAGATGTCTTTAGAATCAACCGTGTCAAAGCTCCAGACGATTTTTCCGGTGGCCTGGTCCAGGGCGTAGACGGTGCCAATCTGGCCTCCGGAGTAGAAATCTCCTCCGCTGGTCCCGGGTACTGTGGAGATGAAAACGAGCCCGCCGTAGACGCCCGGCTGCATGTCTGTGCCGGTGGTCGGAAAGGTGGATATCGTTGCCAGCCAGAGCTGGTTGCCGGTATTCATGTCCAGGGCGGCCATATTGTACGGGTCGGCGCTGCCGAAGACCTTGCCCCAGCCTACGGCGATACCGTTCGGGCCGATGTTCGTATCGTTATAGAGCTTCTGCCATTTGATGGCCCCGGTGGCCAGGTCGAGGGCAAAAACGTTATTGCCCAGGTCCTGGAAATAGACGGTATCCCCCATAATAATCGGTGTTGTGGAGGCTGCCCCGAAGATACCCTGGCCCGGTAGCGGCAGCGCCCAGGCGACCCCCAGGCTATTAACATTGCCGGAGTTTATCGCGGCATCCTTCGTCGCCCGTGTATTGGCGTAGTCCCTGTTAGGCAGGGGCCAGTCCTTGGCATACTGCGTCACCTCCGGGGGGACCGCCGGTACGCCGGACGTCGGCGTCGGGGTTGGTGTCTTGGTGGGAGTAGAAGTGGGGCTGGGGGTCAGTGTCGGCGTGGGTGTGGGCGTCGATGAACACGCGGCCAGCACCCCTACAATGATTATCAGCGTGAACACGAATAGTTTCCGGCTAATCAGCGAGACTAGTCTCATATTTTTTCCTCCACGCGGAATTACGGAATCATCCGTTTATTTCTTGATTGCTTTTTGGATTTTTTGCATCACATCAGGCGGGATAGTCTTCAGGTGGTGGGTTTTTTCGGCGTGCAGGGCAAGTATCTGCATCATTTCATCCTTATCATCGTCTTTTACCTCAAAACTGCACGTCATACCGATGTCCTTACATTTTATCGATGGCATAGCATTCGCCTCCTTTTTAAAGACTTATTTTAATTATATTTTCTCCGTTATCGAATAGTCATAAAATCGTCACGACAAAAATTACAAAACTGTGACATTGGTTAATTAAAGTGAGGAAGGATGAAACGGCGCCGATATCAGGCAGGTTCTTTAACCAGGTCGTCGAGCACCGCTAGAACATCTTTATTGGTGGTGATATCGCTCATCGAATTTCCGTAATGGCGGAAGCGTATTTTGCCTTCCTTATCTATAATGACCATGGCGGGCATGCGCCCCAGTTTAAGCAGGTTTACCTTTTGGCCGTAGAGCCTGGCGATATTATGCTCGGGGTCGGGTATGCCGGGAAAAGGCATTTCATGGCTTCGCCAGAACTCCTCGAACTCTTTGGCATGCTCCGGCCCGATAGCAACGACCTCCGCCTCCCGGTCGGCGAATTTCTGATAGTCCCGGCGCAACTGCGCCATATGCCGGCGGCAATAAGGTCAGACAAAACCGCGGTTAAACACCAGGACAATACTTTTCTTCCCCTTATAGTCCGAGAGCCTCAGCGTCTTGCCATCGGAGTCGACGACGGTAAAGTCGGGGGCAAGGATAGTTGTGCCGGAATCTATCATATATTTCTCTTTAATTGCTTTCACACACAGGTCCGGAAGCGGGAACTTACACAGACTAGCCGCTCAGGATAGAAGTCTCACGCTATTTTATCCTGGCATAAATGCAGGAAACGGCTTCCGACTTATCCGCCACTCTGGCCAGTGCATCGGCAAGCTCATCATCCCCCATAATTTCTCTTATCCAGTTGCTGAAGTCGTGTTTCTCTAGGTTGGAGTGGTAAGCGAAGGTCTCGTCGGACATGGTATTTAGACCTTCCATCAGGTCATAAATGTCCGTGAATATGTTCCCGTCATGGCACCAGAAAACATATTCGGCCGGGACCTTGGCGAGCAGCTTGCCGTTGGTTTTTTTACTTACCGGCTTTTTCGTCGCCGACTTTTTAGCCTTTTCCTGTGGTTTATTTGCTTTTACCATATTTCGCACCTCCATAATTGATACTTAATTAAGAAAGGACCAGGGTCGTGCCCGAGGGGATGAGCCTCGTATCGAAAGCCGCCGGACCGGTGCCGGCGCGGACGATGCACTGGCGGCCTATGGCGGTTCGGTCGGGCACCGCCACTTCTTTGCCCAGGATCGTTATCTGCTCGTTATAGGGCACCAGCCCGGCGCCAAACCCTACGTAGCAAAAGTTGCCTATATTAACCGCTTCATCCAGTATACACCCGTCAATGATGCTGTGGTAGCCGATAGACGTATCCGCCATAATCAGTGAATTTCTTACCACGGACTGCTCCGCGATACGGACACCGGGAGACAGGACTGAGTTCTCGACGCGGCCATCGATAACGCACCCCGGGCTGATAAGACTATTGACGATAGCCCCTTCCCGACCGATTCGGAATGACGGTGTAATATCAGTATCACCGAGAATCGGCCAGCTGCCATCGAGGCTGAATCTTGGCCGCGGCGCCAGGAGCTCCATGTTGGCTTCGTAATAAGCTTTCACCGTGCCGATATCACGCCAGATACCCTTGAATTCGTAGGCGAAAGCCTTATCCGTTTTAACCATCCGGGGCAGGATGTTATAGCCGAAGTCATGCAGGGAGCCCGGCTCTCCGGCGTCTTCCTGCAACCGCGCGGCTAGCCGGTCGGTATCGAAAATGTAGATGCCCATGGAAGCCAGGTTGCTTTGCGCTAACGACGATTTCTCCCGGAACTCCGTGATCCTGCCCGGGCCATCCACGGTTACCGTGCCGAAGCGATGGGTCTCGGCCAGCGGTACCCGGACCACCCCCACCGTAACGTGGGCTTTCATCTTGCGGTGGAAATCCAGCATTTTGCGGTAGTCCATCTTATAAATATGGTCCCCGGCCAGCACCAGCGCGGCATCGCTGTTTTTGAGAAAATCGAGGTTCTGATAGACCGCGTCTGCCGTCCCGGCGTATGAACCGGTGTCCGGCGGCAGAATACGTAATCCGGTTTTATTGCCGTTGTTCGAACGCCAGCTTTCCAGGTACTCCGCCAGGTGCTCCCGCTGATAATCGACCAGGACGCCTATGTCCGAAATTCCGGAATGCATGCAGTTGCTGGTGCTGAAGTCAATAACGCGGAACCTGCCCGCAAAAGGCAAAGCTGGCTTGGGTCGCCGGTCACAGAGAATATCCATCCTCTTGCCGCGGCCGCCGGCGAGAATTAACGCTACTTCATTTTTTCCCACGATAGTCCTCCAGGTATTTCGCCGCCGTCAGCAGTGTCATCAATAAAAAGTATAGGCACGGGCTAATGAAATAGTTATAAAACGGGGGGCGAATTGATTACAAAATTGTGACATTTCCGGGACGTTGTTGAATACGAACTAACGTAAAATTCGCCGCGACGTTATATAAAAGGTAAGAGGCCTGAAAAATAGATGATAAATGACATATTTTTGTTATTTTTTCGGCCTGCATTTTATAACTTTTCCATAGCTGGCTGACTAAAATTGGAGAACTAAAGTAAAGGAGTATGTCTATGACTCTAGCGGTAAGAGAAGAAAGGGTCTCCAGTGTCAGGGAGCAATACGTCACCGAGCCTTTAGAGGTCATGGCCCACTGCCCGGGATGTAAAGCCTTTCAAACGGTCTGGCTGAAAAGGGACGTCCTGATGTCCACCCGACGGTTTACCCAGAAAGGCAACCAGATCTATCACAATTGCGGCTCGGAACAGCCATGCCACCTCTATTTCAGCTGGTAACGCAGAGTGCTAAAAATTATCCTGGTACGGGAGACAATATGAATAAAGAAATTCGTGAAACTGAAGGGAGTCGGCCGATGAGCGCGAGAGTTTATATGCTGTTGGATATCCTGGAAGAGAAATATGAACAGGCACTTAAAATCCTGCACAATATCGGTGGGGTTATCATGACCGATACGCTGGAAGGTCACCCCAATACGCTGGTAATCGTGGAATCCCCCGACCGGGAGAAACTCGTCGAGCTGATGATGCCCGTCCTCGGTTCGGTGGACCGCGTCACGGAAGACCTGCGCCTGCTGGTGAGTCGGGGAGATCGGCGGTCGGTTAGATATTCCAAACCCGTAGAAACAAACGCCTTGGAGGCGCCGGCAATATATTAGCGCAATCGCCTGGAAGCCGGCGTTATTTTACTTCCTCAAGATTGTTCAATGTCCTTAATATCAGCTCGGGCAGGCTGGGGTGGATGTGCTTGCCGGACTGAAAATTATCGAAGGTCTTTCCCCTGCCCATCATGTTGACCGCTTCCGCGCGGGAACTCCGGTTTTTTAATGGTAGGAAAAGCGGCCGCCATATCTCACTATTTTGGTTCCAGGGGATAGCCGGCTGTGACCCAGGCGTTCAAGCCACCTTTTATGGGAAAGACATATCTAAAGCCGTGGTCCAGGAGGATCTGCGCCGCACGGGCGCTGGATGCTTCTTCATGTCAGGTGCAGTAAGGAATTATCAAGCGGTCGCGCGGCAACTCGTCCAGGTGCTGTTCCAGCTCGCTGTAGTGGAGGCGCACCGCTCCCGGTATCTTTATGTCGGATTCTCCATAGGCGGTGGAATTTCTCGTATCAATAAAGAAAATCGGCTCGCCTTTATCCAGCCGTTTCTTGACCTCGGTAACGCTAATCCGCTTTATTTCCATTCAGATACCCTTCCAGTTTTCTCGGACCGGCGTCGGGAGTTAGGTTAGCCCGACCACCTTCTGGAGCAATCCTTTGTTAATAATCAGGCGATGACCTTCAATCCTGATGGCCCCCTCGTCCTGCATGGACTGGAGCGTTAGGTGGACCGTGTCCCAGTCCGTACCCGACTCTCGCGGCGATGTCCCGCTGCGCCAGCCGGTTTGTGCCGCCATTGCCATCGCCCGCGTGTTCCAGCAGTGTTTTGGCGATGAGTCCTTTGACATGATTAAGAGAATTGTTATGAGCTGCGGTCATAGGTTCATCCTGTAATGTAATCACATCGTTATTTTAAGTGACCGGCGATGGAGAAATCATAAAATCGATGATGTAAATGTTACAAAACTATGACATTTTGTAAATAGAGGAAATAATGTAAAGGATGTGACGCGGAAATAGTTCAGGCGGACGGAAGGTCTATCATATAGCCCGTTTTAGGCACGGTGTGGATGAGGACCGGTTGTTTGCCGCCCTGTTCTATCTTATGCCTCAGCCGGCTGACCCAGGTCCTTAATATTTGTACGTCATCGCGATATTCGGGGCCCCAGACTCTGGCCAGCAGTTCCCCGTAAAACATCAGCTTGCCGGCGTTCCGGGCAAGTTCGCTCAGCAGGAGCCACTCGATGCGGGTCAGTTGTATTTCCTTCCCGTCCACGGTAACGATGTGATTTTTGAGGTTGATGGTGACGTATCCCAGCTTGATGAAGTCAACCACCTTGCGGTCTTCGGCGGGCGCCAGGCGGCGCCGGACGGCCTCAATGCGGGCGACCAGCTCGTCGGGGTTGAAGGGCTTGGCGAGGTAGTCGTCGGCGCCCAGGTCAAGTCCCTTTATTTTATCGACGTTGTCTTCCCTGGCGCTGAGGATGATGACCGGTACCGCGGAAAATGTCCGTATCTGTTTCAGGGTCTCGAAACCGTCCAGGCCGGGCATGACCACGTCCAGCACCAGCAGGTCTGGCTCCTGAACCCGTACCTGTTCCAGGGCTTCGCGGCCGTTGCTGGCGGTGACGACATCATACCCCTGGGTTTTGAGCTTGAGGTTGAGGAACTTGATAATGCGCGGCTCGTCATCAACTATAAGAACGCGAATCTGTTTCACGATAATATCCTGCAAATATTGAAGTGCAATAGAATAATAACGATAGATACAGGATATTGTCAAATTGTGTTTATTCTTTTTTAGTATTGCCGGCTTTTAGGGCCTTTTTTGTCCGAAGTAGCCGTTGTAAGCGCTGTATACCTTCGTATCAAGCTCGCCGGACTTGGGGTTTTGCCAGGCCCGTATCCTGCGTGCGGTGGCTATGTTAGGGAGGGGTAGGTGTTTGTAATAAATATGTAATGTTTTCCCTGTTTTTTTTATACAATATCTATCTTTGAAGGCATATAATGAGAATAACTTTCAAGGGGAGCCGGATAAGTTATTATTGCTTGAGGTCGTTAAAATGGCTGAATCGGAAAGGAAAAAATGTGTTCTTGTGGTCGATGACCACCCCAAAGTGCTCAAGTTCATCGAAATAGACCTCAAGCTGCGTGGTTTTGAGGTCATCACCACCAATTCCGGCCAGGAAGCCCTGGGCATGGTGAGGTCCAAAAAGCCGGATATTTTGTTGCTTGATATGATTATGCCGGGCATCGATGGCTTTGGGACGTTGAAGGAACTGCGGACTTTTACCGGCTTGCCCGTAATCGCTTTCAGCGCCAGTCCCGGGACTCAGGACGAAGCAATGCGCCTGGGCGCCAACGATTTCATGCACAAACCGTTCGACCCCGATGACATGGCTAAAAAAATCAGGGCGCTCCTCAAGTAAAAAGGCCGGGCGGCAGTTTAAGCCGCTTTCCTATCCATCGGGAGCGAAAAATAGAAGGTCGAACCCTTGCCCGGTTCCGATTCCAGCCATATCTGGCCGCCCTGGGCTTCCACCAGCCGCTTGCAGACCATCAAGCCCAGCCCCAGGCCCTCGGCCCTCGATTTTTCCCCCAGTCGCTCGAAGAGCTCGAATATCCTCCCCTGGTCTTCGCGTGAAATGCCGATACCTTTATCGGTTACTCCGGCGACGATCATCTTCTTATCTTTGCGGGCGAAGACCTTGATGACGCTTTTTTCGGGGGAGTATTTGACGGCGTTTTCCAGCAGGTTATAGAGTATCCTCTCCACCCGCACGGGGTCGGCCTGGACCGCTGCTAAATCAGCCGGGAATTCCATCAAGAATGTGCGGTCTTCGCTGCGCGTTTTCAGGTCGGCGATGACGCTTTTCGCGATGGTCGGGATTTGGACGGTCTCGGTATGAATCTGAAGACGGCCGGCCTGGTACCGCGAAAGCTCCAGCAGGTTTTCCAGAATGGCCGAGAGCGAGCCGGCGCCTTCGATGGCGTTCTGGAGGAGCAGCTCTTTATCCTCGGGTGATATGCCCTTGGATAGGGCCGTCCTTAGTGAACCGTTTATCACCGTCATCGGCGTGCGGAGCTCGTGGGAAACGAGCCCGATAAACTCGTCTTTGAGTTGCTCGGTCTTTTTACGCTCGGTGATATCCTGCCCCTGGGCGATGGTGGCGACCACCGTTTTACCGTCTCCGGCGTAGAGGTTGGCTGAGTTCCACAGCAGGATGTGGACGTTCCCCTCCTTGTGCATGATAGGGATTTCCACGACCTCCCATCGCTCACCGGAGGTGGCTTCGCGGATGTGCCTCATGGACTCGTCGTGACTATCCTCCGGAAACAGGATATCAAGCTTTCCCCCGAGCACCTCCTCGGCGGAGCGCCCGGTAAGGCGTTCGAACGCGTGGTTGAAACGCGTAATCTCGAAGTCGGGGTTCCACACGATGATGGGGGCATTGGCGTAGTTGAAAAGGTTATCCAGGTAGTCCCGCGTTTCGCTTAGCTCCCTGGTACGTTCTTGGACGCGTGTCTCCAGTTCGTCATGGGCTTGGCGTAAATCTTCCTGTGCCCTCGTTTGCTTGGTGACATCGATGCCCACCTCCATGATGAGCGGCGAGCCGTCGACGTCGGTAAACGGATAATCTGAGATATCGTAGTTTCGCCCGTCCGGTCCGGTCCACTCCCAGTGAAGTGGTTTATGTGTCTTGAGGACTTTAAAGGTCTCACAAATTTCACACGGCTCGGTGCGTTTAAAGAGGTACTCGTAACAGCGCTTGCCGCCGGACTCGCCGAAGCGCTCCCGGAAAAAGCGGTTGGCAAAGGGCACGTGATAGTCGGGCGTTAAGAGTACGACGTAAACCGGCAGCATCTCCAGGACCTCGTTGAATCGCCGCCTTTCGGTATTGACGCTCTCGCGGGCCAGCTTGTGTTCGGCTATTATCTTAGCCAGCGATTTATTGGCCTCTGCCAGATCGGCCGTGCGCTCCTGGACGCGCGTTTCCAGTCTATCGTAGGACTTTTGCAGGGCTTCCTCTATCTCTTTGCGCTCGGTAATATCGTGGACCATGCCTATCGAGCGTACAACCTGCCCGTTTTCATTCCTGGCATGCTGGCATTTTTCATGAACGTAACGTACTTCTCCGGTAGCTTTATTTATCACCCGGTGCTCAATTTCGTAGGTGTCTCTTCCCTCGTGTATCGAGCTGGAATAAGCGATATCCACTGCGGCGCGGTCATCGGGGTGGATGGCTTCCAGAAAGGCTTCGTAGGTGGCGGCAAACTCCTGCGGTTTTAAACCGAAAATCCGGTAGACCTCATCCGACCACGACAGATGGTTATTCGTGAGGTCAAGTTCCCAGCTGCCCAGGTGCGCTATCTCCTGTGACCGCTCTAGTCGCTCTTCGCTCTGGAGCAACCTCTCCTCCGCCTGCTTGTGCCCGGCAATTTCCCTGGTCAGGTCCTGGTTGGCTTTTTCCAGCGCGGCGGTCCGCTCTTTTACCAGTTCTTCAAGGTGTCCTCGGTAAGAGATGAGTTCCGCCTCGCTTTGCTTGCGCACGACGGCCTCTCGCGTAGCCTCCTCGGTTTTTTTACGAAGTCTGGATGATAAGAAGCTGATAACTACGCCGACGAATAATAATATGATTAATATGGGCACTTCTTGAACATGGAACGAAAGAAAACTGTGGAGCGGTACTATGAAATAGTAATCGTAGGCAACCACGCTCAGGATACAACCCAGGATAGAAGGGCCGAGACCGAAGAAAAAAGCGGTCAGGACGATTGCCAGTATATAAAGAATGGGCACATCGGCGGGAATAACATTCGGCTGCGCCAGCTGTTTGAACCAGGTGGCTAAAATTACCATGACTATCGCGAAGAGATAGCCGCCCCATGCGTTAAATTTTATTTTTTCCAATACCCTGTTTATGGCCCTCATGGTTCTTCTCCCGGTCTATCCCGTGTCCTGTTTAAAATTGTAGCACCACAGTTCCCATAACTCAAAAAAAGAAAGGGCTGCGGGAAAAAGAAGAAGGGGGCTTTTAACCCCCCTCTCTATAAATTTATAAGCTATTTCGATTATTTGGTAAGCGGTATGTCCCCCAGGTTAATGTCCTTGGCGGTGTTGAGCTTGTCGAAGGACTTAGCGGCGAAGCCCTTGGCTTCGATTTTGAGAGAGTAGGTACCTTCTTTCAGCCCCTCGAACCAGAAATCCCCGAAGCCGTTGGTAGTGATGGTCTTTTTCGTGCTGCGCCCGGGACCGGTGAGCGTGCAGGTAGCGCCGATAACGACCTCTTTTTCCACGGGGTCGTAGACGGTGCCGGCGATGAATTTCTTGGGGATGTTCAGGTAGTAGCAGCGCGGCTTGGCGCCGAGCTCCGGATTAAGCACTTCGGCTTTAGCGATGAGGTCTTTAAACTCGGATTCATCGCCGAATTTTATCGCCTCGGTCGGGCAGGCGTCGGCGCAGCGGGGTATCTTCCATTCGCCGCTGTCGATAAGGTGGGCGCAGCCGGTGCATTTCTGGGCGATGTTCAGGCTTTCGTTAAAGTATATCCTCCCCCAGGGACAGGCGTCCACGCAGAGCCGGCAGCCGGTGCATTTATCGGCGTCGATGATGACCAGCCCGTCCTCCCTCTTATATATCGCCCCCTCGACGGGACAGGGCGGCATGCAGGGCGCCTCGTCGCAGTGGAAGCAGGGCATGGGTATATAGTGCATCTTGACCTTGGGCACGGTGCCGCGGATATATTCGTTCTGCTTCAACCAGAACTGGCCGGTGTCCGGCTGGGGCTTGGCGTAGGGCGACCAGTCGTTGCCCACGTGCTCGTCCTTGCAGGCAATCTGGCAGCTGTAGCAGCCGTTACAAATCCCGACGTCGATAACAAAAACTTTACCCATGATTACATGCCTCCTTCGACCCAGGCGTTAAAACGCAGGCCGGACGCCTGGTCGTATTCTCGTTTAAAGGCATTATCGAATGCCTCGGGGTTCATTTTACGCCAGTCTTCGTAGTCTTTCTCGGTGACCTTCTGGACGTCGACCAGGTAGCCGCTGGTGGCCTGGCCGACGGCGTTGCGGGAGGAGACGCCGTAGGGGGCGATGGTGTTGATGGCGCCGCCGCGGTCGACCCAGCCCGGGACGAGCGGGTCGTGGCGGGCGCCGTGGTCGACATAGACCGTGCCGGGCATTATCCTCTCGGTCACGTAAGCCCCCACCAGGACGATGCCCCTCTCGTTGAATGCCTTGACGATATCGCCGTGCCTGATGCCTCTTTTTTCGGCGTCTTTAGGGTGAATCCAGACGGGCTCATATTTATAGCCGTCTTTCGCCAGAATTTTACAGGTCGGGGCTTCCCTGGTCCAGGTGATGTCATCGCCCTGGGCATGGGTCCGCCATCGGCCATGGTTGGACATCATGAGCAGCGGGAACATGGCCGCCCGCTCGCTGGAAATCCTTTCGTCGTGGGTCGCGCTCTTCTCAATCCACTTGGGAATCGGCGGCCTCTCCTTGTCATCTGGGAAGTGCTTGGCCAGCCTCTCGGAGTAGAACTCGAGCAGGCCCGTGGGTGTTTTGAGCGGGTTGTTCTTGGGGTCTTCGTAGAACTTGCGGAAGCCGGGCGGGTCATTCTCCCAGTCCTTGGCCACCGGGAAGACGAAGTATTTCTTGTCCAGGAAATCCTCCCAGGAGATCATGTTGTGTATTTCCATGTCGTCGAAGACCTGTTTCTGGAGGTCGCGCGTGGTCTTGTTCTCGCTGAACTTATCGCCGTACCCTAGTTTCTTGGCGACCTCCAGGACGACCTCGTAGTCGCTCTTGGACTCGCCGACGGGAATGACGGCCTGCTCCATGATAGCTATGCTGTGGAAGTTGACGCCCTGCCGGACGTTGGTCACGATGTCTTCCACTTCCAGTGTGGTGTTGGAGGGTAAGATAATATCGGCGATAAGACAGTCGTTTTCCAGCCACGGGTGTTGCGCCACGACCGTCTCAATCTTGGGGTTCTGGAACGCGTCGATAGTCCAGTTGCCGTGGTTCCAGCACGTGATGCGGCAGGGGGTGTCCGTCCATATCATGTGGATTTCCGCCCCGCCCTTTTCCAGCGGGTAGGTATATTTGATGAACTGGTCTTCCGTGGGCGTCTCGATGGCGCCGCTCCCCCAGAAGGTCAGCGGCGGATTTTCGATAGCTTCCTGTATCCAGGTCTTGGGGATAAGCTGTTTGCCCCAGGCGCGGATGGTGGTCGCTACCGGCTTGGTGATGCGCTCGCTCAGCTCCGGGTTATAGAAACGAGTGCTGCGCAGGCCTTCCGCCCGCGGCATGCCGGTATATGTTATCTGGCTTTGGTGGACGCCGGGCCCGCCGAGTCCCTGCATGCCCAGTAATATGCATTCCAGGCGACCGGGTTCGTGGGAGAAGGGGCCGCGGACATAAGACCCGCCGAAATAGTGGGCTATCGACGTGATTTTCTTGGCCCACTCCCTGGCGAGGGCTTTAATCGTCCATTCTGGGACGCCGCATTTCTTGGATGCCCACTCGGGGGTCTTCGGCACCCCGTCTTCCTTGCCCAGGACATAGGCTTCCACCTTGTCCATGCCCACCGCGTGGGTCTTGATATAGTCTTTCTTGTAGGTGCCTTCGGTGACCCACATATAGATAATCGCCAGCTGTAAAGCGGCGTCTGTATTCGGCAGTATCGGTATCCATTTGTCGGCGTGGACGGCGGCGCCGTAGTTAAGGTCGGGGCAGATATAGACCTGCTGGATGCCCACCTCCGACCAGAAATAGCAGAGGCGGGTGGCGCACTGGCCGGTGAACCCCCAGGGGGTGGTCTCCGGGTCGCCGCCCCAGAACAGGACCATGTCGCAGTTCTCCGTCATGTCCTTGATGATGTTGGCGGCCGGGTCCATCATGCCCTGGATCCCCTGACCCCACACGTGTTTCGAGCCCCAGTACCAGCCTTCCCAGCTGTCCGGGTTCCTTACCTGCTGGGTAAAGCCGCCCATCATCTCGAAGAGCCGGCCGGAGTGCCCATGGGGCGTATTGATGGTCTTGCATTCGCCGTGGCCGTCGCCCTGTACCAGGATGGCCAGCGGGCCGTATTTCTGGTGGATCCTCTTGACCTCGTTGGCGAGGATGGTTGAGGCTTCGTCCCAGGTAATTCTCTTGTATTTGCTTTTGCCGCGGTTTTGCGGGTTCCTCTCGCCGTTGGGGTCCCAGTCGACACGCTTAAGGGGATACTTAATGCGATTGGGAGAGAAAGTCCGTTTTTTATATGCCAGTGAGAAGGGGGAGGGAACGGATTTTAGCAGCGGGCGGTAGGTCTTGCCGTTGCGGGTTATTTTCCATGGCCGGAATTGCTCCGGTTTATATTTCCAGTCGTAGTGGAACGGCCGGATGCGGACCACCTTCCCATCCTTGACATCGATGGCGCATTCGCCGCCGCCGCCGAGCAGTCCGCCCAGGGCGAGGGCTTTGATTACCGTTTTATCCGGCTTAACATCGACTTTTTTAATTCTTGGTGCGGGCATATCGGTCACTCTCCTTTTCCGAATTTATCAGAGGCAACTCTACGCATTATCTGGATTCATCCACGAGTAGACTACGCATTCGCATATATTGGACGTTATTTACGGGTGAAAACTTAAGGGAATTGCATTAAAAAACGTAACTTTTTACCGAATACTATATAAATCTACAATAGTGATATTCCGGTTGTCAAGTCAGCTTGTAGTGCCGCGACCGTGAAAAGGAATATACGGCGCAATGGTTAAAAAGGTGTTCCTGTGACGTTTTTGATAAAGTGTACGGTTGGATTGTGATTCCTTGTTGAGGTGGGGTGCCTAGACTTGGATTGAGGTTAACCCGGAGGTCGATAGTTACTGAACAATCATTAAAAACGTACGTCTCTTTCTAAAGCTAACTCCGAGGGTATTATCGCCGGGTATGGCTGCTGTGAGGCAGGCCGGGCTGCCGCCGACTGACGATATTACCTTGTCTCCGGAAATCACGTTTTCAGGGAGCTAGACTTGAGGACATATTTGTTATTACCGCTGATTGAAGTGACGTTCGGTGTTGTGCTCTTCATCACCCTGATGATTAGCGGCAGGCGGCAGACTGCCCGGAAGCCGTTTTCCCTGTTCCTGGTTTTGATGACGCTCTGGGGCTTTTTTGTCTTCATGATGTTTTTCTCTGCCGCCGCAGCGCTGCTATGGGAAAAATTCGTCTTCGCGTCGATAATCCCCGCCTCGCTGCTTTTTTACTGGTTTACCGTTTCCTTCACCGGCAACCGGCCGCAGAAGAATTTCTTCTATCCTTTGCTGGCTGCCTGTAGCACTGTATTGGCCCTTGTCCCCACGGATTTAATCGTCGGCGGCGTCCAGTCGACGTGGTACGGTAAAGCCCCGGTCATCGGTCCGCTTTTCTTCCTCTATGTCATCTGTGCTTATACGCCCATCGCCCAAAGCGCCATGCTCCTCATTCAGCACAGCCGGCAGACGCGGGTCATCTATGAGAGAGTTCGCGCCCAGTATCTCATCGCGGGCGTTATCGCCATGCTGGCCGGCGCCTTTACCGATTATCTATCACTCTCGAGCACTGGTATGTATCCCCTTGGCATCATCGGCAATATGCTTTTTTGTATCGTCGCCACGGCCGCCATGCTGAAGCAGAACCTCCTGGAAATCAAAGGGCTGTTCCGTAAAGGGTTAACCTTTTTCCTGACCAGCCTGCTGATTTTCGGCATTTTCGGTAGCTTCATCTATTTATTGAGCCATTTTTCACGTAGTTTCCTGAATCCCGTATCGATTGCGCTGACCCTGGTAGCGATTTTTATCGCCGCTTTGATAACGCCGACGGTATTTTATCGCTTCCAGCATACCGTTGATAGGTGGTTTTTCCGGGAGAGGTATGACCATATCCAGACCTTGAAATCTTTTACCCGCGAAATCAAGGCCGACCTCAACCTGAAGCAGTTGTCTTCTTCACTGGTTAACGCCGCCGCTAACGGCATGAAAAGCCTGGGCGTCTATCTGCTCCTGCCTTCGCCGATATCCGGTAATTTCACGGTCTTTACCTATTCCGGTCAGAAGAGCCGCGGTCGGCTTCATTTTTCCGCGGGCAATCCCATTGTATCGACGATGAAGCAGGTGGAAAAGGTTATCGATAACACTGAACTGGATATCCTGCCGTCGCTCGCCGGCCTGGCTCCCAACGACCGGCAAATCCTGGAAAATAACCGGATAGAACTCCTGGTGCCGATGAGGAATAACGGGCGTCTGGCGGGCATACTATTGCTCGGCGGCAAAGCTACCCGCGAACCTTACTCCATTGAAGAAAGGCGAATTTTACAGAGGGTCTCCTCCGATGTGGCCATCAGCATCGATAACGCCAATCTCTTTGAAAGCATTAAGCGTGAACACTCCGAGATGGAACAGGCGATGGACGGCGTCGTTCATGCCCTGTCCGTGGTGGTGGAAAACCGCGACCCGTATACGGCCGGTCACCAGCGGCGCGTGGCCGAGCTGGCCCGTTCTATCGCCAATAAAATGGGTATTTCCGAATGGCAGGTGATGGGAATTTATATCGCCGGGCTCCTTCACGATGTCGGTAAGGTGGCGGTGCCGGCTGAAATTCTCAATAAATTCGGCAAAATCAATGAGGACGAATACAATATCATTAAAAGCCACTGCCAGGTCGGCTACGATATTCTGCAGAAAATAGATTTCCCCTGGCCGGTTACCGTGGCCATTCTCCAGCACCACGAACGACTCGACGGCTCCGGTTATCCCGCCGGCGCCTCCGGCGAGCAAATCGTCCTGGGGGCAAGGATACTGGGGGTGGCGGACGTCGTTGAGGCTATGTCTTCGCACCGCCCTTACCGACCGTCCCTGGGTCTGGACACCGCTCTGGGAGAAATAACGAGGAACCGCGGTGTCCTCTACGACCCGCAGGTGGTGGATGCCTGCTTGAGTCTCCTTGGCCAGAACGAGACGGAGTTCGAAAAGATTATGGCGGCCGCCTCCAGCGAGGAATATGCCCTGGACATCGTAATGAGATAACGCCCTTACCTTCTCTTTGGACCCCCCCCGCCGCCTGTCGGTGTCCGTCGCTTCACCGGACCGGCTGGGAGGGGACTTTTTTAAGCTCAACGCTGGATCGGGTAAAACCACCACCCGGAATACCAGGCCCGCGCCATTGACACCAGTCTTCCGACGTGATATATACCTATTTGTGGTATAATTAAAAAAGACAAATAGAATAGTATCGTTGGATAAGGCGAAGTATGAAATCTAACTGGAGACGTAATAGTTTAATATATATCGTCATTCTCCTGGTGGCGATTCTCCTATTTTCGTTCCTGATACCGGGTTCGAACGAGCCCCAGGTGGTGCCATTAGGGCAGGTTATCACTATGTCCCAGAACGGGGAGATAAACAAGGTTGAGATAGACCAGGAGAACATGCTGGTTACCACCACCGATGGTAAACAGCTGAAGACCGCCATCGGTACCCTGACGATAGTCGACCTTAAAGACCTCGGGCTGGTGCTTCCCGGCGGCCAGTTCGATATCAAGGCTTCGGGAGGGATTAACTGGGGCAGCCTGCTGATAAACTTCCTGCCCCTGCTGATTTTCGGGTTATTACTTTTGTTCCTGTTCCGGCAGGCGCGTGGCGCCAACAACCAGGCGATGAGCTTCGGGCGCTCCCGGGCGCGCCTCTTTCCCGCCAACCGGGCTACGGTCACCTTTGCCGATGTCGCCGGGGCGGAGGAAGCCAAGCAGGATATGCAGGAAGTGGTGGAATTCCTGAAATCTAAAGAGAAATTCCAGACGCTGGGCGCCCGTATCCCCAAGGGAGTGTTGTTGGTGGGTCCGCCCGGTACGGGTAAAACGTTGCTGGCGCGGGCTGTCGCCGGCGAGGCCGATGTCCCCTTCTTCTCTATCAGCGGCAGCGAATTTGTGGAAATGTTTGTCGGCGTGGGCGCTTCGCGCGTGCGCGACCTCTTTGACCAGGCCAAGCGCAATACGCCGTGTATCGTCTTTATCGATGAAATTGATGCCGTCGGCCGCCAGCGCGGCGCCGGCCTCGGCGGCAGCCACGACGAGCGCGAGCAGACGCTTAACCAGATCCTGGTGGAGATGGACGGTTTCGATACCAATACCAACGTTATCGTCATCGCCGCCACCAACCGACCGGATATCCTCGACCCGGCCCTGCTCCGTCCCGGCCGCTTTCGACCGCCGGGTGGTGCTGGACCTGCCGGATATTACCGGGCGCATCGCTATCCTTAAAGTGCACACCAACGGCAAACCGCTGGACAAAGACGTCGACCTGGAAGCGCTGGCTAAAGGAACGGTAGGTTTCAGCGGCGCTGACCTGGCTAACGTCGTCAACGAGGCCGCCATCCTGGCGGCGCGGCGCAATAAGAAAGCCATCAGCGATAGGGACTTCGAGGAATCTATCGATAGGGTGATTGCCGGCCCGGAGCGCCGGAGCCGTAAGATTAGTCCCAAGGAAAAAGAGGTTATCGCCTATCATGAGGCCGGGCACGCCCTGGTTGCCAGGATGCTGCCCGATGCCGACCCCGTGCATAAGATTTCGATCGTCGCGCGCGGCCTGTCGCTCGGCCATACCAAGCAGCTGCCCGCCGAGGACCGGTACCTGATGATGCGCAGTCAACTTAACGCCATGGTCGCCACTTTGCTCGCCGGGAACGCCTCTGAAGAGCTGATTTATAATGAAATCAGCAGCGGCGCTTCCGACGATATCAAGCGGGCGACCGCTCTTGCCCGCCGCATGGTTACCGACCTGGGTATGAGTGATATCCTCGGTCCGCGGACCTTCGGCGATAAACAGGAGCTGGTCTTCCTGGGCCGCGAAATCTCCGAGCAGAAGGACTACGGTGACAAAGTGGCTGATACCATCGATAAAGAGGTCAACCGCATTATCTGGGAGTCTCACGAGGTTGCCCGTAAGATACTCACGGAAAACCGGCCGAAACTGGAGCAGCTCGCCGCCAAGCTCATCAGCCAGGAGACCCTGGAAGGTGAAGAGCTGGAGAAGGTCTTTGGGCAAATTGGCGTTGGTGGACTCAAGCCGCCGGTTAAGAAGACCGAAGTGCCGGAGCCGGTCAAGCCGGTCGCCGAGGACGAGCGCATTCTCCAGCCTAAGAAAGTCCCGGGTGTGCCCCGCCTTGTCCCCAAGCAGGCCCCCGGCGGTGATTGATTAAGCGTGAGCAAACGTTGTTGAAATTATTTGAGGGGGCGTCAGCCCCCTCTTCCATATCCTCCCTCTTCCGCTGGCGGAGGGGGGATTAAGGGGGTGAGGTCAGTAAATACTCCTGTTTCAAAATTGATTCAAATTACGGATAAACCCATTGCCCCGGAACGGGTGATTAGCCTTGTTAAGACCCCGGGTAGCGGTTGCGTGGTGGCCTATATCGGCCTGATACGGGATAATTCTCACGGCAAGCCGGTAAAAACGGTAGAGTATGAAGACGCCGACGGCAAAGCCGCAGGCAGGTTGTTTGAGATAGCCGCGGAAATAAAGCAAAAATGGCCGGTGAATAAGGTTGCTATGTGGCATCGCATCGGCAAGCTGAAAGTCGGCGAGATTAACTTCGTGGTGGCGATTTCGGCGGGGCACCGGGGGGAAGGATTTGCCGCCAGCCAGTACGCCGTGGATAGTTTCAAGGACAGGCTCCCCACAATAAAAACAGAGACCTATGAAGATGGGAGTGTCCTGGTGAGCGAATGACCGCTATTAGGTTCCCTGCTGTATGATGTATTCCGCCAGGTCCAGCAGGGACTTCCGACTTTCCGGCTTTGGTAGCGATTTCAGGTTGCGGCAGGCATGCTCGCGATATTCCCGGGCGACCTTGTAACATTCGCCGATGATTTCCGAGTTCAAGACCATGTCAATTGCCTGGGCAACGTATTTTTCGTCCCTTGTCTCGAAGAACTTCCTGACGGGGTTATCGGTGGGGTGGTTTTCCATCAGCAGCATGGCCGGGAGGGTGAGGGTGCCTTGAATCAGGTCCGAGCCGACCGGTTTGCCCATGGCTTCCTCGGTGCTGGTAAAGTCCAGGATATCGTCCACGATTTGGAAGGCGATGCCCAGGTTATCGCCGTATTCTTTCATGACGGCCACCGCATCGTCCAATGCCTTGCTCAATAGGGCGCCGGACTGGGTGGACAGGGTGAAGAGGGAAGCGGTCTTGCCGTAGATGCGTCGGAAATAGTCTTCCCGCGTTTGGTCGGCATTGTATGCCGCGCGCCACTGGGCGATTTCCCCGCTGGATATCGTGCCCAGGGTCTGCGAAAAGAGCTTGATCACGCGGGGCGTCTGTGTGTCCGCGACGAACTCCCCGGCTTTGGCGAAAAGGTAGTCCCCCATGAGTATGGCTATCTCGTCGCCCCAGATGCTGTTAATCGTCTGCTGGCCCCGCCGCGTTGAGGACTTGTCGATGGCGTCGTCGTGGACCAGCGTGGCCGTGTGCATCAGCTCCACGGAGACCGCCATCGGCAGTAAATAGGTAAGGTCGTACTTAAAACCCTTCCCCGTGAGCAGCGTCAGCGCCGGCCGGATGCCTTTGCCGGTCTCCCTGACGACGTGTCCCAGTTGTTCCGCCAGCCAGGCGAAATCCACCCGGCTGATAGACTTTAATGTTTCCTTTACCTTGTTTAAATCTTCGCGGATGGGGGCGTAAATCTGGCTAAGTTCCAATGCGCTTGGTCTCCTCTTCGATAATACTTTCATCGAGCTTTTTAAAGAGCGGCTTGGGTTCTCGCAGTTTTTGCCCCGGTGCCAGTTCCTGCAGTTTCCAGCCATAGTCCTCTATTTTCCCATCGTATCCTAAATATTCGTGGACTTTCTGTGAGCTGAAGGGCAGGAAGGGATAGAGCGCCGTCTTTAGTTGGGTAATCACGTTCAGGGCAACAAATAGCGCATTTGCGGCCGCCTGCCGGTCCTCTTTAATCTTTTTCCAGGGAGCTTTGTCATCGAGGTAGCGGTTGGCGGCGTGCGCCAGCGCCATGGCGTCCTTGATTGCGTCCTTGAAAGAGCATTTACTGAGATATTCCCCGACGTTTTTTAAGGTATTTTCGGCCTCTTTTAATAGCTGCCGACTGCTCTCGTCGTGTTTTTGATGTTCCGGCACTTTCCCGTCGAAGTTCTTATAGGTAAACGTCAGCACCCGGTTTACCAGGTTGCCGTAGGTCGCCACCAGTTCGTCGTTATTCCGCCGGACGAACTCCCGCCAGGAAAAATCGGTGTCGCCGGTCTCCGGCATATTAATGGATAATATATAGCGCAATGGGTCGGGGTCATACCGGGAGAGGTAGTCCGGCAGCCAGACCGCCCAGTGCCGGCTCTTGGATACCTTTTTTCCTTCGATGGTCAAGAATTCATTGGCGGGCACGTCGGTGGGTATGTTAAGCCCGCCATAGCCCATCAGCATCGCCGGCCAGATTATCGTGTGGAACGGGATGTTATCTTTGCCCAGGAAGTAGTAGCTTTTCGCCCCTTTGTCTTCATCCCAGAAATCATGCCATTTGTCCTTGTCTCCGGCGATTTCTTTCGCCCATTCTTTCGAGGCCGAAAGATAGCCGATGACCGCCTCGAACCAGACGTAAATACGCTTGTTTTCAAACCCTTCGACCGGCACCGGTACTCCCCATGCTATATCGCGGGTTATCGCCCTGTCCCTGAGTCCTTCCTTGAGATAGCGCTGCGTAAAGCCGTAAACATTAGGTCGCCAGGTGGCTTTGTTTTCCTCCGCCCACTTCTCCAGCCTCTCTTGAAAGGCGCTCAGCCTCAGGAAAAAGTGCTCCGACTCCCTGAGCACCGGGCGGGTTTTGCATATTCGGCAGTATGGCTCAGTTAGTTCCGTGGCGTTGAGCGGCTTGCTGCAGGCGTCGCACTGGTCCCCCCTGGCGCCGGGCGTTTTACAGAAAGGGCAAATTCCCTCGACGTATCGGTCCGGCAGGAAACGTTTACAGTTGGGGCAATAAAGCTGGGAAACGGTCTGCCGGTACAGATAATCTTTTTCGAGAAGTTTCAGGAAGATATCGCGCGTGACCGCGGCATGGTTGCTGGTGCTGGTCCCGGTAAAAAGGTCGAAAGAGATACCTATTTTCTGCCAGCAGTCGAGGAACTCCTTCTGGTAAAAATTTATTATTTCCTGTGGAGTTCTGTGTTCCAGCTCGGCTTTGAGGGTAATGGGTGTGCCGTGCTGGTCCGAGCCGGACACCATTAATACCTCGTTCCCCTTGAGGCGATGGTACCTGGCGAAGATGTCCGCCGGCAAATCGGCCCCGGCCAGGTTTCCCAGCTGAAGCGAACCGTCGGCGTAAGGCCACGCTACCCCGATGAAAATTCTTTCACTCATTTTCGTATTGTCGTTTCCCCGATTCAGGGGAGTGGGGAAACCAAAAACTAATTACTAACCGCTAATTACTAAAAGAAGGTCAGTATCCTCTCGCCTTTCTCTTCTTTGTAATGGGCGTAGCCCTTTTTGAGGCAGCATTCGATGCAGTAACGCTTGGTCTCGCCTTCTACATCCTCGACGCCGCTCTTTTCATTAACGGCGAGGTAGCGGTCGGGGTAGGGGATGGGATTGCTGCATGAATTACATTTTATTTCGCCTAAAGATATACAGCCGCGACGCATCTTTCCACTCCTTATCCTGTTTTAACCCGGATTTTTTTATTTTCGCCAAACTTGAGCCATATTTTGTAAAGTTCTCTCCTGGGCAGGCCGGTCTCCCCGGCCATGGCGGCCACGGCCTCTTTGGCTTTGGCGCCGTCACGGTACATTTCCTGCAACTGTTTTTCAATGGTCTCCGTTATCTGCGGTTTTTTTCCGGTCGTTTTGCCTTCGATGACCAGGGTGAACTCTCCCCTGGGTTGGGTGAAGTGTTTTATCGCCTCGCTGACGGTGCCTCGGAAGACCTCCTCATGCAGCTTGGTGAGCTCCCGCCCGATAGCCATGCGCCGGTCGCCCAGGACCGCGAGAATATCTTCGAGAGCCCCGTTCAGCCGATGCGGCGCCTCCAGGGCGATGACGGTGCCCGGTTCATCCGCTATCGACTCCAGCACCCGGCGCCGTGCGCTGGATTTATGCGGCAGAAAGCCTATAAACAAAAACCTGTCGGTCGGCAACCCGGATACCGCCAGGGCGGTCGTCACCGCCGATGGTCCCGGCACGGGCACCACCGGGATGCCTTTCCGGCTCGCCGCCACGATAAGCTCATAACCGGGGTCGGAAATGCCCGGCATGCCCGCCTCGGAGACCAGGGCCACGTCTTTATCCTCGAGCTGTTCGAGGATATAGTCCAGCTTGGTCAGCTTATTGTGCTCGAAATAGCTGGTCATCGGAGTTTTGATGTCGTAGGTCGTGAGCAGACGCCGCGTCTTGCGCGTATCCTCGGCGGCGATGAGCTTTACCTCCCGCAGCACGCGCAGGGCCCGCAGCGTGATATCTTCGAGATTACCTATTGGGGTGGCTACTACGTAGAGAAACGGCATTGTTATCTGCCCCTGACATAATCATTATAGACCGTTGCCCCTGCGACTGTCTAGCTTTGAGACTATCCAGCAACCCCTCGGGGCGTCTAAAAGGGGTCACGACCCCTCTTCTATTATTTCCCCCTCTCAAACCAAACAATGTCGAGAATTCACTATGAAGCAGTCTGAGAGGCCTGCCCTTCGAAGCCTTGGCGTAGAAGGGGGGACTAAGGGGGTGAGTTTTTAGGTGAAGGCGAAGTTATTCGAACTCGGCGTTGAAAATTGCCATGAAAATCAGAATGGCGATACCGAACAGGGCAAATGTGCCGAAAGTCAGGTTCCCGAATACCCAGAGGGTCGACATTGTCGCCAGGTTGGCGTTGGTATAGAAAAGGCCGATACCACCCGATACAAGAAAAATAAGCCCCAATACCAGAAAAAAGATAAGCATACCACGCCCCTGTTTATCAGGCGAACGCATTATAATAGGGTGCGGCGCCGGTTGTCAAATTTTATGGGGTTGATGTCGCGGGCTGTACCATCCAAAAAAATATTAAAAAAATGTCTTGCATTATGTTTTACCTTTTTGTTATAATTAAGAGCACATATATTTTTGATAAGGAGAACATATATGTGCAGCGCCAAGGCCACACCTAGGTTCAAACAGCTCCGGCAGTCCTATGGGTTCGACGAAGTGGCCATCGTGCCCGGCGACGTCACCGTCAACCCCGAACAGACCTCCACCGATTTCCAGATTGGCGATTTTTCTTTTTCTGTTCCCATTATGACTTCGGCCATGGACTCGGTCGTCGATGTCAGCCTGGCCATTCTCATAAATAAGCTGGGCGGGCTCGGCGTGCTCAACCTTGATGGCATACAGGCCCGCTATGATAACCCGGACGAAGTCCTGGAGAAAATCTCCAAAGCATCCGATAGTGAGGTCACCGCCCTCCTGCAAAAAGTCTATAAAGTGCCGATTAAAGAGAAGCTCGTCGGCGATAGGGTAAAAGCCATCAAAAAAGCCGGTGCGGTCTGCGCCGTCTCCTTAATCCCCGCCAATACCAAGCGCCTGGCCCCGATAGTGGTGGAGGCCGGCGGCGATATCCTGGTGGTGCAGTCCACCGTCACCAGCGCCCGCCATATCTCCAAGAGTTATCGCGGCCTGATTTTTTCCGAGCTGTGTAAGCAGATAAAAATCCCTATTGTTGTCGGAAATTGCGTTAGCTTTAACGCCTGTCTCGAGTTGATGAGGACGGGCATTGCCGGGGTGCTGGTGGGTGTTGGCCCCGGCGCCGCCTGTACTTCCAGGGAAGTACTCGGACTCGGTGTGCCGCAGATAACGGCGACTATCGACTGCGCGGCGGCGAGAGACGCGTATCAGAAAGAGTCCGATAAATACATCCCGATAATTACCGACGGCGGTTTCAATAAGGGCGGCGATATCTGTAAGGCTTTTGCCGCCGGCGCCGATGCCGTGATGCTCGGTTCCAATATCGCCAGGGTCAAGGAAGCCCCCGGCCGGGGCTATCACTGGGGCATGTCCCATCCCCACCCCGCCCTGCCCCGGGGCACCAGGATTAAGGTGGGCACCACGACCACTCTGGAGAAGCTGCTCTTCGGGCCGACCTCCCTGACGCATGGCACGGAGAACCTCGTTGGCGCTTTACGCACGGCGATGGGCTTCTGCGGCGCCGCTGACATCAAGGAATTTCATCACGCCGAGATGGTCATCGCCCCTTCCATTACCACCGAGGGCAAGTCCTACCAGATGATGCAAAGAGTCTAAGAGCTAAAGATTCTTAAACAGCAGAAGCGCACCGTTTTCCCATAATACGTAAGACCGTTTTTCTATTTTAAACCCATGCTTTTCATAAAACCGCACCGTCGGGCCATAAGCAGGCTTAACATCCGGCGGCACCGTCATCACTGAAACGGTCTTAAAGCCGAGTTTGTGTGCGTGATTAAAGAAACATTCTATCAGCTCTGAACCCAGTCCCTGCCCTTGAAATTCCTGCCTGGTGGCCATTAAAGAAATATCCAAAAAGCCATCACGGCTGGTGAATATCAAAAAAGACAGGATTTCCTTATCACTCTGCAGACAGAATACATCATGGAATTGCAGGTCCCGCATAGTGTCGTCAGGCACGTTGGCGCTAAACCACCGGCCGGTCAGGCTCTGTGTAATCTCATAAATCCCATCCATGATTTTTCTATTTGGCGAATTGGCGTTAGGACGCTGGTATAGCTGAATAATATATTTTCCTGTCATATTATCTTTGACATGTTCCAAAGCAAATTCTTCTGCATTATATTCCCCTCGCCTGTGTACTGTAAAGCTGTCTGGACATTTATTCTCCTTTCTCGTTATCATTAGCTTAAATATATTGAAAGGGATGGACCATGCCGAAAATCGACTATGAAAAATACTTGGTGCGAAAGCCCAACTACGAGGCCTTCGGCGGCACCAAGAACCGCCAGAGCCCCACTATGACGATGATGAGCAATAAACAGGTCCCGGGATGCAACTACTACATCGAACCCGGCTGGATTTACGGAATACCCGAACCCAATCCCAGCCTCCATGAACATGTTCACGACTTTGATGAGATTGTCATGCACCTGGGAGGTGATTATAAAATGCCGCAGGTGCTTGGCGGCGAGGTGGAATTTTACGTCGGTGGCCAGCCCATTACCTTCAATACCTCCACCGCTTTTTATATCCCTAGAGGCACTCCCCACGGCCCCGTCACCTGGAAGAAATTTCAGTTCCCTCACATGCAGATGGCTATCATGTGTGGTACCGGCAGCGCCGGCGAAGCCTGGGACGAAAGCGGTATTCACCAGACCAAGGAAAAGCTGCCGGTGAAAACGAAGAGGTTCGACTACGAGCAGTATGTAGTACGCAGTCCCATGCGGGAGGCGGGCGCCGAGTTTACCTCGGGTCGCACCAGCCCCACGATGACCTATATGTCCGGCGTCCAGGTGCCGGGTTGTAAATACTATATCGAGTTCGGCTGGACGACCGGCATGCCGAAGTCGAAAGCTACCCGCTATGCCATGCCGGAAATGACCCATAAAAACTTTGACGAAATTGTCCTGCACATCGGCGGCGACTCCGCTAACCCGGAAGACCTTGGGGCGGATATGGAATTTACCGTGGGCGGTCAGCCGCTCCGCTTCAATACCACCAGCGCCCTCTTTATCCCCAGGGGAACGACCCACGGCCCGATTAAGTGCCTGGAGTACCGCAAACCCCATATCGTAATAGCGATAATGTGCGGGGCAGGGACACTAAAAGAAGGCTGGGGCGATAGCTTTACCGCAGAACGGGGGAATCAGGCGAGGAAATAGTTACTCGTCTTCTTCCTCTTCTTCTTCTTCGTCGGGAGGGGGGGCGGCGGTGGTCTCGCCGCCGGCGCGCGGCAGCACGACGCTCATCTTGCCGTGTTTGCGGCCGGAGCGGGGTGGCAGCCTGTCGATAGCCTGGCGCAGTGGGTTGAGCCCTGCCTTCCCGGCCTTGTCAATTTCCACCATGATGCCGTCAACTCCGGCGTCCCAGAGGGCTTTGAGTTCTTTTTCGGTGATGCCGGTGGGCGCGCCGACTATCAGGGGCTTGGCAAACATGTTGGCGAGGTGTTGGAATATCATCAGCTGGTGCCAGGAGAGGGCGCCGGCTTCGAACGTGTCTTCCACCAGTACGGCGTCCACGGGCAGGTCGTTGACGGCCCTCAGCAGGCTGTCGTCCATGGACGACTCCACCTGTAAAATCTTGCCGGTTTTGTCGTCTCCGGGGATGTCGTCAACCTGGCTGGCGGCGGGGAATAAGGTGAAATCCGCGCCGATTTCCGCCGCCTTTTTATTTTCGTCATCGGTAAGGTAAAGCCCCCAGGGAATGTCCGTCAGCGACGATGCTATTTTCTGGACGGCTTTCGTGGTTAAAGCCGTACCCGTGAAGCGGATTAAGACGGCGTCGGCGCCGTCGAGGTAATCGACCGGGTTTTCCGTCGCACCGGCCTCCAGGCTGGCGACGAGCAGTAATTTCGGCATCGCGGCGGCCGGGCGGGCGGTTCGGAAACCCATCGGCGATGGAGCTACCTTCGATGCCTGCTTGAATTTTTCTATGAGTCTACTCATGTTCCCCTATCTATCAATATATTATAGGGATTATCTGGCATTACTGCAATTATAGCGGCTGCCGGCGTTTTTTAATATCTTTTTTATAAGTTTTTATGCATATTTTATGAGCCCTTCACCATGGTTGGTATAAAGTGAGGTGAGCATTATTGATACGGAGGCCGGCCTTGATTAAGACGGTTATCAGGATTAAAAACGACATGGTAATGGTATTTGACGAAGACGGCGAGCAGATGCCTGAATACCAGGGCTATTATAACGATGTGAAGGCCAGGATACTGGCCAATGCCCCGGCAGGTTCGGTATTCAATCACTGGTTCGGGCATTCTCCGGAACCCGTCACGGTCTCGGGAGAAACCTGGTGAACAGCCTTTACGCCGAGCTTCCTCAGCATAACGGCGATTCCAAAAAATCCCTGCTGACCACCCGTGAAGTCGCCCGCATCTTTGAGGTCCACCCCTCCACCATACGGCGTTGGTGTAAGCAGGGGAAAATAAAATCCTCTCGTACCGGCCCCCGCGGCCGCCGGATGTTCAAACGGGAAGATGTTGCCGTCGCTTACCTGGATAACAGCATCCGGAAAACCCTCAAGAATCGATAATCCCGCCTCTCCAACCCCATTAACTACGCCTTGTTTCTTAATTCCCCTCTTCATTATTGGTAAAATTAGCACTATTTTCACGGTGTTTTTGACGTATTTTACGTTTGTACGCGTTGCCAGCAGGCAATAATTGTGCTAACATTGTACTGATGGCAAACAAAATCGAAGGACATAAAAAGGCGGTTTCGGCGCCTGTCACGAAAAAGAAACCCATCGAACATTGGAAACTGGTTGATCGAGGTTCTCGTGAAGTAGCCCCGGCCAGGCCCGAGTCTCTCCCCAAACTGTCCCACGACATACGCACCCAGCTATACATTATCACCGGCTTTGCCGAGCTGATGCTGGATGAAGTCCCCGGCAAAATCAACGAAGAACAAAGGCGCAATCTTAATGACGTCCTGAACAGCGGCCGTCGCCTGCAGGAACTGTTGAATGATATCGTCACACGATAAACCGCAAGGCGCTTCAATGTCCAAAAAAATACTGGTGGTGGACGACGAGGAGTCACAGCGCCGACTGACCGAGCAGGTCCTGGCTGGCAAAGGTTACGAAGTCATCAAAGCCGCCAGCGGGCAGGAGGCGGTGCGCCTCGTTTACGAGCGTAAACCCGACCTCGTTCTTCTTGATGTCATGATGCCGGAAATCGATGGCTGGCAGACCTGCCGTTTATTCCGCGAGGTCAGCGATATCCCCGTCATCATGCTTACTGGCAAACGCTGCTCGGAGGACGATATCGTTCGGGGACTCGAGTGCGGCGCTGATGAATATCTGGTGAAACCGGTAGGGAACCGGGAGCTTTTGGCCAGGGTCAAGGCGGCTTTAAGGCGGGCGGAGTCACTTCCCGGGCGCAACGAAAAGAAAAAAGCCCTTTTTAGCAATGACTATCTTACCGTGGACGTGGCGGAGCGGAAAGTCACCGTCGACGGTCGAAAACTGAAGCTGACGCCCCGGGAGTTCCGGCTCCTGGCGCTCCTCGTGGAAAATACCGACCGCGTCATGTCCCACCAGCAGTTGCTGGAGAACGTTTGGGGCTGGGAATATATCGACGACGTCGACTACGTGCGTATCTATGTTTCCCATTTGCGTCAGAAAATAGAACCCGACCCGTCCCGGCCCAGGTATATTCTCACCGAACCCGGCGTCGGCTATACTTTTCACGCCGTAAGCTGAAGCCCGATCTCCCGGCGGGCTATTCCCCAATAACGGGGCGTCTAAGAGGGGTCACGACCCCTCTTTTTTATTGTCCCCCTCTCAAACACAATATTATTCGTATTCCGGCAATGAGACTGTTTGAGAGGGGGCTATAGGGGATGAGCATGATGGGGTGAGTATCGGAAAAATATAAGCGGCAAGAATTTTAATAACAATCCCTTTTGCCGAATTTCCCTGGACTTGCTATAATCCTAGCAGTTGTTTTCAAAGGCATTAGGGTAAATATATGGCTGTCCAGGTCGATTTTTTAAAGAAGCTGCCGTACTTTGCCGGGCTGGACGAAGCGGTACTCAATTCTATGAAGAGATACGTCTTCGAAAAGAAAGCCGAGCGGGGTGAAACGTTGACTTTTGAAGGCGAGCCTTCCGACGTTCTCTATTTCGTTTTTTCCGGCGTCGTCAAGGTCTTTAAGACCTCCGCCGATGGCAAGGAGCAGATTTTCCGCATTATCCGCCCCGGCGAGTCTTTCAACGATGTCCCCGTTTTAAGCGGTGGCGTCAACCTGGTCAGTGCGGAGGCTATGGGTCCGCTGGTGCTCAATGGCATTAAGAAGAAGGACCTGGAGACAATTATTAAAGAGCATCCGAAGGTAGCCGTGAATGTCATTCAGGTACTGTCGCTGAGAGTGCAGGAGCTGGTGGCGCTCGTCGAGGATTTTTCCTTCCGGCACGTGACCAGCCGGGTCGCCAAGATGCTGCTCGAGTACGCCGACCACAAGGTCGGCGAGGGACCGCGACTTACTCAGCAGGAAATGGCGGCGATGATCGGTACCGCCCGTGAGATGGTGGGGCGGTCGCTCAAGAACCTGGAAAGCGAGGGGACTATCAGGATGGAGAGGAACCGCATCATTATCGCCGACGCGCGGGCACTCAAAGAAGCGGCCGGCGTTATGTAGTGAGAGAAATGTCGCAGACAATCGCTGAGATACACGTGAAAATAAGATAAGTCAGAGTGATTTTGATATGAAAGAACTGCCGGTAATCGAAGAAGAAAAATGCCAGGGTTGCGGCCTCTGTGTGGATATCTGCACCTGCGGCGCCTTGGTTTTAGAGGGAAATACCGTTAAGTTGCGGGAAGCGGATAAGTGCGGCTGGTGCACATTGTGCGAGCTGGTGTGCCCCAGCGGGGCTATCAGCTGTCCCTACGAGATCGTCATTGAAGAAGACCAGCCCTGAGGACGTATTTTCCTGTTTTCAAGGCCTTTTCTTTAATCATCTTTAGTTCCTCGATTTAGCTTCGTTTACCTTCATAATTTCTTCATAATTCTCCGGTATTATATATGGGATAAAAGTCGCATACCGTGGACACAAGCTGAATTACAATGTTATTAATGGAGGATGGGTGTGATGAAACAGAGAGTTAGGGTAAAGACAGAAGAAAAACTGGCCGAAGAAAAACAGCCGGTCGAACAGCCGGTAGAACAGCCGGAAAAACAATGTCACCATTACTGGGTGATTGAAGTTGCCAACGGTCCGAAGAGCATGGGCACCTGCAAGAATTGTGGTGAGATTAAAGAGTTTTTTAACGCCTTTCCCGATATGAACCCGATGAAGCGCAAGAGCAATCCGCTTGAACTTCCCAGGATGACCGACGTGGAAATCGATAAAGACAGCGAGTCCTGATTTCGGGAGGTAGCGAAGATGGACGTTAAAGTTTACACCACCCCTACCTGAGGCTATTGTTATCAGGTCAAGAGCTTTCTTGACGGGTTGGGTGTTAAGTACACCGAATTTGACGTCTCCCGGAATCGTGAGGCTGCGGAAGAGATGGTGGAATTAACCGGCCAGATGGGTGTGCCCGTAATCGTTATTGACGGGCAAGTTGTAGTCGGCTTTGACCGGCCGAGACTGCAGGAATTGCTGGCTGGCGGCGACGGCGGTAAGCCTACGCGTTTCGGATTGAAAATAGCTGACGCCGATAAAGTCGCGCAGAAGCAGGGAGCGATTCCGGTGTTCGGCGCCGTCGTCGGCGAAGTGGCGCCCGGTTCGCTGGGGGAGAAAGCAGGCTTAAGTGCGGGTGACATCATTACTCAGTTCAATATGTGGCGCGTCTCTAACGCCGACGACCTGCAAAAAGCGCTCCTGGGTATTAAGCCCGGCAGTATCGTGACCATCATGTTCCTGCGCGGCAGCGAGAATAAAAAATCCGAAATTGTGATATAAGAATCGCTTTCAGTTAAGACGCAACGAAAAGGGGGGTGTCGCCCCCTTTTTTATTTACCTTTTTTCTGGTATTTGCTCTTTTCCCGCTGGGGGCGTCTAAGAGGGGCGTCAGCCCCTCTTTTTATCTTCCCCCTAGGAGAGGCTTGCCTGCCGTAGCTTTAGCGTAGGCAGGGGGATTAAGGGGGTGAGGTCAAGCCATTTCTAGCTTCGAGTCCCTATTTGTTGTAAGATATAGATATGGTACCGAAGGTCAAACGCCTCGTGGTCCTGGGCTCGACCGGTTCCATCGGCCGGCAGACGCTGGAAGTCGTTCGCGCCCTGCCCGGGTATTTCCGGGTGGTCGGGCTCGCCGCCGGCAAAAACCTCGACTTATTCAGGGAACAAATCGGGGAGTTCCAGCCGGGGTTCGTCAGCTACACGGCAACTACCAGAGATAAACCGGCGGGATGCGAGATTCTCACCCTTGAGGAAATTGCCTCTCATCCCGAAGTCGACATCGTCGTTATCGCTACATCGGGTACGGCGGGCCTCGGCGCGACCCTGGCGGCGGTCAAAGCCGGCAAGACTATCGCCCTCGCCAATAAGGAGTCGCTGGTGGCTGCCGGCGAGATAATTACCGCCGCCGCCAAAAAAAGCGGCGCCCGTATCATGCCCGTCGATAGCGAGCACAGTGCCATCTTTCAGTGTCTCAACGGGGAAAAACAGCCCCCCCGCCGCATCATCCTCACGGCCTCGGGTGGCCCTTTTCGCGAATATACCCGGAAGCGGATGTCCGGGATAACCGTGGCCCAGGCTCTGAAACACCCTTCGTGGCGGATGGGTCGTAAGGTCACCATCGATTCGGCCACGCTGATGAACAAAGGCCTGGAGGTTATCGAAGCCCGCTGGCTTTTTAATATGACTATCGATAACGTTATGGTGCTGGTCCACCCGCAGAGCATCGTACATTCTATGGTTGAGTTCGTGGATGGCTCGGTCAAGGCGCAGTTAAGCTGCCCGGACATGCGCCTGCCGATTCAGTACGCGCTGACTTTTCCCGACCGCCTCGATAGTGCTGTAGTGCCCCGTCTTGATTGGGATAAATTCGCCGACCTCACTTTTGAGCCGCCGGATATGGACAAATTTCCCTGCCTCCGCCTGGCTATCGAGGCCGGCCGGGAAGGCGGTTCGATGCCGGCGGCGCTCTGCGCCGCCGATGAAGCGGCCGTCGAGCTTTTTCTCGCGGCGCGGATTCAATTCGTCGATATCCCGCGTCTTATCGGTCAGGCGCTGGAAAAACACGTCATCAAATCGCGCCCCTCTCTCGATGATATTGTTGAAGCCGGGAAGTGGGCGCGGGAAAAGGTCCTCGCGCTGGCGATGGGGGGCGGTCAATGATTTGGACCATCGTCGTCGGCGTAGTTGTCCTTTCTTTCCTCATCATTATCCACGAGCTGGGGCACTTCCTCGCCGCCAAGGCTACCGGCGTGCCGGTGGAAGAGTTCGGTGTCGGCTTCCCGCCGCGCATTTACGGGAAAAAGTGGCGGGGAACGATATACTCCATTAACTGGATACCCTTCGGCGGTTTTAACAAAATCACCGGGGAAATCGACCCCGCCGTGCCGAAGGGTTTGGCCAGCCGGGGCTACGGCGTCCGCCTGCTGGTCCTGTCCGGCGGTATTATCATGAGTCTGCTGTTGCCCCTCGTGCTTATGTCCGTGGCTTTCATGGTTCCCCACGATATTGTTGATGGACAGGTAGTGGTCGACCAGGTTGCCCCGGGTTCACCCGCGGCCATGGCCGGCATTATTGCCGGCGATACTATCGTCAGTGCTGACGGCCGGCCGGTAAGGAGCGGCGGCGACCTCGCCCGGGATGTTCAGCTTCACCTGGGCGCGGCAATGGAAATCACCATTACCCACGCCGATGCCACCACCGAAACGTTGAGAATCGTGCCGCGCTGGAAGCCGCCGCCCGAAGAAGGGGCTCTCGGTATCCATTATGCCGTCGACAATTCCACTATCGTTAGTGAAAGCCTGCCATTCTGGCGGGCGATACCCGCCGGGGTGGGGGAGTGCATCGATACGCTGGTCCTTTACAAGAACGGCATTATCGGTATAATCATCGGTACGGTGCCTTTCGTGCCGACCGGTCCCGTAGGCATCGTGCAGGTTACCGGGGAGGTCGCCCGGGCCGGGGTCAGCCCGGTGCTGGAGCTTACGGCCTTCATCAGCATCGCCATCGCCATTACCCAGATTATTCCCTTCCCCGCCATCGACGGCGGCCGGATTCTCTTTGTCCTGATTGAGTGGGCGAGGCGGGGCAAACGTATCTCCCCGAGGGTCGAGGGCATTATCCATTCTATCGGCTTTTTCGTCCTGCTGGCGGTGCTGGTCCTGATTACGTACCAGGATATCGCCCGCTGGGCGACCGGTGGGAGCCTGATACCATAAAAGGGCGTCTAAGAGGGACGAAGTCCCTCTTTTAATTAATCATCCCCCTCCCTTACAAAGGGAGGGGGACACAGGGGGTAGGTTGAAAATCATTAATCCCAGACGTGTCAGTAAAGCCATTAAAATCGGCAGCGTTACCGTCGGCGGGGGTGCGCCTGTCGTCGTGCAGTCGATGACCAAGACCGATACCCGCGATGTGCGGGCTACCGTCCGCCAGGTAAAACAGCTTGAGGAAATCGGCTGTGAAATTGTCCGCGTTGCCGTCCCTGACGCTGAGGCCGCCCTAGCTTTGGTTGACATAAAGAAACGCATTAACATCCCCCTGGTCGCGGATATTCATTTCGATTATCGCCTGGCTCTGGCGGCTTTGAAGGCCGGCGTCGACGGCCTCCGCCTTAACCCGGGGAACATCGGGGAGGCGGCTAAAGTCAAAAAGGTGGCGCTGGCGGCTAAAGAGAGGGGAGTGCCTATCCGCATCGGGGTGAATGCCGGGAGCTTGCCCGCCGTAGCTTCAGCGCAGTCGGGATTGCCGAAAACTCCGGTAAAAAACTAGGCATCGCCGACAGAATGGTCGCAGCGGCTTTAGAACAGGTGCGACTCCTGGAAAGCCTCGATTTCGACCTTATCAAAGTCTCGCTCAAGGCTTTTGATGTCCCCACTACCATCGCCGCCTATCAGGATATCGCTACTAAAATTCCTTATCCCCTGCACATCGGCATCACCGAGGCCGGCACGCCCCGGACGGGCGTTATCCGCAGCGCCGTGGGTATCGGCACGCTGCTCTGGCTGGGAATCGGCGATACCATTCGCGTCTCTTTAACCGCCCCGCCTAAAGAAGAGGTCGTCGCCGCCTACGAAATACTAAAAAGCCTCGACCTGCGCCGGCGCGGTCCTGTCCTCGTTAGCTGCCCCACCTGTGGTCGCGCCGAGGCGGACGTGGTAAAATTGGCGCAAGAGGTCGAAAAAAGGCTCTTGAAAATCGATAAGCCCATTAAAGTGGCGGTGATGGGCTGCGTGGTCAACGGCCCCGGCGAGGCTAAAGACGCCGATGTCGGCATCGCCTGCGGCAAAGGCAAAGGCGTTATCTTTAAGAAGGGGGAAAAGGTGGCGGTGGTGGAGGAAAAAGACTTTCTCACCGCGCTGATGAGAGAGGTGGAGGGGATATAGATAGAGGTATGATATAGAGATAAAGAGTCTTGTTAGAAAAAAATCACCTTGTAGTTTAATTGCGGTTGTTTTGTTACTGCTCGGTCATCGTTCACCGGCTGCCGAGAGCTAGCGGCGATCTCCCGCAGGCAGGGACAGTTACGACCAGCTCAAGTCTCAGCTAACGGATGCCCAGTCGCAGCTCACCCAGGCTCAAACTACCATCTCCGGTCTTAACAGCCAGGTTGATGCCGATAAAGCCGCCATCAAGAGCCAAAGACGATAAACATCGCCTATTATGAAAGCCAGATCGCCGACCTCAAGGACCAGAATAGTCTTATCGGCGCCACGCCCGCGGAGACCGCGGCCAAGATCGTTAGTTATTACCATGACACCCACTTCTATAGCAGCTTCGACCTGTTCGTCTGCTCGGATATGGCGGCGGAAGTCTGGAATATGCTCAAAGCCGCCGGCGTTTCCTCGGTCGTCGTCGTGGGCAACAAAGACAATCCGATAACCGATATCCTCCAGTCCAACCACGCCTGGGTCCTCGCCGAGGTTGGCCCCGGGCAGTACCTGGCGCTGGAGACTACCGGCGGCTTTACCGTCACCGCGAGCCAGAATCCGCTATACTATCGCGGCTGGTCCTTCGCTAGCCCCGCCGACCTCAAGAGCTATAATGACCTTGTTAAGGAGTATAATACCAGGGTGGGTTTCCGGAATAACCTTAACGACGAAGCCAATAATACGAGTGACCCGGCCGTCTTCGATAAACTCACTGCGCTGCGTCTTGAACAGGAAAACACCTTGAATGATATCAAGGCGGAGATTGCTAGTCTGGCGTCGGTGCTGCAATAATACCTTTGAGGAGTCGAGCGTGCGCGTTTCAAATTTGTTCGGTAAAACCCTGAGGGAGGTGCCCGCCGAGGCGGATACCGTCAGCCATCAACTGCTCGTCAGGGCCGGCATGATTAACCAGCTCGCGGCCGGAATTTACTCTTTCCTGCCGCTGGGCTGGCGGGCGCTGAAAAAGATTGAGGATATCATCCGCGACGAGATGGATCAAGCCGGCGGACAGGAAGTGCATCTGCCGGTGCTCCAGCCCGACGAGCTCTGGCAGATTTCCGGGCGCGATAAGAGCATGAGCGATGTCCTTTTTCACCTCTTCGACCGCCGCGAGCGCAAGTTGACTCTGGGCCCCACCCACGAGGAGGTAATTACCTCTTTGGTCGCCCGCTATGTCCGCAGCTACCGTGATTTGCCCCTGCTGCTTTACCAGATTCAGACCAAGTTCCGTGACGAGCCGCGGCCCCGCGGCGGGCTTATCCGCGTGCGCGAGTTCGCCATGAAAGACCTTTATAGCTTTGACGTCGATGAAGCCGGACTGGACATAAGTTATCAAAAAATGGTCGAGGCCTACCGGAACATTTACGACCGCTGTGGTCTGCCGGTAATGCTCGTCGAGGCGGATAGCGGGGCTATCGGCGGCAAGGACTCCCGTGAGTTTATGGCTGTGGCGGAAACCGGCGAGGATGAGATTATCTATTGTCCGGCTTGTCATTACGCCGCCAACGCCGAAAAAGCGGTGAGCGTTAAGGAGAAATTCGATGGCGGTCAACCGCTGCCCGTGGCGGAGGTCGCGACGCCCGGCGCGGGCACTATCGAGGAGGTGGCCGACTTTCTGCAAGTCCCGGCCAGCCGTACCCTTAAAGCCGTCTTTTATATCGCCGACGGCGCCCTGGTCTTTGTGGTTATCCGCGGTGACCTCGCGGTTAATGAGGTCAAGCTCAAGAACCAGTTGCGCGCTGCCGACCTCCGTATGGCTGCTGAGGCTGAGGTTATCGCCGCCGGGCTCGTGGCTGGCGCGGCCTCTCCGGTAGGGCTTAAAGGCTTTAGGGTTGTCGCTGACGATTCGGTGACGTCGGGCGTTAATTTCGTGGCCGGCGGCAACAAGCTGTTTGTCCACCTGAAAAACGTTAATTACCCGCGCGATTTTAAGGCGGATGTCGTGGCGGATATCGCCGCCGCCCGCCCCGGTGATAGGTGCCTGAAATGCGGCGGGAAGCTGGCTTCCACCCACGGTATCGAGGTGGGGCATATCTTCAAACTGGGGACAACTTATAGCAGTAAGTTTGGCGCTTCTTATCTTGATGAAAAGGGTGGGTCTCACTCCATCGTCATGGGCTGTTATGGCCTGGGATTGAGCCGGCTGCTCGCCGCCGTCATCGAGCGTAACCACGATGACAAAGGCATCATCTGGCCGTTGTCGGTTGCTCCCTATCATGTCTATCTCTGCGCGCTGTACCGGGAAGGCTCAAAGGTGGCTGAAGTTGCCGAAAAGCTCTATCAAGACCTCGAAGCGGCCGGGCTTCAGGTGCTTTTCGACGATAGGCAGGAGTCGCCGGGCGTACAGTTCAACGATGCCGATTTGCTGGGCATACCGTTCCGTTTGACCGTCAGCCCGCGCACTTTGGAGAAAAACAGCGTGGAATTTAAGCTGCGTTCTAAAAAAGAGTCTGAAATCGTGCCGCTGAGCGAGATAGCAGGGAAGCTGAAAGCGTCAATCGACTCTTAGTTATTCTCATCCCCTGTGTCCCCCTCTCAAACAGCTTCATAATTGTTCCTCGAAGAGCGTTCTGTTTAAGAGGGGGAAAGAATAGAAGAGGGGTTTTCACCCCTCTTAAACACCCCGTTTTCTAATAAGAGAGTCGGCACTCCTTTTAAATGCCTCGTTTTCCAAAGGGAGTAGCCTGCGGAGAGGGGCGCTAGCCCCTCTCAATAATACTTCCCCTCTCCAACCAAATTATCTCCGGCGCTTTCAATCTGGCTATTTGGAGGGGGCAGGGTGAGGTAAAACCGCTCTGGGAAAAGATACTTGGCAACTCTATGTATTTTAGTTTATAATAATCCATCATGCCTCCCATCATCTCCGTCCAGAACCTCCGCAAGACCTACGGCAAAACTGTTGCCGTCGCTGATATTTCCTTTGAGGTCGCCGAGGGGGAAATCTTCGGACTTTTAGGCCCTAACGGCGCTGGCAAGACCACTACCGTAGAATGTCTGCAGGCGCTGCGCCGCCCCGATTCAGGCAATATCCGCGTCCTCGGTCTTGACCCGCGCACCGAAGCGCAGGCCCTGCGGCGCCGTATCGGCTCCCAGCTCCAGGAGTCGGCATTGCCAGACCGTATTAAAGTCTGGGAAGCCCTCGACCTGTTTGCCTCGGTGGCGCCCGAGCCCCTGGACTGGCGCCCCCTTATCGAGCAGTGGGGACTCGCCGAAAAGCGCCAAGCCGGCTTTTCGAGCCTTTCCGGCGGGCAGAGGCAGCGACTCTTTATCGCCCTGGCGCTGGTCAATAATCCGGAATGCGTTTTCCTCGACGAAATGACCGTCGGCCTCGACCCCGCCGCCCGCCGCGTCGCCTGGGAATTAATCAGGTCCATCCGCGATAGGGGCACCACCGTGGTGCTCGTCACCCATTTCATGGACGAGGCGGAAAATCTCTGCGACCGCGTGGCCATCGTCGACCGCGGTAAAATCGTCGCGTCGGATAGCCCTCAGAGCCTGGTGGCCCGGCATACCAGCCAGGTGCGCGTTATTTTCTCCACGGACGTCGCCGACCTTGCCTGGCTGGAGAAAGTTGCCGGCGTTAGCCGGGTAACCAAAAGGGGACCGCGGGTGGAGGTGGAGGGCAGCGGCCCGGTGCTGGCCCTGGTGGCGGCGGCGCTGGTGGCACACGGCATCGTGCCCGCCGACCTCCGTATCGAGCAGTCGAGTCTTGAGGATGTCTTTTTAAAGCTGACCGGCCATACCACGGGAGAATAATCGGAAAAATGCGTACGCTGTTTAGATTGACCTGGGTGGAAATAAAGCTGTTCATCCGCGAGCCCATTACGGTCGTCTTCACTTTGGCTCTGCCCATCATCTTCCTCTTTGTCATGGGCGGCGTCTTCGGCAACACTGCGGAGGCAGGGGAGAGTGGTAAAATCGTGTTCCGTGGGGTGGGGCCGCTGGACTACTATATGCCCGCCTACTTTGCGCTGGTGATGATGGCCATCGGCACGGTAGCTCTGCCGGTGCACCTGACCGGCTACCGCGAGCGGGGCGTCCTGCGGCGTTTCCGGGCTTCTTCTTTCTCCGTATGGTCGGTGCTGGGCTCGCAGCTGATCGTCAGCTTTATCATCGCGATCATCGGCAGTATCCTGATTACCGTTTTGGGTAAATTGGTATATTCGCCTCACTGGCCGGTAAACCCGGGGCTGCTGGTGCTGGCGTTCCTTCTCGGCACGATATGCTTTACCTGTTTAGGCTTTTTCCTGGGGGCGGTGCTCCCTTCGACGCGCTCGGCTCAGGGGGTCGGGCTGATACTCTTTTTCGTCATGATGATACTGGGTGGGGCGGGACCTCCTCCCGAGGTTCTGACCGGGGCGATGACCGTCGTGGGTGAAATTACGCCCCTTCACTGGGTGATAATCATGCTGCAGAACCCCTGGCTGGGTTTTACCTGGCACACCAATGCCTCGCTCATTACGGTGGGGATTACCGTGGTATCGGCCGCATTAGCGGCGCGCTTCTTTCGCTGGGAATAGCTATTCCGGCTTTTTCGCGCTCACTTTAATGCTTTTTACCGCGCCCGCTAATTCCACGGCTTTCTCCGTCGTGATATCGAGGCTCTTCACGATCATCCTGGGCTTCGGGACTGCTGATGATATCTTTGATATCGAAAACGGATTCGCCGACTATTTTCACCTCTTTAAAGCCTGCCGACTCTATCGCTTGCAGATAGTCGGACTCCAGCGATGCCCCGGCCACGCAGCCGACGTAAGCCTCGATGGAGTTTTTGATGTTTTCCGGGAGTTCTTTTTCCAGGACGATATCGGAAACCATGATTCGCCCGCCCGGCTTGAGCGCGCGGAAGGCTTCGTGGAAAACTCTGTTTTTATCCGGCGCCAGGTTGATGACGCAGTTGGAGATTATTACGTCGATGGAGCTATCCGCGACGGGCAGGTTTTCTATCTCGCCGAGCCGGAACTCCACGTTGTTGTAATCGCCTTGGCGGGCGTTTTCTCTGGCTTTTTCCAGCATCTCCGGCGTCATGTCCACGCCGATGACCCTGCCTTTTCCCCCCACCCTGTTCGCCGCCAGGAAGCAATCGAACCCCGCCCCCGACCCCAGGTCGAGCACCGTTTCGCCTTCTTTAATGGAAGCCAGGGCGATCGGATTGCCGCAGCCGAGTCCCAGGTTGGCCCCTTCGGGGACATTATTGATGTCCGCTTCCATGTACCCGATGTTCCTGCTGATGTCGCGGGCGTTCTGGGTGCCGTCGCAGCAGGGTGAAGTGCTGGTATTGCTGCAGCAGGATCTTCTCCTGTCTGGCGACCCTCGCGTACCGTTCTCTTACCGTTCTTTTTGACTTCTGTTTCTTTCATTTTCCCATATCTCCTATTTTTGAAAAATCTCCGTCCATTAAAGGCCCCAGCATGCCCTTTACCATCCCCCCCAAAGCTTCGGCTTTCATCAGGGTCAGGCAGCTTACCTCCCCGCCTTTTCCCCAGCTTATCACCGCCAGCTTATCTCCGGCGCGGATACCGGCTTTGTCCCTGGCTTCTTTGGGCAGCACCATCTGCCCCCTCTCGTCGATGCTGACCAGCGCTTCGACTTTACAGCAGCCCTCCATTTCTTCCGGAGAACAGCAGTTTTCTTTTTCCTTTCTTTGGCCATTTCCCCTCCTGAAAAATCAGAAATATCAGAATACACTGATATTATAATGGAGACGGACTTTTTTGTCAAGGAAGTTTTGAAAATCTTTTCCACCCGATAAAAAAGAGGGGCTTTAACCCCTCTTAGACACCCTTGGTAAAAAGATATGTTTGTGCCTTTCTTGAAAGCCCTTGCTTATTTTGTCCCCCTTTGAAAAAGGGGAACTAAAGGAGTTATCTCCTCACGCCCGTAGTACCGCGTTCAGTTCTTTCGCTAGTCTGGCTAAAATCTGCGCCTGCACTTTATTGACCTCTTCGTCGGTGAGGGTCTGCTCGGGTGATTGATAGACCAGGCGGTAAGCCAGCGACTTTTTTCCCGGGGCTACCTGTTTACCGGAATACACGTCGAAAAGCACCACCTCGCTTATCAGCGCAAAGCCCTCAATGATGTCCTTTAGCTGTTTGTTGGTGACATTAGCGTCCACCACCAGAGCGATGTCTCTGGTAACACTCGGGAAGCGCGGTACCGGCTGGAACGCTTTATAGCCGCCCGTCAGCGCAAGCAGCCCGGTTACGTTGATTTCCAATAGTCCCACTGTCCCGGTAATTTCGTAAACATCCGCTACTTTGGGGTGCAGCTCGCCGAGGACGCCTATTATGGCTGTCTCGCCGTCTTTTTTCGCGATTATCGCCGCCTGCCGGGCCGGATGCAGTCCCTCGTCCCGGCTGTTCTCAAAACTGATATCTATACCCAGGCTGCTGAAAAGCCCCTCCGCCGCCCCTTTGACGTCGTAAAAGTCCAGCGGTCCGTCGCCGCCCCGCCACGATTTCTCCGCCCGGGGACCACTCATGATGCCGCACAGCATATCGGGCTCTCCGGGCAGGTCGCGAGTGCGGGGCAGGTACACTTTCCCCAGCTCGTAGAGGCGGATGCCGCCTTCCTCGTGCCGCCGGTTGGAAGTCAGGGCCGCCAGCAAATTGGCGCGGAGGTTCGGCCTCAGGATTTCCTGGTCGGCTGAGAGCGGTTTGACGATAGCCAGCGGTTCCGGTCCTTGGGTGTTGCCGTCCGGCGTCAGGTTCTTGAGCATGTCGCGACTGGTCAGGCTGTAGGAGACAATTTCCTGGAAACCGTAGCCGGCCAGGCTTTGCCGTATGCGCTTCCTCAGCCCGGGGAGCGGTTCCGGGTTCTGCCGGGGTATCGGGTCGGCGAGCATGGTCATGGGGATTTTTTCGTAGCCGATGATTCGGGCAACTTCCTCAATGAGGTCGACGTCCACCCGGAGATCGCTGCGCCAGTACGGCGAAACCGCCGTTATTTTGGAGCCGTCCGCCTTGCCTTCGATGCCGAGGGCGGTCAGCGTATCGATAATGTTTTTTAAACTCATGTCCATGCCCAGCACGCGTTTTATTTTCTCGGTAGTCAGCACGATAGGTTTGTTCTCTTTTTTGCCGGGATAAACGTCGATGATGCCTTTAGCCGCTTTTCCCCCGCCCAGCTCCGCGATAAGCTGGGTGGCGTGCCTCAAGGCGGGGATGGTCAGGCCGGCGCTGATGCCGCGCTCGAACCGCATCGAGGCTTCGCTGGTGAGCCCGAGATTCCGCCCGGTATAGTGAATGCTGGCGGCTTTGAAGCTGGCGGCTTCCAGCAGGATGGACGTGGTGCTTTCGGTGACCTGGCTGTTGAGTCCGCCCATCACCCCCGCTACGGCTACCGTCCGTTCGCCGTCGGCGATGGTCAGCATTTCGCCGCTGAGCTTGCGTTCCGTCCCGTCGAGGGTATTGAAACTATCGCCCTCTTTCGCCCGCCGCACGATGATGCGCTTGTGCCGGAGCCGGTCGTAGTCGAAAGAGTGTAGCGGCTGCCCGTATTCGAGCATCACGTAGTTGGTGATATCGACGATGTTATTGATGGGGCGCTGCCCCGCCGCCACCAGCCTCTCCTGCAGCCAGGCTGGCGACTCGCCTATCTTCACGCCTGTAACCAGGCTGGCGCAGTAGCGTGGGCACAGGTCGGCATCGACTATTTCTATGGTTATCTGACGTTCTATCGGGTCGTTGGTTTCCATATATTTTATTTCCGGGATGTGCATTTTCTGTCCGGTCAGCGCGGCGACCTCTCTGGCGATGCCCACCACCGAGAGGCAGTCCGGCCGGTTGGCGGTCACGCTGATGTCCAGCACCGTGTTGCCCAGGTAGTCGGCCAGCGCCGTCCCGATTTTTGCCTCCGCCCCCAGCACCATGATACCTTCGTGGCTTTCCGATATCCCCAGCTCTTTCTCCGAGCAAATCATGCCCCGGGAGACGACGCCGCGGATTTTGGCGGGTTTCAGTTCTTCGACCTGCCCGTTATAGGGGTTCACTAGCCTCGCGCCGGCGCGCGCGAAGGCTATCTTGTCGCCCACGTTAAGATTGGGGGCGCCGCAGACCACGGTCTCATGCTCTTGGACCAGGTCCACCGTCGCCAGGTGCAGGCGGTCGGCATTGGGGTGGGGATTGACCGCCGTTATCTGCCCGATAAGGATATTATCCCAGTTGCCGCCGGTGGTGATGATTTCCGCCACTTCAAATCCGGCCATCGTCAGCTTATCGGCAAGCTCGGCCGCCGGCAGGGTAACGTCCGTGTAGTCTTTGAGCCAGTTCAACGGTACTTTCATGTTTTAGTTCATCGTCACAAGTTTAAAATTTTTGACGCTCCCATTTCACCTACTAATAACTAATAACTAGCAACTAATAACTCCTTTAAAACTGCCTTAAGAATCTTAAATCGCTGGTATAGTAAAGCCGGACGTTATCCACGCCGTAGCGCAGCATGTGCGGCCTTTCGACGCCTATCCCGAAGGCGAAGCTGGTATATACCTCGGGGTCGATGCCGGCGCGCCGCAATACATCCGGGTGGGTCATGCCTGCCCCCAGTATTTCCAGCCAGCCGCTGCTTTTACACAGGCGGCAGCCGCCGCCTTTACAGACGATGCATTCGATGGCCATTTCCACTCCCGGCTCGACGAACGGAAAGTAATCGACTCTGAAGCGTACTTTCCGGTCCGGCCCGAAGAAGCGCCGCGAGAACTCGTACAGCGTTCCCTTGAGGTCGGTCATGGTAATCCCCTTGTCCACGGCAATACCGTCGACCTGGTAGAACACGGGGATATGGGTGGCGTCGGTGGCCTCGTAGCGGTGGCACCGGCCCGGCTCGATGGCCCTTATCGGCGGCTTGTTTTTCTCCAGCGTCCGCGCGGTGACCGCCGTGGTGTGGGTCCGCAGGAGCTGTTTCCCCTTTCTCCGGCCGGTGTATCGATCCAGAATGATGACATGTCGTCGCGCGCCGGGTGCTCGGCGGGGATGTTCAATGCCTCGAAGTTATAATAGTCCCATTCCACGTCCGGCCCTTCGGCTACTGCGAAGCCCATCGAGCTGAATATCTCGCACATCTCGTCCAGGGTCTGTGTGATGGGGTGGAGGCGCCCGGCGGGCAGTGGCTGTCCCGGCAGGCTGATATCGACGGACTCCCTCTGCGCCTCGGACTTAATTTGAACTTCCCGAAGCGCCTGGGCTTTTTCGGCACAGCTGCTTTCGAGCAGGGCTTTCAACTGGTTGGCGGCCGCGCCGACCTCTTTTCTCTCCTCGATGGATAAAAAGGACAGGCCCCGCAAAATCTGGGTGAGTGGGCTTTTCTTGCCCAGGTACTGGACGCGCCAGGACTCCAGCTCTTTGATGTTATTAATACCATTCAATTCCTGGAGCGCTTTTTGCTTTAGCTCTTCAACCTGCTCGGACATTTTATCGCCTTTATTAATCTGCCCCTCTTAAGAAAATTCCCCTTCGTCACTGAGGGAAGGGGAACTCGAAATAGCCATTATCAACCGGAATATTTCAATCCTTCGCCTTCCCTGTCGCCTGCGCGAGCAGGCTGGTAAAGTTTTCCGGCTCCCTGACGGCCATATCGGCCAGCATTTTCCGGTTCACGGCGATGCCGGACTTCTTCAGTCCGTTCATGAACTGGCTGTAGGTAATCCCGTTGGCGCGGCAGGCGGCGTTAACGCGCAGTATCCAGAGTCGGCGCATGTCGCCCTTCCGCTCGCGCCGGTGGAAATAGGCATAGGACAATGAGTGTATCATGGACTCGGTGGCGCGCCGGATGAGCCGGTGCTTGGTGCCCCGGTGTCCCTTGGTTAGCGCCAGTACTTTCTTATGGCGATGGTGTGAGGTTACTCCCCGCTTTACTCTAGGCAAGTGCGACTCCTTCTATTTTCCCGTCCCGTAGGGTATCAGTCGGGATATGCGCTTGCGGTCTTTGGGACTGAGCTCAATCATCTCGTCGAACTGCCGCCGCACCCGCTTGGATTTATGGACGCGCAGGTGGCTCTTCGGTCCCTTGACCCGCATGATTTTACCGGTGCCGGTGATATGGAACCGGTCTTTGGCGCCTTTATGCGTTTTGAGTTTTGGCATTCACGGTTTCCTTTGCTACTATTTTTATTTTGGGCTTGGAGCTGTTGGGTGCCAGGACGATGTCCATCCTTCTCCCCTCCATCAGCGGCTGTCTTTCCGGGTAGGCGATTTCGTTGAGCGTCTCCGCCATCCGCTGCAGTACCTTCCAGCCCAGGTCCGGGTGCGTTATCTCGCGTCCCCGGAACATCAACGTAACTTTGACTTTATTTCCGGCGGTCAGCAATTTTCTGGCTGTCCTGGCTTTAGCTTCAAAATCGTGGGTACCTATCTTGGGTCGGAGGCGGATTTCTCTGGTTAATGAGACCTTCTGGCTCTTCCTGGACTGCTGCTCTTTCTTCTGTTGCTCGTACTTGAATTTCCCGTAATCGAGTAGGCGGCAGACCGGGGGTGCGGATGTCGGCGCTACTTCCACGAGGTCCACTCCTTGTTTTTTTGCCATCTCCCGCGCCTGGAGCACGGGCATAATACCGAGCTGCTCCCCCTTCTCCCCGACCAGGCGGACTTCTTTGGCCGTTATTCGCTCGTTAATACGAAGTTGCTTAATTATGGTGCTTCCTTACCTCCTCCGCTTACAGGTGTCCTACGAATAAAAACTATATCACATTTTTATTACGTAATCAACTCCCCTGGATGAAATGCCGCCTACGTTTTATCGGCGATTTCTTTCGTCAGGGTCTGGATAAAGCTCGCCAGGGGCTGGGTGGGCAATTGCTCGCCGGTACGCCGCCGTACGGATACGGAGTTGTCCGCGACCTCTTTATCCCCGATGACAATCATGTAGGGGACTTTTTCCAGCTGCGCCTGCCGGATTTTCAGGTTCATTCTCTCGGAGCGGTCGTCCACCTCGACTCTTATGCCTCGACTCTTAAGTTCGGCAATAATCTTTTTCGCGTGGTCGAGGTGGCGGTCGGCGACGGGGATCATTTTTACCTGCACGGGCGCCAGCCAGGTGGGGAAAGCGCCGGCGTAGTGCTCGATGAGAAATGCCATGGTCCTTTCTATGGCGCCGATTGACGACCGGTGAATGACGATAGGCTCTTTTTCCTTGCCGTCGCTGTCGATGTATGTTAGCTTGAAGCGTTTTGGCCCCACGAAGTCATACTGGACGGTGAAAGCCGTATCTTCCTTGCCGGCGACGTTTTTCATCTGGATATCGATTTTCGGCCCGTAAAAAGCGGCTTCCTTTTCGGCTTCGAAGAAATTGGCTCCCCGCTGCTGCAATACGCCCCTTAAAACGTTTTCCGCATAATCCCAGGCTTCGTCGTCTTTATAGTATTTTTTCTCGTCTTTTCTGTCGCCGAGCGATAGCCGGTAGCGGTAGTCTTCGCCGGCTTTATAGCCCAGCACCCCCGCCACATATTCAATCAGGTCCATGACCTGGTTTATCTCGCTGACCGCCTGTTCTTTCTGGCAGATGATATGGGAGTCCGCTAGGCAGAAAGCCCTCACCCTCATTAGACCCGTCAGCTCCCCGGACTTTTCATAGCGGAACTGCTTGGCGAGCTCCGCGATTCGGAACGGCAGCTCCCGGTAAGACCTCGGTCGGCTGGCATAGTACTGATAATGATGCGGGCAGGTCATGGGGCGTAGTATCAATTCCTCGTCATCTATCTTCATGACCGGGTACATCGTATCTTTATAGTAAGGGTAATGACCGGAGGTTTTATAGAGTGCCACCAGCGCTAGGTCGGGAGTATAGATATGTTTGTAGCCCCTCTTGAGTTCCTCGTCCACTACGAAGCGTTCCAGTTCTCTCCTGATCACTGACCCCTTTTCCGTAAAAATGGGCAGACCTTTGCCGACTAAATCCGAAAAGACGAATAGGTCCAGGTCTTTTCCGATTTTTCTGTGGTCTCGTTTTTTGATTTCTTCCAGGTGCGCGAGGTAGTCGTCCAGCTCCTTCTGTGTTTCGAAGGCTAGGCCGTAGACGCGTTGGAGCATGGCGTTATGCTCGTCGCCCCGCCAGTACGCCCCGGCGATGCTGGTTAGTTTGAACGCCCCTATTTCCCCGGTAGAGCTGACGTGCGGTCCGCGGCAGAGGTCGGTGAAGTTGCCCTGCTGGTAAACGCCGACCTTGTCGTCGGTTATTTCTTCGATGAGTTCGAGCTTGTACGGCTGTGCGACGAAGAGAGCTTTCGCTTCTTTTTTTGTTATTTCCCGGTGATGAAAAGGCAGGTCCGCTTTGATGATTTCGCCCATCTTCTTCTCGATGACGGGCAGGTCATCCGGCGTCAGCGGGCGCGGCAGTTCGAAGTCGTAATAAAACCCGTCCTCTATCGCCGGCCCGATGGCGAACCTGGCGTCCGGGAACATGGAAAGTACCGCCTCCGCCATGACGTGAGAGGCGGAATGCCGCATGGTGTCCAGCTCATGCTCTTGGCTCATAACGCCATTATATCAGCGTTCAGCTATGAGCGCAATCGGTAAAGAAACGGGGCGGCGCGACTGGAAGTCGCGCCGCCCCCAAACTAACTGCTAAATACTAGTAACTAGTAACTCTTCACGGCAGCCGCCACTTCGCCCACTTTTCGCCGTCGGTCTCTTTACCGTAGGCTTTTTTCGGCGTAGCCGCGCGGGTGATGATTGCCGCCGCCACGGCTTTGGTAACGTCGCCGGCGATAAACGGTATCGCCCCCATCTTCAGGAGTTGGCTGAATGTTACCGCTTGGCCTTTGACGTTGCTGAGCCATAGATTTAGTTGCAATAAACCGGGTCCATAGATGAGGATGAAGTTGGCGAAGAGCATCAGCGCCAGAATGACCGTAAAGCTCCGCGACCGCACGTATTTATCGGTGAAATAACCCAGGAAAAGGGCCGCCAGGATAAAGCCTATGATGTAGCCGCCGGTGGGTCCGGCCAGGTAGGCCATGCCCCCGCTCCAGCCCTGGAACCACGGCAATCCCGCCGCCCCCAGCCCCGCATACAGCGCCATGCTGACGCCGCCCCACCACGTCCCCAGCATCACGCCGGCTAAAAGCGCCCCGAAGGTCTGCCCCGTCAGCGGTACGGGACTCCATGGCAGTTGGACCCTGGCCTGGGCGAGCAGCCCGGTCAGCGCGGCCACGCCGAAAGCCAGGACCAGTTTCTTTGGTATGCTGAGTTCGTAGCGCCAGCGGAAAACTTCCAGTTTGGTCCGGTTGATTCCTGCGGCTATCGTCACGTTTGCCTCCTGTCCATAAGGAAAAGTCGATGAACGTCACGGACACCGGTCAAAGACTAACCGGCATACAGAACTTTATCGGCCGGGCTTCTCGCTGCCGATGATGGCGATTTCTATCCTCTGGCCGCACTTCGGGCAGGTGAGATTAATGGTGAGCGGCTGCCGCATGACCCGTTCGGCCACCGCCGAAACTACGGAATCGACGCTGTCAAGGCGTTTATCCAGTGCGTCGATGCGCTGGATGAGCCGCTCGATGTCCGGCGCCTCATTTCTGGTTTCCATTTCGTCTGGTTTGGCCAAATGCCCTCACTTCTCCGTCAGGTTTAAAATTATTATAATTCCCGCCGTGAAATATGTCAAAGAGATAATCAATACTGTTTGGTCGCCTGTATTGATTTATGGAAAATTGAGGGGTATAATCCTGATACAAAGATAAATTGTCTTTATTTTTCAAGGAGGGCACTCAGATGGCAGAGAAAGAGGTCGGCAGGGTAGATGACTTTTTTGCCCGCCCGGTGGTCGCCGGTGTCGCGTTAAGCGGTACTTTGAAAGTGGGTGAGACGATTCATATCAAGGGGCACACCACGGACATCGAGATGGTCGTCGATTCGATGCAGATCGACAACGTCAACGTCGACAAAGCTGGCAAGGGCAAGTCCGTGGGCATTAAGGTCCCGGAGAAGGTGCGCCCGGGCGACACTGTTTACAAGGTTAAGGAGTAACAACTTAAATTTTTAAAACTCAAAGCTTTCCCAGTTTTGAATTTTGAGTTCTGGCTTTGACTTTTAAGCTTTGAGCTATTGTCCTATCCCCTTCACCAGGTTCGCCATCTCGATGGCGCTGACCGCCGCATCGAAGCCCTTGTTGCCGTCCTTCGTTCCCGGAGCGCTCGATGGCCTGCTCCAGCGTATCGGTAGTGATGACCCCGAAGATGACCGGTACCCCGGTTTTCATCCCGACGTTGGCGATGCCCTTGGCCACTTCCGACGCGATATAGTCGAAGTGGGGCGTCCCGCCCCTTATCACCGCCCCCAGGCAGATGACGGCGTTATATTTCTTCGCCTCCGCCATTTTCTGCGCGATTAGCGGGATTTCGAAGGAGCCCGGTGTCCAGGCCACTTCGATGTCGGCGTCGAGGACGCCGTGCCGGAGCAGGGCGTCTTTGGCCCCCTCCAGCAGCTTCGTGCTGAAAAACTCGTTGAAACGCGATACCACCACCCCGAACTTCAGCCCCTTGCCGATTAAGTTGCCTTCGTAAGTCTTGCTCATCGGTATCTCCTTAGCTATATTTGGTCGCAATCGGTATCCGGCACTTTCAGGAGGTGCCCCAGTTTTTTCTGCTTGGTCTGGAGGTAGCGTCGATTATGCGGGTTGGGCATCGTGGTGATGGGCAGCTGTTCGACGATGTTCAGCCCGTAGCTTTCCAGTCCGCTCATCTTCTTGGGATTATTGGTCATCAGCCTCATGTTGCGCACGCCCAGGTCGGCCAGTATCTGCGCCCCGATGCCGTAGTCGCGGGGGTCGGCTTTAAAGCCCAGCGACAGGTTGGCTTCGACGGTATCCATGCCCTTGTCCTGCAGTGCGTAGGCTTTGATTTTATTGTGGATGCCGATGCCCCGGCCTTCCTGTCTCATGTACAGGACGACGCCCCGCCTTTCCTCCGCGATGCGTTTCATGGCTATTTCAATCTGCTCGCCGCAATCGCACCGCAGGCTGTGGAAAACGTCGCCGGTGAGGCATTGACTGTGCACCCTTACCAGCACGGGCTCGTCGGTTGCCACGTCGCCGAGCACCAGCGCCAGGTGCTCGTCGGTATCCGTGCTGGCTTTATAGGCGATGACTTTGAAATCGCCGTACTTGGTCGGCAGCTTGGCTTCGGCTACCCGCGTCACCAGCCTTTCATGGCGGTAGCGGTAGGCAATGAGGTCGGCCACGCTGACTATTTTCAGGCCGAACTTTTTGGCAGTTTCCTCCAGCTGCGGCATCCTCGCCATGGTGCCGTCCTCGTTCATGATTTCGCAGAGTACCCCGGCGGGTCTTAGCCCCGCCATTCTGGCGAGGTCTACCGTCGCCTCGGTCTGTCCGGCGCGTACCAGCACGCCGCCGTCGCGGGCGCGCAGGGGGAACATGTGCCCCGGCATGAGGATGTCTTCCGGCCTGGTCTTGGGGTCGACCATGACCTGTACCGTCTTGGCCCGGTCCGCCGCCGAGATGCCGGTGGTGGTGCCGTGCTTGGCTTCGACCGCCACGGCAAAGGGTGTGCCGAAATGGGAGGTGTTGTTGCTTACCATCATAGGGATTCGCAGGGTGTCCAGCCTCTCGCCGGTCATCGGCATGCAGATGAGCCCCCGCCCGTATTTAGCCATGAAGTTGATGGCTTCCGCCGTGACTTTTTCCGCGGCCATGACGAGGTCGCCTTCATTCTCGCGGTCTTCGTCGTCCACCACGATGACGAATTTACCGGCCTTGATATCTTCGATGGCTTCCGTTATCGTTGCCAGTCCCATGCTAATTCTCCATATTTCTCGTGAGCTTTAGTTTATCGCGAAACCGTGCTCCCGTAAAAATTCCGGCGTAATGCCCCCGGACTGTGTCCCGTAGAGTTCGACCACGTATTTGCCGATGATGTCCACTTCCAGGTTGACGAGGTCGCCGGGCTTTTTATCGGCTAGAATCGTGTGTTCGCGCGTGTATCCCACGATGGCCACCCCGAACGACTTGATGTCTTTGGTGGTGACCGTCAGGCTCGTGCCGTCCACGGCGATGAAGCCTTTGGGCACGATGTAGCGCATCAGTTCCGGTTTAGCCTCGAACCTCATGAGTAGAGAGTCGCCTTCGCGGGCTATCTGGATGACTCTCCCTGTATCGTCGATATGCCCCTGCACCAGGTGTCCGCCTATCTCCCCGTTGTAGGCGAGCGGTCTTTCCAGGTTGACCCTGTCCCCTGGTTTCAGCGTCCCGAGGTTGGTCTTTTTTTGCGTTTCCGGCATAACATCGACCGAGAAAGACTTTTCGTCGAAACGGGTCACCGTCAGGCAGACGCCGTTAACGTTGACGCTGCCCCCCTCCTGTATCCCCCGCAACGCATTATCGGCGGCAATCACCAGCCCTTCTTTAGTGACGGAGACAATGCGGCCTATCTCTTGAACGATACCGGTAAACACGTCTGGACTCCTTGAGGAAATTACCTGCTTAGTGTCATTCTAACACTTGCCATAAGACGACTGCAATATCGTTAGGATGGCGGTGTATCCGGGACGCTTGTCTGTTTGAAATACCTTCTTTGGAAAAATAACGCCAGGTTTACCAGGCTGATGAGCACCGGCACCTCGACCAGCGGCCCGATAACGGCGGCAAAGGCCTGCCCCGACCCTATCCCGAATACCGCCACCGCCACGGCGATGGCCAGCTCGAAGTTGTTGCTGGCGGCGGTGAAGGCGATGCTGGCCGTCTGGCTGTAGTCCGCCCCGATTCTCCTCCCCATGTAGAACGAGACCAGGAACATGATGACGAAGTAGATAAGCAGCGGTACGGCGATGATGAGGACGTCCTGTGGCGATTCTATAATAGTCTTGCCCCTGAGGGAGAACATCACGATAATGGTGAAGAGCAGCGCCGCCAGCGTTATGGGGCTTATCTTGGGGATGAACTTGCTTTCGTACCATTCACGCCCTTTAGTTTTCAGGAAGATAAAACGCGTTAGCATACCGCCGAAGAACGGTATGCCGAGGTAGATAAACACGCTCTTGGCTATTTCCGCCATCGAGACATCGACGGCCGACCCTTTGAGTCCGAAATACTTCGGCAGCACGGTGATAAAGACCCAGGCATAGACCGTGTAGAACAGTATCTGGAAGACGGAGTTGAAGGCCACCAGCCCCGCGGCGTACTCTCGGTCGCCCCTGGCGAGCTCGTTCCAGACGATGACCATGGCGATGCACCGCGCCAGCCCGATCATGATCAGGCCGACCATGTATTCCGGCCGGGGCCATAGATAACCGAGGAAGGCTATCGCCAGCAGGAACATCAGTACTGGCCCGATGACCCAGTTCTGCACGAGCGATAGTCCTAGAACTTTCCAGTTGCGGAAGACCCGCCCCATTTGCTCGTAGCGGACTTTAGCCAGCGGCGGGTACATCATTAGTATCAGGCCGATGGCGATGGGTATGGAGGTCGTGCCCACTTTCAGGGAATTGATAAAGTCGGCGACTTGCGGTACTTGCCACCCCAGCGCCACCCCGATTCCCATCGCCAGGAAAATCCATAGCGTTAGAAACCGGTCGAGGAAGGAGAGCCGTTTGGTGGCAGTTTGAGACATGATGTTTATATATTAACGTTTTTTTCCTTACGAATTCAATCGTTTTTTATTTGACAAATAGCAAATTAGGACTATAATTATGTTAATTTAACAAAATATGGAGGTATCTAAAATGCCAGAAGAAAAATTGCCAGTATCATGCGTGAGTTTGCCAAAGCGTGGGAAACAGGGGATGTGGATAAGCATATTGCCTACTACACCGATGACGCGGTCTTTGACACATCCTTTCGGCACCTTAAAGGTAAAGCGGCAATTAAGGGCAATGTTACCTCCATGTGCGAAGAACATGAAGGATATGAAAGTCACGGAGACCGGTAACGGGATAATCGTACACGGGGGATAAGGCCTTTTTCGAGCATATCCTCAGCGTACGTTGCAGGGTAAAAAATTCGAATTTCTGGCGATGTGTGCCTATGAGTTCAGCGGCGATAAAATCAAGGCAATGCGGAGGTTTACGATAGACTGCTGATTGCCAAGCAGGTAGTGTCAGGCTGGCCCGCCAAACCCTCGTCAACATGGTTGTGAAGCAGTCGGAAAAGGCCATGAAATAGGCGCCGCATACCTGTTATAATTAAATAGTGGATATCCTCGCCGAGCTTAATCCCGCCCAGAAAGCCGCCGTTGAAGCTATCAACGGCCCTGTGCTTATTCTTAGCCGGCCCCGGCTCGGGCAAGACCCGCGTCATTACCCACCGCGTCGCCTACCTCATCCGCGTGGTCGGCGTCAACCCGCGCCGCATCATGGCCGTCACCTTCACCAACAAGGCCGCCCGCGAGATGGAGGAGCGCCTTAATCAACTGGTCAGCGCCTCGGTGAAAGACATTACCCTCGGGACTTTCCACGCCATCTGCGCCCGCATCCTGAGGCAGGACGGCCAGGCTATCGGGGTCGATAAGAAGTTCGTGATCTATGACGACGACGACCAGATTTCCCTGCTCAAACGCAGCCTTCAGGACCTGGCCCTCGACCCCAAGCAGTTCGCCCCCCGCGCCCTCCAGTCCGTTATCTCCAGCGCCAAGAGCCAGATGCTCGGCCCGTCCGACCTCCCCGGCAAGTCTTATTTCGACGAGGTGACCCGCCGCGTCTACGAGCGCTACCAGGAGCTGCTGACCGCCAGTAGCGCGCTGGATTTCGACGACCTTTTGATGAAGACGGTGCTGCTTTTCCGCGAGAAGTCGGAAATCCTGGCCAGGTATCAGGCGCGCTACCTGCACATCCAGGTGGACGAGTTCCAGGATACCAACCTCGTCCAGTACGAACTGGTCAAGCTGCTGGCGGGGAAATATCGCAACATCTGCGTCGTCGGCGACCCCGACCAGTCGATTTACTCGTGGCGGTCGGCCGATATCCGCAATATTTTAAACTTTGAGAAGGACTTTCCGGATGCCAAGGTGGTCTTGCTGGAGCAGAACTACCGCTCGACCCAGCTCATCCTCGACGCCGCTTCTCACGTCATCTCGGCGAACAAGCAGCGCAAGCCCAAGGAACTCTGGACGGAGAACGAGAAGGGGATTCCCCCGGCCGTTATCGAGACCTATTCCGAGGAGGAAGAAGCACAGTACGTCGTTAACGAAATCGATGATCTGGTGCGCGGCGGCGAGGTCAAGTCCGGCGACTGCGCCGTCATGTTCCGCACCAACGCCCAGTCGCGCGCCCTGGAGGAGGCTTTTATCCGCTACGGCATGCCCTATAAGCTGGTGGCGGGCACCCGCTTCTACGAGCGGCGCGAGGTCAAGGACATCATCGCCTATCTCCGCCTGATCCAGAACCCGAACGATACCGTCTCCCTGATGCGCGTGATCAACGTGCCCCAGCGCGGTATCGGCGAGCGTTCGCTGGACGAGCTTACCCGCTGGGCGCGGGAGCACGGCGTCAGCGAGTACCAGGCGCTGCGACTTCTCGCCGATTCTTCGGAAAGCGGTACCGAACTGCCTTTCAGCGCTCGGACGGTCAAGGCACTGGCTGGCTTTGCCGTGATGCTGGAAAAGCTCATCGAGCGGAGCCGCGAGCTGGATATAGTGGCGCTGTTCGACCTCGTTGTCGAGAGGTCGGGATACAAGCAGTACATTACGGGCCTCGTCGACGGCGAGGAGCGCTGGGAGAACATCCTGGAGCTGCGCGGCGTCGCCCAGGACTATAAGGATATGAAGTCGGGGGAGGGGCTGACCTCTTTCCTCGAGGGTGTGGCGCTGGTGTCGGACGTCGACGACCTCCCCGAGAAGCAGGAAACCGTGACTTTGATTACGTTACACCAGGCTAAAGGGCTGGAGTTCCCGGTAGTGTTCATCGTCGGCATGGAGGACGGCATTATTCCGCACTACAAAAGTATTGACGACCCCGCCCAGCTGGAGGAAGAGCGCCGCCTGTGCTACGTGGGCATTACCCGGGCGAAGAAGAAGGTGTATTTAGTGAGGGCGTTCCGCCGCCACCTGATGGGCTCCAGCGCGGTGAACAAACCCTCGCGTTTTCTGCTGGACATACCGGAGCACCTGATGACCCGCGGCGGCGTGCGCGAGAAAGAAGACGAGTGGTCGTCAGCGTCCATCGACGCCACCGAAAAAGCCATAAAACCCAATGAAGACCTCCCCGTATTCAAGGCGGGCGAGCACGTTAGACACGACCAGTTCGGCGAGGGCGTGGTGGTGAACTATCACAAGGTCAAGAACGACGCCGAGGTCGTGGTGGCTTTCGACGGCGTCGGCGTCAAGCGCTTTTTATTGAGCTTCGCGAAGATAGAGAAGGTCTGATTTCCCCCTCCTTATCCCCGCCCCTCGACTAATTTTCTTTCCCACCCGCCCGCTGTATTCTTTATTAACCCTATCCCCTATGTCCCCTTCCCCTTGCCAAGGGGAAGGGGAAGTAATAGAGAGGGGGCGCTGCGCGCCTCCTCAAACTCTCCCGCGTTCTGCCGGCTGTCGGCGTTTACAAGGGGCGCAGAAAAAAGGGGATATGCCATCATCCTCTCCCTTTCGTAAAGGGAGAGTTAGAGAGGGATTTAATAAAGGGCGTCTAAGAGGGGCGTCAGCCCCTCTTTTATTTATTTCCCCCTCTCCTTCTCCCCGCCTCAGAAGGAGAGGGGGATTTAAGGGGGTGAGGTTTAAAATGTCTTTGACTCCCTTTCTCCAAAAGATTAAACTTAAACGTAGAACCAATCGACTTGACAATCTACACGCTACCGTGTAAAATAGCTATAATACTATGACCATAAAAATCCTGGACAAAGCCACCATCAACCAAATCGCCGCCGGGGAAGTCGTGGAGCGACCGTCCTCGGTGGTGAAGGAGCTGGTGGAAAACGCCCTGGACGCCGGCGCCACGCAGGTCGGGGTGGAGATCAGGGGCGGGGGCGTCAATCTGATTAAAGTCACCGATAACGGCCGCGGCATTCCCGCCGGGGAGGTCGAGCTGGCTTTCGAGCGGCACGCCACCAGCAAGATAAGCAGGGCGGAGGACCTGCAAACCATTGGCAGTCTCGGATTCCGCGGCGAGGCGCTGCCCAGTATCGCCGCCGTGGCGGACGTCGAGCTGCTCACCTGCTTTGAAGGCGAAAAGGCCGGGACCTTTCTCGCTTTGGAAGGCGGCATTATCAAGGCAAAAAAGAGCCAGGCGCGCGTAACGGGGACGACTCTTACCGTGAGAAATTTGTTTAAAAGAGTGCCCGGCCAGGTTGAAGTTCCTGAAGTCGCTGGCTACCGAAGCCGGCCACGTCGCTAACGTGGTCAGCCAGTATGCTTTAGCCTATCCGGAGGTGGCGTTCAGTTTCACGGTCGACGGCAAGGAAACCTTAAAAACCTCGGGCAAGGGCAAGTTGCTCGACGCCGTCATCGACGTTTACGGCGCGTCGCTGGCCGGCAAGATGTTGCCGGTCGTCGCGGAAGACGAAGTCTGGCAGGGCGGTATCACTCCTCCTGAAATTAAAGTGACGGGGATGGTCGGCGCGCCGGACCTGGGCCGGGCCAGCCGCGACCTCCTCAGCTTTTTCGTCAACCGGCGGTGGATCACCAACCGGCTTTTGTCCTACGCCGTGGAGGAGGCCTATAGCGGACTCCTCATGACGGGACGGCACCCCGTCGCGGTGCTGGATATTCGACTTCCCCCGGGGGAGGTCGACGTCAATATCCATCCCGCCAAGAGCGAGGTGAAGTTCCGCTCCGACGCCGCTGTTTTCCGGGCGGTGCAGCGGACCGTCCGGCGCACGCTGGTGGCGCAGATGCCCGTGCCTGGGATTGAAGAGGTCGTCGCGCCGTATCGCGCCGCGCCTCAGCCAATGCCGCAACTCTGGGAGACCTCCGAAGTACCACAGACATCCTTGACCGAATCTTCGCCCCGGCTGATGACCTCCCTCCCGGTGCTGCGGGTGGTGGGGCAGGTCATGAACCGCTACATCCTCGCCGAAGGACCCGACGGACTCTACCTTATCGACCAGCATGCCGCGCACGAGCGGATTCGCTACGACCGGTTAAAACAGCAGCGCGAGACGCGGCAGCCGGAGGTACAGGGACTGCTGGAGCCGGCGACGCTCGAGGTGACGCCCCGGCAGGACGCGATCATGCAGGTCGTGCCTGGTCAGACCTGGCCGATTTCGGTTTCGCTTTAGAGAGCTTCGGTGAAAGGACTTATCTGGTGCGGTCGGTGCCGGCGCTGGTGGCCGGGGACGACTGGCCTCAAATGCTGCGGGAGATGCTCGACGCATTATCGGGTGAGGAAAAGAGTCGGTGGGAGGAGCGCATGGTGGCGTCGATTGCCTGTCACGGGGCGATTAAGAGCGGGCAGACTTTAACCGACGACGAGATGCGGGCCCTGGTGCGTCAACTGGAGCAGTCCGCCAACCCCCACACCTGCCCCCACGGTCGACCCACCGTTATCAGGTTGAGCGCCGCGCAGCTGGAGCGGGAGTTCGGTCGGGACTAGCCCGGTTCCTCCTCCTCGATTTCTTGGTGTATCTCGTCCCACCTGACCATGCCGTTTTCGATGAGCTCCCTGATTTTTTTCTGCGCCGGGGTCAGTTGCGGGTTCTTGCCCGTCTTGACCTCCAGGACCACGATTTCCTGCGGGTCGCCTTTAGCCAGCCCGGGAAACGCGATCATGTCGATGGGACTGCCGATAAACCTCACCTCCGTCGGGTCGTACTTGAAGTCGGGGAAAAAGGGCACCATCTGCTCGGTGAACTTGCCGCCCAGGACGGCCCGACTCTGCGAAACGGCGTCCTTACGCGCCTGCTCCGTGGTCGACTGCCATTTGAGTGTTTCGGTGGCGCACCAGTCGCGGAAACGCTTTTCGTATCTGAGGCGGATGATATAGTTGCTGAGGACGATAATCAGAAAAGCGACGATGATGGTGACGGCGATGGCGACGGCGGTTCCCATGGCGGCCCTCCTTAATCAGGTTATTGCCTGAGTATGGTCTATTTTGCCATGCTGACCCGACGTTACGCAATTATGGATTGATAAGGAAATGGCCGAAATGCGGACGCGTGAAGATAGTTCCGGATGATATCGGTCTTGAGGAAGCATGGATGTCGGCGGGGCGACTACATGTTTATCGAGCGCTTCTGGTACAGGTAAGTCAGCAGGCGGACGACGATAATCACTCCCGCAATCGTGCCGAACACTATCCACCAGTTGGTTGACGCAGGCGGCGGCGGTGTGGTTTTTGCCGGTGTCTGGGTCGTGGCCGGCGGCGGGGCGATCACGGTGAATTGCCCGGCGTTGCCGGCGATATCTACGGAGTAAATCCCGCCGGTCGACTTCGCTATGTTGAAGACCACGGTTCCATTCTGGCCGGCGCCGAGGGTGATGTCTTTCCTGGTCTCCTCCACGCCGTTTATCTTGAGGACGGCGGTATAGGTCCCCTCGCTGTTACCGATATTGGTCACCAGGGCGGAAATCGTGACCTCCCCGGAGGCATTGACCTCTCCCGGAACCACGGCGAGGTTGGAGATGATGAAGCTGGCGGGCAATATATTGGTCACCGAGCCTTCGGGCGACGCGACTGCTGGCTTAACGTTAAGCATGCTCGATAAGCCGTTGACTTCGATGACATATTTACCGGCGTTGGCGACGGTTACCGTAAAGGTTACCGTCTGGCTCTTGCCCCCATCGAGGGTTACTTTCGTGGTCTGCAGGGCTACATTATTCATCGTAAGGGTAACGTCTTTGCTTCCGGTCAGACCGCCTTTGTTGGTCACCGTCGTGCTGACGGTCACGGTCTCATTCTGGTAAACTTCGTTCGGTGTCACGGTTATTCCGGTTACTGTCAGCGTGGCCGGTGCCGTGTTAGCCATCACGGTGTAAATGGAAAAGTGGCTTATCTTTACCGTAATCGTATTGTTGGCCGGGTTGACGACGCAGTTATCGAAGGTGACCCATTTGCCGTCGTAATAGGTCCCGAGCACCAGGTTCTCTTCGGGCACTCCTTCAGGGACCTGTGAATCATCGTAGAAAAAGGTCAGTGAGATGGGCGGGTCGAAGGTAGCGCCGGAGGGGGTTAAGTTGTAATTGAGGCAAATGAACGTATTGTCTTCGGGAGGTGCCGGTGGTTCTTCGGCCGGTTTTATCGATATCGAGTACAGGGTTTGGCCGGCGGCGTTCTTACCGGTGGTGCCTTTTCTTATGGTAAGTCGGACTTTTCCGTCGGCGGAATATATTGTGACGTTATCCGCCACGAAAACGCCTTCGTTGGTGATATATTCAGCGAGGCTGGTCACACCGCTGGGTGCGCCGCCTCCTCCGCCTCCGCCGCCGCTGCTGCCGCCGCCGCCCCCGATGCCGCCGTCCTCGTCTTCGGCAGCGATGGTCACTTCGTCCTGGGCGCTCGGGCCGCTGAACGAGCCATTGTTAGGCGTGACCACGCATTTCCAGATTTCCCCGGCCGTGGTGCCGGAGCCGTCGATGGTATTCGCCAGGCTGGTGGTATCGGCCAGCGTGAGTCCTGCCTGTAAAGCCCCGTTTTTATACCAGTCGTAGGTATATCTAATCGAAGCCGGGTCATCGTCGGTACTTACTACGGTAATAGAACATGTCAGGTCTTCGCCCGGTTGCGGTTTTTCGGGGGTAATTTGGACCACGGGTGCTGTGAGTGGGTCCGAGCCGATAATTGTCACTGAGGTACTTATGTCAGCCAGAACGCCGCCGGAAAAGAGGAATATTTGTCCCGATAAAAGAACCATCGCCAGCATGCCGACCAGGAGCAGGCGAGAGATTCGTATTCCGGGTTTCCGTATTTTGTCCATATTTTTCATTGCCTCCGATATCTCATTCGATATCAGAGTATTTTGGGCTGGTATCTGGCATTTCGCTCTATTATCTTAGGAAACCCGCGGGTAATTTTCGGTAGGAAATCGGTAATAAGTCTGTGAGTATTTTTGTTTATATCGAACGTGGCGCAGCTTCGGCTTCACCGGGTTGGGGGGAAAAGTGAGGATAAATGAGGGTTCTCCTGCCGGGATGGTAGAAGACGATTATCCGCTCTTCGGTTGGCTGCTCCCCGGCTTTACCAGCGGGACGCCCGCGCGGCAGAGGGGACATTCGGCGGGCGGGTAGGTGATGACCTCCGTCTTATGGCAGGCGAAGAAAGGAAAACCGAAATCGATTTTTCCCGGGGAGCGGTCGACCAGCACACCAATGCCTGCGATGTCGCCGCCCAGCCGTTTGACGGCGTCGATAGTGTCCTGTATCGAGCCGCCCTTGGTCATGACGTCGTCGACGATGAGGACGCGTTCGCCCGGCGCAATGCGGAAACCCCGCCGGAACTCCCGGCCGCCGTCCTTCCCTTGGGAAGGAGCCTTTTCGGCGAAGATGCCGCGCACTCCCAGTTGCCGGCCGACCTCGTAGGCGAGGATAACGCCGCCGGTCGTCGGCCCGGCCACCACCTGGACGAGGCTCTTCCGGAAATGGTCGGCCATCATGCGGCAGAGCTTTTCGGTATATTCGGGATATTGCAGGACCTGGAACTTCTCCCAGTAGACCGGGGAGTGCAGCCCGGAAGACAGCAGGAAGTGCCCTTTTAGCACCGCCCCCGCTTTTTCAAAGATTCGCTCGACGTTCTCGGTCACCGCATACCCCGGTTGTTTTTCAGAGTCGGATTGATATGGTTACCCGCTGGCGTTGGCTACCTGGTCGTTAAGAGGGTAGCCATGGACGAATCCCCAGTCGTGCGGCGGCCAGGTGGACAGCCAGGCTTTGCCGCGGATATCTTTACGGTCGACGTACCAGTTATTATGCGAGTCGTTGCTGTGGTTGCGGTTGTCTCCGAGGACGAAGTATTTGTCTTTGGGCACCGTTATCTTGGGCATGATGTAGGCCGGGGCGGCCGCGATATACGGCTCGACCAGCTTGATGTCGTTAACGTAGACCGCCTGGTTTTTGACCTCGACGGTATCGCCGGGCAGGCCGATGACCCGCTTGATGAAGTCTTCCCCGCTGGCGTCGGGGGCTTTGAAGATGATGATATCCCCCCGCTGCGGCTCCCCGAAGATGTAAACGGCTTTATTGACCACCACCCGCTGCCCCTCGTGGAAGTTAGGCTCCATGCTGGTCATGAACACCTCGTACGTCTGTATCGTCCTCTGCGCCACGACGAAGATGACGGCCGCCAGCAGTATGGTAATCAGAAATTCGCGTAAAAAGGTTTTCATCCGCTTTCCCTTGGTTCAAGCCTAATTATACTCCCTTTTTATCGACCCCGCTATATGACTACGAGTGATTTCTTGCTAAAAAACCGCTAAAATAATAGGATAGATGAGGATTGTTTGGGTTTTGTTAGATGACGTCGAATATCAAGGATAGGTTCAAAGCTTTAATACGGCTGCCCCGGAACCGGCCCTACTTAATATCTTTCGTCTTTATGGTATTGGCCGCTATTCTGGTCGGGCTGGATAACCCCACCGGCATTATCCTGGGCTGGATCGCCGTGATTGTCGCGCTGGTGGCCCTGGCGCGTAAATGGCGCAATCCCTGGTATTTTCTCATCCTGCTGGCCGCTGCGTTTTGCGGTGCTATCTTCCTTTCGTTCATATATATGGTAATCGCGTGGCCCCTGGCGCAATGGATTGGCGGCCCCAAAGCCGCGGACAATGCTGTCTGGCACGTTTTTCACGTCATCATGTCCAATCTTATCCTGCTGGCGGTGCCGATGAGCTTGTTATTCGGTGCCCTGGGGTTTTGCGTTACCGGTATTTTTTACCTGTTTAAACTGATACGCCGGCGCCGCGCCGCTGACGGCGCTTGACTATTGCCTCGGTTTAGTTTATGGTATACCCAGAACCGCAAGGTATTTTTGCCCGTTGGGAGCTTTAGTGCATGGATATACTCTCTACGGCATTGTTGGCGATAGGCGCGTTTATTCTGGGCGCCGTGCCTTTCTCGGTGATTATCGGCCGCCTGTTCCTGAAGAAAAACATACAGGAATACGGCGATGGCAATCCAGGCTCGGTTAACGTCTTCCGGGCGGGCGGTCAAAAAACGGGCCTTCTGGCCGTCGTTCTGGATATTATCAAGGGCGTGCCGTTCGTTTTTCTGGCCCATGCCTGGCTGCATCTGTCCGATTTGTCTGTCGTCGTCGTGGCTTTGAGCGCCGTGCTGGGCCACGCTTTCTCTCCCTTTTTGCGCTGGCACGGCGGCAAGGCGGTGGCGATTAGCTTCGGTGTCATGATCGGTTTATCTCAACACGAGGTGCTGCTCGCCTATATCGCCTTTTTTATCGCCGGATTTATGTTTGTTGAAAACGATTCCTGGATAGTGGTGCTCAGCGCCGCCGCCACGTTGGCTTACGTGGCTATCGTTGGCGAGCCTTATGTGATAATTCTTTTAGTGTTCTGTATACTGTCTTTGTTCGTTTTCAAGTATTTTGATAATTTGCATTCTCTACCCCGTTTCCGCGGGAGGCTTGTCCGCTGGCTCCAGTCGATATTGCGGGGGACCACGTCCGTGTAGTGGCAGGACCGATATGCTGTATCAAATTATCATCGCCGCCGGCCTTTTAGTTTTTCTGGCTAACCTCTTGCTTAATCTGCGCAGCCTCAAGACGCCGCTCCGGCATGGTAAAACGCCTCGTCCGGCCCCGCTTATCTCCATCCTGATTCCCGCCCGGGATGAAGAAGCCAATATCGCGGCTTGCCTGGAATCTTTACGGCAGCAGGACTATCCCAATTTTGAAGTGCTGGTCCTGGACGATAATTCGGCGGACGCCACGGCGGCTATCGTCAACCGCATCGCGGCCGGGGACAATCGCTTCAAGCTTATCACCGGGGCGCCCCTCCCCGCCGATTGGGCGGGAAAGCCTTTCGCCTGCTACCAGCTGGCCCAGCGTGCCTCCGGCGACTGGCTTTTGTTCGTCGATGCCGATACGGTTCATGCCCCTCACATGCTGCGCTCGGTGCTGGAAACCGCGCTCAAGCTGAAAGTCTCATTGCTTTCGGGTTTTCCCCGCCAGCTGACCCAGTCCCTGCCCCAGAAAATAGCCGTCCCGGTGATCTATTTCATCATCATGGGCTGGGCGCCGCTCTGGCTGATTCATCGTTTAAAATCGACCCGCCCTTCGGTGGCTATCGGCCAGTTCCTTTTCTTTTCCCGCGATGAGTACTGGCGTATCGGCGGGCATAAGGTGGTGCAAGGCCGGATTCTGGAAGATGTCTGGATGGGCATCGAGGTGTCCCGCCACGGCGGACGCCACGTGGCCGTCGACCTTTCCTCGGTGGTCTCGTGTAATATGTACCCCACGGCCGTGTCAATGTGGACCGGGCTGGTGCGCTGTGTCTATTCCGTTACCGCGATATCCCCCATCATGCTGTTGCTGTTGGTGCCCCTGGCTTGGCTATTTTATATCGGGCCGTTCTATTGGCTCTGGAACGGCTTTTTTATGACGGAAGCCACTTTGCTCTGGCGCGGCCTGGTCGTCTTTCAGGTCGGTCTGATTATTTTCATGCGCTGGCTCGTGGATAATCGCTTTAAACAGTCAGCTGTTTCCACTTGGCTGCATTTGCTCGGCATCGGCTATATCTTCGTGGTCGTTGTCTACTCATTCGCGCGCTGGCTGGTCGGCGCCGGCGTAACCTGGAAAGAGCGCTTCTACGGCGAGGAAGAATCTATCGTCAAATAGCCTCTCTCTGTCATTGCGAGCTCCGCGAAGCAATCCGTACCCCCCTTTCTCCCCGCTCATCCTGAGCCTGTCGAAGGATTCCCCCCTTCTGTCATTCTGAGCGTAGCGAAGAATCCGTTGTTTTTTCTACCTCACCCCCTTGTATCCCCCTCTCCTGGCAGGAGAGGGGGAGTAAAAAAGAAAGAGGGGCGCAGCCCCTCTTAAACACCCCATTCTCAAATTAAATCTGTCATTCCCGCGCAAGATGGAATCCAGCCCCTTTCTCCCCCCGCCCCCTCTGTCATTCTGAGGAGTCCTTCCTTTGGAAGGACGATGTGAGAATCTATTTTTCAAAGTAGCCGATATTCCGTCACTATTGTTGACAATTGTTAATGAATTATTATATTATATCTCGCCGATATGAACATGACATAAAATCCATAGCCAGCGAAGGTGTCTGATGGGGAGAAACAGGGTCGCCGGTACCGCTTTTTTAGCGGCGGCTGTCGACCTTTTTTATTGGCTTAAAAAGATTTAGGAGGTAATGCCTATTGAAAAAAGGAAAATTGGTTTATAGCTTATAAATGAAATTCAATAATAGGAGGTTAATCAAATGTCTACATCAAAAAACAAAGCCAATGTCCAGCGCCTGATAGACGAAGTATATGTTAAGGGCAAAATATCGTTATTAGATGAACTTTTTATGCCTGATTACGTGTATCACTATGCGGGGACTGACATCAAAGGTCCGGAAGGATTTAAGCAGAACATGGACGCGTATAAAAAGGCTTTCCCGGACCTGCACGTGAAGATCGATAGGTTGGTTGCCGAAGACGATATGGTCGCGGCGTTCCTTACTTACGGCGGTACGTTTAAAGGCGAACTCATGGGCGTCGCCCCTACCGGGAAAAAAGTCGAAATATCGGCGGTGGTATTATCCCGACACGGCAAAGGCGCCAGGCAGCTGGAAGCCTGGACGTATATGGATATGCTTGATTGGTACCGGCAGTTGGGCATTAAACCTCCGGGGTAATTTATTCGAAATAAATATGGGGAAAAACTATGTCTGCATCAAAAAATAAGGTTGCTCTACGCCGTATTTATGAAGAGGTATTCAATAAAGGAAATCTGGCGATAATTTCTGAACTCATCGCTAAAAATTTTATCTTTAATAGCCCTTTTGGACGATATACTGGCCAGGATGGCTTCAAGCAAATGATCACCATGACCCGCGCCGCTATCCCTGATATTCACTTTAAAGTTGATGACATAGTCGCCGAAGGCGACAAGGTGGCGGTATGTCTTTCAATTCGGGGTACGTTCAAGGGTAAGCTCGGAGACTTTACGCCGACCGGCAAGCAATTTAATTTAACAGCGGCTTACTTTTACCGCTTTAAAGATGGCAAGGAAGCAGAAGTAGTACCTGTTGACCCTCATGCCTTGTATCGGGCATTAGGTATCCCTATTTCGGCACAATAAAAATATAGGCAGAAAAGGAGTATTAAAATGTCCAAATTCTTAGTTTTATGGGAAGGGGTGCCGGGGTATACGCCGGCCGACCCCAAACAGCGGGCAGAATTGCTGGGTAAGATGATGGAGATGACGAAAAAGGCGCTGAATGAACGTCAGGTAAAGGATTGGGGATTATTTCCAGGGGGTGATGCGGGATACAGCATAGTTGAAGGGACTGAAGCTGACGTGCTTAAGATTTCCATGCAGTTTACACCCTATATTAGGGGTAAGGTACACTCGGTGCTGTCCCTGAAAGAAGTGGGTGAGGTGATGAAGGCTATGAAGTGATAGCCCCGCGCTGAAGCATATGCTCCCGCGCCTGCTGGATGAACGCCTCGAACCTTATCGCCTCGCCCGGGTCTTTCGTCCCCTCCACCACCACGTTCAGCACCGGCAGGCCGTAGTCCCGCCGGAACTGGTGCAAAAGCAGACTAACGATTGTCCCCGGCATGCACCCGAACGGCAGGATGTTCACGATTCCGTCGAAGCCGTGCTCCGCGTATTCCACCACTCGCCCCATGCTCAGGATGGCTTCCCCCTCCACGGCCGGCGTCAGGTATTGACGTCCCCGGTCGAGAATTCCCTGCGTGGGCAGCTCGCGTTGGAACGACTCTATCGAGGCGTCGAATTCTTTACGTAAGGGCTCGGCGACCCTTTCCATGACGATTTCGGTCAGCTTTTGCCTGGCCCAGTCTTTCCAGCCGCCCTCAAGGTGCAGCCGGTTGCGTCTCTTGCGCTGGTGGTCGATGTAGTCCAGCCATTCTTCGAGCGGCGGTACGCCGCATTGCGCCCCGAGCGCTTCCAGCTTGCGGATGAGCCCGTCGTTGGCGAACTGGTTGCTCCTGACGAATATCTCCCCGACGATTCCTATGCGCGGTTTCGGCGAACTTTTATCTGTTTTTATCCCTTCGAAAGACTCTCTCGCTTTGTGGGAAAATAGCCTTAGAACGTCGGCGTCCTGCCCGGTGTTCTTTATCAGGGCTTCCAGTCGCTCTTTATAAACGGCGTCGGTCTCGCCCTGGTTGACCTCGTAGGGACGCCTCTCCAGCACCATTTTCTGCATCGCGTCGAGTATGCTTATGGCCCTCCAGGCGTGGAGGCGGAAACCCCTCCCCAGTGACGCCATGTCCCGGTGATAGCCTCCGGTCTGGTCGAAAACGAGGATGGGTACCTGCTGGAGTCCCAGGTCGTCGAGTATCAGGCGGTGCAGGCGGTTATATTGCCCAAAGCGGCAGGGCCCGCTGGCGGCCGGCATGAAAAAGGCGGCTTTTTCGGGGTTGAAGTCCGGCGCCTGCGTCTTCTTGACGATGTCCCCGGTGGTGATGATGCTGGGATAGCATTCCTTGCCCGTGGTGTACTTGCGGCCCGTCTCCAGCGTCAGGTGGTCCGATTCTGGCAGGGGCTCGGCATCGACGCCGCCGTGCCTCATGGCGGCGGCCAGGATGTAGCCGTGGTCGATCATATAGGGTATGTAGACATGCCGTTGGCCGGTGTGGTTCGAGGAAATACTGACCAGCGGCACATATTTGCTCGTGCCGTGCGTCCGGGCGTTGCGTATCGTGTCGATGAATGCTTCGCAGCGCGTGATGATGCCGGCGTCGGCGGAATGCTCGTCGATTTCTATCGTCAGGAAGGGCTTGCCCTCGGTCTCCTTGCTGAAGAATCGCGTCAGGTACGAATCGGGCCCGCAGGCGAAGTTGGTCACGTAGAGCCCGAACAGCCGCGGGTCCCGCGCGATAATCCTGCCGGCGCAGAGTATTTTCTGGCCGGCTTTCCAGTACATGTTGGGGTGGCTCTGGCTGACCTCCCCGGCCACCGACGCCAGCGGCAGGAAGTCCAGCGGAATCGCCAGCATGTTCATATCCCGCAGTTTTTCCGGGATGTTAAGCGTCATGGCCTCGTCGTAGGTGTTATAGGCCCGCCCGATAACGACGATGGCTTTTTCCCCGGGCTTAAGCTGCGAGAGTATTTCTTTACCACGGTTCTCCTGCCAGCTATTGAATTCATCGAGGGCCTTGAAACCAGCTTCGATGGCTTTATCGATAAGTGCTTTAGAATTAATCCCGGCGTCTTTAGCCGATTCCCGTAAAATCCGTTTCAGCCAGTCGCGGCCGCGGTCGGGGTGGATGACTGGTTGTAAAATTTTCGGTTGTTTCCCCTGCGGCGCCGCGACGGCTTCCCTGATCCGCGTGGAGCTGAGCAGGATGAAGGGCAGGCTCTGGGTGAGCGGGCAGTTCCAGCTTTTATGGAAGTCGTCGGAGAGCTTTTCCATGGTGCACTGGACGGGCAGGAAGATGAAGTCCGGCTCTTTTTCCAGCAGGTCGAGGACATGCCCGTGAGCCAGCTTGATGGGCAGGCACGGCTCTTCGACGATGTTTTCGACGCCTTGGCGGATGATGTGGCGGTTGGTGGGGTCGGAGAGTAACACCTGGAAGCCGAGCTCGGTGAAAAAGGCTTTCCAGAGCGGGTAAAGCTCGTGGAAAAACAGGACGCGCGGTATGCCCACCGTCCTGCCGTTAGGGCTATCGGGTTTGTCTTTGGGATAGATATTAAGCAGCTTTTGGGCACGCTCCTCGAAAAGTCGCGGGATCTTTGAGGACTGGCGCCTTTCTTTCTTCTCGGCGCTGTCCCACTTGCCGCAGCGGGAGCCGTAGAATAGCGGCTTCTCACCCTCGAAAACGACCTTATGGATTTCGCAGCGGTTGGAGCATCCCTCGCATTCGAATGATGATAGCTCGTAGTTTCGACTGGCCAGGTCGAAGCCGCGGAAGCGCGTTGGCCGGCCGCTGGCGTCTATCTCTTCTTTCGCCAGCATCGCTACGCCGACGGCCCCCAGGATGTCATGCTGGGGCGGCACGGTGATTTTCTTGCCGAGTACGGCTTCGAAGGCAGCCTTGACCGCCCGGTTGAAGGCGGTGCCGCCCTGGAAAAGGATGTGCTCGCCGATTTTCCGGTCTTCGACCACTTTCGTCAGGTAGTTTTTTACGACGGAGTAAGCCAGCCCCGCCACGAGGTCTTTTTTGTCGGCGCCCCTTTGTTTATAGTAGTTCTGCTGGCTCTCCATGAAAACCGTACAGCGCTCGCCCAGGTCCAGCGGGTGTTGGGATGCCAGCCCCAGGTCGCCGAACTCTTCCTCAATTTTAATACCGAGCTTTTCCGCCTGCTCTTCGAGGAAGGAGCCGGTGCCCGCGGCGCAGACCTTGTTCATGGCGAAATCGATGATGGTGCCGTTCTGCAGGCTGATGTACTTGGCGTCCTGCCCACCGATTTCAAATATCGTATCCACCTCAGGGCACACGAAGGAAGCCGCTTTGGCATGGCTGGTGATTTCGTTGTGGATGACGTCGGCCCCGAAGAACTCGCCCGTCATATACCGCCCCGACCCCGTTGAGCCGGTGCCTTTGATGACGACTTTATCCCCCAGCTCCCGCCCCACTTCCAATAGTCCCTGCTTGACGGCTTCGATAGGCCGACTCGCCGTCATCAGGTAGCGCCGCGCCAGGACGTTATTTGCCCGGTCGATCACCACGACGTTCGTGCTTATCGAGCCGATATCCACCCCGATATACGCTTCGATCGGTTCAGCCGATTCTACTTTCACCGCCCCGATTTCTATCGGATAGTCGTCGCCCTGTAAAGACGGCAGCGTGATAAACTTATGTTCCCTCCGGGCGATATAGTCCCGCAGGCGCTGGAGAGAGTCGTCGGGCAGCGTGCCTGCCGGGCTGACCATGGCCGCCCCGGCTGCCCCCAGCACAGCAAAATATTCCGGGATAATCAGGTCGCTTTCTTTGATTTCCAGCACTTCCAGCAGGGCTCTCCGGATGCCCTTGTTGGCGGCCACCCCGCCCTGGAATGAAATGGGCTTGCCCAGGTCGCGACCCCGTATGACCTGTCCCTTGAAGTTGCGTATCATGGCGAAGCAGAGGCCCGCGACGATGTCGTGCACCGGCGTGCCTACCTGCTGCAGGTGGATCATATCGCTCTTGGCAAAGACGCTGCAGCGTCCGGCCACGCGGGGCGGGTGCTCCGATTTCATGGCGACCTCGCCGAACTGCTCGATGGGGATGCCCATCCTCGAAGCCTGCTGGTCGAGGAACGAGCCGGTGCCGGCCGCGCATACTCCATTGATGGCGAAGTCGGAAACTTTGGGCAGGACCGCGTCCGACTCTTTTTTCAGGACGATGAGTTTCGAGTCCTCGCCGCCTATCTCTAATATAGTCTGCACCTCGGGATGGAAGCGGGCGGTGCCGGCGGCCTGGGCAGTGATTTCGTTAATAAAGGGTATGCCCAGCAGGTTGGCGATAAACTGTCCGCCGGTGCCGGTAGCTGCGGCGATTTCAAATTGAGCGGGCGGGTATCTGTTGAAAATGTCTTCCAGTATCGCCAGGGCGGTCTCTATCGGCTGGCCCTTGGTGCGGACGTATTTGGACTCGATGATATTGTCGTTTTTATCGAGGACGACGGCTTTGGCCGTCACCGAGCCGATGTCGATGCCAAGTTTCATAAAATGGACTCGCTTCAAAAGAAAAATACGTAGACTCTTATATTATACCTGTGAAAAATCGGCAAGTAAAATATCTTACCGCCGACTCTGGTTAGTGGAAAGAAAAGTACAGGTCCATGAGGATGCTCAGGGTTCTCATGGAGTTGCAAAGCGATGCCGTTTCGGTCTTTGACGCCGGGATAGCGTGGAGCCGGTTTTCCAGGTCGTCGGCGATGCTGGTGATCATTTTGCGCAGGTTGTCGGTGTTCTCTTGGCTGCGCAGCGCGCTCACCTGCTTCACGATTTCCGGTTTGGATATCGCCTTGAGCTGGTCGATGGCCATGGATAGATTGAGCTCTTTCAGTCCCTGCAGCACGCCCCTCACCTTTTTCCCCTGGACTGCTCGCTGCTTCTCTTTGGCCTCGTGCTCTTCCTGCTGCCGGGTAAACTGACGCGAAAGCCGCATCAGTTCATCTATCCCGCTCTCTTCGTCTGCCGTTCTTTTACCGCCCATTTATCTCAGTATACACCGTTGAAATGGGGGATACAAAAGGATTTAGTGGAGGCCATCCCCGGCGATAATGAGGGGTGTCACCCAGGTAATATCGGGGCTGTCCCGCTATTCGTCTTCGGGCTGCGGTCGTAACATTCTTTGCGGATGAACTGTTTGTAACCCTGCCGTAAGCGTCGCGACCGGAGAAATTTTATGACACTGGAAATTCAAGATACACCAGCTTTAGAAACATTCCGAGAAAAGCTCGACGGGCCAATCCAAAGTAGTCGCTTTTATCAGTGCGTGTGATGATTTGGGCATGAGATTTATCTTGTCCGACGTTGCCGCCGCGATTTCGGCGCGAGACGAACAGGTCGCTCTGGTGCTGGATATCGATGACGCCGGGTCGCCCGGCAATGTTGAACTGTTGCGCGAAATGAGCGATTATCTCCTGGTTGACCTTCCGTTTAAGCCCACCCCTTTTGCCAGTTCGCTTCTGGCCGGTTGCGACCTTATCATCGTGGCCAGCAGCTGTAAACTCGATGAAATTTCAGAGACGATGAATATCGTCAAGGTGCTTCTTTACCTGGGAATTCCCCTGGAAAAGGTGGCCGCCATCCTGGTTGACCCCGAGGGTATCCTGCCCAGCGCATCTTTAGCCGATATCAAGCCATATCTGGAGAGCAGCCTGGGTATTGAGATGGCTGGCGCGGTATCTTTCCCTGCCGGTGACCCGCGGCGGCTTGATGCGGAGATTCCATCGATAGTTCGGTCCAACCCGGACGACCCGTTGGCGCGGGATATCCGGCAGCTTGTTCAGTATATCCAATAGAGGATTTGTCCTCGAGGCTGTTTTTACCAGTCTTTGTGGGTGATATATTCCACGGTATCGGCGACGGGTTCTAAATTGGGTATCTCTTTCAAGGTCACCAGAATCGCTTTATTTTTTCTACTGACGCTTTCTACCGCGGGCATTTCTTCGAGAATACTTATCAGGGTTATCGGTTTTTCCAGTGACAGCAGGAATAAATGGCCGTCCTCCTCGGAATGGCTGAGCATAATGATTTTCACGCCTTCTATCTTTTTCAGGCCCTCGCTGAACCTCTTCACTGCCTCGCTGTGGGCGTCGATCGGCACGAGTAGCCGGATGTTCCCTTTGGAAACATCTTTATCTATCATGGCGGGGGCGGCTTTCGGCGCCTGAGCCGCCTTCTCAACTTTTTTGGCTTCTTTCTCCGCTTTTATTTTCAGGATTTCGGCCTCTTTAGCTTCCTTTTCGGATGTAATTTTGGCCTCTCTGGATTCTTTCTCCGCTTTTGTTCTCAGGATTTCCGCATCTTTAGATTCTCTTTCAGCTTTAATTTTAGCCTCTTTGGCTTCTCCTTCAGCTTTGATTTCCGCTTCTTTGGCTTCTTTCTCGGCCTCGATTTTTGCTACCTTAGCTTCGATAATTCTGCGGATTTCCGCCTCTCGAGCTTCCTTCTGTGCTTTAGTTTTCGTCTCTCTGGCTTCTTTCTCCGCTTTTGTATTGAGTATCTCGGCCTCTTTGGTCTGCTTTTGAGTGTTTTGTTGCGCGCTTTGAGCTTCCTTTTGCGCTTTTATTCTGGCGATTTCGGCTTCTTTGGCCGCCTTCGCCGCTTTAACCTTGGATTCTTTGGCTTCTTGCTCGGCTTTTGTTTTAAGGGCTTTCGCTTCTCTGGCTTCTCTCTCTGCCCTGATTTTCGCCTCTTTAGCTTTTCTCGCGGCATTAATCTTGGCCTCTTTAGCTTCTTTCTCGGTATTAGTCTTGGCTTCTTTTGCTTGTTTTATCTTGAGGATTTCTGCCTCTTTAGCTGCCTTCGCGGCCTTGATTTTCGCCTCTTTAGCTTCCTTATCCGCTTTTATTTTTATAGCTTTGGCTTCTTTATCGGTTTTCTTAACTTTTAGGGTTAAATTTCCGGCCTCTTTATTTTCTTTCGTCTTTGTGTCAGGGGGATTTGCCTTTATGGGCAGATTACCGCGCGACTTTTTATAAGCAGCGATGAAGGCCTCGGTGGCTTTGGGGCAGAACTGCGTCCCGATGCCGTTAATCAGTTCTTTCATGGCTTCATCGCCGCTTAAAGCGGCCCGGTAGGAGTGGTCGGTCGTCATCGTGTCGAAAGCATTGGCGACCGCCACCAGGCGGGCCCCCAGGGGGATTTGCTCGCCCCGTACCTGTTTCGGATATCCCTTTCCGTCGTACCTCTCGTGGTGACAGAGGACGATATTCATCGCGTCCTTGAGATGGGGAATATCTTTTAAGATATTGGCGCCTTTCTGGGGGTGCTCGTACATGATGTTCCATTCCTCGTCCGTCAGAGGGCCTGGTTTACATAAGATTTCACTGTCGATGCCTATCTTGCCGATGTCATGCAGCAGCGCCCCGAACTCGATGGCCCGCAGTTGTTCCGGCGGCAGCGAAAAGTGATTGGACGCCAGCAGGGCGTATTCCTTGACTCGCCGGGAGTGCTCGTAGACATGGTCGTCTTTAACATCGATGGTGCTGGCTAGCTCGTGGACGGTGTTCCGGTATCCTTCGACTATCGTATTATTGAGCGCCAGGCTGTTGACGTTATCGATCGCCGTTTTCTCCAGCGATACCAGCAGCATCAGGGCTTCCGTCGTGGCAAACCCCTGGAGGACTTCGAAGTCCCGCTCGGAAAAATCGCTGCCGTCTTCCCTGTCGGCCGCCATCAGGACGCCGATGACTTTTTCGCCTTTCAATATCGGCGCGGCGATAATCGACCTGATGACAAAGTTGGCAGGTTTTTTACCTTTCGGGTTGAAGCGCGCGTCCGCGGCAATGTTGTTGATCAGCAGCGGCGTGACGTCGCTGGCTACCACGCTGGCAATTTCCGACTCGGTGACGGTGGCTTTGCGGCGTATCGCATCGTCGCATTTGCTGACCGTAATCGGCAGGTGGACCCGGGCTTTATCCTCGTCTTTCAAGAACAGGGAGGTAATCGAGGAGCCGAGGCTGTGCTGGGTTACCTTTAAAATTCTTTCCAGAAGGGTTGATACCTGGGTGATCGAACTGGCTTCTTCCGCGATATCGCAGAGGAGCCCGATTCTCGTCTGGTACTCTTCCATTTCCGTATCGCTGTTGTTCTTGTTCTCTGCCGGTATCCGCTTTTTATTTTTGTTAAATACAAGGACCATGTCTATACCTCTGTTAATTCGTCGTTCTAACTTGCCGGTGGATTGTTATACTCATCGATATTATTCAAATAATGCCAAACATCACGGTAACTAACTAATCTTGACAATCAAATTTTACTATTGGGGTTATATACTCAGCATAAATATTCATTAAAAACAGATAAATTATCCATAAATATTTGCCTTGTCCCGGCGTTTATATATCGGGGATTTCCTTAGCACTTTCATGAGTCATTTTTATCAAGGGCCCGTAAAATATGTGTCTTGTTTATAAATAATGCTATAATAAAGGTCATGAAGGCAGTTTTCGGCAGGTGGTTGCCTCTTTTTCTTTCGCTTCTTATATTCCAGGTCATCGTTCTGGTCATCGTCGTCATCTGGACTTTTCGAGATTCCCAAGGTGTGTTAGGTTCGGCGGCCGACTTTATCAGTAAAAGCCCGGTAGCCGTTGATATTTTTACCGTTATCACGGATTACGCTGAGATTATCAGCGGTTTCGTGGTAGTCGTCGCCCTGGTTATTCTTTTCATCAGCATCAGGAAATACCAGCGGGGCAAGGCGGTCAACCGCCTGCATAACTGGGCGAGAAATAGCGTCGTGACTCTGGCGCAGTATCGCCAGGCGGCTGATACCGGCGATAGCGTGGATAAATGGGAAGAAGCGAGGGTGGTCATCGTGAAGTTGACTACCGACTATAAATCGATACTTTCCGATGCCCGCGTTCTCGGCGGCGAGATACACGATAAGACCAGGGTTACGGTGTCGCTGTTGCGCGGTGCCAGGGAAAAGCTTGTCAACGAAGACGAGTCTTTATTCGAAGATTTGCAGACCCTCCAGCACGATTTCGCCGATATCATGATACTTGCCTTTGAATTTATCAAGTAGCGTTCGAAATCGGCCAATGGATAAATTCAGGGTAATCTGCGATTTTTTTAACTGGTTGACGGGTCGTACTTCGCGTCATAACCGGGCATTGCGGGCGACCCGCGATTGGGCGGCCGGCGTGCAGGATTTTCTTTCCGAATACCAGCTGGACAAAAATTCTGGTATCGATTTCCTGCTCAAAAACACCCACCGGGCGGATTTCGACCTCGTTTCTCTGGCTCACAAGGGCAATCTCCTCGTCAAACCAGCGTCGAAAATCGGCGATGAGCCGCTTTCACTCCTGCTGACCGCGGTCATTAGTGATATCGTAGACATGCGCCGGGCTCTAATGAGTCCCGCCCTGCGCAGCATCAGATTGCCCGAATGCGTTTCCCGGCTCCTGGTATCGGACGCCAGGCTCCGGGAAAGGCTCTCGGCCATCGAGTTTCTTTAGATAAAATCCTGTTTGTGACATTTATTACAGACTGCCAACTCATTTTTATCTAAAATTAAAATGATAAATTTACGGAGGTGATGTATGAAAATAAGTGCGCGCAATGTCCTTAAGGGAAAGGTGAAACAGGTCACTCACGGGGCAGTCAACTCGGAAATTATCGTGGAGCTGCCCGGCGGCGCGGAAGTCGTCTCGATAATCACCAAGTCTTCCGCCGAGAGGCTGGGGCTGAAGCCCGGCAAGGATGTTTATGCCATCGTCAAGGCTTCCAACGTCATGATAGGGATTGACTGACCTTATTCCCGGAAGATGTACTGAAGCCGGCGGGAAGCTATATATACCTTGTTGGCTGGGGAGGAAGGATTCGAACCCTCGCATACGGATCCAGAGTCCGTTGTCCTACCACTAGACGACTCCCCAGTGGACAGCTAAATTATAGCATGAAGCTATATACATGACAATAATCCCCCCTTTCGAGACGGGGCAATCCGTCTTCATTGTCTTACCCGTAAATCCAGCGTGTCTAAAGGGGGTTGGGTCATTCTGCCATTTGACACTGCACATATAACCCATTATTGTTATTATCAAAATGGGGTTTACCTATGTCTGATATCGCTGATTTATACGAGGCGCTGGGTGGCGCTTTCCATGACCCCTCCCTCCTCCGGCAGGCGCTGGTCCACAGCTCCTATGTTAACGAGAACCCCGTCGCTGTCTCTGGCCATAACGAGCGGCTGGAGTTTCTGGGCGATGCCGTGCTGGGTCTTGTTGTCGCCGGAGAGCTGTATCGCGCTTACCCCGACCTCGCCGAGGGGGAAATGACCCGTCTCCGGGCGGCGCTGGTAAGCCGTGATGCCCTCGCCCGGGTGGCGCAGTCGATCCGCCTTGGCGACTTCCTCTATATGGGCAAAGGTGAGGAAGCCACCGGCGGACGGAATAAAAGCACTAATCTGGCGGGGGCCCTGGAAGCGGTTATTGCCGCCGTCTATCTCGATGGTGGTATTGTCGCGGCGGAAGATTTGGTGAAAAAGCTTTTTGCCTCCGAGCGACAGAAGCTGGCCAGCCCGGGTACCGGCATCGATTACAAGACCAGGTTGCAGGAGTTCATCCAGGCTAAATATCAGCGGGCTCCCGTATATCATCTGGCGGCGGAGGTGGGTCCGGACCATGCCAAAAGGTTCACGATAGAGGTCAGCCTTAACGGAGAAGTCCTGGGAATAGGCTCCGGCAAAAGCAAAAAACTCGCGGAGACGGAAGCCGCCCGTGCGGCTCTGGAGAAGCTCGGTGCGGGCTTTACGTAATCGGCGCTATCTGCTAAAATCTGGTAAAGTGCCTGTAATAATGATAGTGAGGTGTTATTATGGGTCGTCAAGGCGATTACAGCAAGAGAGAGAAGAAAAAGGGTAAAAAGGAAGCTAAAAAATTGCCGCCGGTAACCATTATCACCCCGCCGGTTGAAGTAGAGGTAATCAGGAAGGGTAAGTTGAGGGATGGGAGGCAGCCGGACGAAGAGGAATAGCCCTCTCCGGTAAACTGAAAAAGTCAGGAGCGATTGCATGGCTGACCTGGCTTCACTTCAGGCGACGATTAGTGGTCGGGTGCACGGCGTTTTCTTTCGGGCTTATGTGGAGAGTCTCGCCGCGGAGCTGAACCTGACCGGTTATGTGTGCAACCTGCCCGATGATAACGTCGAGGTCAGGGCTGAGGGGGAAAGGCCGCGACTGGAAAAGCTGGCCGGTTGCCTTAAGGCCGGTCCGCCGGCCGCCAGGGTGGATGACGTCGTGGTGAATTGGGGCGATTACGTTGGGAATTTCAAGGATTTTCAGGTCAAGTACTAGCACGATTAATTAAAAATTATTGCGGGTGTCTAAAAGGGGCGTCAGCCCCTCTTTTTTATGCGTCAAGCTCAACTTTGGCGGACTTTATCAGTTCGAGATAGCCGATTTTCAGTCCCAGCGCTTCCGCCGCTTCCCGGTCGGCCTCGTAAGGCTCCCCGAGGAACACCTTGTCGTATGCCTCCACCTCTCCCTCGCTCGGGTCGGCTTTGACGGCAAATTTTTGCCTCGCCTCGACTATCCCCATGTCGAAAGGAAGGGTAAAATAAAGGTCGGCCAGGACTTTATCTATCCCCAGGGAATACAGGCTCTCCCACCCGCTTGGTGTTTCCCCGTGGTACTTGCTGGCCGGCAGCAGCGAAAGCAGGTTCTTGATGCTGAAACTCCCCGAGCCGTTGTATGTCTTCATCGGCGCTACGGTTATCAGGTAGTCGCTGGATAAAATCACGTTGGGCACCCAGAAGGTGGGCATGGCGAAAGGCTTGGGCAGCGGATTGTCCACCTCTACGAAGATACAGTCCTTGACGTCCAGTGTCAGCACCCGCGGGAAATTATAGCCCAGGGCCTGGTATATCGGGCGGGTCGGTATGCCCCCCGGCGTCCCTTCCAGCAGGAGGATATCCGCGTCGCTCACCCTCCGGATACTGGAGATGATGGCCGCCAGCATGTCCGCGCTGGTGGTCACCGGGTAGGGCAGCGGGTAAGAGGCGCTGGGCTTTATCAGGACGCGCCGCGCCCGGGATACCACCGAGGGTACTCTAAATACAAAGTCCGAGGCTTCGTATATCAAGCCTTCCTCCTCAGGGAAAGATGCATGCTTTTTATCTCGCCATCGTCCTCCGGGACAGGTATCATGGCCGCGACCGTGCGCGCCAGCAGGTCTTTTAGTGAAGCATTAATCGGCACGTATGTGCCGTTGACCACCAGGTCGACGTCGTTTGTCTCTTGCCGGTTCGCTATCTCCTTCTCGATGAGGTCGGCGATACCGCTGATATTATCCCGGGAGAATTGCGGCACATTCACCACGTTCACGTCCAGCGGCGTGTCCGTGACCACCGCCAGGAGTTGTTTGGGGTCGGTCAGCAGTTCCTCGCCCTGCTCATGGCGGTGGACCTCTATCTTGGGGTAGGGACTGCCTTTGAATCCCTCGGTGAGGATGATGTCGTAGTCCCAGAGGATGAGATGGGCGATTTCCTGCGGGTCGAAGTAGTGGTCCATGTGGCGGTAAATGGCCAGGTTATCGAGGGAGTTGATGGCCGATAGCTCGCTGCCCGCCCTGGTGAAACGCCAGGTATCTTTGGTGGCGGTGTCGAGGTCGTCGGCGTGATGTGAGTGTTTCACGATGGCTACTTTAACCCCGCGCCTCTTCAGCTCGGCAATCAGGCTTTCCAGCAGCGTGGTCTTGCCGGCGTCGGATTTTCCCACGATTGATATGATTAAACGCATATTTTTCCCGTTCCGTTAGATATTTATTTCTTCATTCCAGTCCAGCATGAGCGCCTGGACCTTATCGCCTTTATTCAGCTTTAGCTTTTCTTCCGGTATCAACACCAGCCCGTTGGCCAGGGACATTGACGTCAATATTCCCGAGCCCTGCGGTCCGGTGAGTCGCGCGTAGTAGTGGCCGTCGCGTTTGGCCACGATGGCGCGATTGTAAAGGCGCCGCCCGGCGTCGTTCTGGACGCCGTCTTCTAAAATTGCCTCCACGACCGGTTTGGCGATGTTCTTTTTGCCCATCATTTTGAGCAGCGCCGGCCTCACGAACAGCTCGAAGCTGACCATGCAGCTGACGGCGTTGCCGGGCAGGCCGAGGTGCGGTATGCTTTTAGCTTTACCGTTTTTATCTCTGCCCTTGATTTTACCGAAGGCTAACGGTTTCCCCGGCTTGACCCGCACCTGCCAGAAGACCATCTCGCCGTCCCTGGCGATGATGTCCTTCACCATGTCGTAGTCGCCCATGGAAACACCGCCCGTGGTGAGTAGCATGTCGGCGTCCTGCGCCTGTTTGAGCTTGCTGACCAGCTCGACCTCGTCGTCCCGGGCTATTCCCAGCACTTTAGGAATACATCCGTAGCGCTTGACCAGGCTGGCGATGCTGTAGGCATTGCTGTCGTAAATCTTGCCCTCGGGCAGTTTGTTATCCAGTTCCACCAGTTCGTTGCCTGTGGAAAGTACCGCCACCACCGGGCGGCGGATGACCTTGGCTTGGCTGCAGCCAGTGGATGCCATCATCCCGATTTCCGACGGCCTGATGATGGTCCCTTTTCTCAGGACGGTGGCTCCCCTCGCGACATCCTCACCCGCTCTCCTGATGTTGAGTCCGGGGCGTATCTCTTCCAGCACGCCTACTCTGGTTTTGTCTTTATTTTTTTCTTCGTCGGTGCGCTCGAATTGCACCATACTGTCGGCACCCCGCGGTATCGGCGCTCCGGTCATGATGCGTATCGCCATGCCCGGCCCGACCTCTTTTTTAGAGATGGCGCCGGCCATCACCGTGTCGATGACTTTCAGGTATTTCGGCGTTTGCGGGCTGGCGCCCTTGGTGTCCGCCGACCTCACCGCGTAGCCGTCCATAGCGGAGTTGTCCAGCGGCGGTACGTTGATATCTGATTTAACGTCCTCGGCGAGCACCTGTCCCAGCGACTCCAGAATCGGGACGGATTCCGCCTCCAGCATATCTACTTCATCTAATATTTTTTGCAGCGCTTCTTCGACGCTTAACATTATTCCGCCGTCCCTCCGGCTATCTTTTTGGCCAGTGCCAGGTCTTCTTTGGTGTTGATATTGAAAAAGCTCCGGTGCTTCGGGTCGAACCTTTCGACCTCCTCGGTTTCGATATATCTCACTTTTACGTAGTTGAACAGCTCAATGATCATTTTTTTGCCCTGTCCCAGTATGGACTTTATGGGGGCGATACAGTTCTTGGAGTAAACGGCGTGCAGCGGTTCGAATAGTCCGTTGACTCGCGGCAGCACGAAATCGTAACCATCTGATTTCTCTATCATGTAGCGTAGCAAAGGTTCGTTCAGGAAGGGCATGTCCGCCGCCACGATAAGATTATAAAACGAGCTTGATTCCACCAGGCCGGTGTAAATGCCGCCCAAAGAGCCTTGCCCGGGGAAGATGTCAGAGACTACTTTTACTTTCGGGTTTTTTGTCAAAGGCGCAAAGGTCCTCTCTTGCGCGGTCACTATAATTATGCTTTTACTGAACGAATCGATGTGGGATACTGCCCGTTCGAGTAGAGTTCTATCGCCTATCTTCTCTAAAACCTTATCATGCCCCAAACGTACGCTTTTGCCGCCTGCTAAAATAACTCCGCTTATATCCAAGTTTCTCTATTCACTTAAATACGCAAATTCACCCCCTATATATTATTCTATCATAGAGAGTCAAGGGTGGGTAGGGGGTCGGTGGAGTCTAGTGCAGGTTGCGCCGAAAATATGTTAGAAAAATGTTATTTTATACGGGGGTATTCCCAATCCGCGTTATCGATGATTAAGTCCGCGGTATCTTCGGGCGGGTATTCCTTCAGGTATTTTGCCTGGGCGGGCAGGTATTTGACATCGTACTTTTCAATATATTCCTCGGCGTCCCGGCCTTGCGACCGCTTTTTGCTTTCTGCAAACGTAATATCGAGGAAGATTTTATAGTCGATATAGGGCGCCAGCTCTTTCCGGAAAAGAAAGACCCCCTCGAAAACGACGACGGTATCCCGCTCGAAGGAAAATTCCCGTTCAACATCGTATTTGTCCGTGAGGTAATCGAGCAGGGTCATCCCGGTGGTAAAAGCCCTCTTTTGCCTCAGTGGCTTCAGCAGCTTTTCCGTAATTAAATCGATATTGAAGCTGCGGCGGTAGTAGTTGTCCGCCTGGTCGTTCCCGGCATACCTTATAGCTTTGGGATTGTGAAAATCATCGAGATGAATTGCCTGTGTTTTAAATTCCTGCTTATTGAGGAATTTTTCGAAGGCGCCGGCGAACTCCGTTTTCCCCGCCCCGTCTATCCCGCTTATCCCGATGACGAACGGTCGGTTTTTGTCTTTTCTCACCTTGATTTCCCCGAGAATCTTTTCGAATATCGGCCGCTTTCGGTCAAAAATCGCGAGGAGTTCACTAAAGCTTTTAATGGTGATATCCGCCTTTTCCGGCTCCGCGCCGCCGTAGCCGTAAAGTGCCCCGATAGCTAAGGAATCCGTCTCGTGAGCGGCTTCGATATCGTGCCACCGGTCTCCCACCACCGCCGCCGTTACGCCCCCGAACCTCTCCCTGATTTTCTTCACCAGCTCGGGCTTGGTGGTGTTATTTTCGTGGATACATTCGATGTAGTCGAAGTATTTCCCGATATCCAGGGTTGACATAATCAGGTCGAGATACCGGACGGACGCGTTTGTGTATTGGGCCAGTTTATAGCCTCGCTTCTTTAAAATTTCCAGCGTTTCTCTGACGCCCGGGTAGGGCTGCAGCATTTCGGGGAAAGTCTCTTGATATTCTTCGAGCACTTTTTCCCGGACTTCCGGAATGGTGAGTTGGCTCTCGGGCGGTGTGATGAACTCGTAGAGTCCGCCTTTGCCCGCCGTCGCCGGCATCCCGAAGAATTTGTTGATGTCCTCGGCGCTGAAGTTGACCGCCCATCCCAGTTTGGTAAAAGCCCGCTTTATCGCTTCGTAGACCGCCGGCAGCGAGGGGACAATCGTCCCGTCCATGTCGAAGATAATCAGGTTAACGTCGTTCGGATTTATCATGAGTCCTTTTTCGCGCAGATGTACCTCAGGATATGAGTGTGCGGTCCTCCGCCGTGGTCTTCCGGGTCTTCCACGATGCCTGTTTCTATTATTTCCATATTTCCAAAATGCTCTCTGAGGTCTCCCTCGCTGAAGTAATGTACCGGCCGCCCCGGTTTGCTTTCGAAGGTATTTTTCTCGGTCTCTTGCCCTTTTCCGTAGCTTTCTTCTCTTTCGGAAAAGACGGTGAAATACATGATACCTTTTTCTTTCAGTCTATCGGCGCATTGCCTCAGAAATAGCTTTCTCTCGTCTTCGCGGAAGAGGTGCAGCACGTTGAAACAGTAAATGGCGTCGAATTTTTCCGCGAGGGAAGACATATCAAGGACGGACGCTTGCATCGTCCGCGTGAGCGGGTCGAATTCTCGCGCCATTTCGACAGCCCTCGACGATATCTCTACGCCCGTGACTTTGCATCCCCTGGTGGCAAACAGCCGACTGTTTCGGCCGTAACCCGACCCCGGCACCAGGATGGTCTTGACTTTATATTTGCGGAATAATTTCAGCGCGTGTTCGGCGGTTTTACTCGGTCTGTCCCCCCATATCCGCCCTTCCGCCCCGTATCTCTGGTCCCAGTATTCGCTCATTTTTATAGCGACGGCTTCAGTATCATGATTTGCATTAACGCGGGCAGCGACCCCGCTTTGAGTTGGATTTCACTCCCGCTGACGCGCGTGACGTTGTTCTTGCCTTTGGTAAACTCATCGGCCCCGCTGATGGGGAAGTCGAGCCTTTCCGTCTTATAGTGCATGGGGATGATGACTTTAGGTTTGAGCTGGTCGCCGACTTTCGTGGCGGTCTTGGCGTCGATGGTAAAGAAGCCCCCCACCGGCATCATCAGGACGTCCACCTTGCCGATGGCTTTGACCTGTTCTTCGCTGAGCACGTGGCCGAGGTCGCCGCAATGGCAGACCCTGATGCCGTCCACTTCGAAGCAGAAGATGGTGTCTTTGCCCCGCTGGCTCCCCCCTTGATCGTCGTGGGCGGCAGACACGGCTTTGAACTTTATCCCCTTGGCTTCCCCGCCCGCCCGCAATATTTTCGGATCGCCCCTGACGGTGGCCGTGTTGTTGTGGTCGCCGTGTTCGTGGCTGACGGTGACGATGTCCGCCGTCTCCTTGATTTCCCCGTGTTTGATGCCTCCGCCCGGAGTGTACGGGTCGGTGACGATTTTTACGCCGGCATCGGACGTGATCAGGAACGCGGCGTGGGCGAGGTATTTAATCTTCATGATATTCTCCTTACTGAAACCTTATGGCTTCGCCATTCCCAGTACGAGGTTCACCAGTGTCCGCACCGGCACCCCGGTAGCCCCCTTGACTATATAGCCCTTTTCCTTGTCGGTATCGCTGGTGCCGGCGATGTCCAGGTGCACCCAGGGCGTCTCCTCCACGAAGTCCCCGAGGAACTTGGCGGCGGTAATGGCGCCGCCGTACCTGTTGCCGATGTTCTTGATATCGGCGATATCGCTTTTCAGCAGCTCCCGGTACTCTTCGTACATCGGCATCTGCCACATGTATTCCCCGGTCTCTTTGCCGGCGGTGACGACCTTTTCCGCCAGGGCGTCGTTATTGGCGAAGGCCCCCGTGCATATCGTTCCCAGCGCTATCCGGCAGGCGCCGGTAAGCGTCGCTACGTCGATAATCGCTTTAGCTTCGAGCTTCTTGGCATAGCACAGGGCGTCGGCCAGTATAAGGCGACCTTCGGCATCCGTGTTAAGGACTTCGATAGTCTTGCCGTTCATAGCGGTGATGATGTCGCCCGGTTTCATCGCCGTCCCGCTGGGCATATTTTCCGTGGCTGGGACGAGCGCCGTGACGTTGATTTTCGGCTTGAGTTGCCCCAGGACCATCAGTGTCGCCATCACTGAGGCGCCCCCCGCCATGTCCCCCTTCATGTCTTCCATGCCCTCCGAAGGCTTGATATCGATGCCCCCGGAATCGAAGGTGATGCCTTTGCCCACCAACGCTAAATCTATATCCTTGGAAGGGCTGCCTTTATAGCTGAGGACGATGAAACGCGGCGGCTGCTGGCTGCCCTGTGATACTCCCAGCAGGCCCCCCATGCCCAGTTCCGTGATTTTTTCTCTTTCGAAGACTTCCGTCTTGAGCCCGTATTTTTTAGCCATCTGGAGCGCGGCCTCGGCCATGTCCCTCGGCGTCATAAAATTGCCAGGCTCGTTGACCAGGTCCCTGGCCCAGTTGGCGGCTTCCGCAATTATCTTGCCTTTTTCGATGGCTTGTTCCATCGACCGTTTTTCCCCGCCGACTATCGTGAACTGCTTTATCTCGCCGGAGTTGTCTTCCTTTTTTGTGACGTGGCGGTGGAAAGCGTACAGCCCGAGCACCGCCCCCTCGGTCATGGCCTGGACGGCGTCCCCGGATTTTATCCCGGTGGTCCCGGCGTCCTGGTAAGCCGCTGGCGATGCTTTCGACCCCCTTGCCCCGCAGGTATCGGCAGGCTTCGGCAATAGCGCCCCGTACTTTATTGGTGTTGAGTTCCTTTTTCTTCCCCAGCCCGACCACGACCACCCGGGCGGCCGGCAGCCGGCCCAGGCTGTGTATCATGTTGACCTCGTTGAGTTTGCCCTTGATGTCTCCGTCTTTGATGAGTCGTGTGATGGTCCCGTCCAGGGCTTTGTCCGCGGCAACGGCGTCACCCTCCGGGCGTTTCATTCCCTCGTAATGGTTCACTAAAATGGCGTCGGCTTTAATCTCGGCGATGCTTCCGGTGGCGGCTTTTATCTCCATGATTTGTCTCCTTTCAGCGGTTGACTTCTCGCACGATTTTTTCTACGGCGGGTGTGATGTCTTGGGACGTGTCCACCGCGTAGTGTCTGCGGCGTATTTTTTCCGCGGTGGCGCTTAGCTTTTGGTAAACCTCCCAGTCCGCGTCCGATTTATCGCCGTTGTTCTTTATTACCCTGTTTTTTAGTCGCTCCCGGACTATTTCCGGCGGCGCTTTGACCCCCACCAGGATAAGCCTGGCGTTACGCTTTTCGGCGATGTTGTAAAGCCGCTCGCGGTACCTCTCCGTCAGGTTGGTGGCGTCCAGGATGACCGGTATCCCTTTTCCGAGCAGGTTCTCAATCAATTTGTGGATGGCCCGGAAAAGCAGGCCGCTTTCGATGACAGAATACGTCGGAGTGGGAAAGAGCTGTTTGCGTAAGGCGTCGCTTTCCAGGACCGGGTACGGGAGGCGCTCGGCGAGTCGGCGGCTGAGGTAGGTTTTTCCCGTCCCGGGCAGCCCGCTGATGACGATAAAGGCCGGCTTTGCTTCCGGCCCGGGAAGCTCGCCCAGGCTTGCGACCAGCCGCCGTACGTCCGCCTCGACCCCGGAATTGTCCATACTCCCGTAATTATAGATGGTTTGGGATGGTTTTGGCTAGGGCGTTTAAGAGGGGGAGAGTTTCTGTAATGCGCTTATTCTTCTTCGTAGAAAGCCACGCCGATTAGCCCCGGCCCGGTATGCACTCCCATCACCGGCGTGAACTCCGTGATGAATATCTCCCGGCATACGAACTGGGCGCTGATTCTGTTCTTGAAAGACTCCGCCTGTTCCAATGCGTCCGCGTGTATCACCGCCACGTGGAGAGGGTGCCCTTTTTTCACCATCGACTGCATTAGTTTGAGCATCTTGTTGATGGCGCTTTTCATCGTCCTTGGCAGGGCGACGGTATGGGCGTCACTGTGGTCGAGCGTAAAGACGGGCTTGATATTGAGAATTGAGTTCACCATCGCGGCGGCCTGCGGGACGCGCCCGCTCTTGGCCAGGTACTGTAACGTGTCGAGGGTCGCCAGCAGGTTGACTCTGTCCATGACCTTGCGGGCGATTTCCTTGACTTCCTCCAGCGTTTTGCCCTCTGCGGCGGCCCTGGCGGCCGCCAGTACCACGAGCCCTTGCCCGGCCGCGGCGGTCGTGCATTCCATCACTTCGATTTCTCTGTCGCGGAGCGTTTCCCTGGTTATCTCCGCGGCGATGCGGGCGGAGTTGTACATGGCGCTGAATTTGGCAGGTTCCGTCAGGCAGAGGATGCCCGCTGCTTTCAGGCTGGCTTTGCAAAAGGCTTCGAGGTACTTGTCCGGCGATGAAGCGGAAGTGGTGGGTATCTTCTTGGATTGGCGCAGCAGGGCATAAAATTCGTTGGGGTGGATATCGATGCCGTCCAGGTAGGTCTTGTTATCGACGAACAGCTTGATCGGCACTACCTCGATATCGAACTTGGCTACCAGTTCCGCGGGCACGCAGGCGGTGGTGTCCGTGACGATGGCGACCTTTTGTTTGGTGATAACGTTTTTATCCACTTATTCCCGTTCCGCCGGCGATATTATCGGTGATGATGGCTGTTTTTTCTGTTGGCGTGCCTCCGGAGTACCGTTATTCAGGGTGGGTGTTCAGGCTATACCGGCCGCTTTTCTTCTTTCCACGTGATGGCCTGCCTGTTTCTGACGACGAATCGTTCCAGGAGGGGTGGGGCGAGCAGGACCCCCCACATCACCAGCATCAGCCCGAAGAAAGTAGGCGTGTCGAGGCGGCCGGTGCCGTAGTAAACCACCAGGGTCAGCGTCAGTAGCCCCGACGCCGCTAGCAGTATGACCCTCAGCCAGCGCTGCCGCAGCCGGATGAATGCCGCGATGGTCGCCGCCAGTACCAGGAAACTTAACCCTATCCAGGGGGCGAAATAGTCCACGCGCTTCAGGCTGTCTTCGGTGATTTTCCCCGCGGAAGAAATGGCGAGGAACCACCCGGCGATAATCGGCAGGGGCAGCAGCATCAGCGTGCTGAAAAGCCAGTCCCGTCTCGTGGTCTGGACGATGATGCGGAAGAGCCACCATAAAGCCAGCGGAAAGTAGATTGGCAGCACCAGCAGCGACCAACCCCTGGGACCGGGGATATAGAGCAGCAGGATGCCCACGGCCAGTACCGGTAGCAGCGAATAGCCCAGCCAGGAGAAAAGCCATGTCGGTTTCCCGCGTCCCCACCCGTAAATCGTCGTGGCGAGGATCGCCACCAGTACGATCGATAGCCAGCCGGGGTAGTGCCACCAGTTAAGCACGAACAGCGTCCCGAAAATAAGGTGGGGCAGAGAGGCGAGCAACACCTGTTTCCAGCTTCCCTGGGCGTAAGTTTCGTATATCTGCCGGGCAATCAGTTTGGCGCTGCCCATTTGCCCCAGGCAGGTGTCCAGGGCTTCTTGTTCGCTCAGGCCGGTCTCTGTCAGTTCCCGGACTCGGTCCTCGATGTGCGCCCTGAGCTCGCTCATGACCCCGTTTTCCTCCGAAGGCCCCAGCTTGGCTTTGCCCCTGATGCTTTCCAGGTATTGCGTCAGTTCCGGCGTCATTATCTCGCTCTCTTTAAATCTTGGAAAGTTCCGGCTGGAGTATCATCCTGATGGCTGTTAGGAAGTCCTGCCACTGTACTTTTTCTTCGTTCAGCTCGGCCTGTCCCTTGGCCGTGATATGATAGTAGCGCCTCTGCCGCCCGTTGGGCAGCATCTGCCACGTCCCGGCTATCAGTCCCGCTTTTTCCAGGCGGTGCAGGGCCGGGTAGAGTGTTCCCTCTTTAAACTTAAAGTAACCCTGGCTCCTCGCCTCGAGTTCCTTGACTATCTGGTAGCCGTACATCGCCTGCCGCTCCAGCAGGCTCAGCAGGAGGGAGTTTGAGCTTCCTTTTATCAAATCATGTTTTGATACCACGTGAATCACCTCTCTGGTCTATTTATCTTAATTTTTTACTTAGATACTCGATGTACGACAATACTAGCAAAGATTAATGATATTTGCAAGAGGGGCACTGATATCGGCGCGCATGGCAGGGGCAGCCGTCCGTGGAAATCTTTATTTAAATTACAGGGTTTTACTCGGATTTAACGAACGCGCCGATGAGCGCCAGGATCGCGGCAATAATGCCGAAGACAATGCCGACCCAGCTTCCATCCACGAAAGAGCCCAGGAATACCCAGATGCCGAGAGAACAGATTGCCAGACTCGTAAATTTCATCGTAATTTAGGTCCTCCTTCTTTTGGATTCTTATAGTTCCGGTACGGCTGCCCCGGCCGTCGCTTATACCTAGACTATTATATTACATAGATGTTCTAGGTATAATAGCACCGGTTCGGTCACTTGTCAATAGGGAGTCTTTGGTTTTATTTTTACTCGTTGGTTCTTCATGCTCACCCCCTTGGTCCCCCTCTAAAACCGTATTATTTTTTGTTTTGGATTATATTATTCGTTTGAGAGGGGGAGAGAGTACGAGAGGAGCCCCAGCACCTCTCGCTGGGCTACTCCCTTTAGATAAACGGCGCGTTTAAGAGGGGTGAAACCCATCTTTTCTTTCTTCCCCCTTCCTTTAGCAAAGGAAGGGGGATTAAGGGGGATGGATTTCGTTAAATTACCACTTGAGCCACGCTATCTAAAATGCTATAGTACCTGCGGGGGAGTGCCGGAATTGGCAGACGGGCCAGACTTAGGATCTGGTGCAGCAATGCTTGGGGGTTCGAGTCCCCCCTTCCCCATGTCCCCGGCTCACTTTGAACGCGCTGATGCCGGTTTCATAAAAAAGATTACTCAGAGCGTTTGATTGTATATTTTTTTAGCGGGATATAAAGGAGCAGAAGTTTGGCGGAAGCGGCATCTGATGGTCCTCTAAACGAAAAGAACCCCATGCTGCGCGACTGGACTAAGGGGAGTATCCCCGGCAATCTCTGGTCGCTGGCCTGGCCCATGACCGTCAGCTCCACCGTCATGACGCTGGGTCCCTTTATTGACGCCATCTGGATCGGCCGGCTCGGCTCCGCCCCGATGGCCGGCGTGATGATGTCCGGCACCATCGTTTCGCTCATTAACTCCCTGATATTTGGTCTTTTCACCGGTCTGCAGGCGATTATCGCCCGCTCTGTCGGCTCCGGTGACGATGCTCAGGCTAACCATGCCTCCCAGCAGGCTTTCGTGGTCGGCGCGGCTTTATCGCTGTTCCTGGCGCTGATAGGCATGTTCTTCGCCAAGTCGATTTTGAGTCTCTGGAAGCTCGAGCCGGATGTCGTTGCCGCCGGGGCGACCTACCTGCGCATCGAGCTTATCGGCACGTTCACCATGTCGTTCGCCGTTCTGGCGCAGCGGATTATGCAGGCTTCCGGCGACGCCAAAACCCCGATGAAAATCAGCCTCGGCACCCGGGCTCTCAATATCATCCTCTCCCCGCTGCTGATATTCGGCTGGTGGGGAATATTCCCGGCTATGGGCGTCCGGGGGGCGGCTCTGGCGGGGGTCATTTCCCAGGGTATCTTCGCGGCCATCGCCCTCTGGATTGTCTTTAGAGGTCATACGCGCCTGCGCTTGACCATTCGCCACTTCAGTTTCGATTCGGCTATGATATGGCGCATTGTGAAAATCGGTATCCCCGCTTCTCTGGGCGGCATCCACATGAACGTCGGCAGCATCGTTTTCATGTGGTTTATCGCCCCCTTCGGCACTGACGCCATCGCCGGTCATATGCTGGTCTCCCGTGTCGATATGCTGATTCTTATGCCGGCCATGGGCCTGGGCGCGGCGGCCGGCATCCTGGCGGCGCAGAACCTGGGGGCTTCGCAGCCGCAGCGGGCGGAAAAGACCGCCTGGATTGCCGTCGGTCTGTTCACCGGCCTCTGTTTATTTTATCCATCGTTATCTTGATTTGGGCGAACTCTATCGTGACGATTTTTAACGCCGAGCCCGGCCTCGTTGATATGGCCGGCAAGTTACTTAAAATCCAGACGGTCAGCTATATGTTTAATGGTTTAATGATGGTCATGATGAGCATTATGAATAGCGTTGGTGATACCCTGATAGCTTTTATCATCGACCTCGTGACCATGTGGGGCATCCGCGTGCCGCTGGCGGTTATTTTACCTAAAATCGCTAACCTGCAGGTGTATGGCGTCCGCTGGGCGCTGGTGGCGGACACCGTCTCCTCGGCGATTATTTTCATCATCTATTTCAAGTCGGGGCGCTGGAAACGTAAGAAGGTTTAGTCTATACTCTCTTGGACAACGCTATTTTGCCGCGACGGGAGGTATCTTATGGACCTGTTTTTAAAAGATAAAGTGGCTCTGGTGACTGGGGCGGGCAGCCAGATAGGTTACGGCAAAGCTATCTGCCTGACGCTGGCTAAGGAAGGGTGTGACGTCGTTTGCGCTGATATTAATCTGGAGGGAGCGAAGCAGACCGCCGCGGAAATCAAGGCTCTGGGCCGGCAAGCCCTGGCGGTAAAAGCCGATGTGACCGAACCGGCACAGGTCGCTGCCCTGGTCGAAAAAGCTATCAAGAAATTCGGCAAAATCGATATCCTGGTAAATAACGCCGGCGCCAGCAGCCTGCTTCGACCCTTTATCGAGATGACGGAAGAGGACTGGGACTTTGATATTAAGACCAATCTCTATAGCCAGATGCGGGTCGCCCGCGCCGTCCTGCCCCACATGATTGCCCGCAAGTACGGCCGCATCGTCAATACCTCAGGCGGGCAGGGCATTCCCGGTATCTCCATCTATGGCGCCGCCAAGGGCGGCGTCGTCCAGTTTACCAAGGCTCTGGCCCGGGAAGTGGCGCAGTACGGCGTTATCGTTAATGCTGTGGGGCCCGGACTGGGCAAGACCGGCCTTGTCTACCGCGCCCCGAAAGAAATGCTCGAAGGGGAAAAACGGGCTTCCGTCCTCCATCGTCTCTGCGAGCCGGCCGATGTCGCGCCGGTAGTGGCTTTCCTGGCCTCTGACCGGTGCAGTTATATGGTCGGACAGCTCATCCAGCTGGGCACATCATAATTTTTTTCTTACTTATACGGAGGAGTTTAAGAGGGGTTCATCCTGAGGGCTCACCCTGAAGGGCGTCAGCCCCTCTTTCCATTTCCCCCTCTCCTGTATTTCATAGGGGTGTTTAAGAGGGGCGTTAGCCCCTCTTTCCATTCCTCCCCCTCTCAAACAAAAAAAATAGCGCATTATTGACTATAAAACAGTTTGAGAGGGGGATTAAGGGGGTGAGGTTGAGATGGTGAGGTTATCAAGATGAATGTGAAAATAATAAGGAGATAATCGCCGCAAGATAGTCTAAAAGACTATAAAGATAAAAATGCGTTTAAAATTGGATTATTTTTCGATTATTGCCCGGCCCGGTAAACGATGGACTTGATTCCCCGGATTTTTTCCTCGGTGTCAGCCAGCTGGCTCTGGCGCTGGTTCACCCATCTTACGATTTCTCGGTCCGCCACCCCCAGCGTCCTGGCGATATCGACCGTCTCATCGGTTATCTTTCTTGAATATCCCGTTCTTTCTTCGAGGCGGGCTTGCACCCCGCAGGCGATGGCTTCCATCCGGCTGTTATACGATGGATTGGGGCTTCGGGTTGGGCTCAGGCTTTCATTTGCGTTCGAACTCTTCACTTACTGGTTCTCCTTTATCGGGTAAAGAAGACGACAGTCGAGATACCGCGACCGATTTCGCTATTTTTATCTCCTCATTCGTTTTTTTCGCCGAACAGCCAGGTGTTGATGGGCATGTCCCATTTTTCCAGGAATTCTCTAAAGTCTTTCTTGTCGATGCGGTAATGGCCGCTGGGAAGTCGGAAGGCTTTTAGCCGATTGCTTTTAATCCATTCGAGCACCGTGCTCTTGCTCACCTGGCAGTAGTCGGCGATGTCCCGTGACGTGAGCCGGACGTTCTGGCGCTGGTTTCTTCTCGGCAAAAACGTGCTCCTTTTCTATTTTGCAGTTGTGCTGCCCTGTGTATTTGATGTGTTTTTTACGAAGTCTGCGTATCATTCATATAATAGGATAACCTGTAGTCAAAATACATCACAAAATGCGGCAAAAAAGTCACAAAAAAATCACAATAGTGCCTTTCTGGCTATAAAAACCGTGCCGGGTTCGGAAAAAGCCGCCGCCGTTAGCTTTATTTGACGGAGTGCTATATTGCTGATAACATAGGAAATCGGGGGGCTTCTCGGCATGCCAGAAAATAGACCCGCGGAGAATAAAATTCCGGAATTCGGCATCAAGCACGGGGTTCGCTCCGGGCACCCGCCGGAGTCCGGCATTGTGGTGCGGAGCAAGGTCTGGCTGGAAAAAGACGGGAAGCTTTTTATGGGGTGGGGGAGAGCTACGCTTCTGGAGCGCATCGACCAGCTTGGCTCGATATCCGCGGCTGCCCGGTCGATGAACCTGGCTTACCGCAACGCCTGGCTCTGGGTTGAGGCGATGAACCGGCTCGCGCCTGCGCCGCTCGTCGTGAAGTCCACCGGCGGTGCCCGCGGCGGTTATGCCCGCCTCACCGATGAAGGCAGGAAAATCATTAACGATTATAAAGAGAAGCGCGCCCTGGTCCGGAAAATAATCAGCCGCTGACTTTTCATTATTCCTCCAACAAAAAATATCCACCGTTATACCAACCTTTCCTTGCTTTTAGCGTTATAATAAGCAGGAAGGTTCTCTTTAAAGGGGGCTGATATGAAAAAGCTGGTACTTGGTTTACTCCTGCTTGTCCTCCTGTTGGCCGCGGTCGCCTGTGGTAAGGCGGTATCCACGCCATCTCCGCCGTATTATAATGAGGTGCCCGGTTCTGCCGGTTCGGGGGTGAAAACCCCCGTGCCTAGTCCCACCGCTACCCCGAGGACCACGAATCCTCCTCAATTTACCTTGTCTGTTCCCCATGCGACAGGTGATGTTTATTTTGGCGATGTTTCTATCCCCGGGCGTATGGTCATCCGTTCGGCTTATCTGGCGCTGGTCGTGGATGACGTCTCCGATTCCCTCGCCCGGATCGGCGATCTCGCCAATTCTTTCGGCGGCTATGTGGTCAATTCCAATGTGGGCCAGGACCAGAACCGTCTGTTCGCCAGCATCAGTTTCCGGGTGGACTCCGCCCGCTTTAATGAAGCCCTGCAGGCCCTGCGCGACCTGTCCGTCGACGTTAAGTCGGAATCGACCTCCGGCCAGGACGTGACCGAGGAGTATGTCGACCTTGATGCCCAGCTGCGCAACCTCGAGGCCAGTGAAACGCAGTTGCTGGAGCTGATGACCAAGGCCGGTACCGTCGAAGAAATTCTGAAGGTCCAGCAGCAGTTGGTCTCTACCCGGGGACAGATCGAGCAGACCAAGGGCCGCATGCAGTACCTGGAGCAGAGTGCCGCGCTGTCTTCTATCGATGCCTCTCTGGAGCAGTCCAAGCTTTCGGTGGAGTTCGTGGCGTATTCCCGCACCGCCCGGGAAAACGAGGGCATCCAGTTCGAGGCGACCGTCAGCGGCGGCTTTTCGCCTTATACTTATGAGTGGAATTTCGGCGATGACCAGACCAGCACCGAGGTTAATCCCGTCCATGCCTATCGCGATAACGGCATCTATACCGTTACCCTGAATATCAAGGACGATAAGGAGCACACCGCCGATTTTACGAGAAAAGACTATATTACCGTGAGTGCCGCCTGGGAGGCGGGCAATACCGCCAATAGCGCCTGGAAAGGGCTGGTGGCTTTAGGACATTTCTTCGTGAATCTGTTTATCTGGCTGGGTTATTTCAGCCCGCTGTGGATTGCCATCCTGCTGATTCTCTACTTCACCTGGTGGCGTAAGAGGAAGAAGAAGGCCTAGTAAATAGAGAAATAAAAAGAGGGGGCGTCAGCCCCCTCTTCGTTTATCCTGAGCTTGTCGAAGGATTTTCCCTTCAGGCATTGTCATTGCGAGGAACGTAGTGACGAAGCAATCTCACCCGCTCATCCCGAGTCTGTCGAATGGTGACAGTTTTGACTTTTAACCTCTGGTTTTAACTTTTGAGCTTTGGTTTTTGAGCTTATTTATTATCTCTTCACGGCTCATCCCTTCAACGGTGATGCTTTTATTGCGGCCCGCCTGCCCCTTCACGATAGCCACGGCGGACTTCTTTACCCCCAGCTCCCCGCTCAGGAAATCGGTAAGTTCCCGGTTGGCTTTGCCCTTTTCCGGCGGCGCGGCTATTTTGACCTGGAGCACCCCGTCGCGCCAGCCCGTTATTTCGTTACGGCCCGCGCTGGGAAACACCTTTACCATCAGCCATCGGCGGCCGGACCGACTTTTTTCGGTCAATCTTTCTCCGTGGAGTTTGCGTCGGCTAGTCGCGGTTCTGTCCGCGTCCCAGCAGGAAGCTTATCGCCGCCAGGAACAGTATCACCGATACCGCGAACCAGAACCCCCACGTGAGTTTATCGCTGAGGATGGGCGTATCGGATACTTCCAGGATGACGATTACGCCAATCGCAGCGGCGATTGCGCCGATGCCTCCCAGGATTGCCCCGATTAGTCCCATGTGTTGGCCTCCTTGTCGGTTTATTCTCCGGCTTTTATTATTATATAATTGTCTGATGGTATTTGATTGCTTTGGAGATAATATAGCATGAAATTGATAAATAATCTATACCTGTACCCGGAACAGGGCATGCTGGACTGCAATACCTATGTTATCGCCGGCAAGCCCGGCATCATTATCGACCCCGGTAGCATCGAGTTTCTGGACGCCAGGATAGACGGTCTGCGCGATGACGGCCTCGACCCCGCGGATATCGGTACTATCGTTAATACGCACCTGCACATCGACCATTGCGGCGCCAATGAGGCTTTTAAAAAGCTCTCTGGGGCGAAAATCGCCCTTCACCCCGTCCAGAAACAGAACTATCAATTGGTCGTCGTCGATGGCGCCCGACTTTTCGGCATCGAGCCGCTGGGATTTACCGAGGACTATCTCCTGGACGCCGGCGGGTTGCAGAGCGGCGGCATCAAACTGGAAATGATTCCTTCGCCGGGTCACTCGCCGGACTGCGTCTGCTTTTACGATAGGGCGGCCAAAGTCCTGGTCTGCGGCGATGTCCTTTTCGAGGCGAACACCGGCCGCGTTGACCTCCCCGGCGGCGATGGCGACCAGTTGCGAAAGTCCATCGAGTCCCTGTCCCTGCTTGATGTCGAGTATCTCCTGCCCGGCCACATGGGTATCGTCACTGGCTCTGATAGGGTGGCGGATAACTTCGATTTTATCCGGCGTAATGTCCTCCCCTGGTTATGAAGAAAGGTGCATCGTTTATGGCTGATATTGCCTGGGAAATCGGGGATTTACTGCGGCATCAGGGGCTGACCCTCGGCGCGGTGGAATCGGCCACCGGCGGGTTGATTTCTCACCTTATCACCGGCGTGCCCGGCAGCTCAGACTATTTTAAGGGGTCGGTCGTCGCCTACAGCAACGAGATTAAGACTAAAGTCATTGGCGTTAGTGCCGCCACGCTTAAAAAATACGGCTCGGTGAGCCCGCAGGTCGCCGAGGAAATGGCCGCTGGCGGTCGTAAGAAGCTGGATGTGGATATCTGCCTGGCGGATACCGGTATCGCCGGACCCGGTGGCGCGGCTCAGGGCAAGCCGGTGGGGCTTTTCTATCTCGGCCTGGCGCATCGCGGCGGCGCCTTCAATCGTAAGTATGAGTTTCACGGCGACCGCGCTGAGAATAAGATGAGCGCCGCCGTCGCCGCTTTGACCTGGCTCAAGGAATATCTGGTTTCGCTTCTTTAGCCCTCTCTGGTCAGCAGTCGCCTGATATCGGATGTCGTGATGAATCCCGTAGGCTGATTTTGTGCGTCGACGACTATTGCTAGCTTTTTATTTTGATTTTCCAGAATTTCATTAGCGGCGGAGGCTTTGGTGTCTTCGTTTAAAGGTATACCGTATTCGACCAGAGTTTGCAGCTCCTTCTTCTTTTGCGATTTGATATATTCGATAACATCTTGGATATTTTTATCATTGAAGGCGTCTCTGATTTCACTATACTTCTTGTTCGCGTTCGTCTCCGTTTCGTTATTGATGAACCGGTATAAGGCTTCTTCATTCAATGTATTTTGGTATTTTTCGTCCTTATCGACTATCAGCACAAAATAATTTTCTACGTTTTTCTTAAACCATTCGCTCAATTTTTTTACTTTGTCGTCTAGATGAAATTTATCCGGTATTTGTCTTGGATTCATTTCCCGCAATGTCGTTTTGGCTAGTATCTCTGTCGGTGTGTGCCCGCTCATTCTGATTAGTGAGTCTGTGGCGGTGCGCATATTCTCCCGTCCGAAGAAGTACGCGGCGCCCGCCCCGATCCACGCCCCGAAAGTGCCGAAGGCAAGTGCCAATGTATCTTTGAGGTCGGTACCTTTGAGTACCACGAAAATGGGGATTAGCGTAATCAGTAACGTGGCCAATAGTGCCAGTACCAGAATCAGGTGTTTTGACATAAATGGGTGTTTATCTTCGCCGTTAGCTGCTGCCATGTCTCGACTCCGCCTCTAAATATTTCAAGGAACTTAAATATAAACCTTGTTTGTCCTTTTGTCAATGGAAAAATGGCTATTGCGACGTTCAAACTTGACACACCTCTGAGCGCTTCACTAATATGCAATTAGTCGGGAGGTGTCTATGGCTGAGACTGAAAAATTTACCGTTTCCGGCGACCAGGTCGTGCAAAAGCTCAGACAGCTCATCCACGAGGGCAATATCCGCCGTGTCCGCCTCATCCGCGAGGGCAGGACGATCATCGAAATTCCTCTGAGCGTCGGCGCGCCCGTGGCGGCTTTAGGCATTGTCGCCGCGCCGGTCCTGGCGGCGGTCGGCGCCTTCGCGGCCCTGGTAACCGAGTGTACCATCGAAGTTGAGAAGATAGAAGAGAAAAAAGAGTCATGATTAAACATATCGTCATGTGGAAGCTCAAGGACTTCGCCGAGGGCGCTAACAAAAAGGAGAACGCGGAAAAGATAAAGGCGCAGCTTGAGGGTCTTAAATCGAAAATCAAGGAAGTGAAGACTCTGGAAGTCGGCTTTAATTTTAACGATTCCGCCGATTCTTATGATATCGCCCTGTGTGCTGAATTCGATAGTGTCGCCGACCTCAAGAAATACCAGAAACACCCCGAACATATTAAGGTGGGCGATTATATTATCAATCTCCGCCTCGACCGTAAGGTTGTGGATTACCAGGTCTAGTATTCGTTGACACTTGACTCTTGATACTTGATACTTAACATTGCGCGGGGTTACAATGCGCATATTGACTCTGAGAAATGGGGGTAGTGGCCATGGATATTGAGTGGTTTCGTGACCTGACGATATGTATCTTCTGTCTGGGCGCGACGGCGGCGCTGATTATTCTGACGGTGCTGGCCTGTTTATTTTATCGGCGCGTGAGGCCTGTCCTCGATTCTATGAAGAAAACCGCCGGTATGGTAGCTAAAATTACTTCCACTATGGAGACGGAAATGGCCGGGCCTGTGGCGCAGGTCATCACTTTCGTTCAGGGCTGCCGCCAGGCTATCGGCCTGGTCAATCGATTTTTCAGGAGAGAAGAGGAGGAAGATTAACATGGCGGAAAAAGAGGGTGGCAGCAGTTTCCTTATCGGCTTTATTATTGGCGCGGTTGCCGGCGTGGCCATTGGTTTTCTTTATGCCCCCAAAGCCGGCAAAGAGACCCGGGCTATCTTGAAAGAGAAAGCGGGACAGTTTAAAGATAAGGCCGGTGAGCTTATTTCCCGGGCTACTAAAGATACCGGTAAAAGCTAGAGTAGGTACGGTCTGTCATTGCGAGGAGTCCTTCCTGTGGAAGGACGACGTGGCAATCTCATCGCTGTGTCATTCCAGTTCTGGCTGGAATTCATCCCCCTTTTCCCCGCCCCTCGGTTGTTATCTTTTCTTTATCCTCCGAAGCCTTGGCGCAGGAGGGCCACCCGCGCCGTTTATCCTCCGTAGCTTTAGCGTAGGAGAACCCTCGTCTCATCTGCGGCTTAGCCCGTAGATTTCCCGCTTTTCCCCTTTTCCCCTTTGAATTTCGTGCTTGTTTAGTATTTAGAATTTAGTGCTTAGTATTTCTCACCTTACCCCTTTCTCCCCCCGCTCTGTTATAATTAGCTCGTGGAAAACCCTCTTCTGGTCCTCTTTGACGGCAACGCTATCGTCCATCGCGCCTTTCATGCCTTCGGGGCCGCGAAAAACCGGCAGGCCACCCCGCTCACCATCTCCCGCACCGGCGAGGTCGTCAGCGCCGTCTATGGCTTTGCCCTGATGCTGCTCAAGGTCTTGAACGAGCTCAAGCCCACCCATTTCGCCGTCGCCTTTGATAAAAAGGGCCCCACCTTCCGCCACGAGCTTTTCGATGGCTATAAAGCCCAGCGCCCGCCCATGCCTGAGGAGCTGGGGAGCCAGATTGCCCGCGTCAAGGAGATGGTGAAAGCCTTCCGCATCCCCCTCTTTGAAATCGAAAAATATGAGGCTGACGATGTCCTGGGCACTCTGAGCAAGCAGGCCGCCGCTCTTGGCGTCGATACCGTTATCGTCACCGGCGATGCCGATACCATGCAGCTGGTCTCCCCGCGCGTTAAGGTGCTTTATCCCAAGGCTGGCCGGGCTTTCAGCGATACCGCCCTCTTTGATGAGGCGGCCGTCCGCGAGAAGTACGGCGTCGGCCCGGAGCATATTGCCGATTATAAGGCTCTGGTCGGCGACCCCTCCGATAATATCCCCGGCGTCAAGGGCATCGGCGAAAAGACCGCCGTCAAGCTCATCCAGCAGTTCGGCTCCGTCGAGGATATCTATCAGCATCTGGACGAAGTCGACGCCGCCCAAACTTCAGGAGAAGCTGCGGGAGAACGAGCCGCCGCCCGCCAGAGCAAGGAGCTGGCGACTATCGTGACCGATATGCCGGTGACGCTGGACCTGGAAGATACCCGGGTCACCCGGTTCGACCGTCAAACAGGCCGCCGATTTGTTCCGCGAGCTGGAGTTTTTTAGTCTCCTGCCCCGCTTGCCGGAAGTTGCAGGCGAACCGTCCGTGGTTGAGGTCAAACCGCGCCGCCCCCGCCGATTATCGTATCGTCGCCACGGCGTCTGACCTCGATGATACTGGTCGACCACCTGTCGCTGCGTCGGGGTCTTTCGCTTTTGATACGGAGACCACCGACCTTTAACCCCATGATCTCCCCGCTGGTCGGCATTTCTCTTTCCGCCGCGGAGGGTCAAGCCTGGTATATCCCCGTCGGCCATACCCTCCTGGATGAAGTGGAGCAGTTGCCGCTGGCGCAGGTCGTCGCCCGTCTCAAGCCTGTCCTTGAGGACGCCAGTATCCCCAAGTTTGCCCATAACGCCAAGTTCGATATGATGGTGCTGGCGGAAATCGGCATCAACTGTCGCCGGCCTGCCTTCGATACCATGATTGCCGCCCACCTGCTGGGCGAAAAAGCCCTGGCGCTCAAGGCGCTGGCGTTCAGCAAGCTGGGCATCGAGATGACGCCCATCACCGACCTTATCGGCACGGGCTCCAAGCAGATACCCATGTCGGAGGTCGGCATTAAAAAGACCGCCGATTACTCCGGCGCGGATGCCGATATGACTTTCCGGCTGGCGGGTATGTTTGAAACAAGAACTGGATAAGCAGGGCTTGACCAAGCTCTTTAACGACGTCGAGATGCCGCTGGTGCCGGTGCTCTTGCTCATGGAGAGGAACGGCGTGGCTGTGGACTGCTCGGTATTCTGGTGGAAATGTCGCGGCGCCTCGGCGAGCAGGTGGCCGTACTGGAGAAAAAAATCTACGAGGAAGCCAAGCACGAGTTCAATATCAACTCGCCGCAGCAGCTGGGCAAGGTGCTCTTCGACGAGATGCAGTTGCCGACGTCGCGCAAGGGCAAGAACCAGTTACTCCACCGAGGCCTCCGTCCTGGAAGAGCTGCGTCCGCGTTCATCCCTTCGTCGGCGAAATCCTGCAATACCGCCAGCTTACCAAGATAAAGTCCACCTATATCGATACCCTGCCGGCTCTGGTCAACCCGAAGACCGGCCGCATCCATACCAGCTTTAACCAGACCCGCACCACTACCGGCCGGCTTTCCTCCTCCGACCCCAATATGCAGAACATCCCGGTGCGCGGGGAGCTGGGCGGGCAGGTCCGGCAGGCTTTTATCGCCCCGCCCGGCGCCTGCCTCCTCGCCGGCGACTATTCCCAGATAGACCTCCGCGCCCTGGCGCACCTCTCTCAGGACGAGAACCTCCTTAAGGCTTTCCGCGATGACGCCGATATCCACGCCGCCACGGCCTGCTCTGCTGTTCGGCGTGGAGACCTCGCAGGTGACGCCGGACATGCGGCGCTTTGCCAAGACCATCAATTTCGGCGTTATCTACGGCATGAGCGACTACGGTCTGGAGCAGGCTACCGAGCTTTCCCGCGAGGAAGCCGGCAAGTTCATCAAAGCCTATTTTGAAAAATACCCGGGCGTGCGGAAATATCTCGATGAGACCAAGGAGAAAGCCCGCCGGGATGGCTATGTGGAGACGTTGCTGGGCCGCCGGCGCTATATCCCGGATATCAATTCGGCCAACCGCCAGGTGCGCGAGGCCGCCGAGCGCATGGCGATCAATATGCCGGTGCAGGGCACCTCCGCCGATATCATCAAGGTGGCGATGATTAACCTTTACCGCGAGATGGAAAAACGCAGGCTGAAAAGCAAGATGCTGCTTCAGGTGCATGATGAGCTTGTCTTTGAGGTCCCGGACGACGAAATGGATATTATGCGTAAGATTGTGCCGGATATTATGGAGTCGGCCGTGACGCTGACTGTACCCATCAAAGTCGATACCAAAGTCGGTAAAAACTGGGGCGAGATGAAGTAAACAGGGCGTCTAAGAGGGGCGCCAGCCCTTTGTTGTTATGGGGCATTTAAGAGGGGCGAAGCCCCTCTTCCAATATCCTCCCCCTCTCCTGCATCATGCCTCGTCAGGAGAGGGGGACACGGGGGTGAGGTCTAAAAAATGTATCGACGGAGGATTACTAGCTAAATGCCTGAGCTCCCTGAAGTCGAGACCATTAAAAACGAGCTTTCGCCCCACGTCCTCGGCCGCACCATTAAAGGCGTGGATATCTTCTGGAATAAAATGGTGCGTCGTCCATCAGTAAATGAATTTCGCCGACTCGTTATCGGTCGGAAAATTACCCGTCTTTCCCGCCGCGGCAAGTATCTGTTTTTTCACCTCGCCGGCGATGGCGTCCTGGTCATGCACATGAAAATGACTGGCTCTTTGCTGGTCAACCCGTCGGACGATAAATTCTCACGGGCGGTGTTTTATCTGGACGATGGCACTGCCGTCCATTTCCGCGACCCGCGTAAATTCGGGGTGATGTGGCTGGCTGAAGACGAGACCGGCGTGAACGAAATGCTCGGCCCTGAGCCTCTCGAAAAAAATTTCACCCCCGCCGTGCTGGCGGAGATTTTAAAGGATCGCACGGCGCCGGTAAAGCCCGTCCTCCTCGACCAGTCTCGCATCGCCGGCATCGGCAATATGTATGCCGACGAATCACTTTTTGAGGCTAAAATTCATCCTTTAAAACCAGCCGGAAAGCTCCCAGTGATGAAATTAAAAGGCTTCACACCGCCATCCGGCACGTGCTGCGGAAAGCCCTGGAAAAAGGCGGCGCCAGTATACGCAACTATATCCGGCCCGAAGGCGCGCCCGGCACCGCCCACGACGAGTTTGTGGTCGCCCACGGCGTCGGGAAAACTGCCCCCGTTGCAGCGGCCCTATCGAGCGTATCGTCGTCCGCGGCCGCGGCACCTATATCTGTCCCAAATGCCAGCGTTTTCCCTAGTCATCCCAGAGGCGGAAAGGCGGGTATTCGTCCGTCATCAGTGATCGTAAGCCACCACGCGTATTACCCAGCGGTTCATGCCCATCAGCAGCTTGAACATGTCCTTAGGGTAACTTGCCGGCAAATAGGAGGTAGACCGCCGCAAAATCGCTAGGACGCATATCAGTCCGGTGCCAGTTGCTGTATTGTACACCGTGTACGTATAAAGTATTACCTGATATATGTATATGCCATTGTGTGTTTGCAGTGCCCCACATCCATCCCCCGGTCAAGATGCCCGACGATGATGCAGTGCGGGATAGCCAGCAGCCACCATTTTACCAGAACCAGACCCCGCGAAAGCTTCTCCGGGTAGGGAATCTCCAGGTCGGCGGGGTAGTTGGGGTCGGGGTCGAGGCTGAAAGGGGGATACTTATCTGTCGCCAGCGCCTCGTAGCTGTAAAAAGCTACGCGCCACCCCCAGCGTAATACCCCCACGTTAAAATCGAATAAGCCTTTGGGATATTTGCCGGTGAACAGGATGGCGAAGAAGGCGATGATGGCTACGACGACAAAGGCTATCGCCAGAAAGACAAGTATAAAGTAATGGGGTATGCCGAGCAGCCATTTGATAAGCCACCAGCCGCGCTCCGGCGGCGCGGAAAGGTCTCCCTTGATGTTCACCGGATACGGTTGTGCCGACGTCGTCATGTCAAACTCCTTATCTTTTGGGATTTGTATTGCATGATAGATTACTATGACCGACTGCCCTTGTCAAGGAAACCTTCTTCAGGCTGATGCCGAACAATACCGCCTTGACAAACGTAAACAGCCGTCTTTATACTCTTTAATTAAGTTAAGGATAGTCATGCTAGTCAGATGTCGTCATTGCGGCAGGTCTAATTCTCCGGATGCCAGGTATTGTGCCAACTGCGGCCGGCCTCTGGAAAATACTTTGTCTCCCGGGGTAATCTCGTCCTACGCCAATGGTTGGAACCAGCTCTGGAAACACTTCCTGGAATTGTTTTTAATCGGGGTTATTTACTTCGCCATTTCCTTTGTCTTGTGGATACTCCAGTGGGTCGTGTTCTTTTCCTTAAACAGTGATTTAACGTCTTCAGGATATTACGCCGTTTTCAGCACCGTTATCGCCTATATTTATAGCTGGCTTGTCCTCTTGCCGCTGGGTTTCGGTGTGGCTTAGGCATTTCTCAAGGCCGCCCGCGGCGATAACGTGGAAATAACGGATATGTTTAACGGTTTCAATAATTATAAGGGCGCAGTCCTGGCGGGTTTCCTGCTGTCTCTAGTGGTTATCGTTATTGATGGGATTTTGTTGTTATATAGCTGGTATTTCTTGGACCGTGCCACCGCCGTGACCGCCGTATTTTACGCGCTGATAAGTTGTGCGTCGCTCCTGATCATCATGATTTTTTACTGCAAGATGGCTTTTGTCCCTTTCCTGGTGATGGATAAAAAATTGGGGGGACTTCAAGCCCTGAAAGAAAGCTGGCGCCTGACCGAGGGCCATTTCTGGAAGGTCTTTCTCATCGGTTTACTGGCGATTCCCATCATTATCGCCGGTTTTATCTGCTTTTTCTTCGGCGTGATTATCTCTATTATGTGGATTTATATGGCTATAGCTTCGCTTTATCACGCCGTCAGCCCCTCGGACTTGTCTCCACTACCGTCGGCCGATACGCCGTCCAACATCTCGTAACTGGTAACTACAAGTATTGCTTGAGGCGCTCTATCTCCTTCATCAGCTCTTCGAACTGCTGCGGATAAAGCGACTGCGTTCCGTCGGATAGGGCGTGGGCGGGGTCGTGATGGACTTCGATGAGCAGGCCGTCCGCGCCCACGGCTATAGCCCCCCGCGATAGCGGAATGACATAGTCCCGCCGTCCGGCGGCATGGCTGGGGTCGACGATGATGGGCAGGTGGCTGACTTCTTTGATGGACGGTATGGCGCTCAAGTCCAGCGTGTTCCGCGTATTATCGGAGAAGGTGCGTATGCCCCTTTCGCAGAGGATGACCCGCCGGTTCCCTTCCGACATGATGTATTCGGCCGCCATGAGCCACTCGTCGATGGTGGCGGCCATGCCCTCTCTTGAGGAGTACCGGCTTTAGAGGTCTGCCCGGCCAGGCGCAGCAGCGAGTAGTTCTGCATGTTCCTCGCCCCGATTTGGATGATATCGGCGTATTTCTCCACGAGGCTGAGGTTTTCGTTATCGGTGGCCTCGGTGACAATGAGCAGGCCGGTTTCCTGGCGCACCTTTTCCAGTATCTTCAGCCCCTTTTCCCCCAGCCCCTGGAAGCTGTAAGGGGAAGTCCTCGGCTTGAAAGCGCCGCCCCGGAAGACCTGGGCGCCGTGCTTTTTGACGATGTGGGCGATGGTGAGCGCCTGCTCTTCGCTCTCCACGGCGCAGGGCCCCGCCATGACGACCGGCTCCCCGCCGCCGATTTTTACATCGCCGATGGATATCATCGTGGACTCCGGCTTGGTTTCCCGGCTGACGAGTTTGTACGGCTTGGTGACCGGGATGGCCTCTTTGACGCCTTCCATGGCGCAGCAGCTGCGTAGTCTTCCACCGGCCCCTTGTTCCCGATGATGCAGATGGCTGTTCTCTGGGCGCCCGGCATGGGCACGCCGCGGTAGCCCATTTTCTCGATTTCCTTAATGACGGCCTGCACCTGTTCTTCGGTGGCGTCGTTTTTCATTACGACCAGCATCTGAGCTTATCCCCCGAGTTTTCATATATCATATCACATATCAATAAAAGGAGTTTAATATTCAGAAGTCAGAGTTAAAAGGTTAATAGCGGGGCGAAAAGAAAAATATTTCATGTTTTATGGTTGCATAGGGCTTAACTAACGTCTAAAATATATCTAAAATAGAGAATGGAAAAAAGAAAATATCAATGGTTATTATTGGACAGAATTATTTACGGGGATTGTGAAGAAATATTACAGGGGTTTCCTGACAACTCTGTTGATTTGATTTTTACTTCACCGCCTTATGCAGACCAAAGAAATGGCACTTATGGTGGTGTGAAACCTGACAATTATATAAATTGGTTTCTACCAAAAAGTAAGCAATTTCTTCGAGTATTAAAACCATCAGGAACATTTATACTCAATATAAAAGAAAGAGTAGTAAATGGAGAAAGACATACATATGTTATTGAGTTGATATTAAAAATGAGAGAACAAGGTTGGCTTTGGACTGAAGAATTTATATGGCATAAGAAAAATTCTTATCCAGGAAAATGGCCCAACAGATTCAGAGATAACTGGGAACGATTAATTCAATTCAACAAACAAAAGAAATTTGATATGTACCAAGAAGCAGTCATGATTCCAGTTGGAGATTGGGCTAAAGAGCGATTAGCTAATCTAAGTGAAACGGATAAAACGAGAGATGAATCAAAAGTTGGAAGTGGTTTTGGTAAGAAAATATTAAATTGGGTTGGGCGAAACAAAGTATATCCAACTAATGTAATACATACTGCCACTGAATGTTCAAATAAAAATCATAGCGCGACATTCCCTGTAGATTTACCCGCTTGGTTTATCAAGCTATTTACTAAAGAAGGCGATGTTGTTATGGACCCTTTCATTGGTTCTGGTACGACCGCAGTAGCAGCAATAAAGTTAAAAAGAGAGTATATTGGAATTGATAACAATATGGAATATATTGAGTTGGCAAGAAAACGTATTGCGGAAACCAGAAAATGGTCTAGTAACTAAGGCGGAATTTCAACGCGAGTTATTTCCACTTAATATTGGAAAATAAGGAAATTAGATGAACACTATTAATTTAGATAGAGTACGACAATATGTTAACAAGAACATAGTTGATTTTCATAAGAGACGGATTAAAGTCCTTGGAAGAATTAAAATTGGAAAAACTTCTTAAAAAGAATCCATATTTATTTAAAGCTAAAAATATTGAAACTGCTGGTGAATTGGTATCTGGTTTACTTGAAGCATTTCTTTCTTCATCTGAGGAGAAGCTCTTTGGCGATTTTCTTGAAGACCTTGCTGTTTTTATAGCTAGTAAGACCTGCAATGGGCATAAATCAACAGCTCCAGGAGTTGATCTGGAGTTTTTTAATAAAAGTATTCACTATGTAGTATCTATTAAATCTGGAACAAATTGGGGAAATAGCGGGCAACAAGACCAACTTGAGAAAAATTTAAAAAATGCAGTTGTAAGAGTAAAGCAATCCAAGCAGGGAATAAATGTACAGCCAGTTTTAGGTATTTGCTACGGCAAGACAAAAACTAGCTACGTTCGTGGTTATCTCAAAGTTGTTGGTCAAAACTTCTGGTATTTAATAAGTGAGAATAAAAATTTGTATACCGATATAATTGAACCCATAGGTTATAGGGCAAAAAAGCATAATGAGGATTTCACAAAGGAAAAAAGCAGGGTGATAAATCGGTTCACCAAATCTTTTATTGATGAATATTGTGATGACAAAGGTAATATAAATTGGGTAAAGATTGTCAAATTCAATAGCGGAAATTATGATTTAAACAAGTTCATATCCTAAAATTTTCCACTTCTTAAAGTTAAATTTTTTTCCCAGATTTCCTTAGAGGGCGGTCGGCGTAGGCTTTAAACGTTCTCTCATCGAACAGAACGAAGACAACTTCTTTAATCGGCCCGGGCTGGGCGAGAAAATCCTTAACGGTTTTTAAAGCTATCCGCGCCGCTTGGTCGATAGGATATCCGTAGGCCCCGGTGCTGATCGAGGGGAAGGATACGCTGGCCAGGTTATTGGCGCCGGCCAGTTTCAGGCTTTCCCGGTAGGCGCTGGCTAAAAGCTCGGCTTCTCCCTGTGAGCCGCCGTGCCATATCGGCCCCACGGTATGGATGACGTGTCCGGCTTTCATTTTGCCGGCGGTGGTGATGACCGCTCGACCGGTCGGCAGCGGTCCTTGCCGCGCCACGATTTTTATGCATTCCTCCAGGATGGCCGGGCCGCCGGCTCTATGGATGGCCCCATCGACTCCCCCGCCCCCCATCAGGCTGGAATTGGCGGCGTTGACGATGGCATCGGTCGCCTGGCGCGTGATATCACCCTGTATTATCGAAATTTTGGCGTTGTTGACGGTGAGGGTCGTGCCGGCCATGCTTTATCCTCCGCCTTTAGTCAGGTAATTGATGGCCCATTGGACCTCTTCTTCGCCGGTAACGCCCGGTTCGATGTCCGGTTTGATGCCCTGGCCTTCGATGAGCCGGCCGTTGGGGGTGAGCCAGCGGGAGATGGTGATGTAAAGCCCGGAGCCGTCGCTCAAAGGATAAAGCACGTCGACGCTGCCTTTGCCGTAAGTCGTTGTCCCGGCGATGGTGGCGCGGCCGCGGTCCTGCAGGGCGCCGGAGAGAACCTCGCTGCCGCTGGCGCTGGATTTATCTACCAGCACGACCATCGGCAGGTTAGTGGTTGGTCTGTTCTTGTTCACGTTGAGTGTCGTCATTTTGCCCTGATTGCTTCTTACTTGGACGACGACACCTTCGGATAGGAAGAAGCTGGCGACGTCCACCACCTCGTCGAGCAGGCCGCCGGGATTGCCGCGCAGGTCGAGGATAATGCCCTTGGCTTTGGCGTCCGTCAATTGTTTTATGGCCGCGCCTATTTGGTCGGCCGTGTGCGCGATGAATTCGTTGATGGTGATGTGAGCGATTTCGCCCTTCATCTCCAGGTGGACGCTGGGCATTTCCAGTGTGGTGCGGATTACCTCGATTTCCACCGGCTGGGTATCGCCCTCATGAAGTACCAGCAACTTCACCGACGTGCCGCTTGGGCCGCGGACCTTGATGATTGTTTCCGGAAGGCTCATTCCGGTCGTTGTTTTGCCGTCTATCTCCAGTACGATATCGCCGGCTTTGATGCCCGCCTTTTCCGCCGGCGAACCGGCGATGGGCGCGATAATCGTGAACTGTCCGTTGTTGACTGTGACGTAAGCGCCGATGCCGGTATAATTTCCCTGCAGGTCGCTTTTACTCAAGGCATATTCTTCCACACTCAGGTACGATGTATAGGGGTCGTTGAGCGCTTGTAACATCCCCTCGATAGCAGACCGACTCAGGTTGGCGGAGTCCACCCTGGACTGGTCGACGTAGTCGGCAAAGATATAGTCCCACACCTGGGTAATGGCATCGCGCTTTTCCACGGTCAGGTTGGCGGTGGTGGTAACGTTTTGCGGGCTGCGGGAAATGCCGAAGGCGTAACCCCCCGCGAACGTCAGCGCGACAACGATAAAGAGCACAAAGCCGTCATGAGCTGGTTGGCTTTGGACATGTTTTGGTGTTCTCCTTTTTTACGTCCGGTCAGGCGGGGTAAAAAGCCGGGTCAAGTAAATCTGTAAGCCGAGTTCTGTGTCCTTCCCATTCGGGAAGGATGGTGACCATCTATCTAGCCCTTCCGTTGCCGGAAGGGTCAAGCGACCAACCCGGGGAACGGGCCGGGCGTCCCTGCGTCCCTCTATTTGGTCTTGCTCCAGATGGGGTTTGCCCGGCCTCCGATTCGCATCGGAGCCGGTGAGCTCTTACCTCGCCATTTCACCCTTGCCCTTCCAGAGGAAGGGCGGTATGTTTCTGTGGCACTTTCCGTAGGGTCGCCCCTCCTGGGTGTTACCCAGCATCTTGCCCGGCGGAGCTCGGACTTTCCTCCCCGATAAGCGTTAGCGCATCGGGGCGGTCACCCGGTTTACTTGACCCGTTATTAGTGTAGTGGAGAGATAAAGGATAGTCAATACGGCCTGCGATGGTTCCACCGGCATTTGGCCGTTAAACGCATTGTCGTCTTTATCCTCACCCCTTTATCCCCTCTCCAGCCTGTTTTATCAAACAAATCGTGGTTATTATTGGCTGGAGAGGGGAGTAAGAAAAGAGGGGGCTCCGCCCCCTCTCAAAATCTCTCCCCCGTAAAAAACAGGGCGTTTAAGAGGGGTTCATCCTGGTTCCACTGAGGTCACCATGAAGTGAAGGTTCACCCTGAGGGGCGCCAGCCCCTCTTTTCCCCTCCCCCTTCCTTTATCAAAGGAAGGGGGATTAAAGGGGGATAGATTACATTACTCTAAAGGGGGTGAGTGTAAAAAACCCACCATAAAAAATGGGTTAGCTTAGCCCCTGTCTAGCGCTTTGTTCGCCAGGGCGTCCGCCTCGACATTCTGCTCGCGGGGAATGTAGCTGATGGCAAAGCTCTCCAGCAACCCGGTAAGCTGTACCACCCTCTGGTAAAGGGGGCGCAGGGCCGTGTTTTTTATCTTGTAGCGACCGTTTATTTGTTCCACCACCAGCACCGAGTCTGATTTTACCGTTACCTGTTTCGCTCCTGAGTTGATGGCTTTTTCCAGGGCGATGATAATGGCCTGGTATTCTGCTTGGTTGTTGGTCGTGGTGCCGATGCTGCGGGAGATATTGGCCAGTATTTTTCCTGCTTGGTCTTTGATGGTGGCGCCGATGGCCGCCGGGCCGGGATTGCCCCGGGAAGCGCCGTCCGCGTTGATGATCACTTTTCTGGAGTTCAAATTTGCCTTCAGGAGATGAACAGGATGCGCCCGCAGCTGCCGCACTGCACCGGCTGGCCGCTCCTGGCTTTCTGGAGCGTGCTGGCCGATATCGAGATGCGGCAGGCGCGGCAGATGCCCTGCTCGACCTTGGCGACCGCCTGTTTCTTTTGCGGCCGGATTTTTTCATAGAGGTTGACGGCGGCTGCGTCGATTTGTTCCACCAGCCGGTGGCGCTGCTCGTTGAGCTCGGTGAGTGAGTTCTTGAGTTGTTCTATTTCATCGGCGAGCTGTTTTTGCTGGATATGCCATTCTTCTTCCAGTTTCTGGTGCTCCCGGCTGAGCGATGTGACGTTCTTCTCCGCTATTTCAAACTGGTCGATTATTTCCAGCGCCTTGTCTTCTGCGTGGTCGCTGTGTGTTTTCAGGGTGTTTATTTCGTGCTGAAGGTTGCCTAGCTCCTTGGGATTGGTGATTTTGCCTCCGTAGAGCTGTTTTTCCGCCTCGGCTATCTTGCTGCCGATGTCATCCACTGCCCACTCGGCGTCATGGCGCTTTTGCGTCAGTTCTTTGAGGTGCTGCTGGGCGGCGGTAAGCTGGTTTTGGGCGTTGTCCAGTGCCTCCCTTTTCCCCAGTTGACTGTTTTTCAGGGCCAGGGCTTGTTCTTCTTGCTCGGTGTGGATGTCGATTTCCTGGAGTTGGTAAAGCTGTCTGGTTACGGCCATTGTACCGTATTGTATAACGGGTAGGGGATAATATCAAACCCGCCTTTTATTCCCCTTGTCATTCTGAGGGAGTCCCGATTCTATCGGGACGAATGTGAGAATCCGACCCTGCTCACCCTGAGCCTGTCGAAGGGTTTGTACTTGGGGCGTCTAAGAGGGGTCACGACCCCTCTTCCTCTCTCCTCCCTCTTCCTTTCGCAAAGAGCCTGTCCTGAGCCTGTCGAAGGAAAGGGGGATTAAGGGGGATAGATTTTGTAAAATGACAAAATCCCGTAGCAATAGCCGAACATATGTGCTAATATCACCATGGAAAAAGGGGGTACGGATTATGAACCTGTTGAAAGTTGCCTTGAAGAAAGAGCGGTGGGACCTGGCGGCGCATACTATCATTCTGGCCGCCGCCAGAGTTCTCAATCAGGGGGTGAGAGCGGATGACCGAGAAAACAAGACCAAAAAAGGGCGGGCAAAAAGGTAACCGGAACGCTGCCAAACATAGTTTTTATTCCAGGGTATTTGATGAAGCCGAGAGGTTGGATTTCACTTTTGCGGTTGGTATTGAAGGCATCGATGAAGAAATCGCTTTATTGCGCCTGGAAATAAAGAAGGCGATTTCCGGCGGGGACGAAAGGAATCTCATGCTGCTGGTAAAGGCCGCCGGCGCCCTGGAAAAACTTGTCCGCACCCGTTATCAGATTTCCGCGACGCAGCATAAGGGGCTCAAGGATGCTATCGGCAATGTCGTCAAGGACGTTTTGGTGCCGCTCGGCGTGAACATTGGCACCGCGGTGGCGACCAAAAAGATTACCGGCTAATTTAACATAAATCGAAAAACGAATAACACGGAAAATGAAGCTGACTTACCATAAAACGAAAAACGAATAACAGCTACAAGTTAAACGTAAAAAAACCGGAAAAATAAAAAAAACGAATAACGAATCATGGCAGAAAAACAGGTCATCCATCGGCTCAGGCCGTACCAGCAGGAAATGGCGGTAGCCATCCTCGATAGTGTTTTCGGGAAAAAGGGGCTGACCTTTTCCGTGGAAATCGCCCGGCAGGGCGGCAAAAACGAACTCTCGGCCCAGCTCGAGCTGCTGCTGCTGACCTGCTTCATGGCGGAGCCCGAACCTGGTTAAATGTTCGCCCACCTTTAAGCCGCAGACGATTATCTCTATGATGCGGCTTAAGGACCGGCTTAACGACGCCGGCTTCGACGGGATTTGGGAATCGGAGCTCGGCTATATCGTCCGGCTCGGCAACGCCCGCGCCATCTTCCTCTCGGCGGACGAATCGGCTAACGTCGTCGGCAATACCGCCCACCTCCTCCTGGAAATCGACGAATCGCAGGACGTCAGCAAGGAGAAATACACTAAGGAGTTCAAGCCGATGGGCGCCACGACCAACTGCACCACGGTTCTTACGGCACTACCTGGGACGATACCACTCTGCTCGAAGAGGTCAAGCAAACCAACCTCGAGCTGGAGCGGAAGGACGGCATTAAGCGCCACTTCCGCTACGACTGGGAGGAGGTGGCGAAGTACAATCCGGACTACCTTGCTTACGTGCAGGCGGAAAGGGAGAGACTGGGGGAAACCATCCGCTTTTTCTGACGCAGTACCGCCTGCTGCCGATACAGGGCGGGGGCGGTTTTTTGAACGCCCAGCAACGGGAGCAGTTGCAGGGCGAGCACGCCCGCTTAAGGAGAGGGGAGGCTGGCAAGATTTATATCGCCGGCATCGACTTGGCTGGAGAGGCGGAACTTGAAGAATCCCCTGACAGTAAATCCAAAACGGGATGCCACCGTGGTGACTATCGGGGAGCTGGAGTTTCCGCCGGGGATGACGTCGTTAAAGAGCCGCAGATAAATATCGTCGAGCATTATTGTTGGACAGGGAGAAAGCATACCGAGCTTTATGCCCAGCTCGTGGATATTCTGAAAAATGTCTGGCATTGCCGCCAATGGTTGTGGATGCGACGGGCATCGGCGAACCGGTGGCGTCTTTCCTGCGAGAGCTTTAGGCTCGCGGGTGATGTCGTTTACGTTCACCCATCCAGTAAAACGAACTGGGGTTCAATTTGCTAGCGGCGATCAACTCCGGTCGGCTAAAAGTTTATCAAAGCGACGGTCGCGAAGAATATCAGGAATTCTGGTTTGAAATGGAAAATGCCACGAGCATTTATCGTCCCAGCCAGACGATGAACTTTTACGTGGACCCCTCTCAGGGCCACGACGACTTTCTATGAGTCTGGCTCTGGTGAATGAGGCGGGGCGCACCTAACGCCAGGAGCGCCAGAGGGGAAGAGCGGGAGTGAAAATCTATTCCTGAAAAGGTGGGGAAAAGGGGGCGTTAGTGCCCCCTTGTTTTTTATGCTAATATGTAGGCAATAAATTCGGAGAAAGGAGAAGTATGGTAAAGATAGGGATTATACGCTGCCACGAAAACAGCGAGCGTTGCGCGGGCTGGAACTGCTTTCCGGCGATGGCGAATAAAACAGGCAAGTTCGAGGGGTACGAAAAGATAGAGCTAGTGGGTTTCGACACGTGCGGGGGTTGCGGGCACGGCAAGCCGGATAAGATAGTGAAGCAAGCGAAATGCCTCGTGCAGCATGGCGCGGAGGTCATCCATCTGGGCAACTGCATGGCGGCCGACTGCCCGTCGAAGGATATCTATATCGCCGCTTTAAAGAAACGCATCAAGATACCCATCGTGGAGAGGACCCATGGGGGTCCGAGCCCGGCCCAGATGGCGGCTTATAAAGCGGCGGCGGAGGCGAAGAAGGCTAAAGCCGCGGCCGCCAGGAAAGCCAGGCGGGAGAAAGCTAAAGCCCGGGCATAATCATTTTAGATAGCGCTTGCATTTCTTCCATTAGATTGATTTCATGCTGACGCCCAGGATAAAGGAGATGTCATGGCAAATCATCTGGATATAGCACCGCTAGCGATGGACAAGACTGGCTTAGCTAAGAATGCGCTGAAAGGGGATGTAGCGGTGGTGACGGGTGGCGCGGGAACTATCGGCTTAGGCACGGCGAGAAGCTTGGCGTGGCTCGGCGCCAGGATAGTCATCGCCAGCAGAAGCCAGCAGACAGGAAAGGCGGCCGCGGCGTTGATAGACAGGGAGAATAAGCCCGGCACCGCGTTATACGTGCCGACCGATGTCTCCGATGCCGCCAGCATGAAAGCCATGGCCAAAGAGGCTATTCAAGACCTTCGGGAAAGTGGATATCCTCGTCAATAACGCCATGGACATGTCCCTCGGGGGTAACATTTTAAAGACATCGGTGGAGGCTTTGGATAAACAATATCAAGTAGCCGTGAGGGGGGCGCTGCTGGGCATACAGGCATTCGTCCCGGGCATGGTCGAGCGGCATCACGGCGTGGTGACCTATATCGCTACCGCTTTCCGCTATCCTTCGGGCCCCGGCAACTATTGCGCCGTTAAAGCGGCCACCAGCTCGATGATGATGTCGCTGGCGGCGGAGCTGGGTCCGGTTAAAGATACCGGCGTGGCGGTGTTCATGTACGTCCCGACGCTGGTGGGGAGACCGCGCACGCCTGATGACTGGCGAAGCCGGCAGACTTTTGTGCTCCCGGCATCGATTATCGGGTACGGGCATGGTATGGCCCGATACCTCCCGAGGACGCCGGGGCGACGCTGGCTTACTGTATCGTCCATGCGGCGGACATACACGGCTCCGGGGTAAACGCGGGACAAGCCCAGAAGCGCATGAAATGGCCTTTTCCCGAACCGGATACCGTGCCGGCTAAAGACTTCGACCGCATCCGGGACCAGGTGATGGTGCGGATGTTCGGGTACGTGGGGCCGGGCTGGCCGGATAAAATAGAGCCGCTGGTGACGGTAAACCGCTCCGAAGCGCCGCCGGACGAGTCTTTAGGGATTTCCGCGCTGCGGGAGTGAAAAACTCTGGTTACAAGATACTAAACCATCTTCCCTCTCCCGAGACAAGAGTAAGGGGAGCGGCAACATCCGCTGCTATTTTTTAGCAGCCCTGCTTTTTCCGGAGACGGGCTTGATGATGCGTTTCTGAGATGTGGGCATGATGACGATCGTCATCACGGGTCTTTTAACGTTCCGCCATATTTGAGGGAAGTGTACCGTGCCCGGGGGGATATAGATGCTCGATGAGGTGTTGAAATGGATTTTTTCCCGGTCTTTGCCTTCACCCACCCAGAAGTCGACTTCTGCCCCGAGGTCGGTGGTGTCTTTCGGTCCGTACCCAGGAAGAGGAAAATCTCCTCGTAGTCGTGTTTGTGCGGCTCGGTGATATAGCCCTCGCCGATGATGACGTCACCGGAGATAATGCCATACTCGACGATGGAGTGGCCTTCTTGGACGCGGTCGGGCGAGAATATCACGCGGGGGCCGGTGTCCACCGGGCTGCTATGGGTATTTTCTCGGTTGTCGGAATTTCATCCCGGTAATCACTGGTGACAATGGCTGGTTTCCTGACGACGTATTTTTCGTATTTCGATGACGGCATGGGCGTGACTCCTTTGCAATAGTAGTGTATACGCATGATAGACGAGCTTGTCAGGGGAGTCAAGGGGGAATGAAATGATTACACGTCCATCCCCAGCCGCTTTTTTAACCTGAGTTTGAGTGCATTCCATCTGCCGAATCTGGCAGACATTACCATATCGCTGGACACCTTGTCAGCCTGACCTTTACGGCTGGCGATTGTAAAGTTGAATTGAGTTAAATAAAACAGTCCCCTCTCCTTCGCTCGATATCAGAAAGAGAGGGGACATTGAACATAGGTTATTTAGTTAATAATAGAAGGCAGTACGGCGGCCGATTCAGAAGCCGATGAGGAATAGTAACAGCCCTCCGACACTACCTACTAGAGGCCAGACCCACTTGGGGAAGGAGGAAGTGCTGCCTCCGCCGCTGCCGACATAGAACGGGTCGGCGCTGGTCCAGGCGCTGGCATTCTGAGCGCCATCGACGGATTGCACCCTCCAGTAATAAGGATCCGACTGACCCTGCAGTTTGAGCTCATCCGCGGTGGCGAGGGTTATGTCTGATTTGTCCAGGCTTTTTTGTCCAGCAATATCGAACTGGCGGCAAAGGTATTGTCCGAAGCTATCTGGAAATTGTAGGTAACCGGCAGGCTGGCATCGGTAACTTCTTGCCAATCGAATTTCATCGGCGATTTTACTTTAGCCCCTGTTGCGGGTGACAGTTGCGGCGGCACGGGTGGGGCTTGCGATTCCACGGTGAATTTGGTTGTACCAGAATGAGTACCATCGCTGACGGTTATCGTATGTTCACCGTGTTTGTTTATTGGCGCATTGAAATTTTGACTAACCTGCCCGCTGGTATTTGCTTTGACCGTGAGCATCACCATATCGTCATACTTAAAGGTAACATCCGCGCCAGCTGTAAAACAGGCGCCGGTAATGGCATCTGAGAACCGATTGTATCGCCGCTGGTTATAATGTTCAGGACGGCGTTTGACGGAGGGGTTGTGGGGGTGGGCGTAGACGACCCGGTCACCGTGAATGTTGCCGTATGCGTCACGGTGCCTACCGTAACCGAAATGGTATGACTGCCTCGGCGGTGCCCGCCGGAATAGTGATGATAGAGGTAAAGCCGCCGGTCGTACTGGTGTTAATGTCCCCGGATTTCGGCGCCAGAGTAGTACCCTCAAATTTAAAGATAATCGGATAACTTACCAGGAAATTGGCGCGGTGATGGTAACGTCAGTACCGACTGGACCGGTAGTGGGGGAGAAGGGACTGAGTCGAGCAGTAGCCGTGACTGTAAAGGTCGCCGTTGCCGTGCCCGTGCCGGCAGTGACGGTAATCGTATGGGCTCCGGCCTGGTGGTTGCGGGAATGGTAATCGTGCTAATAAAGACGCCGCTGCTGCGTATCGAGGCATCGCCGGACTTGGGAGTTATCGCCGCCGTATCAAATTTAAAAACTAATGCGGTGCTGCCCGGGAAATTCGCGCCGCTAACGGTAACATCAGAACCGGCTGCTCCCATGGTGGCGAAACCGGGTCCAGAGTAGCGCTGGCCGTCACTCCGAAAGTCGCCGAACGGTCGTTGTGCCGGCAGTCACCGTGATGGTGCGTGAACCCGTCGCCGCGGTGGCAGGGACGGTTATGGTGGTGAGGAAAATGCCACTTGAGCGCGTGCTGGTGTCTCCTGCTTTCGGGGTAATCGTCACTACGTCAAACGTGAAAACCAGCGTTGTGCTGGCCGGAAGTTCGCGCCGCTAATCATAATGTCGGCACCTACTGCCCCGGTGAGGGGGGAAGGGGGTTGAGTATCGCGCCGGGCGTCACTGTGAGACTGGCTATCGCTCTGATAAATTTTGCCGGGGGTCGTGGGTCGGAATATCTGCTGGTCGCGTATACGTAATAACTCTGCCCCGCCGTTAGATTAAGCGGAGAAGCGATACCAACCGTACCTTCGTTAAGGGTGGCGGGCGCATTAAAATATCCTGAAAAGGTGCCATCGAGATCAATGTAAGAGCCCAACACCACCTTTTTATAGCGGGTTACCTGCAAATCGATAGTATTGCTCAGGTGGTCATTTGGTTGATATATAAATATCGAAGATACAGTTTATACTGCCGCTACCTGAACGTATCCGCTTCCCGTGTAATTCACTCGATCGCCAACTTTTGCCGATGAAGGACTGAGCACGATGGGATTCCGCGGCCAGGTCCGGCAGGACCGGGATGGCCAACATCAGCAGCGACAGGATAACGGCAATACTGAATATTTTAAGAATTCTGGAATTTTTCATCGAAGCCTCCTGATATAGAGTTCAAGTGCAGTGGAAAAACACTATTTATTATTTAATGCAAATGTTACATTAATATTAACGTTTAATGCGGAGAAAGGTTAGGAACTCGACCTTTTCCTCCTTTTATCCTATCAGTCTTTTACGGGCACCGCGACTGGGA